>NZ_JBREGJ010000001.1:0-1525000 GCF_052906545.1 Achromobacter sp. CSND-B12 | reverse complement strand
CTTTTGTATAATGGGTCAGCGACTTACATTCAGTGGCAAGGTTAACCGAATAGGGAAGCCGTAGCGAAAGCGAGTCCGAATAGGGCGATTCAGTCGCTGGGTGTAGACCCGAAACCAGATGATCTATCCATGGCCAGGTTGAAGGCACGGTAACACGTGCTGGAGGACCGAACCCACTAATGTTGAAAAATTAGGGGATGAGCTGTGGATAGGGGTGAAAGGCTAAACAAATCTGGAAATAGCTGGTTCTCTCCGAAAACTATTTAGGTAGTGCCTCAAGTATTACTGCGGGGGGTAGAGCACTGTTATAGCTAGGGGGTCATGGCGACTTACCAAACTATGGCAAACTCCGAATACCCGCAAGTACAGCTTGGGAGACAGAGCACCGGGTGCTAACGTCCGGACTCAAGAGGGAAACAACCCAGACCGCCAGCTAAGGTCCCAAATTATCGCTAAGTGGGAAACGAAGTGGGAAGGCATAGACAGTCAGGAGGTTGGCTTAGAAGCAGCCATCCTTTAAAGAAAGCGTAATAGCTCACTGATCGAGTCGTCCTGCGCGGAAGATGTAACGGGGCTAAGCGATAAACCGAAGCTGCGGGTGTGTACTTTGTACACGCGGTAGGAGAGCGTTCTGTAAGCCTGCGAAGGTGGCTTGTAAAGGCTGCTGGAGGTATCAGAAGTGCGAATGCTGACATGAGTAGCGATAAAGGGGGTGAAAAGCCCCCTCGCCGTAAGTCCAAGGTTTCCTGCGCAACGTTCATCGGCGCAGGGTGAGTCGGCCCCTAAGGCGAGGCAGAGATGCGTAGCTGATGGGAAGCTGGTTAATATTCCAGCACCGTCGTACAGTGCGATGGGGGGACGGATCGCGGAAGATCATCAGGGTGTTGGATGTCCCTGTTGACGTATCGAAGATGGCGCTTAGGCAAATCCGGGCGCGTAAATCAAGGGTACGGCACGAGCGAGCATTGCTTGCGAAGTGATTGGAAGTGGTTCCAAGAAAAGCCTCTAAGCTTCAGCTGTACGAGACCGTACCGCAAACCGACACAGGTGGACGGGATGAATATTCCAAGGCGCTTGAGAGAACTCAGGAGAAGGAACTCGGCAAATTGATACCGTAACTTCGGGAGAAGGTATACCCCGGTAGTGTGAAGCGCCTGCGCGCTTAGCATGATGGGGTCGCAGAGAATCGGTGGCTGCGACTGTTTATTAAAAACACAGCACTCTGCAAAGACGAAAGTCGACGTATAGGGTGTGACGCCTGCCCGGTGCCGGAAGGTTAAGTGATGGGGTGCAAGCTCTTGATCGAAGCCCCGGTAAACGGCGGCCGTAACTATAACGGTCCTAAGGTAGCGAAATTCCTTGTCGGGTAAGTTCCGACCTGCACGAATGGCGTAACGATGGCCACACTGTCTCCTCCTGAGACTCAGCGAAGTTGAAGTGTTTGTGATGATGCAATCTACCCGCGGCTAGACGGAAAGACCCCATGAACCTTTACTGTAGCTTTGCATTGGACTGTGAACCGGCCTGTGTAGGATAGGTGGGAGGCTTTGAAGCGTGGTCGCTAGATCACGTGGAGCCATCCTTGAAATACCACCCTGGTTTGTTTGCGGTTCTAACCTTGGTCCGTTATCCGGATCGGGGACAGTGCATGGTGGGCAGTTTGACTGGGGCGGTCTCCTCCCAAAGTGTAACGGAGGAGTTCGAAGGTACGCTAGGTACGGTCGGAAATCGTGCTGATAGTGCAATGGCATAAGCGTGCTTGACTGTGAGACTGACAAGTCGAACAGGTGCGAAAGCAGGACATAGTGATCCGGTGGTTCTGAATGGAAGGGCCATCGCTCAACGGATAAAAGGTACTCTGGGGATAACAGGCTGATACCGCCCAAGAGTTCATATCGACGGCGGTGTTTGGCACCTCGATGTCGGCTCATCTCATCCTGGGGCTGTAGCCGGTCCCAAGGGTATGGCTGTTCGCCATTTAAAGAGGTACGTGAGCTGGGTTTAAAACGTCGTGAGACAGTTTGGTCCCTATCTGCCGTGGGCGTTGGATACTTGACGGAGCCTGCTCCTAGTACGAGAGGACCGGAGTGGACGTACCTCTGGTGTACCGGTTGTCATGCCAATGGCATTGCCGGGTAGCTAAGTACGGAAGAGATAACCGCTGAAGGCATCTAAGCGGGAAACTCGTCTGAAGATTAGGTATCCCGGGGACTTGATCCCCCTGAAGAGTCGTTCGAGACCAGGACGTTGATAGGTCGGGTGTGGAAGCGCAGTAATGCGTTAAGCTAACCGATACTAATTGCTCGTGAGGCTTGATCCTATAACACTGATGGTTATGACCTGGTGGTATAGCGTTCCAAGTGTCGTTCAATACAAAATCTGGCTGCCCCGTCAGCAGCCAGCCAACACCAATTACACCCACTGTGCGTTGATCATCGAGTCACACTCTGATCCCCACACGTTGCGCTTCTTCCAAGATTGGAGCGGTTGTCCCTCAAAGACAATCTCTCAACCCGTTACGCCTGACGACCATAGCAAGGTGGTACCACTCCTTCCCATCCCGAACAGGACAGTGAAACGCCTTTGCGCCGATGATAGTGGACGGACGTCTGTGAAAGTAGGTCATCGTCAGGCTTTTATTGCTCAAAACCCCATAGGCTCGCGCCTGTGGGGTTTTGTTTTTATGAAAAGCCCGTTCATGCGCGCGCCACGATTATCGAGCCCGGCTCTGATCGTCGCGAACAAAGCTGGCCATGCAGTACCCAGGATTGGAGCGCTCGCCATCGAGGCGGGATGCTCGGCAGGTCAAGCCTGATACCCATAGCAAGGTGGTACCACTCCTTCCCATCCCGAACAGGACAGTGAAACGCCTTCGCGCCGATGATAGTGGACGGACGTCTGTGAAAGTAGGTCAGTATCAGGCAGTTATTCAAGAAGAAAACCCCGCAGGCTGACGCCTGCGGGGTTTTTTCATTGGCGGTTGCTTTCCGGCTACTACGATCTGGCGCCGCGGGTGGGAGCCAGGCAGGTGCCGGTCTCCCCGGGGAAGAAGGAAGGGCAGCCAGGCTGACGCTGCGCGGCGTCCGGCAACTGGCGCCGCAATGCGGCGAAGAACAGTTCCGACTGCAGGCGTTCGCTCTGTATTTGCGCGGCCACCTTGCCGGCGATCAGCGGATCCACCGGGGCCAAGGCGCGGCCGGTGGATTCGGCAAGCACCTGCGCGGTACAGGCGCGTTCGAGGAAGAAGAGATCGTCGTAGGCGTAGTCGAGCCGCTCGCCGCAGACCACCACACCGTGATTGCCGAGGAAGGCGATGTCGGTGCCCTGCATGGCGCGGGCAATGCGTTCACCTTCGCTGGCGTCCAACGCCAGGCCGTTGTATTCGTCATCGACCGCGATGCGGCCATGGAAGCGCATCGCATTCTGCGAGAGCGTGGTGTCGAGGGCGCGGATGCTGGTGAGCGTCAATGCGGTGGCGTAGGGCATGTGGGTATGCAATACACAGGCCTTGCCGGCGATGCGATGGATTGCGGCGTGGATGAACATGGCCGTGGGTTCGACTTCGTGGCGTCCCGCCAGCTTACGACCCTCGGCGTCGACCAGCACGATATCGGCAGCCTGGACCTCATGCCACATCAGGCCGCGCGGGTTCAGCAGGAAATGGTCGGAGTCTCCTGGTAGCGCCACGCTGAAATGGTTGCAGACGCCTTCGCCGAGCCCGTGGGCGGCGGCGGCGCGCAGCGCCAGCGCAAGGTCATCGCGCAGGGCGCTGACGTGCTCGGCGTGGAACAGCGCGTTGGCGAAATGAGGATCGTGGTTCATTGGCTGCCCGATTGAAGTTGGAAATCGCCAGGATGGCGTCGTGAGCGAGAGTGCCGGGCGGCGGCGTCGAGCCGGCCGGGATGTCGGACCGGAACGGGCGGTGATATCCGCCCGCCCGATTCCCTACATCCAGCCGGCCTGGCGCAACAGCCCGGGTACTTGGTCCAGAGTCGATACGGTAGCGTCGGGACGGTAGTCCGGCAAGGGCTGGCGGCCGGTACCGCGGTCGATCCACACGCAGCGAAAGCCGATGTCGCGCGCGGCGGCATGGTCCAGGTGGGGACTGGCGCAAATGTGCACGACTTCGTCCGGGGTGACGCCGAGGCTGTCATGGGCATGGGCAAAGATGCGGCGCGACGGCTTGTAGGCGCCCGCCTGTTCGGCGGTGACGACGCGGTCGACGTGACCGCCCAATTGCGCCACATTGCCGGCGATGATGGCGTCGTCGGTATTGGAGATGATGCAGAGGCGGAAGCCAGCGCGCTTGAGCAGCGCAAGCGTGTCGACCACTTCGGGAAATGGCGGCATGGCCGAAATACTGTCGGTGAGCAGCGCGGCATCCTGCGGGCGATATTCGAGTCCCAGGTCGTGCATGGTCAGCCGCAGCGCTTCGCGCGTGATGTCGGCGAAACGCCGATGGGGCGGGGTGCGCTCCAACCGATGTTCGTGCTCGTCGTAGATACGCAGGAACCGCGTGGGCGTCGGGGCGCGCTGTGCCCCCTGATTGGCGGCCAGAATGCGGGCCACGGCGGCGTGCAGGCCTTCATCCCATTGGATCAGGGTGCCGTAGCAGTCGAAAGTGAGCCATTGCGGGCGCGGGAGGTGATCCAGGGGCATGGCGTTTCCTTGAAGATTGGTGAGGACGGTGCCAGCTTAGGATTGCTCAGGTAAGTTGTAAAATTAATAATAAAACTGCTATCAGTGAAATTTTAAATATCATTCCTGGCAGGTGAAAACGAACGCGAAAACGCCTGGCGCCGCGGCGAGGTTCGCGGAAACCGGGACCCCGAGGCTTCTCAAACGGACATCTCATGCTCGATCTCGAATTGCTCCGCACCCTGGTCTGCGTGGTCGATGAAGGCAGCTTCACACGGGCCGCCGGTCGCGTGCACCGCACACAATCGACCGTGAGTCAGCAGGTACGCAAGCTTGAGCAGACCGTGGGCAGGACCCTGTTGCTGCGCGATCGCGCCGGCAACCAGGTGCAGGCCACCGGCGATGGCGAGCTGATGCTGGCCTACGCGCGCAAACTGCTGGCGATGGCGGACGAGGCGGAACTGGCGCTGGCGACGCCGCGTCGCGCGCGGGCGATCCGGCTGGGCATTCCCGAGGACTTCGATGTGGCGCGACTGACGGCGCTGCTGGCTGGGTTTGCCGCGAGCCATCCGGATATCCGCCTGGAAACCGGCAGTGGCATGAGCATGGAGCTGAAAGCCCGGCTCGGCGCCGGGGAACTGGATCTGGCCCTGATCAAGCGGGAACCCGGCGAAGGCCCTTGCCTGGCGGCGTGGCCCGAGCAACTGGCGTGGGTCGGAGATGAGCGTTTGCTGCAGGGCGTGGAGCCGCTGCCGCTGGTGTTGTTTCCGCACGGCTGCATCTATCGCAAGCGCATGATCTATGCGCTGGAAAGCGCCGGTCGGTCGTGGCGCGTCGCGTATCACAGCCAGAGCCTGGCTGGTGTGCAGGCCGCGGTGGCGGCGGGGCTGGGGATTTCGCTGCTGCCGGCTTTCGCATGCCTGCCCGAGCATGGCGTGTTGGGGCCGGAGTCGGGTTTGGCGCCGGCGCCTCGGACGGAGTTGGCGATCGTGGGAGGAGCGGGCGCCGCGGCCGATGCGGCGCTGAAGAACCTGGTGACGGTGCTGGCGCAGGCGGTGGGCCAGGACGTGCAGATGCCGCCGCGCCGGCGGGCTTCAGCTTAGGTCGCCATCCAGGTAATACCAGCGCCCGGCTTCACGCACGAAGCGGCTGACCTCACGCATGCGGCTGGCGCGCCCGGCCAGGCGGCTGCGGGCCACGAATTCGACGGTGGCGTGATCGGCATCCTGGTCGCGGGCCTGCTTGATGGCCAGGCCGAGCCACTTCATCGCGGGCGGATTGGGCTCGAGCGAGGCCGGGCGGGTCGTGGGATGCCAGGTTTCGAGCAGGTAGTCGAGCTTGTCCAGCACGAAGGCGCTGTAACGCGAACGCATCAAGTCTTGCGCGGTGGGAGCCTGCAAGGCTTGGGGGCCCTGGTGCCAGCGGCCGCAGCAGGCGGTGTAGGTTTTGCCGGTGCCACAGGGACAGGCGGTGGAGTCAGGCGCGGTCACGGCAGGGCTCAGGCCAGCAGGTCGTTGTATTCGGGGTGGCGGCGCATGTAGACGTCGGCATAGGAACACTGCGGACGGACTTTCCAGCCTTGCGCGCGGGCCGTGTCGAGGGCGACGCGGGTGAGTTCGGCGGCGATGCCGCGTCCACCCACCTGGCTGGGCACGCCGGTGTGCGTGATGGTCATCACGCCATCACGCAGGTGGTAGTCCAGTACGCACAGCACGCCGTCGACGGTGGCGGTGTAGCGGGAATGGGCGGTGTCGTGGATGACGGAAAGCATGGGAATCCCTGCGTGTGAAAGAGCGGGCGGCGTGGCGTCCCGGGCAACGGACAGCATAACAGCGGCGGGTTGCTGGCTGGCGCTGCCGGGCCGGATCAGCGCTGCAGGACCTTCAGCAGCGCCGTCAGCTGCGCGTCGCGATCCCGCACCAGGTCGGCGATGTCGCGCTGGCCGGCTTCGGCGTTGACGCCTTCGATCAGGCGGCGCCGCAGTTCAGGCGTGACCTCGGGCGTTCCCAGGTCGTCCCACCAGGTCTGGATGGGGCCGAGCAGGTGATCCATGAAATGTGCCATGCCGCCGGCGCCGCCGCCGAGGTTGAAGGTCATGTGCGGGCCGAACAGAGCCCAGCGCAGTCCTGGGCCTTGCGACACGGCGGCATCGATATCGGCGACGCTGGCGACATTGTCGGCGGCCAGGTGGATCGCCTCGCGCCACAGCGCGGCCTGGAGGCGGTTGGCGATATGGCCCGGGACTTCCTTGTTGACGCGGATCGGATGCTTGCCCAGCTGGCGGTAGAAAGCGATGCAACGCTCGACCGTCGCTTCGGAGGTCTGCTTGCCGCCCACCACCTCGACCAGCGGGATCAGGTGAGGCGGGTTGAACGGATGGCCGATGACGAAGCGCGCCGCATGTTGGCAGCGTGCCTGCAGGCGGCTCATGATGAGTCCGGAGGAGCTGGAGGCGACGATCACTTCGGGCGGCAGCAGCGCGTCCATGCGCGCGAACAGGTCGGTCTTGAAGTCTTCGCGTTCAGGGCCGTTTTCCTGGACGAAGTCCACGCCGCGCAACGCGCCGGCCAGGTCGGCATCGAAACGCAGCGCCTCGGGGCTCGCGCCCGCGGCCACGCGGCCGAGCTCGGTCAGCACTGGCCAGGCGGCGGCGACGCGCGCGCGCGTCAGGGATTCCGCGTCGGCAGCGGGATCGCAGACCACGACTTCGAGTCCATACGCCAGGAACAGCGCGGCCCAGCTGGCGCCGATGGTGCCCGCGCCGACAATGGCGACGCGGCGGATGGCGGGGGAGGGGGACGTGTCGGTCATGCGAGGCTCCGGAAGGTGTCCAAGGAAGGTCCATTGTGAAGCAAAGCGGGCCGGGTTGCCACGCGGGGCCTCGGCGGGCAAGATGGCGGGATGCCGGCGGCCCCTGCTTGCGCAACACCGCCATTCACTTTTTGCCGGAGCGATTCATGGACGTGTCGCGGTCAGCCGAACGGCGGGCGGTGCCGTATTTCTGCCAATGGGAATCGGCCCATCTGGCCGGCGCCATCATACGCAAGGAACTGCGGCTGGAGGACGATCCTTCCTGGCGCGCCTCCGGCGCGCGGGACGTGGCGGAATATGCCCGCTGGGCCAGCCATGTCTGCGGCATGGCCTGCTTGAAGATGGTGCTGGCCGCCACCACCCGGCAGGTCCATCCGACCCTGGAACTGGCGCGTCGCAGCATGCCCTACGGCGCCTACACCGAGGACGGCGAGGGGCGCATCAAAGGGCTGATCTACGCGCCGTTCGTGCGCTTCGTGGCCGAGGAGTTCGGGCTCGAAGCCGAGGTGTGCGTGGACCTGCGGGGAGAGGCGCTGCCGGCAATGATGAGCCGCGCCGCCTATTTCATGGCATCGGTTCATCCGTGGATCCGATGGCCGGATCGTGAACCGCCCGCCCGGGGCGGCCACCTGGTGCTGGTGACGCGGGCCACGCCGGAGCACGTGACTTTCCACAATCCTTCCGGCGAGCCGGGCGCGCAGGCCGATGCCTGTGTGCCGCTGGATGTCTTCGACCGTTTTTTTGCCGGCCGCGGGATCGCGATCCTGCGTCGCGATTGACCGGCCGCGCCGCGCGCCGTTGAGGTGCCGTGGCTTCACGGCGGTACGGCCTCGCCGCCAGATGACGGCCAGCCGCCGATGCCCGTCAGGTGTTGCGGGCGTGACGCAGGTGCCGCCATACCAGCATCGCGGCAACCAGATAAGCGGCGGCGATGATGACGTAGGAGGCGGGCAGGCTGGCATGCCAGTCCGGCAGCAGGTGCAGGATGGTGCCCATCAGTGCCACCCCCACCAGGGCGCCCGATTGCCGGTTGGCGTTGAGCGCGGCCGCGGCGCTATTGGCGTGATGCTTGCCCGACACCTGCATGACCACGCTGGTCATCGCCGGCACCGCGATGCCGACTCCCAGGTTCGCCAGCGCCACCACAGCGGCGAAGGGCCGGTAGGGCATGTCGGGCGTGAACGCGGCCAGGCCCGCCAGGCTCATGACCGTCGCCAACAGGATGCCGCCCAGCAGCGAGGCGGATACGTTCCAGCGCGCCGATATGCGGCTCGAGATCAGGTTGCCGATGGAGAACACCGCCAGCATGGGCACCAGTTGGATGCCGGTCTCCAGGGCGTCGGCGCCGCGGGCCTGTTGCAGGAACAGGCTGAGCAGGAACAATTGGCCGTACGAGGCGAGGTTGATGAGAAAGCCCACGCCGTTGGCCGCCGCAAACTGCGTGGTCTGGAACAGCGCGCGCGGAATGATCGGCTCGGCATGGCGCCGTTCGCGGTGTATCAGCAGCGTGGCGGCGAGCAGGAACACGAGCGCCGCGCCCAGGATGGGCAACGAGTCCCATCCGTAGGCGTTGCCCTGGATCAACGCAAAGCAGAGCGATGACAGCGCGACGACACCGAACACATGGCTCAGCGGATTGAGCGCGCGCGGGCGGCGCGGGGCCGCCTGGATGCGGCGCCGCGCCAGCCACAGGCCCGCCAGGCCCAGCGGCAGGTTGATGAGGAAGATGCCGCGCCAACCGAACTGGTGGATCAGCACGCCGCCCAGCAGCGGACCGGCGGCGCCGGCCACGGCCACGATGGCCGACCATGCGGCCAGCATGCGATTGCGCACCTGGTCGTCTTCATAGGCATGGGTCAGCAGGCTGAGCGAACTGGGCATAAACAGCGCGGCGCCCAGGCCCTGCAGCATGCGGGCGGCGATCAGCAGGTCTCCCCCGGGCGCGATGCCGCATAGCAGCGAGGCCAGGGTAAAGACGCCCAGCCCCGCCAGATAGACGGTCTTGGCGCCATAGCGGTCGGCCAGGGCGCCGGCCACCAGCAGCAGGGCGGCGAAGGTCAGGGTGTAGCCGTCGACGATCCAGACCAGATCGGTGAGCGGCACGGTGAACTGCTGCGCGATGCTGGGCAGGGCGACGTTGACGACGGTGACGTCGAGCATGGCCATGACGAAGCCGATGGCCAGGGTGACAAGGGGCAGCAGGCCGGTCGCGGCGGGACGAAGGGCGGGTTCGACGGGGAGCGGGGCAGTGGAACAGGCGGGGCGCATGACAGGAACTTCCGGGGACTTCCGAGGTGCACAGATTAGGGGTTCCGCTGATGCAAAAAAATAGGAGAATCTGCTTTATAGTGATGCAAATTTGCATCAACCATTTGGCGCCGTGGCGATCCGCCGTGGCCTTGGCGGAGCCGCCTGCATGGATTGGGACAACGCGCGCATCTTCCTGGCGATCTACCGCAATGGCACCCTGCGTGGCGCCGCGGCCCTCTTGCAGATCGATCAGGCCACGGCTGGCCGCCGGCTGGCGGCGCTGGAGGCTTCGCTGGACGCCCGCTTGTTCCTGCGCACGCCGTCGGGCTATGTGCCGACCGCCGCGGGTGAACAGGCATTTGCCGCGGCCGAGCGCATGGAGCAGGCCGCCGATCAGCTGCAACGGCAGATGCAGGGGCTGGACCACCGGCTGTCGGGCGTGGTGCGGGTGGCGACATCCGAGACCGTGGCCAGTTATTTCATCATGGAAGCCATCAGCCGGCTGCACGTGCAGCATCCCGACATCCGCATCGCGCTGTCGACCTCGATTCAGCTGAGCAACCTGACCCGGCGCGAAGCCGATCTGGCAATCCGCAATATCAAGCCGGACAATCCCGACCTGATCCAGCGCCATCTGGCGCGCAAGGAAGTCGGACTGTATGCCTCCCGCTCCTATCTCGAGGCGCATGGCGAGCCGCGTCCCGGAACCGCCTTCGCCGGCCATACGCTGGTGACCTACCAGCAGGCCGTGCTGCCGGGCTGGTCGGACACCTTCTGTGGCGAGCCCACCGGGAATGGCCGCATTGCCATGGAATTGAATTCGGGCCTGATGATCATCGAGGCGGTGGCGGCGGGCCTGGGCATCGGCGAACTGCCCATCCATATGGCGCCGCAGTATCCAGACCTGGTGCGGATCTGGCCTCATCGCAGCGAGCCCTATGATTTATGGCTGGTGATGCATGGCGACCTGAACCGGACAGCGCGGGTGCGCGCCGTCGCGGACGCGATTGTCGAGGTGTTCGAAGAGGACTGAAGCGCATGGCCTGGCGGTGCGCCCCGGCTTGTGGACGCGTGCAAGGGGCGCTAAGGTGGACCGTCCGGCGGCGCCTGGCCGCCGGTTTCCGTTGACCAGACAGAGGAGTGCCGCGTGTCCGATCTTTGGCGTTTGTCCGCAGTTGAGCTTGCCGCCCGTATCCGCCGGCGCGATGTTTCCGCAGTCCAGGCCGCGCAGAGCGCGCTGGATCGCCTGCAGGCGGTGAATCCCCTGATCAACGCCGTGGTCGATCACCGGCCCGAGGATGCGTTGGCGCAGGCGGCCCTGGTGGACCAGGCCCTGGCGCGCGGGGAAGACCCTGGCGCGCTCGCGGGTGTGCCGGTGACGGTCAAGGTCAATGTGGACCAGGCCGGCTTTGCCACCACCAACGGCGTGACGTTGCAGAAGGACGTGATCGCGACGGCCAACAACCCGGTGGTGGACAACCTGCGCAAGGCGGGCGCGGTGATCATCGGCCGCACCAACACCCCCGCGTTTTCATTGCGATGGTTCACCGGCAACCGGCTGCACGGCAATACCTTGAACCCGCGCAATCCCGCGCTGACGCCGGGAGGCTCGTCCGGCGGCGCCGCGGCGGCGGTGGCGGCGGGCATCGGCCATCTGGCGCATGGCACCGATATCGCGGGCTCGATCCGCTACCCCGCCTACGCTTGCGGCGTGCACGGCCTGCGTCCGTCGCTGGGCCGTGTGCCCGCCTACAACGCAGCCCTGCCCGAACGCACCATCGGCGGCCAGATCACGGCGGTGTCCGGCCCGCTGGGCCGCAGCATCGCCGACCTGCGGCTGGGCCTGGCCGTGATGGCCGCGGCCGATCCGCGCGATCCGTGGTGGGTGCCGGCGCCGTTGACCGGTCCGGACCGGCCGCGGCGCGTGGCGCTTTGCCTGAATCCCGATGGCATGGAGACCGCGCCGGCGGTGGTCAAGGCCTTGCAGGATGCCGCTCGGCGCTTGAGCGAGGCGGGCTGGGCGGTGGATACGATCGATACCCTGCCGCCGCTGCAGGAGGCCGCCGACCTGCAGATCCGCATGTGGATGGCGGATGGCTACGACGCCATGGTCGAGGCCGCGCGCAAGGAAGGAGACCGCGGCGCGCAGGTGGCCCTGGAGGGCCAGCGTGAAAACGTGGCCGGCATGGACATGGCCGGGTTCTCGGCGGTGTTGACGCGCCGCGCGACGCTGACGCGCCTGTGGGAGCTGTTCCTGACGGAATATCCCGTGCTGTTGCTGCCGGTGTCCGCCGAGCTGCCGTTTTCCGACAACCTGGACCTGGAGGGCGACGCGGCCTACCGTCGCGTATGGCGCGCGCAGATGACGCAGATCGGCCTGCCTTTCATGGGATTGCCCGGGCTGACCGTGGCCATGGGCAGCGCCGGCGACAGTCCCGTGGGCGTCCAGGTGGTGGCGGGGCGCTACCGCGAGGATCTGTGCCTTGCTGCCGGGGCAGTGATCGAGGCCGGTGGCCCCGCCGTCGGCATTGCGGAGCCGGTGGTCCGCTAGCCGGCGGTAGCAGTTCAGCTTGCGCGCTGAATGGCGGCGTCAGCCGGCCGCCATTCAGTACGCAGCAATCCCATCATGCCGGTATCCCAGCGCGCCTCGCCGGCGCGCGTGGATGAGCGCCGCACGCCTTCGAGCGTGAAGCCGAGCTTCTGGTAGGTGCGGATGGCGGGCTGATTGAACATGTAGACATTCAGCTCCAGGCGTTCGATGCCTGGCGTGCGAAAGGCCTCGTCGATCAGCAGCGTCACCATCGGGCCGGCCAGTCCCTGGCCGCGTTCGGCCGGGGCGATGGCGACACGGCCCAGGCGGGCATTGCCGTCGCGCCAGTCATACGCCAGTTGCGCGTGACCCACTGGCGTGTCGCCGCGGCATGCCATCCAGCAACGCCGGGTGGGCGGTTGGACCTGTCCTTCGCGCAGCATGGCATCCAGATCGGCCTGTGCCAGCGGGTACGAGAGATGCGACCCTCCCCATTGCACCACGTCGGACAGGCAATTGAACCAGCTCGAAAGCAGGGCGTAGTCCGCGGGAGCAAAGGGACGCAGGGTCAGCATGGCATGGCCTCGGGCGATGGCGGGTGTCGATTCAATCGACGACAAAGTGCAGTTTCAGGACGCCAAGGTCGCCATAGGCCAGTTCCAGGTCGCGGTTGGCGGGCACGTCCAGATAGCCCGCGTACGAGCCGGTGATGACGTGCTGGCCCGCGGCCAGCGCCAGGCCTTGTTCGCGCAGGAAATTGGCAAGCCAGTACAGTCCGGCCTTGGCGTGGCCGTTGGGATGGATGCCGGGATGCTGCTCGACTTCGGCGCCATCGACGGACAGGGTGATGGTCATACTGGCCGGCGCGGCGTCCGGCGAGGCGATACGCGGACCCAGCACCAGCCCGGCATTGAACATGTGGTCCGCCAGCAGTTCGGGCAGGCTGGCGTGCTCGGGCGCGGCATAGCGGCAACCCAGCACTTCCAGCGCCAGCCGCGCGCCGCCAATGGCGGCGTCGATCTCGGCTGGGCTGTATGGTTCGGCGCGGGCGGGCAGGTCGCGCGCCAGTTCGAACGCGATTTCCGGTTCAATGCGCACCACCTGCGTGGAGGCGGACAGCCTGCCGGCCAGCGCCACGGTCGAGGCGTAGATGGGGGCGACCACGGTTTTCTCGGGCGACGGCAGGGCGCTTTTCCAGGCGCCGATGCCATCGCGGCGGGTCTCGCGCAGCAACTGCGCGGTGCGTTGCTGCACGGCGAACGCCTGGCCCTGGGTCTGGGGGCGGCAGGCGGCGGGCAGGCGCGGGCCGGCGATGCCGGCCTCGCGGGCAGCGATCAGGATGCGCGCGGCTTCCGTGCAACCCGGGTAGTCTTCGATCTCGATCCGCATGGGCCTCAGGCTCCCAGGAACAGCATCGTCCACAGCACGATCATTGCGATCAGGCCCAGCCAGCACGAACCCCAGAAACCGACGATCGGCCACTTCAAGGCCAACGGCGCTTTCTTGGGATCGAGGTGCGCCAGCAGGTCATTGGCGTTGCCAATCAGCCAGAATCGGGTGCCCGGGAACATCAGGCGGAAGAAATAATCCAGCATGATCGCTGCCTTGATCGCCAGCGGGTAGCGCTCGAACGGGCGATGCTGCAGATAGGGGTGCTTGAATGCGGCGTTGATCTGCTTGCTCTTGACGAAGAATAGCACCAGGCCGCAGAGCGAGCAGGTGATGAAGCACAGCACGAACAGACTGAAGGCCATGGCCATGGCGGGTGAATGCATGGAAATCCCGGTAGTGCGCGGCAGGCCGCGAGCTTGAAGAAAGTGGAAGATCAGCCGCGGGTCTGGCCTTCGCCGGTCAGCACCCATTTGAGCGTGGTCAGGCCTTCCAGGCCGACCGGGCCGCGCGCATGCAGGCGGTTGGTGGAAATGCCGATCTCGGCGCCCAGGCCGTATTCGAAGCCGTCCGCGAAGCAGGTCGGCAGGTTGACATAGACCGAGCTGGAGTCGACCTCGCGCTGGAAGCGCTGCGCCGCCGACAGGTCTTCGGTGACGATCGCGTCGGTGTGGCCGGAGCCCCAGCGCGCAATGTGTTCGATGGCGTCGTCGAGCGAGTCGACGATGCGGATCGCCAGGATCGGGCCCAGGTATTCGGTGGCCCAGTCTTCGTCGGTGGCCGGCTTGGCGTGCGGCAGCAGCGCCAGCGTGCGGGGGCAGCCGCGCAGTTCGACACCGTGTTCGGTCAGCGCCGCGGCCAGGCTCGGCAGGATCGAGACGGCCGCCACGGCGTCCACCAGCAGGGTTTCCATGGCGCCGCAGATGCCGTAGCGATAGGTTTTGGCATTGAAGGCGATGGCGTGGGCCTTGTCCGGGTCGGCGGCCGCGTCGATGTAGATGTGGCAGTTGCCGTCCAGGTGCTTGATCAGCGGCACGCGCGCCTCCTGCGACAGTCGGGCGATCAGGCCCTTGCCGCCGCGCGGCACGATGACGTCGATGTGCTCGGTCATGGTGATGAGCTTGCCGACCGCGGCGCGGTCGGCCGTGGCCACCACCTGCACCGCGTCCTGCGGCAGGCCGGCGGCGGCCAGGCCCATCTGGACGATGCGGCCCAGCGCCACGTTGGAGTGCAGGGCTTCGCTGCCGCCGCGCAGGATGGCGGCGTTGCCAGACTTCAGGCACAGCGCCGCCGCGTCGATGGTGACGTTGGGACGGGATTCGTAAATGATGCCGATCACGCCCAGCGGCACGCGCATCTGCGCCACGCGCATGCCGTTGGGGCGCACGGTGGTGGCGGTGACGCTGCCGATCGGGTCGGGCAGGGCGGCGATCTGGCGCAGCCCTTCGGCCATATGGGCCAGTGTTTTCTCGGACAGCGTCAGGCGGTCGAGCAGGGCCGGCTCCAGGCCATTGGCGCGCGCCGCGGCGACGTCCTTGGCGTTGGCGGCCAGCAGTTCGGCCTGGTTGGCGGCCAGGGCCTCGGCCATGGCCAGCAAGGCCTGGTTCTTGGCGGCGCTGTTGGCGCGCATCATGGCGCGCGAGGCCCGGCGCGCATTCTCGCCCAGGGTCAGCATGGCTTGTTCGATGGAGGACGAGGACATGACGGCGTCATTCATAGTGAAGAGGGGGCGGCGAGGGCGCCGCTGATGGGATTAGTTTATCCGGCCGGGGGCCGGGAGGACGAGGCGGCGGCCGCAGCCGCCTTCACGGTCGGGTGCCGGCCGCGGCCACGCGCAAGGCCAGGCGGGTCATTTCTTCCCAGGGATCGGACAGGCGCCCGGGTACCGACAGGCCCTTGATGAGACGGTCGACCTCGTGGGCATGCTGCACCGCGGCCGGCCAGACGTCGGGACGGACCCGGCCCAGCGCCTGCAGCGCCAGCCGTTCATGCGCTCCGAAAATGCGCAGCCGGCGCATCAAGCCATTGGCGTCCTGCCCCAGGCTGCGCGCCTCGGCCACGCGCGCCAGCAGGCGGATCTCCTCGCCCACCGCCCACAGCACCAGCGGCAGGGCCTCGCCTTCGGCGCGCAGGCCGTCGATCATGCGGATGGTGCGGGCGATGTCGCCAGCGAGCATGGCGTCGCGCAGCCCGAACACGTCGTAGCGGGCGACGTTGAGCACGGCGCGCTCGACGTCCTCGGGCGCCAGCTGGCCTTCGGGATAAAGCAGGCCCAGCTTCTGGATTTCCTGGTGCGCGGCCAGCAGGTTGCCTTCGACCTTGTCGGCCATCCTTTGCAGGGTGGCGTTGTCGGTGCGCTGGTTCTGGCGCGCCAGGCGCTGGCCGACCCATGCCGGCAGGCGGCCGCGTTCGACGTTGGCGATGTCGACCGTCATGCCGCCGCGGGCCAGGGCCTGCATCCAGCGGCTTTCGCGGGTGGCCTTGTCCAGGCGCGGCAGCGCCACCAGGATCAGCGTATCGGGGTTGTCGGCCTGCTTTTCAGCCTGCTCGGCCAGGCGTGCCAGTGTGTCGGCCCCCGACTTGCCCGGCTTGCCGGTGGGGATCTTGAGTTCGAGAATGCGGCGGTCGCCGAACAGCGACACGCTCTGGGTCGCGGCGATGACGGCGCTCCAGTCGCTGCGCGCGTCCATCACCATCGACAGCCGTTCGGTGTAGCCGGCGCCGCGTCCGGCGGCGCGCAGCGCATCCACCGCCTCGGTCACCAGGAGAGGTTCGTCGCCGGACACCGTGTACAGCGGGGCGAGGCGGTTGCCCGCCCGCTGCAGGTGGTCGGCCAGGCGATCCGCGTCCAGGGGTTGTGCCATCGGTCAGCGCGTATAGGCCGGATCGGTGGTGGACGGCGTCTGCCACGGCGCCGGCGTGCTGCGCGGCATGGGCGCGGCGGGGTCGTACAACGGTATTTCGCCGTCTTCGCCGCGCTGTTCGCGATTCTCGAACGCCTTGCGCACCTCCGGCGCCGTCATGCGGCGCAGCAGGCGCGAGACCAGGTCGCGCTGCATGGCGATGTAGAGGGATTCGATCTGCCCTTGCTTGGCCTGCACGATCTGGTCGTCATAGGGCATTTCGCGGTAGATCGACAGCGTCGTGTCCGGGATCAGGGCGCGGCCCTGGGCGTCGATGAGGCGGAAGGTGTAGTTGATGCCGAGTTCGTATTCCTCGACACGGCCCTGGGCGTTCAGCGACACCTCGCGCAAAGAACGCGTGTTGGATACTTCCTGCAGGATTGCCTGGGCTTCCTTCGGCGAGTTTACCAATTGAGTGTTGGGAGAAGCCGCGCGAAGGGCGCGGCGCACATCGGCCCCGAACTGGGTGTTGCCAGGAATGCCGAGGTAGAGCGTGCTGAACGGCATCGGCGTGACACCGCGCAGCGCGAAACCGCAGGCGGAGAGCAGCATGAACAGCGCCAGGCAGGCGCCGCGCAGCAGCCAGGATTGGCGGGGGGAGTGCGTTTGTTGCCCGGCGAAGTGCATGCTTGACCTCATCAGCCTACGACGTTGACCAGTTTGCCCGGAACCACGATGACCCGCTTGGGCGGGCGGCCTTCCAGGTAGCGGGCGACTTCGTCCTGGGCGGCGGCGAGCTTTTCGATGTCTTCCTTGGCGGCCTTGGCCGCGACGCGGATCGAGCCGCGCAGCTTGCCGTTGACCTGCAGCATCAGTTCGATTTCGTCCGCCACCAGCGCGGCTTCGTCGACGTGCGGCCACGGCGCGTCGAGCAGGTCGCCCAGCTCGTGCGCGTAGCCCAGGTCGCGCCACAGTTGCCAGGTGATGTGCGGCACCACCGGATACAGCACGCGCAGCAGCACGCCGAGCGTTTCGGCGTAGGCGGCGTCGGCGTGCGCGCCTTGCGGCAGCTTGGCGTCGTCGATGGCGTTGAGCATCTTCATGCACGCGGACACGACGGTGTTGTACTGGATGCGCTGGTAGTCGTAGTCGGCCTGCTTGAGCAGGTTGTAGACCTCGCGGCGCAGGTCCTTGACGGCGGCGGGCGCGTCGGTCCAGTCGGCGCCGGCGGCCAGGCCGCGGGCGATCGCGTCGCGCTGCGCGTAGCTGATGGACCACAGGCGGCGCAGGAAGCGGTTCGAGCCTTCGACGCCGGAGTCGGACCATTCGAGGGTCTGCTCGGGCGGGCTGGCGAACATGACGAACAGGCGCGCGGTGTCGGCGCCCAGCGTGTCGATCAGCGATTGCGGATCGACGCCGTTGTTCTTGGACTTGGACATGGTGCCCACGCCGCCGTAGGTCACCTCGGAGCCGTCGGACTTGAGCTTGGCGCCGGTGATGGCGCCGCGCGCGTCGTAGACGTTCTCGACTTCCTCGGGCCAGAAATACTCGATGCCGCCCTGGGCGTTCTTGCGCGAGTAGATGTGGTTCAGCACCATGCCCTGGCACAGCAGCTTGGTGAAGGGCTCGTCGAAGTTGAGCAGGCCCATGTCGCGCATGACCTTGGTCCAGAAGCGCGCGTACAGCAGGTGCAGGACCGCGTGTTCGATGCCACCGATGTACTGGTCCATCGGCATCCAGTAGTCATTGCGCGCATCGACCATGGCCTTGTCGTTGCCCGGCGAGGTGTAGCGCATGAAGTACCAGGACGAGTCCACGAAGGTGTCCATCGTGTCCGTCTCGCGGCGCGCCGGCTTGCCGCAGCTGGGGCAGGCGCACGACAGGAAGGCTTCGTTCCTGGCCAGCGGATTGCCGCTGCCGTCCGGGATCAGGTCGTCCGGCAGCACCACCGGCAGGTCCTTTTCGGGGACCGGCACCGGGCCGCAATCGGGGCAGTGGATGATGGGGATCGGGGTGCCCCAGTAACGCTGGCGCGAGATGCCCCAGTCGCGCAGGCGCCAGGTGGTCTGCTTTTCGCCCAGGCCTTGCGCGCCCAGGTCGGCGGCGATGGCGTCCACGGCTTCCTTGTGCGACAGGCCGTCGTACTTGCCGGAGTTGATGGTGCGGCCGCTCTGCTTGTCGCCGTACCATTCCTGCCAGGCGTCGGTGGAATAGGCCTTGCCGGCCACGTCCACGACCTGGCGGATCGGCAGGTCATATTTCTTGGCGAAGGCGAAGTCGCGTTCGTCGTGGGCCGGCACGCCCATCACGGCGCCATCGCCGTAGGTCATGAGCACGTAGTTGCCGACCCAGACCTCGACCTGGTCGCCGGTGATCGGGTGGGTCACGAACAGGCCGGTGGGCAGGCCTTCCTTTTCACGCGTGGCCAGCTCGGCCTCGGTGGTGCCGCCCAGCTTGCACTGTTCGATGAAGGCGGCCAGCGCCGGGTTCGACTGCGCGGCGAGGGTGGCCAGGGGGTGTTCCGGCGCCACGGCGCAGAAGGTCACGCCCATGATGGTGTCGGCGCGGGTGGTGAAGACGTACAGCTTGCCGTCCTGGATCAGCTGGCCGTCCTGGCCGGTGATCTGGTGCGGGAAGGCGAAGCGCAGGCCCTCGGACTTGCCGATCCAGTTTTCCTGCATCAGGCGCACGCGCTCGGGCCAGCCGGGCAGGTCGTTCTGCACCGCGCCCAGCAGTTCGTCGGCGTAATCGGTGATGCGCAGGTAGTAGCCCGGGATCTCGCGCTTTTCGACCGGGGCGCCCGAGCGCCAGCCGCGGCCGTCGATGACCTGTTCGTTGGCCAGCACGGTCTGGTCGACCGGGTCCCAGTTCACGACCTGGGTCTTGCGGTAGGCGACGCCCTTTTCGAGCATCTTCAGGAACAGCCACTGGTTCCATTTGTAGTACTCGGGATCGCAGGCGCACATCTCGCGCGACCAGTCGATCGCCAGCCCCATCGCCTTCATCTGCTTCTTCATATAGGCGATGTTGTCGTAGGTCCACTTGGCGGGCGGCACCTTGGACTTGATGGCGGCGTTCTCGGCGGGCATGCCGAAGGCGTCCCAGCCCATCGGCATCAGCACGTTGTAGCCCCGCATGCGCAACTGGCGCGCCATCATGTCGTTGATGGTGTAGTTGCGCACGTGGCCCATGTGCAGCTTGCCGCTGGGATAGGGCAGCATCGAGCAGGCGTAGAACTTCGGCTTCTCGGAGCCGTCCGGGTTCTTCGCGTGTTCATGGACCAGATAGGCGTCGCGGGCCTGCCAGTCTTGGTGGGCGGCCGCTTCGACGGTAGTGGGGAGGTAACGTTCCTGCATGGGCTCGTGCGCGATGGCGAAAAATGGGTGAACCGCCCCCGCGCGCCAGGCGCGGGGGCGGCCAAAACCCCTGATTATAGGAGGTGCTAGGCGCGGATAGGGGACGAGGCGATTTCCGGGATGCGGGCACTGGCGCCCAGCATGCCGTAGGCCAGGGTCATGGCCGCCAGAACCGCGCCCGCGGTGACCACGCCGGGCCAGCCGTAATGGGAGTACAGCCAGGACGATACCAGCGATCCGGTCGCCCCGCCGATGAAGTAGCTGGTCATGTAACCGGCCGTCAGGCGGCTGCGGGCCTCGGGCCGGGTGCGGTACAGCGAGCTGGTATTGGTGACATGGACGCCCTGGATCGCCAGGTCCTGGATCAGGATGCCGACCAGCAGCGCGATGACCGAGGCCTGGCCGAAAGCCATCAGGCCCCAGGAAGCCAGCAACAGCAGCAGGCCGATGCGGGTGGCCTGGTTGCCCAGGCCCCGGTCGGCCAGCCGGCCGAAGCGGTTGGCGGCATAGGCGCCGGCGGCGCCCGCCAGCCCGAACAGCCCGATGGTGGTGTTGTTGAAGCCGTAGTCCGGGCCCGACAGCAGGAAGGTCAGCGGCGTCCACAGCATGCTGAAGGCGGCGAACAGCAGGCCGCCCAGCAGCGAACGGCCGCGCAACAGCGGCTCCTCGGCGAACAGGCGGAAGATCGAGCCGAGCAGGCGCGGATAGCTCATGGTGGCGTGGCTCTTGTGGCGCGGCAGCACCTTCCAGAGCGCGGCGGACATGGCCAGCATCAGGATCGCGGCGACCCAGTAGACGGTGCGCCAGCTGCCCAGGTCGGCCAGCACGCCGGCCGCGGTGCGGGCCAGCAGGATGCCCAGCAACAGGCCGCTCATGACGGTGCCGACCGCCTTGCCGCGCTCGTGCGGCGCCGCCAGGGTGGCCGCGAACGGCACCAGCACCTGCGCCACCACCGACAGCATGCCGGTCACTGCAGTTCCCAGCATCAGCATCTGGATATTGGGGGCGAAGGCCGACAGCAGCAGGCCGCCGGAAGACAGCAGGGTCATCAGCACGATCAGGCCGCGGCGTTCGAACAGGTCGCCCAGCGGCACCAACAGGATCAGGCCGAGCGCGTAGCTGAGCTGCGCGATCATGACGATGCTGCCCGCGGTGGCGTTGGACAGCGAGAATTGCTGGCTGATGGTGTGCAGCAGCGGCTGCGCGTAATAGTTGCTGGCGACCGCCAGGCCGGTGGCGACGGACATCAGCAGGATGACGGGCGCGGTGAGCGGAGCGGGTTGGGCGGGTGCGGCGTTCATGTGGGGCAGGGAGTCTGGGTGTTGCGGGGCAAGGGCTTGGTGTGAACAGGCCCTAGGCGGCGATGCCGCCAGGCGTTTCCCGGTCGTGCGGGATCAGCAGTTTCTTCAGCAGGCCGGCCATCTGGCGGCGCTCGGTGGCGTTCAGGGGGGCGAGCAGCGTTTCCAGTTCACGCAGATAGTCCTTCAGAACCAGCTTGATGACGCGCACGCCTTCGGCGGTCAAGGCGACGATGACGCCGCGGCGGTCCTCCGGGTTGGGGGTGCGCGCGAGCAGGCCGGCCTGTTCCAGCCGGTCCAGCCGGTTGGTCATGGCCCCCGAGGTCAGCAGCAGGGCCGCGACCAGTTTCTGCGGATTCATGGCGTGCGGCGCGCCGGTCCGGTACAGGGTTGCCAGCACGTCGAATTCGCCCTGGTGCAGGTTGTAGCGCTTGAACGCGCGGCCCACGTCGCGCGCGGCGAAGGCGTGGAGGCGGAACAGGCGACTGGCAACGCTCATGGGCGAGATGTCCAGGTTGGGGCATTCCCGTTCCCACTGCGACAGCACCAGGTCGACCAGATCGTTCATGATGTTTTTATATAAAGTATCTTCACGTAAAGATAAATTCTAGCAGCCCGGCCCCACATGGCGCAAGGCGCGCGTTCGCCGCGGGAAAAGCGCGCGCAAAAAAAGAAAGGGCCCGCCCCATGCGGGGCAGGCCCTTTCCGGCTTGACCGGATAACCGTGCGGAATTACTGCGCGGCGTCCTTCAGCTTCTTGAGCGGGCGAACCTTCACCTTGACCGAAGCCGGCTTGGCGGGGAACCAGCGCTCTTCGCCGGTGAACGGATCCTTGCCGAAGCGCTTGGCCTTGGCGGGAACCTTCTGCACGGCAACCTTGAACAGGCCGGGCAGCGTGAATTCGCCGGCGCCCTTCTTGTCCACGGAGCTCAGCACCGAGGTTTCCAGGCTGGCCAGGACGGCCTTGACCGACTTGGCTTCAACGCCGGACTGCTCGACGATGTAGGCGATCAGCTGGGTCTTGTTCAGAGCAGCCTTGATAGCCTTGGGGGCGGCAGCGACCTTCTTGGCGGCGACGACCTTCTTGGCTGCGGGCTTCACAGCGGGTTTGGCGGCGGTAGCCTTCTTTGCGGGCGCCTTGGCGGCGGGCTTGGTGACTTTCTTGGCAGGAGCTTTAGCTTTCGTGGCCATGGTCAAAATCCGTATGTTGAGGACATGGAGCAGCGCGCGCGCCGGGTATCGACGTTTAACGCCACGCGCCCGATGATAGCGGAAGAGTGGCGGTTATAGCGGCTTTCGCAAGGCCTTTCGATCAATCTTTGTTGTTTTCCAGGCAGAAAAACCCCTTCTACAAGGGGTTCTGCAAAATGCGGTGACAATCGCTGCGATTTTTTCAGTGCTGCCTGCTTCACGGAAAGTGCCTGTGCAATGGGGTTTTGAACCATCCCCGGTTCCCATGTTCCAATGCTTCGCGCCGCGCGTCGGCGCTGCGCGAGGGCGGCCGGAAGGCCGCCTGCGAGCGTTGCCCGCGCGCCATCCTTACCCTGCATGGAAGTGAAGCCCCTTATGTTGATGAAGAAGTTGGCGGCGAGCCTGCTCGTTGCGACCGCGTGTATGTCCGGCGCCCTGGCGCAATCGATGCCGCAGCCGGACCTGTCCGCCAAGGCCTGGCTGCTGCTCGATGAGACCAGTGGCCAGGTGATCGCGTCGCACGCGGCCACTGCCCGGATCGAGCCGGCGTCCCTGACCAAGATCATGACGGCATACGTGGTGTTCGGCGCGATCCACAACAAGGAGCTGTCGCCGGACCAGAAAGTGGTGATCTCGACGCGGGCGTGGAAAGTGCCGCCGGGCAGTTCGAAGATGTTCCTGGAGCCGGGCTCCAGGGTC
Source organism: Achromobacter sp. CSND-B12 (assembly GCF_052906545.1). Lineage (NCBI taxonomy): Bacteria > Pseudomonadati > Pseudomonadota > Betaproteobacteria > Burkholderiales > Alcaligenaceae > Achromobacter > Achromobacter sp. CSND-B12. Next base: position 1,501,995 of record NZ_JBREGJ010000001.1, on the reverse strand, counting down.
TCGGTCGACCAGCTGTTGCGCGGCCTGATGATCCAGTCCGGCAATGACGCCGCCATCGCCCTGGCCGAGGCGGTGTCGGGCAGCGTCGAGGCGTTCGTGGCCCGCATGAACGACACCGCCGTGCAACTGGGCCTGCATGGCACGCATTTCGCCAGCCCGCACGGCCTGCCGGATCCGGGCACGTATTCGACCGTCAGCGACCTGTCGATCCTGGCCACGCGCTTCATCCGCGACTACCCCCAGCTGTACAAGACCTACGATTCGGCCAAGACCTATACCTACAACAACATCACCCAGCCCAACCGCAACCGGCTGCTGTGGCTCGATCCCAGCGTCGACGGCCTCAAGACAGGCCACACCGACGCGGCCGGATATTGCATCGTGGCCACCGCGCACCGGCCCAACGGCAAGGAGCAGCGCCGCCTGATCACCGTGGTGGTCGGCACGGCGTCGGACAAGCTGCGCACCCAGGAAAGCCGCGAGTTGCTGGAATGGGGCTTCCAGGGGTTCAATACCATCAAGTTATATGCAAAGGGCCAGGCCGTGGCCACGCCCGAGGTCTGGAAGGGCCAGGCCGATACGCTCAAGGCCGGCTTCGCGCGCGACGCCTACGTCACGGTGCCCGCGGGCGCCAAGGTCGAACCGGTGTGGACGCCGCAGGATCCGCTGGTGGCGCCGATTCCGGCCCAGGCCACGGTGGGTTCGGTGCGCGTCATGGTCGACGGCAAGCCCGCGATGCAGTTTCCGGTGGTGGCGCTGGAACCGGTGGCCGAGGCGGGCCTGGCCGGACGCGCCTGGGATTCCATCCGGCTGTGGTGGCGCGGGCATTCTTGATCAAGGAGGGGCGCCATGGCAGTGAATTTTCCCGGCGGGCCGGTGGCGGCGCCGACCCCCGATGATCCGCTGGGCCTGCTGTCGGCCTGTCATGGGCGCATAGCGCGCCAATGCGAAACCTTGCGCCGGCTGGCGGCGCACTTGCCGGCGCATGGCAGCGATGCCGCGGCCCAGGTGGCGGCGGCGGCTGTCGTGCGCTATTTCCAGACCGCCGCGCTGCACCACCACGAGGACGAGGAAGAGGATCTGTTTCCCGCCTTGATCGAGTCCATGGCCGGCTCGGACGCCGTGTGCCTGCACGCGCTGGTGGATGGGCTGGTGGCCGACCATGCGCGCCTGGCGGCGTTGTGGGCGCCGCTGCGGCAAACCCTGGAAGCGGTCGCCGACGGCCGTCCCGCCGAGCTGCCGGCGGCGCAAGTGGAGGCTTTCGCGGCGGCCTACGCCGAGCACATCCGGCGCGAGGAGGACGAACTGTTGCCGATGGCCGCGCGCCTGGTTTCCGATGACGCGCTGGCCGCGATCAGCCGGGCGATGAAGGCGCGCCGCGGCGGCGGAGCGGGCTGAACGCCGCCGCACCCGCAGCCGCTTTTCGTGTTAAATGGTCCCCAACCGGTGCTCTGGGCGCCGGATCTCCGGACCATCACGCCATGCACCGCCACGCACGCTTTCGCCAGAAATTGCAGGCTCCCGTCCTGATGCACGCCATGTCGGCGCACAACCCGCTGTCGGCCAAGTTGGCGGCCGAGGCGGGCTTCGACGCGATCTGGGGCAGCGGCTTCGAACTGTCGGCCAGCCATGCGGTGCCGGACGCCAACATCCTGTCGGCCGGGCTGCACCTGGAGATGATGCGGGCCATCGCGGCGGTGGTCGATGTGCCAGTCATCGCCGATATCGATACGGGGTTCGGCAACGCCATCAATGTCGCCTATGTCGTGCCGCAATACGAAGCGGCGGGCGTATCGGCCGTGGTCATGGAAGACAAGACCTTTCCCAAGGACACCAGCCTGCGCGCCGATGGCCGCCAGGAACTGGTGCGCGTCGCGGAATTCCAGGGCAAGATCGAGGCCGCCTGCGCGGCGCGTCGCGATGCGGATTTCTGCGTCATTGCCCGCACCGAGGCGCTGATCGCCGGGCTCGGCCAGGCCGAGGCGCTGGCGCGCGCGGCGGCCTACGAGGCCGCCGGCGCCGATGCCATCCTGATCCATTCCAAGCAGACCACGCCCGACGAGGTGCTGGCCTTCATCGCGGCCTGGTCCGGCCGCGTGCCGCTGGTGCTGGTGCTGGTGCCGACCGCCTATCCGCAATTGCGCGAGGCCGATATCCAGGCCCTGGGCAAGGTGGGGTTGGTGATCTACGGCAATCACGCGATCCGCGCCGCCGTGGGCGCCATGCGCGAGGTGTTCGCCCGCATCCGCAATGACGGCGGCATCCATGGCGTCGATGCCGGCCTGCCCACGGTGCGCGATATCATCGACCTGCAGGGCGATGCGGACATGCGCGAACTGGAGCGCAGGTTCCTGCGCTGAGCGCGCCCGGCATCGAGAAGAACAAGGACGGGGAATGATGGCGGCGGGACGCGGGGCGTGGCTGGTGCGGGTGTTTGGCGATTGGGTGCCGCAAGTCGGCCCCGCGACGCTGCGCGCCGACCTGGCGGCGGGACTGCTGGGGGCGCTCCTGGTGTTGCCGCAGGGCGTGGCGTTTGCGACGCTGGCCGGCCTGCCGCCGCAGTACGGCCTGTATTCGGCCATCGTGCCCTGTATCGTCGCGGCGCTGTTCGGCTCCAGCCGCCACGTCATGTCCGGTCCCACCAATGCCAACTCGCTGGCCTTGTTCGCCGTGCTGACGCCGCTGGCAGTGGCGGGCAGCCCGGGCTATATCGAGCTGGCCCTGGCGGTGACGGTGCTGGTCGGCTTGATGCAGTGGCTGGTGGGCGCCCTGCGCCTGGGGTCTCTGGCGCATTTCATCTCGCCGTCGGCGCTGTTCGGCTTCACCAGCGGCGCGGCCCTGCTGATTGCGGGCCACGCCTTGAAGGATGCGCTCGGATTGCCGGCGCCCGCGTCGCACGGGGCTGGCGCCTTGCTGATCGGCCTGGCCGCCAGCGCGGACCAGGCGCAAGCGGGGGCCGTGCTGGTCACGGCGGTGACGATCGCGGCGGCCCTGCTGCTCAAGCGGCTGGACAAACGCAAGCCCTACATGCTGGCCGGCCTGGCGGCGGGCGCGCTGGCCGCGGCCGCGTTCAATGCCCTGGCGCCGCGCTGGGGCGCCGCCGCCGTGCCGGTATTGGGAGACCTGGCCCAACCCTGGCCGCCGTTCCATGTTCCCCGTGTGGATTGGCGCGCCTTGCCCGATCTGCTCAGCCTGGCCTTCGCCCTGACCATCGTGGCGCTGGCGCAGTCCATTTCGATTGCAAAGGCCGTGGCCGCGCGTTCGGGCCAGCGCATCGACGCCAATCGCGAATTCATCGGGCAGGGGCTGTCGAACGTGGTCGGTGGCTTCTTTTCCTGTTACCTGTCCTGCGGTTCGCTGAACCGTTCCATTCCCAACTACGAGGCGGGCGCGAAGACGCCGCTGGCGGCGGTGTTCTCGGCCCTGCTGCTGATGGCGCTGGTGGCGCTGAGCGGGCCCTTGCTGGCGCGGATTCCGCACGCGGCCATCGCCGGCCTGCTGTTGCTGGTCGCCTGGACCTTGCTGGATGTGCCGCGCTGGCGGCAGTTGATCCGTACCCAGCGGGGCGAAAGCGCCATAGCCGCCGCCACGCTGGCGGCCACGGTGACGATCCGCATGGAAGTCGCGATCCTGCTGGGCACCGTGTTGTCATTGATGGCGTATCTGCATCGCACCTCGCGGCCGGCGATGCGCACCATGGGCTTCGATTCGCGCGGGCTGGAGCGCCGCTTCGTGGTGCTGGCGCAGCAGCCCGAAGCGCTGCCGGAATGCCCCCAGCTCAAGCTGCTGCGCATGGAGGGCTCGGTTTATTTCGGCGCGGCCGCGCATGTGGCGCAACGGCTGCAGGACCTGCGCAGCGGACCCGATGCGCCGCGCCATTTGCTGGTGATGGCCAAGAGCATGAATTTCATCGACCTGGCCGGCGCCCAGGTCTGGGAAGACGAGCTGGCGGCGCGCCGCGCGATGGGCGGCGACCTGTATTTCCACCGGCCGCGGCCGGAAGTGCTGGATATGTGGCGCCGCACGGGATTCCTGGAGCGGTTGGGCGCGGACCACGTGTTTCCCGACAAGGCCACGGCGCTGCACGCCATCTATGCGCGGCTCGATCGCGGCATCTGCGCGCGCTGCAGCGCCAAGGTGTTCTGGGAATGCCAGCCGGACAGCCCCCAGGCCGGCGGTTGAGCGTGGTTCAGGCCCGCGGCGCGTCGGTGCCCAGATAGGCTGCCTTGACGCGCGCGTCGGCGGCGATGTGGCCTGGCGGGCCTTCGGCCAGCAGGCTGCCGCGCACCAGCACGGCGATGCGGTCGGCGTGCTTGAAAACGACGTCCAGGCTGTGCTCGGTGAACAGCACGGCCATGCGCTGCGTATCGGCCAGTTCACGCGTCAGGCGCATGAGCGCGTGGCGTTCGTTGGTGGCCATGCCGGCGGTGGGTTCGTCCATCAGCAACAGCCGCGGCCGGTGCGCCAACGCCATCGCCAGTTCCACCCGCTTGACCTGGCCGTACGCCAGGGCGCCGCAATGGGCGCCGGCCCGGTCGGCCATGCCCACCTGCTCCAGCAGCGCCAGGGCCTCGTCGACGCGGTGTGACGCGGCGCGGCGCCAGGGCCGCAGCAGCAGGCGGTCGCGCGACAGCAGCGCGGTCTGCACGTTTTCCAGCACGGTCATCGAACGGAACGTGGCGGCGGTCTGGAAGGTCCGCCCCACGCCCAGGCGGCAGATCCTGCCGGCCGACAGGCCGATCAGTTCGCGACCGTCCAGCCGCACCGAACCGGCGTCCGGCCGCAACTGCCCGCCGACCACATTGAAGCAGGTGGACTTGCCCGCGCCGTTCGGGCCGATCAACGCCAGCATGCGGCCGGCCTTCAGCTCGAACGAGACGTCGGCCAGCGCGTCGATGCCGCCGAAGGATTTGCGCAGTCCCTGGACGCGCAGCAAGGCGGGGGCGGTCGTCATGCGCGTCTGCGTCCCAGGCGCGCCGCCGCGCCCGCCAGGCCGGCAGGGAACAGCATGACCAGCGCCAGGATGGCCAGGCCCAGCACGGCGTGCCAGTATTCAGTGCTGCGCGCGGCGGCGTCCTGCAGCCAGGTATAGGCCGCCGCCCCGACCAGCGGGCCGGCCAGGGTTTGCAGGCCGCCCAGCAGCACCATCACCAGGCCGTCGACCGAGCGGCTGACCGCGAGCACGTCGGGGGCGATGCTGCCTTTCGAGAAGGCGTACAGCGATCCGGCCAGGCCGGCCGCCAGCGACGCAGCCACGAAGCCGATCCACTGGATGCGGCGCGTGTCCATGCCCAGCGCCTCGGCCCGCAGGCCCGAATCGCGCACGCCGCGCAGCGCATAGCCCAGCGGCGAGAACGCCAGCCGCCGCAGCCAGGCAATGCCGAGCGCGCAAAGCGCCAGCGTCAGGTAGTAGAACCACGGGCCGCGCGCCAGCCAGCTCGACGGCCATAGTCCGATCAGGCCGTTGCTGCCACCAGTCACTTCGTCCCACTGGTAGGCCAGCGCCCACAGGATCTGTGCCACCGCCAGCGTCAGCATCGCCAGGTAGACGCCGGACAGGCGCACGCAGAACCAGCCGAACAGCAGCGCGCCGAGCGCGGCCGCGAACGGCCCCAGCAGCAGGGCGGCTTCCATCGGCAACGCCATCAATTTCAGCAGCAGCGCGGCGCCATAGGCGCCCAGGCCGAACCAGGCGGCATGGCCGAAGCTGGTCATGCCGGCCAGTCCGGTCAGGAAATGCAGGCTGGCGGCGAACAGGGCGGCGATCAGGATTTCGGTCAGCAGGATGCCGGCGTAGGGCCACTGCGACGTGGCCAACGGCGCCAGGATGAGCAGCGCCAGCAGCAGGCCATAGGCCAGCCGCAGGCGCCGGCCGGCGGGAACGATGGGGGCTTCGGCCGCCAGCGTGTGCGAGGAGGGCGCTGGCGGCTGGCCCAGCAGGCCCCACGGACGCGCCACCAGTACCACCGCCATGACGGCGAATTCGGCCAGCAGGGTGAGCTTGGACAGGTTGAACAGCCAGGGGCCGATCTGCACCTGGCCCAGGAACACGAACACCGCCTTGACGCAGCAGATGAGTATCGCGGCCAGGAATGCGCCCGGAATCGAACCCAGGCCGCCCACCACCACGACCACGAAGGCGCTGGCGATGATTTCCAGGTCCAGGCCGAGCGTGGCGGGCACGCGCGGCGCGGCCAGTGCGCCGCCCAGTCCGGCCAGGAATGCGCCCAGGGTGAAGGCCGAGGTGAACAGCCAGGCCTGGTTGACGCCGAGCGCGGCCAGCATGTCGCGGTTCTCGGCGGCGGCGCGCAGCAGCCGGCCCCAGCGCGTGCGCATCAGCAGCAGCCATAGCAGGCCCAGCACCACCGGGCCCGCGGCGATCAGCAGCAGATCATATTGGGGGAAGCGCCGCCCCAGAATGTCGACCGCGCCCGACAGGCCGGGCGCTCGCGGCGAGAACAGGTCCTCCGGCCCCCAGGCGGCCAGCGTGGCGTCGCCGATGATCAGCACCAGGGCGAAGGTCGCCAGCAACTGGAACAGTTCCGGCGCGCGATACAGGCGCTTGAGCACCAGCAGTTCCGCCGCCGCCCCGATCAGGCCCGTGGCCAGCGCCGCCAGCAGCAGGCCGGCCCAGTAGCCGGCGCCGTCGCCGAAATGGCGGGTGAAGGTCCAGGCCAGGTAGATGCCCAGCATGTAGAAGGAGCCGTGGGCGAAGTTCACCACCCGCGTGACGCCGAAGATCAGCGACAGGCCCGCGGCTACCAGGAACAGCGCGCTGGCGTCGGCCAGGCCGTTGAGCAGCTGCGACAGCAGCCCGGACAGGCTCATCAGCGCGGCCGCATCTTGCGCACTTGTTCGTCGGGCGGCTGCAGGCGCGCCCCGTCGATGTAGGCGAAGTCCTTCATGATGCCCTTGCCGTCCTCGACCGCCGTGACGCCGATGTAGACGCCCATGGTGGATTGGTGGTCGATCTTGCGGTACTGGATCGGGCCGTAGGGCGTGTCCACCTTCAGCCCGGCGAAGGCATCGACCAGCTTCTCGGTGTCGACCTCGCCGGCAGCCTTCAGGCCCTGGGCGATCGACATCAGCGAGGCGTAGCCCACTACCGAGCCGACCTTGGGCGTCTCGTTGTAGCGCTTGCGGTAGGCCTCGACGAAAGTCTTGTTGGCGGGCGTGTCGATGGCGTACCAGGGGTAGCCCGTGACGATCCAGCCCGACGGCGTGTCGGCGCCCAGCGGCTCCAGGTATTCCGGTTCGCCGGACAGCACCGAGACCACGGGAAGGTTCTCGAACAGGCCGCGGGTGTTGCCCTCGCGCACGAAGCGCGTCAGGTCGGCGGCGAACAGCACGTTGAAGATGGCGTCGGGCTTGGCGTCCGCCAGGGCCTGCACCACCGCGCCGGCGTCGACCTTGCCTAGCGGCACGGCCTGTTCGGCGACGAATTCGACGTCGGACTGGAACGACTTCATCATGGCCTTGAAGGTGGCCACGGCCGATTGCCCGTATTCGTAGTTGGGATAGACGATGGCCCAGCGCTTCTTGCGCAGCGCCAGCGCCTTGGGGGCCAGGGCGGCCACGTGCATCCAGGTGGACGGCCGCAGGCGCCAGGTGTAGCGGTTGCCTTCCTGCCAGGTGATCTTGTCGGTCAGGGGTTCGGCGGCCAGGAAGAACACCTGCTGCTGCTTGGCGAAATCGGTCAGGGCCAGGCCGGTGTTGGACAGGAAGCCGCCGAACAGCAGGTCCACCTTTTCCCGCGCCAGCAGTTCCTGGGCGGCGCGCACCGAGTCGCCCGGGTTGCCGTTGTCGTCGCGCGAAAACACTTCGAGCTTGCGGTCCAGTACCCCGCCCGAGGCGTTGACTTCTTCCAGCGCCAGCTGCCAGCCTTTCTTGTACGGGCCCAGGAAGGCCGGAATCGCCTTGTAGCTGTTGATTTCACCGATGCGGATCGGCTCTTTGGTGTCTTTGGCGGACGCGACCGGGGTCAGCGCCAGGGCCAGGAGCGCGGGGGCGAGCGCGCGGCGCAGCAGGGTCAGGCAGGGACGGAGCATGGCGGGTATCGCTGGCAAGAGGGCTCGACCGAAGCCGGGCTCATGTAGGGCACGATTGCAGTTTCGGCCCAATTGAAGCATGCGCGGCGCCCCTGCGCCAGGGAAAACGGCGTGGCGACCAGATCCCCGGCAGCGTTCGGCCAAACAAAAAGGCCCTGCGATGCAGGGCCTTTTTGGGCTATCCGGATACCGGCTGAATTACTTCAGCTTGGTTTCCTTGTAGTCGACGTGCTTGCGAGCGACCGGATCAAACTTCTTGATCAGCATCTTCTCGGGCATGTTGCGCTTGTTCTTGGTGGTCGTGTAGAAATGACCCGTGCCGGCAGTCGACTCGAGCTTGATCTTTTCGCGGATACCTTTGGCCATGTCGTGCTCCTAGTATGTCAGATTGGCGGGGGGGCGATTAGGCCAGTTCGCCGCGGGCACGCATTTCGGCCAGCACGGCGTCGATGCCGTTCTTGTCGATCGTGCGGATGGCCTTGGCCGAGACGCGCAGGCGCACCCAGCGGTTTTCGCTTTCAACCCAGAACCGGCGCGATTGCAGGTTGGGCAGGAAGCGACGCTTGGTCTTGTTGTTCGCGTGCGAAACGTTGTTGCCCACCATCGGGCCTTTGCCGGTCACTTGGCATACGCGTGCCATGGATGCACCTCATTTATTCTTGCGCATCGCCGGGGGGGAGACAGGGTTTCAGCCGCCGGGCTGTATCAGAGGCGTGGATCGTCGCGGTCTTGCCACGAGGCCTTGCCATCTTGCCGGCCACCCAGTCTTAGTGGATGAGGGGGAATCGGGGAGACTCCACCCAGTGCTTATACCCGCTGCCTGCCATCCGCAAAAATGCGCTTGGGGGTCAGAGTGTCGAACTACAAAGCATAGTAGTCCAGCACGGGAAACTTCATGTGAAGACGTAGATTCTAATACGAAAAATCCAGGTAAATCAAGTGCCGGGGCGGTAGCGCGTGTAAAAGCGTGGCGCTCAAGCCGCGGCAGGCGCGGATGGATGGCGCGCGTCGGCTCGATCCCGGCAGGGATTTTCCGCTGCCGGGCGAAGGGCGGGCTTCTGTCTGCGTGCCGGCCGCTTTGCTTGCCTGCATTCAGGCGGGGTGCGATTGCGCCACCCGGCCCGACAGCCAGGACAGGCAGGCGCAGGTCGCCAGCGTGGTCGTCAGCGGCAGGGCGCTGTCGGTCTGCCAGGCGCTGACCGCGAAACCCGCCAGGGCGCCGCAGGACAGTTGAAGCGTCCCCAATAGCGCCGAGGCCGCGCCCAGCCGCTTGCCCTGGTCGGACAGCGCCAGCGCCGCCGAGTTGGGATTCACGAAGCCCTGGCTGCCCATGTAGCAGATCAGGCAGGCCATCAGCAGCGGCAGCGTCATCCAGCCCGCCAGGGCCAGCGCCACCGCCGCCAGGCTGGCGCAGGCCAGCGAGGTCAGGGCGCGGCGTTGCAATTGGCGCGGGGTGTGGGTGCGCAGCAGGCGGGCGCTGATCTGCGAGCAGATGATGAGCGACAGCGCGTTGGTGCCGAACAGCAGGCCGTAGTATTTGGGATCGACGCCGTACAGCTCGATGAACACCCGCGGCGAACCGATGATGTAGGCGAACATGCCGGCCTGGCCGAAGCCGCCGGCCAGGCTGTGCGCCATGAAGCCGCGGTGCGCGAACAGGGCCCGGTAGTTCTGCACGATGGTCCCCAGGCGCAGCGGCACGACGCGTTCGGGCGCCAGCGATTCCTTCATGATCAGCACCACGGCGGTCATCAGCATGGCGCCGCCGGCCAGCATCACCCAGAACAGGCTGCGCCAGCTGGCAATGCCCAGCAACTGCCCGCCCGCCAGCGGCGCGAGGATCGGCGCCAGGCCCATGATCAGCATCAGCAGCGACATGGCGCGCGCCGCTTCGTGGGTTTCGTAATGGTCGCGGATGACGGCGCGCGGAATCACGATGCCGGCCGCGCCGCCCATGGCCTGCAGCACGCGCCAACCTGTCAGCGCCTGGACCGAGCCGGCCAGGGCGCAGCCGAGCGAGGCCACCATGAAGAGTGCCAGGCCCACCATCAGCGGCGGCTTGCGGCCGTAGCGGTCCGCCATCGGACCATAGAACACCTGCGCCAGCGCCAGGCCGATCAGGTAGGCGGCCAAAGTGCGCTCGACATCGCCGCGCGGGACGCCGAGGTTGGCGGCGATCGTCGGGAACGCCGGCAGGTACATATCGATGGCGAAAGGACCGATTGCCGTCAGGGCGCCCATGAGAATGAGCCAGCCCGGCATGGCGCCGCGTGAGGAGAGTGTAGGGGGCATGTGGATCGCGAGGGAAATCGCGCGAGGGACAGGGTGCGACGCACTTCATTGCGCGTTTTGCACCAAGCCAATGACTGTATCACGCGCCGCCTTACACGCAAATTTCAACTGATTTCCGATACAGTCTGTCGTGTTCGTACGTATTCCAGAGGAGATGTCGTGAATCCTTTGTTGTCTGTTGTGGAACGCAAGCTCCAGGCACTGCCCGTGACTGTCCAGCTGGTGCTGCCCGATGGCACGGTAATGGGGCCGCCGGATCCCAGGGTGCGCTTCGTGACGCACGACAAGACCGCCCTGGCCCATCTGGCCGAAGGCGCTGTCGGAGTGCTGGGCCAGGACTACGTCGAGGGCCGCATCGACATCGAAGGCTCGATGCGCGACGTGATGGCGGCGGCCTCGGCGCTGCTGCCCGGCTCGCCGGTGGATGCGGCGCGCGGCGGCTGGCTGACCGAGCTGGTGCGCAAGGTGATGTCGGTGTGGCGCCACTCGGTGGAGCGCGATGCCCGCCAGATCGAATTCCATTACGACCTTTCCGACGACTTCTACGCGCTGTGGCTGGACCCGCGCCGGGTCTATTCCTGCGCCTACTACCGCGAACCCGGCATGACGCTGGCGCAGGCCCAGGAGGCCAAGCTGGACCACATCTGCCGCAAGCTGCGGCTGCGCCCTGGCGAACGCTTCCTGGACGTGGGCGCCGGCTGGGGCGGCCTGTTGCTGTGGGCCGCCGAACATTACGGCGTGGACGCCACGGGTATCACGCTGTCGCGCAACCAGCATGCGCATGTCACCAAACTGATCCAGGAAAAGGGGCTGGGCGACCGCGTGCGCATGGAGCTGCTGGATTACCGCAAGCTCGACGAGTCCACGCCGTTCGACAAGATTGCGTCGGTTGGCATGTTCGAGCACGTCGGCCGGGCCCAGCTGGAAGGCTATTTCGCCAAGTTGCGGCGGCTGCTCAAGCCGGGCGGACTGATCATGAACCACGGCATCACCGCGGCCGGCGTCTACAACGCCGAGCTGGGCAGCGGCATGGGCGAATTCATCGAGAAGTACATCTTCCCGGGCGGCGAGCTGACGCACATCAGCGTCGTCATGGAGGCCATGACCAATGGCGGCCTGGAAGAAGTCGACGTCGAGAACCTGCGGCCGCACTACGCCCGCACGCTGTGGGCCTGGAGCGATGCGCTGGAGGCGCGCCTGCCCGAGGCCGCGCAGATCCTGGGAGGCGAGCAAGGCGCGCGTTCGCTGCGCGCTTACCGGCTGTACCTGGCCGGGTGCGCCATGGGCTTCGAACATGGCTGGATCGCGCTGCACCAGGTGCTGGGACAGCATCCCGCGACCGGCAGGCCCGACGAATTGGACAACCCGCCCGACCTGGCCTATCCCTGGCGCCGCGATTACATGTACCGCGACGACGTCGGCGGCGCGCGCTGAAAGGGCGGTTTTTGCCCTTCAAATGTATTTATACGAACAAAATATTAACTAAATGTATCGTTATTTCCATGAGCCGGTTCCCCAGGGAAAGTCGGGGAATCGCCTCTTGGAAATCAGGGTTTGTCCGGACGTTTTCGGGTATGAATGTATCCGTTTCGTTCAGGCTCGGGGTTGGGTTGTGCGGCAATTTCGTTTAAGATGCTGCCTTCTTCTTTCAGTTTGTTCACTATCTGTGGGTTCTCTAAAACTCCGTTTTTGAGACTCCTGTCTTGCAAGACTCCGCACCCTGCGGATCCTCTTGTTGCTAGTGTCGGTTTGTATTGGCGGTTCTGCCCGTCTTCCGCACAACCCCCTTAGCTCCATGGCACGGCCGGACCAGCGCCGCCGTGTCCCTGAACCTATGGAGGCAAAAGCCAATGCGTTTCACCCCTGTCAAGACCCTGGCCGCCGCGGCCGTCTTGTTCGCCTTTGCCGGTTCGGCCCAAGCCGCCGACGCGCCGCAATGCGAACTCAAGCGTCCGATCAACTTCGGCGCCATGAACTGGGAATCCAACCTGGTCCTGGTCGATGTCGAACGTTTCATCATGGAAAAGGGCTACGGTTGCAAGACCGAAACCCTGCCCACCGAGACCCTGCCCGCCCTGGCCGCGCTCGAGCGCGGTGACCTGGACATCAACACCGAGATCTGGCTGAACAGCGTCGCCGACCCCTGGGAACGCGCCGAAAAGACCGGCCGCGTCAAGCGGATCGGCGACCTGTACATGGGCGGCGAGGCCTGGTACATCCCGCGCTACACCGCCGAGCGCCTGCCCGAACTGAAGTCCGCGGCCGACCTGCCGAAGTTCAAGGACAAGTTCAAGGATCCCGAAGAACCGGGCAAGGGCCGTTTCTACGGCTGCCCGGCGGGTTGGGGCTGCGAAGTCACCAGCACCAACCTGTTCCACGCCCTCAAGCTGGACGACACCTACACGCTGTATTCGCCGGGCACCGGCGCGGCGCAGAAGGCGGCCCTGATGTCGGCCTACAAGCGCAAGCAGAACGTGGTCTTCTACTACTGGTCGCCCACGCCGCTGGTCGGCGCCATGGACCTGGTCAAGCTGGAAATGCCGCCCTACGACGCCGAAAAGCACAAGTGCCTGACGTCGCCCAAGTGCGCCAAGCCCGAGCCCAGCGCCTATCCCGACAATCCCGTCTTCACCGCGGTGAACACCAAGTTCTCGCAGGAAGCGCCGGTGCTGACCGAATTCCTGTCCAAGGTCTCGGTGCCGCTGCCGGTGATGAACGAAACCCTGGCCCACATGGAAGAGACCGGCGACGAGTCCGGCGCCGTGGCCAAGTGGTTCCTGAAGAACAAGCCCGACGTCTGGACCAAGTGGGTCCCCGCCGACGTCGCCGGGCGCGTGCAAAGCGCGCTGTAACCCCCGCCGCCTTTCCGGCGGTGGTCCGTTCCGGTTGGCCGGGACGGACCATCGGGTTGGACTTTTTCCCCTTGGGATGACCCCAAGGGGAAAAAGCCCTCCGGCAGGCGGACTGCCCGCCATGCGGGCAATGCGCGGGACGTCTTGTTTCCGCGCCGGACTGTAAGCGTATTTCGCCATTGTCGATGACGGCGTCCCTTGGGGGCGCCGGCCCGGCCACCGCGCCGGATGCCATGCCGGCGCGGCGTGGCGCGTGGCGAACCCGCTGAAATGGAGTCAACACATGTTTCCTGAAATCATTCCCGCCCGTCAGGTGCGGGGGGCCATCGACGGATTCGTCGATCATCTGGTCACCAACTACGCCGATACCCTGGAGACGCTGTCGCAGCCCGTGCTGCACGCCCTGGTGTGGCTGGAGCAGGTGCTGCGCAGCTCGCCGTGGTGGGCGGTGGTCGGCGTGACCATCGCCATCGCCTGGCTGGTCAGCCGCCGCATCGGCCTGAGCCTGGCCATGGGCGCGCTGCTGTGCGTCATTGGCGTGCTCGGCCTGTGGGACGCCGGCATGCAGACGCTGGCGCTGATGATCATGGCGGCCGGACTGTCGGTGATCATCGGCATTCCGCTGGGCGTGCTGATGGCGCGCGTCAACTGGCTGCGCTCGATCATGCTGCCGGTGCTGGACGTGATGCAGACCATGCCCAGCTTCGTGTACCTGATCCCGGTCGTGATGCTGTTCGGCCTGGGCAAGATCCCGGCCATCATCGCCACCGTGATCTACGCCGTGCCGCCGCTGATCCGGCTGACCGACCTGGGCATCCGCCTGGTCGACCGCGAGGTGCTGGAAGCATCGCGCGCCTTCGGCGCCAATCCGCGCCAGCAACTGTTCGGCGTGCAGCTGCCGCTGGCCCTGCCCAACATCATGGCTGGCATCAACCAGACCACGATGATGGCGCTGTCGATGGTGGTGATCGCCTCCATGATCGGCGCGCGCGGCCTGGGGTATGAAGTGCTGCTCGGGATCAACCGCCTGGAAGTGGGCCGCGGCCTGCTGGCGGGCCTGGGCATCGTGGTGCTGGCCGTGCTGTTCGACCGGATCACGCAATCGTATGGACAGCGCATGCGCATGGGAGGCCAGCGATGAGCAAGATCGAAGTCAAGAACATCTACAAGATTTTCGGGCCGCATCCGAAGAAATGGCTGGAAGCCGCGCAGGGCGGCATGAGCAAGGAAGCGCTGCTGGCCGAAAGCGGGCACACGCTGGGCCTGCGCGACATCAGCCTGTCGATCGAAGAGGGCAGCATCTACGTCATCATGGGCCTGTCGGGGTCCGGCAAGTCGACGCTGATCCGCCACTTCAACCGCCTGATCGAGCCCAGCGCCGGCCACATTCTGGTCGACGGCGTCGACGTCGTCAGCCTGAACAAGCGCGACCTGGAGACCTTCCGCCAGAAGAAGATGAGCATGGTGTTCCAGCGCTTCGGCCTGTTCCCGCACCGCACCGTGCTGGACAACGCCGCCTACGGCCTGGCCGTGCAGGGCGTGGGCCGCGCCGAGCGCGAGCAGCGCGCCCGCGAATGGCTGGAGCAGGTCGGCCTGTCGGGCTTCGAGCAGCAGTATCCGCACCAGCTGTCGGGCGGCATGCAGCAGCGCGTGGGCCTGGCGCGCGCGCTGGCCACCGACGCCGAGATCCTGCTGATGGACGAGGCCTTCTCGGCGCTCGACCCGCTGATCCGCCGCGAGATGCAGGACCAGCTGCTGCAACTGCAATCCAAGCTCAACAAGACCATCGTCTTCATCACCCATGACCTGGACGAGGCGCTGCGCCTGGGCAACCGCATCGCCATCCTGAAGGACGGCGAGCTGGTGCAGGAAGGCACGCCCGAAGACATCCTGCTGAATCCGGCCAACGATTACGTGCAGTCGTTCCTGCAGGACGTGAACCGCACCAAGGTGTTGAACGCGACCCACGCGGTGAACCCGGCGCGCCTGACGCTGACCATGCGATCGCGCCCGGCCCATTCGGTCGATCGGATGCGCGCGCTGAACTACGAGTACGCGCCGGTGCTGGACGGCAAGCGGCTGGCCGGCGTGCTGACGCTGGAAGCGGCCGAGCAGGCCGTGCGCGAGGGCGGACGCGACGTGTCGCGCTTCGTCGAGGACCTGGCTTCGGTGCCGGCCACGGCCGGCCTGGGCGAAGTGCTGGCGCAGCTGGTGCACAGCGACCAGCCGGTGGCCGTGACGGGCGAGAACGACGAGTTCATCGGCATGCTGTCGCGCAAGAAGGTGGTCGAGCTGGTGACGCCGGTGTTGGCCGAGAGCGCGCCCGCGGCTGAATCCAGCGAATCCGCCGAACCGCCGCCCGCCACCGGCGGCGACCCGGCCCAGGCCGAGCTGCAAGGCCAGCCCCAGCCGACGCAACGGGGCGAGGCCGCCTGACGGCAGGCGCCGGGCGATCCCGCCGCGGCGTTCCGGTCCCCGGGGTGGCAGGCTTGCGCCCGGGGCCAGTCCGGATATGATGGCTGGCCGGCAACGATCGCCGGTTCGCCACTATTCGGAATATCGGAATCCGTCATGCCAATCTTGAATGTCCAGATCATGCAGGGCCATTCGGCCGCCCAGAAGACCGCGTTGCTGAAGGCGGCTTCGCAGGCGGTGGTGGAAAGCATCGCCGCGCCGCTGTCCAGCGTGCGCATCGTGCTGCAGGAAATCCCCGCCGAACACGTGATCGTGGCCGGCGAGATCGGCAAGGCCATGGCGCGCGTCGACGCGGCCCTGATCGAGGGCCGCGACGAGGCCAGGAAGGCGGCGCTGATCGCCGCGCTGAACCAGGCCGTGTGCGCCAGCATCGGCATCTCGGGCGAGGACGTGCGGGTGCTGATCCGCGACGTGCCCAAGACCGACATGGGCGTGGCCAACGGCCTGAGCGCCAAGGCCGCCGGCCGCTGAGACCGGAGCATGGCGACCGGCAAGGAAAAGGGTTCCGTCACCGTCGACGACGTGGCGGCCGAGGCGGGCGTGTCCATCAAGACCGTCTCGCGCGTGTTGAACAACGAACCCAACACCAGCGAGAAGACCCGCGCCAAGGTCATGGCGGCGATCGCGCTGCTGAAGTACCAGCCCAATCCCTCGGCCCGGCGCCTGGCCAGCAAGCGCTCGGACCTGATCATGCTGGTCTACGACAATCCCAGCGACAACTACCTGATCAACGTCCAGCAAGGCGCGCTCGATGCCTGCAAGCGTTATTTCTACAGCCTGCTGCTGCATCCCTGCGACTACCGCGCGCCCGACCTGGCCGCGCAGATCGAACAGTCCGCGCGCCAGCACGCCTGCGCCGGCCTGGTGCTGACGCCGCCGCTGTCTGACGTGCGCGCCTTGATCGACGCGCTCGACCAGGGCGACGTGCCGTTCGTGCGGCTGGCGCCCAGTTCGCCCAGCGCCAGGGGGCTGGAGGTCAGCACCGATGACCGCTCGGCGGCGCGCGACATGACGCGGTATCTGCTGGACCTGGGCCACCGCCGCATCGGCTTCGTGGCCGGGCACCCCGACCACGGCGCCGTCGGCGGCCGCCTGCAGGGGTATCGCGACGCGCTGGCCGAACAGGGTGTGGCGTACGACGCGGCCCTGGTGGAGCAGGGGCTGCATTCCTTCGATTCCGGCGTGCGCTGCGGCGAACGCCTGCTCGATCGCGCCGACCGTCCCAGCGCGATCTTCGCGGCCAACGACGACATGGCGGCCGGCGTGCTGTACGCGGCGCACGCGCGCGGCATCAAGGTGCCCGGGGAGCTGTCGGTGGCGGGCTACGACGATACCCCTTTGTCGCGCCAGACCTGGCCCAAGCTGACCACGTTGCGCCAGCCGATCCGCGACATGGCCTACGCGGCGGTGGAACAATTGGCATCGCGCGAGCCGCAGGCGCGGGTGCGGACGCTGGGATACGAGATCGTGGTGCGCGACTCGACCCGCGCGCCGGCCTGAAGCCCCCCGGCCGCTATCCCAGATGGCGGCGCACGTCGTCGCGCGGGTCGTAGCCGATGCTGGCGCGGCCTTCCGCCACATCCCAGGCGCTGCCCTGGTTGGCCGACACGCCGTTGACCGTGACGCTGGCGTCGGGCCAGCCGGCCGCGTCCGCCGTCAGGGCGGCGATCAGCAGGCGCTCGAAATCCCCATTGGACAGCCACATGTCGTGGAACCACGCCAGCGCGCGGCGCGCCGGTTCGTCGCGCGCGTCCGGTTCGGGCGCCCGCGGATGCGCCACGCCGGAATAGCTCATGTCGCGCGGGTCGTTGTCGCCCGGCAGGATCCAGCCGATGCGCGCGATCACGGTGGATAGCCGACCCTGCGTGACCGCGGCGTAGGCGCGGCACAGGCGTTCGCCCATGACCTTCGACGTGCCATAGGCCAGCGAATGCACCTCGCGCTCGCCGTCGAACCAGCGCGTGCCGGGGGCCGGCTCCGTCCTGGACGTGAGCTTGCCCGGCCCGATGGTCGCGGCCAGCGGCAGGTCCTTGTAGCCGCCCATGGCGTGGTTGGACGAGGCGAACACCAGCCGGCGCGCGCCATGCGTGGCGGCGGCGGTCAGCACGTTCAACGTCATGTTGTACGACCCCAGGGCTTCTTCCCAGCTGGCGTCGGGCGTCGAGTGCCGCGCCGCCAGGTGCAGCACGGCGTCCACGCCGGCGAAATGGTCGGTCCAGGCGGGGGCGGGGCGCTCCAGGTCGGCGGCCACCAGCGTCAGGCGCTCGCGCACTTCAGGGCTGAAGACGGTGTCGTCCGCCTGCAGGTCGATGCCGATCAGGTGCTCGCACCAGGGCTGGCGCGCCAGGATGGCGAGCGCCTTGCGGCCGAGCTGGCCGGTGGCGCCGGTGACGACGATGCGGGCGGGGGGCAGGGGAGATGTCACGGTGGAGGCTTCCGGTTCAAGGCAAGGGACAAAGGCAGGCGGGTGAGGCCAGGGGATAGGGCTGGCCCTGCGCGTGGGCCAGGCCCGTGGCCGGGTCGATGCGCCACGCGCGGATGAAGTGGTCGTCCTGGGACGCGACCAGCAGGAACGCGCCGTCGGGCGTGAGCGCGATGTCGCGCGGCGCGCGGCCGCCGACGTCGATGAGGCCCACCGGTTCGAGCCAGGGCGCCGCGCGCCGCAGGCGGTAGACGGCGACGCTGTCGTGGCCGCGATTGGCGGCGTAGAGCAGTTCGCCATCGGGATGCAGGCGGATGGCGGAGGCGGCGCTGGCGCCCCGCCAGTTGCGCGGCAGCGTGCTGGCGCGGGCGCGCTCGCCCGCCGGTTCGTCCAGCGCGTACACGGCCACGGTATTCGAAAGCTCTTCCACCACCGCCGCCAGCGCGCCATCGGCCGTGAGGGCCAGGTGGCGCGGCCCGGCGCCGGGGCGGGCGCGCAGTTCCTGCTCCGGCATGGGGGCCAGGCCATCGGGCCGCACCCGATGGCAGGCGATGGTGTCGGTGCCCAGGTCGCACAGGTAGACGCGCGCGCCGTCGTCGGTGGCGGCCGCGTAGTGCAGGTGGGGGCCCTGCTGGCGGTCCGCGCGCGGGCCGGCGCCGCGGCGCGCGATCACCTGCGGCGTCCCTTGCGGCATGCCGCCAGCATCCAGCGCAAAGCACAGCAGCTCGCCCGAGCCGTAGTTCGACACGTACAGCTGTCGCGCCGGCAGGTTGACGCTGACATGGCAGGGGGCGGCGCCGGGCAGCGCGATGCGGCCGAGGGGGCGCAGCGCGGCGGCGGCCTCGATGGCGTAGACCTCCAGGGCGGCGTTCCGTTCCCGTTCGCTGACGCCGTAGAGCCGTCCGGCCGCCGCGCACAGGTAGGAAGGGTTGACCGGGCCGGTCAGCACCTGCCGTTCATGGAACGAGGCCGTCGCGCCGTCGAAGGCCAGCAGGTGGATGCCGCGGCCGCGTCCCTGCACGTGCGGCAGGATCTCGGTGTAGGTGCCGACGGCGAGCATGCAGCTGCCGGGCGCGCTGGAAAGGGTCGGGTCATGCACGTTCGGACCTCGTTGCCACGTCGATCCACACCGCCAGCACCAGCACGGCGCCCTTGACGATCATCTGCCAGGAGGTATCCACGTTCATCTGCTGCATGCCGTTGTCCAGGCTGGCCATGACCAGCGCGCCGATCAGCGCGCCGTACACGGTGCCGGAGCCGCCGCGCATGGAGGTGCCGCCGATGAAGCAGGCCGCGATGGCATCGAGCTCGCCGCCCACGCCGGCCGACGGCGAGCCCGCGGCCGAGCGCGCGGTGGTGACGATGCCGGCGAAGGCGCACATCAACCCCATCAGCATGAATACCATCAGCTTGACGCGCTGGACGTTGACGCCGGACAGGCGGCTGGCCTCGACGTTGCCGCCGACCGCGTAGACGTGGCGGCCGAACACGGTCTGCGTGGCGATCCACGAGAACACGCCCAGCAGCGCCAGCAGGATCAGCACCGGCAGCGGCACGCCATGGGCCTGGTTCAGCACCAGCACGAAGCCGGCGGCCGCGGCGGCGATGGCGCCGATCTTCAGGCCGTCGATCCAGCGCGGCGCCACCTCCAGTCCCAGCCGGCGATGGCGCCGGCGCCGCGCCAGCGTCAGGACGCAGGCCAGGGCGACGATCAGCGCGGCGATGACCCAGGACAGCGTGGGCGGCACGAAGGCCTGGGCGATGGCGCCGAGGTCGTCGGGCACCGGCGCGATGGTGACACTGTCGGTGCTCAATTGCAGCAGGCCGCGATAGGCCAGCATGCCGCCCAGGCCGACGATGAAGGACGGCACCCGCAGCCGCGTGGTGAGGCAGCCGTTGACCAGCCCGAGCCCGGCGCCGGCGGCCAGCACCACGGCCACCGACAGCCAGGTGTTCCAGCCGAGGTTGACGGTCAGGATGGAGACCAGGCCGCCCAGCAGGCCGAGCAGCGAGCCCACCGACAGGTCGATCTCGCCGGCGATGATGACCAGCACCATGCCGCAGGCCAGCATGCCGGTCACCGACATCTGCAGCAGCAGGTTGGAAATGCTGTTGGGGCGCAGGAAGCTGCCGTGGGTCTGGTGCCAGAAGAACAGCCAGATCAGGCCCAGGGCCAGCAGCATGGCCAGCAGCTTGTGGCGCGCGAACAGCTGCCGCAGCGGCGGATGGCCGCCGCGCGGCCGGGGTTCGGAGGATGAGGAAGCGAGCATCTGGGTCATGGCGTTCAGGCGGCTTGCCGCAGCGGTTCGGATTGGAGGGCGGCGGCCAGCACGCGTTCCTGCGTCAGGCCCTGGATGGGGAAATCGCCCGTGACGCGGCCGGCGTTCATGACCAGCACGCGATCGCTCATGCCGAGGATCTCGGGCAGTTCCGACGACACCATGATGATGGCCACGCCGCGATCGGCCAGGTCGAAGATCATCTTGTAGATGTCGTACTTGGCGCCGATGTCCACGCCGCGCGTCGGTTCGTCCAGGATCAGCACCTTGGGGTTCTTCAACGCCATCTTGGCCAGCACCACTTTCTGCTGGTTGCCGCCGGAAAGGCTGGCCACAGGCAGGCCCGGGCTGGCGGTCTTGATGCGCAGGCGGGCGATTTCGCGCTCGACGGTCGCCAGCTCGGCGTCGCCGTCGACCCGCGCGGCCCGGGCGTGGTCGGCCAGGCTGGCCAGCGTGATGTTCTCGGCCACGCTCATCAGCGGCACGATGCCGTGGCGCTTGCGATCCTCGGGCACCAGGCACAGGCCGTGCGCGATCGCGTCGGCGGGGCAGGCGATGCGCACCGGCTGGCCCGCCACCTGTACCTGGGCGGTGCTGCGGCCGGCATAGGCGCCGTAGATCGCCGACACGAATTCGGTGCGGCCCGCGCCCACCAGTCCGGCGATGCCGAGGATCTCGCCGGCGCGCACCTGCAGGGCGGCGCCGTCGACGCGCTTGCGCCGCGGGTTGGTGACGTCCCAGCAGGTCACGTCGCGCGCTTCCAGCATGACCGCGCCCGGCTGGCGCTCGGTGCGCGGAAAGCGCGATTCGAGCGCGCGGCCGACCATCAGGCCGATGATGCCGTCCTCGTCCAGCGTGTCGGCCGCGCGGGTGGCGATGTGCTGGCCATCGCGGATCACCGTGATGGTGTCGCAGACGCGCTTGACCTCGTCGAGCTTGTGCGAGATGTAGATGCAGGCCACGCCGGCGCGCTTGAGGTCGTCGATGATGGCCAGCAGCACCTCGATTTCCTTGGCGCTGAGCGAGGATGTCGGCTCGTCGAAAATCAGCAGCCGGGCCTCTTTGGCCAGCGCCTTGGCGATCTCGAACAACTGCTGGTGGCCGTTGCCGTAGTTCATGACGGGGGCGGCGACGTTGACGTCGGTGAGCTTCAGGCGCGCCAGCAGTTCGGCGGCGCGCCGGTGCATGGCGGGGTAGTCCATGCGGCCGCCGGGCAGCCGCAGTTCGTTGCCCAGGAAGATGTTCTCGGTGACGCTCAGCTGCTGCACCAGCATCAGCTCCTGGTGCAGGATGACGATGCCCGCGCGTTCGCTGTCGCGGATCGAGCGCGAACGCAGTTCGCTGCCTTGCCACAGGATCCGCCCGCCGTAGCTGCCGTGGGGATAGACCCCGGACAGCACTTTCATCAGGGTCGACTTGCCGGCGCCGTTCTCGCCGCACAGGCCCAGGCATTCGCCGGGCCGCACCCCCAGGCTGACGCCCGAGAGCGCGCGCACGCCCGAGAATTCCTTGACGATGTCGCGCATTTCAAACAGCGGTTGCTGCTGGTCCATGGTGCGCCTCCCGGCTACTTGCCCGCGATCTGGTCGGCCGTATAGAAGCCGTCCTTGACCAGGATGTCCAGATTGTCGCGCGTCACCAGCGTGGGCGTGATCAGCAGGGAATTGACCTCGCCCTTGCCGTTGTCGAGCTTGGCGTTGAAGGCGGGCGTCTTGCCCTGCACCAGATCGACCGCCATGCGCGCGGCCGCCTCGGCGATGGCCTTGATCGGCTTGTACACCGTCATGGTCTGCGTGCCGGCGGCGACGCGGCGCACGCCGGCCAGGTCGGCGTCCTGGCCCGAGACCGCCACCTTGCCCGCCAGCTTCTGGCTTGCCAGCGCCTGGATCGCGCCGCCGGCGGTG
Source organism: Achromobacter sp. CSND-B12 (assembly GCF_052906545.1). Taxonomy (NCBI): domain Bacteria; kingdom Pseudomonadati; phylum Pseudomonadota; class Betaproteobacteria; order Burkholderiales; family Alcaligenaceae; genus Achromobacter; species Achromobacter sp. CSND-B12. The sequence goes on along the minus strand of NZ_JBREGJ010000001.1, from coordinate 1,479,723 downwards.
CCGTCGTTGGAGGCGACGATGGCCTGGATGTCGTTGTCGTTCGCGTTCAGCGCGTTCTCGATGATGCTCTGCGCCTTGGACGGGTCCCATTCGGGCGTCCATTGCTCGCCCACGATGGTGATGTCGCCCTTGGCGACGAGCGGCTTGAGCACGTTCATCTGGCCTTCGCGGAACATGCGCGAGTTGTTGTCGGTGGCGGCGCCGCCAAGCAGGTAGTAGCGGCCCTTGGGCACCGCATCGACCATGCCCTTGGCCTGCATTTCGCCAACCTTGACGTTGTCGAAAGACACGTAGCCGTCCAGCGGCGCGCCCAGGATCAGGCGGTCGTAGGCGATGACCTTGATGCCGTTGCGGTGCGCCTTGGCGATGGCGCTGCCCAGCACCTTGGAATTGAACGGCACGATCACCAGCGCGTCCACGCCTTCGGCGATCAGGTTCTCGACCTGGGCGATCTGGCGCGATTCGCTGGCGTTGGCCGATTGCACGTTGACCTTGGCGCCCAGCGCGGTGGCGGCCTCGACGAAATAGTTGCGGTCGCGGGTCCAGCGCTCGACCCGCAGATCGTCGATGGAAAAGCCGATCACCGGAGCCTCCTTGCTGGCATGGGCGGCGTGGGCGGCGAACAGCGTGGCGGGCAACGCCAGCGCGCAGGCCAGCAGGCGGCGCAGGATTGGGGTCATGTCAGTCTCCTTGTGGCGCGATGCGCTCAGAATGTGATGCCGGTCTTCAGGCCTACGATGAAGGCGTCGTGGTTGGCGCTGGTGCCCCCAGGATGCCTGATGTACTGCAGATTGGGTCGCAGGTAAATGGAGGGGATCGGTGACCAGCTGTAATAGGCCTCGGCCACGTATTCATAGCCGTCGCCGACCTTGGTGCTGGTGCCCAGCCGCTGGTCCTGCTGGCGCACGTAGTCGGCGTAGCGGCCGTTGTTGTGGGTGGCGCCGACCGCCACGCCGATGACGTCGCGGGCCTGGCCGAACGGCCCCTTGTATTGCAGCCCCAGCGCGATCTGGTGGTCCTGCGCCGCCGTGTCGCGGTCGGCCTGGGAGAAGTTCAGGAACACCGAGGCGCCACGGCCGCCGGCGGTGCCGCTGACCTGTTGCTCGAAGTTGATGTAGATGCCGTACTGGCCGTTGCGCTCGCGCGGCGCCAGGCCGGTTTCGCCGCGCGGGGCGTGGTTGACGTCCTGGTACAGGTCGGCGCCGTTGGAGGTGTTGTACCAGGCGCCGAACTTGTACGAGCCCGGCAGGCCGTTCCAGGCCGGCAGCCAGCCGAATTCCAGTGGAATCAGGGCGCCGGTGGTGCCATTGGGGTTGTCCAGCGACAGGCCGTGGCGGCGCGCGTAGCCGTCGTCGACATAGTTGGGGTTGACCTGGTAGACGCCGGCCTGCACGTAGGTCTGCTCGGACGTGCTGACTTTCAGGCGGGTGGCCCATTGGCTGGTGGGCCAGTTGACCCAGTAGCTGCCGACCAGGTTGCCGGGCTGTGCGCCGCAGAAGGTCAGATTCTGGAAGTCGCACGAGAAGCTGGCGAAATCCTCGCCCACGGTGAGGCGACCGATCTTCCATTGCACCCGATTGTCCAGGAACGATTGGTTGAGCCAGAACTGCGTCATGTGCCAGGTCTGGCCGCGGCCATAGACCTCCTGGATCAACATGTTGTTGCCGATGCCGGCGTCGGCGCCCAGGTTGCGGCCGTTGCGGTCGGTGATGGTCATCTGGAAGGTGCCGCCGTGCCAGCCGAGCAGCTTGTCCAGGTCCATGGTGGCGCCGAACACCCATTGGTCGGTGTAGCGGGTCAGCTTGTCCTGGCCGCCGCTGAAATTGTGCGCGGCCTCGCCGGTGTAGCCCAGGTTCAGGGTGACGCCGCGTTCGGCCAGGCTGGTGCGCAGGCCGCCCCAGTCGCCGAACAGGTAGGGCGTGGTCTGCAGATCGTAGGCCCGGGCGCTGGTGCCGGCGCTCAGCAGGCCTGCCAGGAGCAGCGTGGGCAGAAAGCGGTGTAGCGGGAATCGGTGAGGCCGGTAGCGGCGAGCCCGGAGGTGCGCGCCGGTGCCTGCCGCTGCCGGGAAGCAGGGAGGTGTTGCCATGACTCTGTCTCCTGTCGCCGCCCGTGCGCGAGGCCGTTGCGGCTTGTTTTTGGTGGTCCGGCAGGGGGCCGGCGAAGCTAGTGTCTGCAAAAATGACAGCGCTGTCAATTGTGATGAGGGTTAGGGATTGCCCGGGGTGAAACAGGGGCGCGCAGCGGTTTTTGGGAGTCAGGAGAGGGGCGGTCCGGCGCGGCCGCGTGGGGCCGCCCGGGTGTGGGGGCGGCGGGATTGGCCCGCCGCCGCGCCGGCTGTCAGTCGAGCTTGACGCCGGCTTCCTTGATCACGGCGCCCCAGCGCTGGATCTCGCTCTGGATGTACGCGCCGTATTCCTGCGGAGTGGAACCGAGGGCCTGGGCGCCCTGGACCTTGAGCTGCTTTTGCATTTCGTCCGATTGCAGCGCGCGGCGGATCTCGGCGTTCAGCTTCTGCACCACCGGCTGCGGCGTGCCCGCGGGCACCACCACGCCTTGCCAGGCGCCCATCTCGAAGCCCGGCGCCACGGTTTCGGCGACCGTGGGCACGCCGGGCAATTGCGCGCTGCGTTCGCGGCTGGTGACCGCCAGCGCGCGCAGCTTGCCTTCGCGGATGAAGCCCAGCGAATCGTTGAGGGTGTTGGTCATCAGTTGCACCTGGCCGCCGACCAGGTCGGTCATGGCAGGCGCGCTGCCGCGATAGGGCACGTGCACCGCGTCGACCTGCAGCGAGCGCAGCAGCAGCAGGGCGCCCAGGTGCGTGACGTTGCCGGCGCCCGCCGAACCGTACGACAGCTTGCCGGGATGCTGGCGCGCGTATTCGACGAAGCCGCGCGCGTCCTGAACCGGCACCGAGGGATGCACCAGCAGCACCAGCGGGATCACCGCGGTGGAAGACACCGGCGCGAAGTCCTTGACCGGATCGAATGCCAGCGAGCGGTAGAGATTGGGACTGAGCGCGATCGACGAGGTGTTGTAGAGCACCGTGTAGCCGTCAGGCTTGGCCGCGGCCGCGTACTGCATGCCGATGTTGCCGTTGGCGCCGCCCTTGTTTTCCACCACCACGGTCTGGCCCAATTGGTCCGTCAGTTGCTTGGCCAGCACCCGCGCCACCAGGTCGGTGGGACCGCCGGGCGGGAACGGCACCACCATCGTGATGGGGCGTTCGGGCCAGGCGGCCCGGGCAGGGCCGGCGCCGGTGGCGCCGCCCAGCGCCAGCACGGCCAGGCTGGCCGCGAGCAATGCTTTTTTCATGGTTGTCTCCTTGCTTTGGTGGGTGGGGCCGCGGCCCCATGGCGGCGGCGTCCTCTGCGCGGGACGCCTGTCCGCCGCGCGCCGCGTCAGTCCGGCCGGCCGGCCAGCATGCGCGTCGCGGTGTAGGCCATCACGGGCTTGCCGTGCTGGTTGAAAACGTCGATGGTGGACGTGACCACCGCGCGGTTGTGCTGCGAGGTCGGGCGCACCCCGGTGACTTCGATGTCGGCCCAGATGGTGTCGCCGGCCACCACCGGCGCCAGCATCTTCTTGTGCACTTCCAGCAGCGCCAGCCCGGTGCCCTGTACCATGCCCTGCATGATCAGGCCTTCGATCAGGCCATAGGTCAGCGCGCCCGGGGCGGGACGGCCCTGGATCGCGCCATGCGCGTAGGTGGCGTCGATGAAGATCGTCTCCAGCATGCCGGTGGCGCTGATGAAGTTGACGATGTCGGTCTCGGTGACCGTGCGGCGGAAGGTGCGAAAGCGCTGGCCGACGGCGAGGTCCTGCCAGTAATAGCCCTGGCCGAGCTGGGCGGGGGCGGTGCGGTCCTGGTTCATGCGGAGTCCTTGGAAGAGACGGGAAGGGCGCCGGCCTGCCGGGCGGCGTCGGTTTGCAGCAAGGCGTCGATGGCGGCGGGGGCCAGGCCGGCCTGCGCCAGCACCTCGCGGGTGTGTTCCCCCAGGCGCGGCGGCATCGTGGGCGGCACCTGCGAGCGCTGCAGCCGCACCGGGTTGCGCGCAAAGCGATAGTGGTGGCCGGCGGGGCTTTGCAGCGGCTGGAAGAAATCCACGCTGCGCAGGTGCGGATCGGTCTCCAGGTCCTGCAGGCGGTTGACGCGGGCGGCCGGGATTTCCAGCCTTTCGCACAGCGCCAGCCAGTAGGCGGTGTCGCGCGCGGCGACGATGCCCGCCTGCAGTTCGTAGAGCGTTTCGATGTGGCGCGTGCGCGCGGCGATGTCGGCAAAGCGCGGATCGGCCGCCAGGTCGGGACGGCCGGCCGCCTCGAAGAAGCTGCGCCAATGGGCATCGGTGTACGGCATCAGGCAGACATGGCCGTCGGCGGTGCGGCAGGGGCGCCGCCACGGCGTCAGCACCCGGGGGTAGCCGGCTTCGCCGGGCGTGTCCGCAAGGTGCCGGCCGTAGTAGTGCTCGACCAGCACGTACGAGGCCATGCTCTCGTACATCGGCACTTCCAGTTGCTGGCCCTGGCCGGTGCGTTCGCGCTGGAACAGCGCGGCCAGGATGGCGTGCGCGGCCACCAGTCCGCAGGTCTTGTCGGCCGCCACCGTCGGCAGGTAGCGCGGCGTGCCGGTCTGGCGATCGGCCAGGTCGGCAAAGCCCGACAGGCCCTGGATGATGTCGTCGTAGGCCGGCCGGCCGTCGTAGGCGCCGCCCTCGCCAAAGCCATACAGGCCGGCGTACACCAGCCGCGGATTGCGCGCGCACAGCGTGGCGGGGTCCAGGCCCAGCGCCGCCATCTTGGCCGGCCGCATGCTGTGCATGAGCACGTCGGCGCCGTCCACCAGCGCCAGCAGCGCCTGGCGCGCCGCGGGCCGCTTCAGGTCCAGCACCACGCTGCGCTTGTTGCGGTTCAGGCCCAGGAAGATGGCGGCCAGCCCGGGCTCCTGCGCCGGGCCGGTGTTGCGGGTGGAGTCGCCGGCGGGCGCCTCGATCTTGACGACGTCGGCGCCGTAGTCGGCCAGGATCTGCGAGGCGTAGGGGCCGAACACCACGGAAGTCAGGTCCAGCACGCGCACGCCGCCCAGGGCGGCGGTTTGGGGGAGGGAAGCGGAGGTCATGGCGGGAATCCTATCGGCGTGGTCCATACCCGTCTAATATGGCTTCGGTATTGCTTGATATGGAATCCGTTATGGCTATCGATCTACGGCAGTTGCGCCAGTTCGTCACCATCGCCGAGCTGGGCAGCTACCGTCGCGCCGCCGACACGCTGCACATCGCGCAGCCCGCGTTGTCGGTGTCGATCCAGAAACTGGAGCACGCGGTTGGCGTGCCGCTGCTGGCGCGCGGCGCCCGGGGCGTGACGCTGACGCCGGCCGGCGAGGCGCTGATGGCCGATGCGAGGCGCGCGTTGTTCCACACCGAGCAGGCGCGCCAGGCCGCGCGTCGGGTGGCGTTGGGCGAATGGGGCACGCTGCGGCTGGGTTTCGTCGGCTCGGCCACGTACACGCTGCTGCCGCGCTGCCTGCCGGCCTTCCGCGCGCAGTACCCCGATGTGCAGCTGGAACTGCGCGAGGACAGCACCGTCGGGCTGGCGGCGATGCTGCGCGCCAACGATATCGACGCCGGCCTGGTGCGCGGGCCGCTGGCGGAGGATCCGGCCCTGGAGTCCTGGGTGGTCGAGCGCGACGACCTGATCCTGGCGGTGCCCGCCGGGCACCCGCTGGCCGGTGCCGCACCGGCCGAACTGGCCCGCGCCCGCGGCGAGAGTTTCGTGATGTATTCGCCGGCCAAGGTGCCGGGCCTGCACGGCGTGGCGCAGGCCTTGTGCCGCAAGGCGGGTTTTTCGCCGCGCATCAGCCAGGAAGCGATCCAGGTGCAGACGCTGGTCAGCCTGGTGGCCAGCGGCATGGGGCTGGCGCTGGTGCCAGGCGTGACGCGCGCCTATTCGACGCCGCTGGTGGCATTCGTGCCGCTGGCCGATGCCGATGCGCGCGACGCCTTGTCGCTGTCGCTGGTGACGCACCGCGACACATCCTGCGCCTCGGTGCTGCGCCTGCGCGACAGCATGCTGGCGCAGATGGGCTGAGCGGGGCCGCGTCAGGCGGCTTCGCGGTCGAACAGCGCGGTGCGCAGGTAAGAGACCGCATCGCCGCCGTCGGCCAGCGCGTGCGCGCCGATCCGCGCGTGCCAGTGCGATTCCGAACCGGCGGCCAGCCGCCATTCGCGCAGCCGGCGCGTGTACAGCTGCAGATCGTATTCCTCGGTGACGCCGATGGCGCCATGCACCGCATGGGCGATGTCGGCCACGCGCGCGACCGCCAGGCTGGCGCGCGCCTTGCCGAGCGCGGCCAGCAAGGGTTGCGGCAGGCCGTCGCGGCCCTGGAACGCTAGTTGCGCCGCCATGCGCGCGGCCCAGACCTGCTCGGCCATGACGCTGATCTGCTGCTGCACCGCCTGGAAGCGGCCGATGGGCTTGCCGAACTGCTGGCGCTGGTTGGCGTAGTCCAGCGTCATGGCCAGCACCCGGTCCATGGCGCCGGCGATCAGGCCGGCGCAGGCGGCGGCGGCCAATTCGTCCAGGCCCGGCAGGGCGGGGGCCGCGTCGATGCGCTCGCCATCGTCGAGCGACCAGCGCGCCGGCGCGTCCAGGCTGCCGTGCACGCCGCTGGGTTCGATCGTGGCGGCCCGCGCCGGCAGCAGCCAGATCTGTTCACCGATGCGCGCCAGCACGGCATCGGCGCTGCGGATCCAGGGCACATTGGCGCCCGTGGCCTGGCGCCCGGATGCCAGCCAGCCATGCGGCGCCAGCGCGATCGAGCCGGTGGCGGGCGCATGCCCGGCCCGGGCCAGCCACGCGCGCGCCAGCAGCGTGTCGACGAAGGGGTAGGGGCACAGGTGACGGCCGGCGGCGGTGGCCAGCGGCAGCGTGTCGGCCAATGCCAGGCCGGCCCCGCCGCGGGATTCCGGCACCAGCGCATCGGCGAAACCGGCGGCTTCGCAGGCCTGCCAGGCTTGCGCGGGCGCCTGGCCCTGTTCGGCCTGGCGGATCATGGCCGGTGTGCAGGTCTGCGCGAACAGGCGCTCGGCGGCATCGCCAAAAATCGAGTCCATGCTGGGTTCCTATCGAAGGCCGAGGCCGCGCGCGATGATGCCGCGCAAAATTTCACGGGTGCCGCCGCGCAGCGAGAAAGTGGGGGCCACCTGTTCCAGGTAGGCCAGCGTGCGCAGCAGCGGCAGGGGGGGCGGCCGTTCGGGCCGGCGGCCCAGCGCATCGGCGATCAGGCGCGGGATGTCCTGCTCCAGCTCAGTGCCAAGGTCCTTCACCAGGGCGGCCTCGATGGCCGGGCTCTGGCCCGCGGCCAGTTTGCCCGCCACCGCCAATGACAGGGCGCGCAACACGGCCATCTGCGACAGGATGGCGCCCAACAGGGCGTGGTCGGCGGCGTCGAGCCCGGCGTCGTCGCGGCCATGCGCCAGCGAGCATTGCAGCAGCGCGATGCTGGAGTACAGGCGTTCCGGCCCGCTACGCTCGAACGCCAGTTCGGCGTTGACCTGGGCCCAGCCCGCGCCCTCCTGGCCGATGAGCGCGTCCGGCGCCAGTTCGACGTTGTCGAAGAACACTTCGGAAAAATGCGCGTCGCCCGCCAGATCCTTGATCGGCCGGATCGACACGCCCGGCAGCGACAGGTCGACGATGAGTTGCGACAGGCCCTGGTGGCGGTCCTGCGGCGTGCCCGAGGTACGGGCCAGCGCGATCATGTAGTGCGAGCGGTGCGCGTTGGTGGTCCAGACCTTGCTGCCGTTCAGGCGCCAGCCGCCCGCCACGGGTTCGGCGCGGGTGCGGATGCTGGCCAGGTCGGAACCCGAGCCGGGTTCGCTCATGCCGATGCAGAAGAAGGCCTCGGCGCGGCAGATGCGCGGCAGGTAGAAGGCCTTCTGCGCCGGCGTGCCAAGCTTGAGGATCAACGGCGCGCTCTGGCGGTCGGCGATCCAGTGCGCCGACACCGGCGCGCCCGCGCCCAGCAATTCCTCTGACAGCACGAAGCGCGCGAAATGGCCGCGTTCGGCGCCGCCGTATTCGCGCGGCAGCGTCAGCCCGAGCCAGCCGCGTTCGGCCAGCTGGCGGCTGAAGCCCGCGTCGTAGCCCATCCAGGAGCGGGCGCGTTCGTCGGGCTCCAGCCCATCGAGGGCCTCGGCGAGAAAATCGCGCACTTCGGCGCGCAGCGCCTCGTCCTGCGGGGGAATGGCGGTCAGTTCCAGCGTTTCGATCATGGGCGGGTCCGGTCTGGCGGGCGCCGGGGGCGGCGCGCTGCCGGCCACTATCGGCGAGCCGCGCGCGGGCTGTCCAATAGTAAATTCTTGCCTGGCGATAAGGATCGGATATCGGACCGGGACCGCGCGGCGGCGCGAGTATGATGAAGGGATCACCAGGAGGAAACCCATCATGAAGGAAGTCATCGTCGCATCCGCCGTCCGTACCGCCATCGGCGATTTCGGCGGCGCGCTCAAGGACGTGCCGCCCTGCGACCTGGGCACGGCCGTCATCAAGGCCGCGCTGGAACGCGCCGGCGTCAAGGGCGACGAAGTCGGCCACGTCGCCGTCGGCCACGTCATCAACACCGAGCCGCGCGACATGTACCTGTCGCGCGTGGCCGCCATGAACGCCGGCATCGCCAAGGAAACCCCGGCCTTCAACGTCAACCGCCTGTGCGGCTCCGGCCTGCAGGCCATCGTGTCGGCGGCGCAGACCATTCTGCTGGGCGATGCCGACATCGCCATCGGCGCGGGCGCCGAGAGCATGAGCCGCGCGCCCTACATCGCGCCGGCGCAGCGCTGGGGCGCGCGCATGGGCGACAGCATCATGCAGGACATGATGACCGGCGCCCTGTCCGATCCGTTCGGCCGCATGCACATGGGCGTGACCGCCGAGAACGTCGCTGCCCAGTTCGGCATCAGCCGCCAGGACCAGGACGCGCTGGCGGCCGAGTCGCACCGCCGCGCCGCCAACGCCATCGAGGCCGGCCATTTCCGCGACCAGATCGTGCCGATCGTGCAGAAGACACGCAAGGGCGAAGTGGTGTTCGACACCGACGAGCACGTGCGCCGCGACGTCACGGCCGAGAGCCTGGCCGCGCTCAAGCCGGTGTTCCAGAAGGAAAACGGCACCGTCACGGCCGGCAACGCTTCGGGCCTGAACGACGGCGCCGGCGCGCTGGTGCTGATGAACGCGTCGGTGGCGGCCAAGCGCGGCATCAAGCCGCTGGCGCGCCTGGTGGCCTACGCGCACGCCGGGGTCGATCCGACCATCATGGGCATCGGCCCGGTGCCGGCCACGCAGGCCGCGCTCGAGCGCGCCGGCCTGACCGTGGACCAACTGGACGTGATCGAGGCCAACGAGGCCTTCGCCGCCCAGGCCTGCGCCGTGACGCGCGAACTGAAGCTGGACCCGGCCAAGGTCAACCCCAACGGCAGCGGCATCGGCCTGGGCCATCCGATCGGCGCCACCGGCGCCATCATCACCGTCAAGGCGCTGCATGAACTGCAGCGCGTGCAGGGCCGCTACGCGCTGGTGACCATGTGCATCGGCGGCGGCCAGGGCATCGCCGCGATCTTCGAGCGCATCTGAGCGACGCTTCATCGATGCGCCATTGACGGCGCATTCCCGTGCGCAGGGGCGGGCCGCAACGGTCCGCCCGCGCCGGACTCGCCACGCTTGTCGGTCCGCATTCCGGTCGCATGGCGCCCATGGCGCGGACAGCGACGGGCGCCGGGCCTACAATCGCGCCCATGTACAAATCCAAATTCCCCTCCGAACTGGACCAGCCGACCCTGTCCGAAGTGGATGGCGTGCGCTATCTGCACTTCAACACCGAATGGGTCCAGGGCGCGATGCACATCAAGAATCCAGCGGACCTGGTGCTGGAATACACCAGCCAGATGATGGCCTGGCTGCTGTTCCTGGAGCCGCCCAAGGACGAAGCCATCGGCATGTTCGGCCTGGGCGCGGGCTCGCTGGCGCGCTTTTGCGCCAGGCACACGCGCGCGCCGCTGCTGGCGGTGGAATGGAATCCGCGCGTCACCGCCGCCTGCCACATGTTCTTTCGCCTGCCCGGCGAGAACCGCCTGCAGGTCGAGCACGCCGACGCCGCTGAATGGGCCGCCGACCCGCTCAACGCCGGCCGCTGCCCGGTGCTGATGGTCGACCTGTACGATGCGTCGGCCCAGGGGCCGGTGCGCGACAGCGTCAAGTTCTACCGTGATTGCCGCCGCGTGCTGGGTGAAGTCGGGGTGCTGGCGGTGAACCTGTTCGGCCGCCACGAGAGTTTCGGCAAGAACATCGACAACCTGTCCAAGGCTTTCGATGACCGCGTGGTGCTGCTGCCCGAGATCGACGCGGGCAACCAGATCGTGCTGGCGTTTTCCGGCCCGCGCCTGGCGGTCACGCCAGCCGAACTGCTGGCGCGGGCCGAGGCGGTCGAGTCCCGGTATGGCTTGCCGGCGCGCCGCTGGGCGCGTTCACTGACCCGCCACGCGGTCGACGGCATTCTGCATTTTTAGGGGCGGGTTAGGGCAAGTCCTTACAACATCGGACTGGTCCGTTTCCACAGACCGGAGATATGATGGCCTTATTCATAATTATGAATTACGGCGCTGTCAGGCCGTCTGCCCATGACCTCACCCATCGTCCGGCAAGCCCTGTACCTGGAAGTCGCGGATCGCCTGCGCGGCATGATCCATGCGCGCGCGCTGCGCAACGGCGAATGGATCGATGAACTGCGGCTGGCCGGCGAACTGGGTATCTCGCGCACGCCGCTGCGCGAGGCGCTCAAGGTGCTGGCCACCGAGGGCCTGGTGCGGCTGGAGCCGCGCCGCGGTTGCTTCGTCAATGAGCTGTCGGCGCAGGACCTGGAAGACATCTTCCCCCTGATGGCGATGCTGGAAGGCCGTTGCGCCCACGAGGCCGCGTGCAAGGCGTCGGACGCGCAACTGGCCGCGCTGGCGCCGCTGCACGAAGCGCTGGCGGGCCATGCCACCGCCGGCCGCATCGACGCCTACTATCAGACCAATTACCTGATCCACGAAGCGGTGCAGGCGCTGGCCGGCAACCAATGGCTGATCGACATGGTCGGCAACCTGCGCAAGGTGCTGAGCCTGTCGCGCCACCGCAGCCTGGCCTGGCCCGGCCGCATCCAGGAATCCTGCGCCGAGCACCTGGCCATCTTCGAGGCCCTCAAGGCCCGCGACCCCGAACGCGCCGAGGCATTGGCGCGCCATCACCTGATGCGCCAGCTCGAGGTGCTGCGCGCGTTGGCCGCCGAGGACGACGCGCCGCCGCTTTCCGATCTTCCCGTAGCCGAGGAACCCGCCCATGAACGCACCCGCCAATCTCGCGCCCGCGCGCGGCGCACGCACGCCTGACGCCGAACCGGCCGACACGGCCGCCACGGAGGCCGGCGACAGCCTGATCACGCGCCTGGGGCGCCTGTGGGAACGCGGCCGCCTGCCCAGCGAATCCGAGGTGCGGCGGCTGTTCGAGGCGCGCCTGACCGACGTGGCCGCCAACAAGCTGGCGCGGCGCTGGTGCGAACTCTACGGCGCCGCCGACGGCAAGGACCGGCGCCTGATGTTGGCCGCGTTGGCGCAGGTGCGCGGCACTTTCGCCGCCGATGCCGGCGAGGGCGCGCGCCTGTTCAAGCGTTTCAACGCGCTGCCGCTGGGCCTGCGCTTCCTGGTCGAGCTGCGCGCCGACATGCTGCGCTGGCGCAAGCAGGTGGCCGGCATCCAGGCGCTGGACAAGGACCTCGAAGGCCTGCTGTCGGCCTGGTTCGACGTCGGCCTGCTGGAATTGCGGCCGCTGACCTGGGATTCGCCGGCCTCGCTGCTGGAAAAACTGATCATCTACGAGGCCGTGCACGAGATCCAGTCGTGGGACGACCTGCGCCACCGCGTGGCGCCGGACCGTCGCTGCTATGCCTACTTCCATCCGCAATTGCCGGACGTGCCGCTGATCTTCGTCGAGGTGGCCTTTGCCGGCAGCATGGCCGACAACGTGCAGGCGCTGCTGGACAGCGCCGCGCCGCGGCAGGACCTGGACAAGGCGCGCTGGGCGATCTTCTATTCCATTTCCAATACCCAGCCGGGCCTGAAGGGCATCAGCTTCGGCAACTTTCTGCTCAAGCGCGTGGTCGAGCAATTGCTGGAAGAACTGCCCAAGCTCAAGTCGTTCGCCACGCTGTCGCCGATCCCGGGGTTCGCCGATTGGCTCGGCAAGCTGGACGCCGACGCGGTCGAGGCCATCGTGCGCGAGGATAAGTCGCGCGCCAAGGCGCGCCAGCGCGCCGGCGTGCCGGACGGCCAGCGTTGGGTGGCGCGGCTGGCGCGCGCGGCGCTGGCCAGGAAGACGCCCGACGTCGTCAAGCGCGCCGGCTTGCGCCTGGCCGCGCACTATCTGCAGGCCATGAAGAACGGCCTGCCGCTGGACCCCGTGGCGCGCTTCCACCTGGGCAACGGCGCGCGCATCGAGCGCCTGAACTGGGCGGCGGACACCTCGGCCAAGGGGCTCAAGCAGTCCTGCGGCCTGATGGTCAATTACCTGTACGACCTGGATGAACTGGACGGCAACCTGGCGCGACTGCACGAAGGCAAGCCGCAGGTCAGTCGCAGTGTGGGACGCGCGGCCTGACCGGCGGCGCGCCGCGATCCATAAAAAAATACATCATCAGCGAGGGGACATGACGGACAACACGGCAGGCCGCGTGCTGTTGCAGCGCGACGGGCGACTGGCCCGCGTAACGCTATCGCATCCGGGGCGCCTGAATGCGATCACCGTGGGCATGTGGCGCGAATTGCGCGACGTGTTCACGCGCATCGCCGCGGACGACGACCTGCGCTGCGTGATCGTGCGCGGCGAGGGCGGCAATTTCGCGGCCGGCGCGGACATCCGCGAATTCCCGGCCGAACGCGCCGACGCCGCCGGGGTGCAGCGCTACCACCGCGAGGTGCTGGCGCCGGCCTTGCAGGCCGTGGCGCAGTGCCCGCATCCAGTGGTGGCGCAGATCGAAGGCGTATGCGTCGGCGGGGGGCTGGAGATCGCCTGCCAGTGCGATCTGCGCATCGCCGGCGAATCGGCGCGTTTCGGCGTGCCGATCAACCGCCTCGGTTTTCCCATGGCGCCCGATGAGATGCGCGGCTTGCTCGCGCTGGCGGGCCGCGCGGCCACGCTGGCCATCCTGCTCGAAGGCCGCGTGTTCGGCGCCGCCGAGGCGCGCGACCTGGGCCTGTTGACGCGCATCGTGGCCGACGCCGACGTGGCCACGCAGGCCCTGCGCAGCGCCGAGCGCATCGGCCAGGGCGCGCCGCTGGCCGCGCGCATCAACAAGCGCCTGTCCGCCCGACTGGCGCAGGGCGGCGCCTTGACCGAAGCCGAATACCAGGATTATTTCTCCTACGCCGACAGCCGGGACCACAAGGAGGGCGTGCGCGCTTTCCTGGCCGGCGTAGACCCCCACTTTTCCGGAGACTGAAAACGGTGAGCAACGCCAATCTATACGCTGTGCTGGAGGGCGGCTTTCCCGCCGATCGCAAACAGGTCGCGCTCGAGACCCCCGAGCTGGCCTACACCTGGGACGACATCGACCGCGCCACGGCCTGCCTGGCCAACCTGCTGGATTCGCTCGAGCTGCCCCAGGGCGCGCGGGTCGCGGTGCAGGTCGAGAAATCGCCCGAGGCGCTGCTGCTGTACCTGGCCACGCTGCGCGCCGGCCTGGTGTACCTGCCGCTTAACACCGCCTATCGCGAAGCCGAGATCGAATACTTCCTGGGCAACGCCGAGCCGGCCGTGGTGGTCTGCGCCAGCAAGAACCGCGACTGGGTCCAGCGCGCCGCCGACAAGGCCGGCTGCGCCCATGTCTACACGCTCGACGAAGACCGCACCGGCACCTTGCTGGATGCCGCCGGCGGCTTGTCGCAGCGCTTCAAGACTGTCAAGCGCAAGCCGGACGACCTGGCCGCGATTCTCTACACGTCCGGCACCACCGGCCGCAGCAAGGGCGCGATGCTGTCGCACGGCAACCTGGCGTCCAACGCGCAGGTGCTGCACAAGTACTGGGGCTGGCGCTCGGACGACGTGCTGCTGCACATGCTGCCGATCTTCCACGTGCACGGCCTGTTCGTGGCCTCGCACGGCGCGCTGCTGGCCGGCGCGAAGATGATCTGGCTGCCCAAGCTGGACGCCGACCAGGCGCTGCGCTACCTGCCGCAAAGCACCGTGATGATGGGCGTGCCGACCTACTACGTGCGGCTGCTCGCCGACAAGCGCTTTAACCGCGAGGTGTGCGCCAACATGCGCCTGTTCATCTCGGGGTCGGCGCCGCTGCTGTCCGAGACCTTCAACGATTTCCGCGAGCGCAGCGGCCACGCCATCCTGGAACGCTATGGCATGAGCGAGACCGTCATGCTGACCTCCAATCCGTATGACGCGGCCGACGGCGAGCGCCTGGCCGGCACCGTGGGCCGCGCCCTGCCGGGCGTGCAGGTGCGCGTGGTGGACGACGCCGGCATCGCGCTGGCGCTGGGCGAGATCGGCAACGTGCAGGTGCGCGGGCCCAACGTGTTCTCGGGCTACTGGCGCATGCCGGAAAAGACCCGCGAGGAATTCACCCAGGATGGCTGGTTCAAGACCGGCGACGTGGGCCGCTGGGGCGGTGAATCCGCCGGCCGCGACGTGCCGGCCGACTACCTGTCGATTGTCGGCCGCAGCAAGGACCTGATCATCTCAGGCGGCTTCAACGTCTATCCGAAAGAGATCGAGACGCTGATCGACGACATGCCGGGCGTGGCCGAATCGGCCGTGATCGGCGTGCCGCACGCCGACTTCGGCGAAGCCGTGGTGGCGGTGGTGGTGCCCAAGGACGGCGTGTCGCTGGATGCCGCCGCGATGCAGGCCGAGCTGAAGGCGCGCATCGCCAACTTCAAGGTGCCCAAGCGCGTGCACATCGTCGACCAATTGCCTCGCAACACCATGGGCAAGGTGCAGAAGAACGTGCTGCGCGAAACCTATCAGGCGCTGTAGCGCCGCCATGCCGGGCCGGCCCAGCGGGGCCGGCCATTTTTTTCCCAAGGAGCCCGATCCCTTCCAGAACGATTCCCGAACCAGGCAGCATCCCAACCCAAGAACACAAGAGACGAGACGCGGGAAACGCGCCGTCCCACGCTGCAGCAAGAGGAGACAATATGAAATACCGCACTTTCGCCGCGACCCTGCTGGCCACGCTGGCCGCCGGTTTCGCCGGCAGCGCCGGCGCCGCGTCCTGGCCGGAACGGCCCATCACGCTCATCGTGCCTTTCCCGGCCGGGGGCGGCACCGACACCTTCGCCCGTCCGCTGGCCCAGCAATTGACCACCCAGCTGGGGCAGTCGGTGGTGATCGACAACAAGGGGGGCGCGGGCGGCACCGTGGGCGCCGGCGTGGCCGCCAAGGCCCGGCCCGACGGCTACACCTTCTTCATGGGCGGGGCGCACCATGCGCTGGCGCCGTCGCTGTACAAGAGCCTGAACTACAACATCCAGAAGGACTTCGTGCCGGTGGCGCTGGTGGCGCAACCGCCGCAGGTGATCGTCATCAATCCCGCCAAGCTGCCGGTCAAGACGGTGCAGGAATTCGTCGACTACGCCAAGAAGCATCCCGGCGAAATCAACTTCGGCACGGCCGGCAAGGGCAGCACCCATCACCTGGCCGGCGAGCTGTTCGCGATGCAGACCGGCATCAAGCTGGTCGATGTGCCCTACCAGGGGGCGGGGCCGATGCTGTCGGCGCTGATCGGCGGGCAGGTGGACCTGGCATTCGACGGCCTGGGATCGTCCGCCGGCCACATCCGGTCGGGCACCATCAAGCCACTGGCGGTGGCCGCCGACAAGCGTTCGCCGTCGCTGCCCGACGTGCCGACCGCGGCCGAGGCCGGCGTGCCGAACTACGTGGTGTCGACCTGGTACGCGATCTGGGCGCCGGCGGGCACGCCGCAGGAGGCCGTCGACCGCATGACGGCGGAAATCACCAAGGCCTTGAACACGCCCAAGATCAAGGAAACCTGGGAAGGCAACGGCTCGGCCGTGCCGACCCTGACCGGCCCGGCCTTCGGCAAGTTCGTCGACAGCGAAGTGTCGCGCTGGGCCAAGGTGGTGTCGGATTCGGGCGTCAAGCTGGATTGACGCCCGCGGGGCTGCCGCGCGGCCCCTTCAGCGCCAGTCACTGGCCAGGCTGAGCCTGGCCAGCTGGTCGCGCGTCAGCGCCAGGCTGGCGGCCTTGACCAGTTCGTCCAGCTGCGCCAGCGAGGTGGCGCTGACGATCGGCGAGGTGATGCCCGGCTGCGCGATCTGCCAGGCCAGCGCGGCCTGCGCCGGCGTACAGCCGGCATCCTCGGCCACTTCGTCCAGCGCCTTCAGGATGCGATAGCCGCGCTCGTTCAGGTAGGTGTCGACGATCTTCTTGCCGCGCGCGCTCTTGCCGACGTCGGCCGGGCTGCGGTACTTGCCGCTGAGAAAGCCGCTGGCCAGCGCGTAATAGTTGATGGTGCCCAGGTCCTGTGCCTTGACCAGCGCCTGCAGGTGTCCCTCGAACGGCTCGCGGCTGTAGAGGTTGTATTCGGGCTGGATGCTCTCGTAGCGCGGCAGGTTGTGGCGTTCGCTGGCGATCAGCGCTTCGGACAGGCGCACCGCCGTGTAGTTGGAGGCGCCGATGGCGCGCACCTTGCCCGCTTCCATCAGTTTGGCGTATTCGCCCAGCGTGTCGGTCAGCGGCGTGTCGGGATCGTCCTTGTGCGACTGGTACAGGTCGACGTGGTCGGTCTGCAGCCGCGCCAGCGAGGCGTCCAGCGAGCGCCGGATGTAGGCCGGCGCCAGGCCCTTGGCGTCCGGGCCCATCTCCATGCCGACCTTGGTGGCGATCAGCACGCGGTCGCGCTTGCCCGAGCGCTTGAGCCACTTGCCGATCAGGGCTTCGGATTCGCCGCCCTGGTTGCCGGGCACCCAGCGGGAGTAGACGTCGGCGGTGTCGATGAAGTTCAGGCCGGCGTCGACCAGCGCGTCCAGCAGGGAGAACGTGCCGGCTTCGTCGACGGTCCAGCCGAAGACGTTGCCGCCGAAGGTGAGGGGAGGAATCTGCAGGCCGGAACGGCCCAATGCGCGTTTGATCATGATGTGGCCCTTTGAATGTCGCGGATGTCGTGTCGCGCGGGCGCGGCGTTTTCAGTATATTGGGCCGCCCGCCCCGGCATGGGGCGCGCGTGCCGCGCATGCACCATTTCAGGGATTCCCCCCAAGTGAATTTGTGTTGCGACACGTTAGACTATACGGCTTTACGGCTGTCCGGACCGTGGGGAAGCCCGCGGAGCAGCCGTAATAATGAACAAATACCAAGGGTTCAAGGAGCTTACCTATGCTGATCGGAAAAAAACATTTTCTGACGGTTGGCGCAATGGCGCTGGCGATGGCGATCGCCGCGCCGGTGGCGGCGCAGCAGAAGTCGGTGGCAATCACGGCCATCGTCGAGCACCCGGCGCTGGACGCCGTGCGTGACGGGGTGCAGGACGCCCTCAAGCAGGCCGGCTACGAGTCCGGCAAGAACCTGAAGTGGCAGTACCAGAGCGCGCAGGGCAATACCGGCACCGCCGCCCAGATCGCGCGCAAGTTCGTCGGCGACAAGCCCGACGCCATCGTCGCCATCGCCACCCCGTCGGCCCAGGCCGTCGTGGCCGCCACCAAGGACGTGCCGGTGGTGTATTCCGCCGTGACCGACCCGGTCGCCGCGCAGTTGGTATCGAGCATGGATGCCTCCGGCACCAACGTCACCGGCGTGTCGGACCTGCTGGCGCTGGACAAGCAGGTCGAGCTGATCAAGAAGATCGTCCCCAACGCCAAGCGCGTCGGCATGGTCTACAACCCGGGCGAGGCCAACTCGGTCGTAGTGGTCAAGAAGCTGCAGGAACTGCTGCCCAAGTCGGGCATGAGCCTGGTCGAGGCCGCCGCCCCGCGTTCGGTCGACGTGGCATCCGCCGCCCGCAGCCTGATCGGCAAGGTCGACGTCATCTACACCAACACCGACAACAACGTGGTCTCGGCCTACGAGTCGCTGGTGAAGGTCGGCAACGACGCCAAGATCCCGCTGATCGCCTCGGACACCGACAGCGTCAAGCGCGGCGGCATCGCCGCCCTGGGCATCAACTACCGCGACCTGGGCGTGCAGACCGGCAAGGTGGTGGTGCGCATCCTCAAGGGCGAGAAGCCCGGCGCGATCCCGTCCGAAACCGTCTCCAAGCTGGAGCTCTACGTGAACCCGGGCGCCGCCGCCAAGCAAGGCGTGACGCTGTCCGACGCGATCATCAAGTCGGCCGCGGTGGTGGTAAAGTAAAGCGCAAGTCGTTCGGCCCCGCCCGTGCCTGCCCGGCATGAGCGGGGTTTTGTTTTATCTTGTTTTCTTGTGTTTGCCCCGCGCCGGTACGCGGGGTCCACAGGGCGGCAGCATCCACAAGGTGCGCGCGGCCCGGCGCGATGGCGTTGGCCTTGAACGGCACGGCGGTCATGGACCGCATGCCGCGTTTTGCTCCCCTGGAGCGCCCCTCAAGCAGCCCGCTTGCGGCCCTGGCCGCCAAGCCTGGCGACGCCTTGGCAGGAATCGAGAGAAAATCGCACGGCAGGAAACGTTTATTGCGAAAGCTCGGGTAAAACTGACCCCGAAACGCAAGAAGTTGGACGTTCCTAATCTCTAATATGCTCGTTCCTTACCTGATTGGATTTGACCCATGTCATTGTTCTCGTTGTTAGGCGCACTGGAGATCGGCCTGATCTTCAGCCTGGTGGCCTTGGGCGTGTATATCTCCTTTCGCCTGCTGCGCTTTCCGGACCTGACCGTTGACGGCAGTTTCCCGCTGGGCGGGGCCGTCTGTGCCACGCTGATCGCCTCGGGCACCGACCCGTTCGTGGCCACCATCGCCGCCACCTTTGCCGGCGCGGCCGCGGGCCTGGTCACCGGCTGGCTCAACGTCAAGCTCAAGATCATGGACCTGCTGGCCAGCATCCTGATGATGATCGCGCTGTATTCGGTCAACCTGCGCATCATGGGCAAGCCCAACGTGCCGCTGATCACAGAACCCACCGTCTTCACCATCCTGCAGCCCGAATGGCTATCGGACTACGTGGCGCGGCCGCTGATCCTGGTGGTCATCGTGATCCTGGCCAAGCTGGCGCTGGACTGGTTCTTCGCCACCCAGACCGGCCTGGCGGTGCGCGCCACCGGCTCGAACGGCCGCATGGCCCGCGCGCAGGGCGTCAACACCGGCCGCATGATCCTGGGCGGCATGGCGCTGTCGAACGCGCTGGTCGCCATGGCCGGCGCGCTGTTCGCGCAGACCCAGGGCGGTTCCGACATCTCCATGGGCATCGGCACCATCGTCATCGGCCTGGCCGCGGTGATCGTCGGCGAAAGCATCCTGCCGTCGCGCAAATTGGTGCTGGCCACGCTGGCCGTCATCATCGGCGCCATCGTCTATCGCTTCTTCATCGCGCTGGCGCTGAACAGCGACTTCATCGGCCTGAAGGCGCAGGACCTGAACCTCGTCACCGCGGTGCTGGTCACGATCGCCCTGGTCATTCCCATGCTCAAGCGCCGGCTGTTCGGCAAGAAGGGGCGCTGATATGTTGTCCGCAAAAGACCTCAAGATCACTTTCAACGCCGGCACGCCGATCGAAATGCGCGCGTTGCGCGGGCTGTCGCTGGACATTCCCTCGGGCCAGTTCGTCACGGTCATCGGCTCCAACGGCGCCGGCAAGTCGACCTTCCTGAACGCCGTCTCGGGCGACCTGCCGGTCGATTCCGGCCGCATCGAGATCGACGGCGCCGACGTCACGCGCCAGCCGGTCTGGGCACGCGCCTCGCGCGTGGCGCGCGTGTTCCAGGATCCCATGGCAGGCACCTGCGAAGACCTGACCATCGAAGAGAACATGGCGCTGGCGCAGTTGCGCGGCGCGCGCCGCGGCTATGGCCGCGCGGTCAAGGCTTCGATGAAGGAAGGTTTCCGCGAACGCCTGGCCACGCTCGGGCTGGGCCTGGAAAACCGCCTGACCGACCGCATCGGCCTGCTCTCGGGCGGCCAGCGCCAGGCCGTGAGCCTGCTGATGGCGGCGCTGCAGCCGTCGCGCATCCTGCTGCTGGACGAGCACACCGCCGCGCTCGACCCGCGCACCGCCGATTTCGTGCTGCAACTGACGGCGCGCATCGTGGCCGAAAGCAAGCTGACGACCATGATGGTCACGCACAGCATGCGCCAGGCGCTGGACGTGGGCGACCGCACGGTGATGCTGCATCAGGGCCAGGTGGTGCTGGACGTGTCCGGCGATGAACGCCGCGGTATGGACGTGCCCGACCTGCTGGCCATGTTCGAGCGCGTGCGCGGCGAGAAGCTGTCGGACGACGCGTTGCTGCTGGGCTGATTCCGCGCTTGCGCCTTGAGCGGCGCAAGCAAAACGCCCGGCGCGGCCTCTCCGGAGGCGGCGCCGGGCGTTTTGCTTTCTGCCGTGGCGCGGGGCGGGCGAGCGGCGCCGCTAGATGAAGCGGCCCGGCCGGAACGCGGCGTGACGGGCGGGATCGCCGGCGCCGCACATCAGCTCGCCCAGTATCCGCGCGGTCCCGGGCGCGGTGCTGAAACCGATGTGCTGGTGCCCCAGCGCCAGCCACAGGCCCGGATGGCGCGGCGCCTGGCCGATC
Organism: Achromobacter sp. CSND-B12; assembly: GCF_052906545.1. Classification (NCBI taxonomy): domain Bacteria; kingdom Pseudomonadati; phylum Pseudomonadota; class Betaproteobacteria; order Burkholderiales; family Alcaligenaceae; genus Achromobacter; species Achromobacter sp. CSND-B12. Next base: position 1,458,972 of record NZ_JBREGJ010000001.1, on the reverse strand, counting down.
ATGGGACGGCTGTCCGGCAGCGTGGGGCGGCGGCCCAGCCAGGGCTGGAGATCGAGCCGCGGTCCCAGGCCGACGGCTTCGCGAGCCCGGGCTTCGGCCAGGTCCAGTTGCAGCGGCCGGGGCGGCGCGTCGCGCTCGTCCAGCTCGACCCCCGTGGTCAGCCGCAGGCCGCGCGCCATGGGCGACAGCACGTAGCCGCCGCCGGTGTCGTAGATGGGACGGTTCAGCGCGGGGCCATCGACGGCGCCGTAGTGCATGTGGTAGCCGCGCTCGAAGGCCAGCGGCAGGTCGATGCCGGTGGTCTTGAGCAGTTCCTTGGACCAGGGGCCCAGCGCCACCACCAGGTCGGGCGCCGTCAGCGTGTCCGAGCCGGTATCGCCCTGCACGATCCAGCCCCGGCCGCCGTCGCGGCGGATGGCGGTCGCGCGCAGGCGCCGCAATGTGCCGCCCGAACATTGGAACAGCTCGGCGTAGGCCGCGGTCACGGCCGCCGGGTCGTCCACCGAATACGAACCCTGGATCCACAGCGCGCGCGGAAATATCGGCGCCAGCGCCGGTTCCAGTTGAGCCAGCTCGGCGGGGGCCAGCGCCTGGGTCGGCACGTCGTGGCGGGCGTAGGCATCTCGCGCCAGGACGCCGGCCTGCCAGGCCTGCTCACTACGGAACAGGAAGATCCAGCCGCTGTCGCGCAGACGCCGGCGGACGCCGGCCTCGTCCAGCAGCCGCAGGTGCTCGGTCGCGGACAGGCGGATCAGGCTGTCGAGCGCCGCCGTCGTCTCGTGGAACACCGACGGCCGGGCGCGCGCCAGGAAGCCCGTCGCCCAACCGAGGTTGCGGGCCAGGTACGAGGCGCGATAGCGGAACTGGACGGTGTCGTTGCGCAGCAGCCGTGGCAACTGGCGCCACAGGCCGGGGTGGTTGAACGGCATGAGCGAGCTGCGGGCCAGGACACCGGCGTTGCCGGCCGAGGTTTCCAGCCCGGGGGCCTGGCGGTCGACCAGGGTGACGTCCAGGCCGCGCCGCTGCAGCTCCAGCGCGCAGCAGACGCCGACGATGCCGGCGCCCAACACAATGACTTGCTTGCCCATCGGGATTGTCGGTGCGAGTCCAGGGATAGCGGGCGATTGTAGGACAGCGGTGGATTGCCGGCGACGGGGGCTATCCATGACGGATGCCGCCGGTGGGGCATGCGGCCGACGCGATGGCTCCGAGGTGATCGTCGATCAGCCGTCGATCAGCCGTCGATCTCAGGCGGCGGGCCGCTGCCCCAGGATGCGCCCGGCGGCCGCCACGCCCCACCAGGCGGCTTCCTCGAACACGGAATAGCCCGACAGGTCGGCATGGGCGAACAGCACCGGGCCGTCGACTTCGCGCAAAGCCGCCAGGCCGGCGTTGGACAGGTAGCCGCAATAGGGCGAGGCCATGGCATGGCCGCGCACCGTGATCTCCAGCTGGCGGGCGCGGCGCCAGAACTCGTCGCCATAGGCGGCCACCAGGTCGGCGGCGGCCTCGTCGCGCAGCGCCTCGGGGCGGGCGTCGGCGAGCCACTGGCGCGCGGCCTGCGGCGTTTGGTCGCTGAGCGCGTGGTAGGCGGTGAACACCGTGCGCGGCGAGCGCGCCACGCGCAGCAGCTGGTGGGTCGAGACCACGTAGCCCAGGGCCTGGCCCTGGTAGACCACGTTGTCCCACGACAGCGGTTCGCCCGGCGCTTCGCGCGGATAGCCGTCCATGACGAAGTTCGATACCAGCCAGGGCGCGTGCGGCGAGGCGTGCGTGGCCGGATCGTAGCCATAGGCGCGGATGTCGGGCAGGATGCGCTGGGCCACGAACAACGGCATGGCGCAGACCGCGCGTTGCGCCGCCAGCGTGTAGACGCTGGCGGCGGCGCCCGGCGCGAGGCAGTCGATGCGGGGGCCGGCGGGGCTTTCATGCAGCCGCGCCGCGGTGCCGGGCAGCAGCCAGTCGCCGTGGCCGAGGCGGGCGCTGATGGCGTCGCGCAGCCGTTGCACCAGCGGCGCCAGGCCCCCGGGCCAGGTCAGCACCGCGCCCTCGGCGGCGTTGGTGGCGTGGCCGTCGCGGCTGGCGAAGTAGTGCAGCCCGGCCCAGGCCGAGACCCGGTCATAGGGCGCGCCGTAGTCGTCGCGGCAGCAGTAGTTCAAATACCAGTGCAGCGCCGGCGAGGTGTAGCCTTCGCGCTCCAGCCACTGCCGGAAGGTCAGCGCATCCAGGGCGCGCCACGCCGGGTCGCGCGAGGACAGCACGATCGGGATGCAGAAGACCTTGCGGCCGTCGTTGCCGATCTCGCCGTGCAGGCGGTCCACCAGCGCCAGGAACTTGCGGTGCTGCTCGATATCGGCCTCGGGCAGCCCGTGCATCGGCAAGAGGCCGTCTTCCCAACGGCCGTCGCGCAGCAGGCGTTCCTGCGGCGAGTGCGCCAGGATGGACTCGTCGTAGTAGGGCCGCGCGCCAAAGGCGTCGCGCTCGGCGATGCCGAAGTCGGCCAGCATCTCGCGCACATGGGTGGACTGCATCGACGGCAGCGGCAGGTAGTGCGCGCCGAGCGGGTAGTCCAGCCCGTCGCGGTTGCCGGCGGCGGCGTTGCCGCCGTACTCGGGGCCTTGGACCACGACGAAATCGGTGAAGCCTTCGCGCGCCAGCTTCCAGGCGCACGACAGGCCGGCCACGCCGGACCCCAGGATCGCCACCTGGCAGCGCCGGGCGCCGGACGACGACGGCAGCGCCGCGCCATCGCGCAGCGCGTGGCCGGCCTGCATGCCGGGGTAGCGCACGTCCGGCGTGGTCTCGACCACGCGCGAACGGTAATAGCCTGCCGTGCCCGCGGCGGCGGCGGTGGCGGCGCCCAGCAGGAAGGTACGGCGGCGCATCAGCGGATGACCTTGCGCCAGTCCTCGTCGAAGTAGCGCACGAGCGATTGCTCGTTCAGGCGGTTCGGCGGCATGGCCAGCGCCGGCATGTCGGCGGGAAAGTGGAACAGCTCGCGCAGGGTGGCGGGGTCGAGGTAGCGGGTGGGCACCGACACCGCCGTCGGCGGCGTGTAGTCGCGGCGCTTGCCGGCCAGGATGAAGCCCCAGTCGCCGAAGGACGGCACGTAGGCGTGGTACGGCCAGGTGTTCAGGCCGGCCTCCTTGAGCGTGGCGTCCACGCTCCAGAACGAGCGCGGCGCGAAGTAGGGCGAGGTCGACTGGATCACCATGTAGCCGTTCTCGGCCAGGTGCCGCGCCATCAGGTGGTAGACCGGCACGGAGTACAGCCGGCCCAGGCCGAAGTTGGACGGATCCGGAAAGTCCACCACGATGAAGTCGTAGACCTCGGCGTGGCTTTCGAGCCAGCGGCCGGCGTCGTCATTGATGACGGTGACGCGCGGATCGGTCAGCGAGCCCTGGTTCAGTTTCGTCAGCGGTTCGGAGCGCGAGAACAGGCCCGTCATGGCAGGATCCAGGTCCACCAGCGTGACGTGCTCCACATGCTTGTACTTGAGGATCTCGCGCACCGCCAGGCCATCGCCGCCGCCCAGCACCAGCACGTTGCGGGCCCACGGCAGCGCCTGCAGGCCGGGGATCACCAGCGACTCGTGGTAGCGGTGCTCGTCGCGCGACGAGAATTGCAGGTTGCCGTTGATGTACAGCCGCAGGTCGTCGTGCCAGCGCGTCACGATCAGGCGCTGGTAGGGCGTGGTCTCGGCGTGCACCACGTCGTCGCCGTACAGGCCCTTTTCGGCCCACGCCGTCATCTGGCCGGAAAACAGGAAGCCCAGGGCCAGCAGCCCCAGCACCACGCCGCCGCGCACGGCGCGTTCGGCCGGACGCCGGATCTCGCCGCGGAACAGCCAGGTGGTCCACAGCGCCACGCCGGCGTTGAGCATGCCGAACAGGAAACTGGTGCGCAGCAGGCCCAGCTTGGGCGCCAGCAACAGCGGAAAGATCAGCGACACGGCCAGCGCGCCGAGATAATCGAAGGTCAGCACGCGGCTGACGATTTCGCGGAACTCGGCCTTGCGCTGGTTGAATACCCGCATCACCAGCGGAATTTCCATGCCGACCATCAGTCCGATAATGAAGACGCCCGCGTACAACGCCGCGCGAAACGGCGCCGACAGCCAGGCGAACACCAGGAACAGGACCGCGGCGGAAACTCCGCCCAACAATGCGACGGCCAGCTCGACATCGATGAATCGATTCAAAACGTCGTCGTCTCTTACATATTTTGACAACCACGATCCGATGCCCATCGCGAACAGATAGCAGCCGATGACGGACGAGAACTGGAGAATGGAATCCCCCAGCAGATAGCTGGCCAGCGCGCTGCTGATGAGCTCATAGCCCAGGCCGCAGGAAGCGACGATCAATACCGACAGGATGAGAACGCGGTCGCGCATGGGGGTTCCGACGTGAAAATGCGTTCGCAGTATATCGAAGGCGCCGTATATACTGCGCGCAATTAGGGCCTGAAGGGGCGATTATGGGAGAAGCGATGCATCCGGCCGTGACCTATCTGATCTACATCGTCTCGGCACTGGTCATGCTGGGCATTTTCACCGCCGTCTACACCACCGTTACCCGCTACAAGGAATTCGAGCTGATCCGCGAGGGCAACATCGCCGCGGTGTTGTCCTACGGCGGCGCCCTGGTGGGCTTTTCCTTCACGCTCTGTTCCAGCATCGCGGTCCACGCCAGTTTCGTCATGTTTCTGGTCTGGGGCGTCGCCGCCATGGTGGTGCAACTGGTCGTCTACGCCGTCGTGTCCCGCGCCATCCACGGCCTGCACGAGGCCATCGAAGAAAACAACATCGCCATGGGCGGCCTGATCGGTTCGATCTCGCTGGCCGCCGGCGTGGTCAACGCCGCCTGCCTGACCTGAGCGGCCAGGCGCGTCGACCTTGATCTGAAACAGGAGAACTTGCCATGAGTCTCGGTTCATTTATCCGCAAGCAGTTTATCGACATCCTGCAATGGAACGAGGACGGCGACGGCGTGCTGGCCTGGCGCCACCCGATGCAGGATTTCGAAATCCAGTACGGCGCCAGCCTGACCGTGCGCGAATCGCAGATGGCGGTGTTCGTCAACGAAGGCAAGGTGGCCGACGTGTTCGGCCCCGGCATGTACAAGCTGACGACCCAGACCCTGCCGGTGCTGACGTACCTGAAGAACTGGGACAAGCTGTTCGAGTCGCCCTTCAAGTCGGACGTGATCTTCTTCAGCACCCGCCTGCAACTGGGCCGGCGCTGGGGCACGGCGCAGCCCGTGACGCTGCGCGACAGCGAGTTCGGCATGGTGCGGCTGCGCGCCTTCGGCGTGTACTCGTACCAGATCACCGACCCGGCCAAGTTCTACCGCGAGATCAGCGGCACGCGCGACGTCTACACCGTCGACGACCTGGAAATGCAACTGCGCAACATGGTGGTTGCGGCCATGACCACGGCGCTGGGCGGATCCAAGGTGCCGTTCCTGGATATCGCCGGCAACCAGGGCCTGATGTCGCAGAGTATCGCCGAGCAATTGGGCCCGGTGTTCGACCGCTATGGCGTCAAACTCGACAATTTCACGGTCGAGAACGTGTCGCTGCCCGAGGAATTGCAGAAGGCGCTGGATACGCGGATCTCGATGGGCATGGCTGGCGACCTGGGCAAATTCACCCAGTACCAGACCGCCACCTCGATCCCGCTGGCGGCCCAGAACGAAGGCGGCATCGCCGGCATCGGCGCGGGCCTGGCGGCCGGCGCGGCGCTGGGCCAGACCATGGCCGCCGGCCTGGGCGTGGCCCAGGGCCAGCCGGCTCCGGGCGCCGCGGCCGGGGCCGCGGCAGCGGGGGCGGCCGCCGGCGCTGGCGCCGATCCGGTGCAGCGGCTGCAGCAGCTCAAGGACTTGCTGGACAAGGGCCTGATCACGCCGGCCGATTACGACACGGCCAAGGCCGAAGTCCTGAAGAAACTCACCAGCTGAGCGCCGCACGCCCATGCAGCAGGTCCTGTGTCCGCAGTGCGGAGCGCCCGTCAAGTTCACTTCCACGGCATCGGTCATGGCGGTCTGCGGCGCCTGCCGCAGCACGCTGCTCAAGGACGCCGAATCGGTCAGGCGCATCGGCGAGACCGCCGATGTCCTGGAAGACTATTCGCCGCTGTGCCTGGGCGCTTCCGGCAAGTTCGAGGGCAAGCGCTTCGATTTGATCGGCCGCATCCAGCTGCGCTACGAGGACGGCTTCTGGAACGAGTGGTACCTGTGGTTCGACGACGGCTCGGACGGCTGGCTGTCGGATGCTTCCGGCCAGTACGCCATCACCCGTCGCCGCAAGGTCAAGACGGTGCAGGGCCTGCCGGCATTTGCCGACATCGCCGCGGGCGATGACCTGAAGCTGGACGGCCAGCGCTTCACCGCCTCCGACGTGCGCCGTTGCCGCGCCGGCGGCGCGCAGGGCGAATTGCCGTTCGTGCCTGGCGATGGCTGGGAAGCCAAGGTGGCGGACTTCCGCAGCCTGGATGCCTTCCTCACGCTGGATTTTTCCGACGGCCCGCAGCCCGAACTCTATATCGGCAAGGCCTTCGACCTGTCTGCCATGCAGGCCTCCACGCTGCGCTCGAACGAGCAGGTCGAGGAAACCGCCGGGCGCTTCCGCGGCCAGATCAAGGCGCTCGATTGCCCCAACTGCGGCGCGCCCATCAGCTTCGTGGCGGCCATGGCGACCCAGGTGGTGTGCCCGTCCTGCGCGGCCACCGTCGATTGCGCCGGTGAAACCGCCGAAGTCATCGACAAGGCGCGCAAGGTCCGGGCCATCAAGACCACGCTGGCGCTGGGCGCCACCGCCAGGATCGACGGCACGACCTACACCCTGATCGGGCTGATGAAGTGCGCGGACCCGGATCCGGAAGAACCGTCGGACTGGATCGAATACCTGCTGTTCAGTCCGGTCAAGGGCTTCACCTGGCTGGTCGAGACCGACGAGGGCTGGGAACGCGTGCAGGTCTGCGATACCTGGCCCAGCCACAACAATGCCACCAGCGTGCGCTGGCGTTCCAAGCTGTACCACAAGCTGTACGACTACACGTCGCGCGTCGACCTGGCGCTGGGCGCCTTCAACTGGCGCGTGAAGGTCGGCGACCGCACCCAGATCACCGACTACAAGGCGGGCAATCTCAAGCTCACCCGGGAGCAGGCTCCGGCCGAAGTGGGCTGGTCGGCCGCCGCACCGGTCGCGCCCGCGCAACTGGCCGAATGGTTCGGCAACCCCGAGCTGGCCAGGCAGAAAGCGATGCCGCGCGCCGCCTTGTCCGGCGGTTACCGCAAATGGGCCTGGTTCGCGACCATCGCCATGGGCTTTCTCAATATTGGCAACATTTTCAGTGGGCGCATCCTGCCGATCGTGATCGGCCTGGCGTTCCTGTGGCTGCCGGCCAGCCTCGCGGACAAGATCTCCGCAAAGGATGAATAAGGGATGGGCAAGCTTCTATACGCCATCTACGCCGTCATCGTGGTGATGGCCGCGACCGGCGCCAGTTCGCCCGGCGCCCGCTACACCAGCGGCGGCGGCAGCAGCTGGGGCGGCGGTTCTTCGGGCAGCTCGGGCTGGTCGTCGGGCGGTTCGCACAAGTGACGCCGCACGCCACGCCCGGCCGCCATATCCTGGCCGATTTCCGCGGCGTGCCCGCCGCTCTGCTGGCCGACGCGGCAGCGCTCGAACGCGAACTGGTCCTGGCCGCCGAGGCGGCGGGGGCGCGGGTGCTGGGCGCCCATTTCCATCACTTCGGCGAGGGCGCGGGCGTGACCGGCGTGGTCATGCTGAGCGAATCCCATATCAGCGTCCATTCCTGGCCCGAACACCGGTTCGCGGCGCTGGACATCTTCATGTGCGGGGCCGCCCGCCCGGAACTGGCGCTCGAACGCCTGCGGGCGGCGCTGGGGCCGGACACGGTGCGCGTCACCACGGTCGAGCGCGGCTGAGCGCGCCCCAGGCTGATTTTTCTCCTTCGTTGACCTGGCGCAAGCCAGCCGCCGACGCAAATTGACGGGCGTTATATACCTATATATATTTCGTTACCGAGATTGATCTGCCTGAGGAGAGCTTCATGTTCCGCAAATCCCCGATCCTGGCCGCATCGCTGGTCCTGGCCGCCGTCTGGGGCACCAGCGCCCACGCCGGCGACCTGGTGGTGTCCGCCGCCGCCAGCCTGACCAACGCGTTCAAGGACGTGGCCCAGGCGTACGAAAAGGAGCATGCCGGCACCAAGGTCATCCTGAACTTCGGCGCCTCCGACGTGCTGCTGCAGCAGATCGTCAAGGGCGCGCCCGCCGACGTGTTCGCGTCCGCCGACCAGAAGGCCATGGACAAGGCGGTCGAGGAAAAGGCCGTCAAACCCGATACGCGCATCGACTTCGCCGCCAACCAGGTGGTGCTGATCGTGCCGACCGACAGCAAGGCCAACATCACCGCGCTCAAGGACCTGACGCGCGACGACATCAAGCGCATTGCCTACGGCAACCCGGCTTCGGTGCCGGTGGGCCGCTACACGCAGGGCGCGTTGCAGGCCGCCGGCCTGTGGGACGCGGTGCAGGCCAAGAGCGTGCTGGCGCAGAACGTGCGCCAGAGCCTGGACTACGTGTCGCGCGGCGAGGTCGACGCGGGCTTCGTGTTCGCCACCGACGCCGCCGTGATGCCGGACAAGGTCAAGGTGGCCGTGCGCGTGCCGTCGCAGACCCCGGTGACCTATCCCATCGCCGTGACCGCGCGCGACGACGCCGCCAAGGAAGCGCAAAGCTTCGTGGCCTATGTGATGTCGCCCGCCGGGCAGGAAATCCTGTCGCGCTACGGCTTCCAGAAGCCTTGAGGGCGCGGGCGACAGCCAACGCAGTCAGCGATGAGTGATTCGGTATGGGTGCCCCTGCTGCTTACCCTGAAAGTGGCGGGCTGGGCGACGTTGCTGGCGACCGTGGCCGGCTCCGCGGCCGCCTATTGTCTGTCGCGCTGGCGTTGGCCCGGGCGCGATCTGCTCGATGCCATCCTGACCCTGCCGCTGGTGCTGCCGCCCACGGTCCTGGGCTACTACCTGCTGGTGCTGCTGGGCCGGCGCGGCGTGCTGGGCGAGCGGCTGGCCGATATCGGCATTGAGCTGGTGTTCACCTGGCAGGGCGCGGTCATCGCCGCGTCGGTGGTGGCCTTCCCGCTGGTGTTCAAGTCGGCCCGCGCCGCTTTCGAGAACGTCGATTCGCAACTGGAAAACGCGGCCCGCGTGCTGGGCGTGTGCGAGGCCGGGGTGTTCTTCCGCGTGACGCTGCCGCTGGCGGCGCGCGGCATCGTCGCCGGCGTGTTGCTGGCGTTTGCGCGCGCGCTGGGCGAATTCGGCGCCACCCTGATGATCGCCGGCAACCTGCCGGGCCGCACCCAGACGCTGTCGGTCGCCATCTACGAGGCGGTGCAGGCGGGCGATGACGCCACCGCCAATTTCCTGGTGCTGGTGACTTCCATCACCTGCATCGTGGTGCTGCTGGCGGCCGGCAAGCTGGTGCCGATCCGTTCCAGCCGACGCGGAGGCGGACAATGAGCGTCGATCTGCGCATCCGCAAGAACATGGTGTCCGGCGACCGCCATTTTTCGCTGGACGTGGCGTTCTCGTCCAAGGCCAAGCGCATTGCGCTGTTCGGCCCGTCGGGCGCCGGCAAGAGCCTGACGCTGCGAGCGGTGGCCGGGCTGCTGCGGCCGGACGCCGGCCGCATCGAGGTCAACGGCAGGGTGCTGTTCGACGCCGAGGCCCGCGTCAGCGTCGCGCCGCAGGCCCGCCGCGTGGCCTACCTGTTCCAGGATTACGCGTTGTTTCCGCACCTGACGGTGGCGCAGAACATCGCCTTCGGTTCGCGCCGCGGCTGGCTCAACCCGCCCCGGCGCGCGGTCTCGGCCGAGGCGCGGCGGTGGGTGGACGCCTTCGAGCTGGGCGCCATCGTGGGCAGCTATCCGCACGAGATCTCGGGCGGCCAGAAGCAACGCGTGGCGCTGGCGCGCGCGCTGATGCTCAAGCCCGAGATCGTGCTGTTGGACGAACCGTTCTCGGCGCTCGATTCGCAACTGCGCGGCAAGATGCGGCTGGAGCTGAACGCCCTGCAGCGCCAGCTGGACGTGCCGATGCTGTTGATCACGCATGATCCGGCCGACGTCGAGGCGCTGGCCGACGAGGTCTTCGAAGTGCGCGACGGCAAGGTGCGCCGACGCGACGAGGATGTCGGCGTCTAGCAGGCGTCCAGGGGCGGCGCAAGGTCTGTCTCAACGGCGGCCGCCCCCGCGCGCGGGAGTCAGTCCAGCACGCCCAGGATCACGCTGGAAGCCTTGAACACGGCGACCGCTTGCGCGCCTTCACGCAAGCCCAGTTCCTGCGCGCTTTCGTTGGTGACGATGGCCGCCAGCGTGGCGCCGCCTTCCAGCCCGATCAGGATCTCGCTGTTGACCGCGCCGGTACGTACCGCCGTGATGGTGCCCGGCAGCTGGTTGCGGGCCGACAGCCGCAGGCCCGCACCCGGCGCGCCGACGATGACCGACGAGGCCTTGACCAGGGCCAGCGCTTCCTTGCCGGGCGCCAGCTCCAGTTCCTGGGTGCTTTCCCGGGTGATGGTGGCGGTGATGACCTGGCCGCCGGCGATGCGCAGCAGGACTTCGTCGTTGACGGCGCCCGCGCGGATTTCCATTACCGTGCCCATGAGTTTGTTGCGTGCGCTGGTCTTCAGCATGAATCGCCTCATCAAGTCGAGATCGCCGCTGGCATCCACGCCAGCGTGCGTCAGGTTTTCCATGAACTTGCGGTGTTCGGCTTCCAGGGCCCGGAAGGTCGCGATCAGGCCGCGAGCCCGGTCGGTCAGGCGCGTGCCGCCGCCGCCCTTGCCCCCGGCGGCGCGCAGCACCAGCGGCTCGCCTGCCAGGTTGTTCATCGCATCGATGGCATCCCAGGCGCCCTTGTAGCTCATGCCCACCGCGCGCGCGGCGGCCGTGATGGAGCCGGTGGCGTCAATTTGCGCCAGCAGGTCTATGCGGTTCTTTCCGCCCCAAGTCTGGGTGCCGGAACGAAACCAAATCGAGCCGTCGAGTTCCAACATCGGTATCAGGTCTGGTCGGGGTCTGGAATATTCCCGAGTGTAATGGAGCCCGTCCGGCGGCCGTTTGAGATATATCCGATGAGAATGAGATGCTGTTGAAACTTTATCCGCTTCGCGGCACTATGGACGCGCTCGGGGTGTGTTGATGGGTGTTCAACTCGGGGGACCGGCTCACGGCCCCGCTTCTTGGAGATCGACATGAAAGCGCTGAAAATGCTGGCATCGGGTTCCCTGGTCACCATCCTGGCGGCTTGCGCCTCCAGTCCCGCCATCAAAAGCGATTACGACCGCCAGGCGGATTTCTCGCGCTACCGGACCTTCGGCTACATGTCGCCGCTGGGCACCGACAAGGCCGGCTACAGCACGCTGCTGACCGAACGCCTCAAGGACGCCACGCGCGGCCAGATGGAAATGCGTGGCTATGTGTACGACGCCGCCAATCCCGACCTGCTGGTCAATTTCAATGGCAAGCTGCAGCAGAAGACCCAGGTGACCGAGGCGCCGCCGCCGCCCATGGGCCCGTACTACGGCTATCGCAGTGGCTTCTATGGCGGCTGGCCCGGCTACGGCTGGGGCGACACCGTCTACCAATACACCGAAGGCACTCTCAACATCGACCTGGTCGACGCGCGTCGCAAGCAGATGGTGTGGGAAGGCGTGGCCGTCGGGGAAGTCCAGAACCCGGACACGGCGACCTCGTCGCAGAACATCGACAAGGCCGTGGCCGGGATCTTCGCCAAATATCCGTTCCGTGCCGGTGTGGCCGCGCCGCAAGTGCCGGACAAGAGCAAGCCCTAGCCCGTGTTTCGAAGGAACCCCGCATGAGTACTCGCCGCAAGGCCGCATCCCCAGACACCGGCGCGACGCCGCCCTATGAAACCGTGGCCCTGGTGCTGCAGGGCGGGGGCGCCCTGGGGTCCTACCAGGCCGGCGTGTACCAGGGGCTGCACGAGGCAGGCATCCGGCCGAACTGGATTTCCGGGATTTCGATCGGATCGATCAATGCGGCGATCATCGCCGGCTCGCCCGAAAACGAGCGGGTGGAGCGCCTGCGCGGGTTCTGGGAAAGCATCTGCCGGCCGGCGGGGTTCGCCTCGGTACCCTGGGGCGACACGCTGGCCGGCATGTTCGAGGGCATCCCGTTCGGATTCGGCTCGCCTGCCATGAATGGCCAGCTGTCGGCCTTCCAGGCCCTGTTCTCGGGCCAGCCGGGGTTCTTCAAGCCGCGCTTTCCGCCGCCGTACTGGGTGCATGGCAAGGGCGCGGCGTCGACCAGCTTCTACGACACCACGCCGCTGGCCGCGACCCTGCGCCAGTACATCGATTTCGACCTGCTCAACGCCGGCGCGGTGCGCGCCAGTTTCGGCGTGGTGAACGTGCGCAGCGGCAATTTCGCCTATTTCGACAGCCTCCGGCATACCCTCGGGCCCGAGCACATCATGGCCTCGGGCGCCTTGCCGCCGGGCTTTCCCTCCGTGGAGATCGACGGCGAGCACTACTGGGACGGAGGCGTGGTGTCCAACACGCCGCTGGCCCAGGTGCTGACCAGCGACACCATGCGCGACACGCTGGCGTTCCAGGTGGATCTGTGGCCCGCCCGCGGCGCGTTGCCGACCACGCTCGAGGAAGTGGCCGAGCGCCAGAAGGACATCCAGTACTCCAGCCGGACCCGCATGGTCACCGACCAGTTGCGGCGCGTGCTGAAGCTTCGCCATGGCCTGCAGCAGCTGCTCGAGCGCCTGCCCGAGCGCGAGCGCGACGCGCCGGACCTGGCGGAAATCCGGCGGCTGGCCAAGACGCCGGCCACCAACATCATCAACCTGATCTACGAATCCAAGCACCGCGAGCGCTATTCCAAGGATTATGAGTTCGGCACGGAGGCCATGCGCGAGCACTGGGAGTCCGGGCTGGCCGATATCCGCCAGACGCTGGCGCGGCCGGGCATCCTGGCGCGTCCCACCCAGGACAGCTGTTTCGTCACGCACGATATCCATCGAAACGGCACGCACACCTCTTGACCTGTGGTGCGATTTCCTAGGACTCGTCTGATTCCAGGGCAACATCGCCGCGCAATCACGTCAGCAACGGTAGTCTTTCGGCAAGACTTGAAACCTTGTTCCGGGTCCGGGCCGTCGTCCTTTTCCAGGCGGCCCGCCCGGTGGAGACACCGACGATGACCGCACCCTTTTCCCATTCCCCTCTCCGCGTGCCGCCGGCCGCGCCGTCTCCCGACGCGGGGCGCGAGGGCTCCAGCAATGATGCGGCCGCGGCGTCCGACGCCTTTCCGGTCCGCCTGGATGGCTGGTGGAGCCTGCTCTACCATGGCTGGACCCTGCTGACCCCGCAAGGAACCCGGCTCGACCTGACCGAGGTCGAGCGCGCCTGCTTCCAGTGCCTGTTGCGCAATCCCCGCAAGGAACTGCTGCGCGAAGAACTCGCCGTCCTGCGCGAGGAACTGATGTTGCCGCGCCAAAGCACCAACCTGCGCGCCCTGAACGTGGCGATCTGCCGCCTGCGCCGCAAGGTGCGCCAGGCGGGCGGGCGCCTGCCCCTGCATACGGTGCATGGCGTGGGCTACGTGTTCCTGGGCAATCTGCAAGAGGTTGCCGACCTCTGATCGCGGCGGCTGGATTTCCCTCCCTCCCGATGTCGCGTCTCGTCGTGAAAATCAGTGATTTCCCCAATAACTGAGTTACATTAACGGGCTATTCACGTGTCACAGGCGGGGCGCAGGGTTTTGCTTTGATCGCAAACAAGGATTGCGGTCAAATACGGCGGTCGAAATGCGGCCGCGCAACCCCGTGGCCGCCTACGGCAACCGGACGCGGCGAGGGTCATCGCCGTCACATTGTTGCGGTCGCTTGGCGCGGTTAACTTCGCGGGGGTTTCAATGCGGTTTTCGCCTAAACGTGTCTCAGGTCTGGCTTTCTCCGGCGGCGTCCTCGCGCTGTTGTTGGCAGGGTGCGGTGAAAAGCCGCAGATGAACCCTGGCATGCCCCAGGTCAGCGTCATTACCGTGCAGCCGCAGCGCACGCCCATCGTCTCCGAACTGCCCGGGCGCGTCGACGCCGTGCGCGACGCCCAGATCCGCTCGCGGGTCACCGGCATCGTCCAGAAGATCACCTTCGAACAGGGCGGCGACGTCAAGGAAAACCAGCTGCTGTTCAAGATCGATCCGGCGCCCTACAAGGCCGCCTACGACCAGGCCACCGCGCAGCTCAAGCAGGCGCAGGCCAACCTGTTCAGCGCCAAGCTGCTGGCCGACCGTTACGCGCCGCTGGTCAAGGCCAACGCCGTCAGCAAGCAGGAATATGACAACGCCGTGGCGGCCTATCGCCAGGCCGAGGCCACCGTGGCCGCCGCCAAGGCGACCCAGGACAACGCCTCGATCAACCTGGGCTACACCGACGTCGTGTCGCCCATCACGGGCCGCATCGGCAAGCCGCTGGTGACCGAAGGTGCGCTGGTCGAGGCCACCTCGGCCACGCAGATGGCCACTGTGCAGCAGCTCGATCCCATCTACGTCGACTTCACCCAGTCCACCTCGGACCTGGCCGCGCTGCGCCGCGCCTTTGCCAGCGGCAAGCTGCAACAGGTCGGCAAGGACGCCGCCCGTGCCACCGTGGTGCTGGAGGACGGCACCGAATACGACCGTCCCGGCAAGCTGCTGTTCACCGGCATCACCGTCGATCCCAGCACCGGCCAGGTCAACCTGCGCGCCGAGATCCCCAACCCCGACGGCATCCTGCTGCCCGGCATGTACGTGCGCGTGCGGCTGGAGCAGGGCGTGGACGACCAGGCCCTGCTGGTGCCGCAGCAGGCGCTGCAGCGCACGGCCGACGGTTCGCAGAGCCTGATGCTGGTCAAGGACAACAAGATCGAACAGTTGCCCGTCACCACCGGCGGCGCCGTCAAGACCGACTGGATCATCACCAGCGGCCTGAAGGCCGGCGACGTGGTCGTGGTCGAGGGCTTCCAGAAGATCCGTCCCGGGGCGCCGGTGCAGGCCAGCCCCTGGAACAAGGCGGGCGGCGCGCCCGCCGCGGGCGGGCGGCCGGGGCAGCCCGGCGCCAAGCCCGCGGACCCCGGCGCCAAGCCGGCCGAGCCGGCGCAACAGGCCCCGCAGAAATCGTAAGCGGCTCGCAGCGCAATGCGCTGCGTTCCTCTTTGGTGAGCATCGCTTTCAGAGTCAGCCCACATGCCGCAATTTTTTATTGATCGACCAATCTTCGCCTGGGTAGTCGCCCTGTTCATCCTGCTGGCGGGGATACTGGCCATCCCGAACATGCCGGTGTCGCAGTACCCCGACGTGGCGCCGCCGGCCATCACCATCACCGCGACCTATCCGGGCGCCTCGGCCAAGGAAGTGGCCGAATCGGTCACCAGTATCATCGAGGACAAGCTCAACGGCGCCAAGGGCCTGATCTACTACGAGTCGGTCAGCGATTCCTACGGCACCTCGACCATCACCGCCACCTTCGCGCCCGGCCGCGACCCTGACCTGGCGCAGGTGGACGTGCAGAACCGCGTGTCCAACGTGATCGCCCAGCTGCCGTCCGCGGTGCAGCAACAGGGCCTGAAGTACGAGCAGACCAGTACCGGCTTCCTGATGATCGTGACGCTGTCGTCCACCGACGGCTCGCTCGATCAGACCGCGCTGGCCGACTACATCACCCGCAACATCCAGAACCCGGTGTCGCGGGTGTCCGGCGTGGGCCAGTTCCAGCTGTTCGCGGCGCCGCGCGCCATGCGCATCTGGGTCGACCCGGCCAAGCTGGTCGGCTTCAGCCTGAGCATGTCCGAGGTCAACCAGGCCATCGCCGCGCAGAACGTGCTGGTGTCGGGCGGCAGCATCGGCGCGCCGCCCAATCCTGATTCGCAGCGCATCACAGCCACCGTGGTGGCCAACGGCCAGCTCAGCACCGTCGATGGTTTCGGCAAGATCGTGCTGCGCGCCAACAGCGATGGTTCCAAGGTGCTGCTGCGCGACGTCGCCCGCATCGAGGTCGGCGCCGACAACTACCAGTTCGGCGCCCGCCTGAACGGCAAGCCCACGGCCGCCTTCGCCATCGTGCTGTCACCCGACGCCAACGCGCTGGCCACCGCGCAGGGCGTGCGCCAGCAGATGGACGAGCTGTCCAAGTACTTCCCCGGCAACATCACCTACGCCATCCCCTACGACACCGCGCCCTACGTCAAGGTCTCGATCGAGCAGGTGCTGCACACCCTGGCCGAAGCCATGGTGCTGGTGTTCCTGGTGATGTACCTGTTCCTGCAGAACGTGCGCTACACCCTGATCCCGGCGCTGGTGGTGCCGGTGGCCATGCTGGGGTCGTTCGCCGTCATGCTGGGGTTTGGATTCTCGATCAACGTGCTGACCATGTTCGCCATGGTGCTGGCCATCGGCATCCTGGTGGACGACGCCATCGTGGTGGTCGAGAACGTCGAGCGGATCATGGCGACCGAAGGGTTGCCGCCCAAGGAAGCCACCAAGAAAGCCATGCCGCAGATCAGCGGCGCCATCATCGGCATCACGCTGGTGCTGGTGACGGTGTTCCTGCCGCTGGCCTTCATGAGCGGGTCGGTGGGCGTGATCTACCGCCAGTTCTCGGTGGCCATGGCCGTGTCGATTTTCTTCTCGGCGCTGTTGGCGCTGACCTTCACGCCGGCGCTGTGCGCGACCATCCTGAAGCCGGTGCCCAAGGGGCACCACAACGACAAGAAGGGTTTCTTCGGCTGGTTCAACCGCAAGTTCGATGCCACCACGCACGGCTACCAGAACTGGGTCTCGCGCATCCTGCACAAGGGCGGCCGCATGATGCTGGCCTTCCTGGTGCTGGTGATCCTGCTGGGCTGGCTGTACCTGCGCCTGCCGTCGTCGTTCCTGCCGGAAGAAGACCAGGGCTACGTCATCAGCAACATCGAGCTGCCCACGGGCGCCAGCGCCAATCGCACGGTGCAGGTGATCGAAGAGGTCGAGGCCTATTTCCGCGAGATTCCCGCGGTCGAGAACATCATCACGGTGCAGGGCTACAGCTTCAACGGCAATGGCCTGAACGCGGCCATCGCCTTCACCACGCTCAAGGACTTCAAGGATCGCAAGGGCAAGGGGGATTCGGCCGGCGCGATCGCGTTCAACGCCTTCCAGAAGCAGCTCATGGGCATCCACGACGCCCAGGTGTTCACGCTGGTGCCGCCCGCGATCTCGTCGCTGGGCAATGCCACCGGCTTCGACCTGCGCCTGCAGGATCGCGGCGCGGCCGGCACCGAGGCGCTGGCCGCGGCCACCGGCCAGCTGATGGGCATGGCCATGAAGAGCCCGGTGCTGTCGCAGGTGCGCATCACCGGCCTGTCGGCCGGCACGCAGCTGACGCTGGACATCGACCGCGACAAGGCAGCGGCGCTGGGGGTGAACTTCGACGAGGCCGCCTCGCTGATCTCCACCGCCGTCGGTTCGGCCTACCTGAGCAAGTTCCCCAACCTGGGCCGGATGCAGAACATCTGGGTGCAGGCGGATGCGCCGTACCGCATGCAGCTGTCGGACGTGCTGCAGCTGAACGCCCGCAACGCCCAGGGCGGCATGGTGCCGCTGTCGTCGTTCGTGACGGCCAAGTGGTCGCAGGGCCCGGTGCAGGTGGTGCGCTACAACAGCTACGAATCCATGCGCATCGGCGGCAGCGCCGCGGCCGGCTACACGACCGGCCAGGCCATGGAGGAAATGCAGAAGCTGGTGGGCCAGCTGCCGCAGGGCTTCGGCTACGAATGGACCGGGCTGTCCTACCAGGAACGCCAGGCCGGCAACCAGGCCCCGATCCTGATGGGCCTGTCGCTGCTGGTGGTGTTCCTGGTGCTGGCCGCGCTGTATGAAAGCTGGGCCATCCCGATCTCCGTGATGCTGGTGGTGCCGCTGGGGATGCTGGGCGCGGTGGCGCTGGTCAGCGCGCTGGGCATGTCCAACGACGTGTACTTCCAGGTGGGCATGGTGACCGTGATCGGGCTGGCGGCCAAGAACGCCATCCTGATCGTGGAATTCGCCAAGGACCAGTACGCGCGCGGCATGGGCCTGTACGAGGCGGCGGTGGAAGCCGCGCGCCTGCGGTTCCGGCCGATCCTGATGACCTCGCTGGCGTTCATCCTGGGCGTGGTGCCGCTGGCCATGGCCACCGGCGCCGGCGCCGCCAGCCAGCGCGCGGTGGGCCTGGGTGTGTTGGGCGGCATGCTGGCCGCCACGCCGTTCGCGGTGATTTTCGTGCCGACCTTCTTCGTCGTGGTGCTGGGTCTGTTCAAGACCAAGCCGCGCCTGCTGGGCGCCGAGCTGCGCGCCTTCGAGGAAGAACAGGCGGCCAAGAAGGCGGCCGCGGGGCAAACCCCGCCGGACGCATCCGCACAACCCAACGGTGGCCAGGAGGGCAAGGAATGAGCGCCCTGATGTTCAAACAGACCGCCTTGTCAGCCTTCGTGGCGGTGGCGTTGGCCGGCTGCTCGCTGGCGCCCGACTACAAGCGTCCCGACGCGCCGGTCTCCGGCAACTGGCCCGACCAGCCCAAGGTGCAGTACGGCGCGTACGCCACGCCGATGACGCTGGGGACCCAGCCCGCGTCGGCGGTGGCGCCGCAGGCGGGCACGCCCGCGGCCGACCTGGGCTGGCGCGAGTTCTTCCGTGATCCGCGCCTGCAGCGCCTGATCGAGCTGGCGCTGGTCAACAATCGCGACCTGCGCGTGGCGGTGCAGCGCGTCGAAGAGGCGCGCGCCCAGTATGGCGTGCAGCGCGGCGCGCAATGGCCCAGCATCGGCGCCGGCATCCAGGGGCAGCGCCAGCGTTTCCCCGAGAACATGCGCCAGCCGGGCGCCGGTTCGGTCACCAGTTCGTACCAGGCCGGCATCGGCCTGACCACGTTCGAGATCGACCTGTTCGGCCGCCTGCGCAGCCTGTCGGAAGCGGCGTACCAGCAGTACCTGTCGACCGAGCAGGCGCAAAAGAGCACCCACATCACGCTGATCGGCGCGGTGGCGCAGTCGTACTTCAACCTGCGCGCGGCCCAGGTGCAGCTGGAACTGACCCAGCGCACGCTGGCCTCGCGCCAGGAGTCGTACAACCTGGTCAAGCGCCGCTTCGACGGTGGCGTCGCTTCCGAACTGGACCTGAACCAGTCCAAGTCGCTGCTGGATACGGCCTCGGCCGACCTGGCGCAGTTGGCCCGGGCCCAGGCCCAGGCCGTCAATGCGTTGGTGCTGTTGCTCGGCACGCCGTTGCCCGAGGACCTGCCGCCGCCCGCCACGTTCGGCCGCGACCAGCTGCTGGCGACGGTGCCGGCCGGGCTGCCGTCCGACCTGCTGGAGCGTCGTCCGGACATCCTGGCCGCCGAGAACAACCTGAAGTCGGCCAATGCCAACATCGGCGCGGCGCGCGCGGCGTTCTTCCCGACCATCTCGCTGACCGGCCTGTTCGGCGTGGCCAGCCCGTCGCTGGATACGCTGTTCAAGGGCGGGCAAGGGTACTGGAGCTTCTCGCCGTCGATCACCACGCCGCTGTTCGCCGGCGGCAGCATCCGCGAAGGCTTGAACCTGGCCAAGGCGCGCGACAACATCGCGGTGGCGCAGTACGAGCAGACCATCCAGCAGGCGTTCCGCGAGGTCTCGGACGCGCTGGCGGGCGAAGCCACCTACGGCGCCCAGCTGGACGCCCAGCGCGCGCTGCAGGATTCGTCGGCGCGCACCCTGGAGCTGTCGAACCTGCGCTATACCAATGGTATCGACAGCTACCTGCAGGTGCAGACCGCGCAAGTGGACTTTTTCAATGCCCAGCTGGCGCTGGTGCAAACCGGCCTGGCCGCGCTGATCAACCGTGTGGAACTCTACAAGGCACTGGGCGGCGGCTGGGAAGAAACAACGAAAGTGCAATGATAGAACTTGGTGTAAACATCGATCACGTCGCGACCCTGCGGCAGCAGCGTCACACGACCTATCCCGACCCGGTCGCGGCGGCGCTGCGCGCCGAGGACGCCGGCGCCGACCTGATCACGCTGCATCTGCGCGAAGACCGCCGCCACATCCAGGACGCCGACGTCTACGCCATCCGGCCGCGGTTGCGCACCCGCATGAACCTGGAATGCGCGGTGACGCCGGAAATGCTGGAGATCGCCTGCGCGGTCAAGCCCAATGACGTCTGCCTGGTGCCGGAAAAACGCACCGAGCTGACTACCGAGGGCGGGCTGGAAGTGGCCGGCGCCTTGTCGGCGGTGACGGACGCGGTCGGCCTGCTGACCGAGACCGGCATCCGCGTGTCGCTGTTCATCGACCCCGATCCCGCACAGATCGAAGCCGCTGCCCGCGCCGGCGCGCCCGTCATCGAGCTGCATACCGGCGCCTACGCCGAAGCGGAGGGCGAGGCCGCCCAGGCCGAACTCGAACGCATCCGCGTGGCGGTGGCCGAAGGGCTGCGCCATGGCTTGCGCGTCAATGCCGGCCATGGCCTGCACTACGGCAACGTCAAGCCGGTGGCGGCGCTGGACGGCATTTCCGAGCTCAATATCGGCCACGCCATCGTCGCGCAGGCGGTGTTCGACGGCTGGGAAAAGGCGGTGCGCGACATGAAGGCGCTGATGGTGCAGGCCCGCCTGGAAGCGCTGCGCGGCCGTTGAGCCCAGGCCGACTCCCTCCCAAGGCGCCCGCAACGATGTCCCAGCCCGAATCTCCGCTCGTCGTTCCCGCGCCGGCCGCCATCGGCGGCATCGGCATGGACCTGCTGCGCATCGACCGCATCGAGCGCGCCCTGGCGCGCCACGGCGACCGTTTCGCCGAGAAGATCCTGGGGCCCGAGGAACTGGCCAAATTCCACGCCCGCCGCGCCCGCGACCCGGTGCGCGGCGTGCGCTTCCTGGCGACGCGCTTTGCCGCCAAGGAAGCCTTTTCCAAGGCGGTGGGGCTGGGCATGCGCATGCCCATGACCTGGCGCCGGGTGCAGACCCTGAACGCGCCCGGGGGGCGGCCGGTGCTGGTGATCGCCCCCGAATTGCTGGAATGGTACGTGCAGCGCTTCGGCGCCGCGCACGTTTCCATTACCGATGAATCCGACATGGCCGCCGCCTACGTGGTGGTCGAACGCAAGCCCTGAGCCCGCGGGCCGGTTTGCAAGACAGAAGGACAAGCCGATGGCCAAGAAGAAATCCCGGGCGCTGCCGCCCGGTCCCGTGATGGTCGATGTGGCCGGCACCGTGCTGACCAAGGAAGAAAAGAAGCGCCTGCGCCACCCGCTGGTGGGCGGCGTGATCCTGTTCGCGCGCAATTTCGAGAACCGCCGCCAGCTGACCGAGCTGACCCGCCAGATCCACAAGGCGCGCAAGGAGCGCCTGCTGATCCTGGTGGACCACGAGGGCGGCCGGGTGCAGCGCTTCCGCGAAGACGGCTTCACGCCGCTGCCCGCGATGCGCGACCTGGGCGCGCTGTGGGACCGCGATCCGCTGACCGCGATGCGCCTGGCGACCGAGGCCGGCTACGTGCTGGCCGCCGAGCTGCGCGCCTGCGGCGTGGACATGAGCTTCACGCCGGTACTGGACCTGGACTACGGCGTCAGCAAGGTGATCGGCAATCGCGCCTTCCACCAAGACGCGCGGGTGGTGACGATGCTGTCGCGCGCGCTGATCCAGGGCCTGGCGCTGGCCGGCATGTCGGCCTGCGGCAAGCATTTCCCGGGGCACGGTTTCGTCGGCGCGGATTCGCACCACGAGATCCCGGTCGATCCGCGCCCGCTGGAAAGCATCCTGAAGGACGACGCCGCGCCCTACGCCTGGCTGGGCGACGCGGTGCTGCCGTCGGTGATGCCGGCGCACGTGATCTACCCCAAGGTCGACAAGCATCCGGCCGGATTCTCCAAGCGCTGGGTGCAGGACATCCTGCGCACCCGCCTGGGCTACGATGGCGTGGTGTTCTCCGATGACCTGACCATGGAAGGCGCGTCCGTCGCCGGCGACATCCTGGCGCGCGCCCAGGCCGCGCTGGGCGCCGGCTGCGACATGGTGCTGGTGTGCAACCGGCCCGACCTGGCCGACGAGCTGCTGGCGCGGCTCGAGTTCGACCATGCCCCCGAGTCCGTGGCCCGCATCCGCCGCTTGATGCCGCGTTTCGACGCGCTCGACTGGGACGCCCTGCAGGCCGAAAGCCGTTACCAGAATGCCCGACGACTTCAATCTCAAATCGTTCCTGGCTGACCTGCCGCATCTTCCGGGTGTCTACCGGCACCTGGATGCGGCCGGCGAGGTCATGTATGTCGGCAAGGCGCGCGACCTGAAAAAGCGCGTCTCGTCGTATTTCCAGAAGAACCTGGCCAGCCCGCGCATCGCCCAGATGGTGGCGAAGGTGGCGCGGCTGGAGGTCACTGTGACGCGCTCCGAGGCCGAAGCGCTGATCCTGGAAAACAACCTCATCAAGAGCCTGAAGCCGCGTTACAACATCCTGTTCCGCGACGACAAGTCCTATCCCTACCTGCTGATCACCGGCCACGACTGGCCGCGCATCGCCTATTACCGCGGCGCCACCAACAAGCGCGGCCAGTACTTCGGCCCGTTCCCCAACGCCTGGGCGGTGCGCGAGACCATCCAGATCCTGCAGAAGGTGTTCCGCCTGCGCACCTGTGAGGACACCGTCTTCGCCAACCGTTCGCGGCCCTGTCTGTTGCATCAGATCGGGCGCTGCTCGGCGCCCTGTGTGGGCGCCATCCAGGCGCAGGACTACGCTTCGGACGTGCAGCGCGCGGTGCGCTTCTTGAATGGCGAGGCCAAGGACGTGATGGGCGAGATCGAGGCCCGCATGCTGGAGGCCGCCGAGGCGCTGCGCTTCGAGGAAGCCGCCGCGCTGCGCGACCAGATGGGCTCGCTGGCGCGGGTGCTGCACCAGCAGACCATGGAAAACGTCAGCGGCGAGGACACCGACATCGTCGCGGTGGCCATCGCCGGCGGCAAGGTCTGTGTCAACCTGGCCATGGTGCGGGGCGGGCGCCACCTGGGCGACAAGCCGTTCTTCCCGACCCACGCCGAGGGCGAGGCCGCGCCGCAGGTGCTGGAAGCCTTCGTGGCCCAGCACTACACCGACAATGCGTTGCCGCCGGTGCTGGTCTGTTCGCACGCCTTGCCCGACGCCGGCCTGATCGACCTGCTGGTGGAGCAGGCCGGCGGCCGCCCGTCGCGCGTGCTGACGCGGCCCCAGGGCGCCCGCCGCGCCTGGCTGGAACAGGCGGTCAAGAACGCCGAGATGGCGCTGGCACGGGCCCTGACCGAATCCGGCGCCCGCGCCGCCCGCACCCTGGCGCTGGCCGAAACCCTGGACCTGGATACCGACGAGGCGGCGCTGGACGCGCTGCGCATCGAGTGCTTCGACATCAGCCATACCGCCGGCGAGGCCACCCAGGCTTCCTGCGTGGTGTTCGAGCACCATGACATGCAGCCGTCGCTGTACCGCCGCTACAACATCGCGGGCATCACCCCGGGCGACGACTACGCCGCCATGCGCCAGGTGCTGACGCGGCGCTTCGCCAAGGTGGCCGACGGCGAGGCGCAGATGCCCGGGCTGGTGCTGATCGACGGCGGCAAGGGCCAGGTCGAGGTGGCGCGCCAGGTGTTCGCCGAGCTGGGGCTGGACATCCAGGCGCTGGTGGGCGTGGCCAAGGGCGAAGGGCGCAAGGTCGGCCTGGAGACCCTGGTGTTCGCCGACGGCCGTCCGCCGGTGGCGCTGGGCGGCGAGTCGGCCGCCCTGATGCTGATCGCCCAGGTGCGCGACGAGGCGCACCGCTTTGCCATCACCGGCATGCGGGCGCGCCGCGCCAAGACCCGTAACGTGTCGCGGCTGGAAGAGATCGAGGGGGTGGGGGCGCGCCGCCGGCAGCGGCTGCTGGCCCGTTTCGGCGGTTTTTCGGGGGTGGCCTCGGCCAGCATCGAGGACCTGGCGTCGGTGGACGGGATTTCCGAGGAACTGGCCGAACGGATCTACGAGGCGCTGCGCGGATAGGGCTCCGGACGGCCGGTTCGTGGCCGCCCGGCGGCCCCGAGACAGCCAGCGCAACCCGGCTGATGTAGCATACGGACACTATGCCAATTAACGTACCCATCATCCTGACGTGGCTGCGTATCGCCATGATCCCGCTGGTAGTCGGGCTGTTCTACCTGCCCGACAGCTGGATGTCCGTGCCGGTGCGCGACACGTTCGCCGCCTGGGCCTTCATCATCGCCGCCCTGACCGACTGGTTCGACGGCTGGCTGGCGCGCCGCTGGAACCAGACTTCGGCGTTCGGCGCGTTCCTGGATCCGGTGGCCGACAAGCTGATGGTCTGCGCCGCGCTGATCGTGCTGCTGGACCTGAGCCGCGTCGATGCCTTCATCTCGCTCATCATCATCGGCCGCGAAATCACTATTTCGGCGCTGCGCGAGTGGATGGCCAAGATCGGCGCCAGCGCCAGCGTGGCGGTGCACCGGTTGGGCAAGTTCAAGACCGCCGCGCAGATGGTGGCGATTCCGTGCCTGCTGTACAACCAGCCGATCTATGGCGTGTCCAGCAAGCTGCTGGGCGACGTGCTGATCGTCGTGGCCGCGGTGCTGACGGTCTGGTCGATGCTGTATTACCTGCAGCGCGCCTGGCCCGCGATCCGCGAGAAAGCGCAGTGAAACACGGCGGCCCGGCTCGCGCCCGGGGCCGCCAGGACAGACCAAGAGCGATGCCGGTGGGGCTTGGACCGCGACCGGCACGGCCACGCGCCGCATTCGCCACAGGGACAACGCCGGCCTGGCCGGTCGTTGCTGGAGACAACCCGCGAACCGCCCCGGGGCGGCCGCCTTTCGCCGCTGCCCGCGGCCTTGCGCAATGACTACCGCTGCATCCAACCTGGCCTCGGACGCCGCCGTCCGCCGCCGCGACTGGCAGATCATCCTCTTGATCGGCGTGGCCCACGCCTCGTCGCACTTCTTCCAACTGGTCCTGCCGTCGCTGTACGTGTCGCTCGGCAACGAGTTCGGGCTGGACTTCGCCCGCCTCGGCCTCTTGGTGTCGACCTTCTATGTGGTCTCGGGCATCGGCCAGGCCTCGTCCGGCTTCGTGGTGGACCGAGTGGGCGCGCGGCCGGTGCTGTGGTTCGGCCTGGCCTGTTTCGTGCTGTCGGGGCTGCTGATCGGCTCGGCCACCGGCTACACCATGCTGATGGCGGCCGCCGTGGTCGGCGGCATCGGCAATTCGGTGTTCCACCCGGCCGACTACTCCATCATCAACCACCGCATCACCGCGCCGCGCCTGGGCCATGCCTTTTCCGCCCACGGCCTGACCGGCAACCTGGGCTGGGCCCTCACGCCCGTGTTCATGACCTCGATCACGCTGCTGGCCAACTGGCGCGTGGCGGCCTACAGCGCCGCCGCGCTGGTGGCCTTCGTGCTGTTGCTGACCGTGCTGGGCCGCAACCTGCTGGGCGGCGCCGAACCGGCCCAGGCTGACGATGCCAGGAATGGCGCGCGCGCCGCGCCCAAGCCGCAGGAAGGCGTGCTGACGACCCTGGCCACGCTGCTGTCCAAGCCGGCGCTGTGGGGCGCGTTCCTGTTCTTCGCCTGCACCTCCATTGCGCTGTCGTCGGTGCAGAACTACACCATTCCGCTGTTGGGCCAGCTGTACGACCTGTCCAAGGTGGCGGCCAGCTCGGCGCTGTCGGGCTACATGGTGGCGTCGGCGGTGGGCATGGCGGCCGGCGGCTTCCTGGTGTCGGCCAACCCGCGCACCGAGCGCACCGTGATGGTGGCGCTGATCCTGGCCGGCCTGACGCTGGTGGTGCTGGCGCTGGGCCTGGTGCCGGCGCTGTTCGCCGCGCCGGTGGTGGCGCTGGCCGGCTTCTGCTCGGGCGTGGCGGCGCCGTCGCGCGACATGCTGATCCGGCGCGTGACGCCCAAGGGCTCCACCGGCTCGGTCTACGGCCTGGTGTATTCCGGCATGGACGTCGGTTCGGCGCTGGGGCCGCTGGCCTTCGGCCTGCTGCTCGACGCCGGCCTGCGTCAGGGCCCCTGGATCGGCGCGGGCGTGGCGTTCGCCGCCGCCGCACTGCTGGCGCAGTGGATCGCGGTGCAGGCGCGCCGGGCCGATCCCGCCGCCGCGGTGCCGGCGCGTTCCTGACGCGTCCGCCGTCGCAGCAGGCAGAACGCCGCCCTCGGGCGGCGTTCTGCTTTTGGGGCCGGCGGATTTGCCGCCGTCCCGGGCAGGAGAGCGCTTGCCGCGCCCGGGATCAGCCTTGCGCCTCGATATGGGCGGCGATGGCGCGGCCGATGTCCTCGGTGCGGGCCTGGCCGCCCAGGTCGGGCGTGCGCGGGCCGTCCTTCAGGCAGTGCTCGATGGCCGCCAGGATGGCGTCGTGCGCCTCCTGGCTGCCCAGGAACTGCAGCATCAGCGCGCCCGACCAGATCATGGCGATGGGGTTGGCGATGCCCTTGCCGTAGATGTCCGGCGCCGAGCCGTGCACCGGCTCGAACAGCGAGGGGAAGGCGCGCTCCGGGTTCAGGTTGGCCGACGGCGCGATGCCGATGGTGCCGGTGCAGGCCGGACCCAGGTCCGACAGGATGTCGCCGAACAGGTTGGAGGCCACCACCACGTCGAAGCGTTGCGGCTGCAGCACGAAGCGCGCGGCCAGGATGTCGATGTGCTGCTTGTCGGTCTTGACGTCGGGATACTGCTGGCCGACGGCGTCGGCGCGTTCGTCCCACCACGGCATGCTGATGGCGATGCCGTTGCTCTTGGTGGCGACCGTGAGCTGCTTGCGCTGGCGCCGGTTGGCCAGCTCGAAGGCGTAGCGCATGACGCGGTCGGTGCCGTGGCGGGTGAAGACCGATTCCTGGATCACGATTTCGCGGTCGGTGCCGGTGAACAGGCGGCCGCCCAGGTTGGTGTATTCGCCTTCGGTGTTCTCGCGCACGATGAAGAAATCGATGTCGCCCGGGCGCTGGCCGGCCAGCGGGCACGGCACGCCCTCGAACAGGCGGACCGGGCGCAGGTTGATGTACTGGTCGAACTCGCGCCGGAATTTCAGCAGCGAGCCCCACAGCGACACGTGGTCCGGCACCGTGGCGGGCCAGCCGACCGCGCCGAAGTAGATGGCGTCGTAGCCCTGCAGCTGTTCCTTCCAGTCGGGCGGCATCATCTCGCCGTGCTGCGCGTAGTACTCGCAGTTGGCCCAGGGGAAGGTATCGATCTGCAGCGCCAGGCCGAAGCGGCGGGCGGCGGCTTCGACGGCGCGCAGGCCTTCGGGCAGGACTTCGTTGCCGATGCCGTCGCCGGCGATGGCTGCGATCTTGTGGACGTGGGACATGGATGGACCTGAAAAACAAAAGAGGAAAAAAGGGCCGGCCGCAGCGCTCAGGGGGCGGCGGCGGGAGGACGACAGCATGGTAGGCGGCCCTACAGTCCATCTACAATGGTCCATCGCGTGAAATGAATATGCACGAATCATGAATAATGACCTGCTGCCCGCCGACCTGCGCGTATTCAACGCCGTGGTGCGCGCCTCCAGTTTTTCCCGCGCCGCCGAAGACCTGGGCATGTCGGCCGCTTACGTCACCAAGCGCATCCGGCTGCTGGAGGCCAGCCTGGGCACGCCGCTGTTCCACCGCACCACGCGGCGGGTGGTGGTGAGCGAGGCCGGCGAGCGTGTCTATCACTGGGCCCAGCGCATTCTTGACGACGTCGAGCACCTGGTCGAAGAAGTCGGCGTCACGCGCCGCGAACCGCGCGGCCTGCTGCGCATCTGCAGCAGTTTCGGTTTCGGGCGGCGGGTGGTGGCGCCGGCGCTGTCGGCGTTCGTGTCGCGCCATCCCGCCGTGCAGGTGCGCTTCGAGGTGTTCGACCGCCTGGTCGACGTGGCGGCCGAAGGCTACGACCTGGACGTGCGGGTGGGCGACGACATCGCGCCGCACGTGATCGCGCGCAAGCTTGCCGCCAACCACAGGCTGCTGTGCGCCGCGCCGTCATACCTGGCCGAACGCGGCGCGCCCCGCAAGCTGGACGACCTGGCCGCGCACGACTGCCTGGTGATCAAGGAGCGCGACCATCCCTTTGGCGTCTGGCGCATGCGGCGCGGCGAGCGCGAGCACACCGTCAAGGTGCGCGGACCGCTGTCGGCCAACAATGGCGAGATGGTGGTGCAGTGGGCGGTGGACGGCCGCGGCATCATCCTGCGCTCGGCCTGGGACGTGGGCCCGCTGATCGCCGCCGGCAAGCTGGTGCCGGTGCTGCCGCAGTACCGCCAGGAGGCCAACATCTGGGCGGTGTATCCGGCGCGGCTGAACGCCTCGGCCAAGGTACGCGTGTGCGTGGATTTCCTGGAGGCGCATCTGCGCCAGCTCGACGCGAACGACTGACGCGATCGGCCCGCGCGGCTCACCGGCCTGGCGGATCGAGGCAGCCAATCGAGGCAGCGAATCGATGTCCGCGCTCGATGCACGAGTCCGTGGCGGAGCATGGCGTGGCGACAGGTCGGCGTGTTCCGATTGCGTCAGGTCAAGCCGCCGTTGCGGGGCGCGCCAGCGCGCCGGCGTCCTTGACGCATCGCAAGCTGCCCGCCGGCCGGCTCCGATGTAATGACCTTTATATGGATAAGGTTATTCAACAGGAGAAAGCCATGAGAAAGAAGCACGCGATGCTCGCGGCGGGTGTCGTCATTGCGCTCTGGGCGGGCCAGGCGTCGGGCGCGCCCCGCCAGGAGCCGATCCAGCCGATCGAGGCGGCGGTGGTCAAGGACCCGGCCAAGGTCGAACTGGGCAAGAAGCTGTTCTTCGACCCGCGCCTGTCGCGCTCGGGCGCGATCTCCTGTAATTCCTGCCACAACCTGGGCATGGGCGGTTCCGACAACCTGAAGGCGTCGATCGGCCACAAGTGGCAGCAGGGTTCGATCAACTCGCCCACGGTGCTCAATTCCAGCCTGAACATCGCCCAGTTCTGGGACGGCCGCGCCAAGGACCTGCGCGAACAGGCCGGCGGCCCGATCGCCAACCCCATGGAAATGGCCTCCACCCACGAACTGGCGGTGCAGGTGCTCAACTCCATTCCCGGCTACCGCGCCGAGTTCAAGCAGGTGTTCGGCAAGGACGGCATCACCATTGAGGAGGTGACGGGCGCGTTGGCGGCCTTCGAGGAAACGCTGGTGACGCCGAATTCGCGCTTCGACCAGTGGCTCAAGGGCGACGACAAGGCGCTGACCGTCCAGGAACTGGCCGGCTACACCCTGTTCAAGAACAGCGGCTGCGTGGCGTGCCACAACGGCGTGGCGGTGGGCGGCAACTCGTTCCAGAAGATGGGGCTGGTGGCGCCGTACCAGACCGACAACAAGGCCGAGGGCCGCGCCGCCGTCACCGGCAAGGACGCCGACCGCTTCAACTTCAAGGTGCCGACGCTGCGCAACGTGGCGCTGACCTATCCGTACTTCCATGACGGCGAGGCCGCCACCCTGACGCAGGCGGTGGACGTGATGGGCCGCCTGCAACTGGGCCGCACCTTCACGCCAGATGAGAACGCGCAGATCGTGGCGTTCCTGAAGACCCTGACGGGCGACCAGCCGGCGATCCAGTATCCGCTGCTGCCGCCGTCGGCGGACGACACGCCGCGGCCTGCGCCGTTCGTGAAGTAGGGCGGCGGGCGACGCCGCCGGGATGGGCGTCGCTTGTAAAAAAACGTCCGCCTTCGGGCGGACGAGGCTTTTTTTACTGGCGCACCGTGCGCACGTCGGCCGGCGGCGTGGTCTCGACGTTGCTGCGCCACGGATTGATGTCCAGCCCGCCGCGCCGCGTGTAGCGCGCATACACCGTCAACTGCTCGGGCGCGCAGGCCTGCATGATGTCGGTGAAGATGCGTTCCACGCAATGCTCGTGGAATTCGGCGTGCTGGCGAAACGAGATCACGTAGCGCAGCAGCGATTCGCGGTCGATGGGCTGGCCGCGGTAGCGGATCTGCACGCTGGCCCAGTCGGGCTGGCCGGTCACCGGGCAGTTGGACTTGAGCAGGCGCGAGCACAGGGTTTCCTCGATCACGTCGCCCGGGCGGTTGCGCAGCAACTCGGGCGCCGGTTCGTAGGTGTCGATCTCGATGTCGAGCTTGTCTATATAGATACCGTCCAGTTCGCCCATCCGCAGCTCGCCGAAGCGCTGCGGCAGGATGAAGTCCAGCCCCACGGGGGCGCCGGCGGCGGCGCTCAGGTCGCGCTCCAGGCGGCCGCGCAGGGCGGCCGAGTTGACCAGCCGGGTCTGGTTGAACGAGTTCAGGTACAGCTTGAACGACTTGGACTCGATGATGTTGGGGCTGTCGGCCGGCACCGAGAACGTCGCCATCGCCACCCGCGGCTTGCCCTTGGCGTCGAGCCAGGACAGCTCGTAGGCGTTCCACAGATCGACCCCGGTGAACGGCAGGGGCCCGGTCGCCAGGTTGAGCGCCTCGCGGTTGTGGGCGCGGGCGATGGGGAACAGCAGCGAGGGATCGTATTGCGAGACGTAGGTCACGCTCTGGCCCAGCGGGCCGTGAGACAGCGTCATGGAGAAGGTCGTCGGAAAACGTGGAGATGACCGCATTGTAGGCGCTCTCAAACCCGTCATTTTTCGCATCATGAAACGCCGCTCCCGGCATGTGAAAGTTCGTGCTGCGCCGCCGCGCAAGCGCATTTCACGGATGACAATTGCCTTCCGTAATGCGGAACGATCCATATAACTTATTGATTTTTATGAATAATATTTTTCATCTTATATAAGAGGCATGGCCACATTGCTCCGCAGCACAGGCATAGACTTTCTCCAACGATTCACGCAATGCAACCCCGAAGTTTTCTTGCCTTTTCAGCCATAGACCAAGGAGCATGACCATGAGCCACCGCGAAACCGAAATCCGCAATCTGCAGAAAGACTGGGCCGAGAACAGCCGCTGGCAGGGCATCAAGCGCGACTACAGCGCCGAGGATGTCATCCGCCTGCGCGGCTCGATCGCCGTCGAGCACACCCTGGCTCGCCGCGGCGCGACCCGCCTGTGGGAGCAACTGCACAGCGAGCCTTTCGTGAATTCGCTGGGCGCCCTGACCGGCAACCAGGCCATGCAACAGGTCAAGGCCGGCCTCAAGGCCATCTACCTGTCGGGCTGGCAAGTGGCCGGCGACGCCAACCTGGCCGGCGAGATGTACCCCGACCAGTCGCTGTACCCCGCCAATTCGGTGCCGCAGGTCGTGCGCCGCATCAACAATTCGCTGACCCGCTGCGACCAGATCCAGTGGATGGAAGGCAAGAACCCGGGCGACGAGGGCTACATCGATTTCTTCGCGCCCATCGTGGCCGATGCCGAGGCCGGTTTCGGCGGCGTGCTGAACGCCTTCGAGCTGATGAAGGCCATGATCGAGGCCGGCGCCTCGGGCGTGCACTTCGAGGACCAGCTGGCGTCCGTGAAGAAGTGCGGCCACATGGGCGGCAAGGTGCTGGTGCCGACCCGCGAAGCCGTGGCCAAGCTGGTCTCGGCGCGCCTGGCGGCCGACGTGATGGGCACGCCCACCGTGCTGCTGGCCCGCACCGACGCCGACGCCGCCGACCTGGTGACCAGCGACGTCGACGACAACGACCGCCCGTTCATCACCGGCGAGCGCACCGTGGAAGGCTTTTTCCGCACCCGCGCCGGCATTGACCAGGCGATCTCGCGCGGCCTGGCCTACGCGCCGTACGCCGACCTGATCTGGTGCGAAACCTCCACGCCCAACCTGGAATACGCCCGCAAGTTCGCCGACGCGATCCATCGCCAGTTCCCGGGCAAGCTGCTGGCGTACAACTGCTCGCCGTCGTTCAACTGGAAGAAGAACCTGGACGACGCCACCATCGCCAAGTTCCAGCGCGAGCTGGGCGCCATGGGCTACAAGTTCCAGTTCATCACGCTGGCCGGCTTCCACGCGCTGAACTACGGCATGTTCGAACTGGCCCACGGCTACGCCCGCCGCCAGATGAGCGCCTTCGTCGAATTGCAGCAGAAGGAATTCGCCGCCGCCGACCTGGGCTTCACCGCGGTCAAGCACCAGCGCGAAGTGGGCACCGGCTACTTCGACGCCGTCACGCAGACCATCGAGGGCGGCCAGTCCTCGACCACCGCGCTGACCGGCTCGACCGAGGAAGCGCAGTTCGAGCACGGCAAGGAACAGAAGGCCGCCTGAGCCGGAACCGATTGATTTTGCAGTTGAAGTTGTAGTGCTGTTGTAGGGTGGATTCAGGGTGCCTTCGGGCACCCTCTTTTTTTACGGCGGGAGCCGCTGGTCGCCGCTGGCGAGCTAGCGCTGCGCCGCCAGATACGCGCCGGGCGCCTGTCCCAGCACGCGCCGGAACGCGCTGGTGAAGGCGCTGGGACTGGCGTAGCCCAGGTCCAGCGCGACGCGGGTCACGGGCTGGCCCTGGCTCAGGCGCTCGATCGCGGCCAGCAGGCAGGCCTGCTGGCGCCATGCGCCGAAGCTGACGCCGGTTTCGGCGCGGAACTGGCGGGTGAAGGTGCGCCGGCTCATGCCGGCGGCGGCAGCCATCGTGTCCAGGTCCGCGGTGATCGCCGGCGCCGCCCACAGCGCGCGGCAGGCGCGCGCCAGGCGCGGGGCGGCGGGCAGCGGCGCGTGCAGCGACAGCGCCGGCATGGCGGCGATTTCGGCCGCCAGCAGCGCCATCAGCTTGCCGGCGCGGCCGTCCAGGTCGTAGAGCGCGGGCAGGTCGATGGCTTCGTCGAGCAGGTGGCGCAGCAGCGGCGAGACGGCGTGGACCCGGCAGTCGGTGGGCAGGCGCAGGGCCTGCGCGGCGCGCTCGGTGAGAAAGGTGTTGAGCATGGTCACCGCGCCGCGCATGGTCATCTGGTGATCCATGCCCGCCGGCACCCAGCAGGCGCGTTGCGGCGGCACCAGCCAGCGGCCTGTCGGCGTGTTCACGCTGATGGCGCCGCGCGCGGCGTAGGCGAACTGGCCGCGGCGGTGGGCGTGCAGCGGGAAGGTCAGGCCGGCCGGATAGTCGCAGGCCGTCACCACCACGTCGCGCGGAATATCCTCGTAGGGATCGACCAGGGTATTGCGCATGGCCTGGATTCTACAGTGAATGACCTGATATCGAAGGCGGGCCGTCGCCGTCAGGCCTAGGATGCCGCATTGTCCATCGCGTTCGCTGCCCTGGGGCGGCGCATCGCCACACTCCAGGAGCCGACATGGCCAACACTTTCCATCGCGTGGGCCACGGCCCGCATCCCGTCATCGTGCTGCACGGCTGGTTCGGCGACGCGCGCGCCTTCGAGCCGATCGAACCCTGGCTGTCGGGCGCGGACTTCAGCTACGTCTTCATGGACTACCGAGGCTACGGCGGCATGCGCGAGGCGGCCGGCGAACATTCGATCGACGAGATCGCCGCCGACGCGCTGGCGCTGGCCGACGCGTTGGGGTTCGAGCGCTTCAGCCTGGTGGGCCATTCGATGGGCGGCATGGCGATCGAGCGGGTCGCGGCGCTGGCGCCCGAGCGGGTGCGCGCGCTGGTGGCGGTGGCCCCGGTGCCGTGCGGAGGCGTGGCCATGGCGCCGGCCACGCGCGCGCTGTTCGACGGCGCGGCTGCGGACCTGGCCGCGCGCCGCGCCATCATCGACCGCAGCACCGGCGGGCGCCTGCCGGCTGCATGGGTGGCGTGGAAGGCGGCCTATTCCGCCGCGCATTCGTCGGCGGCCGCGTTCGCCGCGTACCTGCCCGCCTGGGTCGGCACCGATTTCAGCGACCGCATCGACGGCCGCCATCCGGTGCTGGCCCTGGTGGGCGAGCACGATCCGGTGTTCACGCCGGCGCTGATGGCCGCGACCTATGCGCGCCGCTATCCGCGCGTGACGATCGAGGTGCTGGCCAATGCCGGGCACTATCCGATGAATGAAACGCCGCTCGCGCTGGCGGCGGCCATCGAGCGCTTCCTGCGCGCCGCGGACTGAGCGCGGCGGCGCCCGAGGCCGTCAATCCGCGGCGCGCATCGCCGCCAGGCATTCCGCCAGCGGCGGCACGGTGCGCGCCAGCGCCTCGACGGCTGCCGCATCGACCCGTTCCAGCGGCGGGATCTCGGCCAGCACGCGCACGTTGCCGAAGCGTTCGATCGCCTCGCGGTTGCCGGCCGACAGCGGGCCGCTCATGATCACGCCCAGCACCGGGATGGCGCGGCGGCGCAAGGCTTCCAGGCTGAGCAGCGTGTGGTTGATGGTGCCCAGGCCGCTGCGCGCGGCCAGCACCACCGGCATGCCCAGGCGCGCGATCAGGTCGATCATCATGTGGCTGTCGTCGATCGGCACGTACAGACCGCCGGCGCCTTCGACGATCAGCGGCGCCGTGGTGGCCGGCGGCACGATGGCGGTGGCGTCGATCACGGCGTCTTCCAGCGGCGCGGCGGCCCACGGCGACAGCGGCGCCTGCAGCACGTAGGCCGGCAGGTGCAGGCGTTCGGGCGGCAGTTGCGCCAGGCGCGCGACCGTGTCGGTGTCACCCGGTTCCTCGGCCACGCCGGTCTGCACCGGTTTCCAGTAGTCGGCGTTCCAGGCGCGCGCCAGGATGGCCGAGACCAGGGTCTTGCCGATGCCGGTGTCGGTGCCGGTGACGAAAACGCCGTTGGCGGGGGAGTCAGTCATGTTTCTTCCAGATTCCGTAGGCCAGGTGATAGGTCACCGTGGCGCCTTGTTGGTCGAACTGCGCCAGCACCCGCCGCAGCGCGGCCGGACCCAGCGGGGCGGTGCCGGGCGCGGGCGTGGTGGCGCCGATGCCCTTGAGCGCCTTGAGGAAATGCAGGCCGTCAGGATGATCTTGTATCAGCCGTTCGCTGTGCACGCCACCGGCCAGATTGCCCATGGTCGGACGGATGGCGGCGGCGGGCGGATAGGTCGGGGTGGCCGCGGCCAGGCCGAGCGCGCGGTGGGCGGCGCGCCATTCCTCGAACGTGCCGTCGGCCAGCGTGGCCACCGCCAGGTGGCCGCCGGGCGCGAGCAGCGCTGCCAGCCGTCCCAGTCCGGCGTTCAGGTCGCCGAACCATTGCACCGCCAGGCTGGAGCAGATCAGGTCGTAGCCGCCCGGCAGGCTGTCGGGGCGCTCGCCGTCCAGCACCTGGTAGCGCGCGTTGCCGGGCAGCGCCGGTCCCTGCCGCGCCCGCGTCAGCATGGCGGGCGAAATGTCGGTCACGGTCCAGTCCGCGGGGCCCAGCCGGGCGGCCAGCGCCTGGGTCAGCAGGCCGGTGCCGCAGCCGATCTCCAGGATGCGCGGACGCGGCGGCAGCGGCAGCCGCCCGATCGCGTCGGCCAGCCGCTGGGCGGTGATGCGTTGGGCCGGGGCGTGTTCGTCGTAGCGGGCGGCGGCGGCGCCGAAGCGCGCGCCGACCCGGGCATTGCGGGGTACGGCGCTCATGCGGCGGGCGCCACGCGGGCCAGGAAGGCGCGGATGCGTTGCGCGCACCAGTCGGGATCGGTCCGCGGCAAGAGGTGGCCGCCTCCGTCGCGCCAGTGCAGTTCGGCCGCGGCGCCGAAGCCCGCCGTCGTCATGGCCGCGGGCGCGATCGGATCGGCCGTGCCCGCCAGCGCCAGCAGCGGCATCGGCAGCGTCGCCAGCGCGGCCCGTTGGTCGGCGTCGCGCAGGATGCCCAGGTCGCGCGCCAGCGGTTCGACCTGGGGGACGCCGATGGCGCTGGTGTCGCCGCAGCGCTGGCGGAAATCGCGCAGCACGGTTTCGGGCTGCGTCGCCAGCCGGTTCAGCATGCGGTCCAGCATGCGCGCCGGGACGCCTTCCGGAAAATCGGCGCCCGCGCCGAAGCGGGCAAAGCCGTTGATCGCCACCAGGCCCACGCAGGCGGGCGGCGGCTCGCCCAGCAGGCGCAGCGCGCCCAGCGAGTGGCCGATGGCCAGTACCGGGCCGTCGGGCGCGGGCGTGTGGGGCGGGCCGAAATAGCCGGCGTCGGCCACGGCCTGCGGCCAGTCGGCCAGCGCGGCGGCCAGTGGCGCCCAGAACGTGGCGTCGAAGGCCCAGCCGTGCGCGAACAGCAGGGTGGGGCGCAGGGAATCGGCGGCCGGCATCAGGCGAGCGCGGCCGTCAGGCCGTCTATCAAGCGATCGATATCGGCGTCGCGGTGCGCCGCGCTCAGGGCGATGCGCAGGCGGCTGGTTCCGGCCGGCACCGTGGGCGGGCGGATCGCCACGGCCAGCAGGCCGCGCTGCTCCAGCGTTGCCGCCAGCGCCAGGGCGCGGCCCTCGTCGCCGACGATGGCGGGCACGATCTGGGTCGACGAGTCGCCGCTGTCCAGCCCCAGGCCGCGCAGCGCGACGCGCAGCCGCTCGCCCGAGGCCGCCAGCCGGGCGCGCTCGGCGTCCAGCGTCGGCACCAGGTCCAGGGCGGCGTCCATGGCGCCCAGCACCGCGGGCGGCAGGGCGGTGGTGTAGATGAAACCCGAACAGGCGTTGACCAGGTAGTCGCAGAGCGCGCGCGAGCCGGCCACGTAGGCGCCGAAACCGCCCAGCGCCTTGCTGAAGGTGCCCATGGCCAGGTCGATGCCGCCGGGCGCCAGTCCGGCCAGTCCCATGCCGCCCGGCCCCAGCACGCCGGTGGCGTGGGCTTCGTCCAGGTAGACGAAGGCCTGGTAGCGCTCGGCCAGCGCCGCCAGCCGCGCCACGTCGGTGCGGTCGCCGTCCATGCTGAAGACGCTTTCCGTGACGATGAAGCGCGCGGCGGGCGCGGCCGATGGTCCGGCGCGCGCCGCCAGCAAGGCTTCGAGGTGGTCCAGGTCGTTGTGGCGGAAGCGGATCTGCCGCACGCCGGCTGCCTGGCAGCCGTGATGCAGGCTGGCATGGTTGAGCTTGTCGGCGTAGACCTGCACTTCGCCCTGGCCGGCGGCCGCGCGCAGCAGGGCCGGCAGCACGGCGGCATTGGCCTGCCAGCCAGACGCCAGCAGCAGCGCGGCCTCGGTGCCTTTCAGGCGCGCCAGCTTGGCCTCGACCTGCTCGTGCAGGTCGAGATTGCCGCACACCAGTCGCGAGGCCTGCGCGCCGGCGCCATGGCGGGCGGCCCATTCGCGCGAGCGCTCAATCAGCAGCGGGTGCTTGGACAGGCCCAGGTAGTCGTTGCTGGAGAAGTTCAGCGCCGGGACGCCGTCCAATGCGATGCGGCCCGCGGGCGCGGCGGTGGCCGTGCGCAGCCGGCGCCGCACGCGGCGCGATTCGGCTTGCGCCAGTTCGGAAGAAAAGAGGGGATCCAGCTTGGACATGACGATTTCCTGCGGCGGCCGGCGGCGGGAGCCCCGCCAGAGGACCGCGGCCGCAAAGCGCGCCGTCAGGCCCCCGGCCGTAGAATGCGAGCCATTGTAGTGGAGGTGAAACATGCAGACCCCTGACTGGATGGCGCGGGGCCAGCCGCATATCTGGCTGCCGTACGCCCAGATGAAGACGGCCACGCCGCCGCTGCCGGTGGTGCGCAGCCATGGCAGCCGCCTGGAGCTGGCCGACGGTCGCCAATTGATCGACGGCGTGGCGTCCTGGTGGACCGCCTGCCACGGCTACAACCATCCGCACATCGCCCGGGCGCTGCGCGAGCAGCTGGATGCCATGCCGCACGTCATGTTCGGCGGCCTGACCCACGAGCCCGCGCTGACCCTGGCGCGGCGCCTGGCCGGCCTGCTGGGGCCGGGGCTGGACCGGGTGTTCTATACGGATTCCGGCTCGGTGGCGGTGGAAGTGGCCATGAAGATGGCGGTGCAGTTCTGGCTCAACCAGGGTGAACGCGGCCGCAGCCGCTTCCTGGCGTTCCGTGGCGGCTACCACGGGGACACCCTGGGCACCATGGCGGTATGCGATCCGGACGAGGGCATGCACAGCCTGTTCCGCGGCATGCTGGCCGAGCACGACATCGTCGACCTGCCGCGCGACGATGCCGCCATGGCGCGCCTGGACGCTTTCCTGGAAACCCGCGGGCCGCAACTGGCCGGCATCCTGGTCGAGCCGCTGGTGCAGGGCGCCGGCGGCATGCTGCTGCACGAGCCGCAGGTGCTGCGGCGCCTGCGCCGGCTGGCCGACCGCCATGGCCTGCTGCTGATCTTCGACGAGATCTTCACCGGCTTCGGCCGCACCGGCACGATGTTCGCGTTCGAGCAGGCCGGCGCGCGTCCCGACATCATCACGCTGTCCAAGGCCCTGACCGGCGGCACCTTGCCGCTGGCGGCCACCGTGGCCAGCAGCCGGGTGTTCGACGCCTTCTGGTCGGACGATCCATCCCATGCCCTGATGCACGGCCCCACCTTCATGGGCAACGCGATGGCCTGCGCCGCCGCCAATGCCTCGCTCGACCTGTTCGAAAGCGAGCCGCGGCTGGCCCAGGCGCAGGCGCTGTCGGTTGCGCTGGCGCGGGGCCTGGCGCCATGCCGCGAGTTGCCGTGGGTGCGCGACGTGCGGGTGCTGGGCGCGATCGGCGTGGTCGAGCTGGATCGCATCGAGGACCGCGAAGCCCTGAAACGGCGCCTGGTCGAGGCCGGGGTCTGGGTGCGGCCGTTCGGCAACGTGGTCTACCTGACGCCGGCCCTGACCATCGCGGCGGACGAACTGGATACCTTGATGCGGGCGGTGGTGGCGGTGTTGCGCGCGCAACGGCCCTGAGCCGGCGGCCGGCCGCGCGCGGGCAAACCGTCCGAGGCGGCTTGATCCAGGTCAAGGCGCGCCCCGGTGGCGCTGGGTAGCATCGGCGCATGCGAGCAAAATCCATTTTCGCCGTTCCTCCGACCCTGCCCGACGCCGACCGCCAGCAGCGCCGGCACGCGCTGGTGCGCCTGTCGCTGGCGTGGCTGGCGATGATGCAGGTGATGATGTTCGCCTGGCCGGGCTACCTGCGCCATGACGGCATCCCCAGGGACGCCCTGGAAACGCTGGACTGGGCCATCGTGCTGATGAACTGGGCCAGCCTGGCCCTGACCGTGCCGGTGGTGCTGTATTCGGCCTGGCCGATCTGGCGCCACGCCGGCGCCAACCTGCGCCAGGGCCGCGCCGGCATGGACGTGCCGGTGGCGCTGGGCATCGTCGCCGCCTTCGTCCCCAGCGTGCATGCCACCTATACGGGCCGCGGCGAGGTGTATTTCGATTCGGTCACCATGTTCGTCGCCTTCCTGCTGACGGCGCGCTACCTGGAACTGTGCGCCCGGCAGTCGTTCGGCGGCTCGACGGGCGGCCAACGGCATGCCCGGGTCGAGGCGCAGCGCCTGCTGCTGGGCGCCGGCGCCGACCGGCTGGCCTCGCGCTTCGTCATGGCGCAGGTGGCGCTGGCGCTGGGGGCGGCGGCCGCCTGGGCCTATATCGATCCGGCCCACAGCCTTCCCGTCATGGTCGCGCTGCTGGTGATGAGCTGTCCCTGCGCCATGTCGATGGCGGTGCCCACCGCCATGGCGTCGGCCCATTCGGCGCTGGCGGCCCATCCGTCAATGCCCGACGCGGCACTGGACGCGTTGCTGGCCCAGGCGCAGCGCAAGGCGCGCCAGAACCTGCATGGTTCCCTGGTCTGGCACCTGCTGATGACGCCGCTGGCGCTGGTCGGCTGGGTCACGCCCTGGCTGGCGGCGATCACCATGCTGGTGTCGTCGCTGGCGGTTGCCTACAACTCGTGGCGGCTGTCGCGGCGCGACTGGTCCGGCCGCGCGGCGCCCGGCGGCGCGCTGGAAGCCGCGCCATGACCATCCTCTATCTTCTCCTGCCCCTGTCCCTGCTGTTCGTGCTGGTCATCGGCGTGTCGTTGTGGTGGGCCGTTTTCAATGGCCAATATGACGATACCGACAACGCCGGCGCCGCCATCCTGCGCGACGACGACGGCGGCCAGCCCTCGCGGGACTGACGGCCGCCGTGCCCTGGACGTTGCGCGGCCGCTGCGGGTTCCCCTGCACGACCAGTAGGGTTTGATTCACATCAACCCCGGATCGTGTCCGACCCCCCATCATTGAAACCTGGAGCTACTTGTTTCTTTTTGTTTGGGGGAAGGGTGATGAACGATTGCGCCGCAATCGCAAGCAAGGCCGACACCTTCAACTATCGGATCGTGAGGCAGTTCGCGCTCATGACCGTGGTCTGGGGCATCGTCGGCATGGCTGTGGGCGTTTTTCTCGCCGCGCAGCTGGTTTGGCCTCAGTTGAATTTCGACACCGCCTGGCTCAGCTACGGCCGCCTGCGCCCGCTGCACACCAACGCCGTGATCTTCGCCTTCGGCGGCAGCGCGCTGTTCGCGACCTCGTACTACGTGGTCCAGCGCACCTGTCAGACCCGCATTTTCTGTGACCGGCTGGCCGCGTTCACCTTCTGGGGCTGGCAGGCGGTCATCGTCGCGGCTGCCATCACCTTGCCGCTGGGCTACACCAGCAGCAAGGAATACGCCGAACTCGAATGGCCCATCGACATCCTGATCACGCTGGTCTGGGTAGCCTACGCCATCGTGTTCTTCGGCACCATCATCAAGCGTCGGTCCAAGCATATCTACGTGGCCAACTGGTTCTTCGGCTCGTACATCCTGACCATCGCCATCCTGCACATCTTCAACAACATCGAGATGCCGGTGACGCTGTGGAAGTCGTACTCCGCCTATTCGGGGGTACAGGACGCCATGGTGCAGTGGTGGTACGGCCACAACGCGGTGGGCTTCTTCCTGACCACCAGCTTCCTGGGCATGATGTATTACTTCGTGCCCAAGCAGGCCGGCCGCCCCATCTATTCGTATCGCCTGTCGATCGTCCACTTCTGGGCGCTGGCCTTCACCTACATGTGGGCCGGTCCGCACCACCTGCTGTACACCTCGCTGCCCGACTGGACCCAGTCGCTGGGCATGACGTTCTCGCTGATCCTGCTGGCGCCGTCGTGGGGCGGCATGATCAACGGCATCATGACGCTGCAGGGCGCCTGGTACAAGCTGCGCACCGATCCGATCCTGAAGTTCATGGTGACGGCGCTGTCGTTCTACGGCATGTCCACGTTCGAAGGCTCGATGATGTCGATCCGCACCGTGAACGCGCTGTCGCACTACACCGACTGGACCATCGGCCACGTGCACTCGGGCGCGCTGGGCTGGGTCGCGATGATCTCGTTCGGCTCGCTCTACTACCTGATCCCGCGCCTGTATGGCCGCGAAAAGATGTACAGCGTCAAGGCCATCGAACTGCACTTCTGGATCGCCACCATCGGCGTGGTGCTGTACATCGCCGCGATGTGGATCGCCGGGGTGCAGCAGGGCCTGATGTGGCGCGACACGGCAGCCGACGGCACGCTGGTGTACAGCTTCGTCGAAGAGCTCAAGACGCGCCTGCCGTATTACCTGATCCGGCTGCTGGGCGGCACGCTGTTCCTGTCGGGTGTCTTTGTCATGGCGTGGAACGTGTGGAAGACGGTGAGCGGCGCGCAAGCGATCAATCCCCCCATTCCGCAAGACGATCCCCACGCCGCCCGCACGCCGGCCATCGCCGCCGCGCCGGCCACTGTTTGACGAGGACATCATGGCCAACAAGCAACAAGGCTTTTTCTCCCACCAGACGCTCGAAAAGAACATCGGCTGGATGATCATCGCCAGCATCCTGGTGGTGTCGTTCGCCGGCCTGGTGCAGATCGTGCCGCTGTTTTTCCAGCACAGCACCACGCAGCCGGTGGCGGGGGTCGAACCCTACAGCCCACTGCGCCTGATGGGGCGCGACGTCTACATCCGCGAAGGCTGTGTCGGCTGCCACTCGCAGCAGGTGCGCCTGCTGGCGGCCGAAGTGCAGCGCTACGGTTCGTATTCGCTGGCCTCGGAGTCGGTGTTCGACCATCCGTTCCTGTGGGGCTCCAAGCGCACCGGCCCGGACCTGGCGCGCGTGGGCGAACGCTATTCCGACGACTGGCATCGCATCCACCTGCGCGATCCGCGCAAGGTGGTGCCCGAGTCCAACATGCCGGCCTATCCGTGGCTGGAAAAGACGGTGATAACCGGCCAGAACGTCGAGCAGCGCATGCGCGCGCTGCGCGCCCTGGGCGTGCCGTACACCGACGAAGAGATCGCCGCCGCGCCCAAGGCCATCGAAGGCAAGACCGAAGAGGACGCGCTGGTGGCCTATCTGCAAGGGCTGGGCGTGGGCGTGCGCAAGGCGCAGCAGGCCAAAAAGGCGGAAGAGGCCAGGAAGGCCGAAGAAGCCCGAAAGGCGGCGCAGCCCGCCGCCGCCGCGCAACCCGCCGCCGCCGCGCAACCCGCCGCCGCCGCGCAACCCGCCGCCGCCGCGCAACCCGCGGCCACGGGAGGCTGATCATGGCTTACTTGAGCGCAATCGTCACCGCCATTTCGATGGCAACCTTTTTCGGCATCGTCTGGTGGGCCTGCTCGCGCGGCCGCCAGCATGCCAACAGCGAATCGGCCATGCTGCCGTTCGCGCTGCCCGATGAATTCGGGCCGGTACAACAAGATGGAGCGGATCGGTCATGAGCGATTTCGTCAATGGCTTCTGGGGGTATTTCATCTCGATCGTCGCTGTGGGCGGCGTGGTGTGGTGTGTGTGGCTGCTGTACACGCAGCGCCGCTGGCTCAAGACCAAGCCGGCCAACGGCCAGGTCGAGGACACCGGCCACGTCTGGGACGGCGACCTGACCGAACTGAACAACCCGGTGCCTGGCTGGTGGACCTGGATGTACCTGCTGGCCTGCGCGTTCGCGCTGGGCTACCTGTTCTTCATGCCGGGCCTGGGTTCGTACAAGGGCCAATTGGGCTACAGCAGCGCCAACGAGGTGGCGCAGCAGCAGGCCAAAATGGCCGAGGCCGTGCGCCCGATCTACGCGCGTTTCGAGACCATGACGGTGCCGCAGATCGCCGCGGATCCGGGCGCCCGTGAAATCGGCCAGCGCCTGTTCCTGAACACCTGCTCGCAGTGCCATGGTTCCGACGCCAAGGGCGGGCCCAGCTTTCCCAATCTGACCGACATGGACTGGCTGCATGGCGGCTCGCCCGAAGCCATCATGCAGACCATCACCAATGGCCGCATCGGCGTGATGCCGCCCTGGAAGGCCGCCATCGATCCCAAGACCGCCGGTGACATCGCCCAGTACGTGCGTTCGCTGTCGGGACTGACGGCCGATCCGGTGCGGGTGTTCCGCGGCCAGCGCGAGTTCGCCAACTTCTGCGTCGCCTGTCACGGTGTCGACGGCAAGGGCAACCAGGCCCTGGGCGCGCCCAACCTGACGGATGACGTCTGGCTGTATGGCAGCTCGGAAGCCACCATCGTCAAGACGATCCTGGATGGCCGCGAGAACCGCATGCCGGCGCACGGCGACATCCTGACCCCGGAACAGATCAAGATCCTGACGGCCTGGGTCTGGGGCCTGTCGAACAAGCCCGACGCGCAAGCGCAGCCGGCCACGACCGCCGCGGCCAAATAGGCGGCGCATAGGTGGGGCGCCGCGACGGCGGCCCCCATATCACATGGACTTACCGCACGGAGCAGCAAATGGATGATGGGTCAACCGCAAGCGTCAGCAGCTCGCCTGGCGGCGACCCGCCACCCTGGCGGCCGCACGTGCGGCCGCCCCGGCCCGGGCAGGAGACGCTGGAGCAGACCCTGGCCGGCGTGCGCAGCAAGATCTATCCGCGCTCGGTCAGCGGCATCTTCGCGCGCTGGCGCATTGCCTTCGTCTTTCTCACGCAGCTGATCTTCTACGGCCTGCCCTGGCTGCAATGGAACGGCCGCCAGGCCGTGCTGTTCGACCTGGGCGCGCGCAAGTTCTACCTGTTCGGCCTGGTGCTGTGGCCCCAGGATGTGGTCTACCTGGCGGTGCTGCTGGTGATCTCGGCGCTGGCGCTGTTCCTGTTCACCGCGGTGGCCGGCCGGTTGTTCTGCGGCTACGCCTGTCCGCAGACCGTCTACACCGAGATCTTCATGTGGATCGAGCGCAAGGTCGAAGGAGACCGCATCGCCCGCATCCGGCTCGATGAATCGCCCTGGACCTGGCGCAAGGCGCGCCTGAAGGTCACCAAGCACTTCCTGTGGATCGCGCTGGCCTGGTGGACCGGCTCGACCTTCATCGGCTACTTCGCGCCGATCCGCGAACTGGGCCACGAGCTGTTCGCGCTGCAGCTGGGGCCGTGGCAATGGTTCTGGATGGTGTTCTACGGTTTCGCCACCTGGGGCAACGCCGGCTTCATGCGCGAGTCGGTGTGCAAGTACATGTGCCCGTACGCGCGTTTCCAGAGCGTGATGGTCGATCCCGACACCTTCGTGGTGACCTACGACAAGCGTCGCGGCGATCCGCGCGGCGGCCGTTCGCGCA
Source organism: Achromobacter sp. CSND-B12 (assembly GCF_052906545.1). NCBI lineage: Bacteria > Pseudomonadati > Pseudomonadota > Betaproteobacteria > Burkholderiales > Alcaligenaceae > Achromobacter > Achromobacter sp. CSND-B12. The sequence continues at coordinate 1,414,600 of NZ_JBREGJ010000001.1, read as the reverse complement.
AGGTCGACCACAAGGCCGCGGGGCTGGGCGACTGCGTCGATTGCAGCCTGTGCGTGCAGGTGTGCCCGACCGGCATCGACATCCGCGACGGGCTGCAATACATGTGCATCGGCTGCGGCGCCTGTATCGACGCCTGCGAGCAGGTGATGGACAAGATGCAGTACCCGTCCGGGCTGATCCGCTACACCTCGGAGCGGGCGATGCTGGAAGGGCTGTCGACCCGGAGCGCGCGCTCGCACCTGCTGCGCCCGCGCGTGCTGATCTACGGCACGCTGATCCTGGGGCTGGCGGTGGCATTCGTGGTGTCGCTGACGCTGCGCAACCCGCTGCGAGTGGACGTGATCCGCGATCGCGGCGCGCTGGGGCGCGAGGTGGCCGGCGGCATGATCGAGAACGTGTACCGGCTGCAGATCATCAACACCTCGGACTCGCCGCTGCGCTTGCGGCTGTCGGCCGATGGCATGCCCGGACTGGCGGTGCGCGCCGGGCAGGGCGAGTCGGACGTGGTGGAAGTCGAGGCGGCGGCCAACAAGCTGGTGCCGATGGTGATCCGCGCGCCGGCCGGCGCCGAGCCGGGCGCGCACCCGATCACGCTGCGGGCCCGCGCCCACGATCAAGAGAACCGGCCGGTCGAAACCGACGAAGCCGCGAGTTTTTATGTCCCCGAGTGATTCCGAACCAAGGATGCCAACGATGAATACTGTCCATCTTGCCGCGCCGATGCCGGCGAAACCCTGGTACCGCGAGTTCTGGCCGTGGTTCCTGATGGCCGGGCCGTTCCTGGCGGTGATCGGCTGTGCCATCACGATCTACCTGGCCTATACGCAGTTCGGCAACCAGCCGATCCAGGAAGGCGTGGTCAAGCGCGGACTGGTGATCGAGCAGGCGGAGCCGCTGCCGACGCCGCCGGCCGCGGTCGGCGTTCGTTGATGATTTCCGGAGGCGCGCCATGGGGTTGAGGTCGTTGATGTGGATACTGTGGCCGTCGTTCCTGGCGGCGGCCGTGGGCAGCGCGATTGTCTTTGCGTTGATCGACCCGTTGGACGTGGCGGTGTTCGGATATGTGCCGACGGGGCGGGTGGGGTTCTATACCGTGTCGTTCTTTCTGCTTTGGGGGATGGCGGGGGCGTCGAGTGCGTTGACGGCTTATTTGATGCCCAAGGTGGAGGAGGATCCGGATCTTTAGGTCGGTTCTTTTTTGGGGGCTTCGTGGGGGGCGTTGTTGTGGGCGCGCTTCGTAGGTCGCCCCTCGCGGCGGGCGAGTCGGTGGCGGGCGCCCACGATTGCGGTCCGGAGCGTTCGCTCCGGACTGCCCCGTTGTCATCCTCGTCCTCGCCTTCGGCGACTCCTTCGGATTCCCTCGGGCGCATCGAGGTTGCCCGCCACCGACTCGCCCGCCGCGAGGGGCTGCGAGCGTCTTGGAGCGTCGCGTTGTCAGAACGGTGGGGGCACGGAGAGGTTTGCGGGGCCCGCCCCAGGTCGGCCGCGCGGGCGGCCTTTTGGGGCTTACGCGGTGTCTTGCGTCGGGGCGGTGTTGGGGTGTTAGCGGCTGGCGATATTTGTCCTGGGTGTGGTGCGTCTTTATTCCGTGTCGTGCAGCAGGTCCACGAAGTGTCGGGCGGGCGCGCTTAGCGGGCGGTCCTTGGGGATGATGCTGCCGAAGGCGGTCAGGGTGTGTTGGAGTTGGTAGGGGATGATGGCGAGCAGGCCGTGGCGGGCGTAGCGGCTGGCGACGGAATCGGGAATGACCCCCAGCATGTCGGACTTCATGGCCAGGTTGGTGGTGGTGAGGATCGAGGCGGACTCGATCAGGCCCTTGGGCAGGGGCGTGTCGTGGGCGCGGAATTCCTGTTCCAGGACGTCGCGCATGGGGCTGCCGTGGGGTTGCAGGATCCACGGATAGGCTTGCAGGGCTGCGAAGCCGACGCGCTTGCGGCGGGTCAGGGGGTGATCGACCGCGGCGATGACGGAGAGGGCCTCGTCGCCGATGGGGCGGAAGACGTAATGGCGTTCGGATAGCGTCAGCATGCGGCCGATGACGACGTCGAGCCTGCCCTCGTTCAGCCGTTCGATCAGCAGGTCGCTGGTGCCGGTGGAGATCTCCACGGCCAGTAGCGGGTAGGTCCGCTTCAGGCGCAGCAGGGCGTCGGTCAGGTGGCCCGGCGAGGCGGCCATGATGCTGCCGATGAACAGTTTGCCGGCGCTGCCCAGGCGCAGTTCTTCCAGTTCCCGCGCCAGCGATGACACCGTGCCGCGCATGCCGCGGAAATACTCCATCACGCATTCCCCGGCGGCGGTCAGCGCCAGGCCGCGGCCGACGCGCTCGAACAGCGCTTGGCCGATGGCCAGTTCCAGTTCATGCAGCATCTTGCTGGCGGCGGACTGCGTCATGTTGAGCTGGGTGGCGGCGGCGCGCAGGGTGCCGCGTTCTTCGATGGCCAACAGCAGCACGATCTGCCGCATGCGCAGCCGCGACAGCAGCGCGGGGACGTTCGGGACGCGTTCCATGATTGATCGCTTGTGGTGAACGGTTGGTGCAAAAGTTTCATTTTACGGAAACAGCGGTTGTTTCTAAGATGCAGGCATAACAAAGCCCGCTACGGGCCATAAGCCCCCAAGGAGACAACCATGAAGACTCGGCTTTATGCCGCATTGGCGGCGGGCGTGCTGTGCCTGTCCGCCGCCGTATCCGCCCAGGCGCAGAGCGCCGACTGGCCGGCCCGGCCGCTGCGCCTGCTGGTGGGCTCGGCCCCCGGCGGCGGCACCGACGCCATGGCGCGCGCCGTGGCCGACAAGCTTGGGCCGATGCTCAAGCAGACCGTGGTGGTGGAGAACAAGCCGGGCGCGTCCAACACGCTGGCGGCGGACCTGGCGGCCAAGTCGGGCGACGGCCACACCATGGTGATGGGCGTGTCCACCGCGCATGCGATCGCGCCGCACCTGCTCAAGCTGGGCTACGACAACGACCGCGACCTGACGCCGGTGGTGTTCGTGGGTGCGGTGCCGAACATCCTGGTGGTCAACAACCAGTTGCCGGCCAAGTCGGTGCAGGATCTCATCGCGCTGCTCAAGCGCAAGCCGGGTGAATACAACTTCGCCAGCAGCGGTTCGGGCAGCACCCAGCACATCGCCGCCGAGCTGTTCAAGGACGCCACCGGCGTGCAGATGACCCATATTCCCTATCGCGGCAGCGGCCCGGCCATGGTCGACCTGATGGGCGGCCAGGTGCAGATCGCCTTCGAGACCGCGTCGTCCGTCATTCCGCACATCAAGAGCGGCAAGGTGCGCGCGTTGGCGGTGCTGAGCGCCAGGCGCAATCCGCAGCTGCCCGATGTGCCGACCATGGCCGAGGCCGGCGTCAGCGGCGTCGAGATGAGCGCCTGGTACGGCATCTACATGCCCGGCAACACGCCGGCGGCGGTGCAGCAGCGCGTGCATGACTCGGTCAATGCGGTGCTGGCCATGCCCGAGACCCAGACACGCCTGCAGGCCATCGGCGCCGACATCAGCCCCATGAGCCAGGCGCAGTTCGCGCAGTTCCACCAGGCCGAGAACCAGCGCTATGCCGCCATCATCAAGAAGAACCATATTTCCGTGGAATGAACGCAGCATGAGCATCGAAAGCAACCCCGCCGCCAAGCCCGTCATTGCCCTGACGCTGGGCGACCCCGCCGGCATCGGCCCCGAACTGATCGCGCGCCTGCTGGCGCGGCCCGAGGCGGCGCAGCTGGCCAACATCGTGCTGGTGGGCGATGAATGGCTGTGGCGCGAGGGCCAGCGGGTGGCGGGCGTGCAGGTGGCGACGCAGGCGGTCGACGGCTTCGGCGCGGTGCGCACGCGTCCTGACACCCGCCTGCCGGCGTGGCTGGCGATGGACACCGTGCGGCGCGAGGACGTCAACCTGGGGCAGGCGCAGGCCCCCGGCGGCGCCTCGGTGTTGCGCGTGCTGGACGCCTGCATGGACGCGGCGCTGGCCGGCCATATCGACGCCATCTGCTTCGCGCCGCTGAACAAGCACGCGATGAAGCAGGGCGGCCTGCGCCACGACGACGAACTGCACCACTTCGCGCAGTACCTGGGCGTGACCGGCTACTTCTGCGAATTCAACACGCTGGGCGAGCTGTGGACCTCGCGCGTGTCCTCGCACATTCCGCTCAAGGACGCCGCCGCCGCGCTCAGCATCGACGGCATCAAGGCCGCCACGCGGCTGATCTACCAGTCGCTGCAGGCCAACGGCGTGGCCGCGCCGCGGGTGGCGGTGGCGGCCTTCAATCCGCATGGCGGCGACGGCGGCACCTGCGGGCGCGAAGAAGTCGACATCATCGCCCCGGCCGTGCGCCAGTTGAACCAGGAAGGGCTGCCGGTGCAGGGCCCGTTCCCCGCCGACACCATCTTCCTGAAGGCGCAGGCGGGCGAGTTCCAGGCCATCGTCACCATGTACCACGACCAGGGCCAGATCGCGATCAAGCTGCTGGGCTTTTCGCGCGGGGTGACGGTGCAGGGCGGCCTGCCGATCCCGATCACCACGCCGGCCCACGGCACCGCCTACGACATTGCCGGCCAGGGACGCGCCAGCGTCGACGCTACCTGGCAGGCCTTCCGCATCGCCTGCCGCATGGGCCTGTCGCATCGCGCCGCGCGCGCGGCGGCCTGAGGCGGCCGTTCTTTACCGTTCATCGCATCGTTCGACCCCTTTTCGCAGGAACCCCCCATGAAGATCAAATCCGTCCGCGCCCGCGTCTTTGAATGGACCGGCAAGACCGTGCCGCCGCAAGGCAACTTCTGCTCCAACGCCATGGACCTGCTGTATTCGCCGCAGGAAACCATGAGCACCTTCCGCTTCCACGGCTGGACCGTGGTCGAGGTCGAGACCGATGACGGCTTCGTCGGGCTGGGCAACGTGGCGCTGGCGCCGCGCGTGGCCAAGGCCATCATCGACCAGTACCTGGCGCCGCTGGTGATCGGCCAGGACCCGTGGGACTACGAGTACCTGTGGCAGCGCATGTACCGCGCCACCCACGCCTGGGGCCGCAAGGGCGTGACCATGGCGGCGATCTCGGGCGTGGACCTGGCGATCTGGGACATCCTGGGCAAGTCGGTCGGCAAGCCGGTCTTCAAGCTGCTGGGCGGACGCACCAAGGAGAAGATTCCGGTCTATTACTCCAAGCTGTACCGCACCGACCTGAAGGCCATGCAGGAAGAGGCCCAGACCTATCTGGACCAGGGTTTCACGGCGTTCAAGATGCGCTTCGGCTACGGCCCGGCGCACCTGCAGCGCGGCGTGGCGGAGAACCTGAAATCGGTCGAGGCGGTGCGCGAGGTGATCGGCTACGACACCGACCTGATGCTCGAATGCTACATGGGCTGGAACCTGGAGTACGCCAAGCGCATGCTGCCCAAGCTGGAGAAGTTCGAGCCGCGCTGGCTGGAAGAACCGGTGATCGCCGACGACATCGACGGCTATGCGGAGCTGAACCAGCTGACGTCCATCCCCATCTCGGGCGGCGAGCACGAGTTCTCGCTGTATGGCTTCAAGCAGCTGCTGGACCGCAAGGCGGTGTCGGTGGTGCAGTACGACACCAACCGCGTCGGCGGCATCACGGCCGCGCACAAGATCAACGCCCTGTGCGAGGCCTACAGCGTGCCGGTCATCCCGCACGCCGGCCAGATGCACAACTACCACCTGACCATGAGCACGCTGGCCTCGCCCATGAGCGAGTATTTCCCGATGTTCGACGTGGAAGTGGGCAACGAGCTGTTCTACTACATCTTCGACGGCGAGCCGGTGGCCAGGGAAGGCTTCATCGACCTGGACGACAACAAGCCGGGGCTGGGCCTGAGCCTGAAGACCGAATACCTGAAAGACTTCAACATCATCGAGTGAGCGCCATGACCACGACGACAGTGCCGGCGCCGCGCTATCGCGGCATCTTCCCGGTGGTGCCCACCATCTTCACCGAGTCGGGCGAGCTGGACCTGCCGGGCCAGAAGCGCGCGGCCGATTTCATGATCGACTGCGGCGTCGACGGCCTGTGCATCCTGGCCAACTTCTCCGAGCAGTTCTCGCTGTCGGACGACGAGCGCGAAGTGCTGACGCGCACCTTGCTGGAACACGTGGCCGGCCGGGTGCCGGTGATCGTCACCACCACGCACTACGGCACCCAGGTATGCGCGGCGCGCAGCCGCCGGGCGCAGGCGCAGGGCGCGGCCATGGTGATGATCATGCCGCCGTACCACGGCGCCACCCTCCGCGTTGCCGAGGAGCAGGTGGTCGGGTTCTTCCAGCGGGTGTCGGACGCCATCGACATCCCCATCATGATCCAGGACGCGCCGGTCGCCGGCACGCCGCTGCCCGCCGCGCTGCTGGCTCGCATGGCGCGCGAGATCGCGCAGGTGTCGTACTTCAAGATCGAAACCGCCGGCGCGGCCAGCAAGCTGCGCGACCTGATCGCGCTGGGCGGCGCGGCGGTGGAAGGGCCGTGGGATGGCGAAGAGGCCATCACGCTGCTGCCGGACCTGGACGCCGGCGCCACCGGCTCCATGACGGGCGGCGGTTTCGCCGACGGCATCCGGCCGATCATCGAGGCGCATCGCGCAGGCCGCGCCGACGACGCCTACCGCCTGTACGAGCGCTGGCTGCCGCTGATCAACTACGAGAACCGCCAGGGCGGCATCCTGACCGCCAAGGCCTTGATGAAGGCGGGCGGCGTGATCGCCTGCGACGCGCCGCGCCATCCATTTCCGGCCATGCGGCCGGAAGTGCGGCAGGGCCTGCTGGACGTGGCGCGGCGGCTGGATCCGCTGGTGCTGCGCTGGGGGCGCTAGGACGCCAGGCCGACGCCGGCCTGCGCGTCAAGGCACCAGCGACAAGCCGATGCGGAACTGCGATTCGTTGCGCTGGTTGTAGCCCAGCAGCGTTTCGCCGTAGCCGTTGAAATACTGCAGGTGCAGGTAGCCGTTCATGTTGAGCCAGGTGCGCTGCAGCGGCCAGGCGAAATCGAGCTGCGTGGTGCGGCGGCGCTGGTCGCCCTGGCGGTACATGGCCGAGACCACCGCGCCGTTGTCCTGCGCCCAGCGCAGGTTCCAGTCGACGCGGCCGGCGTAGTCGGCGTAGTCGGAGTTCTCGCTGGCGACGCCGAAATAGGCCTTGACCTTGGGCGCGAAGGTCAGCGTGCTGCCGCCGTCGAAACGGTAGTTGAACTGCGGCTGGATGTAGGCGTCGTTGACCGAGCGCGAGTCGTCGCCGGCCTTGCCGTTGGAGTTGTGTTCGACGCCGGTGTTCAGCCCCAGGCGCCAGCTTTGGCTTTCCGACTGCCACATGTTGTCCGACAGCCAGAACAGGCTGGGGTTGAAGGTGGTGTCGATGAAGGGCATGGAATCGCCCTGCAGGTCCCACAGCGAGGTCTGGGTATAGCCCAGGTAGAAGTTCTCGCCCCAGGTCGCGGGCCGGTTGCCGGACGGGCTGAACAGGCGGTACTTGGCGCTGATCTGGAAACGCGCGGTGGTCTGGCCGCGGGTGCCGATGTCGAAGTACACCGGCTTGTATTCCGAGATCGCGCTGCGGAAATGATCGAAGGCCGATTGCTGGTAGGACGAGACGGCCACGCTGTCCGGCGCCGGGCCGCCTTCGGGCGATGCGCCGGCCGCCGTGACCACGGCCGGCGGCACCGGCTGGCCTGTGCGCGGATCGACCACCGGGACGGGAGCGGGCGTGCTGGCCAGCGTGCCGCTGTCGCGGCCGGTGGCGTCCAGCGCCATCATGGCCGGCTGGCCCTCGATGGAAATAGCCTGCAGGCCGCGGGCGCTGGCGGGCACTTCCGCGCTCCAGGCCATGCGCGCGAAATTGTTGACCGGCACGCTGTAGCTGGCCTTGCCGCCTTGCAGCTTGGCCAGGCTGCGCACGATCTGGCCGTCCTGGCCGCGCCATTGCAGCACCAGTTCGGGCGGCGCCTCCCAAGTGGCGCGGGCGTTGCCTTCGTTGAAGTACACGGCCTCGATGGTGACGGTGTCGCCAGGGGCGGCCGAAGGACGGTCGAGCCGGTAGGACACGCCGGCGGTGGCTGTGCCGGCCAGGCCCAGCGCCAGGGCGGCGACCAGGGTGCGCGGGGGAAGGGCGATGCGTCGGGACGAAGTCATGGGAGGCGGGTGGAATCTGTGACGATGCAATGTAGCATCGGCCCGGCCTACATTTTGTAAGTCGGGCTTATCGGATGTAGGACTTGCAACATGGGCGCGGTAGCGTGGACGCGCCGCCGGCCGCGTCCCGCGTGTCCGCGGGACCCGCTGGCGCGCGGCTGCCGGCCGATATCGGCGCCCCGCAAGGCAGGATGCCCCGTGCATCAGCGACGATGCGCGGGGCCTCTTGCCCTATGGCTGGCGGCTTACTCGCCGAACTTGATGCCCTGCGCCAGCGGCAGGTTGCGCGAGTAGTTGATGGTGTTGGTGGCGCGGCGCATGTAGTTGCGCCAGGCGTCCGAGCCCGATTCGCGGCCGCCGCCCGTTTCCTTTTCACCGCCGAAGGCGCCGCCGATCTCGGCGCCCGAGGTGCCGATGTTGACGTTGGCGATGCCGCAATCCGAGCCCGCCGCCGACAGGAAGGTCTCGGCCTCGCGCAGGTCATTGGTGAAGATGGCCGACGACAGGCCTTGCGGCACGCCGTTCTGCAGCGCCAGCGCCTGGTTGAAATCGCTGTAGCGCATCACGTACAGGATCGGCGCGAAGGTCTCGTGGCAGACCACGTCGGTCTGGCCGGGCATTTCGGCGATGGCGGGGCGCACGTACCAGGCGTCCGGGTACTGGTCGGCCAGCACGCGTTCGCCACCCGTGACCTTGCCGCCCTGTTCACCGGCAGCCTTGAGCGCGGCCTGCATGGCGTCGAACGAGGCGCGGTCGATCAGCGGTCCGACCAGGTTCTTGCCGTCCAGCGGGTTGCCGATGGGCGCGCTGGCGTAGGCTTTGTGCAAGCGTTGCAGCAGATCGTCGGCCACGCTTTCGTGCACGATCAGGCGGCGCGTGGTGGTGCAGCGCTGGCCGGCGGTGCCGATGGCGCCGAAGACGATGCCGCGCGCCGCCATGTCGAGGTCGGCGGTGGGGCCGACAATGATGGCGTTGTTGCCGCCCAGTTCCAGCAGCACGCGGCCGAAGCGCTGCGCCACGCGCGGGCCGACCTGGCGGCCCATGCGGGTCGAGCCGGTCGCGGACACCAGCGCCACGGCGTGCGAATCCACCAGCGCCTCGCCGACGTCGCGGCCGCCGATCAGCACTTCCGACAGGCCGGCCGGCGCATCGCCGAAACGCTGCAAAGCCTGCGCGAACAGCGCCTGGCAGGCCAGCGCGGTCAGCGGCGTTTTTTCCGACGGCTTCCAGACCACGGCGTTGCCGCACACCAGCGCCAGCGCCGCGTTCCAGGACCACACCGCCACCGGGAAGTTGAAGGCGCTGATGACGCCCACCACGCCCAGCGGATGCCAGGTTTCCATCATGCGGTGGCCGGGGCGCTCGGAAGCGATGGTCAGGCCGTAAAGCTGGCGCGACAGGCCCACGGCGAAGTCGCAGATGTCGATCATTTCCTGGACCTCGCCTTCGCCCTCGGCCAGGATCTTGCCGGCTTCCAGGCTGACCAGGCGGCCCAGTTCGCGCTTGTGCTTGCGCAGCACTTCGCCGAACAGGCGCAGCAGTTCGCCGCGGCGCGGCGCCGGCACGTCGCGCCAGGCCAGGCTGGCCTGGCGGGCGCGGGTGATGGCCGCGTGGGCCTGCGCCACCGTGTGCTCGTGGACCTGGGCCAGCTCGGCGCCGTCGATCGGGCTGCGGGCGACGAGCGTGCCGCCGGTCAGGGTCGCGGGGTTGAGGCCGAGTGCGCGCAGGATGTCTTGGGGCGTGTCCATACCGGTTCCTTGGAGATGCCGGCGAAGGCGGGCCTTCGCTTAAGGGTTATGCCTAAGTGGCGATTCTGGAAATAAATTTACTATACGAAACTCCAGCGCGAAATGCGAAACCTTTTTGAAGGCCATGCTCGTGTCCGAACCCCTGCTCGTAGTCGAGGCGGTCACCAAGACCTACCAGCGCGACGGCCAGCCCGATCACCTGGCGCTGGATGGCATCGACTGCCGGCTCGACCGCGGCGAGGTGCTGGTGGTGGTGGGGCCGTCGGGCTCGGGCAAGAGCACCTTCCTGCGCACCCTCAATGGCCTGGAGCGCATCGACAGCGGCACCATCCGCGTCGACGGCGTGTCGCTGACCGACCCGGCCACCGACGTCAACCGCTGGCGCACCGACGTGGGCATGGTGTTCCAGCACTTCAACTTGTTCCAGCACCGCACCGCGCTCGACAACGTGGCGTTGCCGCAGCGCGTGGTGCGCGGGCGCGATCGCGCCCAGGCCGAACGCTACGCGCTTGAATTGCTGGACCGGGTCGGCATGGCCGACTTCGGCCCGCGCTATCCCAGCCAGTTGTCCGGCGGCCAGCAGCAGCGCGTGGCGATCGCCCGCGCCCTGGCGATGGACCCCAAGCTGATGCTGTTCGACGAGGCCACCTCGGCGCTCGACCCCGAGACCGTCGGCGGCATCCTGGAACTGATGCGCGCCCTGGCGCGCGATGGCATGACCATGGCGGTGGTGACGCACGAGATGGGCTTTGCCCGCGACGTGGGCGACCGCGCCCTGTTCATGGACGCCGGCCGCATCGTCGAATCCGGCACGCCGGCCGAAGTCTTCGGCCAGCCGAAAGAGGCGCGTACCCGGGCTTTCCTGGAAAAGATTCTGTAGCGGGCGCGCCGCGCCGTTGGCGCCGGGCCCGCATTGCCGTTGGTTATTTGCGCATCACGCAGTCTTCGCAGCAAGCAGCACACCGCATCCGCATCAGGCAGCAACCGCATCAGGCAGCAAGCAGCAAGCAGGGCCGGCCCGGCCTGACCGGGCGCCGCCGGCACCAGGTGTACGCCCGGAACGACACATGTCTTTCATCCAGAAGGGGAAGCAAATGCTGAAAATCAAACAATGGCTGGGCGCCGCCGGCGTCGTGCTGGCCGTGGCCGCCATCGCGCAGCCGGCGCGGGCCGACGAGCTGTCGGACATCATCAAGCGCGGCGAGCTGCGGGTGGCGGTGCAGACCTCCGGCCCGCTGATGAGCTTCATGGACAAGAGCGGCAAGCGCACCGGCCTGGCGGTGGAAGTCGCCAAGCGCATGGCCGACGACCTGGGCGTCAAGCTGGTGCTGCAGGACTACGAATGGAAGGGCCTGATCCCGGCGCTGCTGTCCGGCAAGGCCGACATGGTGGCCGCCGACATGACGCCGACGCCGCAGCGCGCCGCCCAGGTGCTGTTCTCGACGCCCATGTTCTACGCCGACACCGTGGCGGTGGTGCCCAAGGACTCGCCCTACAAGTCGTACGCGGAACTGGACAAGGACGGCGTGACCGTCGGCGCGCTGGGCGCCAGCACCTACGCCGAGGTCGGCAAGAAGATGCTCCCCAAGGCCACGCTCAAGGAATTCTCCGGCGGCAGCGCGCCGGTGGGCCAGGCGCTGTCCAGCGGCCGCCTGGACGCCGGCATCATGTCGCTGTCCACCGCCAACCAGTTCCTGGTGGACTTCGGCAACCTGCGGGTGCTGGACGGCGTCATGGTGCGCGAGCCGCTGGCTTTCGCGGTGGCGCCCAATGCGTTCCGGCTCAAGTTCTGGCTCGACAACTGGCAGACGCTCAAGACCGCCGACAACACGCTGCCCGAGCAGATCAAGTACTGGTATTCGACCGACTGGAAAAAAGACCACTGATAGCGCGCATCCGCCACCCTTGACCGACAGGACCTGAATGGACTGGCTCATCGACTACTACAACTGGCGCATCGTCGGCCAGTACACGGGCCAGTTCGCCACGGGCCTGGTCAACACCCTGATCGCGGCCGGCGCCAGCCTGGTGCTGTCGGTGCTCGCCGGCATTCCGCTGGCGCTGGCGCACATGTCGGCGCGGGCCTGGGTCTGGCGGCCGGTGGCGGGCTACGTGCAGTTCATTCGCTCGACGCCGCTGCTGGTGCAGATCTACCTGGTTTACTACGCGGTGCCCATGCTGGTGCCCGGCGCCAAGGGCTGGAGCGAAATGCTGCTGGGCATCCTGGCCATGACACTGCACCACGCCGCCTACATGAGCGAGATCATCCGCGTCGGCATCGAATCCGTCCCGCGCGGGCAGATCGAGGGCGCCAAGGCCTGCGGCATGAATTACCACCAGCGCTTGCGCTACGTGGTGTTGCCGCAGGCTTTCGCCAACACGCTGCCGCCCCTGCTGGGGCAGACCGCCGTGCTGATCAAGGACACCTCGCTGCTGTCGTTGATCACGGTCTTCGAACTGGTGGCCGCGGGCGTGCAGATGAACAGCGAGCGCATCGTGCCCACCGAGAGTTTCCTGACCATCGCGGCCGGCTACCTGCTGATCTACGCGGTGATGCTGCTGCTGTCGCGCGGGGTCAGCCTGTGGCTGGCGGGTCCCGCCTGGAACGCGAGGTGAGCATGCTGGATTCCTACCTGTCCACCGCCGGCGTCGTGCTGCCGTTCCTGCTCAAGGGCTTCTGGGAGACCCTGAAGATCTCGTTCGTGGCGATCATCGCCGGTTCGCTGCTGGGCTTCGTCATCGGCGTGATCCGCAGTTACCGGGTGCGCGGCCTGCACCAGTTGCTCGGGCTGTATATCCATGTGCTGCGCGGCACGCCATTCCTGGTGCAACTCTATATCTTCTACTTCGTGTTGCCCGGCACCGGGATCGCGCTGCTGCATTGGGACTCGGCCACGGCGGCCTTCGTGTCGCTGTCGGTCTACACCTCTTGCTATGTGGCGGAGATCGTTTCCGGCGCCATTCGCGCGGTGCCGCGCGGCCAGACCGAGGGCGCCATGACGCTGGGCCTGCGGCCGTTGCAGATCCTGCGGCTGGTGATCCTGCCGCAGGCCATGCGCCTGATCGTGCAGCCGATGAGCGGGGTGTACGTGATGCTGATCAAGAGCACCGCCATCCTGTCGGTGGTCGGCATCACCGAACTGACGCGCCAGGGCGAAGTGTTCATCATCACCTTCCCGGCGAAGTCGCTGTTCATCTACGGGCTGATCGCGGCCATCTATTTCCTGTATTGCTATCCCTTGCTGCGGCTGGCCACCTGGCTGGAAAAACGCCTTACCGGCGGATTGCAGGGCGCAGGGCTGAACTGAACCAAGACCATGGCCACTGAGTACATCGACACCTACTACAAGCGCACGCTGGGCGAGGCGCAAACCTATTACGCACCGCTGGCGGGCACGGCCGAGGCCGATGTCTGCGTGGTGGGCGCGGGCCTGGCCGGCCTGTCGACGGCGCTGGAACTGGCGCGCCGCGGCCGCGCCGTGACGCTGCTGGAGGCGCGCCGCATCGCCTGGGGCGCATCCGGCCGCAACGGCGGCTCGGTGTCGCCGGCGTTCTCGGCCGGCGCCGACGCCATCCGTCGGCACGTCGACGAAGACCACTACCGCCAGCTGTACCGGCTGTCGATGGAAGGCGTGGAGATCATCCGCGACAACATCCGCGACCTGCGCATCGCCGATGCCCACAAGGTCGATGGCCGCTTGCGGGTGGTGCGCTACGAGGCCGCCGAGGCGCTGCGCCGCTATTGCGAGGACCAGCGCCGCGACTTCCAACGCGACGTGCGCCTGCTGGACCGCGCGCAGGTGCGCGAGCGGCTGCTGTCCGACGCCTACTTCCAGGGCATCGAAGACCCTGCGTCATTCCATTTTCATCCGCTCAACTATGCCCGCGCCCTGGCCCGCGAGTGCGCGCGGCTGGGCGTGCGCATCCACGAGGACTCGCCCGTCACGCAGGCGCGCCTGGATGGGGCTGTCAAGCAGCTGCGCACCGCCGCCGGCCAGGTCGACGCGCGCACCGTGGTGCTGGCCACTGGCGGCTACACCGGCGATGTGGTGCCGGCGCTGCGCCGGGCGATGCTGCCGATCGCCACCTACATCATGCTGACCGAACCACTGGGCGACCGGGTGCGCGAGGCCATCCGCACCCAGGCCGCGATCGGCGACGACCGCCGCGCGGGCAACTATTACCGGGTGCTCGATGGCGGGCGCATCGGCTGGGGCAGTAGAATCACCACCCGTGTCGATGACCCGCCCGATCTGGCCGAGTCCCTGCGCCGCGAATTGCTCAGCGTCTATCCCCAGTTGCAGGGGCTGCGCGTCGAGACCGCGTGGTCCGGGCGCATGGCCTACGCGCGGCATCTGATGCCGCAGATCGGCAAGCTGGCGCCCGATGTCTGGTACTGCACGGCCTTTGGCGGCCACGGCATGAACACCACCGCCATCGGCGGCCGTGTCGTGGCCGAAGGGATCTCCGGCGACAGCCAGCGCTACCGGCTGTTCGAACCCTTCGGCCTGGCCTGGAACGGCGGCGCGCTGGGCACGGCGGCGGTTCAACTCACATATTGGTCTTACCAGGCGCGCGATTGGTGGCGGGAGCGGCAATCGCGGGCATGACAGGGTGTACAGATGCAAGGCAACAAACAGAGCGTGTTGGCACAACGGCTGCGAGCCCTGCGCCAGGCGCGCGATTGGACGCTCAAGCAGGCGGCGCTGGCCACCGGCGTGTCCGCGTCCACGCTCTCGAAGATCGAGAACGGCCTGCTCTCGCCCACCTATGACAACCTGATCAAGATCGCCGCCGGCCTGGAGCTGGACGTGGCCGAACTGTTCACCGCGTCGGACGCCCACATGGGCACCGGCCGCCGCAGCCTCAGCCGCCAGGGCGAGGGCCGCCAGTACGAAACCCCGTATTACGACCACCGTCTGCTCTGCACCGCGCTGTCGCACAAGCGCATGATGCCGTTCCACACCCGCGTCAAGGCGCGTTCGTTCGATGAATTCCAGGACTGGAGCCGCCACGGTGGCGAGGAATTCGTCTACGTGCTGGAAGGCGAGGTCGAGCTGTACACCGAGTTCTATGAACCGGCGCGACTGAAGGCGGGCGAGAGCTTCTATATAGACAGCCGCATGGGCCACCGCGTGATCAGCCTGAGCAAGCAGGACGCGCTGGTACTGTGGGTGTCCACCCATGCCGATCTCGGCGAGGCATGATGCGTCGTCCCGCCTGATAAAGCGGGTCGGTTCGCCGCCCGCGCCCCAGCCCGGCCGCAACAGGGTAAAATGCGCCGCCCGGACCCGTTCCGGGCAGCCACACACCGCGCGGCAGTAGCTCAGCTGGATAGAGCACGGGCCTTCTAAGCCTGAGGTCGGGGGTTCGAGCCCCTCCTGCCGCGCCAGGATAAGCTGTGGAATCAAGTGCTTACGCGGAATTTCGGGCGGCGGACGCCGCGAATGGCGCGTCCGCGCCGGCACCGCCTGTCATGCCGCGTTGCTAGCCGAGCCGCAGCTCGAGCTGCGGTCTCACTCGTTCAGGGTCTCCTTCTATTGGCGCCGGAACAGCCTTCTTCCGTCTGGCGCCTTGGGCCATGTAAAACCCTTCCGCGTGGGGTTCCGCATCGATCGTCAATATCGTTGCGCCGCGTTTCCTGGCGGTGTCCACCGCATGGGCGAACAATGCGCGGCCAAATCCTTGGCCGATCCGCTCTGGGTCGATCCACAGATTGTCCAGCGCCCACGCGCCGTTATCGGCGGCCTCCAGCGTGTAGAAGCCGATAGTGCCGGCGTCGTTTTCAGCGACGATGAACGGACGCGCATCAACCCACGCTTCCTGCGGGGTCAGATCCTCGCGCCATTTTTCGAGTTGCCGCGCCGAGTAACCCCAATGCCCCTTCGCCGCGAGCGCGAGGGAACCCAGATGAGGGATGTCTGAAAGCACGGCAGGGCGAAAGCGCATTGGTGTTGTGAAGGGTTGAAGTTGGCCGGATATAGGGTACCGCAACCCGTGCTGCCATATGCGAACGCTTCGGCATGGCAATTGCTTGCGGGTCCCCCGCCCGGCCAATGACGGCCGGCAAAACGGGAGACGACCATGTTTGCTCACAACAAACGCTTGCAGTACACCGTGCGCGTCGCGCAGACCAACCCGGGGTTGGCCAATCTGCTGCTGGAGCAATTCGGCGGTCCTCAGGGGGAACTGGCGGCGGCGTGTAGATACTTCACGCAGGCACTGGCGGAGGACGACCCGGGGCGAAAGGACATGCTGCTCGATATCGCCACCGAGGAACTGAGTCACCTCGAAGTGATCGGTACGTTGGTGGCCATGCTCAATAAGGGGGCCAAGGGCGTGCTTGCCGAAGCCACCGAATCCGAGGCCGAGATCTACCGGCGCTTGAACGGGCCGGGAAACGATTCGCACGTTACGCAGGTGCTGTTCGGTGGCGGGCCCGCGCTGGTCAACTCCGGCGGGCAGCTTTGGAACGCCGGGTATATCGACACCATCGGCGACCCTTCCGCGGACCTGCGTTCGAACATTGCCGCCGAGGCGCGGGCCAAGATCATCTATGAGCGCCTGATCAACGCTACTGACGACCCGGGCGTCAAGGAAGCGCTGGGTTTCCTGATGACGCGGGAAGTGTCGCACCAGCGCTCGTTCGAGAAGGCGCTTTATTCGATGGAGCCGAACTTCCCGCCCGGAAAGCTGCCGGGCGACCCGCGTTTTGCCAACGTCTACTTCAACATGTCGCAGGGCGAGGGTGATATGCGTGGTTCGTGGAACAGTGACGAAAACTTCAACTACGTTTCCGAACGGGATGAGCAATGCGCGATCGACGGGGACGGGCTTGCATCGGTAGGTCTTACCGAGGATGAAACGCAGGCGCTGCAAGCCATGGTTGCCCGTACCGCGTCGGATCCCGCCGCCGACCCGGTGACGGGCACTGAGCTGGGCGACGGGAGTGCGATGGGCGACCGTACTTGACCGGTGGCGGAGCACCACGTCCCGGCCCCGCTTGAAAACAGGGAGGCCGCCGTCCCGCCAGTACGGCAGGCCGGCGGCATTCGGTATCCGTCATTCGCGCGCGGGCGGGCGCGGACCTCCGGCATGACGGCAGGCTAGTCTTGTGCCGAGCGGCGCAACGCCTGGCCTCGACCCGCATCCTTCGCTGCGTAAAGCGCGGCGTCCGCTTCCGAGAGAAGCGAAGCCAGATCTGACCCATCTGCGGGAAAAATCGAGATGCCGACGGATGCGCCCACAGTCGCCTCTACTCCGGGGTAGGGTCGCGACAATGATCTGATCAAGTTGTTTGCGGCGGATAGCGCAGTCTCCGCATTGCTGTCGTCCATCAAAACAAAGAACTCGTCACCGCCGAAGCGCGCAATGATGTCCGATGCGCGAAACGTGGTCTTCATGCGTTGGGCGACAAACTCCAACACTGCGTCGCCCATCGCATGCCCCTGGGTGTCGTTCACGTCCTTGAAGTGATCAAGGTCGATCGCCAGTATGGCCACTTGCCGGCGCGCGCTTGCCGCGGCCGCCAGGGTTTGGCTGGCCAGCTCTCCGAACAGTACGCGATTGCAAAGTCCTGTGAGCGGATCGTGATACGCCAGCTGTTGCGCTCGCGCCAGCATGCGCGAAGTTTCTGTCAGCGCCGATCCCAGCGCGGCCGTTTCCACAAAGTGCGTCGGCGGGGCAACAAAGGTACCGCCGCGGCCGAGCTCGATGGCCGGTTCAATAAGGGCTGCGATGGATCGTTCGATTGCACGCGCCATCCATACGGCGAGCGCGACGCCAAGGCCAACAAATGCGATCCCGGCCAGAATGACCTTCGCCAGCGACGCGATAAGCTCCTCCAAAAGGAAATTCGCGGGTGCGCCCACGGCCACGGCCCACTTCCCGTCCGAGGTGTGTGTGAAGGCCGTAAAGACCGGCGCGCCTTCCTTCGTTGTGCTTTCCAGCGTGTTTTCGGCCCGATTTTCGATGGCGCGGCGAAGCGACGGAACCGCGGGGTGGCCGATGAATCGAGATTCTTCGCGTGTTCGGCCGGCGATGATGCCTTGTGAATCGAGCAATGCCGCGACCCAGCCTTCGCCAAGCGCCTGGCGACGTAATAGCCTTCCGATGGCTTCGGGGCTGATGCCGGCTTGCAAGCTGTATCGGACTTCGTTGTTTACGATTACGGGTACGCCGATGGCCACGAGATAGCGGTTCGTGGCCCGGGTGTTGAATAAATCGGTTTGCATCAAAGTGCGATCCGAGAACACCCGATCCAGCGCGCCTTGCGGCGCTGAGGCAGGGACTGCCGGGCGGGCGTAATCATGGGCCGTATTCAAGATCTGCATGCGCCGGGCGTCGACAAGCACATAGCTGTCCACGTTCTGCAATTGAGCGATCTGCCGCGCCTTCGCATGAAAACCGCGCAGGTCGCCGCGAGCCAGTTCTTCGGAGGCGGCAAGGACGTTCAGACCCGCGGTCACGCCATGGATCTCCCGCTCCCAGTCAACAGTCATGCTGCGGGCGATAGACACCGTCGCCTGGTAAATCCGCTCCTTGTGAAGGCGATAGTCTTCGTACACCGTTAGCGCGGCGACCAATGTCGCGGGTGCCGAGCATGCCAGGCCGAGCAGGACAAGGGCTTGTCGCAGAGACAACAGTCGTAGGCTGCGGGTAAGAGTCGAGCTTTTTGCGGCCAATTTGCGGTCCGACTGTGTGACGTGGAAATGTAAATCCAGTGTAACAAGCCGCGCGGGTCCCTGTCATGGAGAGGGACGTTCGTTGAAGATCTGTGGCGCTGAGGTGAATGTGCGCTGGCGGCAGCCGCTTGCGCCGTTGCATGGAATTGCTAGTGTCCGCGCATTCCGACATCGTCGGTCACCCTCGCAGAACATCTGGATGAAGCGCGCTCTCTGCCTTGCCCTTGCGTTCACGGCCCTGGCCCTCGTCGCCGCGCCACCGCGTCCGCAGGGCCATTGGGAAACCCGTTGAGGGGAATTCGCCTCCAGCAAGGACGACCTCGTCGGCATGGTCGGCATGGCGATTGCTCACCGCATGGCCATGGCTGCGAGGCGGGCGATGGGCGTCCGGCCGTCGAGCCTGGAGCGCCAAGCGCAAGGAGGTCAGGATGTCCAAGCCGATTTTTCACGCGGAGTCCGAAAGCGAACGGCACAATGGCCAGCCGCAGGTCGATCGACCCGGGCACGATACGCCCAATCCGGATCCGGACACGGGGTCGGGCTACCCGGCGGGCGGCCAACGGCGCGAACAAGGCAAGGATGCCTATGGCCGCGGCCCGATGCAGCGCCGCCAGGCGGGCTTGCCACCCGATCCGGAAAGCGGCGCGGGACGGGACGAGCCGCCCGGTAAATCGCGTTGACCGTCGCCGTGTTACGTCCGGCTGTCCGTCGGGCCGCCGGAGGCCCGTTGCGTCGGCTGTAGCCATGCCGCGCAGCCGGCCGGCGAGGTCGTGCCACTGACATACAACGCGCCCACACCGTACAGCGACAGGCTCTCGCGCAGCGAGAGGTTTTGCACCACCCATACGCCGCCGGCGCGGTCCGTCCACACGATGCGGGCGTCGGTGCCATCCAGCGCCTGCAGCAATCCCGTGGCCGACGCGTTCGGCAACAAGGCCACCACGGTCGTATCGTTGTCGCCGCGCAGAGGGAAGAGGTTGGCCGCGGCGGCGCCGGCCAGCGCGGCAATCAGCAGGCCGATGGAGACGTGGCGCCGGCGTGCTGGCGGGCCGCCGCCGGCGGAACAGCCGCGCCAGCCGACGAAAAACGGCAACAGGCCGAACACCGCCAGCCAGGCCAGGTCCCAGAACAAAGGCATGTCGGTGTCCATGCGGATTCGGTGAATGCCAGTGATCCAGTGCGAGAACAACGCGTCGATGATGTGCCAGGCGCCGAAGCCCATCCAGAACGCCGGCCACAGCGGCCGCAGCGAGACCGCCGGCGCGTGTGCCCGCGTCCGATAGAGGATCCACAAGCCGACCGCCGCCACCACGTACATCAGGGCGTGAAACAGGCCGTCCACCGCCACCTGCATGCGCAGGTCTCCCAGGATGCCGGTGCGGATGGCGGACAACAGGTGATGCCACTGAAGTATCTGGTGCAGCAGGATGCCGTCGAAGAAGCCGCCCATGGCAAAGCCGAGCAGGCCGCTGGCGCGGCGCACGCTGCGGCCACTGGCTTGTTCGGAGGTGGGGAGGTCCATGCTGGCGCCTGCTAGGCCGGGTTTTTCGGCCCGGTGCGTCGGGGCATCACGGCGGGGGTGTCGTCGGCTGGCTTGAGGATGTCGTCCTCGTCCGCGCGCGGATTCGGCGAGCCGTCGAATTGGGTCGCCTTGTGAGCGGTGGTCGATGTCCGCTCGCCGGATGCGCGTCGCTGGTTCGCTTTTTTCAATCCCTCTTGCACGCGGGTGGAAATGTCGACCTGGTCCTCGCGGCTTGGGTCGGGCGCCGTTGGCGATGTCTGCGGCAGGGGGGCATTGGGATGTGAAGGCTTCATGGCGGACTCCGTTGGCGGTGGGTGGAGCAACCGGCAAGCGGCGTGCCCGGCCCTGAATGTGGCCCGCGTTGTGGCCCCGTGCTGCCCGGCGGGCGTGGTGGGCACGCGGCGTGCGCGGTGGCGCCAGGGAAACGCTCGCGGAGTCCGCCATGAAAAACAGAAAATTCCTGGTCCGGCTGCTGATAGCCGTTCTATTGATCGGGTTGATCGTAATGTTCCCGCCCTGGTAGGCGGGCCGGTCATGCGCCGCCGATGCCGCGCACGACCTTGCCTGTCCCGCCGCATTGGTGGCAGGGCTTCTGGTCTATCCTGCCGCTGCCGTGGCAGGCGGGGCGAGGCACCGTGCCGGCGCCGGGCGTGCCGGGCGCGGCTTCGTCCCCAGGGTTGATATCGGCGGGGATGGGCGAGGTCGATGTCATCGTGGTCTCCTGTTGACCGGGACGCGGCGCGCGACGCCAAATTTTGCCCTGTCGGTCAAATTGACATGGGGGCGCGGCCGGGACCGCGGTGCGGCCCCGGGGCTTGGCGCCTATCGTTTGGCCTGCGCGTCAGGATCGTCGGCGCGTGCCAGAAAGCTCCGTACCAGGGCCGCCGAGTTGTGCTCGATCCACTGCGCCATGGCGCGCTCTTCTTCCAGGATGCGTTGGCATACCGCCGCGGTTTCCGCATCGCCGACTGCGTCGGCCGCCACCTTGAGCTGGCTGTAGGCGGCAATCTCCAGATTCTCGAAGGCGAAACTGAACATCGTGCCCTTGACGACCTCGTCGGCGGCGAATACGCCCGCAAACCCCTGGAACGTGGCCATGGCCTTGCCCGTCAGGTCCTTGAGCAGCGATGTGTCGCCGCCGCGACGTTCGATGCACTGGCGCACCAGGCGCTGCTGTTCGCGCGTCTCCTCGATGTGGCGCTGGATGCGTTGCCGCAGTTCCGGGTAGCTTTCGATGCGCGATAGCATGCTGCCGAGCATGGTTTCGGCCTGTTCTTCCATGGCGTGCGCGTCTCTGAGCCAGTCCATCAGGTGTTGGCTCGCGCGTGAGTCATTCCTGTCCATTGTGATCTCCAAGTTGGTCCACCGTCCCGCGAGTGCGGCAGGCCGGCCGATGCAGCATCCCGCGTACCCGGGGGAGCCCGCCCTCGGCGCGGGCACGCGGCTTGCTGGTGAGATTGCTTGTCCCGATCCAGGGTGATATCCAGGAGGCCAACATGGCGAAGAAAGCAGGCAATCCCGAGCAGATTCACGACCTTCTGTACCAGGCGCTCGAAACTGAATTGGGCGGTGAACTCGTATACACCGCCGCGCTCGACTGTACGGTCGACGCCGACCTGCGCAAGGAATGGCAGGGTTACCTTGACGAGACGAAAACGCACCAGCGCGTGTTGCTGACCGTCTTTGAAGAGCTGGGCCTGGACCCGGATGCGGCGGTGCCCAGCCGGGCCGTTGTGAAGCACCACGGGGAAAGCCTCGTGGCCGCCATCAAGCTCGCCAAATCGCAAGGCGACCCGGACGCGGCCCAACTGGTGGCCGCGGAATGCGTGGTGCTGGCCGAAACCAAGGATCACCAGAACTGGGAACTGATCGGCCTGGTGGCGCAGAAGACGTCAGGGCCGCAGGCCAGCGTGCTCAAGCGCGCCCACGACGCCGTCGAGAAGGATGAGGACCACCACCTCTATCACACCAAGGGCTGGGCGCGTGAGCTGTGGATCCAGGCGCTGGGCTTCCCCGCCGTCCTGCCTCCTCCGGAGGAGGCCAGGAATGTCGAAACCGCTATCGGCGCTTCCCGCGCCGAACAGGCGCGTGACAAGATGCTCTGAGTGCCCGGTTGGCGGGGTATGGCGTGGGGCGCCCGGGGCCGGAAGGCGGCGATGATGGGATCAGTGGACAGGGTGCCGCGCCAGCCCTGCCGGCGGAGGGGTGCCGCGGGGCGGATTCCATGATCGGGTCTCGGCCAGGAATCCGGCCTCCCAGGCCTCGACCTTGCCGCGCCACTCCGTGATCGACTCGCCCGTGTGTCCCGGCATGGCCGCGGCACGGTAGTAGGGGCAATCCCACAGGGTCAGTCCGTCGCGGGCGGCTTGGGCGCCCAGCTTTTGGATTTCGTCGCGATGCATTGCACTTCCCTCCAAAAGTAGGTGATAGGACCGTCAGTTTTACTGAAATGGCGGATCGGCTGCAATAGTGTTGCAGTACCTGTATCCGTGGTAGGCAACGCTTACCCTTCCGTTTTGACCGTGCAACCACTCTCATGCCATCCTGTCGCCGTGTACGAGGAAGGAGGCGCGTATGGACCGCGAAGAACTCCTGGAATTGATGATCCTGACGCCGGCGCCCACGCCTTCGCTTGATGCCTGGGACAGCGTGCTCGCGATCTATGCGGGTCACCTGGAAAAGCTTGGCGCCAAGCTGGACGAAAAGGATCTCGGCCTGCTGGTCGCCAGCGGCGCGATGTTCTATCGAACCTTGTGCCAGGCCAATGCCGCGCGCTTGCAGGCGCTCGAGCGGCAGGCCGCGCAACCGTCGCGCGGCGCCAAGGACGGGCATGACGCAACCGAGCCCGCGCCTAAAGGAAAAGGGCTGTAAACACAGCCCTCTCTTGCCTGCCTACATCACTCTTGTCCTCGCGCGTTGCTGGCGGTTCCAGCCGGCTTCCCATGCCAGCACCTTGGCGAGCCATTGCCCGATCGGTTCCGCGCTTCGGGCGGGCAACAGGTTGAGCCTGAGATAGGGGCAGTCGAGCTTGCTCGCTCCGCGCATCGCCGCCTTGGCCCCTTGCTTCTGGATATCCTCGTACATGGGCCTTTCCTCCACGAGAAAGGTGAACGTCCAGTGTCGGCGAGGGACCCGGCTGGGTCGAGCGTTGTTACCCGGCGAAATGTTACTGTCGCGTCCGTTTCCGGGGCCGGATCCTGCGTCCTGCCTGGTAGCGCCACTACCGGTACACCCGATTGCCTTCCCGGTGGCGTGGGGGCGGCTTAGGCTGTGGGTCTTTTCACTGGCAACGGAGAAGTCCCATGGTGACCGCGAACAGGGTGGGGCCGTCATACGGCGTCGAGATCAGCAACGGGCAAAGCCTGGTGCGATCCGATACGCGCAAGCTTGGCGCGGGAGGCGACACGGGCATGCGGCCGCACGAATTGCTCGAGAGCGCGCTGGCGGCCTGTATCTGCATGTCCATCGACATGGCCGCGCAGCGGGCCGCCATGGCGCTGCCCGCGCTGACGGTGACGGTGGCGCTCGAGCGTCTCGATCACGAAAGCGGCTTCGATGTCTCGTTGCGCTTTGCCGCGCCGCTGTCCGATGCGCAGCGCGCGCTGGCGCGCGAGGCGGTGGCGGCTTCGCCGGTCGCGCGCACCCTGGGTAAGACCGTGCGGGTGCGGCCGGCGACGGTCGACGATGCCTGAGCCGATGACTGCGGTATAGTCGGCGCCCAGGCGAAACGGGGGGAAGGATGCGCAACGTATTGATCGCGATGGTTCTGGCCGCCAGCAATCGGCCGGGCCGCTTCATTTCGCGTGCGTTGCTGCCGGGTGTGTGCGCCCTCGCCATCAGCCTGCCCGCCCAGGCCCGACCGACCGAGCAGCACTGGCTGCCACGCCCG
Source organism: Achromobacter sp. CSND-B12 (assembly GCF_052906545.1). Lineage (NCBI taxonomy): Bacteria > Pseudomonadati > Pseudomonadota > Betaproteobacteria > Burkholderiales > Alcaligenaceae > Achromobacter > Achromobacter sp. CSND-B12. The sequence continues at coordinate 1,390,621 of NZ_JBREGJ010000001.1, read as the reverse complement.
GACGGCTCGGCCATCGCCTACTACCTGCGCCAACACGATCCCGATCGCGCCGCCGACAGTCTGCTGGTGGTGGTGCAGGGGTCCGATTGCAACAGCGTGGCACACAACCATGCCGTGCGCCAGTATCTGCGGCACGTGCTGCCGCGGGCCGATCTGCTTACGGTCGACAAGTACGGCATCGATGTCTCCCTGCCGTACCGCGACGATGATGGCAGCCACCGCGCCGACTGTCCGCGGGCCTATCTGCTGCACGATAATTTCGACCAGCGCCTGCGGGACTACGCAGCCGTGATCGCGCGCTTGCGCCAGCAGGGCGGGTACCGCCGCGTGGTGGCCGTGGGCGGCAGCGAAGGCGCGGTCGTGGCCAATATGCTGGCGGCGCGAGGCGGGCTGGTGGATGCCAGCATCGCCTTCAACGGCGGCGGGCGCTGGTTCCTCGATGACGTGCTGCACAGCATCGGGACGGGCGATGCGTCGCCTGCCGAGAAGGCGCAAGCCATCGAGGGGTTCCGCGGGTTTGCGCAGGCCCTGGCGCAGGCGCCGTCTTCCGATCTGGTGGCGAGCAATCACGGACATGACTGGTGGCGCCAGGCCCTGGCGCTGGACCAGCAGGCGTTGCTGGAGCGGGTGCACACGCCGCTGTTGATCGTCCAGGGCGGCGCGGACACGTCAGTGTCGCCGGATTCGGTGGCGCGGATGATCGATGCCCTCAAGCGCGCCGGCCGGCGCAATATCGACTATCGCTTCTATCCCGGGCTGGATCATGGCCTGCGCGAAGCGGACGGCACGCCGCGCATGGGCGAAGTGGCGGCCGACATGGCCGCGTGGCTGCGCGCGTTGCCGCCGCCCGCGCCCTGACGCCTTTCCCGCCCTTTCCCCTTTCCTACAATAGCGGCTGGCTTAAGCAGGAAAAGATCATGCCCACTCCCGAAGACATCATGCGGCACTACGACTCCGATCCGGACGAGGACCCGTGGGTACGCGGCAAGCCGGCGCCGGAAGCGGTCGTCGTGGTGCCCTACGACCCCGACTGGCCGGTGCGGTATGCGCGGCTGGCGCAGGACATCGCCGCGGCGCTGGGGCCGGCCGCGCTGCGCATCGACCACGTCGGATCGACCGCGGTGCCGGGTCTGCCGGCCAAGCCGGTGGTGGACATCGACCTGGCGGTGGCCGACCCGGCCGACGAGGCCGCCTATGTGCCGGCGCTGGAGGCCATCGGCTATGTGCTGGTGATCCGCGAACCCTCGTGGCACCAGCATCGCTGCCTGCAGTTGTCGACGCCGCGGGTCAACCTGCATGTGTTCGGCCCGGACTGTCCCGAGAACATCCGCCACCGGATGTTCCGCGACTGGTTGCGCGGGCACGACGATGACCGCGACCGATATGCCCAAGCCAAGCACGCCGCGGCCGAGGGCGTGGACCAGGTCGCGGACTACAACCTGCGCAAGCAGGCCGTGCTGCGCGGCATCTACGACCGCATGTTTCGCGCGGCGGGCTTCAACTGAGGTCTTACCGGCAAAGGCCGTACAAGGTTCCCGATGTATGGACTTGAACCGGGTTTGTGCCATACTGGCCGATTCATGTCAGTCATACATTGCGGCATTCCCGCGCAATAAAAACAATGCATAACGACGATATGTATGCATCCTGGCCCCTGACCTTCGTGCGCGGCGCCGGCCCCCGCTACCGCCAGATCGCGGATTTCATCGAAGGCGCCGTGGCCGCCAACCGCATGCAGCCGGGCGACCGCCTGCCGCCGCAGCGGCGCCTGGCCCAGCACCTGGACGTGGACCTGACCACGGTGACGCGCGCCTACGCCGAGGCCGCCCAGCGCGGGCTGATCGAAGCGCGCGGGCCGCTCGGCACCTTTATTGCGCGGCCTGTCGAACAGCCGCTGCGGCAGATGCTGGACCTGGGCATGAACATGCCGCCGCTGCCGCTGGGCTGCGACCTGCAGGACCTGCTGCGGCGCGGCCTGGCCCAGGCCATGGAACGCCATGACGTCGGCGTGATGATGACCTATCACCAGGCCGGCGGCGGTCCCGCCGAACGCGAGGCAGGCGCGCAATGGCTGGCGCAGTCGGTCGAGCGGGTCGACCCGGACCGGGTGCTGGTGTGTCCCGGCGCGCAGGCCGCCCTGGCCGCCGTGATGCTGGCCTATAGCCGGCCGGGCGACGGCATCATCGCCGAGCCGCTGGTGTATCCGGGCCTCTTGACCGCGGCGCAGCAGTTGGGCCGGCGCGTGCTGGTGGCCGAGACCGACGCCGACGGCATGACCCCCGCCGGGCTGGAGCGCGCCTGCCGCGACGGCGGCCGGCTGGTCTACCTGAACCCCACGCTGCAGAATCCCACCGCCCACACCATGAGCGCGGCGCGCCGCCGCGACCTGGTGCGAGCCGCCGCGGCCCGCGGCGTGCGCATCATCGAAGACGATCCCTATTCACTGTTCCTGGACGACGCGCCGCCGGCGCTGGCCAGCCTGGCGCCGGCCTCGGTGTTCTACATCGCCACGCTGGCCAAGACCCTGACGCCCGGCCTGCGCACCGCGTTCGTGCTGAGCCCGGACGAAGACGGCCGCCGCAACGTGCTCGCGGCGATGCGCGCGTTTGCCGTGATGGCGGCGCCGCTGATGGGGGTGCTGACCACGCAATGGATCGCCAGCGGCACGGCGCGGCACATCCTGGACGGTGTGCGCGCCGAGGCCCATGCGCGCCAGCAATTGGCGCGCCGGTTGCTGCCGGGGCCATTTCCGGCCGCGGCGGCAGGCATCCACCTGTGGCAGCCGTTGCCCAGCCTCTGGACCGCGGTCGACCTGGAACGGGTGGCGCGCGACGAAGGCCTGAGCGTGACCTCGTCGGACGCCTTCCACCAGGGGCTGGGCACGCCCAACGCCATCCGCATCTCGCTGGGCAGCATTCCCGGGCGCGAGGCCCTGGCGCAGGCGCTGGAGCGGCTGGCCGGCCTGGTGCAGCGGCGTCCGCGCGGCCTGCGCGACGTGATCGTCTGACGCGCAAGCCGTAACATGGGCGTCATGCCTGTCTTGCCGTAACGCCTCATGTTGTTCGAGACCTTTCATTCCCTGCAGCAGACGCTGGTCGATTTCGCCCGCACCCACGCCGACTGGCTGGCGCCGATGGGATTCGCCTTCGCGTTCCTGAAGTCGCTGCCGCTGGTGGCGCTGGTGATACCGGGCACGGCGTTGCTGCTGTCGATCGGCGCCATCCTGGGGTTGGGCGACAGCGCTTTCGTGCCGGTATGGTTGGCGATCGCGATTGGCGCGGCGCTGGGCGACTGGGTGCAATATGCCTGCGGCGTGTGGTTCGGACCCGGCCTGACGCAATTGAAGCCACTGCGAAAACGCCCTGAACTCCTGCACCGCAGCACCGTGTTCATCCAGAAGTGGGGCGTGCTGAGCATCGTGCTGTGCCGCTTCTTCGGTCCCTTGCGCGCCACCGTGCCGATGATCGCCGGCATCTGCGGCATGCGCGCCGCGTCGTTCCAGGCCGCCAACTGGGCCTCGGCCTTCCTGTGGGCGGCGGCGCTGCTGCTGCCCGGCTGGTGGGGCACGCGCGCGTTCCTTTGAGCCGGCGCGCGTGGCACCGGGTCCGCGCCGTGCCGGCGGCGCGGGAGCCGCCCGCGCCGCCACGGGGCGCGCGTCAGAACAGATGGCGGACGCCGACCGAGGTCTGCAGCGTGTGCGATGCGCGGATGTCCAGGCGGTTGACGTAGGCGTACAGGTTGGTGCGCTTGGACAGGTCATGCTGGTAGCCCAGGGCCCAGCCGGTGATGTCGGAGCTGGTGGCGCGCTGGTACGACGCCATCAGCGTGCCGGCCTTGCCGGTCGGCATGCTGATGCCGGCGAGGTACGAATTGACCCGGTCGTAGCCCGCCGAAGGGCCGGTATTGGCGTTGCGCAGGTTGCCGTAGGTGCCGTGCAGCTTGATCCACTCGAAGTCGTACGAACCGGCCACTTGCAGGTTGCCGGCCGTCTTCTTGTTCGGCAGTTGCGAATTCGGATTGAGCCGCTCGTAGGTCAGCGCCGCCGCCACCGGGCCGCCGTTGTAGCGCAGGCCCGCGGTCAGCACGCGATCGTGCGCGTCGGTGGCGAAGGCCTCGCCGTCGTGCGATTCGAAGCTGTAGCCCAGCCCGGCCTGCCAGCCGCCCAGGCGCGGCGTGGCATAGAACACCGCGTTGTTGACGCGGCCGCCGGCGCCGAAGTCGCCGTCGTTGTAGCCCAGGCTGGCGTTGTTGGAAGACTGGCCCCAGCCGGTGCCGAACGGCGAGCCGACGCCGGCCCACTCGAAGCCGTAGACCCACTGGCGCCCCAGCCGCACTTCGCCGAAGCCGCCGGCCAGGCCGACGTAGGCCCAGCGGCCGAACATGCGGCCCTGCGCCTGGGTGCCGTTGTTGGCATTGAAGCCGCTCTCCAGGCGGAACACCGCCTTGTAGCCATTGCCCAGGTCCTCGGAGCCGCGCAGGCCCCAGCGCGAGCCCGATTGGTTGCCGCTTTTCTGGCGCAGGCTGGACGCGCCGTCCTTGCGTTCGTAGGTGGTGCCCAGGTCGACCAGGCCATACAGCGTCACGCTGCTGGTTTCGGCGGCCTGGACCGGACTCAGGCATCCCAGCGCCAGGGCGGCGCCCAGGACTCGGCGGTGGCGGATGATTCTTTTCATGGTGTGATCCCCTCGATTGGTATGGCATTGGACAAAAGAAGCCCCTGCCGCCGGCGCGCCGGCGGCAAAGGATGAAGCAAGCGGTTGTCGGGGCCGGGCGCTAACGGGTCATGGCAGGGTCCCATGCGCGGGCAGCGGCGCCAGGTCCCGCGGCGCGGCCACGCACAGCGTGACGCTGGACGGATGCGCGGCCGACAGGTGCACCGTGTTCAGCGCGATGCGCTTTTCGCGGGCGTCGGCGGCCGATTCGCCGCTGTTCGGGTTGACGTCGTACTTCGGGAAGTTGCTGCTGGAGATGTCCAGGCGGATGCGGTGGCCGCGCTGGAACAGATTGCAGGTGGCGAACGGTTCGATGGTGATCTCGTAGACCTTGCCCGGCGCCAGGGGCCGCGCCTCGTCCCAGCCTTCATGGAAGCGGCAGCGGAAGATGCCGTCGGTCAGGTTCAGCGCGTAGCCCTGCGGGTAGTCGGCGCTGGGCGGATAGACGTCGATCAGCTTGGCGGTGAAGTCGGTGTCGGGGCAATCGGACGACACGTACAGCTTGACGCCCACCGGCCCGGCCACCGCCAGATCCTCCGGCAGCGGTTCGGTCTGGAACACCAGCACGTCGTCGCGCGCGGCCAGCGGCAGGCCGGGCTGGCGCACGCCGAAGAAGCGCGCATCCTCGCGCTGGTCGAAGCCGCCGCCCTCGAACACCGGCTGGCCCGAGGTCAGCGCGCCGCCGATCGTGGGCACCGGATTGCGTGGGTCGTACTGGTAGCGCAACCGGCCCGCCGCGTCCGCCGGCGACCGTTGATCCAGGCGGCCGTCGGCGTGCAGGTAGAAGGCGGTGGCGCGGGCCTGCGGCACCGGCCAGGCGTCGGCCTGGATCCAGGCGCCGCCGTGGTCGAAGCGGCCCTGCGCGTCGCGCGCGCCGCTGCCGCCGCCCATCAGGAACAGGCGCGCGGCCGGGTCCGGCGCGGCGCCCGCCGGGGCGTCCTGAAGCCAGCGCTGGAACCACGCCAGCCGGAAGCCCAGCCAGTGCCGCGCCAGGTTGCCGTCGAAGGCCGCGCGCGGGCCGAATTCGGCGTCGCCGCTATGCGTGGTGTTGCGGTCGCCATGCAGCCATGGCCCCATGATGAGCCGTACCGGCGACCGGCGGCCCTGCGTCAGGCCGGCGTAGTTCTCCAGGGTGGTGCGCACGTAGGCGTCGTACCAGCTGGACATCAGCGCCACCGGGATGTCGGGAATCGCGTCGTAGTAGCCCTGGGCGTAGATGCCCAGCTGGCGCCAGGACTCGTCGAAGGTATCGGCGCGCCATTGCTCGAACAGGTAGTCCTCGTATTCGGGCACGCTGGCCAGCGGCGAATGGCCGGGACGCCACGGCATGCGCGTGAACCACTGGCGGATGTCCTCGGCCTCGAGCGCGGCCAGCACCAGCGGGTCCTGTTGCGCGGCGGGGCTCAGCTTGGCCTGCTTGTAGGCCCAGGTGGCCTGCTTCAGCTCGAACGCGCCGGATTGGCGGATGCCGCACTGGTAGCCGTTGGAAAACCCGCCCGAGTCCAGCACCATGCAGGCCAGGCCTGGCGGGTTCAGGCAGGCCAGCGCCATTTGCGTGTGGGCGGCGTACGACAGGCCCATGGTGCCGATGCGGCCGTTGCACCACGGCTGTTGCATGATCCACGCCAGCGTGTCGAAGCCGTCCGGGCCTTCCGACAGGTACTTGGTGAACTGGCCTTCCGAGCCGTAGCGGCCGCGGCAGTCCTGGAACACCACGGCGAAACCGTGCGCGGTGAAATAGCGCGCCACCTCGGGCCGCGGCACGCCGAGCCGGCCGTCGATCTGCTCGGAGCGCGACACCTCCGCCTTGCCATAGGGCGTGCGCTCCAGGATCACGGGCAGCGGCGCGTCCAGGCCGGGCCGGTAGCCGGCCGGCAGGTGCACGTCGGTGGCCAGGCGCACGCCGTCGCGCATGCGCACCATCTGGTCCGCCAGCAGCGCGGCGGGAGAAACTTCGGGGGCGGTCATTTTGCTTCCTGTATGTACAGCATGGAGGTGCGTTCGAGCTTGTTGGCGCGCATGACGGTGCCGTCGCGCGCGGCCCAGAAGGCCACCGGGAAATACAGCGGCACGATGCCGACGTCGTTGAAGGCGGCCTCGGCGGCCTGGCGCAGCAGGGCGTCGCGTTGCGCCGGGTCGAACTCCACGGCGGCCCGCGCCAGTAGGCGGTCCACCGCCGGGTTGGAGTAGCGCGCGCGGTTGAAGGCGCCGGTGCCGGCGGCCTTGTCGTAGGTGGCCAGCACGTTGGTCAGGCCGTTCGACGAATCGCCGGTGCTGTTGCCGTACGAGAAGATGAAGGCGCTGTACTGCTGCTTGTCGCTGGCGCCGGCATAGACGTTGTAGGGCTGGGTCACCACGCCGTTGATGCGCAGGCCGGCGCGCGCCATCATCTGCGCCAGCGCCTGGGCCAGGTCGCTGTCGCCGGCGAAGCGGTCGTTGGACGAGTGCAGCGTCAGGCCGAAGCCTTGCGGATAGCCGGCCTGGGCCAACAGGGCGCGCGCGCCTTCCAGGTCGTAGGCGGGCGCGGGCAGGTTGGGGCTGTGGCCGCCCAGGCCCTCGGGCACCATCTGCCCGGCCGGCACGCCGGCGCCGCTGAGCAGGCGTTCGGTGATCGGGCCGCGCATGAACATCTTCGAGATCGCCTGGCGCACCCGCGCGTCCTTGAGTGGATTGACCGTCATCGGCTTGCCCTGCGCGTCGGTGACGAACGGGCTGGCGTCGCGCGCCGAGTCCAGCGCCAGGTAGATCAGGCGCGCCGACGGCGAGCGATAGAGCGTGTAGCCGGCCTTGCCCTTGAGCGTCCTGGCATCCGTCGGCGGCACGCTGTCGATCAGGTCGACCGTGCCCGACAGCAGCGCCGAGATGCGCGCCGCGTCGTTGGCGATGTAGCGGATCACCACGCGGTCGAAGTCCGGCCGCGCGCCCCAGTAGGTCTCGTTGCGCGCCAGCTCCAGGCTGTCGCCCGGCTGCCAGCGCACGAACCTGTAGGGGCCGGTGCCGATGGCCGCCACGCCGCTGTTGAAGTCTTCCGAGCGCTTGCCTTGCGCGGCGTGGCGCGACAGCATGTAGACCAGCCCGATCTGCTCCATGAAGTCCGGCGTGGGCGCCTTGGTGCGGATGCGCAGGGTCAGCGGGTCGACCACCTCGACCGCGGCGATGGAGCGCACCGCGCCGCTGAAGGGCGCCGGACTGTTGGGCACCCTGGGCGCGCGTTCCAGCGAGAACACCACGTCGTCGGCGCTGAACGGCGTGCCGTCATGGAAGCGCACGCCGGGCCGCAGCCTGATCTCCCAGGTGTCGGGCGCCAGCACCCGCCACGACAGGGCCAGGCCCGGACGCATCTGCATGTTCTCGTCGGTCGACACCAGCCGTTCGAAGATGTTCTCGGCCGCGGCCTGGTTGTTGCCGGTGCGCGAGAACAGCGGGTCCATCGACGACGGTTCGCTGGAATGGCCGATGGTCAGCAGCGGCCGCGCCACGGCGGGCGCGGCGCCGGCCAGCAGCGCCAGCAGGGCCAGCGCCGCGGCGCCGCGGCGGATCGGGGTAAGCAGGGGATTCATGCGGCGGAGGTTCCTTGTGGGCGCGCGGCGCCGTCGAGCAGGTGGCAGGCGGCCTGGTGGCCGTCGGCCGTGACGCGCAGCAGCGGTTGTTCGGTCTTGCAGCGCGCCATGGCCTGCGGGCAGCGCGGATGGAAATGGCAGCCGGGCGGCGGATTCAGCGGCGACGGGATCTCGCCCTTGATGGCGTGAAAACGCCGCTTGCGGTTCGACAGCCGCGGCACTTCCTGCAGCAGGGCCTGGGTGTAGGGATGGCGCGGCGCGGCGAACACTTCGGCGGTGGGGCCCGACTCGACCACGCGGCCCAGGTACATGATGACGGTGCGGTCGCTGATGCGCCGCACCACGCCCAGGTCGTGGCTGATGAAGAGATAGGTCAGGCCCAGATCCTGCCGCAGGTCCATGAAGAGGTTCAGGATCTGCGCCTGGATCGACACGTCAAGCGCCGCGATCGACTCGTCGCAGATCAGGAAGCCCGGCTTGACCGCCAGCACCCGGCCGATGCCCACGCGCTGGCGCTGGCCGCCCGAGAACTGGTGCGGGAAGCGGTTGCGGTAGTCGGGGTCCAGCCCCACGCGCCGCATCACCTGCACCACGTAGTCGTCGTAGTCGCGGCGCGCGATGATGCCGTTGGCCAGCGGCGCCTCGCCGATGATGTCGCGCACCCGCTTGCGCGGATTGAGCGAGGACATCGGGTCCTGGAAGATCATCTGCGTGGCCATGCGCTGCGCGTGCGCGGCGCGGCCGGTCAGGGCGGACAGTTCGCCGGCCGGCGTCTGGATGCTGCCCGTGGTGGCCGGCAGGATGCCCGCCAGCACCCGGCCCAGCGTCGACTTGCCGCAGCCGGACTCGCCCACCAGGCCGACCACTTCGCCCTGGTGGATGGTCAGGTCGACGCGGTCGACCGCGTGCACGGTGTGCGAGGCGACCTTGGCGCCCAGCAGGCCGGCGAGGCGTTCGGCGTAGTCGGGCCGCTTCACGAACAGGCGCGACACCTGGTTGGCCTGCATCAGGATCGTCGGGCTCACGAAAGGGCTCCTGTCTGGGGATGGAAGCAGCGCAGGCCGCGGCCGCCGGCGGCCTCCAGTGGCGGCTGTTCGGCGCGGCAGCGCTCGGTCGCGTGGCCGCAGCGAGGGTTGAAGGCGCAGCCGGCCGGCAGCGCCAGCGGCGACGGCGCCATGCCGGGGATCTGGTACAGGCGGTCGCCGGTGTGCTCGTTGCTGGGCACCGAGCCGATCAGGCCGATGGTGTAGGGATGGCGCGGACGATCGAGGATGTCGTCGGTGCCGCCGGACTCGACCACGCGGCCGGCGTACATCACACAGACGCGGTCGGCCAGGCCCGCCACCACCGCCAGGTCGTGGCTGACCCACACCATGGCGGTGCCGGTCTCGGCGCACAGCTTCTGCATCTCGGCCAGGATCTGCGCCTGGATGGTGACGTCCAGCGCCGTGGTGGGTTCGTCGGCGATGATCAGGTCGGGCTTGTGCAGCATGGCGATGGCGATCGCCACGCGCTGGCGCATGCCGCCCGACAGCTGGTGCGGATAGGCCTTCAGGCGCTCGGCCGGCGAGGGGATGCCGACCGCCGCCAGCGTGTCGCGGGCGCGGTCCCAGGCCGCCTTGCGGCTGCAGCGCTCGTGGCTCAGCACCGTCTCGACCATCTGGGTCTCGATGCGGAACACCGGGTTCAGCGTCATCATCGGGTCCTGGAACACCATGGCGATGCGGTTGCCGCGCAGCTGGCGCAGTTCTTCGCGCGACAGCGTCGCCAGGTCGGTGCCCTTGAACAGGATCTGGCCGCCGTCGATGCGCCCGGGCGGATCGATCAGGCCCAGGATGGAAAAGCCGGTGATGGACTTGCCCGAGCCGGACTCGCCGACCAGGCCCAGGATCTCGCCGGGATGGACGTCGAAGCTGACGTCGTCCACCGCCCGCACCAGGCCGGCGCGGGTGTGGAACCAGGTGCGCAGGTTGCGCACGGATAGGGTGGGGGTTGCCGATTGCATGGCACTTCCTATTTCTGCAGGCGCGGGTTGAGCGCCTCGCGGACGCGGTCGCCCACGATGTTCATGGTGAAGACCACGGTCAGCAGCAGCAGGCCGGGAAACACGCTGATCCAGTACAGGCCGGCCAGCATCTGCTGGTAGCCGTTGGCGATCAACAGGCCCAGCGACGGCTCGGTGACCGGCAGGCCGATGCCCAGGAAGCTGAGCGTGGCCTCGGCGGCGATGGCGTTGGCGGTCTGGATCATGGCGATGACGATGACCGGCGGGATGCAGTTCGGCAGCAACTGGCTGAACAGCGCGCGCCGGTGGCTCAGCCCCAGGCACAGGGCCGCTTCCATGTATTCCTTGCGCCGCTCGACCACGGCGGTGGCGCGCACCGCGCGCGCGAAGTAGGCCCACTGCACCACCACCAGCGCCAGGATCACCTTGTCCACGCCCTGGCCCAGGATGGCCAGCATCATCAGCGCCACCAGGATGGTCGGGAAACCCAGCATCAGGTCCACCAGGCGCATGATCAGCGCATCGATGCGGCCGCCGAAATACGCCGCCGTCAGGCCCAGCACCGTGCCCACGGCCATGGCGAACAGGCCGCTCAGCACGCCCACGGAAAGGCTGGTGCGCAGGCCATACATCATGGCCGACAGCATGTCGCGGCCCTGGGCGTCGGTGCCGGCCCAGTAGATGTCGCCATAGATGCCCTGGCTGCCCGGCGGCATGCGGCCGTCCAGGATGGTGATGGCGGCCAGGTCATACGGGTTCTGCGGCGCGATCCACGGCGCCAGCAGCGCGGCCAGCACCAGCAGCAGGAAGATGATCGCGGCCAGCGTCGCGGGGCGGCTGTCCAGCACGCCGTGCAGCGCCTGGCCGAAAGTGGTGTCGCGGCCGGGCAGCCATTTTTTGGCAAGCAATGTCATTCGGAGGCTCCCACGCGGACACGGGGATCCAGCACGGAATAGATGATGTCCACCAGCAGGTTGAGCACGATGAACATGGTGACAACGATCAGCAGGTAGGCAACCACCACCGGGCGGTCCAGCTTCATGATGCTGTCGATGATCAGCTTGCCCACGCCGGGCCAGGCGAAGATGGTTTCGGTGACGGTGGCGAAGGCGATCAGCGAGCCGAACTCCATGCCGACCACGGTGACAATCGGGATCAGGATGTTTTTGAGCACGTGCATGTAGATCACGCGCGATTCGCGCAGGCCCTTGGCGCGGGCGAACTTCACGTAGTCCAGCGGCATGGTCTCGCGCACGCCGCTGCGGGTCAGGCGCACGATCAGCGCGATCTTGAACAGCGCCAGGTTCAGCGCCGGCAGGATCAGGTGGCGGATGCCGTCCCACGACGCCAGGCTGGTGTGGATGCCGAGGATCTCGCCGGTGGGGCCGCGGCCGGTGGACGGCAGCCAGCCCAGCGTCACCGAGAAGATCAGCACCAGCATGATGCCCTGCCAGAAGTTCGGCAGGCTGAAGCCCAGGATCGAGCCGGTCATGATGCCGCGATCCAGCGCCGAATCCGGCTTCAGGCCGGCCACCAGGCCCAGCGGCAGGCCGATGGCCAGCGCCAGCAGCAACGCCACGCAGGCCAGCTCCAGCGTGGCCGGCAGGCGTTGCAGGATCAGCTGGATGGCGGGCTGGTTGAAGACGAACGAGGTGCCCAGGTCGCCGTGCAGCGCGTTGCCGACGAACTTCAGGTACTGCTGGTACAGCGGCAGGTCCAGGCCCAGCGACTGCACCGCCTGCGCGATCTCGGCCTGCGTGGCGTCGGCCGGCACCAGGATCTCGATCGGGTCGCCGATGGCGTAGACGCCGGCGAACACGATCAGCGAGGTCAGCGCCAGGATCACCAGGCTCTGGCACAGCCGGCGGATAATGAACGCGGTCATGGCGCCTCGCGGCGACAGGAAGCGGGGAACGGAACGGCGCGCATCTGGGGGCTCCTTGCCGGACAATATCGGCGATATCGCGTATTGATTGCGGATTCATGAATGGCGAGAATCCGGATGGGCGGAATGTTCGATCCATCGCGCCCGACTGGCAACCGTATGCGAAGGCGGCATATGGCTATGTGAATGACGAGAAATTTGGTGTTAACCCTAGGCCTCGCGCGTGCCGTGCCGCGCGGCGCCGATATTGCGGACCCCGCGGGACAGGATGAATTTCAAGCAGCTAGAGGCTTTCCTCGCCTTCATGACCACCGGCTCGACCATCGAGGCCGCGCAGCGGCTGGGCTCGTCGCAGCCGGCCGTCAGCCGCCTGCTGAGCCAGTTCGAGACCGACCTGGGCGTGCCGCTGTTCGTGCGCCGCAAGGGCCGCCTGCATCCCACCGCCGAGGCCGAATCGCTGCTGCCCGACGTGCAGAACATGATCTCGGACGCCGAGTCGCTGCAGCGCCACGTCAACCAGTTGCGGCTGGGCGGGCAGCGGCGCACGCTGATCCGCGTGCAGCTGCCCAGCACGGTGGCGCAGTCGGTCATGCCCGCCGTGGTCGAATCGTTCCTGTCCGACCATCCCGACGTCGCGCTGGAAGTGCTGGTGGGCACCTACGAAACCAGCGAAGTGGCGGTGCTGGGGCGCGAGGCCGACCTGGCGCTGGTGCGCTCGCCGCCGATGAATTCGGGCCTGGCCATGTTGCGGCGGCTGGCGACCGAGGCGGTCTGCATCATGCCGCCGGGCCATCCGTTGCAGGCGCTGGACGAGATCGGCCCGGCCGACCTGATCGGCATCGACCTGGTGCTGCTGGGCCGGCAGCGTTCGCTGCGCCTGCAGATCGACCAGGCCTTCCGGCAGGGCCGCATGATGCCGCAGATCAAGGCCGAGGTGCATTCGGTGGAAATGGCCTGCCGGCTGGCGGCGCAGGGCATCGGCGTGTCGATCGTCAACGGCCTGTTCGCGCGCCTGTGCCAGGACATGGGCATCGTCTGCCGGCCGTTCCGGCCGCGCATCGACTACTGCGTGGGCATGGCCACGCTGGCCGGCCAGCCGCCGCACCCGCTGGTTCCCGAACTGGTCCAGCGCATCCTCGACGCCATGGCGCGGCGGGCGGGGCCGGACGCGTTCACGCTGCTGGCGCCGGACGACGCCGCCGCGCCTGCCGCGTCGGCCTGAGGCGCGCGCCGCCGGCATGGACGCGGGATACAGTACGACGCAAAAGCGGCGGTCTTGCGACACAGGCGGGATACAGCGCCTTGGTGCAATGCGGGTTCCTCAATTCCGATACCAGGAGCCATCATGTCCCAAGCGCTGGAAACCGTGCTGTACACCGCTCACACCCACACCACCGGCGGCCGCGAAGGCGCCGGCCGCAGCGATGACGGCGCGCTGCTGCTGCCGCTCAGCCCGCCGGGCTCGGGCCGGCCCGGCACCAACCCCGAGCAACTGTTCGGCATCGGCTATTCCGCCTGCTTCATCGGCGCCATGCAACTGGCCGGCGCCAAGCTCGGCATCGCCGTGCCGCGCGACGTGGCGGTCGATGCCGAGGTGTCGCTGGGCAAGACCGACGGCGGCGCGCGCTACGCGCTGGCAGTCAGGCTGAACATTTCGCTGCCGGGACTGTCGGACGAGCAGCGGCGCCAACTGGTCGACACCGCGCACCAGACCTGCCCCTACTCGGGCGCGATCCGCGGCAATATCGACGTGGAATTGGCGATTCTCTGAGTCCGTAGTTTCAGAAGCAACGCCCCGCGATGGCGACATCGGGGGGCGTTTTTCATCTGGAAAATCGAAGCGCGCTACCTCGCCGCGCTCAGGCGCCGGGCCGCAGCAGCACCTGCGCCTCCAGCCCGCCGCCCTCGCGATTGCGCAGCCGCAATTCGCCGTCGATCACGTCGGCCAGTTGCCGCGCGATCGCCAGGCCCAGGCCGGTGCCGCCGCTGTCGCGGTTGCGCGAGCCTTCGAGCCGGTAGAACGGTTGCAGCACCGCCTGCAATTCCTGCTCGGGAATGCCGGGGCCGCGGTCCAGCACGCGAATCGATACACCGTGGCCGTCCTCGGCCGGACCGATCAGGACTTCCGCCGCGCCGCCGAATTTCAGCGCGTTGTCGATCAGGTTGCCCAGGATCCGGCGCAAGGCGCGCGGCCGGGTCTGCCATGGGCCAGGGCAGTGGCCTTGCAGCGTCACCGGCTTGCCGATGTCGGTGTAGTCGCACACCAGGCTGTCCAGGAACGCGTCCAGGTCGATGCGCGCGGGCGGCTCGGTGGCGGCGCCCGCGCTGCGCGCGTAGGCCAGGCCGTCGCGCACCAGCTGCTCGACTTCCTGCAGGTCGTGCGCCAGCTTGTCGCGGTCGGCCGAGTCGTCCATGAATTCCGAACGCAGCTTCATGCGCGTGATCGGCGTTTGCAGGTCGTGCGAAATCGCGCCCAGGATCTGCATGCGCTCGGCCAGGTGCGCGGCGATGCGGTCCTGCATGGCATTGAATGCCGCCGAGGCCTGCGCCACTTCGGCCGGCCCGTCCTCGGCCAGGCGCGGGCTGCGGCGATCGGGGCTCATCGCATCGGCCGCGCCGGCCAGCTGCGTCAGCGGCCGGATCGCCAGCCGCACCGCCAGCCACGCGCACAGGATCAGCAGCGCCAGCTGCGCCAGCAGCACCACCGGCAGCCACATCGCCAGCGGCATCACGCTCATGTGGATGTCCAGCGTCACCGCCTGGCCGTCGGCCAGCGTGGCGCGCGCCTGGATGTGCTTGGGGTCGTCGCCGACCGTGCCGAAGGCCAGCGGATAGGCATTGCCCAGCGCCGCCTGGATCGAGTCGCGCACCGCCTCGGCGGCCGGCGTCTGCAACGGCCGGTCGAAATCGCCGGGTCCCAGCAGGTACTGGCGGTTGCTGGCGCTCAGTCGCGGCAGCCAGGCGGCGCGCTCGTCGGCCGGCAGGCGGTTCAGGATCGCCAGCGCGACCACCACGTCGCGTTCCAGGTTGTCGAGCATGACGCTCCTGGCCGACTGGTAGCGCTCGTAGAACTGCAGTCCAAACGACAATCCGTGGGCCAGCACCAGGCCCACCAGGAAGACCAGGAACAGCCGGCTCGCCAGGGTGCGCGGCCAGCGGCGCCAGGGCGGGACCCGGGCGGCCATCTACGTGGCCTCGGACACGTCGACCTGCGCGGCGAACACATAGCCTTCGCTGCGCACCGTCTTGATATACATCGGCTCGCGCGCGTCCTCGCGCAGCCGCTGGCGCAGGCGGCTGACCAGCAGGTCGATCGAGCGGCCGAAGAAATCGGCGTCGCGCCCCTGCGTCAGGTTCAGCAGCTGGTCGCGGTTCAGCACCCGCTGCGGATGGTCCAGGAAGACCCGCAGCAATCGGTATTCGGCGCCGCTCAGCGACACGATCGTGCCTTCGGCATCCAGCAGGTGGCGCGCGGTGGTGTCCAGCGTCCAGGCGCCGAACCGCACGGCGCGGCCGGGCTCGGTGACCTGGAAGTTGGGCGGCAGCATGCGGGTGCGGCGCAGGATCGCCTTGATCCGCGCCAGCAGTTCGCGCGCCACGAAGGGCTTGACCAGGTAGTCGTCGGCGCCCATCTCCAGCCCCAGCACGCGATCCATGTCCTCGTCGCGCGCGGTCAGCAGCAGGATCGGGGTGCGGCGGTGCTTGCCGGCGCGCAGCTCGCGGCACAGCACCAGGCCGTCGTCGCCGGGCATCATGATGTCCAGCACGATCAGGTCGACGGTCAGCGTTTCGAGCAGGTTGCGCATCTGCCGGCCATCGGCCGCCAGGGTGACGTTCAGGCCGTTCTTCTTGAGGAAGTTGCCGGCCAGCTCGCGGATCTCGCGGTCGTCGTCGACGATCAGGATGTGGTCTGGATTGTCCATGGCGCATTCTACTCAGCGGGCGGGGTGCGGCGGCGGTCCTGGCTGTTGACGATCAGCTGGCATGGGCCGGGCTGGACGGCTTCGGCGCCCAGGCCGCCGGCCAGCAGCGCCAGCACGGCCAGCAGCCGGCGCAGGGTGGGGCGGGGACGTGGCTGGGGGACGGGGGGCTTCATGGTCGGGCTCCGGCAAGGGGTGTCCGGCAGGTTATAGCGCCGCCCGCGGCGCGAAGTGTGTCGTAGTGTATGCGCGGCCGGACACGATACAAAAGCCGCGCAAAAACCCCGTTTTCCGGCACAGGGCGGATACCCGCCGCGCGTCCAATGCGGTCATCGAGACTGAAACGGACCGCCCGCCATGACCACCCTCATCGACACCCCGCTCGCCCTGGCCGCCGGCATGCTGACGGTGGCCTCGCCCTGCGTATTGCCGCTGCTGCCGATCCTGCTGGGCAGCGCGGTCGAGCGCGCCGGGCGCCTGCGGCCGCTGTGCATCGTGCTGGGCTTCGTGCTGGCGTTCTCCGGGCTGGGCATCGCGCTCAGCCTGCTGTCGGGCGCGGTCGAGTCGGCCCATGAGGCGGTGCGCTCGGTGTCGGTGGCGGCGCTGGCGCTGTTCGGCCTGGCGCGCATCTGGCCGCGGCCGTACGACTGGCTGGCGGCGCGGCTGAGCGGCCCGTTGCAGGGCGTGATCGGCCTGGGCGCGCGGGGTGGTTCGGGCAATGCCGGCGGCTTCCTGCTGGGCATGTCGCTGGGCGCGGTCTGGACGCCCTGCGCCGGGCCGGTGCTGGCATCGATCCTGATCCTGGCGGCGCGCGCCCAGGACCTGGCCCATTCCAGCCTGCTGCTGCTGGTCTACGGGCTGGGCGCCGGCATCCCGATGTTGGCCATTGCCTACGGCGGCGGCTTCGCGGCCCGCCGCGTCGGCGCCATCGCCCGCCACGCCGTGCGCCTGCAGCGCGCCTTCGGCGTGTTGCTGGTGGCGTCGGCCATCGCCATCCATTTCCAGTACGACGTGTTGGCCTATGCCTGGATCAGCCGCCTGTTCGCGTGACCTGTTTTTTTCCTGTCCGTTTTCCGCGACCTGTTTTTTCAACCCGATTTTCCGCAACCCGATTTTCCGTGACCTGAAGGAGCGCACCATGCCATCCATCCGCCTTTCCGCCCGCCGGGCCCTCGTTTCCGTCAAGCTCGCCGTGGCTGGCCTGTTGCTGGGGACCGCGGCGCATGCCGCCGCCCCGGCGCCGGTTCCCGCGCCGGAATTCACCGGCATCCAGACCTGGCTCAACAGCGAGCCGCGCACCCTGGCCAGCCTGCGAGGCAAGGTGGTGCTGGTGGATTTCTGGACCTACACCTGCATCAACTGCATCAACACGCTGCCGTACGTGAAGCAGTGGCACCAGAAGTACAAGGACCAGGGCCTGGTGGTGGTGGGCGTGCACACGCCGGAATTCCCCTTCGAGCGCACAACGAAGAATGTGGCGGACGCCATCAAGCGCTTCGGCATCGAATACCCGGTGGCGCAGGACAACGACTACAAGACCTGGGACGCCTACCGCAATCAGTACTGGCCGGCGTTCTACCTGATCGACAAGGGGGGCAACATCGTCTATCGCCATTTTGGCGAGGGGCGCTACGCCGAGACCGAGGCCGAGATCCAGCGCCTGCTGGCCCAGCCCCAGTCCTGAACCCTGCGCGCCGGGCCGCCGTTATGGATGCCATTGAGACGCGTGCGATGGCTCGCTGGCGCGTCCTGCGACGGCCCCGCGGCGGTTCAGCCGCCGGCCAGCGCCAGCATCAGCAGCGCGCCCAGCAGCGCCGGCGGCATCACCCAGGCGCCCAGTTTCAGGAAGCGCAGCGCGCCCACGTGCTGGCCCTCGCGCCGCACCGCGATCAGCCACAGCAGCGTCGCCAGCGAACCGGTGATCGACAGGTTGGGGCCCAGGTCCACGCCGATCAGCAAGGCGCCGGCGGTCTGCGCCGGCAGGTCGGCGATCTGGCCGACCGACCCGGCGATCAGTCCGGCCGGCAGGTTATTGATGACGTTGCTGGCCAGCGCCGCGACGATGCCGGCGCCCCACAGCGCGCCGCCGGCCGAGTCGCTCGCCAGCCGCAGTAGCGCCCGCGCCAGGGCGTCGATGGCGCCGCTGAGCGCCAGGCCCTCGACCAGCACGAACAGGCCGGCCACCATCGGCAGCACGCCCCAGGCCACGTGGCGCAGCACCGGCAGCGGATTGAGCCGCTGCCGCAGGTGGATGAAACCGGCGGTGGCCAGGCCGGCAATGAAGGTGGGCAACCCCAGGTCGGCATGCAATGCCGAGGCCGCCATCAGCACCAGCGCGGTCAGCAGGATGCCGATGCCGGTCAGGCGCGCGCCGCTGCCCAGCGGCTGCGGCACGATGTCCGCCCGCAATGGCTGGCGCAGCGCCTCGCGCTGGCTGTAGCGCAGCGCCAGGTAGGTCAGGCCGATGGCCGCCAGCGACGGCAGCGTGAAGCGTTGCAGCCAGTCCAGCAGCGGCGGCATCTGGCTGCCGTACACCACCAGGTTGGCGGGATTGGAGATCGGCAGCACGAAGCTGGCGGCGTTGGCGATGAAGGCGCAGATGAACAGATACGGCAGCGGCCGCGCGCCGGCGGCCCGCGCCGCGGCGTACACCGCCGGCGTCAGCACCACGGCGGTGGCGTCGTTCGACAGGAATACGGTGACCAGGATGCCCACCAGGAACACCAGGTCGAACAGCCGCCGCGCCGACCCGCGCGCATGGCGCGCCGCCACCATCGCCAGCCAGTCGAACAGCCCCTGCTGGCGCGCCAGCTCGGCCAGCACCATCATGCCGATCAGGAACAGGTAGACGTCCAGCCCCTTGCCGACCGCGCCCAGCGCTGCCTGCCAGGGGATCAGCCCGGTCGCCGTCAGTAGCAGGGCGGCGCCGCCGGCCCAGACGTATTCGGGCAACTTCCAGGGGCGCAGCAGGATGCCGACGATCGCCAGGGCGGAAATACCCCAGAGGGCGAGGGAGGCGTGGGAGGCTGGCATGAATGGTGGTCGCGTGGCGGGAAGCTGGGCATTATCGCCCGTCTCGCGGCCGCGCGGGCGGGGCGGCCCGCTGCTTCCGCACTGCTCATGCCCCGCGCCGATCCCGGGGGGGCCTCGTGATGCGAGCAGGCCCTAGCCTAGTTGACCTGCAGTGTGTACATCGCCTGTCCGCGCACCAGCGTCAGCAGCAGCGGTTGCCCCGGCGCCGCGCCGCTCAGCAGGCCGCGCAGGTCGGCCAGCCGGCTCACCGGGCGCTGGTTGACGCCGATGACGATGTCGCCGCGCTGCATCCGCGCCGCCACCGGCCCGCGCTCGGGATAAGTGGCGCTGACCGCCACGCCATCGTTGCCCTTCAGGCGCTGCGCGCGGCCGATCTCGGTGAACTCCACGCCATTCAGGCGCGCATCCAGCGAACCGCCGTGCAGCCGCTCGTTGCGCTCCGGCTCGATGCGCAGCGTCACCTCCGAGCGCTGGCCGCCGCGCGACAGCGTCAGCCGCACCTGCTTGCCCACCGGCAGCAGGCCCTCGGCATTGCGCAGCTGGGCGCTGGTGCCGATCGGCTTGCCGTCCAGCGCCACGACCAGGTCGCGCGCCTGCACGCCGGCCTGTTGCGCCGGTGAACCGTCCGCCACCCGCGCCACCACCACGCCCGTGGCGTTGGGCGCCATGCCTAATTGGCGCGCGTTGCGCGGCGTGATGTCGATGGTGTCCAGCCCCAGGCCGCCGCGCTGCACCTGGCCGTGCTGCAGCAACTGGCGCATGACCTCCCCCGCCAGGTTCGACGGAATCGCGAAGCCGATGCCGACATTGCCGCCCGATGGCGTGTAGATCATGGTATTGATGCCGACCAGTTCGCCGTTCAGGTTGACCAGCGCGCCGCCCGAGTTGCCCGGGTTGATGGAGGCGTCGGTCTGGATGAAGTTCTGGTAGCCGGCCGCGCGCAGGCTGGAGCGTTCCAGCGCCGATACGATGCCGGACGAGGCCGACTGGCCCAGGCCGTAGGGATCGCCGATGGCGACCACGAAATCGCCCACCCGCAGGTCGCTAGAGTCGGACAGCGTCAGGGCCTGCAGCTTGTCGGGCGGAATGCGCAGCACCGCCAGGTCGGTGTCCGGATCGCTGCCGACCACGGTGGCGGTGAAGCTGCGGCCGTCCTGCAACGACACGCGGATGGACGTGGCGCCGCGCACCACGTGGTGATTGGTCAGGATATTGCCCTGGGCCGCGTCGACGATCACGCCCGAGCCGATGCTCTGGCGCCCGGCGCCACCGGCCTGGCCGAAGGCCGGCGCCGGCGCGCCATCGCCCTGGGCGGAAATGTTGACCACCGCCGGCGTCACGCGTTCGAGCATGGGCGCCAGCGAGGGCAGGGGCTGGCCGTCCACGGCCATGGGCAGCGCGGCCAGCGCGCGGGACGGGGCGGCGAGCGAGGTCGCCAGGGCGGCGGCCAGCGCCGCGGCGGACAGGATGCGGTTCATAGGGGCCTTGGTGAGTCTGCGCCGCAGTATCGCCGCGCCCCGCGTCGTCCATATGACCGATCAAGCCCCTTTCCGGCGGCGTGTTCCGCCGCCGTGCTCGCCGGCCCTAGAAGCCCACCGCCTGGCCGTCGCGGCGCGAATCGGACGCAGCCACGTAGCCGCCCTGCGGCAGCCGGCAGATCAGTTGCGCCGAGCCGAATTCCAGGCTGTCGGCGGGCGCCACCGCCACGTTGTGGCCGCGCTGGCGCAGCGCCTCGACCACGTCGGCGGGCAGGTGCGCTTCGACGTTCACCACCGGCCCCTTCTCGACCCGGAAACGCGGCGCATCGCTCATGGCCTGCGGGTTCTGGCCGAAGGCCGCCAGGCGCGTCACCATCTGCAGATGGCCTTGCGCCTGCATCGACCCGCCCATCACGCCGAACGACATCACCGGCTCGCCGCCGCGGGTGACGAAGGCCGGGATGATTGTGTGCATGGGCTTCTTGCGCGGCGCCACCTGGTTGGCGTGGCCCGGCGTCAGCACGAAGTTCAGGCCGCGGTTGTGCAGGCTGATGCCGGTGTCCGGCACCACCACCCCGGAACCGAAGCCGTGGTAGTTGGATTGGATGAACGACACCATGGTGCCGCCCGCGTCGGCGGCGGTCAGGTAGACCGTGCCGCCGCTGGCGGGCGTGCCGGCCACCGGCACGGCGGCGCGGTCCATCGAGATCAGGCGCGCGCGCTCGGCCAGGTAGGCGCGATCGAGCAGGGCGCGGGCGTCGGTGCGCATGTGGCGTGGATCGGCCACGTGGTGATGCAGGTCGGCAAAGGCCAGCTTCATGGCCTCGATGCTGACGTGGTAGTAATCGGCGCTGTCGCGGCCCATCGCCTCCAGGTCGAACTGCTCCAGCATGCCCAGCGCCATCAGCGCCGAGATGCCCTGGCCGTTGGGCGGGATTTCATGCAGTTCGTAGCCGCGGAACGACTGCGAGATCGGCGTCACCCACTCGGGGCGGTGTTCGGCCAGGTCGGCCGCGCCCAGGGCGCCGCCGGTGCGCGCCGCGAAGTCGACGATCCTGCCGGCCAGCGCGCCGCGGTAGAAGCTGTCGCCCCCGCTTTCGGCGATGTCGCGCAGGGTGCGCGCCTGCGCCGGAAAACGCCACCATTCGCCCGCCTGCGGCGCCCGGCCTTGCGGCAGGAACGCCTCGGCAAAGCCCGGTTCCTGCGCCAGCTTGGGCGCCTGTGTGGCCCATTGGCGCGCAATCGTCGGGCTGACCGCGAAGCCTTCCTCGGCATAGGCGATCGCCGGTTCGAACAGCTTGGCGAAGGGCAGCTTGCCGAAGCGTTCGGACAGCGCCTTCCAGCCCGCCACCTGGCCGGGCACGGTCACCGTGCCCCAGCCGGTGCCAGGCATGGCGTCGCGGCCGGCGAAATACTCCGGCGTCCATGCCGCCGGCGCGCAGCCGCTGGAGTTCAGGCCATGCAACCGCCCTTCGTGCCAGACCAGCGCGAACATGTCGCCGCCGATGCCGTTCATCACGGGTTCGACCACGGTCAGCGCGATGGCGGTGGCGATGGCGCTGTCCACGGCATTGCCGCCCGCCAGCAGCATGCGCAGCCCGGCCTGGGCCGCCAGCGGCTGGCTGGTTGCCACCGCGTTGGCGGCAAGCACCGGCATTTTTCGGGAAGCATACGGAAAAGACCAATCGAAGGGGGAGGACATGATGGCGTGGAGACTCTGTGGGAAATTACTGCGGGGTGATGCCGGCCTGGTCGATCAACTGCTTGGTGCGCGGGATCTCGGCCTTGATGAAGGCGGCGAATTCCTCGCGGCTGCCGCCACGCGGCTCGGCGCCGGCTTCGGCCAGCTTACCGCGCAACGCGGGATCCGCAAGCACCTTGTTGACGGCGCGGTTGAGCTTGTCCAGGATCGGCGCGGGCGTGCCTTCCGGCGCCACCAGTCCGTACCACGGCGCGATGTCGTAGCCGGCGTAGCCCTGCTCGGCGATGGTGGGGATGTCCGGCGCCAGCGACGAGCGCTGCGAATTGGACATGCCCAGCGCCAGCAGCGCGCCGCTCTTGACCTGCGGCAGGCCGGTCATGATGGTGTCGAAGTACATCGACACCTGGCCGCTCAGCAGCGCCGGAATGGCTTCGCCGGCGCCCTTGTAGGGCACGTGCAGGATGTCGATGCCGGCCACCGATTTGAGCATTTCCCCCGCCATGTGCGAGGTGGTGCCGGTGCCGAACGAGGCGTAGGTCAACTTGCCCGGATTGGCGCGGGCATACGCGATCATCTCGGGCAGGGTCTTGAATGGCTGCTGCGGATTGGCCAGCAGGATGTTGGGCGTGTAGGCCACCATCGACACCAGCTCGAACTTGTCCGGATCGTAGGCCAGGCGCTTCTGCAGGAAGCGGTTGGTGACGATGGCGGCCGGGCCGCCCATCAGCAGTGTGTAGCCGTCGGCCGCCGAGCGCGCCACCGAGGCGCTGCCGATCGCGGCGGCGGCGCCAGGGCGGGCTTCGACCACGAAAGGCTGGCCCAGTTCGGTCGACAGCGCCGCGCCCAGCTGGCGCGAAATCAGGTCGGTGGCCGAGCCGGCCTGGAACGGCACCACGATACGCACCGGATGCTGCGGCCAGTCGGTGGCCTGGGCGCCGGCCTGGGCGGCGAAGGCCAGCGCGGCGGCGCCCGCCAGGGTGCGGATGAGACGGAAAGGCATGGATTCCCCTTGAATGCGTTGTATCGGTGAGCGCCAGGCGGGTCTGTCGCCCGTTGCGGTCCCCGGCGGGCGCGCACGGCCGGCGCGCCAGTTACGGATTTGACGCGAGCCATGGCGATCCGAACATAGGTATTTGCATCCATGGATCACTGGATCCAATTTATGTTATTTTTGCGTTTATCTATCATGGCGGCTTTGAAAACCCGGGGACGAGGATGCTGCAGTATCAGAAGACAGCCGTCAGCGCCGAAGAAGAGGCCTACCAGCACCTGCAGCGCGAAATCCGGCTGGGCAACTATCCGCCCGGCCACCGCCTGGTGCCCGAGGTCATCGCCAGCGAAATCGGCACCAGCCGCATGCCGGTGCGCGGCGCGCTGCGCCGGCTCGCCTCCGAGGGCCTGGTCGAGATCCGCGCCAACCGCGGCGCCGTGGTGCGCGGCCTGAACCAGCAGGAAATGCGCGAAGTCTTCGAAATGCGCTCCGTGCTCGAAGGGCTGGCCGTGCGCAACGCCGTGCGCCACATGAGCGCCGAGCACGTCCGCCGCCTGTCCGGCATGCTCGACCAGTTGGAGCAGGGCCTGGGCGACTACCTGGACTGGACCAGCGCCCACCGCGACTTCCACGAATACCTCTGCAGTTTCTGCCAGCAGCCGCGCCTGTTGCGGCAGATCTCCGAACTGCACTCGGTGGTCGAGCCCTACATGCGCCTGTGGGCCGCCCAGCCCGGCCGCGTGTTGCGGGTGCGCGAATCGCACCAGGAGCTGATAGACGCGCTGCTCACCGGCGACCCCGATCGCTGCGAAGCCGCAATGCGCCAGCATGTGCTGAACACCGTGCCGGCGTTGCAGGCGTTCCTGGAGCAGGGCGGCTGACGGCTGTCCGCCCGCGCCGCGCCGTTCAGGTCCTGCCCGGCGCCGGCTTGCCGCGGCGCTTGAATTTCACCTCGCTGGCCAGCACGCCCGCCACGATCAACGCCGCGCCCACCAGCGCCAGGCCGGGCAGGCGCTCCCCGGCCAGCCGGCCGACGATGCCGCCCCACACCGGCTCGCCGGCGTAGATCACCGTGGCGCGCGTGGGCGACACCGACTTCTGCGCCCAATTCATCGTCAGCTGGATCACCGCGCTGGCCAGGCCAAGTCCGATCGCCCCGCCGGCCCACAGCCATGAAAATTCCGGCACCGCCTCGCCCAGCGCCGGCATCAGCGCGAACGACACCAGCCCGGCCGTCAGCAGCTGCACCGCCGTGACGCGGCGGCTGTCCACCGAGCTGGCGAAATGGCCGATCAGGATGATCTCGGCCGCAATCGCCGCCGCGCCCGCCAGCGTGGCCAGTTCGCCCGCGCTGAAATGCGGCGCGCCGGCCTCCGGACCGGCCAGCAGCACCAGCCCGGTGAACGCCAGCGCCACCCCGACCCAGCTCATCAGTCCGGGCGGGCGCTTGAGCACCGCCCATTGCAGCAGCGGCACGATCGGCACGTACAGCGCGGTGATGAAGGCCGACTGGCTGCTGGTGATGGTGCGCAGGCCGAGGGTCTGCAGGTAATAACCGAGGAACAGCGCGCAGCCGATCGCCACGCCCGCGCCCGCTTCGCGCCGCGTCAGCCGTGCCATGTGCCGGCGGAACAGCAGCATCGACACGACTCCCGCCAGGGTGAACCGCACTCCCACGAAGAACAGCGGTCCGCTATGCTGCATGGCGATATGGATAACGAGGAAAGTGCTTCCCCACAGCATGGTGACCAGCACCAGGGCGATTTCCTGGCGCGACAAGGCAAACATCGATTCGGATTTCACGGCGGACTTCGGATTTCAAAGGTGCGAGCAATATACGCGCCCGGCCGCATCCGCGGCGTCGCGCCACGGGCAGGGTGCCGCGATTCCAGCGCCACGGATCGGCGCGCGCCCGGACACCACCGGCGACCGTTCACCGGACAACATCTTGCGCCCGCCCCGCCACCCGCATATAGCCGGGAGTAATATGGCGCGTCCGGCGGTCGGCTTCCGTCTCCTCGCATCTCCGATGCCCGTGTACCGAAGCGCCCCGGCGCGACAAGAACACAAGGAGAGAGGCAAGTGGACAAGCAAGCATCGGGCGGCTGGTATTTCGGCTGGAACATCGTCGGCGCCGCCACCGTACTGACCCTGCTCACGGTGGGGCTGCGCATGGGTATCGGGCCGTTCTTCCTGCCCATGGCGGACGGCCTGGGTTTCTCGCGCAGCCTGCTGTCGGGCATCGTCGCGGTCGGCATGCTGTGCTACGGCCTGGGCATGCCGCTGGCCGGCTACCTGGTCAGCACCCGCGGCACCCGCTTCGTGCTGCTCACCGGCACCGCCATCGTGGTGGCTTCGTCGATCTGGACCGTGTTCGCGCGCGGCCCCATCGAATTCCTGCTGGCGTTCGGCGTGGCCCTGTCGATCGGGCTGGCCTTCACCAGCCCGGTGGCGCTGACCCCCGTCATCAGCCGCTGGTTCACGCGCCAGCGCGGCATGGCGCTGTTCTTCCTGTCCACCGGCTCCATGGCCGGCATCGCGCTGATGACCCCCACGCTCACCTTCGCCATCGGCGCCGTGGGCTGGCAGGAAACCCTGCTGGCCTTCGCGGTCCTGTTCGCGCTCTTGACCGTGCCGGTGGCGCTGTTCGTCATGCGCGACCAGGCGCCCGAACACACCGACCTGCTGCCCCACCAGATCGTCGAAAGGAAAGCCGGCGCCCGGCCCGCCGCCAAGGCACCCGACCTGCGCGTTGGCGACGCCGTGCGCACGCTGCCGTTCTGGCAGGTGGCGCTGGGCCTGTTCGCCTGTGGCTTCAGCATGAACCTGCTGGGCACGCATGGCATGCCCATGCTGATGGACCATGGTTTCGACGCCACCACCAGCTCGCTGGGCATCGGCCTGATCGGCCTGGTGGCGATCTTCAGCACCCTGGTGCTGGGACGCATGTCCGACCAGGTCGAGCGCCGCAGCATCCTGGCCGTCATCTACCTGGTGCGCGGGCTCGGGTTCTTCGCGCTGGTCATGGTCGGGGCGCACTGGGAACTGTATGCCGCCGCCACCATCGGCGGCGTGGTCTGGGCCGGCAGCATCGCGCTGTCGTCCGCCATCCTGGCCGACGTCTACGGCGTGCGCCTGGTGGGCGTGCTGTACGGGCTGACCTACCTGGGCCACCAGGTCGGCGGCATGATCAGTTCATGGCTGGGTGGCTGGGCCTTCGAGACCTTCCATACCCACTGGGTGGCGTTCGGGGCGGCCGGCGCCTTGCTGCTGCTGGCCGCCGCCATTTCCCTGCAATTGCCGCGGCGCGGCGCCTTGCGCGCCGTGCCGGCGATGGCGGCGGGCGGGCGCTGAACCCGCGCCGCCGTCAGGTTCAACTCAACGGTTCTTGAGCAGCGACACCAGCTCGGGCACGTAGCGTTCGCCGCCGCCCTGGCTGACCGCCTGGTCATAGGTGTGCAGCACCGCGGCGCCGATCTCGCGCACCGCGCCGGTCTCGGCCGCCATGGTGTTGTAGTACGAAAGGTCCTTCTGCGCGTTCGACATGAAAAAGCGCAGCGACGACGGGTCCTGCTCCAGCAGGTAGGGCTTGAGACGCTCCAGCGCCACGCCGCCGCCGCCGCCCTTGGTCAGCACCTCGGCGAACACCGCCGGATCGATGTCGGCGCGCAGCGCGCACGCGGCCGCTTCCGACAGCAGCGCGATCGCGCCCAGCGACACATAGTTGTGCAGCAGCTTCATGCGATGGCCCGCGCCCACCGGGCCGGCATGCGCGATGTTCTCGGCAAAGCATGCCAGGATCGGCTTGCATTCCTCGAACAAGGCCTTGTCGCCGCCCACCAGCAGGTTCAGGCGGCCTTCTGCGGCTTCCTTCGGCGTGCGCGTCATGGGGGCGTCGAGGAAACGGCCGCCTTTTTCGGTGACCGCCTCGGCCACCTTGACGGTGGACGAGGGAATGGCGGTCGAGCAGTCGATGATTACCGTGCCCGGGCGCAGCCCTTCCAGCACGCCGCCCGGCGACAGCAGCACCGCCTCGACCTGCGGGCTGCCCGTGACGCACAGGATGATCACGTCCGACTGCGCCGCCAGCGTCGCGCCGTCGGCGCAGCTGGTGGCGCCCGCCGCCTTCAACGCGTCCAGCGGCTGGTTGCCCGGATGCTCCAGCACCGTCAGCGTGTGACCGTGCTTGACCAGATTGCTTGCGATGCCATGGCCCATCAGGCCGATGCCCACCATACCGATTTTTGCCATCTTCCACTGCTCCTGCCACATGGGCTGTTTGTTATGGCTTAGATCTTACTCTCAGATCCACGCGCGGCCGGCCGACGCAGCGCGATGGCGCACGGCGCTCCCCGCCTTGCGGCGCCCCGCCGCATGCCGGGCGGCCAGGCGCCAAGACCAGCCTGGCGCCGGGGACGGCGGCCAAGGCAGCCCGCGCCGCGCCTCAGACGATGCGGATGCTCAACTCCGGCAGGCCGTCCACGTGCGCCACGATCACGTCGCCGCGCACCACCGGCCCCACGTTCTCCGGCGTGCCCGAATAGATCAGGTCGCCCGGGAACAGCTCGAAAGCCTGCGACAGCCGCGCGATCTGCTCGGCCACCGACCAGATCATGTGCGACAGCGTCGCCTGTTGCTTGCGCTCGCCATTGACCGCCAGCCAGATGCTGCCTTCCTTGTAGTGCCCCGTCTGGCTCACCGGATGGATCGGGCCGATCGGCGCGGCGTGGTCGAAACTCTTGCCGATTTCCCACGGCTTCTTCTGGTCGCCCATGCCGCGCTGCAGGTCGCGCCGCGTCATGTCCAGCCCCAACGCGTAGCCGTAGACGCAGTCGAGCGCCTGTTCCACGGGGATGTCGCGGCCGCCTTGCGACAAGGCCGCCACCAGTTCCACCTCGTAGTGGTAGTTCTGGGTCAGCGGCGGGTAGGGGTGATCGGCCACCGTGTCCGGAAGCACCACCTGGATCGCGTCCGTCGGCTTCTGGAAAAAGAACGGCGCTTCGCGGCTGGGGTCCGAACCCATCTCGATGGCGTGCGCGGCATAGTTGCGGCCGATGCAGTAGATGCGGCGCACCGGAAAGCGCAGGTCGCCGCCGGCGATCGGCACGGTGGTCTGCGGCACGGCAAACGGGGTCTGGGCGGATTGGGTCATCGCGGGTCTCCTGAAGGTTGCGAGGGGTCACGGCCAGATTAGGTCCGCGCCGCCCGCGTCGCCTGGAGACGATTACGCAATCCGTGGACGATTCCGCGCATTTCGCGGCGTGTCCTGCCGTCCTGTTTGCGCGGTCTTTCGCCCCGTCTTTTGCCCGGCCTCCTGCGCGACCTTCGGCGGCGTCCGCGCGCCGTCGCCGCGCAGGCGCTCGCGGTAGCCGGTCGGGCTGACGCCTTCCAGCTGCCGGAAGCGGCGCGAGAAATACGCCTCGTCCGCGAATCCCGCGGCATGCGCCACCTGCGCCACGCCGCGCGCCGTATGCGCCAGCAGATCGCGCGCCAGCGCCATGCGGCGCTCGGCCACCAGCTCGGTGAAGGTCTTGCCGGTCTCTTTCTTGAGCAGGTGCGCCAGGTAATTGGGCGACAGGAACGCCGCCGCCGCCGCGTCGTTCAGCGTCAGGTTCTCGGCCAGATGCGCGCCGATGTGCGCCAGCACCCGTCGCACGCTCTCGCGCCGGCTGCTGCCAGCGTGATGGCGCGCCAGGTGCAGCAGATCGGCCTCGTAGCGTGCGCACACCAGCCCGATCAGCTGCAGCAGCAGCCCGCGGATCGCCGTCGACGAACCGAAGCCGCGCCGCCGGTTCTCCGCCATCAGCCGGGCGATCAGCGTCTCGGCCTCGGCCAGCCCCTGCGCGTCCAGCTCGAAATCCAGGTATTCCTGGAACAGGAACGGCGCCAGCGCCGGCGCCTGCGACACCGGCACGTCCTCCAGGTCCAGCGCGTCCACCGCCAGCTCCGGCCACAGGAAGCGCTGCGCGAAATTGATGATGACGTAGCGCGCGCCGGGCGGATGCGGCACCAGGTGCACCCGGTACGGCAGCACGAAGCTCAGCCCGCCGCGCGGAAACGGCCGCGTGGTGCCGCTGATGGTCTGGCGCGTGTCGCCCTCCAGGTTCACCTGGATCTGGAAGTACTCGTGCCGGTGCGGCTGCTCCAGCGGCTCGCGCACCTGCTGCGCCCGGATATCGAAGTCGAAATAATCCGCGCGCTCGGCCATGCCGTAGGTCTTGATGCGGTTCATGCGTGGGGCGGAGAAACGGACGATTGCATGGGCAGAATGTAGCGCCGGCGCGACGGCCGCGCCAGCCGCCGCCGAAATTGTCCGCTCACCGGTCGCCACCGGCCGGCGCTGGCGCGCGCCGTCCGCTTTGCGCTACCGTGGGGCATTGCGCAGCAGACACTTACCATCCCATGACAGACACCATCCCCGCCGGCTTCGCGCCGTGGCAACCCAGCAGCCAGTTCATGCGCCACCTGGCGGACCTGGGCGGCTTCTACCGGCGCGCGGCCGACGACGTGCTGGCCATGCGCATCGGCGCGGCCCACGGCAACATGCACGGCATGGCCCACGGCGGCCTGCTCGCCACCCTGGCCGACAGCGCCCTCGGATACGTCATCGCCCATCAATGCCAGGCCTCGGTCGTCACCGCGCAGATGTCGGTCGAATACCTCAACGCCGTCATGCCCGGCGACTGGCTCGAAGCCCACGTCACCATCGACAAGCGCGGCAAGCGCCTGATCTACGCCACCTGCCATCTGAAGGTGGACGAACGCCTGGTGCTCAAGGCCAGCGCCGTCTTCGCCGTGCGCCAGGCCGCGGTGCCGACCTCGGACGGTTGATGCGGCGGGCGGCGAAGCCGCCAAACGCAACCGGCGGCCAGCGGCCGCCGATTTTCCCGCATGCCGGCGCCGCCGGGCTCAGAGGTAGGGCGTGGCCAGCCAGATCACCTTGTTGCGCAGCCGCTTGGCGAACGGCGCCTGCTGCAATTCATCGAGCGTCTGCCGGCGTGCGTTGGCCACCAGCGCATCGATGCGGGCGCCGATCCAGCATGCCACCTGCGGGTCGTAGATCTCCGTATCCAGCTCGAAATTCAGCCGCAGGCTGCGCGGGTCCAGGTTGGACGACCCGACATAGGCCCAGCCGTCATCCACCGTCATCAGCTTGGAATGGTCGAACGCCCCGCGCGAGCGCCACACCCGGCAGCCGGTGCGCACCACCTGGTCCAGTTGCGCCGTCATGGCATAGTCGACCAGCCGCAGATTGTTCTTGCCCGGAATCACGATATCCACCGTCACCCCGCGCCGCGCCGCCGTCGCCAGCGCGCCGATCAGCGGTTGGTCCGGCAGGAAATAGGGCGACTGGATCCGCACGTGGCGCTGCGCCACCGCCAGCGCGCCCAGGATGATGCTGTGCGCGCTGCCCATGGCGCGGTCGGGACCCGACGGCACGCAGCGCATCGGCACCACCCCATGCACGGGCTGGGCGTGCGGATCGAACCATGGCCGCGCCGGCAGCGACTCGTGCGTCGTGAAATTCCAGTCGTGCGCAAACACCGACATCAACTGCGTCACGATCGGGCCTTCCACCCGGAAATGCGTATCGACATTGGTGGCCGCGCCCGACAGCGCCGTCACGAACGCCGCCCGCACGTTCATGCCGCCGGTGAAACCGATGCGGCCATCCACCACCAGCACCTTGCGGTGGCTGCGCAGATTGGCATACGGCATGCGCAGCACGCCCAGCGGATTGGTCATGAACCGCGCCACCGGCACGCCGCCGCGCGCCAGCATCCGCACGATCGGCGGCCGCGAATACTTGGCGCCGATCGCATCGATCAGCACCCGCACCTGCACCCCGCGCCCGTGCGCCTCGATCAGCGCCTGTGCCATCTCGCGGCCGATCGCGTCGTTGTCGAAGATGTAGCTCTGCATCGCCACCGCGTGGCGCGCCTCGCGGATCGCCTGCAGCATCGCCGGATACGCCTCATCGCCGCCGGCCAGCGGCCGCACCGCGTTGCCGCCCAGCAGCCGAAAGCGGCTGACCTGGTCGCCCAGCACCTTCAGCGACGCGAACTGCGGGCCCGAGATCGGCGCCACGTCCACGCTGGGCGTCTCCACCAGCGCCGCGTCCACCAGCATGGCTTCGTCACGCTGCTGCGACAGCCGCGTTTTGCGGATCCGGTTGATCCCCGCCACGAAATAGGCCGCCGCCCCGAACAAGGGCGAGAACAGCGCCAACCCGACCCAGCCGATGGCCGAGCGCACGTCCTGCTTGGTCATGGCGGCATGCACCGCCGCGCCCGTGCCCGCCACCACGCTGATGCCGAACACCATGTGCGGCCAGTAAGCGGTCAATAATTCATGTATGCGATCCATGGCAACGGCGCGACGCAGGCCTCCAGAGGGTGATTCGAGCGCCAAGGATAGCAAGGCGGGCAGGCGTGGCAAGAGGGGGCGGACGAGGCCGAGGCTGCAGGACCGCGGGGCGTTTTACACCGCCGAAAAAAACATGCTAGAATTCGGCCTCTTTGCAGTTGAACACGAAATTTCTGGTGTCAGCGCAAGAAAAATGTGGTGGCTGTAGCTCAGTTGGTAGAGTCCCGGATTGTGATTCCGGTTGTCGTGGGTTCGAGTCCCATCAGCCACCCCAAAGAATTCCCTTACATTACAGGCACTTAGGTGCCTGTTTTGTTTTCTCGGGGAACATTCGGGGTAATTGCGGATTCCAGGCGGGCCATTTCAAGGTCGTCGTGGGCGCCGTCCAGCCACTTGGCATAAGTGGTCAGGAACACCTGAATGCTATGCCCCATCTGCTTGGCGCAGAACGCCGGGCGCATCCCAGCCATCAGCATCATCGTCGCGTAGGTATGACGGATGTTGTACGGGCGCCGATATCGGATCCCCAAGATCTTCAAGGCTGGTGACCAATAGCTGCGGCGAAACGCCCGCTCATCCTCCCAGGCCGTTCCGTACCTGGGGTCCAGCCAAACCTGCTCGCCACGCATCCGGGAGTGTTTCTCCTGTCGATGGAAGGCCGCGAAGCTGCGGCTGTTGAGCTTGACCAAGCGCCCGGTATTGGTTTTTGTCCTGGACTTCCGCTCACCACGGACAATGGCCTCCACAATTTGCGCGGTTTTGTCCCTTAGATCGACATTCGGCCATCGAGTGCCGAACACCTCTGACGTGCGAAGGCCGGTGAAAAACCAGGCTTCGATCATGTTGTAGACCGGCTCGGGATATTTCTCCGCCGCGTAGCCGATGATGGCCTCGGCCTCTTCCAGGCTGAAAGGGTCTGGCGGCTCCTTCTGGTGCTTGGCCCGCGGCACGCCCTCGGCCGGGTTGTCGGTCAGAATCTTGTCCTGCACCGCCAGCTCGAGAGCCTGCCGCAGGACGGATACATAGTTGTTGACGGTTTTCCCCGTCAGGTCCGGTCGGCTGGCTATAACGGTCAGGATGTGGCTGAGTTTCAGGCGGCGCAGGGGGATCAGCCCAAGGCGCAAGCCATGCTTGTTGGCCACCCCGTTCTTCCAGAACTTGATGGCGCTGGAATAGCCGTCCTTGGTGGAATTCTCGATCCGCTGCGATGCGACCCACACGTCGAGCTGGCCGCCTACCGTGCCGTCCACTTCGGCGACCGACTCCGGGAAGTACTCCGCCATGCTGAAAGTGCCGTGCCGGATCTTCTCCCGGATCTCGATTGCCACCCGCTCTGCGTATTTGACGTTGGCGGGCGTCGGTAGCATAGGCGTGCCGTTCACCTTCAGGGTTTCCCGCTTCTTGGCCCCATCGAGGGTGAAAGAAATCCGGATGGACTTCTCCCGGATCTCTACGCCTGTCCCTTTTCTACCCATTGTCGGTATCCTGCCATTGAAATGAAAATGCCGCCGTCACAGGAGCGGATCCATTCGCGTCCTTCGATCCATTTGCCGGCTTCGATCTTACGGCGGATCGCCTTTTCCGTAAGGCCCGTGATGGTAGCGGCGAGCGCTATCGTCACGTAGGGCGCCGGCGCAACCTGCACAGCAGGCTCAACCGCACGTTGCAACATATCGCCTCCAAAACAAAGCCCGCGCTAGGCGGGCATCAAAGTCCTAAGTCGGTCGCCGTTAGCGGTGGGTCACTATCGTCAGAGCATTTTTTGAGTTCGCCGACGAGATAGCGGACCACACCTAGCGTGAAGTCATAGTCAGCCATCAGAAGATCCACGGACTTGATCAGCTCAAAGGCTTGATCTTGGGTTTCGAACTCTGCCGATTCAGCTAGGATGTCGGGGTCGATGTCAATAAAGAGCTTCACATTTCCTCCATATTCTTGCCAATCTCCGCAGCCATGGCCGCGTCTATCCCAGCATTGATTTCGGCAGGCAAATCGCGTTCATCCCAATCGAGTTCTGTCGGCTCCCCGTCTGGGTCAATCAAGCGTGCGCCGCCATAGCCGCATTCAATGCTCAACTCGATGTAGTACCCGATAGGAAGTTCGGTAGCAGCCCTGTCTATTGCTACGGCATAACGGGCCATCGCCACAAGCTGGTCCCTCTCTGCCCGCGACAGGCTAACCGTCTCGCCAAAGGGATGGCACGTAGTCTTGCGGTTGGCGATGGCGTCAAGTTGTTCCTTGTTCATCACGGCTCCGTATTGGGATGGGCTTCGATGGTCTGCCCAGTGAGATGGCCCGTTTCCTTGAGGGCATCGAGTTGCAGCCGGGCGTGGTCGTCGCTGATGGCTGAAATGTGGCACTCGTAGGAGCCGTCCGGGCTGTAAAACTTGACCGAGTAGGCATGCCATACGCGGCCCTGGGCGTCCTTGCAGGATGTGGCGTAGGGGATGTGGTCATTCACGGGCGCCTCCGTCCTCGGTGGGCTGGGTAAGCAGATGTCGCAGCGCCATGGCGTCCCACCAGGCGTTGTGCTGAACCGCCCCGGGCAGGGTGGTTGGGTAGGCATCTACGCGGTGAACCTCGAACGACAGGTGAGGGATGTTCACCATCTGGCCGGGCGCGGTGATGATGGCCTGGCAGAAATAGCGGATGTCGTCCGGCCAATCGGTGTTGATGTGCGGCACTGGGTCGCCACGCAGGAACTCGGCGATGCGCACCGCGCCGCCGTGGTGGCGGCAGTTCACGACCGTTACGGGGAACGGAACCGCCCGCATGATCGGCAGGACGTTCTCGCGCACCCAGGGCTGCTGCGCGGCGTGGTCCGTGTAAACGAGGTACAGCGAATCGCCATCCTCACGCACCAGCGCCAAGGATAGGAGCGGGCCGCCGAAGCCGTCGAACTCGGTGTCGAGGTAGTAGTTCAATCCCGTTCTCCTTGTTCGGCCTGGGTGGCAGAAAGGGAGGCGCGGGCTTCCCATGCAGCGAACATGGATTCACGGAATTTCGGACCCATGCCGGCGCGGTATGCCCAAGCCTCGAATGCCGCTCGCTCGTCCATATCCCCGGCGCGCTGCTGGCCGCCGTCCTTGTGCGCCTGGGGCTGCTTGATAGCCTGATCCCATCCTGCCGCCCAGCCGTCGGCGCGGCCTCGTTCGTACTCGGCGCTGGCCTGGGGCGCGGCATCAGCAAAGCGACGTAGGGCGCGCTCGCCGCGCTCAATGATGGCGGCCCGGGTTGCCTTCTCCTGGTCCATCTCCTGATTCGCCTCGTAGGCCATGTCCGACGCGAGGTCGCCCAATTCTTCCGCCAGCTTTGCCACTTCGCTCTGCGCCTCCCCGGCTACAGGGGCGCTTGCCAGGGCGGCGCGAAACTCGTAGACGGCCTGGCTGATGGTGCAGAGGTTCTCGCTGCCGACCTGAGTTGATTTTCCGAGATAGACGGCGCCGCGCTTGGTCGTATAGGCGACAGGCTTAAGGGCCAGCGCGAAGCGCTCGGCGAACGTCTCCACCGCCCGCTCATCGGCTATAGGGGCACTTACAGGTGTATACCCGTTTACGCTGTGAGTGCCGATGATGGCGAGCATGTGCCGGCCTTTAGGCAGTGCGGTCAGTTGCTCGTCGGTCAGGTCGGTTCCCACGTCCATATAGCCGCCCGTTCCCAGGTCGAGATACGCCACGGCCTGTCGCTCATCGGCTACAGGGGCGCGCACCTGGGACAGCGCCTGCTCAACATGCGAGCGCACGGTGGCGCAGGGTATCGTGGCGTTCGGCCAGGGTTGCGTGAGGCGCATCAGCTCGTTCAGATGATGCTCTGCCGTCAGCACGCGCTGGGTGATGTCGTCTTGTTGGGTCATGCTGCCTCCTTAGATTCGGCTGCTGAGAAGATGGAATGCTGCTGCTGCCACTCGCGGAACTTGGCCGTTTCCAAGGCCGTTAAGTCGGTCCACCCGGTGGGCCACCCCATTAGCCACTCGACCCACGTTGGGTTCAGGGGGCCATTCATTTCCGAGGGCGTAACCATGGTGGCCATCTTCTTCCTGGCTCCGGCGCCGCCCCATTTGCACAGGGCTGCACCGCCGCTTGACTTCATCGTTGTCGGTGTCGGGTAGAGATTGGCGGCCAGGCTGAGCGGCGTGCCGCCCTGCGCATACGGCTTCGACCGCTGCCCCGTGTCGCTGGCTGTGGGGGTCGGCCACATCCTTACAGCGGCTTCCAGTCCTACCTGAACCTTCCGGCCGTTGTGATAGGCCGTCTTGCCGCGCCAGTCCGTGACATGCGCAACGCTGCGTCCACCGTTCGGGACGTTCGGCGTAGGCCACAATCCAGATTCGTTCGCGGAGGTGCTGAGCTCCGGTGTCGGCTGCGGACACGACTCCCCATTCCGCATCGAACCCCAGCGCGGCCAGGTCTCCGAGAACGGTTCCGAGTCCCCTAGAAGTGAGAATTGGGCTGTTCTCCACGTAGACGAAGCGCGGTCGAACTTCAGCCACGATCCGGGCCATTTGGCTCCAGAGGCCGGATCTTGCGCCGGCCAGGCCTGCGCCGCGTCCTGCCGCGCTGATGTCCTGGCATGGGAAGCCGCCAGATACCACGTCAACAATGCCGCGCCACGGCCTTCCGTCAAAACTGCACACGTCAGACCAAATCGGGAAAGGTCGGAGGGTTCGATCGTTTTGTCTTGCCGCGAGAACTTGTGCGGCGTAGGCATCACGTTCAACTGCGCAGACGGTTCGCCATCCGAGCAGGTGGCCGCCGAGAATTCCTCCACCAGCGCCTGCGAAAAGAGCCAGCTCATTCATTTTTCCTCCACGCAAGACGATCCATTGCGGCGCTATGATTGGCTTTCACCCAAGGGAGGGCGCCATGTGGAAATGCCGAAAATGTGGGTTGGAAGTCATCTTTTCCGCCGTTGAGCCGGAAATCGATGAGGTTGGCAGCTTCTTCAAGTGCCCCGGATGCGATCACAGGAACGAGCTGATTAATGTCGGCCCTTACGGGGACGATGACCCGATCACGCTGGGCCAACCGGACGACTGAAACGGTGATGTCCATGTCTCACCCCTCCTGCTGCTGAGAGGCGGTATTTTTCTCGCGAAGGCGCTTTTCGATGCTTTCGACGACCGAGTACAGCGGCGCGACGAATTCGGTGCCGTACTCAATGATTGCACCAACATAGCTGGCAAGTTCGGCTTTCGTCAGTCCTTGCCATTCCAGCGCATCGCCAGCTGCGGGAGCGTCAAGGGCAGCCCGTGCTTGCCAGCCGTTCCAGGCATGATCAACCCAGAAATCGTCGTACTGCTGTCCTATGCGAGCCAGCGGCATCTTCTTCCGTTTGGCCCAGGCCTCGAACGCCTGGCGCTCATCCTCCACCGTGGATACGCCAGGGGCGGCGGGGAGCGGCATCCAGTGCGTGGGGTAAATCGCTCTGCCGCCTTCGTCAATGAAATTGCTCGCAGAATCGCCCTCTATGCGCCACCAGCGGGCCGTGTTGATGCTTCCATCGAACACGATGATCTTGGTGCCATAGTGATGCAAGCCATCAAAAATGAAGGAGTCCTTAGGCGCGCTCTCGATCGGCAGCCAGCCGGCTCCCGCGCGGATCGCCGCATTGTGCTTGGCGTTCTCTTCGCCAGTCCGGATGCCGGCGGCGTACATCTCCTGGTCGCGGGCGGTGTTGCCCGTGGCAGGCGCAGCGCCGGGCTGCTGGGCAATCTCCACCGGCTCCAGCGGCCCGGGCGCGTCCTGGCTCAGGCCGTGGTCAACGTCGTAGGAATTCGTCATGTCAGGCTCCGGGATAGAAGAAGGACAGGGCAGAGCGCCACAGGAAGAAAATGCCGGCATTCAGGATCACCAAGCCGACGATTGCGCCTGGAAGCCCCCAGGCGATGACGACACGCTCTACGAAATCATCCTTCGGAGCAGGGGCATCATCTGGTTCCATTTGGAATCTCCAAGGCAATAGAGGGGCAGCCCC
The DNA here is from genome assembly GCF_052906545.1 of Achromobacter sp. CSND-B12. Taxonomy (NCBI): domain Bacteria; kingdom Pseudomonadati; phylum Pseudomonadota; class Betaproteobacteria; order Burkholderiales; family Alcaligenaceae; genus Achromobacter; species Achromobacter sp. CSND-B12. The sequence goes on along the minus strand of NZ_JBREGJ010000001.1, from coordinate 1,352,995 downwards.
ACCAGCAAAGGCGGGGTTCTCCATAGGTTGAAAACTGGGGGACTGCCAGGAAATCAGAAGGGTGGCGGTTCGTCGTCGTAGCCACCAGATTGCTGGGCAGATTGGCGCTGCTGTGCAGGACGTCGTGACGGGGCGCGGTCCACTTCGTCACCCTTACCGCCAAGCATTTGCATCTGGTCGGCCACCACTTCGGTGGCGTATCGGTCAGCTCCGGTGTCCTTGTCCTGCCACTTGCGGGTCTTCAGGCGGCCTTCGACGTAGACCGAGCGGCCCTTCTTCAGGTATTCGCCGGCGATCTCGGCCAGGCGGTTGTACATGACCACGCGGTGCCATTCGGTTTCTTCGCGGCGCTCGCCCGAGGCCTTGTCCTTCCAGGTGGAGGTGGTGGCGATGGACATGTTGCAGATTGCGGCCCCGTCGGGGCTGTAGCGGACTTCCGGGTCGCGACCCAGGTTGCCCACGAGAATGACTTTGTTGACTGATGCCATGTCCTATCCTTGGTGTTCCGCAGCAATGCGCTGCATGGCGTCGATGACGTACTCCTGAGCAGCGCGTGCGCGGGCTTCCATCTTTTCTTCCAGTTCGCGGTCGCGGGTGTATTGGACCCGGGTAATGCGCAGAACCTCATCGATGTGATCGACGTAATGCAGGTCTGGATCTTCATATCCCACAAGCTCGTCCGGGGTGTTGACCAGACAGTAAGCGACCTCGGCTTCGTCCACGTCCCACAGCTTCATATAGCCGCGCATCTGCCACTCGTAGTCCTTGCTGGCGCCCATCGCGGCGGTGGCCGGGAACGTGTGTAGCGACCATGCCGACTTGATGTCGATGATCTTGGTTCCGGTGAAGATGTCGCATTCGCCGGTCAAGTAGTCGAGTTCCCGCCGTTCGGTGTTCTTCGCGTGGTTTGTGAAGAAGACCGAGTTGTATAGGGCGATGGCCTGGTCTTCGACCAACTGCCCCTTCTCTGTGTACTTCGTCGTCGGCGAGTAGGTGTAGCCGTAGACCAGCTCCTTGGCTACGCCTTCGAGGTACGTCTTAGCGCCTTCGGACAAAACCGCGCCCTTCGTCTTCGGATCGGTCATGATGGAGCTGAGTGAGGAGCAACGAACCTTAAACAGTGGCTTCACTTAGGGCCTCCACAAGCTCGCTTTCCTGTTCAGGGGTCAAGGTGAAGTTGGAGCGCAGCTTGTCGGTGGTATAGGCGCCATCCTTGATGGATTGGATGGCCTTGGCGAACCGGTCAGCGCTGATCTTGGGCGGCTGCTTGACCGTGACCTTGGGTCGAATTCGCAGGCATTCCACCGTTTCCCCGGCAAGCTTGGTGGTGCTGGCGTACAGCGTGATCGGCTTGCCCGCCCAGTCCTCGATGTACGGCCCGTAAAGCTTGGCGATCATCTTGGAGTTGGTAACGTTCAGGATCATCGGCTTTTGGCCGACCAGATGAGCAACCGTGCAATCTTCCTTTTTGCCGCCGGTACCGGTGACGGATTCCTGTTGCACGTAGTCGATAGTCACCGTCAGATCCTGACCTTCTTCTAGGGCGTAGGCCCCGATGTAATCGGGGTTGATCAGGAGTTTCCAATGTGTCTTGGACATGTCTATTCCTTAGCAGCGACAGCCGTACGGCCATCCTTAGCCCAGAGTTCGTTAGATTTCTGGTCAGAGTGCTGTAGGGCTGCCATTACGCCCACGATGGTGCAGATGACTGCAAATATTGCGGCGCGCTCATGGGCGTCTATTTGGATAAGCCAGCGTAGGAGGCGTTTCATTGCTGCTCTCCTCTGAGGAGAGCGGCGTCAACCGCCAAGTCCAATTCCGCTCCGTGAGCTGCTACTTGGTATGGGATTGCCCCAGGGGCATGACGAAACACCATTCCAAAGACCGTCCCATCCAGCGGCCAACCTAAAGACACAGACGGCACGCAGTTGCGCACGGCGCGATAGCGCTTCGCGTCGATCACATCTTGCGGGGCAGGACTGAATCGTTTCAGAATCTCCTCGGCGAATTGCAGATATCCGAAGCTCTTGAGAAATCCGTCCGCCCCGCCCGGCATCGATTCAAAGACTTCCTGGATCAACCTCTGAGTGGCCGGGCTTTGCATGTCGATCGTCGTCATTCCTTGCTCCAATCCGGCCAATAGCCGCGTACGTATTGTTTGGTGTGGTAGTCGGCAAGATGCGCGATAGCCAAGGTCATCTGATCGCGGCATTCAGGCCCCAGGATTCCCGAGGCTGCCAGTTCAAGAATCTTCTCCGGCTGATCCGCGTTGCCCGCAATGAAGGACAGCATTTGCGCGTCCTCATCGGGGAACTCGTTCTCGAAAGCTTCAATGATTTCCTGCCGCCACTTGAACAGGTCCGCCTCGATTTCTTTGACGACCTCTGCATACCGCATGTCGTAGATTTCCTGGGGCGGATCGAAGGTGAACTTAGGGCGTGTCCCCATGGTTGTTCTCCTTGGGAGGGGCGGCGGTTAGGGCCGCTCGTTTCAACCAAAACACCCATTCGGTGTTCAAGGTCAGGTAGTCGCCGTCTGCATCGCGCAACAGCATGGACGACGCAGATGTCCCGTATTCCTCTTGAACCGCCGCCTCAAATTCCGCCCGCTCATCAATCTTCAGTGCCGCCAGGGCATCACGTACCGCTTGTTCGGCGTAGGCGCGCACAAGAGGCACTTCGCCATCTGAGAGCGACTCCAGAAGCTCATAGGGGATAGCCGGCAGATTGATAGGGGAGGTCATGTAATCTCCAATCAGGTATATGAAGAGGGTGCCGCCAGCCGCTGTCCCAAGTGGGACTTGAGCCTTTATCGGCAAGGAAGCACCCTCAAGGGAGGCGGCTGCCCGAGCAGTCCCGAGTCCTTCGGGTGGCCCCAAGTAACGGCGGGGCACTCGGCTTGCTTCATCGGCGCTCAGCCGCCTCACTTGAAGGCCCCCGTCTCTCCGGGGTGTCACACGAAAGAGATCGCACTGTTGCTTGCCTGCGGACTGAACCACTCGGCTCATGCTGGCGTATCGTGTATTGCCGCTGCTGGGTGGGGGTGGAAAGGCATATCCCTTACTTTCCCAGGAGCGCTGCCGCGCATACGAAACCCCCTCCAGACGACACCACGCTTCCATAAAGCAGGATGTTTCGTAGGCTATCTATCAACGGCTATTGCATGAAAAGACAATAAAGATGAGTGCTACGGGGCTAATCCGTAGCCGCAGTGCCGTCTGGAGGGGATCCCGGGCATTGCCTGGCCCGGGGCAGGTACTGCACTCCTACCTTCACGGCTCCAGCATCCTCACGTCCGTATGCATACGGAAACGGTATTGATGCTGGGCTTGGAGGGCGGGGAGGGAACTACTAAGCGGCGCCGCGGCCTTGCATGTAGCCGAGCGGGTATTTCTCGGCGCGGCGCTTCTCTTCCATCTGGTGGCGAACGGCCCAAGCCAGCCGTTCGCTGATACGGCGGGCCTTCTTGTTCAACAGCCAGATCGATCCGGTTTCAGGGTTGGCGCAGCACGGCGCTTGGCTGATCCAGGCGATGGCCTCGGCCAGTTCCTGAGTGCTGTAGGCGTCGGCCAGGCGGCACGAGTCCCAACCGAACACGCCGCGATTGAGCGACGGTGGGGCGATTCGTTGCGATGTGGCCATGCTGTTTCTCCCGTTCTCCCCGGGGTGGGGAGGTGTTCCAGTTTCTTTAACCTGCCAGCGCTATAGGGGTGGGCAGGGGCTATTACAGCGGCACGATCTCGTCGGCATGGCGCCGGGCGCTTTCCAATTCTTCGCCGGTCACTTCCCGACATTCATGGATGTCGTGCACGCCTCTTGAATCGACTTCATCGAGCGCGATTTCTTGCGCCAACACTAGGTCTTCTTCGTCTCCCAGCTCGACCAGGATGTCGATGCGGGATAGAACTGCAACCGAAACCCACTTGCTCATGGCCTTTCTCCTGTTCACGTGTCTGCGTCCTGTCACGGCGCAGGAAACTACTGGCTCATGCAGTACGCAAGGTGGACGGCCAGCGGCACTTCGTACTCGGTGACCATCACAAAGCCGCCGCGCACGGGCATGTCTACCTTCCGCTCAACGACCAAGCCTCGGTCAATCAACTTCTTCACCGTGCGCTTGCTGGGCTGAGGCCACGGTGAGCCATCGGGATACTTCTTGCCAACATGCCAACCCTGCAAACAGATCAGCCATTCCTGCGCTTGCGTTAGGCCGGTGAAGTCGTAGCCAGCATCCAAATCAGACATTCCGATCTCCTTTGTTCATTCGTAAGCTCGCTCTAGGAACGGGCTGGCTAAACCTTGCTGCTTGGAGGAATTCCCTTCAAGGCCTGACTGAGCGAATCTCGGAACCTGCCGAGCAGAGTTCCAGTGATTTCCGGGTCGTCGGAATCGTCCTCTTGCAGATAAACCGGGTCCGTGGCGTCGATCAGGCGGATCAGATCCCATGCCAAGCTGCGGTGAATGACGCACATCTGCACCCGCTGCAATTCCTTCACGCACTCGGCGTAGATTTCAGGCGTCCACCCTTCAGGCTCAAGCTTCTCGAATAGCTCCAGCATGGCCTGCAAGGCTTTTGCGTTGTCAGCGTTTGCTTTCAGCGCGTATTCGACTTGATGACGAAGGTTTCCATTCATGGCCTTCTCCTTTGTTCATTCATCAGCCATCGCTCATAGAACGGGCTGACGGATGAAATTCCGGGGCGCCCACATCCACGCAACTCCCAGCAATGCTGGCTCGCGGTCTGTAGGCGCCTCTTCAATCCCGTGCACACCCTTTGTGATCCCCACTTGAGATCAGGCGTGTCGGTGATAGCCCCCGGTCTATGCATTCAGGCGTGGGAGATTGCCACCTGCGCTTAGCGGCCTTGCGGCTTTAGGCGTATTCCATGGCTTGCAGGTTGTTAAAGAGCGGGTACTGCTGGTATTGCTCCCAATGCCCACCCGACTTTGTGGCGGTAACGTCCTCTCGCTTGGGTACGAGGCCGAGGGCTTGTTTCGTAGCCGCGGTTGCGGCGTGAGTTAATTAAACCATTGCTTTATCTTAAAAGCAAGCAATGATTTATGTTGGGGCGTGAAAAAGCCGCCTCGAGGGCGGCTGGGATATCTGCAGAATGCCGGGGAAGTGCTACATCTTCCAGGCCAGCAGTACGGCGGCGACGGCTGCCAGGCCAGCCCAGTAGATGACTTTGGTGGCCCCCATGTCGCGCAGCTCTTGTACGAAGCTAGGCTCAGGCGATTGTGGCGTGGCAGCCGGAGGGGGAGATAGCTTGCAGCCGCAGAAGCGGCAGACCCTGGCATCCTTAAGGATCAGCTCCTTGCAGTCCGGGCACTTGACGTGGGTAGACGGGTGAGGGCGCCCGCGCTCCGCGGCCTTGTTCGTCACCAGGAGGACGAACACGCCCGCGACCAGCGGGCTAATCAGGCAGGCGAGGATGAACCAGCCGAAGCCACTGCGCCCGCGGCCAGCGGCCATCATCCCGACGACGACGGCGAAGAGCAGCCAGAAGAAGATGATCGCTAGCATGACTGGAAGTCTAACGCGCCAGTACGCACTCAGGCTGGTCCGTCGCCGCGGATGTGGTGTAAACGCGATAAAGCCACCCGGAGGTGGCTTTGTGGAGACTTTTGGGGTCAATCTCCGGGCACTTTATCTCGTTTGAATGCAGCGGCTAATCGATCGAGCAATTGGACAACCTCATCGACGCCGGAGCGCCTAGCGTAAACTGTGATCGCGATAAGTTGCAGCAATCCAATGACAACGGGTCCGGTCCAATTTTCCATCTGCATAAAGGCCAGCGCATCGATTAGGGCTACTATGCACAAAAGAAAGATGAAGCGCTCTTCACGGCGAGCTTCTTTCTCGTACTGAAGCTCGCGCTCGAGGTCCGCCGTTGCAACGGCCACTTCTTTGGCCGGGGTTTCGTCGCCAGGATCAGCAACGATTCTCGAAAGTTGCTCAAATTCCCCGCTCGGCACTGGTTAGCTTCCCCGTGAGAATCTCTGGGCATACTCATCCGCGACGGACGTGAACGGTATCTCAACGCCTCGCCGACCAGCCGAGAAGTGTTTGCTCCACGCGCTATTACTGTCGTGCGTAAGTTGCACAAGCTTGAACGGCGGCAGGTCCGCGTACCGCGCAACAGCCTCGTCGATCAATTCCGCGGCCACTCGATCGGATAGCGGCTCGACGGAACGAAAGATGTTCTTTATTGGCTTGTCGCCAAATGCTGATGCTGGATGATAGACGGACGGGAGCACTGGCCCATAGTTCCACGCCTGAAAGTTCTCGTCATCGATCATCGGTTTACGGTGGCGGCCCGCATAGATCATATGCGCCAAATACAGAATTTTCTGAAGCTGAAGGTTCGTAAGCGTCCACCCGGACGCTTCGCAGGCACGCTTCGCTGCTTGCATAGCAGTCACGCCCATGTGCGCCTCCAAAGTGTTGTTACAAAGCTATTAGCAGTCGCCTGCAATGTACCGTTTATCCCAGCGATGGGCAACGGGATTTGATCGTTAGGCCAGAACGGACGGAATTCGTTCAATTTTCCGGGCCGAGCCACCAGCGATTTCCGGGTCGAATCACGACCTCACCCACTGCCCCGCCTCATCATCCCGCAGCCTGGCGCTAGCCTATTCTGCTAGGCCGGTTTAGTCGCACTTCCCAGGGGCCTCAATAGCCTTGAAGAGGTTGTCTACCTGGCCCTTCCAGGTTGAGTAGTACGTATAGGCTTTTGCATTGGTCGAGTTGCCGCTTTGGCGCAGATCGACCAAGAGCGCAACGCTGCCCTTAGAAAGCCCTGGAACTTCTATCGTGATGAGTCCTTCGTTGGCATTGCCCGGGTTCTGGACAACCTGGCCGGCGTCGCTGCATTTCGAGCGGTGCTCATAGAGTGCTTGGCTGATCTGAGCAATTGTGAGGGGGAGCTCCCTTTCCGCCCTTAAATGCTCTGGATTCCTTATGTCCGAGGCTGAGATATTCTGTACCGCGGCGCAGCCGGTCAGTCCAGCAACGAGCACAAAAAGAACTGTTCGGATCATATCGTTCGGTCCCATTTGGAAGTCAGGCGCACACAAAATCGCTCGGTGGCTAGCGCAGAATGCCGCCGGCCCAGACCACGGGGCCAAGGATTCGCACGTTGGCGTCGCCTTGGAGCGGAATGTCTTGATATCGACGGTTCTTCGATCTGGCCACCCAGCGCCCCGTCAGCTCGTCCCTCGTGACGGTCTTAACCAGCATCTTCCCGTCGTAATTGATGGCGTATACGTTCCCGAGCACGATGTCTTGGGGGAGGAGGTTCTCCACCGGTACAACCAGCAGCGCCCAACCGTCCCTAATGTCCGGCTCCATGCTGTCTCCCCTGGCGTACACGACACGACCGCGGCCGCCGTCGGCGCCAACAGATCGCAGGAAAGAGCGCCGGAACTGAACGACTCCGGTTTGCTCTTCCCCATGGTTCTCTATCCCGTCACCTGCGGCCAGGCGTACGTCGGCGAGTTCAGCAACCTTCTCGAACTTGTCGTTGGCCGGATGGGGTTCGCCCGGGCTCACGTTCGTCACGAGGTTCTCGGCGCGACTGAGGCGCGTCAACGACTCTTGCTCGGACTGTCGCGTTGTTTTTCCGCCATCCCAGGGAGCTGCTGACATGTCGCCCAGCGCCATTGGGAATTCGTCCCGTGCTGCATCGATGTCGACCAAGCCACCGTATTGGGCGGCCGGTTGATGCGCCGGCACCTTCGATACATTCAGACCAAACCGCAGTTGTGCGACAGCTAGCGCAATGGCTCCATCCAATGCGTTCAACTGCGATGACGAAAGCCGCCGGACGTCCGCCTCGCTTATTGAACTGAAAGGCCATGGGCGCCCGCTTGGCGCTTCGTCTTCTTGCCCATCATCCCCAGGAAGCCACCAGGACACTGGAAGCCCCGTAAGGCGCGCCAGCGTCTTTATGTGCTGTTTCGCCACGCGCCCATTGGTCTTCCACCCATTGATTGCTTGAACCGTGACGCCGCAGGCATCTGCGACTTCTCGAGCGGAAACACGCCCGCGTCCCACTGTCGCCGCCACTTTCGAGGCGAGATCGGTAGGAGGGGACGAAAGCAGTTCTTGTATGGCGTCGGGAGAAAGCATTGCTTGATTGTGCTCGTGCGACTTGCATGCAAGCAATGATTGCTTTATATAAAGCATTGGTTTAGTATTAAGGCAAGTGATGCTTTAGGACCACATATGGACCGAAACCTCGGCCTGGAAAGGGCCATCTCGATAGTTGGCAGCCAGAAGGCATTGGCAGCAATCCTCGGCGTTAGCCCGCAGTCGGTTAGCCAGTGGGTTAACGGCTCGCGCCCTTTGCCTTCTGAACACTGCCCCGTGATCGAAGAGGCGACGGGCAAGCGTGTTGTTTGCGAAGAACTGTTCCCGAACTTTCGTTGGGATGTGCTTCGCAAGCCTGTCCGGAAGAAGGGGGCGAACTGAGGCTAATGCATCGTCGCGCTCTGCCTTCCTTCCGCCGCCCAAGCCATGCGTTCTCTCTCTGCACATAGCTCTCGGAAGAACTCAAGGACAGCGGCCTCAGATGGATCCACAAAGATCCTCTTGGCGATGTCGGCGGCAGTTCTGGCAAGCCGTTCCGTTTCAGTGGTAGCCGGATCGTTCTTAGTTAGTTGTTCCATGCGGTGAATCTTAGATGCGCCGCACAAACGCCGAAAGGCTGAAATTAATCAGATTTCAAGGTGATGCATGACCGCCCGCTACTCCAACACTGACTGGCTCGACGTTCTCTACAACAGCGTGCGCAAAACGCCGGGCGGTGTTGCTGACGCGGCCCGCTTCCTGACAGAGCGCCGCGGCAAGTCGATCCACCCGGAAAGCCTGCGCGCCAAGCTCAAGCGCTCGGAAGGCGATGCAATCAGCGTTGAAATGGCTGGCCTGCTGTCCGAGTGGATGGAAGAGAAAGAGGGCGGCGCCGAGTACGCCCATGACTGGTTCTTGGCTTTCGCTGCAGAGCAAGGTTTGGCGGTCGACTCGGTTCCGCCGGCGCCTGTGGGTGGCTGGGCCTGCGAACTAACCGCGATCCAGTCCAAGGTCATGCAGATCGGCGCGATCACCGGCAGCGTGTTGGGCGTGACGGCTGAGACGGTCGCAGACGGCAAAATCGACCAGTCTGAAGCCGACCGAATCGTCGAATTCGTCCGCGACCTGCGCACCATGTGCCACCGCCTTGAGCGCAACGTCTTGCGCGCTGCGAGCAAGTAATGGAACGCCAGGTGTTCATCCTCTCCCACCCGCTGGCGCGCCGCAATGCGGCCTACGCCTGCGCGCACGCTCCTGACGGCTATCGGGTGGAGATCAAGGAGCGCACCCGGACCCTCGATCAAAACGACCTGCTGTGGTCGATCCTGACGGATCTGTCCAAACAGGTTGACTGGTCCATCAACGGCAAGCTGGAGAAGCTGTCGCCGGAAGACTGGAAAGACATTCTGACCGCCAGCCTCGATCAAGAACACCGCATTGCTGAAGGCATCCGGGGCGGCTTCGTCATGCTGGGCCGTCGCACAAGCAAGATGGGCGTCCGCAAGATGAGCGAACTAATCGATTTCGCGCACTCGGTGGGCGATGAGAAGGGTGTCCAGTGGTCGCCGACGTCAATCGGGAGGGAAGCATGACCTGGAATTCCACCCTCAAGCGCACCACGCCGCTTCGCGCCCGCGGTGCGATCTCCCGCCGCAGCCAGCCGATCAAGTCCAAGGGCATGAAGGGCTCGCCCGTTTCGGCTGCTCAAAAGGCCTTCCATGACCAGTTGGCCAGCCGCATCGGCTGCGTTGCCTGCCGCATGGATGGCCGCTTTAACGACTATGTGTCGATCCACCACATAGACGGCCGCACCAAGCCGGACGCCCACTGGAAGGTACTGCCACTGTGCGGAAGTCACCACCAGGACGACGGCCTGGCCATCGCGGTTCACCCGCATAAGGCGATGTTTGAGACGCGCTATGGCAAGCAGATGGACCTGCTGGTGTGGTGCATAGAGCAACTGCAACTTCAAAACCTTGAAGTCCCTGACGGCGCATTGGCCGCTGCTGGGATGCTGGAGATCGCATGAACTACGAATTGCATCCTCTTTGCACGCTGTTCCCGCGCCTGTCCGGTGCTGAATTTGATGCGTTGCGCGATGACATAAAGGCCAATGGTCTGCGTCAGCCCATCGTCTTGCACGAAGGCATGATTCTGGACGGCGGCAACCGCTATCGCGCGTGCCTCGAGGCTGGTGCAGAGCCGGTGTTTGAAGACTATGACGGTGGCAACCTTGTGTCGTTCGTACTTTCGGCGAACCTGCATCGCAGGCACATGACGCCGGGGCAACAGGCTGCCATCGTGGCAAGCGCCCAGGACTGGGCGAAGGCGCAAGCAGTCGGCAAGCCGAAATCGGCCAACGATGGCCAATTAACGACGGTAGCCCAGCGCGCTGCGCAATCTGGTGCAAGCCGAAACACGCAGAAGATGGCCGACAAGGTGGCTAAGGCCGACCCTGAGCTTGCCAAGCAAGTGGCCCACGGCGAGGTTAGCTTGCCCAAAGCGGTCGAGAAGGTGACTGGCAAAAAGCCGAAGCGCACCCTCACGCCGGAAACAGAACACGGGCCGTCCGCTAATGACGAACTGGTCGAAGCTCAGCACACCATCACCGATCTGGCCGCTGAAAACGAGTCCCTGCGCGACCGGCTCGCCGTCGAGCAAATGGATGCAAGCGAAGAAGGGAAGGCGGAAGCGGCCACCACGATCAGCGAACTGCGTGAACGAGTGCGCACATTGGAAGCCGAGAACGACGCTTTGAAGGCATCGCGAGATACCTACATGCAGAAGGTTTCCGAGATGCAAAAGCAGATCGCGTACTGGCGCAAGCAAGCGGAGAAGGCAGCATGATCGAGCTTCGCGACTATCAGATTGCCATCCTGGACAAGCTGCGCACCGGCTTTGCCGAAGGCCACCGGGCGCAAATGCTGTATTGCCCGACTGGCGGCGGCAAGACCGAAATGGGCATCAGCCTGATGAAAGCGGCTAGCGACAAGTACAACCGTTCGGCAATGGTTCTGGACCGGATCGTGCTCTGCAACCAGACCAGCGAGCGACTGGACAAGTACAACATCGACCACGGCGTGTTGCAGTCGGGACACTGGCGGCATCGTCCGTATGAACGTATCCAGGTTTGCAGCGCACAGACCCTGGAAAAGCGCGGCTCTCTGCCGGACATGAAGCTGCTCATCATCGATGAGGCCCATCAGACCCGCGCGCAAACGATCGAGTTCATCAAGAACAACCCCGGTATCAAGGTAGTGGGGCTTTCAGCGACTCCCTTCACCAAGGGCCTCGGCAGCATCTACACCAATGTGGTGTCGGCGATTACGACCAAGCAATTGGTAGAGCAGGGAAAGTTGGCGCCGTTGCGTGTGTATGTCGGAAAAGAAATCGACATGAACGGCGCCAAGAAGGTGGCTGGGGAATGGTCGTCAAAGGAAGCCGAAACCCGCGGAATCAAGATTACTGGCGATATCGTTGCCGAGTGGGTCAAGAAGACGCACGAGGTGTTCGGCGGCCCGAGAAAGACCATCGTTTTCGCCGCAGGCGTCGCGCACGCTGCGGATCTGGCTCGCCAATTCGGAGAGGCTGGATACAACTTTATCAGCCTGTCGTATCGCGACGATGACGACTTCAAGGCCGAGGCCATTCGCGAATTCTCCAAGCCGGATACCAGCATTCATGGCTTGATCGCGACTGACATTCTCACGAAGGGCTTTGACGTGCCAGACGTGATGATCGGCGTGAGCGCACGGCCCTTCTCGAAATCCCTCGCATCGCATATCCAGCAGTTGGGGCGCGTCATGCGCAGTTCGCCCGGCAAGGAGTTCGCCCTGTGGTTGTGCCACTCGGGGAACTACCTGGGTTTCCAGGAAGCCTGGGAAGACGTGTACGCCAACGGCATCGACAAGATGGACGAAGGCAAGGAAAAGCCCCGCAAAGAGCCGACCCAGCAGGAAAGAGAGCGCGCTGTATGCCCTCGTTGCGGCACCGTCTGGCTCGGTCGACGTGACGACTGCGCCGCATGTGGCTTTGTTCGCCCGCGCCTGAGCGAAGTGATCGCTACGCCCGGAGAGCTACAGGAACTCAACCCCGGCTCGAATACTGCGGATAGGGAACTCAAGCAGCGCTGGTATAGCGAACTCCTTTCGGTAGCGCACGAGCGTGGCTATAGCGATGGATGGGTTGCGCACAAATACAAAGAAAAGTTCACCGTCTGGCCGCGTGGTCTGGAAAGCGTCGAGGTCCCCGTTTCGGCTGAGGTTGCCCGATGGGTGAAGTCCCGCCAGATCGCATGGGCGAAGGCAAGGAAGGCAGCATGATGGACTTCGTTCAATTCGCCCGTGCCCACGGCGTGATGCTGGATGGCTTGCCACCTGAGGGGCGTTGGGTGCGCGTCCGCACTGAGGACAAGCCGCGTAGCCGAAATGGCGCTGTGAAGTGGCTGGGAGACGTCGGCTTCGTGCAGAACTGGGCCACCATGGAAGAGCCGGCAGTGTGGCGCGGGACGACCAGCGACGAGATCCGCCAGCGCACCCGCCAGGTAAATCGTGATGCGATGAAAGAGGCCGAAGAGCAAGCCAGGAAAGCAGCGCAGAAGGCTGCCGATATCTTGGCTGACTGCGAGATAGCCACGCATCCATATTTCGCCGCCAAAGGCTTTCCGGAACTGCTGGTGAACGTCTGGAAGGATGGACTGGCAGTGGTTCCGATGCGTCATGGCCGTCATCTTGTGGGCTGCCAGCTTATTAGCGAAGACGGCGACAAGAAGTTCCTGTATGGCCAACGATCGGGCGGAGCGGAATTCGTTATCGGCCAATCTGGCAGGCACATCCTGTGTGAAGGCTACGCAACAGCGCTATCAGCTCAAGTCGTGCTGCGCAACCTAAAGGCCGCATACGTGCTTCACGTCACCTTCAGCGCCGGGAATATGAAGCGTATCGCGCAGGGTCTGCCCGGAGGCATCGTGTTGGCCGATAACGACGCCAGCGGCACGGGTGAGCGTGTGGCGCGTGAGATTGGCTGGCCGTATTGGATGAGCGACGTGGTTGGCGAGGACTTCAACGACGCGCACCAGCGCCGCGGATCGTTTGCCCTGTCTATGGAACTTGGAGGGCTGCTACGACGACGTGCGTAAGCGGTAAAGCACTGCGTTGGTCGGACATAGCTTAACGACAGCGGCGCAGGAAGAGGCTCCTACTGTGGGATAGATCTGAAACAGGAGCAAGGGCGGCGAAGTTAGCACCCTGTGATCGAAAAGGCTGACGGGTCATGGAACGGCGACGGTTCATGTGAAGGCCCCACCAGGATAGGCGGGGTCTGTCCAGCTCGGGTTCAGGTGGATAGGTAAGGGGGTTTAGGGATGAAGGGATACAGCAACACAGAAGAACACAGACGGGCGTGCGAGGCGAGGCAAATACTGGCATGGCCATTCGAAAAGCGTAGGCCGTACTTGGAAATGGTTGGAAAACGGCGCGGAGAAGCTGCGCAAAAGGAGTTGGAAATGGAAGTGAAGCGGCAATATCAACTCGCAAAGGCGGCGGCATGAAAGCGGCCAAGTATCGCAACAAGAAGACGATGCTGGACGGAATCGCCTTCGACAGCAAGCGGGAGGCTACCCGCTATTCCCAGCTTCGCCTGCTAGAGCGCGCCGGGCACATCCGAGACTTGTCGTTGCAGCCTAAGTTCACCCTGGTCGACAGCCAACGTCGCGCCGATGGGAAAGCGGAGCGGCCTGTCGTCTACATCGCCGATTTCATGTACTTCGAAGGCGATACCTGTGTTGTCGAAGACGCGAAGGGCATGAAGACACCGGAATACATAATCAAACGCAAGCTCATGCTCTCCCGGCATGGCATCACTGTGAAAGAGGTCTGATATGGCACTCCCAAGAAGCATGGAAGACGCAAACAAGCAGATGCGCAACGCCGCGGTGGAAAAGCTCCGCGGTGAGGGCGTCCGGCTGGCCAAAGGCGAGCGCACAGCCTGCTCGATAGCTCGGAAGATCCGCGAGATTGAGCCCCGTCTGCATTCGGACGACCCAATGGTCATCATCAGGGCCTGGGTAGCGCTCAAGGTCGATGTGGTCGTGCCGGGCCGGCTAGCCTGGGGTACTGGACAGCCTTACGCGCTAGACAGCCAGATGCGATATGCCCAGGCCAGGCTGCAGGCTTTGCGCATGCCGGCGCCGGTCAACATGAGTAGTCGGGTGTTGTACAGCCCGGAATTTGCGTGATGGGCGTCCTTCTGCCGAAGTGGGCGATGGGCGACCCGGCGCTTGTATGCGAGCGGTTGGAGGGAATGAAGCACCGGCCGCCGCGGCAAACCCGCCAGGAACTGGCAAGACAAGGACTAGAGCAGCTATTCAGCGAGGATCACATGACGAAAGACGAAAGCGAACAACTGGAAGAACTGCTCATGACCTGGTATCACTGGGCCAGGGCGCACCGCGAGCATTTGGGATACAGTCGGGTAGCGCCTGGATTCCAAGGCGTGTCTGACCTGGACGGGTACGGAGACGACGACGAGACCGACGCGAAGCTGAACCGGTACGTGGCGGAACAGGTAGACGTATGCCTGGGTTCGCTGCCGGTTGAGCTGCGCGCCGCTGTCGGCATCCACGCCGGCAATCGGGCGGCTGGAGCTTGCGTCTTCAGCAACCCGCGCTTCACGCCGGAGCAGCAGCATCAGCGATACCAGGAAGCCAAGGCTCGGTTGTTGCCCATGTTGCGCCGGCGAGACATGATCAAGGTGGTTGCGTGAGGGGTTGCATGCCCTGTACCGGCTCACTATGCTCAATCCAAGGGGACGGCGCTCGTCCTTAGGAAACGAAGCCTCGGCACCCGTCGGGGCTTTTTGCATTGTGGCGTTGAAATGGAAATGACAGGGCAGAATCTGTTGCGTGCCGTATCGGTGCTTTCCAAGATTCTTGGATATCAACTCACTTCGGACGGCCGACTTATCAACCTGTCCAATGGAAATGTCTACGATGACATTCCTGAAGGTGAGCAACTGAAGGCGGCAATTGCCAACGGCGATGTCAAAAAAATTCGCCAGATTCTCGGCGTGAGCAGCCAACCTCAGTGACCGGCCAAGACTGTAGAGATACGGAGCTGCCATGTTCGGTGGACACAACCCGGAAGATTCCCCGTTCTACCCCAAGTGTAAGCATGGGTTGGGACCATCAGCATGATGGATCCCAAAGAGCAGGCATTAAAGATCGAAGGGCAGGAGATCGTTGTACTTTCCTACCCGTGTACCGTGCATGCTGACCAGGCAGAAGCCATCAAGCAACATTGGGCTGAAGCTGGCCTGCCTGGGAAATTGGTTGTGCTGTCTGATGGCGCCACGCTTAGCGTGCTAGGCCGCGATGAACAGCTGGATCGGATTGAATCCCTGTTGACCGCGCTGGTTGAATCGCTCGCAGATGAAGGCGAAGAGGTCGAGCAACGCGAACTCACGCTAGATGGCCAGGCAGTAGGCGGTGAGCGGGACGATTCCCAGCCGCTATGAGCAGCCAACCCTGGAGCGCTTGGTACAAGACCTGGCGCTGGCAGAAGCTAAGGGAGCGCCACCTAAGAGCGAACCCGCTCTGTGTGATGTGCCAGGCAGAGGGAAGGGTGACAGAGGCAAACGTGTGCGATCACGTCGAGCCGCACAAGGGAGATCCGGGGAAGTTCTGGAACGGCCCCTTCCAGTCACTTTGTAAAGCACATCATGATTCAGACAAGCAAATGCTCGAGAAGTCTGGGCGCCGGAAGGTACAGATCGGCGTCGATGGCTACCCAACAGGGACATGACATGGACAAGCAGGTGATGGCCAAGGCGTTCAACCAATGGATGGACGACTACACCAAGAACCCCGAACGGTTCGAAGACATCAGCAAGGCTGCACTGGCTCACCTTCACGAGCGACTGGAAGGGAAGGAGCCGACCTACGGGGAAGAGTGTGCGGCGATCCTCGAGGGCTATGCGGCTCATGCGTGATGCGCGCACCGTTCTGATGGGGCACCTCGGGAATGAGAAAAAATCTCATTGACGAGGCGGAAATGTTACAAATGGCCGGGGGGGAGGGGTGATCAAAAAATGACCATCCCGACCAAGACCGGCCGCTCAACTCTTTTTTCATAAACGTCCAGAAAAAAGCGGGACGTACTAGGAGGCGAAATGGCGCAACGTGGGAGAAGGTCTCAGGCTGATCTGATGACCATGGCCCAAGTTGCGCCCGTTTCCGGCGAAGCTCGCCTGGTGGCGCCGGCGCACATTACAGACGCAGAGCGATGCGTCTGGATGGAAGTGGTCAATGACCAGCCCGCATCCGCCTTCTCACCCACCCATGGCCCCCTGCTAGAGCAGTACTGTCGACACATTGTCCAGGCTCGATTGCTGGCTGACGAGATCATGAACTTTGATCGCGCTTGGCTGGCTGACGATGATGGCCTGAAGCGCTATGACCGGCTGCTGGCGATGCAGGAGCGGGAAGGGCGGGCGGCGTCTTCGCTGGCCACCCGCCTGCGCATCACCCGCCAGGCCACGACGGACCCGAAGACGGTTGGCCGTGCTAATGGGCGCCAAGCCCGATCCAAGAAGCCTTGGGAACTCGTCGACGCCTAACGCGGGGCGACCGCAACATCGCTTGGATCGAGCAGTACTGCCGAATCCCCGAAGGGAAATTGGTAGGCAAGCCGGTAAAGCTGACGAAGCACCAGCGTGGCTGGATCAAGCAGATATACGACACGCCGACGCGGCTGTTCATCCTGAGCATGGCTCGGAAGAACGCCAAGACGGCGCTATCGGCGTTTCTCCTTCTCCTGCACTTGTGCGGGCCTGAGGCAAAGCCGAACAGCCAGCTTTACAGTGCGGCGCAGTCCCGGGAACAGGCCGCTATCCTGTTTGCCCTGGCCGCCAAGGTGGTGCGCATGTCGCCGGATCTGTCGGAATACGTGCTGATCCGGGACACGGCCAAGCAGTTGTTCTGCACGGAGATGGGGACGCTGTATCGGGCGCTGTCGGCCGAAGCCAGCACCGCCTACGGGCTGAGCCCGGCCTTCACCATTCACGACGAGCTGGGCCAGGTGCGCGGGCCGCGGTTCGAGCTGTATGAGGCGCTGGAGACGGCTAGCGCGGCGCAGGATTCGCCATTGTCGATCGTGATCAGCACGCAGGCGCCGACCGACGCGGACTTGCTTAGTTTGCTGATTGACGATGCCCTCACGGGCGCGGACCCGCGGCAGAAGGTGGTGCTGCATACGGCGCCGATGGACCTGGAGCCGTTTTCGGACGAAGCGATCAGAGCGGCGAACCCGCACTTTGACGACTTCATGAATCAGGACGAGGTACGGCGCCAGGCGGCAGACGCCCAGCGCATGCCCAGCCGGGAGAACTCGTACCGGAACCTGATCCTGAATCAGCGGGTGGAGGCGCATAACCCGTTTGTATCCAGAGCGATCTGGGAAGAGAACGGCGCGCAGCCGGAGCGGCTGGAGGGGAAGACGGTGTACGGCGGGCTGGATTTGTCCAGCGTGTCGGACTTGACGGCCCTGGTGCTGGTGTCGGAAGAGGGTGACGTCCATCCGCGCTTCTGGTTGCCGGAAGAAGGTTTGGCGGAGAAGTCTCGCAATGACCGGGTTCCATACGACGTGTGGGCCGATCAAGGGCTGCTGCTGACCACGCCAGGTCGGGCGATTGAATACGAGTTCATCGCTCACGAATTGCGCAAGGTGTTCGACACCTGCAATGTCGTGGCCCTGGCTTTTGACCGGGCCATGATGCGGTTCCTTAAGCCCTGGCTGGTCCGGGTGGGGTTTACGGAAGACGAACTGGCGAAGTTCGTCGAGTTTGGCCAGGGGTTCATGTCAATGAGTCCGGCGCTACGCGAGCTGGAAGCCCGGCTGCTGGGTGCCAAGCTGAAGCACGGCGAGCACCCGGTGCTGACCATGTGCGCGATGAACGCTGCCGTCGTCCAGGATCCGGCAGGGAATCGGAAATTTACGAAGGCGAGATCTTCGGGCCGGATTGACGGCATGGTTTCGCTGGCAATGGCGGTGGCGGCGATGCCCCAAGAGCAGGCTCCAACCCGACGACTTATTTTGGCAACGGCAGGCTGACATGTGCCAAGGCTGCATCAACCGGCAACGGAAACTGGTCGCGTGGCTGTGCCGGCGCGGCATGACAAGGATGTGCGAGAAGGCTCAAGCCAGGCTCGCCAAAATGGAAGCGAATCAGAAATGAACAACCAACGTGCATACGCCGCATTTGAGGTGAAGGCATTGGATTCCTCCAAGCGCACCTTCAAAGGCTGGGCGACGACGCCGGCCGTTGACCGAGTGGGCGACATCATCAACCCGCTCGGTGCCAAGTTCAAGAATCCGCTACCTCTGCTGCACCAGCATCGACATGACATGCCAATCGGCCTAGTCCGATTCGACACGCCAACCGCTAAGGGGATCGAGTTCGAAGCAGAGATCCCGACTATCGACGAGCCGGGCTCTCTGAAGGATCGGCTTGACACCGCGTGGGGAGAGATCCAGCACGGGTTGGTGCGGGCGGTCAGCATTGGCTTTCGTCCGCTGAAGTACGCATACAAGGAAGATGGCGGTATCGATTTCCAGGAAGTCGAGATCTATGAGCTTTCGAGCGTATCCATCCCGGCAAACGCCGCTGCGATCATCAACGCCGTCAAGTCAATGGACGGCCGTCCGCTTTCCGTCGAAGCAATCAACGTTATCAAGTCTTTGGACTTCGCATCTCGCAAATCAGGCCCTGTACAGCTCGTCACCGCTGCTCGGCCGCAACCGAATCTCAACGGGGCCGTTCGGCTGAGCCGCCCCTAGTTTTCCGATCCGCCGCCCGCCGTTGAACGTGGGCCGCACAGATCAAACCCCAATACGCAACCGCCCTCGAGGCGGTTTTTTCATTTCTGAAAGGAATTCGTCATGAAGACGTTTGCTGAACAAGTCGCGGCGCTGAAGGCGACCCGCCAAGAGAAGGACGCCGCCATGCGTGCGGTGGCCCAGAAGTCGGTCGACGAAGGTCGCTCGATGGACGAGGGCGAATCGGAACAGTTCGACACGCTGCAGAGCGAAATCAAGCGCCTGGACGCCGACATCGGCCGTCTGTCGCTGCTGGCCCAAACCGACGCTGCTTCCGCCACCCCCGTGACCGGTGCGGCTAAGGCTGCGGCTCCGGCTGCCGGTGGCTCGCTGCCGGTGCAGGTCAAGAACACGGAAAAGCTGGAGCCTGGCATCGGCTTTGCCCGGGTGGCCCGCGTGAAGGCTCTGGCCCACATCGAGCACATGGATCCGGCGCAGATCGCCAAATCGGTCTACCCGGACGACGAGGCCCTGGTCAAGTCGTTCACGAAGGCCGCCGTTCCCGCCGCCAATACCGGTAACGCTACTTGGGCGGGCAACCTGATCCTCGAAGGTGGCGGGTACTTCGCCGACTTCGTGGAATACCTGCGCGCCCGTTCGGTGGTCGGCCAGATCAGCGACCGCCTGCGCCGCCTGCCGTTCGATACCCCGGTGATGATCCAGGGTTCGGCTGGCGCGGCCAAGTGGACCGCTGAAGGTGCTGCCAAGCCCCTGACGCAGTGGACCTACACGAAGACCAAGCTGGAACCCCTGAAGGTCGCTGCAATCGCTGCCGCCACGAAGGAACTGCTGAATCGCGCTTCGGTGGCTGCGGACGCGCTGATCCGTGACGAACTGGCCCGCTCGGTCAACGCCGCAATCGACGGGACGTTCGTCAGCGCCTCGGCGGCTGTGGCCGGGTCCACTCCCGCCGGCATCCGCAACGGCGTGACGCCCCTGACGCTGACCGGTGACGGCAGCGTGGAAGGCATCCGTTGCGACGCCGCGGCGATGCTGAAGGAGCTGGTCGGCGAAAACCTGAGCGTGGCCGGTGCTTTCTGGGTCATGCCGGAAACCGTCGCCATCGACCTGTCGTCGGCGGTCAACGCAATGGGCGCCCCGGCCTTCCCGGGCGTCACTCCCACGGGTGGCACTTTCATGGGCCTGCCGGTCTTCACGTCCCAGTACATCCCGACCGATTCGAGCGGTTCGGTGGTGATGCTGATCAAGGGCGACGAGATCTTCCTCGGTGACGAAGGCGGCGTGCAGGTGTCGATGTCTGACCAGGCCTCTTTGGTGATGGACGACGCGCCGACCATGAACAGCACCACGCCCACCGCGGCGCAAGTGGTGTCGATGTTCCAGACCAACAGTGTGGCCTTCCTGGTCGAACGCTTCATCAACTTCGCCAAGCGCCGCCCGCAAGCGGTCGTCTGGGCGAACGCGAACTGGAACCCCTGCGCCTAATCAGCCGTCAGGTTCAAGGGGCTTCCGAAGGGAGGCCCCTTCTGCAAGACGAAAGGACTGACATGCGAAAAGTGACCTTCACCTACAAAAACGGGCGTGAACGGATGCTGTCTGCGCGGGATGCCGAACTGCTGCAGCGTCTGGGAAAGGGCACCCACCTGACCCGAGATATGGCGGCGGCTAGTCCTGTGGTCGCTGCGGTCTCTGCTGCCCCGAACGAGGACGTCGACCTGGACGCCCTGGACGGTGAAGCGCTCCACGCGCTTGCTCGCGAGCTAGGCGTTAAGGTGCATCACAAGGCCGGCGCGGACAAGGTGCGCGCAGCCCTGCGTGAGGCCACCGAGTGAAGATTCTCGGGTTCACCTTCGGGCGTCAGAAGGCGATGGAGACCGTTGGCGGAACGTGGCGCAATGCGTGGCGGATCATCAGCGAGCCTTTCGCGGGAGCTTGGCAGCGCAATATTGAGGAAAAGCAGGGTGATCTGATCACATATCCGACGTTGTATGCATGCATTTACCGCATCTCGTCGGATATTGGCAAGTTGCCGTTCTCCTTGCGCAGTCGTGACGCTAACGGGGTGTGGACGGAGGTATCCAATCCCGCATATGACCCGGTGCTACGAAAACCAAACGGGTTTCAGACGCCGGCCCAGTTCCGCGAGTATTGGATCATCACCAAGCTGACCCAAGGGAACGCCTACATTCTGAAGCGCCGGGACGGTCGCGGAGTGGTGACGGAACTGTATGTGCTGGATCCTGAGCGCGTTTTGCCGATGGTTTCCGATTCGGGCGCGGTGTTCTACCAGCTGCAGACTGACAAGCTGAACACCTTGCCGGAAGGCTACCCGGCCGAGAATCTGGTTGTTCCTGCCAGCGAGATCATTCACGACCGCTGTATGACCGTTCACCATCCTCTGATTGGCGTTCCCCCCTTGGCTGCAGCCCATTGGCCGGCGCTGAAGAACATGAAGATCATGCGGTCGGCGACGGAGTTCTTCGCGAACAACGCTCAGCCTGGTGGCCTCCTGACCGCGCCCGCGGGCATGAAAGAGGAAGACGCCAAGGCGGTTCAGGAGTATTGGAACAAGGAATTCTCGGACGGGAAGTCCGGAAAGGTGGCCATCATCGGCGCCGATATGAAGTTCACCCCATTCGCCATGAAGAGCATCGATGCGCAGATGATTGAGCAGATGCGCTACAGCGATGAGCAAATCTGCCAGCCGTTCGGGATTCCTCCATTCAAGGTCGGGATTGGGACTATTCCCTCGGGCCTTGGCGTCGACGGCGTGAACCTCATGTACTACAGCGATGCGCTTCAGGCGCCCATTCAGCACATGGAAGACCTGCTGGACGACGGCCTGAAGGTTGTCAGTCCACTGGGGATCGAGTTGGATACGGAGCCACTGTTGCGGATGGACGAAGCCAAGAAGGCCGAGATCAACACGAAACTGGTTAGCGGCATGATCAAGACGCCTGACGAGGGCCGCCGTCCGTTCAACCTGGCGCCGACTGCTGGAGGAAACACGCTATGGGGCCAGAACCAGGACTATCCGCTGGGCATGCTTGCTGACCGTAAAGAGTGGGATCCAGCCATGCAACCCGCAGCCGCGCCCGCTCCTGCACCCGAGCCGGATCCTGATTTAGAAGAATTGCGCGCCTTTGCAGGTACCCACAAGGCTATCGCCGCAATGAAGAAAGCCCTGGAGCCTACCTATGTCGTTTGACCCTGAACTGTTCGGCCAAGCCATGGGCGACGCGATCATCAAGGCCGTGCAGCCGCTCAAGGACGAGATAGCGCGCTTGAAAGCCCAACTCGCCGAGCTGCCGCAACCCCTGGCCGGCAAAGACGGCACCGATGGCCGCGACGGCAGGGATTGCGACATGGAGGCTGTCAAGAAGATGATTGACGAGGCCGTGAAGTCCATCCCGGTCGTGCATGGCAAGGATGGGGTGGATGGGAAGGACGGCGAGCCCGGCGCTAAGGGTGAAGACGGTCAGAAGGGTGCAGACGGCCTTGGGATGGCCGGAGCGATGATCGATCGCGAAGGCGCATTGCTCGTCACGATGAGCAATGGAGAGGTCAAGAATCTTGGGCCGGTGGTCGGCTCGAATGGGCGCGACGGCAGTGATGGTAAAGACGGCGTGGACGGTCTTGGCTTGGAGGCGTTCGAGCTGGAGTACCTGGACGAAACTCACGAGGTGCGGATCAAGGCTTCCTGCGCCGGCCGAGTGAAGGAGATTCGCTATCCTGCCGGAGGTATCCGACCTGGTGGCTACTGGCGGGAAGGCACGAAGGCGAAGGCGGGTGAGGCGTGGGTTCATGATGGTTCGCTGTGGATCGCCAAGAAGGACACGCCTGCCAAACCTGAAACGGCTGGTGAAGACTGGGTAATAGCCGCTCGTAAGGGGCGGGATGGCGAGCGCGGCCCCAAAGGCAAGGATGCCACGCCTGAAGTCCCGATCAAGCTGAAGGACCAAGCATGAGCCTGGTTACCGTCGAAGAAGCCCGAATGCATCTGCGCGTTGATTCTCTGGACGACGATCCATGGTTCGCCACTTGGATCCCTGCCGTCGAAAGTGCTGTCTTCACTTGGCTTAAGGATGCATGGCGCGCGTATGAGCCTTCAGGCGATATCGATAGCGCTGGCAATCCAATCCCCGCAGCCGACTCCAACGGAGACCCTATCCCGAAGTTTGCGGTCAAAGCCGCGGTCCTCATCGAACTGGCCCAGCAATATCGTTACCGTGACGGGTCCGACGCAGGCACCGTTCCTTCCCATTGGGGATATGGATTCGTGCTTGGTGCTGGTGCCACCAGTCTGTTGTCTGGCCTGCGAAAGAGTACCGTTCAATGAGCTTGGAAGCCGGCCGACTTCGCCATCGGGTTTCCATTGAGCGCTTCGGTGTGACGCAGGATCCAGTCACCGGCGCTGTCACGGAAGGCTGGACGGAGATTGCCAGAGTGTGGGCAGCCGTTGAGCCGCTGTCTGCTCGAGAGTTCGTGCAATCTGCCGCGGGGCAATCTGAGGTTACGGCGCGCATTACCATCCGAGCCCGCGATATCCTGGCCACCGATCGCATCATCCATCGGGGCGTCGCCTACAACATCCGCGGCGTGCTGGCCGACAAGGATAGCGGCCTGGAGTACATCACCCTGCCGGTCGGAGCCGGTGTGAACGAGGGCTGAATTGGAGTTTGTGTTGCTGGCGCCGGGTCCGAGCATGAGCCGTGACCTGGCCGAATCCATGCGTGGTAAGCGCGTCGGTGTGGTCAGCAATGTGTTTGAGCTGGCCCCGTGGGCTGACTTCCTGGCTGCGAATGACCGGGCTTGGTGGCGGGCCTACCCGGAGGCGATGAGCTTTTTGGGGCGCAGATATTCGAGCAGTGAGTTTCCTGGGGTTGAGCGTTGCCGCCCCGGTAATACGCAGTGGGCGAGCGGTGTCCTGGCTCTGCAGGTGGCCGTGAACTTTGGCGCTACCCGGATTCGGCTGTACGGATTCGACATGCACGGATCGCATTACTTCGGTGAGTACACCAACGGCCTGGTCAACACGAAGCCTCATCGGCGAGCGGTACACCTGCAGCAGTTTCGGGACTGGGCGCGTACCAACCCGAAGGTCGAAGTAGTGAACTGTACGCCCGGGTCGGCGTTGGACTGCTTTCCCATGGAGGCAGCTTGATAGTACGGGGTATGAAGGGGCTGGGGGACAACATCTACCAGCGGGCTTTTGTGAAGCGCTTGCAGGGGCCGGTTTACCTAGAAACGCCTTGGCCAGAGCTGTACGAAGACCTGCCCGTGGTGAAGTTCGTGAAGGCGGAAACGCCATTGCGGACGCAAGCCAAGAACATGGCGCTGCAGCAGGATTCGCGCTGGGAAAAGCCGCCCCGGGAATCAGTGGTGACGGTGCAGTACGGCACGGCCGGGATTGTGACCGGGATGCGTCGATGCTTCGGCGTGGCGCCTGGGTCGTTTGACCTGCCAGATTTCGGACCTTCGCCGGTATCTGGGCGGTACATCGTAGTTCGGCCGGCGACTGTGCGGGCAGAGTGGGTAGCGGAAGCGCGCAACCCGCTGACCATGTACATCGCTGAAGCCGCCGAGACTGCGCGAGCAGCAGGCTACCGGGTGATCTCGGTGGCGGATCTGGAGGCGGGTAAGGAGTGGGCGGTGGGGAAGCTGCCGCCCGCGGACGAGGTCTATCACGCTGGCGAGTTCAATGTGCGCCAGCTTATGGCCCTGGTTCGTAATGCCCAGGCGGTGATAGGCGGAATCGGCTGGATGTTGCCCGCATCCATAGCGATGAAGGTTCCCGCGTGGGTCATATGCGGGGGGCAGGGCGGATTCAACGCCCCGGAACTGATCACGGACGAGAAATACATGGACCTGAGCCGAATTCGGTTCGCGGTCCCGGACAACCTTTGCCGTTGCCGGCATAAACAGCACAACTGCGACAAGCGATCAAGAACCATGCGAGTGACTTTGCCGACTGGCTACGAAGACTCCCTGATCTGGTGGCCTGAGCGTGGCATGGGGTTCCATCCCCGGCCAGCTATGGACTACACCACGAGCTACTGGGAGGAATTCCGACAGCGGGACGCATCCCCGATGGGGGAGTTGCTGACCGAATCGCGCCTGGCATTGGTTCGTCGGCACTATGCCGGCCAGGTAGTTGATATCGGCATCGGCGGTGGGCGCTTTGTCGAGTATGCAGCCGCGCAGGGCTACGACGTCAATGTCGAAGCCAACGAATGGCTGCGCCAGCGGGGCGCCTTTTGCGATCCCTATGCGCGTCCGGTTGACGCCATCACTTGCTGGGACAGCCTGGAGCATATTCCGGATCCGGGAGCGCTGCTCGCGCAGGTCCGGGAATGGGCGTTCATCTCCATCCCGATCTTCGAAGAAGGCGACGGCGTGCCTGGCAGCCGGCACTATAAGCCGGGTGAGCATATCTGGTACTTCAGTCACCGCGGCCTGGTGGATTGGATGAAGGCGCAAGGCTTCGCCTGCATGGAACACAACGCAGCTGAAACCGAGCTGGGCCGGGAAGGTATCCGCAGCTATGCATTCATGAGGGTCGCGTGAAGGTCGAGGTCAAACTCTCCGGTGTCGATGGCGTAATCGACCTGTTGAAGAGCTTGCCGCCGGAGATCGTCTCCAAGCGTGGTGGTCCGGTAAAGCTGGCATTGGCCAAGGGCGCTCGCTTGATCCGTGACGAGGCAAAGAAGAACTTGCGGCGCGCCATTGCGATGCATGGCGACGAGTCGACGGGGTTGCTGGAGAAGAACGTGATTTCCAGCCGCGGGAAGCCGCCCAGCACCGGTAAGGGTGAGCGGTATCTGGTTCGGGTTCGTCGCAAGACTTACCCGGGGAAGAAGGGCAAGCCAGTGACCACGCGAGCAACCGCCAGCTTCATGGAATACGGGACGGAAGATCAGCCGGCTACGCCTTGGCTGCGTCCCGCGGTGCGCCTGCATGGCGAAGCTGCTATCAACACGATCACGAAAGACCTGACCAAGCGAATTGACAAGGTGGTCGCCGACATGGGCGCCAAGAACCGGAACAAGTGATGCTGCCTGCCGTCTTTCAGACCCTTCAGACGCCCGCCGTCCTGGCGATTGTGGGTGGCGATCCTGTGCGGATATTCCGCCATGGTGTAGCACCGCAGGATACTGCAAAGCCGTATGTGACGTGGTTCGAGGTCGCCGGCCAACCCTATGACCAGTTGAGCGGCACACCGTGCGGCGACTTTGACAGTGTGCAGATTGACTGCTGGTCGATGTCCGACCTGCAGGTGGAGCAGCTTGCCGTGGCAGTCCGTAATGCCGTGGACATGGCCGGAATTGCCAATCGCATCGTCGTGAACCTTCGGGATCCCGATACCAAGCTGTACAGGATTGGCCTAGAGGCCGACTTCATCAACTCCCGCTAACCCGTTCCCCTAGTTTTGCCTTGCCCGCCTCGAGCGGGCTTTTTCTTTTGGAGCCCGCAATGACCGCTGGAATCGTAAAAACCCAAGGTACCGAGCTGTACTTCAAGACTGTCGGCTCGACGCCCACGCTGGTGAAAATGGCGTGCCCGACCGGGATCACCGGCCTGGGTGGCGCTGCTGACCAAGTCGAAACCACCTGCCTGGACACCCAGGACGACAAGGAATACACCGGCGGCCTGGGTAATCCTGGCCAGGTGTCCGTGCCGTTCAACTTCATCCCGGCGAACGCCTCGCATCAAGACCTTTTCGATCTGAAAGCTGGGCGTGACGTGCTGGATTGGATCATTTTGCTGTCGGACGGTACTGCCGCTCCGGTGCTGGATTCGAACGATGATATCGAGGCGCCGGCCGGCCGTACGAGCATCAAGTTCCAAGGCTATATCGCCGACCTGAACCTGGACATCGCCAACAATGAAATCGTGCGCGGCACGCTGACCATTCAGCGCTCCGGCCCCGTCATCTTGACCCCGAAGGCCTAAGCATGCTGGACAAATCGTTCTTCGCGTCTGAAGCCGTTCAAGCCAAGGACGTTCCTTTGGGTGACGGCAAATTGCATACCCTTCACTTTCGGGCTTACAGCGGTGCAGCATTCAATGCTTACGCCCATGCCGTGAAGTCCGCAGATCCTGTGGCAAACGGCAAGGGCATGGCGATTCTGATAGCGGACTGCCTGTGCAACAAGGATGGTGAGCGTCAACTTACGGTTGAACAGGCATCTCGGCTCAACCCGGCGCCGATGCAAGCAATTTTCAAGGCTGTGTTGGAGGCAAACGGCCTTGGGGCAGACGACAAGAATGAGCAGGACGACCCGGGAAACACGTAAAGGCTGGCAGCGATGACTGGTTGTGGGCCGTCCTGGCGCTTCGTCTTGGCGGTCGCACCATCCAGGAATTGCGGCTGGCCATGACCCAGCGGGAGTTCGAATTTTGGAAGGCATTCTATGAGCGCTATCCCTTTGACGATCTCCACATGTTCCACCGACCTGCTGCGCTGATATCGCAAAGCATGGGCGGCGGTGACATGGCCCAAAAAATCGAATGGCTCTCGAGCCCCATTGTTCGTGACCTCTCTGACGCAGACCTTCGTACGCTCAAGGCGTTCGGGCTCAAACCCCAAGGATAGATAGATGGCAACAGCCGGCAGTATCGTCGTCGATCTGTTGATGAAGACGGGTTCGTTCGAAACGGACGCCCAGCGTGCGTCCAAAACGGCCGAAAAGCGCTTCAAGGAGATCGAGAAACAGGCGAAGGAGACGGCTAGCTCAGTAAGTAGCGCCTTCGCCGGCCTTCTCAGCGGCGCGCTGCTCGGTGTGGGGTTCGGTACGGTCTTCGGGAAGTTCATCGAGGAAACGAAGAACGCCCAGAGTGAACAGGCCCAGCTAGCGGCCGTCCTGAAATCGACGGGGAACGCTGCCGGCTTCACTGCCGCGGAACTGAACAAGATGGCCAGCGGCATGGCTGGCGTAGTCAGTGAAGGCGATATCAACCGGGCCCAGACGCGGCTGCTGTCGTATACCGGCGTGGTTGGAGACGAGTTCCCGCGTGCGCTACAGGCTGCGATCGACATGTCCGTTCGCCTCGGGATGACGGTTGAGCAGTCTGCCGAGACGGTAGGGAAGGCGCTCGATGTCCCCAGCAAGGGCCTGACCGCGCTGTCTAAGCAAGGCTTCCGGTTCACCGAAGACCAGAAGAAGCTGGTTGAGTCGCTAGAGCAGACTGGGCGCGTAGCCGAAGCGCAGGACGTTATCCTGAAAGCGCTGGAATCCTCCTACGGCGGCGCGGCGGACGCGGCCAGGAATACCCTCGGCGGTGCGCTCGAGGCCCTGCAGAATCAGATCAATGATCTGATGACGGGCGACGACGACAGCGTTAACGGCCTGACGGCTGCCGTTAATGAATTCACTGACTTGCTGGGTTCGTCCGAAACAAAGGCCACGTTTAGCGCGTTCACGACCTTTCTCGCTGAAGTGGCCACCGGCCTGGTAACGGTCATCAACGAGTTCAAAAAGGCCGCTGACGCTGCGGATAGTTGGCTCGAGGCGATCAACGTTAAGGTGGCCGATACCATTTTTGGTGACTCCGACCCCGCCAAGGAGGTCGAGAACATCACCAAAAGGCTGAACGAGAACCGTGCGGCGGTAGAAAAGCTGCGCGAGGCGCAGGCCGCGAATCCGTCTGGCAAAAGCACGAACATGTTCGGGTTCGAGCAGAACGAGAACTATGACCAGCGTATCAGCGTTCTGCAGTCTGCTATCCGTGCCGGCGAGGCTCGGTTGGTGTTCGCCCAGGGACGCCTAAACGCGAAGGACAGGGACATCCTTAAGGGGTACACCGGTGTCGATGAGACTGGTGGGCCTACGACAACTCTAGAGCCTATTCGTGCAGCCGCGTCAGCGCCTGCGGAAAAGGCGACCAAGGAGCGAGTCGATCAGGGACAGAAGCTGATCGACCAGATGAATCAGCGTATTGCGCTAATCGGCAAGGAAACCGAGTACGAGAAGCTTCTTGAGCAGGTTCGCATCGGATCGGTCACGTTCAAGACCCAAGCGCAACAGGACGAAGCACTGGCCGCCGCCCAGACACTGGATTTCATCAACGAGCAGACCAAGGCATACGAAGAATCTCAAAAGCAGGCCGCGGCGCTGTCCAAGGTCCTGGACGAGCTGTATCCGGACCAGGCCGCTACCAACGACTACCTATCGAAGCTGACGCTGCTGACGGAGGGGTTGCATAACGGCGCCCTGACCGCGGAGCAGTACTACGAAGCCGTTGAAAAGCTGGAAGAGAAGTTCGGAGAAAGCGCGGATGGCATGACGGAGTTCGCCGTCCAGGCAGCTAGAAACATCCAGGATGCCTTGGGCGACACGCTTGAGGACGTCTTGAGCGGGAATTTCAAGAACATTGGCTCGAAGTTCGCCGATATGATTTTCAAGATGGCCGCGAATGCCGCCGCTGCAAACCTAGCTGGTGCTCTTTTCGGGGACTTCGGCAAGTCGGGCCAAATTGGCGGTCTGCTCGGCGGTGCATTTTCGGGGCTATTCGGTAGCGGGGGAGGGGCCGGGCCAGCGCCAACCGCTGCTCAAGTCGGGTCTGCTGGAGACGGTCTGATGTTCTTCGCCGATGGTGGGTATACAGGCCCGGGAGGAAAGTACGATCCCGCCGGCGTTGTGCATGCTGGTGAATACGTCATCCCCGCCGAAGCTACTCGTCGTCTTGGCGTGGGGTTCCTTGACCGTCTGAGAGGATATGCCGATGGTGGCTACGTTGGCACTTCGGGTGGCATGCCTGCCATGCAGGGCGGATCCACGAGAGTCGAAATCATCAACAATGGGACACCTCAAGAAGTGAGAGGAGCCAATACTAGCTTCGACGCCGAAGGCCAAGTGATCAGCATCATAGTTGGAGATATGCGCCGAAATGGGCCAACAGCGGCGGCTGTTCGTGAAATTTCGAGGAACCGCTGATATGGCTACATTCCCAAGTTACGCCAAGATCCTATTGGCTGGGTTCAAGGAGGAGGCCGATTTTGGAATCCTTCGGACGGAGATGGATGGCGGCATCGCAAAGCAACGTCCAAGATGGACGACGCCGATCGTCACGCGGGATGTGAGTATCCATGTCGATTCAGCCGCACAGAAAATCGACTTCGATCAATGGCTGGAAACGGATTTGAATGGCGGGGCGGCCTGGTTCGACTGGATAGATCCGCTTGATGGCGTTTTGAAGCAAGCTCGAATTGTGTCTGGGAAAGTCGCATGGACCAGTCCTGGGAAAGTCTGGCGAGCCAACGCCCAGTTGGAAACGGTCGGTTAACGTGACCAGATCGCTTTCTGCCGAAGCCTCCCGCAACCTGCTGGCGACCTCCGCCGACGAACCGCTGCTGGCTGCCATCGAGATCACACACCCGGGTCTGGAGGTGCCGGCGCGATTCGTGAACGACACGCTGGACATCACCATCGAGGGCAATACGTTCTTCGCGTGCCGCTTCGATCTGACGTTGCCGGACGACCAGGACGAGCAGGTGCCGCAGGCGCGCCTTGAAGTGGACAACATCGGGCGCGAGCTCACGCAATGGCTTGAACAAAGCCAAGGTGGAGCCGGCGCGAAGTGCCGAATCATCATGGTGCTGCGATCAGCGCCCACTAACATCGAGTTCGACATGACCCTCGACCTGACCGGCCTGGCGATCACCAATTTTCGGGTGACAGGCGACCTTGGTTTCAAGAACACGCTTATGCAATCTGCCGTGACGGTGCGCTTTGATCCGTCGACGACGCCCGGCGCTTTCTGATATGCACTGGTCAGATAAGTACGTGAATCAGGCATACGTGCCGGAGACGGGCGATTGCGCCGCCTTTGCCGAGCGGGTGGCCCGTGAGCATCTTGGCATCACAGTAGGCCTGCCGGACGGCCATGCCACGGCGCTGCGTGCACAGTCGGCACAGATCCGAGCCCATCGTGGTGAATTCGCTGACGAGGTGCCAGAGCCTGTCGAAGGTCACCCGGTGCTGCTGCGCTCCCGAGGGGATCTGTTCCATATCGGAGTCATGTGCCAACTTGCCAATGAATGGTGGGTGCTCCACGCTGACAAGGGGTTCGGCGCGGTGATTCGCCAGCCGCTACGGCGCATGCTCATGGTCGATTACAAGCTGGAAGGGTTCTACCAATGGAAAAAGTGACACGTCGGGCGATGGGTCCGGTAGCCACTCCTTCGATGGTGGTGTACCCGAAACCGCTGGGCGGAGAGCGTACCGAGCATTTTGAGTGCTTCGCTCCTGGCGAGACGCTGGGCGCCTACGTACGGCGCGTCGGAATCACGGTTCCGTCACGTGTGCTGCGTGTCGAGCATAACGGGCGTGAGGTGCCGCTCGCACTGTGGCAGCGTCTGATTCCGCGCCATGGCGACATGGTTGTCATCAGCGCACGCGGACTTGGCGGAGGGGGCGGCAACAAGGTGCTGCGAACAGTGGCTATGATCGCGGTTGTTGCAGTCAGCCTCGGGTATGGCGCAGCGCTTGGGGCTGCGATCGGATTCACGGGGACGACCGCGGCCGCGGTTGGCGGTTCGCTGATCATGCTCGGTGGCAGCATGATGGTCAACGCACTGCTACCCATGCCAATGCCCACGGCGGCAAAGCTCGGCACCGGCGAGAAGTACGAGAGTAGCCCCACCTATTCTATCCAGGGTGGGAGGAATCGGAAGCGTCCCTGGGAGCCAATGCTACTCGTCTTCGGCAAGCACAAGCTGGTCCCTGATATCGGCGCCAATCCGTTTACGGAACAAGTTGGAGACGATCAGTACCTGAACCAGCTTTTTCATTTTGGTCTGCAAGGAACCTCGATCAGCATTACAGACCTGAAGATCGGAAACACACCGATCGAGGACTTTCAAGGTGTCCAAACCCAAATGGGCGGCACTGATGGCAAGGTCTCCATGTTCCCCGGGAACGTCCAGACCATTCAGGGGTTCACCCTCAACGAGCAGGACGGATGGTACAGCCGCACCACGGATACCGGGGTAGTGGTTCTGTCGGTGGAGCTTGCGGCGCGCATCTTTGGCATCAATGACGAAGGCGGGTTCATCACGCGGACGGTCGAGCTGCGTTTACAGTACCGCAACACGGACGGCGGCGACTGGGTGGAGCGCGACGAGGTCGGGGCAGTATATGCGACGAATTACTGGTCTCTCCGAGATAAGAATTCGGGGCTTCAGGTTGCCCAGGGGTCCATTCATTCGAACGACCACTACGACGGTCAGGAGGAGATTTTTGATCCACAACTAGCTGCGGCATCGCAGGGGCGCGGTGGTGTTGGGGTGTGGCGATGGGTGCCCCATCCTTACCAGATGGGGCAGCCGTGGGTCGGTTTGGCGCCAGATCCGCTTATCACGCCTGGGCAATCTGGAATTCGCATTACCGGAGCGCGCCAAGAACCAACACGACTTCAGGTTACTTGGGCTGTACCAGCAGGGCAGTACGAGGTAAGAGTCTGGAAGCTATCCGGGGACCTGAACACGCCTCGCGAATCCAATGAAACCGCTGTGTCCCAAATTCTGGCCTATCGGGAAGATTTCGCCGATTACTCGGGGCAGTGCCGGTTGGGTGTTCGCATTAAGGCCTCGGGGCAATTGAACGGCGCCATTGACGAGCTTTCGGGGATTGCGAGCGCGTGGTGTACGGTATGGCGAGGTACGGGTTGGGTGAACGAGTACACCAGCAACCCCGCCTGGTGGTTTTTGTGGTTCGCCCGCGGCAAGCGCGCTTCCGATGGAAGCCGGCTGTATGGGGCCGGGTATGCAGATTCACAGATCGACATTGAAGCGATCAAGGCTTGGGCTCTTTGGTGCGAGGAAAAAGAGCTGACCTTCGACTATGTGTTGGATCAGAAGATGAGCGGAGCCGCGGTGCTTCAGATGATCGCACGCGCCGGCCGCGCTTCAATGACATACCAATCTGGGAAGCTCGGTGTGGTATGGGATGCTGAGGATGTGCCGGTCACTGCCATCTTCGGTCCGTTTAATGTAAAGGCGGGCTCATTCAAGATAGCGTATGTCAACGAGGGGAGCGTCGACGAAGTTGTTCTGAACTTTGTTAACCGGGATACGGATTACAAGATGGATGAGGTCCGCGTCAAGGTCCCGGGCGTAGTGTCGACGAACAATCCCCTGCAACTGGATCTCGACGGCTGTACGGACAAGGATGTTGCTGGTCGGGAGGCAAATTTAATTGCCGCGTCGCAAGTGTGGAGGCGGAGGCGCGTAACCTGGGAGACGGATCTCGAAGGGCTGGTATGTGTACGCGGCGACGTGGTGTCGTTCTCCCACGACTTGACGGTTTGGGGCTATTCCGGTCGCTTGTTGCCTGGCAGCCACGGCGGAAGTAACCCGCTGATGAAGCTGCAGCAGCGTGTGCCGAGTGCTGGTAGCGGGACCGTTTTGTTGCGTGACCCAG
Organism: Achromobacter sp. CSND-B12; assembly: GCF_052906545.1. Classification (NCBI taxonomy): domain Bacteria; kingdom Pseudomonadati; phylum Pseudomonadota; class Betaproteobacteria; order Burkholderiales; family Alcaligenaceae; genus Achromobacter; species Achromobacter sp. CSND-B12. The sequence continues at coordinate 1,319,671 of NZ_JBREGJ010000001.1, read as the reverse complement.
ACGGAAACTTCAAGACCGTCAGCGTGGCCTCGGCTATAGGTGATGTGGACGAGCTCCGAATTGTGACGCCGCTGGAGGGCTTTCCTATGCCCGGGGATGAGGGCTATGAGGATTGCAGCCCGTTCGACTGGGCATGGCAGTTTGACCCGGTTACCACACCAGGGCGCCGCTTCAAAGTTTCGGCAGTAAAGCCTTCTGGAGACGGGATCCAGTTCGAAGCGATCGACGACGATCCTGAGTACTACAAATGTGAGGACAATCCATACCAATACACGCCCCCGCGCGACGGCGCTCTCCTGTCTGGGCAAGTTTTCGCGATCGCATTTTCGGAGATCCTCCGTAGCGTTGATTCAGACAGTGTCGCGGTAGAAATTGGTTGGGTGATGTCAGTGCCACTACCGGCGGCTGTCACAGTGACAATCAATGGAATAGCGCAGCCCGCCGTGCGAACACAAGAGCGGCGGTTGCTCGTTGACGCCCGAGCTGGCGACGTCCTTAGCGTGTCGGTGCAATCTGTCAATGCGCAAGGGCTCGGGCCTCCGCGGGTTCAGTCCTACACCGTCTTGGGCTTGAGCGCACCATTGCCAGCAGTCACGGGCCTGTCGAGCGTCTTCCGAGATGGCCTCACGGTTCTTGTGTGGAATCGTGTTAGCGATATGCGGCAACCCTCCTATGAGGTGCGCCTGGGGCCATCGTGGTCGAATTCGTCTGTGGTTGGAATCACAGACGGCCTGGAGATGCTGGCCACGGGAAATGGGCTTTATTGGGTCGCGGCGCGATTTAGGTTATCTAGCGGCGTCATCATCTACGGAGAGGCAGACAGCCTTCAAATTGCTGGTGCTTCGCTGGAGCGCAATGTCATTCTGACGGTCTCGGAGCAGCCGGATTGGGATGGAGAACTAGCCGGAGATGCACTGATCTACTCGGGCATGCTGACGCTGGCCCCCACAGGCGACATACTTGGCGTCCCGGATGTGTTTGCTGTTCCGGACTTGCTCTGGTTTGGTGGAGCCGGTGGTGCAGGTATCTATACCTCGTCTGGCGCGAATATTGTAGATATCGGCTACGTAGCCCCAGTGCGGCTTGGCTTCGATATTGATCTCCATGCTCAGAAGCTGGATGAAGACATCTTGGCGGTACCTGATGTATTCGAGGTACCCGACGTCCTGGGCGAATCAAACCGACAGTTCGTATCGGCCCGCCCACAAATTAGGTCGGCGCAGGCGGCTGGCGCTTGGTCCGACTGGCTGGATTATGTCCCGGGTTTGGTCAACGCAAGGTGGTTCCAGGTGCGGTTGCTCCTGTCGACGGCTGACCCGAATATCGTTCCCTTTGTGACCCGCTTTGACTGGACCGTTGATGTGCCTGACCTGCTCCAGCGCAGCGAGGGGGTGACGGTGCCGGTAACAGGCCTCACTGTGGTTTATGAAAAGGTCTTTCATGCTAAGCCGAACGTGCAAATTACTGTGGTCGATGCTTTCGACGGAGACGTGGTCAAACTATCTGGAGAAACCGAAAGTGGCTTCAACGTGATCATTAGCAATGGCGGCACGCCAGCACATCGGAAGATAAATTGGTTAGCGCAGGGATACTGATATGACACAAACGCAGATTCAAGTACCGACTACTCCGCCTCTATCCGGGGCAGCTCTCGTAAGCAGTGTGAACGATGCGCTGATGACTCTCGGGACGGACTTTGCCGGGTCAACGGACCCCGCAGCGGTTGCCCAACCTTTCATGACCTGGGCCGACACAGGGAACGGCCGGCTAAAGCGGCGCAACGCAGCAGGGACGCAGTGGGTAGATCTGGGCCCATTGTTCTCCGAGCCGGCCACGCCGCCCGATGGTGCGCTGTATGCGTCACAGGCGTGGGTAAATCGGCGGTTGTCGCAGTTCGGCACGCCGTTGACTGTGGTGGCGCCGAATGCGATACCAACGACAAATATGGGAGAAATCTGGGTCGAAGGCTATGGCCCCTATCGTTGGGGGGCTGGTGTCTACGTTCCCAACAAGCTGCCGGCCAAGCACCGCAACAACTCTGGCGTGACAACGCCGAGCAATGTGTCCATCCTCGTCCCTGCCGGGAACTGGAGAGCCGAGTCCGACTTCTGCGACATCATCCTGGCCGCGGCGCGCACCAAGAACCTGCAGGCGTCTGGTGGGTGGACGGCGGGGGAGGGCGGTAACGGCATCTGCTCGGGCGTGCGCGCGATCAATACTCCGTATCACATCTTCGTGATCTTGAACCCCACCACTGGCGCGGTGGATGTTTGCCTAGATACCGACCCGAACGCGGCCAACCGGCCGGCGGGCTTCACGCAGTATCGCTGGGTGGGTTGGCGGGTAACGGACGCAAGCAACGTGATCATCCCGCTGCTGCAGAACGGCATGTTCTTCTCCTGGGGATATCGTCGTGCTGATGCATCGCCCGTTTCAGTGACCTCGTCAGGCCTGAATCTCTCCCTATCGGTTCCCGCCGGCCGTATCTGCCGGGCTGATATCAGCATCGTCGGCCGCCTGGCGGGGACGAAGGTGATGATCACTCCTGGAGGCCTGGCCACGACCGGCACCATTACCGACTACACCGGCGACGGCGGCCCGGTCGGCGCGGACACTCCAACGTCGCGCCTCACCGTTACAACCTCTACTGCCGGCCAGATTTATATGCGAGCCCCGGTCACCTCCAACTGGGACGTTTTTACCGTGGCCTTTGAAGCCATCGACTGAAGGAAGAATAAGCCATGCCATTTGTTGACCGAGACGAAAGCGGCGCCATTGTCGGCGCCTTCGCGATGAGGCAGCGGCCCGACCAGGAATGGACGGATGAGTGGCCGGAAGTGGGGCCGACTGTGCCGCTGAAGGTTTCCCGCTACCAGGCGCTTGCCGCACTCATGCAGGCCGGCCTGTTGGATGCGGTTACGGCCTGGGCGCATGATCCCAGTACCGACCCACTGCACAAACTCGCGTTCGATACCGCGACGGAGTTTGCGCGCGCTAGCTCGACGATGGCGGCTGGCGCCGCGGCGTTGGGGTGGGCTGACGCCCAATTGGATGATCTCTTTATTGCAGCCGCCCAGATTCAAGCGTGACGTGTCGACTATACCAGCGGGCCGCCTCGGCGGCCTTTTTTTCGCCTGTAGTGAGGGGGGGTAATGAGCAATTTCCAACTGTCAACGCGTAGCTTGTCGCGGCTCGTGGGTGTACACCCCGACCTTGTCGAAATCGTCAAACTGGCGATCCGACGCACGACAGTCGACTTCACGGTTGTGGAAGGCATGCGCACGCCAGAGCGCCAGCGCGAGCTGGTCGCACAGGGGGCCAGCCAGACGCAGAACAGCTACCACCTGAAGCAGGCGGACGGCTATGGCCATGCGGTTGACTTGGCTCCCCTAGTGGCCGGAGCCATTCCTTGGGATGACTGGGCACAGTTCCGCGCGCTGGCCAACACCGTGAAGGCATGCGCTGCAGAGCTGGGCGTGCCGGTGGAGTGGGGCGGCGACTGGAAGACGTTCAAGGACGGCCCGCACTTCCAGATTCCGCGAGATTGGAAGGGCGCAGTCGCGCGCGCGCTCGAATGATGCAGGAGAACCTGGGTTTCCTGCTGGCGGTGGTCGGCACCGATGCGGCGAGCGCCGCGGCGGCCGGCGAGCCGCTGACCCTTTCCCAGATCGTTGGCTATCTCGTAGCGGCGCTCATCGGCGGCGGCGCTATGTGGAAGGTCCTGCCGATTCTTATGGCGCGCCTGGCGGTATCGGCCGCCGGTGCCAAGTCGGAGAAGGACGCGATCGAGCGCTTGGAGGGCCAACTTGCAGTCGAGCGCCAGGCCGCCGAGGCTGCGCGCGCTTCGGCCAACGATGCGTTCAAGCAGCGTAACGACATCTATCTGGAGCTGGCCAAAGTTCAGGCCCAGCTCGCGGCGCTCAATGAGCGCTCCGCCTACCAAGCGCAGACGATTGAGCGGCAGAACACTTTGATCGCGGAGCTGACCGCGCAGGTGCAGGCGCTGCAAGGAGAGGTCCGTGGAAAAGTTGCATGAATGGTGCCTGTGCCGGCATCCGAAGCTGGCGCGCGCGGTGCGCATGCTGTACGCGGTCGTTCTGGTGGCGGCCATCTTCGGAGGCGGCTACTCGGTCGGAAGCCTCACCACCTGGAATAGCGCCAGCCGGGCGCTGGCCGCCCAGGCCGAGGCCAACACCCAGCAGCGCGAAGACTACCGGCAGGCCCTGGCCGCGATGTCAGCCACGATAAGCCGCGCGGCCGGGACTGCCGAGTTGGCGGCGGACAAGGTCGACAAGGCGGCGGACGCTGCCGAGGGAGCCATCAAGGCCGCCGCTGGCGCCGCTACCAAGGCGGGCACGGCGGCAAAGAAGGCCTCCGCGGCTGCGAAGTCCGCCAGCACAGCGGTCAAGAAAGTGGAGGAAGTGCTGACTCCGCCCGCGCCTGCCGCGCCCGCGCGCGTACCTGAATGGTTGAACACGCCATGATGAATCCCTTCTGGAAAATGGCGTTGCCCTGGATCGGCGGCGCTGCAGTGGTGATGGCGCTGGGCGCGGGCGTGGTGCTGTACGGCGCGCACCGGGAGGCCGCCGGCGTCACCAAGGAGCGCGCCCGTGCCGAGGCGGCGCAGCGCGCCATCACCGAGGCCTACCAACTGGAGAAAGACCGTGCTGATGCCCAATACCGTGGTGCCGTCCTGGCGCGCGAGGCTGCGAAAACTGGCCTGGCTGCTGCCCGTGCTGAGCTTGACCGCGTGCTCCGCGCCAACGGCCGTGATCCCGCGAATCCCCGAGCCAGCCGCCGACCTGATGAGGCCGGCCCCGACTGGATCGGAGGTTTTGCAGCGTGCTACGCGGAATATGGAGACCTGGCTGCCGATGCCGCAGGATGGGCCGACCAAGTGAACGGCCTGCAGGGCTATATCAAAGCCCTCCAGCGTTCGGAATAGAATCCAGCCATTGTTACGGAGGCTTCACGATGGAACGAGATTGGCTGGCCAAGGGCAAAGATATTGCCCAGATTCTCTCGATGATTGCTATCCCTGTCCTCGTCGCCTTCTTCGGGTGGCAGTTTCAGGCGGCGGAGAAGGACAAGGAGGTCCGGCGGGATTATGTGCAGCTCGCAATATCCGCGCTCACGTCGGATCGCTCCAGTGGCGAAACGCGAGAATGGGCTGCTGCGGTCTTAGCCCAATACTCGCCGGTGCCGATTGGGCCCTCGCAGGCTTCAGCGTTGAAGAAGGGCGAGGCGGCGGGGTGGGGTGCAGGCCGGCCCCAACTGCCGGCCAACCTGGCCCAGCCGTGCCCGCCGGTGCCCGAGGTGACCAGCGATAGCTGGGACGACTTCGCGCGCAGCTACATGGCGCTGGCGGTGCAGTACGGCCAGTGCGCGGCGCGGCAGCGGGCCATGGTAGAGGCGTGGCCGAAGCCCTAGCGCGGCGCCATGCCCTTGCGCAGCTTGCGCGGCTCTTCCAGCAACTCGGCCGTCATCTGCATTTGGTCCTGCACACAGGGCTCTTTGGGTAGCTCTTCCACTGCCTCGTCGTAGACCACTCCAGTTATTCCAATAGGGCGCTTCAGTTCGCTCACCATCTGGTTGAAACGCAATGGCCAGATGCGCAGGCGCTTGATCTCCCAGAGCAGGGCGATCACATCGGGGTTCCATGGCTGGCGCTCGCGGATGGCGCGCAGCTGCTCGGTGGTGAGTGGGTCTTTGAACGGCATGGCAGAAAACACCTGTATGGACATACAGTGTAATCAAGCCTAGAATTCGCGCAATTCGGCCCCGAATTCGGCCGATAGGGGACGGAACATGGCCGACGCGACGGACTGGCAGCAGAGGGACGAATACTACTGGGCGGGTCCTGGCGGCTGGACGATCTGCCGGGTATACGCGCAGAACCGCTGGCAGTACGAGGTCTGGGCCGCGAACGGCACGCGCCACGGCATGGAGCCGACCTTGGCCGCGGCGATCCTGCTTTACGACAAGGTCAAGGGCTGACGCCTACTTTTCCATGGGCGTGGCCACCAGCCTGTCGGCCGGGAAGGGCACCAGGAAATCCCGTGTCGCATCCGCCGGTGCGGTGAGCCAATCGCCGTAGGCGCCCTCGGGCAGGATGACGACCATCCGCTTCTCCTTGCCGGCCTGGTGGTAGTCGCGGAACAGCGGGTCCTGATCGGCGTTGATGGTGAGCATGGTGTAGCTCTCCTGCCACTGACCAGCCGCATCCCTGAAGCGATCCCACAGGCCGGCGATGCCCAGCGGCGCGCCGTCGGCCCGGGTGAAGCGGGTGGCCACCGCAGCGCCCGACCGCCAGTCGGGTTCGAAGATAGCAGCCGCCGGGATGATGCAGTGCTGGGCCCGGCGCCAGGCGTTGCCGAAGGTGAAGGACTTGGCCGCGGTCTCGCTGCGGGCGTTGAACGTCGACAGCTTTCCGGCCTTGTCCAGGCCGTCCGCCTTCGTCATGGCGCTAATCAGCCCCCAGCGGCCCACGACCGCCTCGCGCTCCGGCACCGCCTCATCGCCGGCGTCATGCTCAACCGGGCGCCGGATGAACACGCCCGGGTAGCGCGGCCACATGTCGTACTTGCCGCCAGCCGGCTTGTTGGGCGCGCCGAACTTCTTGAGCAGCAGCTCGGCGTCCTTCAGGGTCTGGTAGTGGCTGCACATGATGGCCTCCCGTGGGAAGGGCCAGTATAGGGCCATCAAAGTTGCCAGCATTCTCGGGGAACAATCCGGGGAACAATCTGGGGAATCGTGGGGAACGACATTTCTAGCGCCCATTGATAAATAAGGGGATTTCTCCCCAGCATTCCCCGGCCTGCCCCGCATAAATGGGTTCGAGTCCCATCAGCCACCCCAAAAATTCTATGGAAAACAGCCGCTTAGAGCGGCTGTTTTCTTTTGCGCTGCCCTATCTTTAACACCTGGCGCGCTTTCAAAATGTCGGCCTCACCTTGGCCTTGCGCCGCCGCTCCAAGACTCGGGTCGCATTTCGGCGGGGATCGGGATTTTCGTTCCGGCTGACTGTCCCCGGGGGATCCTGTTTCGCCCGGCCTCCCTCCGTATGCCCGCGGGCCCGGCATACTGCGGCGTAAATGCATCTGCTTTTCAGCGCATGATGCTGACACGCAAGTCCGAATCCACCATTGTCGCAATGCCCGCCAATTCGCGCGGGACGGGGCTATGCCTGGGATTTCAGACACGGCGTTGTCAATTTTGACAACACTTTATCTTGTTGGCAAAATTGACAACATGGGCGCTACTCTGCTCATCAATGAGAAAAGCGTCGATGCCGAAGGCGGCATTATGCAAATTGTTATCTGGAAGGTGCCGCAGCCGGTTCCACCAACCACGCATGGGTTCAAGTACCGGTTGGTATATGCCCGTGGGGGACAGCGAATCGTAGGTTTCGACAATGAGCGCGGCAAGGGCGACCACATGCACCGGGGAGACGAGGAGTTTCCGTACGAATTTCGCGGCGTGGAACCGTTGCTGAAAGACTTCGTCGCCGAGGTCGCGAAGTGGAGGGGCTGAACATGAAGCGGACTTTGACTGTCACCATCAATCAGGATTGGCGGGCCTTTCTGGCCGCCGCCAGCAAGCGAGCGGCCGCCGGCGCACAATCCGGCGAATACCAAGGGGAGCGGCTGAACTTCGAATCCGCAGCCGCCTTCTTTGGGCAGTTGACGGAGTTGAGGTGGAACATGGTGCGGGAGATGTTGGGCGCAGGCCGAGTCGGCGTGCGCGAGCTGGCTCGCCGCCTGGGGCGGGATGTGAAGCGCGTTCACCAGGATGCTCGCGCTCTCGTTGACCTTGGCCTCCTGGAGCAAGAAGAGGATGGCGGTTTGATATGTCCGTTCGCCGATATCCACATCGATATGCACCTCACCGAGGACATGCGCAAGGCCGCGTAGCGACCTGACGGATCACGGCGGATCCCATACGGGTGCAGCGATTCTTTTGATTTATCTTGGTTTGCCAGCCAGCCGATCTATCGCGAACAAACCCGTCAACCCGCCAACGCGCCTTCCCCATTCATCCCTTGCCGGACACTGAGGTCGACGAGCGCCTCATAAAGCGCCTGCTGCCCCGCGGGTAGCACGGGCAGCAGCGTTGCGCGCCGTTTTTCGGCGTCGAACAGCGATTCCACCATCCAGCCCACCAGATAGAGCGCGGCAAGACAGCCGCCAGCCGTTGCGATGCTTCCCCGGCATACCAGGGGTTGGTCCACGGGTTCCAACCCCAGCATTTGCAAGCCGCCGCGTGCGTCCGGGTGCGTGGTGGCGCGGCCACCGGAAAGCAGTCCGAGCCTTTCAAGAATGAAGGCGCCCGCGCAAATGGAGCCTATGTGCTGTCGCGCGGGATCGAGCCGGAAGGCGGGCAGGAAATCCGGGTCGGCAAGCGCGGCCGGGATGCCTTGCCTGCCGCTGGCAAACAGCACCGCGTCGGCATGATTGGCCTCGGACAGGGCGCCGTGTACCGAAATGGACAGGCCGTGCGCCGATCGAATGACCGGCCTGGAGGCCAGGATGCGCGTATTCCAGTCGCGCGTGTTGCGGCCCAATATGTCCCACATCAGGAAAAGGTCGATGTCGGTGAATTGATCGAACGCGATCAGTGCGATTTCTTTCAAGCGAACTCCAGGAGAAGGGCCGCCATGCAAATGCCGCGGCGGTCTGTGCTAGTGTTCGCAGCGTATCAATCCGGATCGCACCATACATAGCCTGTATGGTGCAGGCATATGGGAAAACTGACTCGCAACCACTGGATCGCGGCTGGGCTCGAGGCCCTCGATCACGAAGGGCACGCTGGCGTTTCGGCCGAAAGCCTGGCGCGCCGGTTGAACGTTACCCGCGGGTCGTTTTATCACCACTTTCGCAACCGCGAGGATTTCCTGCGCGCGTTGCTCGGCAGGTGGGAAGATGACTATACGCAGCGGATGCTCGCGTATGCGGCGCAGGGACGCAGTGCCCGGGAAATTCTGATGCGATATCTGAGCATCGCCGCCGGGAAGGAACCCGGCAGGGAAGTCGCCATTCGCGCATGGGCCTTGATCGACCCTGTCGTGGCCGAGTTTCAACAGCGAGTCGACGCCACGCGCCTGGCTTTCGCTGTCGAATCGTGCCGCCGCCTGGGCCGCATGCCCGGTCAGGCGGAGATAATCGGCCAGGCGGCGCACCTGTGCTTGATTGGCGGCCAGCAGGCGGGACTGCGGCGCGACCCCAGTCGCTTCAACGGGTTCTTGCAGCGCGCGTTCAGCCTTTTCCAGGGCGCGCTCGCTCCGCGCCTCTGAATACGCGAGGTCGGTCTCGTCATCGCGCGGGCATTCGCCTGCTTCGACCCCCGTGGCAAGCGGCCGGCCGGGCAGGCCATCGCTGTTGTTCCCCCGTTCCCCGAATATGTCCCAGGGCGGCGCGTACGACTGGTAACCACCGCTGGAGCCTTGTTTCAGGCCGCCGAAATACACTGGGCGCACTTTGGACTCCGCGTTTTTGACATGAAAATTCTCTGTAGCCTGGCCCTGGTCGCTTCCTTGCTCGGTGGGTGTGCCGTATATACCCCGGACGGCGCCGTGATCGTCGATCCCCATCGTGGCGGTGGCGGTGGCGGCGGTTTCTGTCCGCCGGGGCAGGCCAAGAAAGGCAACTGCTGATCTCCCGTAAGCCGTCCTGCCATAGGTTGCCCCCTGCAGGACGGCGTATCGGCAAAGGTGTGTCGGGTACCCTGCTCAGGCAGGTGCCTGCCTGGGACGCGCGCCGCGCCCTATCTGTGGAACAAGGCCATGAAGCCGGCCGCCATCAGGATCATGCCGCCCGCGGCGCTGTCGACCAGGCGTCGCCGCGCGTCGCTCAGGCCCGCGCCGCCGCGGAAGCGGCCAAGCACTATGCAGATGGCTGAATACACCACCGCGCACCAGAACATGAATATCGCCGACAGCATCACGGCCTGCAGCGTCGTATCACCCAGTTGCCGGTCCATGAACTGGGGCAGGATGGCCAGATAGACCATCATTCCTTTGGGATTGAGCAGGGAGGTAAGGAAGCCCTTGGACAACTGGCCCTTGACCCGCCCGCGCGGCACCCGAATGTCGCCGGGACGCAGCGCGGCCCGTAGCAGTTTGCAGGCCAGGTAGACCAGGTACGTAATGCCTACCCAGCGGATCGCTTCGAACAGCACTGGTGACGCGGCCACGACCGCGGCCAGTCCCAGCGCTACCAGCAGCGAGTGCACGCAGTAGCCAAGCACCACGCCGATCGTGGCGCGCAATCCGGCCGTGGTGCCGGTGGAAACGGCCTGCGAGGCAATGAAAAGGATGTCGGGCCCGGGGGTGCATACCAGCGGGATCACCGTCGCCGAAAAGAGGAAAAACGTCGAGAAGTCCATGGCGAAAGCTTATCGGCGAGCGCCCGGAAGGTGCTTCCAAAATCTTGCGCGAAAATCCAGATTTCAGGCAATATATCCCGCATGGATGACATAGACAGAAAGATCCTTGCGGAGCTGCAAGCCAACGGCCGCTTGTCGCTTACGGACTTGGGCGAACGCATCGGCCTGAGCCTGTCGCCCTGCCACCGGCGCGTGCGGGCCCTGGAAGAGGCCGGCGTCATCGCCGACTACCGCGCCAATATCGATCCCATGGCGGTGGGGCTGAACTTTTCCGCCATCGTGTTCGTTACGCTGCGCAGCACCGATCGGGCCGCGGTGAAGGCATTCGAGGATGCCGTGCCGCAGGTGCCTGAGATCATCCAGGCGCAGCGGCTATTCGGCGATCCGGATTTCATGCTGCACGTCATCACCACCGACCTCGCGGCTTACCAGAAGTTGTTCGACTACAGCCTATCGACGTTGCCGAGCGTGCAGCGGTTGTCCTCGACCCTGGTCATGAAGCACATCGTGCAGAACCGGCCGCTGCCGCTGTGAAGGGTTGGACCAATCCGGCCTGGCGCAATCGCCTGAAAAACTCCCCAATGCGTCCACACTGGATGTTTCCTGGCACGGACGATAGCCGCCCGAAGGTAGCTATCCCTGCAAATGCGCGCCTACCGTATCGCCGCCAGCTTCACCGCAAATCCCAGCAGGAACACTCCCGCCAGCCGTTCCAGCAGATTGGCCACGCGCGGGTTGGCGCGCATGCGTTGCGCCAGATGGTGCGTCAGCAGCACCGCGACCAACCCATACAGGAAGGTCAGCGCCGCCACCGTGACCGCCATGAAGGCGAAGGTCACCAGCCCCTGGTGCCTGACCGGGTCGATGAACAGCGGGAAGAACGCCATGTAGAACATGATCGCCTTGGGATTGAGCAAGGTGATCATCGCGGTCTGGCGCAGGTAGTGGCCGTTGTCCATGCGGCTCGGACGCGGCGGGGCGCCGGGTTTGCTGCGCATCATCTGCAGGCCGAGCCAGGCCAGGTATGCGGCGCCCGCCCACTGCACGATATGGAACGCGGTGGGATAGGCCGCCAGCAGGGCCGACACGCCGGCCACCGCGAGCCACATCAACGCCTGGTCGCCCAGGATCACGCCGCAGGTGGCGGCCAGTCCGGCCTTGATGCCGCCCTTGCCCGTGGCGGTGAGCAAAGCGAAGTTGCCCGGGCCGGGGATGATCAACAGCATGATGAAGGCGAGCACGAATGCGCCATAGTCGGTGACGCCGAGCATGGAGGGACTCCCGAGAAGATAGCGGTATTGTAGAACCGCTGGCGTCGGCGGAAGCCGTCGGAATCAATCCATTCGCTCAAGCCTGGGCGCAGTCGCTTCGCTTGGGCCGGCGCTTCGCGCCGGCCGTCCTGTCGCGGCCGTCCTGTCGCGTTACTCCCGCTTGATGCCGGCCTTGCGGATCACTTCCGCCCAGTTCCGGCGCTCCTGTTCCGCATAGGCGCGGAATTCCTCCGCGGACATCGGCATGGGCTGGACGCCGATGTCGGCCATCTTCTGCGTCATGGCGGGCGTCCTGATCGCGGCCTGCAACTCGGCCGACAGCTTCTTCGTGACCGCCTCGGGCAGGCCTTTCGGGCCGACCACGCCCTGCCAGGAATAGACGGTGTAGTCCTTGACCCCCTGTTCGGCCATGGTCGGAACGTCGGGAAGATCCCTCAGCCGCTGCGGCGTGGCGGTGGCCAGGATGCGCAGCTTGCCTGCCTTGATGTTGGGCAGGGCGCTGGTGAGGTCCACGAACATCAGGTCCACCTGATTGCCCAACAGGTCCTGGATGGCGGGCGCGGCGCCCTTGTAGGGCACGTGCAGGATGTCCGCGCCGGTGCGCTGCTTGAACAGCTCCAGCGCCAGATGGTGCGGCGAACCGGTGCCGGCCGAAGAGGCCGTCAATTTGCCGGGGTGCTTCCTGGCCGCCTGCAGCACATCGTCCAGGGTTTTGTAGGCGGAGCCGGCGTTCACCGCCAGCATCATGGGAAACCTGGCGAGCCCGCCGATGTAGGTGAATTTCGACGGGTCGTAGGTCAGGCTGTTGTAGAGCGCCGGGTTGAAGGCAAGGGTGGCGATGTCGGCCGAGCCGAGCACGTAGCCCGACGGCGCCGATTCGGCGATCGCGGTGGCGCCCACGATGGTGGCGGCGCCGGGGCGATTCTCCACCACCACCGTCTGGCCCAGCGGTTTCTCCAGGCCGCTGACGACCGTGCGGGCCAGCACGTCGGTGCCGCCGCCGGCAGGGTAGGGCACGATCCAGCGGATGGGTTGGGTGGGCCAGGACTGGGCCTGGGCCGTGGCGGCCAGCGACAGGGTGGCCAGCGCCAGAAGGCGCTTCGCGTAGGGATGCATGGGAACCTCGTTGTCTCTGTGTGCTTGTCGAACGTGGAAGAACGCTGCTTGTGGCGAGGTGATACGGACCAACTCTTACGGATCAACGCGTTATTTTTAACATGTTAACTATTTGTGGAACAGCCTTGCCACGCGTCGGGCGGGTCAGGGTTTTCGCGCAGGACAGTCCGGCCCAGGGCGCGCCGGACGCCTGTCCGCGACTTGGACCGGATGCCGGGCCTTGTCGCTGGTCGAGAAAATAATATGGAATAAATATTCACAAACTGAAATTTATCTATCAAAATCGAGCTGGTGTGCTGTCCCGTATCCGTGGGGCGGCGCACCCGCGACGCACCGTCGCGCTTCCCGTGCCCGAGGACCGACCCATGCGCACCGCAAGCCGCTTGTTGCAAGATTCGTACCGCCGGACCGACCGCGCGATGTTGCCCCTGCTTTGGCTGCTGTTCATCGTTGGCCTGTGCATGGCGCCGCAGTACGGTCGCTGGGCCGCCGCCCTCATCGTCGGCGGCCTGGCCGCCGGCGTTCCTTCGTTGCTGATTCTCTGGTTGCCCGGGCGCCTGGCCACGCGCCTGGCCGTCGCCTGTGGACTGATGGTGCTGGCCGCGCTGCACATCCACCTGATGTCCGGCATGACCGAAATCCACTTTGGCATCTTCGTCCTGCTCTCGCTGCTGCTGGCGTATCGTGACTGGCGCACCATCCTGTGCGCGGCGTTGGTGATCGCGGTGCATCACCTGTCCTTCAATTTCCTGCAGCAGTGGGGATACGGGACCATCTGCTTTACCGAGCCCAGCCTGGGCATGGTGCTGTTGCATGCCACCTACGTGGTGGTGCAGGCCGCCGCGCTGGGGTGGCTGGCCTGGAAGATGGAACGGGCCGGCGTCGCCGCCGAAGAACTGGCCCGGCTCAGCGCGCACATCGGGCGCGAAGCCGGCGTGTTCGACCTGCGGTTCGACGGGCAGGGCATGCACAGCGACCTGGGCCGCAGTTTCAAGACCACCATGGACGCGGTGCATCGGACCATGAGGGAGGTGCGGGCGACCGCGACGTCGCTATCCGTCGCCTTGAGCGAGATGATGCAGGGCAATCAGCAACTCGACGCGCACGCGGGCACGCAGGCCGAATCGCTGGCGCGTACCGCCGCGTCGATGCGCGACCTGGCGGCCAACGTCCATGACAACGCCGCGCGCGCGCAGCAGGCGCGGCAACTGACCGACCAGGCGCGCCAGACCGTCGACGCGGGCAGCGCCGCCGTGGCGGGCGTGGCGACCATGATGGGCGAAATCCAGCAGGAGTCGAAAAAGATCTCGGAAATCATCGGCCTGATCGACAGCATTGCGTTCCAGACCAATATCCTGGCGCTGAACGCGGCGGTGGAGGCGGCGCGCGCCGGTGAGAGCGGGCGCGGCTTCGCGGTGGTGGCCACCGAGGTGCGGGCGCTGGCGCAGCGCAGCGCCAGCGCGGCGCGCGACATTCGCACGTTGATCGAAGGTTCCCTGCACAAGACCAGCGAGGGGTTTCGCCAGGCCGATCACGCGGCGGGGGTGATCCGCGAGGTGGTGTCCAGCATCGACCAGGCGGCGCGCATCGTCGGCCAGATCGGCGAGGCGGGACAAACCCAGAGCGCGGATATCGACGCGGTAAACCTGGCGGTGTCCAACATGGACGAACTGGTCCGCGAGACCGCGTCCGAGGTGGCCCAGGCCGCTCGCGCCTCGACCGCGCAGCAAGCGCAGGCGGCGGCCTTGCTGCGGGCGGTGGAAGTGTTCCGCCTGCAAGCCGACCCATCGGCCAATGCCGTGGCCGCGCCGGGCGCGCGGCCGCCATCTGCCGCGTTGACGCTGGCGGGCGCGTGACCCCAAGTTCCGAAAGGGCGCGGGCCTCGGCGCCGCTTTGATGCGCGGATGCGGCGCGGCCTCCGGTCGTCGCCAACGCGATGACCGGAGGCCGCGTGGGCCAGGCGCTATTGCGTGATCAACGCAGCAGCGACAGCACCGTCTGCGGCACCTGGTTGGCCTGCGCCAGGACCGACGTGCCGGCCTGTTGCAGGATCTGGGCCTTGGACATGTTCGACACTTCGGTGGCGTAGTCCGCGTCCAGGATGCGCGAGCGGGCGCCGGACAGGTTGTTGATCACGTTGTTCAGGTTGGCGATGGTCGATTCCAGACGGTTCTGCACCGCGCCCAGTTCACCGGTCAACTTGTTCAGCACGTTGAAGGCGGCGTCCAGCGTCTTAAGCGGATCGGTGGTCTTGTCGCCCTTGCTGGTCGTTTCGGTGGTCAGCTTGCCGCTGGAGCTCATGTAGACGGTAGCGCCGATCTTGGGCGCATAGGCGCCCGTGCCGGAGCCGGCCTTGACCGTGACGGTGCCCGTGGTGGGGTCATTGGTGTAGGTCGTCGTGAACGTGCCGCCCGTGATCTTGGTGAATTCCCCCGCGTCATCGACATACGTGTCGGTCGATTGGCCCGAGGTAAACGCCAGCGTCACGCTGGCCAAGCCATCCCCCAGGACCACATTGCTGTTGACAGGGCCCGCCTTGAAAGCGGTCAGGACAGCGTCCTTGCTCTTGGTGTCGACGTAATGTACCTCGCCCGCGGTGCCACTGCTGTTGTAGACCTTGCCGCCAATCGACAGCGTGGCGTCGTTTGCGGCGGCCTTGCTGGTCGCCGTCAGGATGTTGGTCAACGAGGCGGCTGGTACCGTGCCGGCGGCGTTATTGGTGGTGAGTTCGCCAGTGGTTGTCAGGAATGCGGCCTTGCCACCGATGGTTACGTTGCCGGCGGCATCGACTTCGAAGGTCGCGGCGGCCGTGCCCTTGTTCGTGTAGGTTCCGGTGACGGTGCCGGTGGCCGGCGTCAACGACGTTACCAGCGCGCCCAGTGTGGCGGTTGTTGTCTTGTTGTCGAACGTGAAGTTGTCGTTGGCGGCGTCGTACGTATATGTGACGTTGGCTGCTGCCGTGGCACCGGCCACCGTAACGGTATTGCCGTTCTCCAGCTTGGCGAAGGCTTGTTCGGCGCTGACCTTGGCGAAAGTGGTGGTCACGACGTAATCGTTTGGCGTGGCGGCTGCAGGCGTAGGGGCACCGGCGGCCAGCAGATTGTTCACCGAGGCCTTGGTGTTATCGATGACGCCCTTGCCATTGACGTTGAAGCCGTTCAGGCCCAGCGTCTTCGAGCTGATTTCAGACAGGTTCAAGGTAATGGTCTCGCCATCATTGGCGCCGACTTGCAGCGTCAGGGGCTTGGCGTTCGACGACAGTACTTTCACGCCGTTGAAGTCGGTCTGTTGCGAGATACGGTCGATGTCCGCCATGCGCTGCTTGATTTCGTCCTGGATGGAGTCGAGCTGTTCTTGCGAGTAGCTGCCGTTGGCGGCTTGCACCGTCAGTTCGCGCACACGTTGCAGGTGGGTGGTGACTTCGGAGGCTGCGCCTTCGGTGGTCTGTGCCAGCGAGATGCCGTCGTTGGCGTTGCGCGCGGCCTGGGTCAGGCCTCGGACGTTCGAGGTGAAGCGATTCGAGATCGCCATGCCAGCGGCATCATCCTTGGCGCTGTTGATGCGCAGGCCCGACGACAGGCGTTCGATGGCGGTGCCCAGGGCGGACTGGGACTTGTTCAGGTTGTTCTGCGCAACCAGCGACAGATAGTTGGTATTGATGACTGCAGCCATGTGTTTGCTCCTAGACAGAGTGGCTTTACTGGCTCGGGCCGCGGAGGCGGCCCGATGGAAACGTGATGAACCGGGGCTCAACCTGCGGTTCGTCCGTTGCCATGACTACGGCGCTGGGCAATTTGTTCTTTAGAAGTTGGCCGCTGGAAACGGGGCTTTATGATTTTTTATGAGCTTTTACTCTCTTAATGAATGCGCTTGCGGAACACCCGAAAAAAACGAAGGCCCCGCCCGCCGGTAAGCGGGTGGGGCCTTCGGGTCTTAGCTCTCTTGGGGAAAGTTTTAAGACCTGCGTAGTGTAGAAGCTGTACGGTATCGAAAACTCATCAATACTCAACGCCCGGGGAAACGGCCTAGGCCTGAGCCGCAATGCTGACCGTGATGTCGCGCACGACCAGCAATGAGCCTTCGGCGTAGATGTTGCGGATCTGCATGGGCGTGCCCCGGATCGTGCCGAGCTTCTTGCGCACGCGATAGAGCAGGGCATCGATGCGATGCTTGTCGAAGATGATCTCGGGGTAGCCCAGTATCTGTGACATGCGCTCGTGGCTGATGGGAAACTTCGGGCTCTGGATCAGCGAGGCCAGGACGATGGCTTCCTTGGCGGTCAGGTCGACCTGTTGGCCGTCGCTCGACCGCAGTTCGCGCGATTCCACGTCCAGGGTCCAGGCGCCGTCGCGGGACGGCGCGGCCGACGAGGTGACCAGCCGGCGCTCAAGCGCGCTTAGCGTGACGGCCAGCAGGGGCAGCTGCACCGGCTTGTTCAGGTAGTGGTCGACGCCATCGCTCATGCCCTGCAGCTGCGTGTTGATGCGCGGGCTGGCGGCGAGCACGACGATGCCCATGGCGGGAAAGGTGCGGTGCAGGGCGGCAATGTGCGCCAGCATGTCGCCGTCGGGCAGCGGCGTGCCGGTGACCAGTATCTCCGGCGCCCGCTGGCGGATATGGTCGAGCGCGTCACGCAGGCCGCCGCAGGTATGCACGGCATGGCCCAGGTCGGCAATGTGCCGGGATATGGTGTCGGCCCATTCCGGGGGATCTTCAACGACGAGGATGCGCATGTTTGCACTGGCCGGTTCCGGCCGCGGACGACATGGGTCGGAGCGGCGCGGGCCCAAGGTTGTGCCTTGAAATCGATACTTCCGGGATTCTAGGGGCGCCGATGCGCGCAAGGCGTGTCCCGGGCCCTACCTTCAGTCTGATATTGATGCGGTCAGTGCGGTGGCGCGTCGCGTGAGGCGCGCTGGCGTGCCGTGCCGCCCGCGGCGCTGAGGTTGTAGGCCGTGTTCACCAGGCCGATATGCGAGAAGCCCTGTGGAAAGTTACCGACCAGGCGTCGGCGCGCCACGTCGTATTCCTCGGACAGCAGACCCAGGTCATTGCGCAGCGACAGCAGCCGGTCGAACAGGCGCTCGGCGTCGTCCAGCCGGCCCAGCATGATGCAGGCGTCCGCGAGCCAGAAGCTGCACGCCAGGAACACGCCTTCGTCGCCCGGCAGGCCATCGTCGCTCAGCGCGGGCGAATAGCGCAGCAGCAGGCCATCGCGCAGCAGCTCGCGCTCGATGGCCCGCACCGTGCCGGCGATGCGCGGATCGTCCGGCGGCAGGAAGCCGACCTGGGGGATCAGCAGCAGGCTGGCGTCGAGCGCCGTGCCGCCGTAGTACTGCACGAAGGTGTTGCGGCCGGCGTCGTAGCCGTGGGTGCAGATGTCCTCGCGGATTTCGTCGGCCAGCGCGCGCCAGCGCTGCACCGGGCCTTCCAGCCCGAAGCGTTCGCTGGATTTGACGCTGCGGTCCAGGGCCACCCAGCACATCAGCCGCGAATGCGTGAACGCGCGCGGCGGTCCGCGCATTTCCCAGATGCCGTGGTCCGGTTCGCGCCAGAGCGCCTCGAGCGGCTGCAGCAGCACCTTCTGCATGCGCCAGGCTTCGGCCAGCGGCGCCAGGTCGGCCACGCGCGCGGCGTGCAGGGTTTCGATCAGTTCGCCGTAGACGTCCAGTTGCATCTGCCCGGCCGCCCCATTGCCCAGGCGCGCGGGGGCGCTGCCTTCGTAGCCGGGCAGCCACGGGATGTCGTGCTCGGGCAGCCAGCGCTGGCCGGCAATGCCGTACATGATCTGCAGCTGGTTGGGGTGGCCGGCGGCGGCGCGCAGCAGCCACTGACGCCAGGCCTCGGCTTCTTCGCGGTAGCCGGCGTTGAGCAGCGCATACAGGGTCAGGGCGGAGTCGCGCAGCCAGCAATGGCGATAGTCCCAATTGCGGCTGCCGCCCAGTCGCTCCGGCAACGACGTGGTGGGCGCGGCGACGATGCCGCCGGTGGGCTGGAAGGTCAGCAGCTTCAGCGTGATCAGCGAACGCACCACCGCGTCGCGGCGCGCGCCGGGGCCGTCGGGCCAGTGGCAGCGCTTGGCCCATTCGTGCCACCAGGCGATGGTGCGGTCCATGCTTTCCATGCGGTCGGGCACGAAATGCGGCGACTTGTGCGAGCGGTGGTAAGACAGGGTGAAGGGCACGGTCTGCCCTTGCCGCACGCTGAAGGCGGCCACGCTTTTCATGTCGCGCCCTTCCAGCGGCACGGCGGTGTGCAATTCCACCGCGTCCGGACCGGCGATGGCGCTCAGCCCGTAATCGCGCCGCCGCACCCACGGCACCGCCTGCCCATAGTTGAAGCGCAGCGTCAGCTCCATCTGCATGTCCACGTGGCCGGATTCACCCTGGACGATGCGCACCACGTCGACCCGCTCTTCGTCGTCGCTGAGCGGCATGAAGTCGTAGACACGCACCGCGCCGGTGGCGGTCTCGTGGCGCGTTTCCAGCACGGCCGTGTCGGGCAGGTAGCGGCGCCGGACCTCGCCCGGCCGGCGCGGCGCCAGCAGCCAGCGGCCGTGGCTGTCGTCGCCGAGCAGGGCGGCGAAACACGCGGGGGAATCGAAATGCGGCAGGCACAGCCAGTCGATGGAGCCGTCGCGCGCGACCAGCGCCGCCGACAGCAGGTTGCCGATCACGCCATAGTCCTCGATGGGCTTGGACATGGGTCAGGGCGCGTCCCGCGGCTCGCCGATGCGGCCGTTGACCACCACGCGCGCGCCGGTGGCTGCCCCTTCCCGGGCGATGCCACGGCCGATGCCGGAAGTGGCGCCCGTGACGATGGCCACCTGTCCGGACAGATCCGTTTGCCGCATGTTGCTCTCCTTGCGGCGGGCGCGAGCACGGGCTGTCGCCAGGCCAGGGCACGCGGGCCGCTGTCGATAGCAAAGGGTCAGGTTAGTCCCGAACGGACGGCGGTTCAACCCGCGGCCGCCCGGCGCCTGGCGCCGGTTCGCCAACCGATTTCTGACATTTTTCTGAAATTTCCTTGATTTTTCACCAGGTTGCTCTTCATTTTGTCCGACATATAATGCGCATGAGAAGTATTGTTATTAGCAAATAGGGGCGGTAAATCTTGACCAAGAATATGAAATCGGCCCGGGCGCGTCGCGTTCCCCGGCACGCGCCGCGACTCGCGCTGGCGCTCGCTTTCCCTTTTTCCAGCGCGCTGGCGCAAAGCGCGGCGCCCACCCTGCCGGCCGTGACGGTCACGGCCAATTCCGCGCAGGACCAGGACCTGCCCGCGCCCTACGCCGGAGGCCAGGTGGCGCAGGGCGCCAGGCTGGGCATGATGGGCAACCAGGACGTGATGGACACGCCCTTCAACGTCACCAGCTACACCGCCGAACTGATCCAGAACCAGCAGGCTCGCACGCTGGCCGACGTCATGGCCAACGATGCGTCGGTGCGCTTCACGACGTCGAGCGGGCACGCGTATGAGAACTTCCGCATCCGCGGGTTCGACGTCAACCAGAACGATGTCGCGATCAACGGCATGTACGGCCTGGCGCCCATGGGCCGCGCGCCGCTGGAATTCGTCGAGCGCGTCGAAGTGCTCAAGGGGCCGAATGCGCTGTTCAGCGGCATGGCGCCCAGCGGCGCGGTGGGCGGCACGATCAATCTGGTGCCCAAGCGCGCCGAAGATACGCCCAACGCGACGTTCGGATTGAACTGGCAGGGAGACGGCCAGCTGGGCACCACCATCGATGCCGGCAGGCGCTTCGGTGACGCCAACCAATGGGGAGCCCGCGTCAACGGCGCGTTCAGCGACGGCGCCACCACGCTGGACGGCCAGTCGCGCAAGCGCGAATTCCTGTCGCTGGGCCTGGACTATCGCGGCAGCGCGCTGAGCGCCTCGATCGACGCCTACCACAGCCAGGAGTCGTTCCAGGGCGGCACGCCCGCCATGTTCTGGTTCGGCGGCTCCGTGGTGCCCAAGGCGCCCGATCCCCGCATCAATCAGTTCAGCACCGGCTACGGCAGCATCCAGAGCAACGCCGTGGTCGGCCGCGCCGAATACCGCTTCAACGACAATGTCTCGGTGTTCGGCGGCATCGGCCGGCGCGACAGCCACCAATCGGGCCTGATCAACGGCACGCACGCGCGCCAGATCGACGCCAATGGCAATTTCACCGGCTCCATCATCGGCCAGCGGGCCTACACCGACGCCACCTCGGCCGAGGCGGGCCTGCGGTCGCGCTTCAAGACCGGCGCCGTGGGCCATGAACTGGTGCTGCAGGCCTCCATCCTGGATACCGAGGATGGGTCGGCCACGGGCACGGCCTCGACCTTCCGCTCCAACATCTACGACCCCATCACTCCGGTCATGCCGGGTGTGCCCGACAGCGCGCCCAAGACGGCGGAAAACACCTTGACCAGCCTGGCGCTGGTCGACACGATGTCGTTCCTCGACGACCGGCTGCGGTTGACCGGCGGCCTGCGCAATCAGCGCGTGAAGACGACCAACTTCGACAAGAACGGCAACACCACGTCGCGCTACGACAAGCAAGCCGTGACGCCCGCCGTGGCCTTGGTCGTCAAGCCCTGGGGCCCGGATCTGTCCTTCTATGCGAACTACGTGCAGGGCCTGAGCAAGGGCGACAGCGTCACCGACACCACCGCCACCAACTTCGGCCAGGTCTTCGCGCCCTACAAGACCGAGCAGAAAGAGGTGGGCGTGAAGTGGAACGCCGGCACGTTCACCAATACGCTGGCGCTGTTCCAGATCGACAAGCCCATGCTGGTCACCGAAGGCACCACGGCCAGGCCGACCTACGCCGATGGCGGCGAAAAGCGCGTGCGCGGGGTCGAATGGAACACCTTCGGCGAACTGGCGCGCGGCGTGCGCGTGCTGGGCGGGGTGACCTATTCCCAGGGCAAGCAGACCAAGACCTCGTTCGGCCGCTATGACGGCAACACCGCGGTCGGCGCGCCGCGCTGGCAGGCCAATACCGGACTGGAATGGGATACCCCCTGGATTGCCGGCCTGACCCTCAGCGCGCGCGTGCAGGCGACCTCGAGCCAGTACGCCGATGCCGCCAACAAGCTGAAGATCCCGGGTTGGGGCCAGCTCGACCTGGGCGCCCGCTACGCCATGCTGGTCAATGGCAAGGACGTGGTGCTGCGTTTGAACGTCAACAACGTGTTCGACAAGCACTATTACGCCGGCAGTTTCAGCGACACCACGCCGATCGCCACGCTGGGCCCGGCGCGCACCGTCACCGCATCCGCCAGCATCAGCTTCTGACCATGGCGCGCCGCCCCCGCCGCCGGCCTTGGGCCGGGCTGGGCGCGGCGCCCCACCGCATGCGCCGCATGCAAGGACGACTATGCAATCCCTGATTCTTCCCAGCCTGATCGCCTTGTTCCTGGGCTGCCTTGGCATCTATCTCGGGTCGCCCAATCAGCGCTGGCGCCGCGCGCCCTGGCCCCCGCTGGCGGCCCGCGCCGCCGGGAGCGTGGGCTTGGCGCTGGGCGCCTGGGGCTGTCTGCGCGCGTTCTCGATCGTCGCGGCGGTGTTCGTGTTCTGTACCGCCTTGATGCTGTTCTTCAGCCTCATCCCGTACCTTGGCGCGCTGGCGGCCTCGCGCCGGAGCGATAGGCATGACGCCCGCTAAGCCCGCGCCGATCCGGCGCGACTGGATTTCCAAGACCCTGGCGGGTGCGCTGCTCGGCTTCGTTCTGGCGCTCGGCGCCAGCGCGGCGCTGGCGGCGATGACGCGCGGGATTCCCCTTGTGACGCGCTCGCAGCTCGCCATGTGGCTGGTGCCGCCCGTCTGGCTGGGCGTGCTGAGCACGGTCTATTTCTTCCGCAGCGGCCCGCGGGCCTGGGCCTGGCTGGGGGGCGCGTGCGCCGTGCTGTATGGCGCGTTGTTCCTGGCCGGCGCGCTCTGAGGGCGGGCACCATCATGAAAGCCGACTACATACGCATCTACAAATCCGTCCACACCTGGACCGGCATCCTGGCGGGCATGGCGCTCTTCATCGCCTTCTATGCCGGCGCACTGACGGTATTCAAGGAGCCGCTGTCGCGCTGGGCCACGCCGCCCTCGGCCGTGCCGCGCGCGCCGGTGCAGGACGCGCAGGATCTCATCGCCAGGACGCTGGCGGCGCGCCCGGACGTGGCCAGGGGATTCACCGTGCACCTGCGCGACGGCGAGCACGTGCCGGCGCGCCTGGGCTGGGAGGTGCGCGATCCGGGCGCCGACGATCATGACGAGTCGTCGCTGCGCCACTACATCGCCTTCCTGGACGCGGACGGGAAATTGCAGGTGCAGCAGTCCGCGCCCAGCGGGCTGGCCGCATTCATCGACGTGCTGCATCGCGTGGTCGGGCTGCCGCTCGACAGCGATCCCAATCGCTGGTTCATGGGAATCATCGCCTCGCTGTACGCGGTGGCGCTGGTTTCCGGCGTCATTGTGCTGCTGCCGTCGCTGGTCAAGGATTTCTTTGCCCTGCGCACCGGCAGGAACCTCAAGCGCATGTGGCTCGATGCGCACAATGTGGTGGGCATTGTCTCGTTGCCGTTCCACCTGGTCATGGCGCTCAGTTCGGTGGTGTTCGCGTTCCACGATGGCATCTACGACCTGCAGGACAAGTTCATGTACGAGGGCAAGCTCGAGGCGGTGTTCCAGCGGCCTGGCGCCGGCGCGCCGGACCCGGCCATCCGGCGCGACCCGGCGGCCATGCTGGCGCCGCAGGCGCTGGCGGCCCGGGCGCGCGAGCTGGCGCCGGGCTTCGAGCCGGACACGCTGCAGTACCAGCAGGTCACCGGTCCGCGCGCCATCGTGCGGGTGTGGGGCAAGGACGACAGGGCGGTGTCGCCGCGCGCGCGCGGCGGCTTCGTGGCGCTCGACCCCTACACCGGCAAGGTGCTGAACAGCGACTACCTGCCGGGCGGGCAGAGCACCGCCAATCTCTGGGTCAGCAGCTTCTTCGCGCTGCACATGGCGTCGTTTGGCGGCGTGGCGGTGCAGTGGCTGTACTTCTTCCTGGGCCTGGCGGGCGCGTGGCTGTTCTACAGCGGCAACCTGCTGTGGATCGAAACGCGCCGCAAGCGCGCCGACCGCAGGACCGGCGCGATTCCGCGGCAGCGGCTGGATACGTGGCTGATGGCCTCGGCCACCGTGGGCGTATGCCTGGGCAGCCTGTGCGGCATTTCGTTGATGATCGTCGCCGCCAAAGGACTCAATGGCCGCGTTAACGATCTCGACGCCTGGCTGCGGGGCGTGTACTACGCGGCGTTCTTCGCCAGCGTGGCCTGGGCCTTTGCGCGCGGCGGCGCCAGGGCGGGCGTGCAACTGCTGTGGACCGCCGCGGCGCTGACGCTGGCGATTCCGGCCACCTCGCTGGCGGGCTGGCTGCTGCCCGCCAGCGGACTATGGGCGCACACCACGCCGCCGGCGTTGGCCGTGGACACCACGGCGCTGGCGCTTGCGCTGGGCCTGGCCTGGATGGCGAAAGCCAGCGCGCGGCGTATCCGCCATGGCGAGCGCGACAGCGTGTGGGCGCCGCGGCCGCCGGCGTCGGAGCGCGGCGATCTGGCCCTGGCGCAGCCCGTGGCGCCGGCCCGCGCCGTCACGCCCGGCGACTGCGCATCCCCGCCACGATCTTCAGGTCCGCGCGCGCAATGAGTTCGCGATATGTCTCGCTGTCGACGCCATGGATGGCCACTTTCGACTCGGCGTCGTGATGGATGCCCCAGCCGAATTGCTTGACCAGGGGCGAGGCGCGCAGGCAGGCCTGTGGCCTGGCGAAAAACGCTTCGCGTGCCGGCTTGCGGTCCCGGGGCGCGATGCCGTTGCGAATGGCGTATACCTCGAACAGCAGATCATCGCTGGTGTAGTGGTACGGGTGCCGCGTCAGCAAGGCGTGCTGGAGCTGGGCGATGGAGTTGGCCTTGGCCGGCATCATGCCGGCCGTGGCGGTGCTGTCGGGGGACGCCGTGATGAAGGTCGCCGTGTAGTTCGTTGTCATGGTGGTCCTGGTTTCCCCCGGGGCTGAGGGGCCAGGCCAGCCGCGCCATTGCCGGTCCGGCCCCGTTCCGCCAAGTTTCGCACTTTTCGGGCTTGTCGGTGCGGCGACGGCCTGCGCTTCGCGACGCATGAGGCCCGCGGGCCGTCACTGGAAGCGGTACCGCAGCCCCGCCGCGAACACATTGTTGGTCAGCCCTCCGGGGCCGAACTGCGCGTCGTAGCTGGCGTACCACGATACGTCGTCCGCCAGCTGCGAGCTGGCGCCCAGGCCCAGCCAGCCGGTATGGCGCGGCAGGCCGATGCCCTGGACCTCGAAGCTCGCGTCTGGGGCGCCGGCGAAGGCGGCCGTGAAGTCCAGGCGGGTCGGGTTGCCGTAGCGATACGCGCCATAGGCGCTAAGGGTGGTGCTGCCCCCGGCCCAGTCGAGCGGCGAGGATTGCAATCGCAGGCCCAACTGGCCGGCCCCCTGGTCGTACGACTTCTTTCGAGCCTGCAGGGCGAAGGCGCTGCCATCTTCGTCGATCGCGCCGCGCGCCAGATGGTCGTAGGACACGCCCACGAAAGGCGTCACGCGGCCGCTGTCGAACGCGAAGGCGTGGCCGATTTCGGCGTAAAGGGCGGTGACGCGGTCGCTGCGGCCGCTGGCGACGCGTTCGGCGCCGCCGGCCAGGATGTCGCGCTTGACGTCCGCATGGCGCCATTCGTGGCCGGCGCGCGCCGACACGTACGGGCCGATCTCGGCCCCGTAGCGGCCATACAGCGACAGCCCGGTTCCCTGGCTCCTGGACTGGCCGCCATAATGGTCGAAATCGGCCTTGGCGTCGGACCACGTCAGGGAAAGACCGAGAATGCCGTCGTCCGTGACGCGATGGTCAACGCCCAGCTGGCCGCCATACAGGCGCGTATCGGCGCCGGCGAAACCGGACTGCTTCAACTTGCCGGCGCCGCCCATCATCTGCATCCATACGCCGCTGCGCGCGCCCGCGAGCGCCAGCTGGTCGACGCGGTTCGACAGCGCGCGGTTCACGGCTTGCGACTGCTGGAAGCTGAGCGCCTGCGACGAGGCATGGATCTGTCCGCTGACGCTGTCGAGCGCCGTGGCCAGTTGCGCGGCGCTGTCGACGTTCTGCAGCCGCGCCGCGCGCTGCATGAAGGCGTCGCTGACGGCTCTGTCCGCGCCCAGGACCTTGGCGTCGGCCGCCTGGAAGGCGGTCTCGATGGCCTGCGCGGCGGCCAGTCGGCCGGCCTGGCCGCCGTACAAGTCATGCGCCACGGCAGCGACGTTGCTGCGCGCCACGTTCAGGTCGACCTGGTCGGCGGTCGAGTAATCGGGGCTGACCGTGTACAGCAGGCTCGGGCCCGCGCTGACCGTGCCGAAGCGGCCAGCCACGATGCGGGCCTTGAGGGCGGTCTCGCGCGACTTGACCACGTAGGCGTCGTCGGGCTTGGTGACCTCCAGCGTGGAGTTGCCCAGGGAGGCCATGCCATCGACCGTCACGGTCGTGCCAAGCTGGGTCGTCAGCCTGGCCTCGGGGCGAAACGCGAAGTAGCTGCCCTGGATGTGCAGGCCGTTGCCCTTGGCCGCCAGCGTGCCAAAGTTGTCCACCGAGCGTTCCGCCACGCCGCCGTCGGCGCTCAGGACGCCATCGTCCTGGATCAAGATGTCCCCGGCCACGCTGCCGTACAGTTCGACCGTGCCGCGGGTGATGGTCGTGGTGCCGGTATAGCGGTTCTGGCCCCACAGGACCAAGGCGCCGGTGCCTGCCTTGGTCAGGCCGGCGTCACCGCCGATGTCGTTGAAGAATTCCGAGCGCATGCCGTCGAAGTCCGCCACGAAGTTCCCGCCCAGTGTCAGGCGCGTGTCGAACAGGGCGGGGCCGCGCACCGCGCGCGCCATGTTCAACCGGCCCCAGCCGAAACGGGTACGGTCGCCCATGTCGTCGGCGGTCGACAGCAGGGTCTGGCGCAATGCGCTGTTGTCCATCCAGGGATAGGCTTGCGATACCAGCGCCGCCGTGGCGGCGACCACGGGCGTGGCAAACGAGGTGCCCGGCAATTTGTCGTCGTCCGGCGACCGTGCGCTGAGGCACCAGTTCGCGGCGATACCGCAGGCGTTGGACCAGGTCGCGAGATCGGCGTCGGCCAGCACTTGCGTGACCGTCAGCCAGCCGCGTTCCAGCGTCGGCACGACACGAGGCGCGGCGGCCAGCAGATAGGGATTGGGTTGCGATTCGTTGCCACTGGCCCAGACCAGCAGCTGGCCGTTGCTGTTCACGGCTTTATCGAGCGCAGGGAAGAAGGCCTTGACTGTCAGCGAATCGGGCTTGGTTTCGTCGCCGTCGGGCAGGGCGTACTCGGGGCCGGGAACGAAGGACCAGGAATTGTTGACGATCTTGACCCCGCGCGCGTTCAGGGTTGACAGCACGTCGCGCAGGCTCAGGTTCGAGACGGTGGCCCGCTGGTTTGCCTGGTACAGGTTGACGCCCGTGGCCACGCCCTTGCCGAAGTCGTCGCCGGCCACGACCTGGCCGCCAATGATGCGGCTGACGATGGCGCCATGGGTGGCGATCTTGCCGTCCTTGTCGACGGGCTCGGCGGCATCGGGGGCGAGGACCTCGCGCAGCGCGCCCGCAACCGAGAGCTTGTGGTGGTCCGTGGCCGGATCGGCGTCGAAGCCGTTGTCGATCACGCCGACGTTGACGCTCGCGCCATCGAAGGCCGCCGCATCGGGCGGGGCGGGCACGGGCGAGGTCGGCCGCCAGCCGGGGATGCCGATGTCGCTGATGGGGACGACAGGGGCTGGCTTGGGCGGATTGGGGGGCGCGACGGGATCGGCGGGTGTGGCCGGGTCAGGGGGCGTGACGGGATCGGCGGGCTTGACGGGAGGCGCGACCGTCCCGGCGCCGCCCGGACCGCCACCGCCGCCACCTCCCGTGCCAGGCAGGCTGCCCCCCGTGCCGCCATGGCTTCCCCCGCCGCCTCCGCAAGCCGCCAGGATGGACAGGGTCAGGATGGACAGGGCGAGTCTGGATGCGATCGGCAGGGATCGATGTGTGCGCATGATGGGGCGATTTCCGTATTTGTGCTGGCCCCCGGCAAGAGGCGCTTGAAAAGGGGGGGCGTCGCCGTCGAGCCATGATCGGTTTTGCGACACGCCATGTTTGGCGCCGCGCATTAGCCCCGCATTAGCCGAGGCCGCCAAGGCAACGCGAGCGCGCGTTCTCGGACTGACGCACGCTCATCGTTTCCCCCCCAAGGGCCTGCCACCCCATTAGCGGGATTTATGCGGGGCTTAAGCCAATGCTTGAACCAGCGCCATGAACAGTGAGCAAAACCCGTTATTCCTAGGGTTTTCCCTCATCCTCTCGTCGCCCTACCATGCCCGTCCGGATCAATCAGGCCCCGCGACAACAACAGGCGCCATCGCGCCATCCGGCCGGGGCCGCATAGGAAGCAAGCATGTTTCGGCTATTTACTGGATTGCGCATCCGCGCCCGGCTCTCGGGCGCTTTTTTGATCGTGGCGATGATCGGCGGGGCCATTGGCGCCGTTGGCGTATGGGGGCTGGCCAGCATCAACGACATGAACACGCGGCTTTACGAAGTCGAACTGCGCGGCCTGTCCGACATGAAGGAAGCCAACATCCATTTCATCTATGCGGGCCGCGCCCGCAACAGCTACCTGGCCGCCTCCAGCGAACGCGAACGCCAGGCCGTGCGCGCGCAGTTCGACAACGCCGTGCGCAACATGGACAAGCTGCGTGACCGCGCGCAGGCCTACTACCAGACGGACGAGGGGCGCCAGATGCTGGACCGCTTCAAGGAAATGGAAGAGACGTGGAAGCGCGACGCCGACGCCTTCTTCACCGCCGCCGCCGCGCTGCCGCCGGTGCAGAAAGACCCGCGCGCGGCAGAGATCGAACGACACGTGATCGCGTCGTCCGAGCAGCTGGACCGCGTCATGAGCAAGCTGGCCCTGCAAAAAGAGGCCTCCACCGCGCAGTCGGTGCGCGAGGGCTCCGATCTGTACGAGCGCATGCGGGACGTCATGATCCTGCTGTCGGTGGCTGGGGTGGTGCTAGGCATCCTGCTGGGCGCCGTGATGACGCGCGGCATTGTGGGGCCGCTGGGCCAGGCCGTGAACGCGGCGCGCCGGGTGGCGGCCGGCGACCTGACCGGCGACATCCAGGTGGCCACGCGCGACGAGACCGGCGACCTGATGGCCGCGCTCAAGGCCATGAACGCCAGCCTGACCGGTATCGTGCGCGAAGTGCGCGGCGGCTGCGAGGGAATCGCCGCGGCCTCATCGCAGATCGCGCAGGGCAACGCCGACCTGTCCCAGCGCACGGAGGAACAGGCGGCGTCGCTGGAGGAAACCGCGGCCTCCATGGAGGAACTCACCGGCACGGTGCGCCAGAATGCCGGTAACGCCGGCCAGGCCGAGCAACTGGTCAGCCAGGCCTCGGCCGTGGCCGTGCGCGGCGGCGAAGTGGTCGATGGCGTGGTGCAGACCATGGGCGCGATTTCCGACAGCTCGCGCCGCATCGCGGATATCACCAACGTGATCGATGGCATCGCGTTCCAGACCAACATCCTGGCGCTCAACGCCGCGGTCGAGGCGGCCCGGGCCGGCGAGCAGGGCCGCGGCTTCGCCGTGGTGGCGGGAGAGGTCCGCACCCTGGCGCAGCGCTCGGCGCTGGCCGCCAAGGAAATCAATGCCCTGATCAACGAATCCGTCAGCCGCGTCGAGGATGGATCGCGCCAGGCCGACGAGGCCGGGCGCACCATGCGCGACGTGGTCCAGAGCGTGCGCCGCGCTGCAACGCTGGTGCGCGAAATCGCCAGCGCTTCGGCCGAGCAGTCGAGCGGCATCGACCAGGTGAACGTGGCGATCGCGCAGATGGACGGCGTCACGCAGCAGAACGCCGCCCTGGTGGAACAGGCCGCCGCCGCGGCCGCCAGCATGCGCGAGCAGGCCGGCCACCTGGCGCAGCAGGTGCGGCGTTTCAAGGTGGAGGTGGACGCGCCGCCGGTGACGCGTCGGTCGTGATCGGCCTGGGGGGGCCGCCGGGCGCGCGGGCCGCTGCCGGCAGGTGTGTCGCCCGTGCTACTGACGCAGGCGTTCCTGGAAAACGCACTGCCCCGCCGCGCAGCGATAGCGGTTCATGCGCAATCCGCCATAGTCGTCGACATTGCCCAGCACCAGCTCGCCGACGTCCGGCGGCAGCGTCGCCTTGACCTCCTGTTCCGAGAACGGCGCCAGCATTGGCGCGTTATCGAAACCTGGCAGCGGCTGCTTCACATCGCGTCCCAGCCAGATCACCGTGACGTAGTACGGCGTGGGGTTTTTCAGCGTCAGGCTGTTGCCGCGTGCCTGGATCTGCAGGGACCTTTCCGGATTGACCTCGTCGCTCTTGCCGAGCGCCGCCGGGCGCAGCAGCAGCTTCAGCCGGCTTTGCGTGGTCAGCTGCAGGATGTTGGCGTCGGTCTTGGGCGGTTCCGGGGGAATCTCGCGCACGTTGAAATAGAACAGGGTTTCGCGGTCCTGTGGCAGGCGTGCGGTGAAGGCGTCGTTGGCGCGCATGATGCGCACCTGGGCCTTCTTGCCGCCATCGATCCGCTGCAGCGGCGGCAGCGCCACCAGGTCGCTGATTGTCTTGCCGTCGGCGTCCTCGATCCAGGCTTGCGCCAGGTACGGCGTGTCATGGCTTTCGTTGCTCAGGACGACCGACACCGATTTCTGGTTGCCGCCCATGATGATGCGGGTGCGGTCGACGTTGACCGCGGCCTGGGCGCAAAGCCCCCATGCCAGCGCGGCGCCCAGCAGCAGGCCTCTCAGATGTTTGCGTTTCACGTGTGCTCTTCCCAAAAAAATGTGGCGCCCCGCGGGGGCGTTCAGTGGCAGGGCAAGGACCGCGGCCCCTGGTCGATGGCCGCCGCGGCCGGCAGCGTCAGGCGGCATTCGCGGGCGCCGCCCCAGGTCACGGTCAGCGCCTCGCGGTCATCCGGTTCCACGTTCAGGTACACCAGTCCGCCGTCGGCCACCATGCCGGCGGTCTTGCCGCTGCGGGTCGACAGCACCAGCGCGCCAAGCGGTGGGTGGCTGCCGTCGGCCAGTTCGACGTGGCCCAGCACCTGTTCGCCATGGCGGGCACCGACACGGGTGTAGCCGATGGCGCCCTCGGTCAATACCTGGCTGATCATCGCGTCGGCCACGTCCACGCCGTCGGGCAGGGCATTGACGTCCACCGCCAGGTTGCTTTCGCGATAGCTCGATACGCCGTTCACGACTGCGATGCCGAAGCGGTTGGTGACCCCGTCGCCGTTCTCGATCTGCACGCCGGCGATGCCGTCGGTGTCGATCATCATGCGCGGTTCGTTGCCCGAGGAAGGCGGGCCGAAGGCCGCGCCTTCGGCGGTTGCCGTCACCGAGCCGTACCAGTTCAGGCCGACGCTGCGGTACTGGCCCGGCTGCAAGGTGAAATCGCCCGCGGCGCGGCCGTAGGGGGTGCGGCTCTGGATATTGCCGCTCACGCTCTGGTGGCGGTCAGGGGCGTCGCGGTCGTCGCTGGCGCTCAGGTTCCAGGTGGTGTCGGGATTGCTGAAGTCGGTGTAGCCAACGTTCTGCTGCATGCGGCCGCCGCCGCTGTTCTGGTAGCCGTAGCTGAGTTGGCGGCTGTCGCCCAGCGGGATGCTGAGACTGGCGTAGACCTGATTCTGCGTCGGTCCGTAGACGCTCTGGGTGCG
Source organism: Achromobacter sp. CSND-B12 (assembly GCF_052906545.1). NCBI lineage: Bacteria > Pseudomonadati > Pseudomonadota > Betaproteobacteria > Burkholderiales > Alcaligenaceae > Achromobacter > Achromobacter sp. CSND-B12. Next base: position 1,288,142 of record NZ_JBREGJ010000001.1, on the reverse strand, counting down.
CGCCAGCGACAGCGACAGGCTGACGTTGCGCAGCGGGCCGAAGCGGGCGTTCTTGTTGAACGACAGCATGTAGTGGTTGTTGGCCGCCGCGTCGTTCCAGTAGTTGAGCCGGCTCAGCGACAGGGAGACGCTCAGTTCCAGCGGCTGGATGTACTGGCTGTAGGAAACCGTATAGCTTTGCTTTTCGTCGCGGAAGTCGCCGCCGTGCAGGGCGGAGCGGACAATGAATTCCCGCATCGACAGGAAGTGGCGCCCCGAGAACCGGTAGCCCATGAAGGCCAGCGTGCTGCCCAGGTCATCGAAGCTCTTGGCGTAGTTGACCCGATAGCTGTAGCCCGTGCGTCGCGGCGCCGACGAATACGGCAGGCGCGCGTCCGAGCGCGTGACGTCGGCCGACAGCGCGCCCAACGCGCCCATGTTCTGCCCGGCGCCCAGCGCCAGTGCCCGGTAGTTGTCGTCGGTGACGATCAGGCCGCCGTACAGCGAGGTGTTGTTGAACGCGCCCCAGGTGGCCTCGCCCGCCATGAAGCGTGGCTTGGCAACGTGGTTGCCACTGGGGCCGCCGAACAGCGGGCGTCCCAGCGACACCTGGTAGCGCAGGTTGCCCTTGCGCGTCATGAACGGCACGCTGGCCGTGCTGACCTGCCAGCTGCGCTTGGTGCCATCGCTTTCCCGCAGCGACACGTCCAGGTTGCCGCTGATGTACTGGTTCAGTGCCGGCAGCACGAACGGCCCGGGCGATACCCGCGTCTGGTAGAGCAGGCGACCGTTCTGGCTGACCGTCACCTCGGCATTGCTGGTGGCGATGCCGGTGATCTGCGGCGCATATCCCTGCAGCGACGGCGGCAGCATGCGTTCGTCGCTGGCCAATGTCACGCCGGCGAAGCGGAAGGGGTCGAAGATCGCGGACGCCAGGTAGGTCTGGCCCAGCGTCAGTTTCGAGCGCCATTGCGGCAAGGCGCGGAAAAGATAGGTCTGAGGCAGGCTGAAGCGCGCCTGGGATTGGCCGCCGCTGTCGTAGCGGTTGTACTGGTAGTCGCTGCGCAGGCGCCATGCGCCCAGGTTCAGGCCGCCGGTGCCGTACAGCGTGTAGCTCGCCGAGCCCGCGCCCTGCCGCGGCATGTAGCGGTTGGCCAGCACGTTGTAGTCCAGGATCACGCCGTTCACGCCGTTGCTCCAGCGGGCGGGGGGCACCCAGTCGGGGTCCTGGTATTGCAGCCAGGCCTGCGGCACGGTCAAGGTCAGGCTCTGGTGTTCGGCGCTGTAGACGACCCGGCTGTCGGGCGTGTCCAGGTCGATGCAGGGGCCGCCCTCGGCCGTGTGGACCTGGGCCAGCCGCGCGCGGAATTCGTCTTTCAGGCTCAGCATGTCGACCATTCCGGGGGTGACACAGAATACGGTGCCATCGCCGATCACCGGCACGGCCCTGACCAGTGTCTGGCCCTGGATCAGCCGCTGGTCCAGGTAGATGTCGAGCAGGTAGCTGCCGGGCGCGATGTAGCCGTCGCGGCTGAAGGTCGACAGGTCGATGTTGTTCTTGTCTTTGGTATTGAGAAAGCCCGTGCTGAATTCCGTCGCCTGTGCCGTGCACACAAAAGTACTGATCGCCACGAGGAATGCCAAACGGGCCAGGGTCATGATGTCTGTTGCCGAATCACCGGCCTGAAGGGTTGCCGGACTGCTTCGGCGTCGATGCGGCGGCGCTGGGCGGCCGCCTCGGTGAGGTAATGCTCGCGCGCCCGCCGAACCCTGGCGCCGGAGCGGCGGGGTTCGGGCGCGCGTAACGGCAGGGGGGCTGCCGTCTACTTGTAGTCAAGCATGTAGGTCACCTTGGCCGCGACCGAGCCGGCCGTGACTGCTGTGCCGGTGCTGGCGATGCGGGCGAACAGGCTCAGCATGTTGCCGTTGCCCTGGTGCAACTGCGTCGCGACGCTGCCGCCGGCACCGGTCGTGCTGAAATCGACTGCCGTTGTGTTGTCAGCGTTCATCATCTGGATGGCGACGCCGGTGGCGTCACCGGTACTCGGGATCATGCCGTTCGTCGACGTCTGTCCGGGGAACGTGACGTTGACCTTCGACAGCTTCAAGGTCTTATCCGTGTTTTCCTCGAAGTTGCAGCCCGCCAGATGGATCTCCACCGGCACCGGCGTGCCGAACTTGTTGGCGCCGCCGTTCAGGATTTTCTTGGAAATCTGACCCAGGTTGATGGCCAGGTTGGAGTCGGCCGCCGAGATGGAGCACGGTGCCTCGGTGACCGATCCGGTGAAGGTGATGGTGCCTTGGCCCATATCACCGGCGGCAAATGCCGCCACCGGGCCGAGCAGGGCGGCGGTGGCCGCGGTGGCGAGGAGCGTCTTCTTAAACATGGATAGTCCTTATGTGATATCCGTGGGGGATTGCCTGCGCTGAATGCCGCGCAGTGGTTGAAGAAATCGAAGAAACCGGGCGGAAAAATTATGGAGTTGGATGCGGTGCTTTTTTCCACGCACCCATGGCGGGATCTATAGCGTCCGCGGGGAAATGCGGGCCATGGATGTCAGCAATGCGCAACGCGCTGGACTGTGCCGCGATCACGAAAGCGCAAGGCGGCGCGCGCGGCCGTGAAAGCGATGGCGCCGGCTGTTGGCGCAAGGGGCGGGCGGGACGGCGGTGCGGCCGGGTTCGCCGGCGAGGCCGGTGGCGAGCCAATCAGGACCCGCCAGGCATGCGGATGGATATGAGAGGTTTTCGTCATGCAGGCCATCTTGCATGGCGTGCATTATCTGAGCGTTAACACGAATCAGAGACGAAGCCAGTGCCTATCGTGCGTGCGATAGGACGGCGTGGCGCGATAAGGCCTGCGCGAAGTTGGAAGCGGACCCGCTCAGGCGCGCCAGGCCAGCACGCCCGCCACCACCACGCACACCGCGGCGAACACGCGTTGCAGCACGGCCTGCGGCACGCGCGGCGCCAGCGCGCGCCCGCCCGCCATGCCGGCGATGGCCGCGGCCACGAAGGCCCATTGCGCGGCCGACAGGGTCAGGCCATGCAGCAGCGCGGAGCTGACCGTGGCGGCCGACACCAGCGCGATGACCATGAGCGAGGTCGAGACGATGCTGATCATGCGCGCATCGCTGAAGTGCGTCAGCGCCGGCACGATGATGAAGCCGCCGCCCACGCCCAGCATGCCGGTGCAGATGCCGGACACGGCACCGATGCCGCCCAGCGTGGCGGCGGTCAGGCGATTCCAGACGAAGCGGCCGGTCTCGGGCGACAGGCGGCAGGCCTTGGGCGGCGCGTCGAGGGCGCCCGGGAGTGGCGCGCGACGTCGCGATTGCTGCACCATGCGCACCGCCACCAGCAGCATCACGCCCGCAAAAGTCAGACTAAGCCACTGTGCCGGCACCTGGCGCGCCAGCGACAATCCCAGGGGAGCGGTCAGTGCGCCCACCGCGGCCATCAGCATGGCGGCCTTGTAGCGCACCAGGCCCCGCATCAAACCCTGCAGGGCGCCGACCGCCGAAGCGATGCCCACCGCGATCAGCGCCACCGGCGCCGCCTGCGTCAGCGTCAGGCCCAGGCCGAACATCAGCGCGGGCACGGCCAGGATGCCGCCGCCAGCGCCCGTCAGGCCAAGGGAGACGCCAATGCATAGTCCCAGCAGGGTCGCGGTCATCATCATTAATTACTTTTGGAAATTAACTTATTACTTCTAATAAGTATAACGTGCCGGGACTGGGATACTGCGATGCGCATTTTGTTGGTCGAGGATGACGCGTCCATCGCGTCGGCGATTCAAGCCGGGCTGGGACTGCAAGGTTTCGTGGTCGATGCGGTGGGGAGCCTGCGGCAGGCCGACCTGGCGGTGCAAACGTCCCACGCCAGCGCTTGTGTGCTGGATCTCTGTCTGCCCGATGGCGACGGCGTGACGCTGCTGGCGAAGTGGCGCGCGCGGCGCCAGGACCTGCCGGTGCTGGTGCTGACCGCTCGGTCGGCAATTGCGCAGCGCGTCGCGGCGTTGCGCGCCGGCGCCGACGACTACGTCCTCAAGCCGTTCGACCTGGATGAACTGGCCGCGCGGTTGCAGGCGCTGATACGGCGCGCGGCCGGCCATAGCGCCGATCGCATCGACCACGGCCGCCTCACGTTGTACCTGTCGCGCGGCGAAGTCCTGCTGGACGGCGCCCGCGTCACGCTGCAGCGGCGCGAACTGGCCTTGCTCAAGACGCTGTTGCAGCATCCCGGGCAGATCCTCACCATGGACCAGTTGCGCGACAGCCTGTACGGCTTTGACGACCGGGTCGAGAGCAACGCCGTCAACGTGCATATCCACAAGCTGCGCCGCAAGCTCGGCGCCGGGCTGATCGAGACCGTGCGCGGCTGGGGCTATCGGCTGGGGATGCCGCCGCCATGAGCCTGCGCGTTCGCCTGATGCTGATCCTGGGCGCCGTCTGGCTGGTGGTTGGCGGCGCGGTGACGCTGTGGATGTTCGAGCTTGCCAGCGCCGAGCTGGACGCGGCGCTGGACTCGCGGCTGGCGGCGTCGGCGGCCATGGTGGCGCGGCTGGTGACGCCGCCGTCGCGTCCGGCCACGGCGGATGGCGGCGACATGCTGGCGGTCGTCGGCCCGCCGGCGGGCGACGCCCGCTGCGCGGCGGGGCCCGACGATGACGCGGCGCGGGCGTGCGCGCCGGACGGGCAGGCGCTTGCCGCCGCGCCGCTCGGCTACGGCTCGCTCATGCGGGCCGGCGCAGCCTGGCGCACTTATGCCTTCGAGACCGGCGACCTGCGCGTGGTCACCGCCGGTCGCGGCGACATTCGCGCGGCCTTGCATCGGCAGATCGCCTGGACGGCGCTGCTGCCCAGCGTGGCCGGGCTGCTGCTGGCCATGGCGCTGCTCTGGTTCGGGGTCGACCGCCCGTCGTTTCCCCAGACGCTGGCGCGGCTGTCGCGGCGCATGGAGGAAATGCTGCGGCGTGAGCGGCATTTCTCGGATCATGCGGCGCACGAAATGCGCGCCCCGGTCACCGCCATCAAGGCGCACCTGCAGGTGTTGCAGCGGCTGCCGCAGGCGGCCCCTGATGCCGCCAGCCGCCAGGCCATTGCGCATGCGCTGCAGGGCACCGAGCGCCTGGAGCGCCTGATCGAACAGCTATTGACGTTGGCGCGCGCCGACGGCGACGAGGCGGCCGGCGTGCCGGCCTGCGACGCGTTGGCGGTGCTGGCGCGAGTGGCCGGCCGCAAGCCCGCCCGGGTGCGCTGGCGCGTGCCCGCCGGCCAGCCCTGGGTGGCGCTGCCCGATGCCTTGCTGGATTGCGCCGTGCGCAACCTGGTGGACAACGCGCTCAAGTATTCTCCAGACGACAAACCCGTGGAGGTCGACGCGGGTATCGTCGCGGATTGGCTGGTGGTGACGGTACGCGACCACGGGCCTGGCCTGACGCCGGCACAGTGCGCGCAGGCGGCCGAGCCCTTCTGGCGCGGTCATCGCCAGGTCGAGGGCGCCGGCCTGGGGCTGTCGATCGTGGCGACCATCGCGGGGCGCCACGGCGGCATGCTGGAATTGACGCCGGCCATCGGCGGGGGATTGTGCGGCCGCCTCAGCCTGCCTTTGGCCGATCCGGTCCGTGCTATTCCCATGACCTGGAATAGTGGTGATCGAGGAACATCTCAGGCAGGCCAGACACCTGCTTGAAGCGCAGGATCTCGTCGGGATCCATGCCGAGCTGGCGGGCGATGTCGGCATCGTTCCAGCCCGCCCTGACCAGCCGCACGACGATGTCGGTCATGGGCATGACCCCATGCACGCCACGGGCGCGGTTGTGGCGGATGGTCGCGGCGATGCGGTCGGCCGCGGCATCGCGCCCGGACCGGATGGCGACGACAGGCAGATAGCCATGCAGCCGTTGCCGGATCGGCCCCTTCTTCTTGCCCACCCGCTGGCGGTGGAAACCGTCGACCACCACGTAGCGATCCCGCCCTTCCGGGTGCGCCACGATGGGCTGGGTGTAGCCGTCGGCGTCGATCGACAACTCCAGCAAGCGCATCTCCGGTGGCGCAACGGTGTTGGGGTTGTAGTCGTTGGCCTGGACCCGTTCGCCGGGCACCCATAGCACGCAATCGACCGGCTCGGCGGCAAAAGGGCTGTGCTCATGCAGGCATTGGCGGATCTGGTTGATGGCTTCGATTCGCTCGCGCAGCGGCAGGCTCCGCAGTTCGTTGAACAGGAGCCGGGCCCGGCTCGTCAGGTCCGCTGCGTGTGGCATGCGTGTTCCTTTTCAAGGTGGCCCAGTTGCCACGGGTGAGATGGACCTGGAAGCCGTAAGGCTGCAGGCGCGCCGCGCAGTCCCATGGCACGCGCAACACGCATGGCTGGTTCAGCGCGTCGATGTACTCCAGCACCCGCTGCCGCAGCGCCCGGAACAGGCCGAGCTGGCGCGCCTCGGGGCGCACGTAGCCATCGCGGATGCGGACCTCGCCGCTCATGAGTTCGATGCTGATGAAACCCAGCACGCGCTTGCTGGCGTGTCGTCGGACGATGAACCAGAGATAGCGCGGGCCGTCGCTGAGCGGGTAGCCGCCGCAGTCGCGTCTGACGTTGGCGCTGGCGAAGAAGCGGCCCATCAGGGCGAAGAAGGCCGGCTCGTCGTCGTACGAGCGCAGTTGTTCGAATGCGTAGTGCTTCAGGGGATGGGTCATGGGACGGCGCGGGGCTTGGCGGGAAGCAGGGTGTCGATATCGCGCCGGGCGGGGCCGAACGACAGGGAGCGCGCCATGTCCTGCTTGAGCAGCGACAGGCCGATGCGCCGCCATGACGGTTGCGCCTTGCGGTTCTCGAGATCGGGAACGCCCGCGTCCGGCCACATCGAAAGGGGATGGCCGCGTTGCTCCCACCACTGGATGAAGACATCGATGCGCCGCGCGTAGACCTGGCGCAACGCGGCCGGCATGCTATCGAGCAGGAACTGGCAGTATTGGCGCCAGGTGCTGAAGGTGGGCGGCAGGCCCAGGCCGCCGCGGTAGCCGAGAAAGCGCTGGCGGCAATAGCGGGCCGCGTAGTTGGCGCCTTCGACGCGCTTGACCGTGCGGAACCAGGTGTCGGGTTCGAGCTTGTGGAACAGGTCCAGGCCCTTGCGCTGGTCGTCGCCGTAGGGCTGGCAGATGCGCATCTGTGAAAACGCCACGCCCGCCCGCAGCATCTGGTCATAGAGGCGGTTGTAGGCGTGGCCGTGCTCGCCGGTGTAGCGCCACAGGTCTTCGAATTTCCAGTCGTAGATCGGAAAGAAGGTGACGCCGCCGTCGCCGGATTTGTCGCTGGTGCTCCAGGGCAGCGGTTTGTGCGCGCCGGGGGGCGTCCAGGCGCATTTCTTGGTGCGGCGCTTGACCGCGAGGTAGCGGTTGAGTGATTCGTCGGAACGGATGCCGACCAGGAACGCGGTGGACGCGTCGCGCGCCAGCCAACGGTTGAATTCGGGCACGAATTCCTCGAACTCCATGCGGTGGCGATAGAACGGGAATCGGGCGGGGTCGCTGATGACCGAGGGATGGCTCGGCAGGGGGCGGATCCAGTCGGCCTCGCGGCCCGGTTCCCAGGCACACCAGTAGGGTTCGCGCAGGCTGGACGCGTTGCGCAGGTTGATCGGCAGGCAGACCCACCACGGCTGGACGTCGGGCCGGTCGAACATTTCGGTGACGTGCGCGATGGTGGCCTGGTATTGCCCTTCGAGGTCGATGAACACGGCGTGCACCGGGCCGCGCTTCATTTCGCGGGCGACCTCCAGCGCGAGGTGCAGCGTGACGGAACTGTCCTTGCCGCCGGAGAAGGCCACGCACACGCGTTCGAAGTGCTGGAACACCAGCCGCAGGCGCGCCTTGGCGGCATCGTGGACGTTGAGATCGCGGTAGTGCTTCACCGCCATTATGCTGTTACCTATTCGCTTCATCCCGAGAGTCGGCGCGCGGCCGGAACCGCGGCGCGACGATGTGGCCGGCCAGGGAAAATTTATGCGAATCGGCCGCCGTAAGCCTTTGAGAATAGCGTGAAGGGCAGGCGCGGACAGGGTCAATATGTCCGACATTCACGCGACCCTCGGCGGGCATTTGCCGCGATCAGGCCGGCAGGCAGGGCTTCGGAGAGCGGTAGCCTGTGCAGGTGCGGTCAGGTGAGCCGGGCGCCATTGGGGACGTCGAGCTCGGGCGTCACCAGCACGGTATCGCCGGCGTCGTCGGCCAGGCCCAGCACCAGGACTTCGGAGCGCACCGGGCCGACCTGGCGCGGCGGGAAGTTGACGACGCCCAGCACCCGCTTGCCGGGCAACTGGTCCAGCGTGTAGCGGCCGGTGATCTGCGCCGAGCTTTTCCGGACGCCGACGCCGGCGCCGAAGTCGATGGTCAATTTATAGGCTGGCTTGCGCGCTTCGGGAAACGCGTCGGCGGCGACGATGGTGCCGACACGGATGTCGACTTGCATGAAGTCGTCGAAGCTGATGGTGGCGGCGGGCGGGGTGTTCGGGTCTTGGGTGTAGTGCATGGCTCGGCGTGACGAAGAGAGTGGATCGGGGCCGGCCCGAAGGCTGGCCACAGGCCCATCATGCCAGATCGAGGTTGCCGTCCGCGCCGGTCCTGGCGGGCAGGTCGGCCAGGCTGGCCAGCGCGATGCGGCCGTCCAGCGTGCCGATCGCGAGGATGCCGTTGCGCGCCGCCATGGCGTAGATCACCGTCGCGATGCCGTCCAGGCGCACCTTGGCCGACAGGCGCAGGTCGCCGGTGCTGGCGTCGATCAGCATCAGGCTGCCGTCGAGGAAGGCCGCCGCCACCAGGCCGTCGGCCAGTACGATGGCGCTGGCCGACGCCGGCGTGGCATGGCGCCAGCGTTCCTGGCCGCGCGCCAGGCTCTTGCGGTAGATGAAGCCGCGGTAGGCGCCGTTGACCGTGGGCGAATAGTGCTTGCCGGCGATGACGACGCCCGCGCCGAGGGCATCGTCGACATAGGCCCCGCGGCATTCCATGGCATGGCTGGCCGGCGTGCGATCGGGCTTGAGCACGGGCCAGAGCCGTTCGATGCGGCCGTCAGGGTGGACGATGCACAGGTACTTGCCCTCGTGCGAGCCGGGCGGGGTGCCTTGCAGCGCAAACAGGCAGGGGGCGCCGTTGATGCCGATGTAGTGGTTGAAGCAGTCGTAATGGCCGACGTCCAGCCGCTGTTCGCGGGCCAGCGTCGGATCGAGCAGGATGTCGACGCCGCCGCGCGCGCGACTGCCGACGCGGTCTTGGCGGCCCAGCAGGCGGCCATTGGCGTCGACCGAGAATGTGTATGCGCCGCCGGTGTAGTCGCGCGCCGCCGCCAGTTGCCCGTCGCGCAGCACGTACAGGCGGGAATCGCGCCGGAAAATGTCGGCCGGATCGGGGGGCGCCAGCGCGTGCACCGTGACCGCCGCCGCGGGCAGGATTTCGCTGCCGCGGCCGCCGCCTTCGTGGCGCGACAGCAGCTCGCCGTTGCGGTCATAGCGGTCCAGCAGGCAGGCGTCGTGGGTGGCGCCAAGGGTATCGGCGTCGAGCCAGGCGAGGTCCCAGATCGCGCCGCGCAGGCCCAGGTCGGGCAGGCCGGACCAGTCGGCCAGGCGCGTGACCGCAAGACCATCGTCCGGCGGCGTGGCGTCGACCATGGCGGTGGTTTCGTCGAGGTCGAGCGCGGCGGGTTCGCCGGCACGCCAGGCCGCGTCGGAATCATCGATCCGTATCCGCAGCAGCGTATCCGCGGCCGGCGCGGCGCGGTCGTCGTCCTCGTCCCAGGATTCATCCCATGGACGGACCCAGGCTTCGAGCTGCCCGGCATCGTCCAGGTAGCGGCAACGGACCACTTCCGGGACATGCAGGCAGGGACGGCGGCTGTGGCCGTCGGCCCAGTTCCAGATGACGAGGTCGCCTTCGAACAGATAGCCGCCATCGTAGCTGCCCGCGCCAATCGCAATCGCGGGCCGGGTGGGATGGAAGGCGACGTCGTTGACCGGCAGGCGCAGCGCGTCGAAGGTGGCGAACGGCGCGGCCTCGCCGCGGCGGTACAGGCCGACGCGGTAGTGCAGGGTGGCGCCGCCATAGACGGCGCGCGCGCGCGGATTGATCAACAGCGGAAAGGCCGAGGCCACCGCCGCGAGCTCGCCGTCGGGACTGAAGAACACGGCGGTGATCTTGCCGGCGCCGCGCAGCGCCGGATTCATGAACGGGTTCACGATGGGCGGGGGCCGCGCGCGCCGATGCGTGGCGCGGCCGGACGTTTGGGTCCGCGCATGCCCGCGCCGGGGCGGCGGCAGGGCGGGACAATGGCGGGCGCGGGCATGGCGGATGCTGACGGCGTCAAGGGTGTGTCACATTAAGGGGGCGCGTCACGTCAAGGGCGCGTCACGATTTGGCCGCGCCGGCGACGGCCGCGGGCTTCTTGGCGCGAGGCTTGGCCGTGGTGGACGGCTTGGCCGCGGGGGGCGCGTCGAATTCCTGTTTGTTCCGTTCGCCCCGCGGGGTGTTTTCCGGGTGGGGTTTGGGAAAGGCCCAGGGTTTGGTTTTCTGATCCATTGCTTGTACTCCTTGCACAGGCCGAACAGTAGCATTAGCCGTGCCAGCGAGTAAGTGAGGGTTGACGTCAATATTCATCGCTTCGTGAGAGAGGACGCGGCAAGCGCGGATGGCCGGGAAAGGCGGCCACGTGGCGGGCTGGCTGACATACGACCGCGGCGGCGGCGCCGCGTTCACTCATGGGAGGCGTTTTATCCGGTATCGAATCGGGCCGCGCGATCGTTCGCGGGCGGGGTGGGTGGCGTGCATGGCCCCTGCGGGCCGCGGCCGGGTGGCCGCGCGGCCGCGATTTCGCGGCGCTGTCCGGCGTTGCCATCGTGCACGGACGGTCCGGATGCTCGAATTTTACCGTGTCGCCGCGCTCGGCCAAATGCAGCCATCCCGCCACGCATCGGACTCATCCATTTGCGTCGCTGAATGAATCACCGCAGCCGGCACCGGCGAGGCTACGATCGGGGTGTGCACATAGGGAGGGAGCTATGGACACGACCAAGGAATGGTACGCCGCCGTCAAGGAATGGCAGCGCGCGCGCGACGAATTGACCGCCGCCGTCGCCGCGATCAAATGGCCCGATCCGACGTTGGCCTGCCTGGCCACTTACGATCGCGCCTACGCGCATGAGACCGCGGCGCGCGAGCGCATGAACCAGGCCTACGAGCGCGTCCGACGATGACGGGCGGCGCGGTTGCTACACTGCCGCGCATGACGCAAACCCCGAACACCCTGACGATCCGGCTGGCGCGCCCCGACGATGCGGCGGCGCTGGAAGACATATTGACCGCGACCTACGAAGGCACCTGGCGGCCGCAGATGACGCCCGAGAAATATCGGTATTTCCTGGACAGCGGCAAGATCCCGCGTTATGTCGCCGAACGCGGCGCGCGCTTTTACGTGTGCGAAGCCGAAGGCCGGGTGGCGGGCATGGTGGACTGGGAAAAGAACTTCATCTGGGCGCTGCATGTGCATCCGGCGATGCAGCGGCGTGGCGTGGGCGCGGCGCTGCTGGCGCTGGCCGAGGACGGCATGCGCGGCGCCGGTTTCGGCCAGGCGCGGCTGGAAACCGATACCTTCAACATGCAGAGCCGCGCGTTCTACGGCAAGCAGGGCTATGCCGAGATCGACACCTATCCCGACGAGGAATGGGACAGCGGTTTCACCACGGTGCTGCTGGTGAAAGCGCTGGCCTGACACGGACGGCGCGGCGGATGGGGGCGCCACGTTGTGGCTCCATGAATTGATGGCTGGATGGCTCTGGCAATGGGGCCAGGGCGGCGCTATGGTGTGTTTTTCCTCCAGCCAGCCATTGCCGCCATGTACCTGCCGTCCGCCTTCCGCGAAGACTCGCTCGATATCCAGCACGACTTCATCCGCGCCCATCCCCTGGGGGTGCTGGCCACCAGCGGGGACGGCGGGCTGATGGCCAACCACATTCCCTGTCTGCTGTATCCCGAAGGGCCGCGGGGCGTGCTGCGCCTGCACATGGCGCGGGCCAATCCGCAGTGGCGGGAGCTGGCCGACGGCGCCGAGTGCCTGGTGGTGTTCCACGGCGCCCAGGCCTATGTCACGCCGTCCTGGTACGCCACCAAGGCCGAGACCCACAAGGTGGTGCCGACCTGGAGCTTCGTGGCCGTGCACGTGTGGGGCACGCCGCGGATCCATGACGATCCGGCCTGGGTGCGCGCGCAGATCGGCGCCTTGACCGACGCGCAGGAAAAGGCGCGGGCCCAGCCCTGGCGCGTCGAGGATGCGCCCGACGATTTCATCGCCGCGCAGATGCGGGCGATCGTCGGCGTGGAAATCGCCATCACGCGCATCGAGGGCAAATGGAAGGTCAGCCAGAACCGCAACGCCGCCGACCGTCAAGGCGTGGCGCAGGGCCTGGCCGACGAGCAGGGCGACGCCGTCATGGCCGGCCTGGTGGCGCGCCGCGGCGGGCTGGACTGAGTCCGCGCCGCCAGGCCGCGCCGCGGCCCCATGCCAGGCAGGCGATCGCGGCGGCTTGCAGGCAGGCCGCCACCGCCAGGAACCCGGACATCGATTGGCCGTCCTGGCCGGCCGTGGCGCGCAGCACGCCGAATACCGCCGGCGCAAATGCATAGGCGCCTTGCGACACGGCGACGATCAGCGGCACCACGCGCAAGGCGTCCTCGCGGCCGAATTCGCTCTGCGCGATCAATGGCGGCAGCGACGTGGCGTTGCCGATGCCGGCGCCGAACAGCAGCACGCCGGCCCACACCGCCCAGGCGTGGTCCGCCGCCAGCATCAGGACCAGCGAGCCGAGGATCTGCGCGCCATACGATACGCAGGCGACCTTGCGGCGGTCGGCGGACGGCGGCATCAGCCAGCCCACCAGGCTGCGCCCGGCGATAGCGCTTGCCGTGGCCAGGCCCATGGCGATGCCGGCGGTCTGCGCGCCCAGCAGTGGCGCCAGCAATGACAGCAGGTGGGCGATCAGGCCGATCTGCGCGAACAGGCCCAGCGCCATGCCGGCGCCCAGCGACAGGAAGGCGCGATCGCGCCAGAGGCGCGGCACCGGCGCCAGCGTGGCGGCCGCGGCCGGTGACTGCGCGTCGGGCGCCACGCCGTCCGGGTGTTGGCCCAACTGACGCGGGGTGACGGCGAATACCTTGCGCGCCAGGATCGCGATCACGATGACCATCGTCGCGCCGATCCACCAGGCCGCCTGCGCGAAACCATAGCCGGAAATCAGGAAGACCCACAGCGGCGAAAATACGATGCCGCCCACGCTGGCGCCGTTGTAGGCCATGCCGAGCGCGGCCGGGCGCCGTTTGACGAACCAGGGCGCGATCAGCGCATTGACCGCCGCCGCGCCCAGCGTCACCCAGCCCATGCCGGAGAACAGCGCGGCCGCGTACAACTGCCACGGCGCCGCCGCGCGCGCCCAGCCCGACACGCCCAGCGCCAGCGCAACGGCGCCCGCCAGGGTCACCGCCGGCACGCCCCAGCGCCGGTACAGGCGCGGCAGATTGGCCACGATCAGCGTGCCGCACAGGAAGTGCAGGCTGACCGCGGCCGAGACCAGCGCCACGCTCCAGCCGGTGCGCTGCACCACGGCGTGCAGGAACACCGGCGGACCGTAGAAGCCCACGCCCCAGCCGAAGACGGCCAACACGAAGGTGGCGTAGAGAACTTTCCAGCCAAAGAAAACCGGGGTGTCGCGCATGGCGGTGGCCGGCGGCGCCGGCTGTCTTGTTGAGATGACTCGCAGTATGCTTGTGCCTGTACACAACACTTTGGCCTGGACCGAATCATGGAATCCGAGTTCGCCGATATCAATCTGTCCGCCGTCGCGGGCGCCATCGCCGATCCGGCGCGGGCGCGCATGCTGTGCGTGCTGCTGGATGGCCGCGCCCGCACCGCCACGGAACTGGCCGCGGCCGCGGATATCGGCGCGTCCACGGCCAGCAGCCATTTCCAGCGCCTGCGCGAGCAGGGCCTGGTGGAGCAGGCGGCGCAGGGCAAGCACCGCTATTACCGGCTGGCCAATGCCGAAGTGGCGCGCGCGCTTGAAGCGTTGCTGGTGGTGGCGGGCGCCGAGCGCGCGCCATTCAAGCCCAACACGCCATCGGCGCTGCGCGAGGCCCGCACCTGTTATGACCACATGGCGGGCACGCTGGCCGTGCGCGTCCATGATGCGATGCTGGCGCGCCAATGGCTGGCGGCCGATGGCCGCGACTATGTGTTGACGCCGCTGGGCGAGGCCTCGCTGGCACAGGTCGGGGTGGATGTGGCGCAGGCGCGCCAGCGCCGCCGCCGCTTTGCCTGCCCCTGCCTGGATTGGAGCGAGCGCCGCTCGCACCTGGGCGGCGCGCTCGGCGCCGCGCTGCTGGAGGCGTTGTTGCGGCGCGGCTGGGTCGACAAGGACCTGGACTCGCGCGCCTTGTCGGTCACGCGCAAGGGCGCGCGCCAGTTCCCGGCGTTTTTCGGCATGCCCGGGGAGGCGGCCGCCGACGCGGTGGACTGGAACCTGACGGGCGGCCACGCCGCCTAGGACCGTTTCGAAGCGGATTTTCATCGCGCTCCCGCGGGCCGGCAGGTCGCGGGCGGGCGCACATCTTTTTTTCATCGGGCATTTGCCCTGTACAGGAGGTGGCCTTGCCTACGCTGGCCCTGCACGCTTTCCGCCGCGCCTTGCCTATCGCGACGGAACTGCGCATCGACGTCAATCACGCTCCGCGCGAAGTGGAGACCGAACTCGATGCCATCCACGACCGCATGAATCGTCCTTCGGACCGTCTGCATGGATTGCCGGAGGTTCAAACCGACATCCCTGGCATGGTGCTTCGCTACCGCGAGGCCGATGGCGAGTATTACGTGTATGTGGTGGACGCGCGGCGCGGCCGGCTGGCGGGCTACACGGTGTTCAACCGGCTGATCGAAGTGGGGCGGCGCGCCGATCCCTACGTGCGCGCGCCGCATTCGAAGTACGCCGCGCCCTACCAGGGCATGGGACTGGCCACCGCGGTCTATCGCTGGGCCCTGGACGCGGGGCTGTGCATCATGAGCGGGGCGCGCCAGTCGGTCGGCGCGCATCGCCTGTGGCTGGGGCTGGCCCGCGATTATCCGCTGGGCTATGCCGACCTGCGGCGCAAGCGGCTGACCTACCTGGGGCCGGCGGTGACGCCGCAGGTGCTGGGCGATCTGCACACCCGCATGTTCCTGCTGGGCCGGGGCTGGACCTTGCCCGATTACCTGCGGGCCACGGGCATGCAGACCCCGGATAGTGCGCTTTCGCAACAGCTTTAGGGAAATCCCCGGGACGGATCGACGCGGCCCCGGCCGGGCGCGGGTCGCGCCCGGCTGTCAGCCGCGTCCTGCCTGCCTGTCGGCGTGGCGGACCGGCCGCCAGGGAAACGGGGACGCAATTAGCGCGGTGCAACAATGTTTCTATCGGATGCCGGGGTTACAAAACTTATCCGAACTGTCATGAACAGGCGCGGTATGCTGGGTCGCAGATAGAGGGCATCCGAAGTGCATCAGAACAACTTGATCTACAAGGGATACCGGCTGACGGCCAAGGTGTCCCGGGGCGCGGGCGATGAAGTCCAAGCGTTGCCGAGCGGCCCCGTTTTCATCGCATCGGTCATGGTGGTCCAGGCTGGCGCCGTGCTGGAAGGTGGCGACGAATATCCCGTGCCACGCTTTGCCGAAGGTGGTTTTGTCTTCAGTCCGCGCGAAGCGGTGCATGCCGCCATCCTGCACGGCCGCGAAATCGTCGACGGCCTGACCAACATGCCATCCTGACGCCGCCGGCCGGCGCTGATGGGGCGCGGTCCGCGGCGGCGGTTATTCCGCGGCGAACACCGCCCGCCAGTCGCGGGTCTTGGCCAGCGTCAGCACGCTGGCCGACTGTTCCAGGATGGTCACGGCTTTCCTGAGTTCCTCGGCCGACGCGCCATCCTCCAGGATCACCATGCGCGAGTTGCGCGCATCGGCCATTTTCACGTCCGACATCTTGCCGTGGGTCTGGTAGACCTGCGTCCAATCCATTTTCTTGCCCGCCTTGAGCGCGATCGGTTCGATATAGGTCAGCGCGGTGCTGCCCGCGGCGCGCACGGCGAAGGCGAAGTCGGCGGTATGGCCGCTGCTGCCCTTGGCGCGCGCGCCCTTGACCATGCGATTGGGGCCGACCCCGGCCGCCAGCGCCCGGCCGACCTGGGCGCGAAAGCGCAGCTGGCTGAAACGCGGCATCCACTTGGCGCACTGGAACGACAGCGCCATGGCCAGCTTGACCGCGTCCCACAGCGCTTCCTGCAACTGCTCGTTGGGGCCGCTGGCGACGATGGCGCCCGACTTGTCGAAGTGCGCCAGGCTCACGCCCGGCGTTTCGTTGAGGATGTCGATCCGCTTGGGCGCCAGTTCGATGCCGTAGCTGGAGGCATGCATCGCGGTTTCACAGGCGTCGGTGAGATAGAACGACGTGTCGTCCGGATGGGCGATGAAGAATGCCGCGTGCTGGCCGTCCAGGCCCAGCGTCATCGGCGAGATCGCGCGGATGGCGTGCTCGCCCGCCGGCAGGACGGTCCAGCCGGAGGCTTCCAGGAAATTGCTCATAGGATCAGTTCGATTTGTCGGCCTTTGAGGGGATGCGCGAAACCGCCGGTCAGGGTCAGGTTGGCCCTCGGCAGGAAGTACTGCATCAGCTCGGCGATCGTGTGCAGGGCGGGCACGATGGGTTCGGCGTAGCCTTCGCCTTCGTCCACCCAGATGTGTTCGTGGCTGCGGTCCGCCAGCGGCTTGCGGTATTGCGGCCGGCCTTCGCCCACCAGGCTGGTGTGGAAGGAGTCGTCGGTGTCGACGCCGAGGACGCGGTGCGGGCCGACGAACAGGCTGGCGCAGAACGCCTCGGCCAGGAAGATGGTGGCCTGGCCGTGCACGTCGGTGCGGGCGCCGCGGTAGGTGGCGCGGAAGATCACGTCGTCGCGCACTTCACCCTTGATGCGGCAAGGGCTGGCGAACTCCATCCACTGGATGCTGGTGGCGGCCGGCTTGGGGATCCAGGTGATCGGCTTGACGGTTTCCTTGGGCTCCGCGAGGATTTCTTGCACCTCATCAGCGGTGATTAACGGTTCGAACTTGTTGGCCATGGAACGGATGTGGTGTCTGGAAATGCGCCGCCGGGCCGCCCAGCGGGAAAAGCCCCCTTGCGGGAGCTCTGGCCCGCGCTTGGTCTGCGCGGGGGCGTAATCTTACAAGATGAAGACGCCCCCGGTCCGCGCGCTGTATGGATATACAGGCGCAATGGCGTCGCGGCCGGCATGCCGGGGCTACAGCGAGCTGGCGGCGAAGGTATCACATTGCTTGAGCTCGCCGCCTTCCAGGCCGCGCTTGAACCAGCGCACCCGCTGGGCCGACGAGCCGTGGGTGAAGGCGTCCGGCACCACGTAGCCCTGGCTCTGCTTTTGTAGCCGGTCGTCGCCGATGGCGGTGGCCGCGGCCAGCGCTTCCTCGACGTCGCCGCCCTCGAGGATGTTGCGGGCGGCGTTGGCGCGTTGCGCCCACAACCCGGCAAAGCAGTCGGCCTGCAGTTCCATGCGCACGGACAGCGCATTGGCCTGCGACGGGTTGCGGCGGCGCAGGTTGTCGACCTGGTCGGAGATGCCCAGCAGGTGCTGCACGTGGTGGCCGACCTCGTGCGCGATGACGTAGGCCTGGGCGAAATCGCCGGGCGCCTTGAAGCGGTTCTGCAATTCGTCGAAGAACGCCAGGTCGATGTAGACCTTGCTGTCGCCCGGGCAGTAGAACGGCCCCATCGCCGCCTGGCCGGTGCCACAGGCCGTGGGCGTGGCGCCACGGAACAGCACCAGCTTGGGCGGCACGTACTGGCGGCTCAAGTCCTTCTGGAAGATGGCGCTCCAGGTGTCCTCGGTTTCGCCCAGCACCTTGGCGACAAAGCGCGCCTGCGGGTCGTTGGCGGGCGGCCGGGCGGCCGGCCCCTGTTGCTGCTGCGCCGGCGGGCCTTCGGCCATCTGCAGCACCACGCTGGGATCGACGCCGAAATACATGGCCACCAGGGCCAGCACGATGGTGCCGATGCCGATGGTGCCTCGGCCGCCGATACGCGGGCCGCTGGCGCGGCGGTCTTCCACGTTGTCGCTTTCGCGGGAATCGTCCAGGCGCATACTGTGTCTCCGGGCGGGCCGGCATGGCCGCCATGTGTTGCCGTGGCCGCCCATGGTGAAGCGGCCTTCAAGAGTGTTAGGATAAACCCATGGCTCTCCATTTAGATATCCACCCCGCGAATCCCCAACCGCGCCTGCTCAAGCAGGCCGCCCAATGGCTGAACGACGGGGGCCTGGTGGCGGTGCCCACCGATTCCAGCTACGCGGTGGTCGCGCGCCTGGACGACAAGAGCGCGGCCGACGGCCTGCGCCGCCTGCGCGGCCTGGACGAGCGCCATCACCTCACGCTGCTGTGCCGCGACCTGGCCGAGATCGGCCACTTCGCGCGCGTCGACAACCGCCAGTACCGGCTGCTCAAGGCCGCTACGCCCGGCCCCTGGACCTTCATCCTGGAAGCCACCAAGGAAGTGCCGCGGCGCGTTTCGCACCCATCGCGCAAGACTATCGGCATCCGCGTGCCGGATCACGCCGTGATGCTCGGCCTGCTCGAGCAGATGGGGGCGCCGCTGCTGTCCACCACCCTCATCCCGAAGGACGAGACCGAAGCGTTGAACGACGCCGAGGACATCCGCGAGCGCTACGCCCACGAGCTGGCCGCCATCATCGACGCCGGCGCGTGCCCGCATTCGCCGACCACCGTGATCGACCTGACCGGCGCCGAGCCGGTAGTGGTGCGCGTGGGACGCGGCGACCCGGCCACGCTGGGCCTGGCCTGAAGTCACCGCCGCGCATGGCGCCCGGCGCGACCGCGCGCCTCCACTACAATCCGGTTCGCCATGAACGAACTCATCCAAACCATCGCGGTCTACGCGATACCGGTCATCTTCGCCATCACCCTGCACGAGGCCGCGCATGGTTATGTCGCGCGCATGTTCGGCGATCCGACGGCGTACCAGGCCGGCCGCATCAGCCTGAACCCGGCGCGCCACATCGATCCGATCGGCACGCTGCTGGTGCCGGTGGTGATCCTGCTGACCTCCAAGCTGCTGGGCAGCCCGGGCATGCTGTTCGGCTGGGCCAAGCCGGTGCCGGTGGATTTCGGCCGCCTGCGCCGTCCCAAGAAAGACATGCTGTGGGTGGCGCTGGCCGGACCCGCCGCCAATCTGCTGATGGCCATCCTGTGGGTGTTTTCGCTGCGCCTGTTCCTGGAATCGGGCATGCAGGAGAGCTTCTGGTTCGAGATGGCGATGGCGGGCGTGCAGGTCAACCTGGTGCTGATGGCGCTGAACCTGCTGCCGATTCCGCCGCTGGATGGGGGACGCATCCTTTTCAGCCTGCTGCCCAACCGCCTGGCCTGGCAATACTCGAAAATCGAGCCGTATGGGCTGGTGATCGTGGTGGTGCTGCTGGTGACCGACGTGCTCTGGATATTGATGCGTCCGGTATTGGCTTTGGGAACGACGATCGTTCAGTGGTTCCTCTAGGATTTTGGCCAATATCCGTTAAACTCAGCGGTTTCACTGATTCTGGCCCTGGGGCATCCCGCCGTGGGGCTTTGGAGCCCCTCATTTATGGCATCCCCTGCAACCGCCGCAGGCGTTAATTTCCAGGGCAGCATGGTGGCCCTCGTCACCCCGATGCAGCCCGACGGCAGCCTGGACTACGCTGCCTACCGGTCGTTGATCGATTGGCATATCCAGGAAGGAACCGATGCGCTGGTGGTGGTGGGCACCACCGGGGAATCGCCGACGGTTTCCATGGAAGAACACGCGGAACTGATCCGCGTGGCGGTCGAGCATGCGGCGGGCCGCATCCCGGTCATTGCCGGCGTGGGCGCCAACTCCACCGACGAAGCCATCCACCTCACGCGCCACGCCAAGGCGGTGGGCGCGCAGGCCGGCCTGTCGGTGGTGCCGTACTACAACAAGCCGTCGCAGGAAGGCCTGTACCGCCACTTCCGCGCCATCGCCGAAGCCGTGGACCTGCCGACCATCCTGTACAACGTGCCGGGCCGCACCGTGGCCGACATGAGCAACGAAACGGTGCTGCGCCTGGCGCAGGTGCCGGGCATCATCGGCATCAAGGACGCCACCGGCGACATCGCCCGCGGCGGCCTGCTGTTGCGCGAGGCGCCGGCCAGCTTCCAGGTGTTCAGTGGCGATGATCCCACCGCCGCCGCCCTGATCCTGCTGGGCGCGCGCGGCAACATTTCGGTTACCGCCAACGTCGCGCCCAAGCTGATGCGCGACCTCTGTGCCGCCGCCCTGGCGGGCAATGTGCCGAAGGTGCGTGAACTTAATGCGCACCTGGCCCGTCTGAACAAGGCTTTGTTCGTTGAAGCCAATCCTATTCCCGTCAAGTGGGCGCTGGCCGAAATGGGCCGCACCGCACTGGGCTACCGGTTGCCGCTGGTGGAACTGGGCGCGCCGCACCACGAAACGGTGCGTCGCGCGCTCCAGGAAACGGGCCTGCTCTAAATATCGTGAGGATACGTATGAACAAGCGTCATGCCGGTCTGTCGGCATTGATGTCTCTGGTGTTGTTGGCCGGCTGCAGCGAGGTCAACCAATTCCTGGGCAATGAAGAGTCCGTCAACTACAAGAGCGCCGTCACGCAACGTGGCGAGCCGCTCAGCATCCCGCCCGACCTGACCCAGGCCGCCAGCGATCCGCGCTACCGCGCGCCGGCGTCGGGCTCGACCACCTACTCGCAATTCCAGCAGCAGGGCCAGGCCCAGGCCAACGCGCCCAAGGCCAGCAACGTGCTGCCCAACCGCCAGGACATGCGCGTCGAACGCGACGGCGACCTGCGCTGGCTGGTGGTCGACCGCGCGCCCGAGGACGTGTTCCCGCGCCTGGTCGACTTCTGGACCGAAAATGGCTTCACCGTCGCCAGCAACAATCCGGCCGCCGGCCTGATCGAGACCGACTGGGCGGAAAACCGCGCCAAGATCCCGGAAAGCTGGCTGCGCCAGGCCCTGGGCGCGGTGCTGGAATCGGCCTGGGACAGCGGCGAGCGCGAGAAATTCCGCACCCGCGTCGAACGCGTCAACGGCCACACCGAGATCTACGTCAGCCACCGCCAGATGCTGGAAAAGCGCGTTGGCAACGACGGCTCCCAGGTGCAATGGCAGAATGGCAAGGAAGACCCGGGCCTGAACGCCGCCATGCTGGCGCGCATGATGGTCTACCTGGGCACCGACGTCGACAACGCCCGCAAGCTGGTGCAGCAGGCCGAGGCCGCGCCGCAGAAGCCCGCGGTGCAGCAGGACGTCCGCACCCAGGGCGCCGCCCTGATCGTCAGCGAGTCGTTCGACCGGGCCTGGCGCCGTGTCGGCGTGGCGCTGGATGGCGGCGGTTTCTCGGTCGAGGACCGCGACCGTTCCGCTGGCGACTACTACGTGCGCTACGTCGACACCGACACCGGCGAGAAGATCGACCAGCCGGGCTTCTTCAGCCGCATGTTCTCGGGCGACAAGAAGGCCGAGGCGCCGCAGTACCGCATCCATTTGGTCGGCAGCGGCGAACAGACCACCGTCACGGTGCTGGATGCCAAGGGCGAACGCGACAACAGCGCCACCGCCCAGCGCCTGCTGAGCGTGCTGAAAGACAAGATGTGACACATCCCCGGCGAGCGCCTCGGCGCTCGTATGGACCCGGAAAAGGCCCCTTGCGGGCCTTTTTCTTTGTGCGCGCGGCTGGCGCTCATCGGCCGCCGGACAAAGGGCATGGCCGTGGCGCGGCGGCTGCGCGCAAACAAAAACCCCGGCGCGAGGCCGGGGTTTTTGTTTGCCGTGATCAGCGCGGGGGTTGTTCGCTGATCAGGAAGCGGGCGTGGTCGAGCCGCCAGGGGTGGTCGAGCCACCGCCGGGCGTGGTGCCAGGGGTGGGGGCCGGGGCCGGCGAGGTGGCCGGCGGCGTGCTCGAGGGCGCCGGGGTGCTGGCGCCCGGCGTGGGGTTGTTCGCGGGCGCCGGGGCATCTTCCTTCTTGTTGCACGCGCTGAGCGACACCGCCAGCACCGAGGCAATAATCAAGGTTTTGCTCATCATTTTTAGACTCCTGTAGATGACGACTCTTGAAACCCCGTCAGGGGAAACCAGAATCCAGGCTACAGGAAGCCGTAAGCGATGCGAGTGTGAAAGTTAAAAAGGTCGCATCCCAACGGCAACAAACCTTTCCGGGCGGTGTGTTGTCTTGCTTTATGTGACCCTGCGCACAGACCTCATTGCGTTCTGTGCAAGATGGATACGCGCAGGTGTCTGGATACTACGAGGCGATGTAATGCAGCCAGCCGGAGTCGAGCCAGTCCGCCAGGCATGCGCGGGCCTCGTCGGACAGGCGCGCGCAGGCCGGATCGGCGCAGTCCAGGCTGCGCGCGTCGGCCAGCTTGCAGAGCGCGGGCGCGGCCGGCGTCATGGCGGTCTCGCCGTTGATGAAGAGCTGTTTGCCGCGATAGAGCATGCGGCTGCGGCGGTCCAGCACCAGCCTGCCGCTGGCGGGCCAGTCTTCTTCCAGGTCCACGTCCAGCCCCTCGGGGCCGTCGAACACGCTGAGGTTGCTGGGCTCGGTCAGCCAGCAGCCCAGGAAGCGCGAGGCCAGCGCGTCGTCGAAACGCAGCTTGCCGACGGTGTCGAGCGTGGCCTGCACCAGCGCATCGGGTACCTGCGCCGGCGTGGCCACGGCGGCCTGGGCCGGATCGCGGTAGACGGCTGACAACTTGGGGCCGGGCAGCGCCGGTTCGCCGTAGGGGCCGCCCAGCAGCCCGACGCGCGCCATCACCTGGTCGGCGGCGGCTTCGAGCAGGCCGCGCGCCAGCGTGGCTTGCGTGGGGGCCCGGAAACCGATGGAGATGGTCATGCAGCCGTCGCCCGCGGCGATGCCGTCGTGCGCGGCCTGCGGCGGCAGGTAGAGCATGTCGCCCGGCGCCAGCACGGCTTGTTCTTCGGGCTGGAAATGGCTGAGGATCTTGAGCGGCAGGCCGGGTTCGAGCGACAGATCCTTCTGGCGCCCGTAGCGCCATTCGCGCTCGCCGGCCGCTTGCAGCAGGAATACGTCATAGCTGTCGAAGTGCGGACCGACGCCCCCGCCATGGCTGGCGATGCTGATCATCACGTCGTCCAGGCGCGCGTCCGGGATGAAGCGGAACTGCTGCATCAGCTCGGCCGCGGCGTCGCTGTGCAGGTCGACGCTTTGCACCAGCAGGGTCCAGTCGCCTTCGTTGTCCTTGGGCAGGCGGGCGAAGGGGCCGTTTTCCATCTGCCATTCGCCGTTCTCGCGCCAGATCAGGCGCGATTCGACGTCGTCGCGGCGCGCCAGCTTCTTGATCGCGGCGATGGTGACCGGCGGCTTGAAATCCGGGATGGCCTGGCGGATCAGCAGCGGCTTCTTCTGCCAGTAGCGGCGCATGAAGTCGTTGGGGCTCTGGTTGCCCAGCAGCGGCAGGGGATGGTCGAGGTTCATTGCAGGTGCTTCTTCAGGCGGTAGAGGGCGTCCAGCGCTTCGCGCGGGGTCAGGCTGTCGGGGTCGATGCCGGCGAGCTCCTCGCGCAGCGTGTCCAGCGCCTCGATGGCGTCGGCGCGATCGGCTTCGGCATAGGCCTGCGCGTCGGCGTCGGCCGCGGCCGAGAACAGGCCGAGCTGCGGCGTGGGCGCGCCCTGCGCCTCGAGCCGTTCGAGTTCGCGGGTGGCCTGGCGGATCACGGCGGCGGGCACGCCGGCGCGCTGCGCCACCTGGATCCCGTAGCTGCGGCTGGCCGGGCCTTCGCGCACTTCGTGCAGGAACACGATGCCGCCGGCCGATTCGGCCGCGGCCAGGTGCACGTTGGCCGAAGCCGGTTGCTCGGCCGGCAGGCGCGTCAGTTCGAAATAGTGGGTGGCAAACAGGGTCAGGGCGCGGTTGTGCGCCAGCAGGCGGCAGGCGATGGCCCAGGCCAGCGCCAGGCCGTCGTAGGTGGAGGTGCCGCGGCCGATTTCGTCCATCAGCACCAGGCTGTTGGGCGTGCTGGCCGCGAGAATGGCGGCGGCCTCGGTCATCTCCATCATGAAGGTCGAGCGTCCGCCCGCCAGGTCGTCGGCGGCGCCGATGCGGGTGAAGATGCGGTCGATGCGGCCGATACGGGCGCGCGCCGCCGGCACGAAGCTGCCGATGCGCGCCAGCAGCACGATCAACGCCACCTGCCGCATGTAGGTCGATTTACCGCCCATGTTGGGGCCGGTGATGAGCAGCATGCGGCGCGCCGGATCGAGGCGGCAGCCGTTGGGCGTGAAGCGCTCGATGGCCTGTTCGACCACGGGATGGCGGCCGGCGTCGATATCGATGTCGGCCTGCTCGGACAATTCGGGGGCGATCCAGTCGTGCCGCCGCGCGTGTTCGGCCAATGCCGCCAGGGTGTCCAGTTCGGCCAGCGCGCCGGCGCAATCGGACAGCGGGCGCACGTGTTCGGCCAGTACGTCCAGCAGCTGCTCGAACAGCCACTTTTCGCGCGCCAGCGAGCGATCCTGCGCCGACAGCACCTTGTCTTCCCAGGTCTTGAGTTCCGGGGTGATGTAGCGTTCGGCGTTCTTGAGCGTCTGGCGGCGGCGGTAGTCTTCGGGCACCTTGGCGGTCTGACCCTTGGTGACCTCGATGTAGAAGCCGTGCACGCGGTTGAATTCGACGCGCAGGTTGCTGATGCCGGTGCGCTCGCGTTCGCGCGCTTCCAGTTGCACCAGGAAGTCGCCGCCGTCGGCGGCCAGGGCGCGCAGTTCGTCGAGTTCGGCGTCAAAGCCCGTGGCCAGCACGCCGCCGTCGCGGATCGCCACGGCCGGCTCGGCGGCGATGGCGCGCACCAGCAGGGCGGCCAGCGCCGGGTCCACCGACAGGTGCGAGACCAGGTCGTTCAGGCGCGGCGAGGCGGCCATCGGCGCGACCAGGTCGCGCAGCGCCGGCAGGGCTTGCAGGGCGTCGCGCAGGCTCGCCAGTTCGCGCGGACGCACCGAGCGCAGCGCCAGCCGCGCGGCGATGCGCTCGATGTCGGGAAAGGCGTTGAGCGCGCCGCGCAGCGTCTCCAGAAGGCCGGCCGAGCCGAAGGTCTGTTCGACGTCCATGCGGCCGGCCAACAGCGTCGAGATGGCCTGCTGGCGGGCCTGGGCCGGGGCGTTGTCGCGCAGCGGATGGTGCAGCCAGCGGCGCAGCAGGCGGCTGCCCATCGGCGTGCGGCAGCCGTCCAGCAGCGAGAACAGCGTGGGCGAATCCTCGCCCGACAGCGTCTGCGTCAGCTCCAGGTTGCGGCGCGTGACCGGATCGAGCAGCACGAACTGGCCGGGCCGCTCGGCCGACAGGCTCTGCACGTGCGCCAGCGCCTGCGACTGGGTGCGGGCGGCGTAGCGCAGCAGCGCGCCGGCGGCGCAGATGCCGGCCGGCATGTCTTCGATATCGAAGCCGGCCAGCGTGTCGGTCTTGAAATGCGCCAGCAGGTGCGCGCGGGCGCCGTCGCTTTCGAAGTGCCAGTCCGGCACGCGCGAACGGGCGCCTTCGAAAGGAAAGTCGAATTCGGCGCTGTCGGCGCAGACGATTTCGGCCGGCGCGATGCGGTGCAGTTCGGATTCGAGCTGCGCCGGCGCGCATTCGGTGACGCGGAAGTCGCCGCTGGCCAGGTTCAGCCATGCGAGACCGGCGCGCGGCGCGCGCGCATTGCCGGTGACGAACACCGCGGCCAGCGCGCGGTCGGCCTTGGCCGGCAGCAGCGCGTCGTCGGTCAGCGTGCCAGGGGTGACGATGCGCACGATGCGGCGCTCGACCGGGCCCTTGGAGGCCGCGGGATCGCCGATCTGCTCGCAGATGGCGACGGACTCGCCCATCGCCACCAGCCGCGCCAAGTACTGCTCCATCGCGTGCACAGGCAGCCCGGCCATGGGGATGGGCGTGCCGTTGGACGAGCCGCGCTTGGTCAGCGTCAGGTTGAGCAGGCGCGCGCCGCGTTCCGCGTCTTCATAGAACATTTCATAGAAGTCACCCATGCGATAGAACAGCAGCAATGGGCCGGCCTCCGCCTTCAGGCGGAGGTATTGCTGCATCATGGGAGTGTGGCCGGCGTGGGCCTCGGCGGCGGTGGTCTGTGTTGCGGAATTCATGCCCGTGATTGTATCGGGCCGGGGCGGGGTGGGGGAGCGGGCGCCGGAGGCTTTTACGACGGCGCCTGGCGGGTCGGCCTGGCGTGGGGAGCGTCAGGGCAGAAAGGGCAGCAGGACGATGCCGTGGACCAGGACAAGGATGCCGAAGAGGCTCATGGGCGGCAGGGGGCGGCTTGCAGGAGGGCGCCGCCTATCATTGCTCGCCTTTCATTCGTCCATTGCGGCTTGAACGGTCTGGGACTTCGGCGATCTCCGGATACCGTCGTCCGTGGGTGGGCTGCCGCGCGGCGGCCTCGATCTGGGCCCAGGTCTGCGCGTCGGTCGGCTCAACGCCCTCAAGCGACAAGGAGATGGCGAGGCTTGGCGCCTGCTGCGTGCAGGAGGAAGCGGTTTTACGCGAATGGACGGTGCTCATCGGAGCCTCCGTTGAAGACCTTACGAACGTAGCGTAGCAGCTTTCCCCACGATGTGCTGTGAGGCGCCAGGTCGAACAGCATCATGCGCTGGGTGCCGTGGGCATCCCACCAGGCCGGGTCCCTGGCCAAGATTTTCTGGATTGTCTGGCAGCCCTGCAAATATGGCGCGGCGGCCAGCTCATCGGAGGCGATGTCGGCGTCGAAGCCGAATTTTGGCCAGATCCGGTAGCCGACGTAGCGTTTCCCGGCGCCCGGGCCACCGGCCGCGACCAGCGAGATATGCGACAGCCCGGCCAGATGCGCGGTAATTGCTGACAGCGCGAAGGCGATGGTGCCAAGACCCGGTGGCGCGTGGTGCGCCAGGCATATGCAGTCGATGTGCATGTTCTTGACGATAAGCGTGCTGTCGTGTTTGTCGCGTGCGCGGTAGAGTCCCAGTCTGTTCTTGTTCGGGCTTTGGATGATGCCGTTGTTGATGATGGAGAAGTACAGCCCCGCCGGGGCATCGTGAAGGGGCTTGCGGGCGAACTGCGCGTGGACCCGGCTTCCGTTGAAAACGGTGAACAGGTGGGCGAACTCGAGTGTCGAGATCATCCGATCCATGCCGTGGATGAGTTCGCCCGGTACAAGGGTCCTGCCGTCCAGCCGTATGCCGCGGCCGCTCAAATGAGCGATGCCGATCGGATGGCGCAACAGCGCCACATGCAGTGATCGCAGATGCGATCGATAAAAGTCTGTAGGTTCGAGCGGCACGCCGAAGATCCGTCCATCGATGAGGTCGCGGGGCCTTGGCGGGCACCCGTTAACGCATGGATGTCAGGGTATCGGGTTGATGGTGACGGCACACGTCGCGGTGTGATGTTTGCAGCATCATCGGGATGCGCAGCGGCATCCCGGGCGGCGTTCTGCTCGATTCAGCGGCAGAGACTCAATACAACGTGCTGGCCACGCGCGCCGGCAGGTCGCGGTCGTAGGCCGCGCCGTCGAAGGTGCCGGCGCTCAGGTCGGAGAGCATGCGGCCGACGCTGGGCAGCGCCGTGCGCGGGATCTGGGTGGCGGGGTCCCACAGCCGCGAGCGCAGCAGGGCGCGCGAGCACTGGAAGTAGACGGTCTGCACGTCGACGATCAGGACCGAGCGCGGCTGCTTGCCGTCCATCTCGAAGCGTTGCAGCAGCGCCGGGTCGACGCTGATGCGCGCGCTGCCGTTCACGCGCAGCGTCTCGTTGACGCCGGGAACCAGGAACAGCAGCGCCACGCGCGGTTCGGCCAGGATGTTGCGCAGGCTGTCGATGCGGTTATTGCCGCGCCGGTCCGGCAGCAGCAAGGTCTTTTCATCCTCGACCACGACGAAACCGGCGGGATCGCCGCGCGGCGACACATCCAGGCCGTCGGGGCCGGAGGTGGCCAGCGCCACAAAGGGCGCGGCCTCGATGAAGGCGCGGTAGTGCGGATGGACGTGGTCCACTTCCTTCTTGAGCGAAGCTTCGCCCGGTTCGCCATACAGGGCTTGCAGGGCGGCGGCGTCGGTGACGAGGTGGGGGGTGTCCAAGGGCATGGCGAAGGCTCGGGGAAAGAGAGGGGCGGCGGGCTATTGCACCCGTACCGGCATGCTGCAGTCGGAGAAGAATACCTCACAGGCGCCGCCGCTTTCCCGCTTGCACTCGGCGAGCGTCATATCCGTCGCGGCCTCGAGCGTGGGGGCGAACCGGGAGACGGCGATGCCGTTGCCCCAGACGATCACGCCGCATTGGTTGGCGTACGAGACCTGGACGCGGCAGTCGCCGCCGCCTTTTTTGGCGCAGGATGCCACGGAGTCGTCTTCGGCCTGTTGCCGGCTCTTTCTGCTGCCGGCCACGCCAACCTTGCCGGTGACGGCATCCATGGCGATGGCGCCCCAGCGTTGTTCCCAGCGGACCGGCGGCGGGGGCGGCGGCGCTTGGTAGCCGCCCGGCACCTGGTACAGCCCGGGAATCGGAATGCACTGGGCGGTGCCCACGGCGGCCATGGTGTAGCCATCGGGACAGCCTTGTTCGGCCGTTGCCGGACGCGTCACCGCCAGTCCGAGGGCCAGGGTTGCGAATACCACGATGTGAAGAGGAAGACGCTTCATGGACTGGCCTGTGGTGACCGACGCTGTCGGGATGCGCGGATACTAGCGATTCCGGCAGCCAGTGGCAATATGCGCGCGCGAAGCGGAGCGGGCCGGCCGCCGCGGCCTCAGTAACCGACCGGATCGACGATCATCAGCACGCCGTGGCTGCCCTCGGCGACGGCGTGCGGCACCCCGGCGGGCGCCAGGTACATGCTGCCGGCCGCGACCTCGATCGCCTCGCCCTTGACCGACAGGCGCAGCGCGCCACTGATGACGATCAGGGCTTCGTTGTAGTCGTGCGTTTCGGCGGGGGAGGGCTGGCCGTCCATCCGCAGGATCTTGACGTTGCAGCCGCCAGTCTGGGCCAGCACGCGGGACTTCCAGGCGTCGGGCAGGCCGTTGGCGGCGTCGAGCAGGTCGAGCAGGGGCATGGTGGGCTTGCCAGGCGCGCGCCTGGCGCGAGAGGAAGGCGTTCTCACGCCCTGGGGAGAGGGGGAAGGGACCGTTCAGGCTTCCTGGCCGTAGCCGAAAGGCCAGCGGCGGCGGGTGGGTTCGGGCTTGGCGGTGTCTTCTTGCATGTTTTTCTCCGTAGGGTGCATTCCGGGGAATTCTATTTCCCGAGATGTAACAGCATTGCAAGGGATCGTTAGCACTCTGTCGTCGCGGCGGCCCCCTAGTCGGGCGCGAACAGCGTGACCTGGCGTTCGAGCGCGTAGGTGGCGCGGTAGCTGGCGGGCGTGGCGCCGCGGTCGATCAGCAGCAGGCCCTCGCGTTCGGCGGTGGCCAGGACGTCGCGCAGTTTCTGGCCGCTTTCCAGGCCGGTGGCTTCCTGCAGCCGTTGCAGGGGCAGGTAGTCGCCGTTCTTGACGCCGCCAAGGCGCGTAAAGGCGCTGAGCCAGATGCTGCGGCTGGGCGGGGAATTGATCAGACTGGTCATGGGCAGGGGTCCCTTGCGGTCGGATTACTGTATGAATGAACAGTATATCCGAACGTCGGACCAATCCCCGGTAGCGCATGTTGCACGGGTTTGAGGCATGGGGAACGCTGAGGCCGGCAGCGTTTGCCGGCTCCGAACCGCGCCATGCACAATGGCGTCTCGCGGCCGTTCGCAGAGCCGCGGGAGCGCCTGATGCCCGACGATTTGCCCTTCCCCCCCTCGCTGGATGCCAGTGAGCGCGTGACCATCTCCCACGGCCCCCATCGCGCCGAGTTCGCGCCCGGCGGGGGCGGACGCCTGACGCGCCTGTCGACCGAGGCGCACGACTGGATCGTGCCGCTGGCCGAGACGGATTGGCCGCCCGCGCAATGGCCGCGCGCCGGCTCGTATCCGCTGGCGCCGTACTCGAACCGGGTGCGCGATGGCGTGTTCACGTTCGAAGGCGCGCGCCACGTGCTGGCATCGTTGCCCGGACGGCCGCAGGCGATTCACGGCGCCGGCCTGTATCAACCCTGGCAGGTGCGCCATCTGGCCGATGACGCGGTCGACCTGGTGCTGCAACAGCCCGCCGGCGTGCTGGGCTGGCCGTGGCCGTATGAATGCGTGCAGCGCTATCGGTTGGATTCGCGCGGGCTGTCGTTGACGCTGTTGATGATCAACCATGGCGATGCGCCGATGCCGTGCGGTTGCGGCATCCATCCGTACTTCACCGCCACGCGCGTGGCGCTGCATGCGCGGCGCATCTGGCCGACCGACGCCGACGGCCTGCCCGGCGCCAGCCAGACCACCCACGTGCGGGAACTGGGCCAGTCGGCCGAGGGGTGCGATACCTACCTGTCGCAGTGGGGCGGCCGCGCCACGCTGCATTGGCCGGATGGACACGAACTGGCGCTGCACGCCGATCCCGCTTTCGCGCACCTGGTGGTCTACACGGCGCCAGGCGCCGATTTCCTGTGCGTGGAGCCGGTGACCAATGTCGCCGATGCCTTCAACCTGGCGGCGGCCGGCGAGACCCGCACCGGCCTGCAGGTGCTGGCGCCGGGCGGGCGTTTCAGCGCCTCGATGCTGCTGGCGTTGCAAACGCCGCGCGCGGCGCGTTGACGTCGCGCGATGCCGGCGCTGGCAACGGCCA
Source organism: Achromobacter sp. CSND-B12 (assembly GCF_052906545.1). Taxonomy (NCBI): domain Bacteria; kingdom Pseudomonadati; phylum Pseudomonadota; class Betaproteobacteria; order Burkholderiales; family Alcaligenaceae; genus Achromobacter; species Achromobacter sp. CSND-B12. Next base: position 1,257,324 of record NZ_JBREGJ010000001.1, on the reverse strand, counting down.
GGGCCTGTCGGCGATAATCCGGCCAAACCAATCCAGGAGTCGCTACGTGAAAAAGCTCAGCACCGAACAATTGCAGGCGGCCGCCGAAACGCTGCGCCGGGTGCAGGCCAGGCTGGCCCGTTCGGGCAACATGCCGCTGGAACCGACGATCTACGCCAGCGCCAAGGGCTTCCGGCGCAACGTGCCCGACTATGTCTGGTCGTGGCTGTCGGGCCTGCTGGCGCCGCACAAGAGCCTGTCGGCGTGGATGGATGCGCACCAGCCCGGTTGGCGCGAAGGCAAGATTCCGGCCGCCGTGGTGTATGCGCGCACCGAGAACGGCTGGTTCGACTGGCTGATCGCCGAACTGGAAACCGAGATCAATGATCCGCACGCCCGCGCCCGGCGCGAAGGACGCGCCTGATCCGGGGGCTTGCAAGAGGGCGGGCGCTGCCCGCCGGCGCAAGGCGGGCGGTGTCCGCGGCCGCGGGCCGTGAACCCGTCAGGCCCCCGCTCGCGACCTCGCCAGGGCGGCGCGCAGCCGCCGCAAGAGCAACACCAGCAGTTCCTGCACCGCGGCCACCAGCAAGGCGGCCAGGATCGAACCGAGCACCAGGGCGTCCCACAGGCGCGGCGGGCCGACCCGGAACTGGATGGTGTCGAACACCAGCCCGGCGGTGATGCCGGCGACGATGACGGCCTTCCAGCCCTGCAGCGGCACCAGCCGCAGCATCAGCAGGGCGACCGCCACCATGCCCCAGAGCATCGGTTCCAGCGCTTGGTCGAACAGGTGAGAAATCAGAGCCAACTCCCGAAAGCGCGGCCACGGACTGAAGGCCCGCGGCGCGCAGTCGAGGTTTTACCTCTTTCTTCCGACGAATGCGAGACACCCGTCCCAATTTTTTCGTCGGGATGGGCCGGGCGCCTCAGAAGCCTTCCAGCACCACCTTGCCGCGCGCCTTGCCGCTTTCGATGAAGGCGTGGGCGCGGCGCAGGTTTTCGGCATTGATGCGGCCGTAGTGCTCGCCCAGCGTGGTGCGCAGGGTGCCGTTGTCGATCAGCCGCGCGGCCTGGTTCAGCAGTTCGTGCTGGGCGATCAGGTCGGGCGTGTTGTGCAGCGGCCGGGCGAACATGAATTCCCAGTGCAGCGAGGCCGACTTGCCCTTGAGCAGGCGCACGTCGATGGCGGAGGGGTCGTCGATCAGGGCGATCCTGCCTTGCGGCGCGATGGCTTCGGCCAGCTGCGCGAAGTGCTGGTCGGTCTGGGTCAGGCCGGCGATGAAGCTGACCTGCGACAGGCCGATGCGCTTGAGTTCCTCGGCCAGCGGGCGGGTGTGGTCGATGACGTAATGGGCGCCCAGCTCGGTGACCCAGGCCTGGGTCTCGGGCCGGGAGGCGGTGCCGATGATGGTCAGGCCGGTCAGCTGGCGCGCCAACTGCACCAGGATCGAGCCGACGCCGCCGGCCGCGCCGACCACCAGCAGCGTGCCCTGGCTGGGCGCGGCGTTGTCCAGCACGCGCAGGCGGTCGAACAGCAGTTCCCACGCGGTGATGGTGGTCAGCGGCAGCGCGGCGGCCTGGGCGAAGTCCAGGCTCTGCGGCATGCGGCCGACGATGCGTTCGTCGACCACGTGCAGTTCGCTGTTGGCGCCGGGGCGGGTCAGGGCGCCCGCGTACCAGACGCGGTCGCCGGGCGCGAACAGGCTGGTCTTGGCGCCCACGGCGCGCACGATGCCGGCGGCGTCCCAGCCGATGATCTCGGGCTGGCCGTCCTTGGGCTTGCGGTTGGCGCGGATCTTCACGTCCACCGGGTTGACGGAGATGGCTTTGACTTCGACCAGCAGGTCGTGGTCGCCGGGAACGGGGTCGGGCGCGGTGATGTCCTGCAGCGATTGCGGATCGGTGGCGGGCAGGTTCTGGAAGTAGGCGATGGCTTTCATGGGGGATCTCGGAACGGGAAAAGGGATCAGGCGATGGTGCGGACCACGCCGCCGTCGACGCGCAGGGCGGCGCCGTTGGTGGCCGAGGACTGGCGCGAGCAGGTGTAGACGACCATGTTGGCCACTTCCTCCACCGTTGCCAGCCGGCGCAGCAGCGAGCTGGGACGATGCAGGGCGATGAAGTCGCGTTCCATCTGTTCTTGCGGCAGGCCTTGTTCCCTGGCCATTTCGGCGAAGAAGTCGACCACGCCTTCGGAGCGCGTCGGGCCGGGCAGCACGGCATTGACGGTGACGCCGCTGCCGGCCGTCAGTTCGGCCAGGCCGCGCGAGACGCCCAGCAGCGCCGTCTTGCTGACGCCGTAGTGGATCATTTCGGCCGGGATGTGCAGCGCCGATTCGCTGGAGATGAAGACGATGCGGCCCCAGTCGGCGGCCAGCATGCGCGGCAGGTAGTAGCGCGACAGGCGCACGCCGCTCATGACGTTGGTATCGAGCATGTAGCGCCAGTCGTCGTCGGTGATTTCGGTGAAGGACTTGGGCGCGAAGTAGCCGGCGTTGTTGACCAGGATGTCGACGTCGGGATGGGCGGCGCAGACCGAGGCGGCGCCGTCGGCGGTGGACAGGTCGGCCTGCACGGTGTGCACCTGGGCGCCCGGATGCCGGCGCGCGATGGCTTCGGCGGCCTGCTTGAGCTTGTCGGCGCTGCGGCCGTGCAGCACCACCTGGGCGCCGGCATCGGCCAGGCCCTGGGCGATGGCCAGGCCGATGCCGCCGGAAGAACCGGTGACCAGGGCTTTCTTGCCGTCGAGTTCGATTTTCATGGGGGACTCCAAAAGCGTGGGGGTGATGCCATCATTACCCAGTGGCGAACGATGAAAAACCGGCTAGCATCGGACTCAGTTTCAATAATTCTTTGAAAATGAGCCCCCATGGTTCGGTTGGAAGACTTGCGCATCTTTGTCGCCGCGGCGGATCACGGCGGTTTTTCGGCCGCCGCGCGCGAACTGGACTTGACGCCGGCGGTGGCCAGCGCCGCGCTCAAGCGGCTGGAACTGTCGCTGGACACCCGCCTGTTCGTGCGGTCCACGCGCAGCCTGCGGCTGACCGGCGACGGCGAGCGCTATCTGGAATACGCGCGCGCCGCGCTGTCGAGTCTGCAGGCCGGCCAGAGCGCGCTGGCGCGCGACAAGACGGCCATCTCCGGCACGCTGTCGGTGTCGATTCCGTCGGACCTGGGCCGCCACGTGCTGCTGCCCTGGCTGGACGAATTCCAGCAGCGCCATCCGCGCGTGAACTTCCAGGTACGCATCAGCGACCGCCTGGCCGACCTCTACCGGCAGCCGGTCGATATCGCGTTGCGCTACGGCACGCCCGGCGATTCCGGCCTGGTGGCGCTGCCGCTGGGCGAGCACAACCGCCGCGTGGTGTGCGCCGCGCCGGCCTATTTCGCGCGCCATGGCATGCCGCAGACCCCGGCCGACCTGCGCCGCCACAACTGCCTGTGCTTCGTGCTGGGCGAATCCCTGCACGACCGCTGGGCCTTCGAGCACGAGGGCGGGGCGCTGACCGTGCCGGTCAAGGGCGACCGCGTCGGTGATGACGGCGACCTGGTGCGGCGCTGGGCGCTGGCCGGCTACGGCGTCGCGTACAAGTCGCGCTACGACGTGCTGGCCGACCTGCGCGCCGGCCGCCTGGTGCAGGCCCTGCCGGACTATACCGGCGAGCCGTCGCCGCTGTACCTGCTGTGCGTGCACCGCATGCTGCTGTCGCCCGCCGTCAAGCGGTTGCGCGAATTCCTGCAGGCGCGCCTGCGCGAATTCGAGGCGGGCGCCGGCGCGGCGCCCTGACAGCCGCGCCGCTCAGTGATGCGCGGCGGCGCGGTTGGCGGCGCGGGTGCGCGCGGCTTTCTTGGCGGCGGCCGAGCGTCCCGCAGCGCCCTTGGTGGCGGCGGCCTTCTTCGCGGCGGCCGAGCGATCCGCCGCGGTGCGCCGGGACGCCGACTTGGACGCGTGGCGCGACAGCGCGGACTTGGACGCGGGCCTGGCGCTTTCGCGCTTGAGGGCGCGCGTGGTGGCGCGGGCGCGCGTCGGCGATTTGGCGTGCCCGTCATGCGCGGCCTCGCTGTCCTGCTTGGCCTTGCGCCGGGTCGACGCGCTGGCCTTCTTGGGCGCGGGCAGATCGACCCCGGCGCGGCGCGCCTTCGACAGGCCGATGGCGACGGCCTGCTTGGTCGAGCGCACGCCGTGCTTGCCTTCGCGCACATGTTCGATTTCCTCGCGCACGAATTCACCGGCTTGGGTGGATGCGGACTTGCCTTGCTTCTTGTCGCGCGCGGCGCGTTGCAGCGTTTTCCGTTCAGGCATGACAACCTCCTGGCTTGCGTTTCAGAAGCGAGACCCGGGGACGCGGACGAGGCCGCGGCGACGGAACTCGTAACACCACTCTATGCCCTGCGCGGTATCCTGTGTGTTCGAATGGATTGCCGGTCGTAAGCGCCGGAACCCCGCGCGCGACCGGCGATTCGCCACGCTTCCCCCTCAAAGGAGACGAGCTATGTCGAATCATGTCTACAAGCAGATCGAGCTGGTGGGATCGTCCACCAAGTCCACCGATGACGCCATCAGCAAGGCCATCGAGCGCGCATCCGAAACGCTGCGCCACCTGGATTGGTTCGAGGTCACCGAGGTGCGCGGCCACATCAAGGACGGCAAGGTGGCGCATTGGCAGGTTGGCCTGAAGATCGGCATGCGCCTGGAAGACGGCGAGGTCTAGCGGCGCCGGTGCCGTCCAATCGCGGCGGCGTCGATGTCATTGGGACACGGCGCCTGCTCCTTTTTTGAGCGACGGCTGCAAGTGCTTGCCGGATAAGCTTTTTTTCAGCTTGTCATGAGACTGTTCAGAGGTTTGTCCACACTCGCTGGGGACAAGCCCGGGCGGTCTGCTCGGCTGGCCGGCGGTGGCATGGCGGCGCCGCGCCGCGACGCGCCGCTGGGCGAATATTGCGCGCCGGCCGCAAGGCCTTGGCGGCAAAGGGAATTTTGCGGCTGCGCGCAGGCTGTCCTCAGCCTTATCCACATTTCCCGGGGACAACCTGGCGCCTGGGTGAGTGCGTCTGGGTCTTTCTTGACCACCCCTTGCAGGTGCTTGATGTGCAAGGGAAAAGCCGAGCTGCCCTCATCCTGTCCTCATGCTTGTCCACAGAATGCTGGGACAAATGCGCCGGTCGATGCAAAGCGTCCGCGGGCATCCCGCAATCGTCCTTTGGACGGTGGATAAGTGCGCCAGGAATCGGCCAAACGATGGATTGCGCAGTTTTTGACCGGTGTCTGCAAGTGCTTGGCACGGCAGGCTTTTTCCCACCTGCCCCACAGCTGTCCTCAAGCTTCTCCACAGTTGGCGGGGATATGTGGGCCCCCACGCGGCGCGCACTGCGTGCGCTTGCTGCCCCCCGAGGGGGCTGCCCGGCCTTCGGGCGGCCGGGCGGCCGGGCGGCTATTTTTTTGGGGCGGTGTTGGTGGGCGGGGGGGCGCGCGAGGGGGCGCGTGTTGGTGGGGCGAGGGCGCGAGGAGGCTTGTTGCCTTCTGAGGTGAGGCGAAGGGAATTATTTGGGAGCGGGGGCGCTTTATCCACAAAAAAAAGCCCCCCGGCTTGGCGGGGGGCGTGATCGCCCGGAGGTAGGCGGGCGATCGGTGCCGGGTGGGGAGGCGCCCTGGCCCGGCATCGGCGGCAATCAGGGATTGAACTTCTTGATCCAGTCGACGTAGCGGTCGATCCAGCCTTGCAGGAACTTGCGCGTGCCCTCGTTGGTGATGGTGTACTGGTCGTCGATCAGGCCATCGGTGTATTGCAGGAAGACTTCCGGCGTGGTCAGCGCGATGGCGCCTTCGGCGGCCAGGATGTTGCGCAGGTGCTGCTGCATGAGCGCGGTGCCGGCGGCGCTGGGCGAGGTGCCGAGGATGCCGACGGCCTTGCCGGCCCACGAGTTCTGGCCCCACGGGCGAGTGCCCCAGTCGATCGCGTTCTTGATGGCGGCGGGCACCGAGCGGTTGTGCTCGGGCGAGACGAACAGGATGCCCTGGGCGTCGAGGATCTGCTGCTTGAGCTTGGCCGCGGGCGCGGGCAGGTTGTTCTCGTTGTCCTGGTTGTACAGCGGCACGTCGCCCAGGCTGACGTAGTCGAACTTGAAGTCCGCGGGAACCAGTTTTTCCAGTGCGCGCGCCAGGCGCAGGTTGATCGATGCGGCGCGCAGGCTGCCGACGAAGACGGCGATCTTGTAGGTGCTCATGAGGCGGGGCTCCTGGGTCGGGGAAAGCCCAGTGTAGACCTGTCCTCATGACGGCTCAATGGCCGCGAATCAATATGGTTATGGGCGGTGTTGACTTGTGTCAGGGCGCATCCGCGCCGGCCGTCGCGGCCGCGTCTAGCCGCTCATGAGGCTGACGTGCGCCGAGACCACGCGCCAGCCCTGCGGCGTGCGCATCCAGGTCTGGCTCTGGCGGCCGATGCGGTCGCTGCCATCGCGCTGGAATTCGATGTTGGTGGTGGCGAAATCGCGGCCGTAGGTGGTGATCGCGGTACGCAGCACGCGGCGCGCAAGGCCTTGCGGCGAGCGGCCCGCGCGAAAGGCGCGGATGGCGTCGTAGCCATAGAGGTTCTCGGCGGCGCCATAGCGCAGGGTGTGCGGGCTGTTCCAGAACAACTCGTCCAGCACCTCGACCTGGTTGCCGACCAGGGCGACTTCATAGCGGGCAAAGGCCACGGTGACCTCGGCGACGACGTCGGGCAGGTTGATATCCATGTGAGGGGTCGGGCTCCGTGTTGATTGCACCGTCATGGTGCGTGATTCAGGGTAATCACCAATATGGGGTGTGTTGCGGTGCGCAAATTTCGTGACCGGACGCGGCGATCGCCCTATGCGCGGGGAAATGATGCGGTGCAAGGCTGGCACGCCGCTTGCTAGGGTTTACACCACATAACACGCTGCGCGCCGCCCCAGGAGTTTCACCATGTCCAGTTCCGCCGTTTCCGCCCCAGTCACCATGCTGGTCACCCGGCACATCACGCCCGAACGCTACAGCGATTTCCTGTCCTGGATGCGCCAGGGCGAGATCCTCGCCGCCGGCTTTCCCGGTTTTCTCGGTTCGGGCGTGCTGCAGCCGCCCGAGGGCGGCGACCAGTACCAGATCGTGCTGCGCTTCAACGACGAGGCCAGCCTCAACCGCTGGGAGCAATCGCTGCCGCGCCGCATGTGGCTCGAACGCGGCGCCGCGCTGGTGCGGGCCAGCCATGCGCGCCGCGTGAGCGGCATGGACAGCTGGTTCGGCCCGCAGGGCAGCGCCGGCGCGCCGCCGCGCTGGAAGCAGGCCGTGAGCATCTGGCTGGCGTACTTTCCGATGCTGCTGGCGTTCACCCTGCTGGTGAGCGAACACCTGAGCGCACTGCCGGTGTTTTGGCGCGCGCTGATCACCAGCGTGACGATGACGCCGGTGATGGTGTTTGTCTGCATTCCGTTCGTCACGCGCCGGCTGGAGCGCTGGCTGCGGCCGCACTGACGCGGCCGCGTATCGCGCCAGCGCCATCACGCCGCCTGCGCGCGGCGCGTGGCATACAGCCGGTGCAGCGTGATCTTGCGCACGGCGGCCTGGCTGTCGCCGATATGCGCCGCAAGCAAGGCCGTCGCGCGTTCGGCGTCGCGGGCCAGGATGGCGTCGAGGATGGCGCCATGTTCGGCGTAGGTATGGGCGATACGGTCGGGCTGGGTGAAGTCCAGCCGCCGCACGATGCGGATGCGCTCGGTAGCAGCGCGGTGCACGCGCGCGATTTCAGGATTGCCGGCGGCGGCCACCAGGTCCGCATGGAAGCGCTCGTCCAGGTCCGCCAGCCACTCGCCATCGCCGGAATAATGGGCGCTGTCCACCAGCCACGTATCCGCCAGCGGCTGCAGCGCGCGCAGCGGATCGGGCACCTGGCCCGGCGCGCACAGCGCGCGCACCGCCGCGATCTCCAGCACGCTGCGCAGTTCATAGAAGTGATCGAGCGTGTCGAAGTCCAGCGGCTTGACCAGCCAGCCATTGCGCTGGCGCACCTCCAGGTAGCCCTCGCGTTCCAGGCGGAACAGGGCTTCGCGCACCGGCGTGCGGCTGACCCGCAGGCGGTCGGCGATTTCGGTCTCGGTGAAGCGGTCGCCCGGCGCCAGGCGGAAATCCAGGATGTCGCGCTTGAGCGTGCCGTAGGCGGAGTCGGCCAGGCTGCGGGGCGTGTCGATGACGGCGAATGCGGAATCCATGGACGGCCTCGGTTGGCGGGTCAGGAGAGGGGACGAACGGTGGCAACGCCCGCCTGTTCCAGCCGCCGCGCGGCCAGCAGGCAATCGGCCTCGCGCCACGGCGCGGCAATCAATTGGACGCCCAGTGGCAGGTGCGCGTCGGCGCCGATGCCCGGCCAGGTGGGCGCGGCGCACACCGGCAGGCCAAGGCAGGAGATCGGCTGTGTCAGCAGGCCCATGCTGGCGCGCGCGGGCAGTGACTGGCCGGCCAGGGCCAGGGTCTCGGTGCCGATGGCGGTGGCGGGCACCGGCGTGGCCGGGGCGATCAGCACGTCGTAGTGCGCGAACAGCGCCATGGCTTCGCGGTAGACGCGGTGGCGCACCCGCTGGGCCTGCTGCACCCAGGCGGCAGGCACCAGGCTGCCGGCGACCAGGCGGTCGCGTGAATGGGGTTCGTAGTAGTCGTAGTGCGTGACCAGACGGCGGCGATGCAGCGCGCCGCCCTCGGCCGCCGTGATGACGAAGGCCGCGGCGCGCGCCTGTTCGGCGCTGGCCAGTTCGACGATCTCGGTGGCCGCGAGCGCGCGCGCGGCCAGTTGCACGGCCTGGCGCGCCTCGGGGCCGGCCCAGTGCGCGAAGTAGCCGCCCAGCACGGCCACGCGCAGCGGGCGGTCCGAAGCCAGGTCCGCCAGCACGGGTTCGGCCGCGCGCTGGGCGCAGGCGGCATCGTCGGCATCCGGGCCTTGCAGCGCGTCGTAGGCCGCCGCCAGGCTGGCCGTGTCGGCCGCGAACGGACCCAGGTGGTCGAGGCTGCCGACGAAGGGGAATGAGCCGGTGCGCGGCAGGCGGCCGAAGGTCGGCTTCAGGCCGAACACGCCGCACAGCGAGGCCGGCACGCGGATCGAGCCGTTGGTGTCCGAGCCCAGCGTCAGCGGCACGAGGCCGCCGGCCACCGCGGCCGCGCTGCCGCCCGACGAGCCGCCGGCGATGCGGGCGGGGTCGTGCGGATTGCGGCTGGCGCCGTAGTGCGAGTTCTCGGTGGTGAAACCGTAGGCGTGTTCGTCCATGTTGAGCGCGCCCACCAGCACGGCGCCGGCCTTGTGCAGCCGCGCGACCAGCGCGGCGTCGCGTGGCGCGGGCGGGTTGGCGGCGTTGACGCGGCCCCCGGCCAGCGTCACCTCCTCGGCGGTGTCGAACAGGTTCTTGACCGCGTAGGGCACGCCGGCCAATGGCGGCAGGGTTTCGCCGCGGGCGTGGCGCGCGTCGATGGCGGCGGCTTCCTGGCGCGCCCGGCTTTCGGTGACGGCGGTGAAGCAGTTGTAGCGCGCATCGGCGGCGCGGATGCGGGCCAGCGTGGCTTCGAGCACCGCCGCCGCGCTGCGTTCGCCGGCGCGGATCTGCCGCGCCAGGTCGAGGACGGCGCCGTTCATGGACGGAACACCGCGGCTGATTCCAGCTCCACCGGCAAGGCCTCGTCGACGAAGGTCGAGGCGATGTCGTGGATGCGCGTGAATTGCCGCGCCACTTCGGCCGCGGCCGGTTCGCGCAGGGCGTAGCCGGCCAGCGCCAGCGCGCTGCGCACGTATTGGTCGATGGTTTCCTGGGTCATGGCGGACTCCCGTGAATGGCGTTGCGTGTCAGCGACGGACTTCGCGCTGGAAGATCTCCAGGCTCAGCTTCTTCATGCCGATGAAGCTGGGCTCGGACAGCGTCTCGACCGTGCGCGGCCGGGCGTCGCCGTAGTCCAGGATCTCGGCCACGCGGGTGGGGCGCTTGGTCAGCAGCAGCACCTGGTCGGCCAGGTACACGGCTTCCTCCAGGTCGTGCGACACCAGCAGCATGGTGGTGCCGGTCTGCATGAAGACTTCCTGCAGCTTTTCGCGGATGAACAGTGTCATCTCGAAGTCCAGCGCCGAAAACGGCTCGTCCAGGAACAGCACTTCCGGTCCCGGGGCCAGCGCGCGCATGATGGAGGCCGTCTGCTGCTGGCCGCCCGACAGTTCGTAGGGATAGCGCTTGAGGTCGAACTTGACGTCGAACGAGGCCACCAGCTCTTCCACGCGCGCGTCGACCTCGGCCTTGCTGCGGCCTTCGAGGCGCAGCGGGTAGGCGATGTTGTCGATGGTGCGCAGCCAGGGGAACATGGCCTCGCGGTAGTTCTGGAAGACGTAGCCGATCTTGGTCTGGGCCAGCGACTTGCCGTCGAACAGGATCTCGCCGGCATCGATGGGGATGAGACCCGCGATCATGTTGATCAGCGTCGACTTGCCGCAGCCGTTGGGGCCGAACACCGAGACGATCTTGCCCTTGGGGATGTCGAGGTTGAAGTCCTCGTACAGCGGCCAGCCGGCGAAATACTTGGTCAGGCCGCGGATGGTGATGTGGGTGCCGGCCGGGCCCGGCCGGAACGGCGCGGGCGTGGGGGCGGGGGCGATGACGGGGTTGATGACGGTGGACATGATTATCGGCCGCTCCAGTGGACCACGCGCTTTTCCAGCACCAGGAAAAGGATGTTGAGAACGTAGCCGAGCGCGCCGGCGGCCAGGATCGAGGCATACATGTCGCGCACGTTCAGCACCTGCTGCGCATTGATGATGCGGTTGCCGAGCCCGCTGTCCGAGCCGATGAACATCTCGGCCACGATCACGATGACCAGCGCCATCGACACGCCGCTGCGCAGGCCGACGAAGGTGGGTTGCAGGCTTTCCCAGATCAGCACGTCCTTGAAGATCTGCCAGCGCGAGGCCCCCATCACCCGCGCCGCCATCACGCGCTGCTTGCGCGCGTTGATGACGCCGTAGGCGCTGTTGAACAGGATCACCAGCACCGCGGCGAAGGCGGCGATGGCGATCTTGTTCATGTCGGTCACGCCGAAGATCATCAGGAACAGCGGGATCAGCGCCGACGACGGCGTCGAACGGAAGAAGTCCACCAGGAATTCGACGCTGCGATAGGCTTTTTCATTGCTGCCCAGCAGCACGCCCAGCGGCACGCCGATCACGCCCGCGATGACGAAGGCCTGCAGCGTGCGGCTGACCGAAGCCAGGAAATCCCCCAGCAGCGGGCCGCCGGCCATGCCCTTGGCCAGCGCCACCAGCGTGGCGCCGGGCGTGGGCAGCAGCACCGGGCTGACCAGTTGCAGGCGCACCACCAGGTCCCACACCACGTACAGCGCCAGCGGACCGATCAGCGGCAGCAGGCGCGCGGCGGTCCAGGTGCGCGGCGGACGGGAGGCGGGCGCGGCGGCAGGCATGCCGGCGCGGGCGGTTTTGCCCGGCGACGCGGCGGCCGGGTGGGCGGCCGCCGTCGCGACGGCGGCGTGGCCGGCGCCGCCGGCCGGGGCCGCGCTGGCGCGGTTGGCGTTGATCGCGTCCATGGCTCAGCCCTTGTACAGCATCGAGGCTACGTCCACCTTCTGCGCGAAGATGCCCTTGTCGGCGAACAGGTCGAAGAATTTCTGGAAGTACTGGATGTCGCTGGGGGTGAACTCGTTGTAGAGCGTGTAGGCGGCCAGCGGCACGGCTTCGGTCATGGGGCCTTCGATGGCGGTGTAGCCCTTCATGAAGGGGCGCGCCTCGTCGGGCTTGCTGCGGATCAGCTCGATGCCGCGGGCGTAGGCGGCGATGAATTTCCTGCTTTCCTCGGGATGCTTCTTCAGGAACGCGGTGGTCAGCGAGGCCGAGCCGCCGAACCACGGCGCCATCGGGTCGCCCAGCACGTATTTGGCGATCACGCCCGCTTCCAGGACGCGGGTGGTGCCATTCAAGCGCCCGACCGTGCCGGTGGGCTCGAGCGTGTAGCACGCGTCCAACTGGCCGGCGGCGACCGCGGCGACGTGCTGGCTGATCGCCAGCTCGACCACGGTCGCCCCGGTTGCGCCGGCGCGCTCCAGCACTGCTTTGGCCAGCGTGGCATTCTGGATGCCGGGTCCAGAACCGACCTTTTTCCCCTTGAGGTCTGCGATGGATTTAATGGGACTGTCTTTCGCGACGATGAACTCGTCCAGCACGTTCCTGGCGTTGCTGGGATTCGAGGCGAATATCTTGAACAGGCCGGGCGAGGCGATCTCGCCGATGGCCAGGTTGGCCGAGCCGGTGCCGTTGGCGCTGCCGTCGGCGCGGCCCGCCAGCATGGCTTCCATGACCTGCTGCGCGCCGGCGAACTTGAGCGGCTCGACGTTCAGGCCGGCTTCCTTGAAGTAACCCTTTTCGATGGCGGCATAGAACGGCAGGCCGGCCGCGACCGGCCAGTAGCCGATGCGGATGACCAGGCCCGATTGTGCGCGCACCAGGGCCGGCGCGGCCAGCGCGGCGGCGCCCAGCGCGGCGCCCTGCATCAGCCGGCGGCGGGTGGCGTTGAAAGCGAAGGGCGCGGGGCGGTCGGTCATGCGGGACTCCTGGTCGGAAAAGTGACGGGCGCTTGTAGACAAGCTTGCATACCAGTCATCAAGCAAGACCCGTGCCAACCGCCTTTTGCCCGGTTTTCGCGCCCCGCGGCGCCATTCGGGCGCGGCGCATGAACCATGCTGGTGCACGCGGCACCGCGAGAGGGCGTGCGTTGCATCATGGCGCGAGCGGCGCGCCAGGCGTTAGGATGTGAACAGGCCGGGGCCTGCCGCCCCGCCGTTCCTGAAAAGGGCGCGTCGCCAGGCGCGCCATGGCGTGGATATGAATACCCGTTTTGTCGAAGCATTCCTGTGGTCCGCCCGGCTGGGCAGTTTTCGCGCGGCCAGCGACCGCCTGCACATCACTCAGGCCGCGGTGGCCAACCGCATCGCCTCGCTCGAGGAGGACATCGGCGCGCGCCTGTTCGAGCGCGATGCCAAGGAGCTGCGGCTCACGGCGGTGGGCACGCGCCTGCTGGATTACGGCGAACGCCTGCTGCAGCTGCGCCAGCAGATCCTGTCGCTGGGCCGCACCGGCGACGAGGTGTTCGGGCTGGTGCGCATCGGCGCCATCGAGACGGTGGTGCACACCTGGCTGATCGGTTTCCTGACGAACCTGCGCTCGACCTATCCGGGCATCGAGGTGCAGCTGACCTCGGAGACCACCCGCGCCCTGCATCGTGGCCTGCGCGAAGGCACGCTCGATATTGCCTTCCAGACCGATCTGCTGACCGACACCGGCGTCATCAGCACGCCCTGCCTGCCGATGGAAATGGGCTGGGTGGGGCCGGCCGGCGATGAAGATGCGCTGACGGTGCAGCAGCTGCTGGCCGAACCGGTGCTGACCATGAGCCCCGGTTCGCAGCCGCATGAGGCATTGAAAGGGCTGTTCCGCGAAGCCGGGCTGCCCCTGGGCAAGGTGCACTGCGTCAGCTCGATCTCGGCGCTGGCGCGGCTGGTGCGCAGCGGCTTTGGCCGCGCGCTGGTGCCCTTGCCGCCGATCTACGAATACGTGGCGCGCGGCGAAGTGCAGATGATCCGCTGCGACGTGCCGGTGCCACCGCAACTGCTGGTGGTGAGCTACCTGGAAGGCGCCGGCTCGGACGCGATCCGGCTGGTGGCCGAACTGGCCTGCCGCGCGTCGGACCAATACACGGCGTCGGTCACGCCGCCAAAATTCGGATCCGCGCAATAGCGTTATCCCTAGGTCGGCGCTCAATAATTTTATTGCTGGCGCGAAAAATTACTCGTTTGTCGGGCGTGGCCGCCTCGGCCGAAGATGAGTCCCTTCCGTTATCGCAGGGATTTCTTCGTTCCATGAGCCAAGCCACCACTCCGTCCACGCCCCACGGCATGCTGTTCGTCGCCTGCGACGTCGATCCCGCTTTCGAGACCGATTTCAATCGCTGGTACGACCGCGAGCACGTCGAAGAGCGCGTGCGCATCCCCGGCTTCCTGTCGGGCGCGCGCTATTTCTCGCTGTCCGGCGGCCGCAAATACCTGGGGCTGTACCGCACGCAATCGCTGGGGGCCTTCACCACCGCGGACTACCGCGCCGCGTTCGAGCGCCAGACGCCGTGGTCCGTGACCAACCTGGACCGCATGCGCGATCCGATGCGGCGGGTGTGCGCGGTGCAGGCCGTGACCGGCTTCGGCAGCGGCAGCCACATCGCGGTGCTGCCGCTGGTGTTTGGCGGCGATGCCGAGGCGCTGCGGACGCGGGCGGCCGAGGCGGGCGCGGCGCTGGCCCGGGCCGATGGCTTCGTGCAGTCCTATCTGCTGGCGCCGGATGCCGCCCTGAGCGGTCCGTTGCCGCGCGAATCCACCGAAAACCGCCGCCTCGATCCGCTCTTCGTGATCGAAGCCAGCTCGGCGGGTATGGCCCAGGCCTTGGGCGAACAGGCGGCCGCGGCCTTCGGCACGCGCGGCGCCGACACCTGGCTGCTGGAGCTGGGCTGGAAGCTGGCCGCGGCCGACTTGCGTTGATGCGCGCCAAGCGCCGCAACGCCACACACAGACATGGGGAACCACAATGGCTGAGAACACCTTGCACGCGCCCGCGTCCGCCCACGGCGGCGCGGCGCCCGACAATATGAAGATGAAGAAACTGGCGATGGCCAGTTCGGTCGGCACCACGCTGGAGTGGTACGACTTCACGATCTACAACCTGATGGCGGCGTTGGTGTTCAACGCCATCTTCTTCCCGTCGTTCGACCCGCTGACGGGCACCATCCTGGCGTTCTCGACCTATGCCGTGGGCTACGTCTCGCGGCCGCTGGGCGGTTTCGTCTTCGGTCATCTGGGCGACCGCCTGGGGCGCAAGTTCGTGCTGGTCGCGACCTTGGTCATCATGGGCGTGTCGACCGGGCTGATGGGCATGCTGCCCACCTACGGCACCTGGGGCGTGTGGGCGCCGGTGGCGCTGGTGGCATTGCGCTTCATCCAGGGCGTGGCGCTGGGCGGCGAGTGGGCCGGCGCGGTGCTGCTGTCGATGGAGCACGGCAAGCCCGACCAGCGCGGCCGCAATGCGTCCTTCACGCAGGTCGGGCCGTCGTGCGGCACGCTGATCGGCACCGGCTTCATCGCGCTGATCTCGCTGTGGCTCACGCCCGAGGAATTCCAGGCCTGGGGCTGGCGCGTGCCGTTCATGTCGAGCGTGGCGCTGGTGCTGTTCGGCCTGTGGCTGCGCCGCGGCGTCGAGGAAACGCCGGTGTTCCTGGAAATGGAACAGAAGCGCGAAACCGCCAACACCCCGATCAAGGAAGTGCTGGTGCAACACTGGCGCCAATTGCTGGTGGCCGGCGGCTCGCGCATCGGTTCGGACGTGCTGTACGCGCTGGTGGTGGTGTTCACGCTGACCTACGTGACCACCGTGCTGCACCTGTCGCGGCCTCTGGCGCTGGGCGCCACCATGCTGGGCGCGGCGCTCAATGCCATCGCCGTGCCGCTGTGCGGGCATTTGTCGGACAAGATCGGGCGCCGTCCCGTGTACGTGGCCGGCGCGGTGCTGGGCATGGTCTGGGCCTTCGTGTTCTTCACGCTGATGGACACCGCGCATCCGGTCGCGATCTGCGCGGCGGTGGTGGTGGGCCTGTTGATCCACGCGATGATGTACGGCCCGCAGGCCGCCTTCATCACCGAGCAGTTCCCGGGCCGGGTGCGCTACGCCGGGTCGTCGCTGGCCTACACGCTGGCCGGCATCGTCGGCGGAGGCTTCGCGCCGCTGATCATCGCCAGCCTGTTCAAGTCGTGGAGTTCGACCGTGGCGGTGTCGCTGTACGTGGCCGCCGCGCTGGTGGTGACCGCCGTGTCGGTGCTGGCTGCCAGGGAAACCGCCAAGGCGCCGTTGCAGCGTTGAGCATCCGGCCGGCCTGGCTGGCAGGAAGCCCGGGACCGCTCCCGGGCTTTTTTTCGTCCCCGGCCCGGTTTTGCTGGCTTTTTCCGTTCGGATAAACGTCAGGTATCTGACTTTTCGCTGAATAACAAACGAAAATTGTTTACACTCGCATCCACAAATTCAAGTGTGGACGGGGCCGCCGCGGGGTGGATTTCGTCCGAGTTACGGGAGAAAGTCGATGCGCAAGTTGTTGTTGGGGGCGGCGCTGGCCGTCGCGGCATTCGGGGGAACGGTTCATGCCGCCACGCAGCCCAAGGCCGTGGTGGCGAACTATTCAGACCTGGCGCTGGCGGGCTATCAAGACGCGCTGACCTCCGCCAAGACGCTGCGCGAGGCCATCAACGCCCTGGTCGCCAAGCCCAGCGCGGACACGCTCAAGGCCGCCCGCCAGGCCTGGCTGGACGCGCGCGTGCCGTACCAGCAGACCGAGGCGTTCCGCTTCGGCAACCCGATCGTCGACGACTGGGAAGGGCGCGTGAACGCCTGGCCGCTGGACGAAGGCCTGATCGACTACGTCGACGCCTCCTACGGCACCGAGAACGACGAGAACGCCTACTACGCGGTCAACGTCATCGCCAACTCCAAGATCTCGGTAGGCGGCAAGACCGTCGATGTCAGCGAGATCACGCCCAAGCTGCTGTCCGAAGTGCTGCACGAGGCCGACGGCAACGAGGCCAACGTCGCCACCGGCTACCACGCCATCGAATTCCTGCTGTGGGGCCAGGACCTGAACGGCACCGGCCCGGCGCCGGCCGACCGCAAGGGCACGCCGCAGGAGCGTCACTCGGGCAACCGCCCGCACACCGACTACGACGTCAAGCAGTGCACCGGCGGCAACTGCGAACGCCGCATCGCCTACCTGAAGGCCGTGACCGACCTGCTGGTGACCGACCTGGAAGAGATGGTCGGCAATTGGCAGAAGGACGGTGCCGCGCGCAAGGCCGTGGAAGAAGACCCCAAGGCCGGCCTGGTGGCGATGCTGACCGGCGTGGGCAGCCTGTCGTACGGCGAACTGGCCGGCGAGCGCATGAAGCTCGGCCTGATGCTGCACGATCCGGAGGAAGAGCACGACTGCTTCTCGGACAACACCCACAACTCGCACTTCTACAACCAGATCGGCATCCGCAACGTCTACCTGGGCGCGTACACCCGCGTCGATGGCAAGCAGGTGTCGGGCGCCAGCCTGTCGGAACTGGTCAAGGCGCGCGATCCCAAGCTGGACGCGGAAGTGCGCGCCAAGCTGGACGCCACCGTGGCCGCCATGCAGGCGATGAAGACCCGCGCCGAGACGGTCGAGACCTACGACCAGATGATCGCCGACGGCAACAAGGAAGGCAACGCCGTGGTGCAGGCCGCCATCGACCGCCTGGTCGACCAGACCCGCAGCCTGGAGCGCGTGATCGCGCTGCTGGACCTGGGCAAGGTCGCCATCGAAGGTTCCGACAGCCTGGACAAACCCGACGCCGTATTCAAGTGAAGCTCGTATTCGCCGCCGTACTGGCGGCGTCGGCCCATGCCGGCGCCGCCGCCGCTCCAACCGCGCCCGCCGGGCGCGACGACCTGAGCGCCGAAGACCTCAAGCGGGTCATCGCCATCACCGCGCCGACCCGTGATTTCTCCAAGGCCGAGACCTTCGAGACCATGCAGGCGGGCGCCGCCACCACCAACAAGCTCATCAACGCCGACATTTTCTCGCAGCCGTCGGCCAACATGAGCTTCGAGCGGCGCCAGGAATTCCAGGTCGGCAACGGCCTGTTCCGCAAGGACTGGGTGTCCGCGCCGGCGTCCACGCAGGCCTCCGACGGCCTCGGGCCGCTGTTCAACGCGCGTTCGTGCCAGGCCTGTCATACCAAGGACGGGCGCGGCTCGGTGCCGGGCTTCGATCCGCTGGAACGTCCCGACGCGGTGGCGCTGCTGCTGCGCCTGGCGGTGCCGGAAGGCCCCGACCGCGGCCATCCGCGGCTGGCGCCGGGCGAGATCGCGCTGCTGCCCGAGCCGATTTACGGCGTGCAGCTGCAGAACTTCGCCGTGGCCGGCCTGCCGGCCGAAGGCCGCATGGAAATCGAATACACGCCGGTCACGGTCAAGCTCAACGGTGGCGAGACCGCGACGTTGATGAAGCCGGCCTACCGCATCGACAACCTGGGCTACGGCCCGATGCGCAAGGACACGCAGATCTCGCCGCGGCTGGCGCCGCCGATGATCGGCCTGGGCCTGCTGGAATCGATCCACCAGGCCGACATCCTGGCCAACATCGGCGCCGACAAGCGCGACGGCATCGTCGGCAAGGCCAACTGGGTGACCGACGCGCGCACCGGCCAGCGCGTGCTGGGCCGCTTCAACCTGAAGGCCGGGCAGCCCACGGTGGAGCAGCAGAGCGCCGCCGCGTTCTCCAACGACATGGGCCTGTCGACGCCGCTGTTCCCCAATCACCACGGCGACTGTACGCCGGCGCAACCCCAGTGCCTGAAGATGCCGCACGGCGCGCAGCCGCGTTTCGGCCCCGAGGAAGTGCCGGCCAAGCTGATGGACTTCGTCACCACCTATTCCACCAACCTGGCGGTGCCGCAGCGGCGCGACGCCGACGACGCCCGCGTGCTGGCCGGCAAGAAGCTGTTCTACGAGGCCAACTGCGTCGCCTGCCATGTGCCCAAGTACGTCACCAGCCGCAATGCGAAACAGGCCGAGCATCGCTTCCAGCTGATCTGGCCGTACACCGACATGCTGGTGCATGACATGGGCGATGACCTGGCCGACGGCGTGTCCGACGGCTCGGCCAATGGCCGCGAATGGCGCACGCCGCCGCTGTGGGGCATCGGCCTGACCCGGACCGTCAATCCCAACGCCACCTGGCTGCACGACGGCCGCGCCCGCACGCTGCTGGAAGCGGTGCTGTGGCACGGCGGCGCCGGCCAGCCGGCGCGCGATCGCGTGGTGGCGATGACGCCCGAAGAACGCGCCGACCTGATCCGTTTCCTGGAGTCGCTGTAATGGCTATCTTTGTTGCACGCTGGCGCGCGCCGGCCCGGACCCTGGCCGCCGCGCTGGCGCTGGCCTGGCCGCTGGCCGCGGGCGCCGAACTGCCCGCCGACCTGGGCGAGCGCCTGGCGCAGGGCTACGCGCGGCCGGCGGCCGCCGGCATGGTCGCGGCTGCCACCGACCTGGAAGGCGCGCTGGGCCAGTGGTGCGGCAAGCCGGACGCGGACGGCGCCAAGCGCGTGGAAGCCGCCTTCTCCGGCCTGGCGCTGGCGTGGGCGCGGCTCGAACCATTGCGTTTCGGTCCGCTGGTGCAGGCCAATCGTTATGAACGCCTGGCATTCTGGCCCGATACCCGGGGCGTGATGCCCCGGCAGGTGCAGGCCTTGATCGCCGCGCAGGACGCCGAACTGCTCAAGCCGGGCGCGCTGGCGGGCCGCAGCGTGGCGGTGCAGGGCCTGCCGGCGCTGGAATTCGTGCTGTACGGCGAACCGGCAGCGCTCACGCAGACCGCCGCGCCGACCTTCGGCTACGCCTGCGGCTATGCCCGCGCCGTGTCGGCCAACATTGCCGCGATCTCGCGCGACGTGGCGCAGGCCTGGGAGGCCAAGGCCGAGTTCGGCCGCCAGTTCGCGCGGCCCCAGGCGGGCAATGACCTCTACCGCGATCCGCAGGAGGTGGCGGCCGAAGCCATGAAGGCGCTGTCCACCGGCCTGCAGTTCGCGCGCGACGTGAAGCTGTTGCCCGTGCTGGGCGATTCGGCCGGGAGCGCGCGGCCCAAGCGCGCCGCCTTCTGGCGCAGCGGCCTGTCCACGCGCACGCTGGCGGCCAGCCTGGATGGCCTGGCGGCGTTCTACACGGCGGGCGGCTATGCGCTGCCCAAGGGCGAGGACTGGATGCCGGGCGCGGTGCTGGGCGAATTGCAGGGCGCGGCGCGCGCGTTGCGCGAGGCGCCGGCGCCGCTGGAGCAGGCCCTGGCCGACGCGGAAGGGCGGCGCCTGCTGGGCCTGGCGGCGCTGACGTTGAAGAACGCCAAAGCCATCGTCGACCAGGACCTGGCGCCGGCACTGGGCGTGACCATCGGCTTCAATGCGCTCGATGGCGATTGATCGAGCGCCGGCCGCGATGCCGGCCGATCCAAGCGGGCGACCCGCGCCGCGCGTGCCGGACGGCGCGCCGGCGCGGCCCGCGCGGCGCGAATTCCTGGCATGGGGCGCCGCGGGCGCGCTGGGCGCCACGCTGGCCTGGCCCGGCGCGGCGCTGGCCACGGCGGCGCGCGATGACACCGCGCTGTACCTGGCGGCGCGCCAGCGCGGCGGCCGCGACGAGGCGGTGGTCCTGGATGCGTCCGGGCAGGACCGCCGGGTGCTGCCGATGCCCGCGCGCGGCCACAGCTTCGCCATCGACGCGGCCGGCGGCCGCGCCGTGGTGTTCGGGCGCCAGCCGGGCTTTTTCGCCCTGGCCTTCGACCTGCGCGGCGAACGCGCGCCGCTCGAACTGCCCTTGCCGCAAGACCGCCATTTCTTCGGCCACGGCGCCTATTTCGATGGCGGCCGCCTGCTGGCCGCCACCGAAAACGACTTCGAAGGCGCGCGCGGCGTGCTCGGCATCTATGACGCCACGCCCGGCGGCGGCTACCGCCGCGTCGGCGAGTACGACAGCGGCGGCATCGGCCCGCACGAGGTCGTGCTGATGCCGGACGGCAGGACCTTGTGCGTGGCCAATGGCGGCATCCTGACCCACCCCGACTACGGCAAGCTCGAACTCAATCTCGATACCATGCGCCCGTCGCTGGCGTACCTGGACGCGGCCAGCGGCAGGTTGCTGGAAAAGGTGGAACTGGCGCCCGAGTTGCATCGCCTGTCGATCCGCCACCTGGCGCTGGCGGCCGATGGCAGTGTGTGGTTCGGCTGCCAGTACATGGGACCGGCCGGTGACCGCCCGGCGCTGGTGGGCCGCCACCGGCGCGGCGGGCCGGCGCAACTGCACGCCGGACCGGCGGCCACGCTGCGCGAGATGCGCAATTACGTCGGTTCGGTGGCGGCGGACGCCGCCGGCGCGGTCATCGCCACCTCCAGCCCCGTGGGCGGCCGGGTGCTGTACTGGGACGCCGCCAGCGGGGCCTGCCTGGGCGAGACGCGGCTGGCCGACGGCTGCGGCGTGGCGCCGGCGCCGCGCGCCGGTTTCCTTGTCAGCAGCGGGTTGGGCGCCATGCTGCGCACCGATGCCGCGGGTGGCGAACAGCCGCTGCTGGCGCCGTCGCGCGAACGTTCCTGGGACAACCACTTCCGCAAGGTCGCCGGCGCCTGACCGCGCCGTTGCCGCCGCATATCCCTGCGGCTCAGCCAGCGCGCTTTACAAAGCCTGACATACCGGACACCCGCCGGCGCCCTTTCCGCATGACGCATCTGATACAGTTTTCGGCTGTCTTTTTTTGCATGAGGGAGCGACAACGATGGAAGACGCCTTGAAGGAATTCAATGCCTGGGCGCCCAGGCTGGTGGACCTGGGCATCAATCTGCTGGTGGCCTTGCTGATCCTGGTCATCGGCTGGTGGGTGTCGACGCTGCTGGGCCGCTGGGTGCGGCGCATCGCCACGCGTTCCAGCAAGATCGACCCGACCATCGTGCCGATGTTCTACAGCACCGTGGTATGGACGGTGCGCATCTTCACGCTGATCGCGGTGCTGGCGCGTTTCGGGGTGCAGACCGCCAGCCTGATCGCGGTGCTTGGCGCCGCCGGCCTGGCCGTCGGCCTGGCGCTGCAGGGCACGCTGCAGAACATCGCGGCCGGCATCATGCTGCTGATCCTGCGCCCGGTGCGTGCCGGCGAATACGTCGGTTTGAGCTCCGGCGCCGAAGGCACGGTCGAGGAAGTCGGCCTGTTCCTGACGCGCCTGATCCAGGTCGACGGCATCCACCTGACGCTGCCCAACAGCACCGTCTGGAACGCCACCATCACCAACTACAGCCGCAACAAGACCCGCCGCCTGGATATCCCGGTGCCGGTGCGCTATGGCGATGACCTGAACGCGGTGCTGACCAAGCTGCAGGACATCGTCGCGGCCAATCCGAACGCGCTGAAGGATCCGCAGCCGCTGGTGAAGGTGGTCGACTACAAGGAAAGCGGCGTGGTCGTGAACGTGCGGGTGTGGGCCGACGCCGCCAAGTACTGGGACCTGCGCTGGGGCCTGTACCAGGACATCCGCCTGTCGCTGGAGGCCGCGGGCTTCCAGGCGCCGATCCCGCTGCGCGAGATCCAGAACCCCAAGGCCAGCGAGCCCAAGGCTGGCGCCGCGGCCTGAGCGTATGGCCTGCAATGAAAAGGGCGTCCCGGCCGATGGCGGGACGCCCTTTTTCATGGCGCGGCGTGGACCGCGTGCCGGGCTCAGGCCTGCACCGCCAGCCGCGCCAGTTCGGCCTTGATCCAGCCGGCGATCTCGCGCTGGCGCTGGGCCGGCATGCGGTCGATGATGGCCGTGACGCTGACCGCCAGCAGCGGCGCGCCATGGTTGTCGAGCAGGGCGCAGCCCACGCCCAGCGCGCCGCGCACGGCATGGTTGCCCACCACCGAATAGCCACGGGCGCGGGTGTTTTCGATCAGGCGGAACATCTCCTGCGGCGTCATGCCGCCGTATTCGTCCAGCCGGCTGGAGTTGCGTTCGACGATGCCGCGCGCGACGTCGTCGGGCAGTGCGGCCAGCAGCGCCATGCCGCCCGAGCCCACGCCCAGCGGCTGGCGCTTGCCGGCGTAGGTCGCCAGGATCTGCACCGGATAGCTGCCGATCTCGCGATGCAGGCTGATGGAGTCGTCTTCATCGCGCACCACCAGGAACACGGCGTCGCCGGTGCGGTCGGCCAGGCGCCGCAGCACCGGCAGCAGCTGGCGCACGCGCGGATCGCGCGAGCGGGTGTCGGGGTCCACCGCCAGCTGGGCGCGGTATTTCTTGGTGCCCGTCACCGGCAGCACCAGGCCCGCGTCGAGCAGGGCCGCCAGCAGGCGGTAGATGGTGGGACGCTGGATGCCCGTCAGGCGGGCAATATCGGTCACGCTGAGCCCATCGGGGCCCTGGTCCCGCAGGGCGGCCAGAACGGCCAATCCGCGCCGCAATGTGCGGGGGCCTGCGGCCGCGGCATCGCTGTCTTGCATGCAACTCTCTGAAAACTTGGGGGTTATGGCGCAATGGTCAAGGGAAAACCATAGTCCGTAGCGTGGACTCTACCTTGATGCTCCGCTCGTGTATAGATCAGAATGCAGCATCCAATAATTCGAATCGTCCATTTAATGGACAGTATCAGCACGGAGACTATATGAAGACCGGTCAAAAGCCTGGACTGCGGCGTCTTGCCGCCACGCTACTGGCTACCGCCGCAAGCGCTTTCGCCATGGGTTCCGCCCAGGCCGCCTATCCCGACAAACCTGTCCGCATCGTGGTCGGCTTTTCCGCCGGCGGCACCACCGACGTGATTGCCCGCATCATGGCCAAGGAGCTCACCGAGAGCCTGGGTCAGTCGTTCGTGGTCGAGAACAAGCCGGGCGCCGGCAGCAACATCGCCACCGACATGGTGCAGCGCGCCGCGCCGGACGGCTACACGCTGCTGTTCGTGGCCGTCACCAGCGCCATCAACCAGACGCTGTACAAGAACGTCACGTTCGACCTGACGAAGGACTTCACTCCGGTGGCGCTGGGCGCCAAGGTGCCGAACATCCTGGTGGTGAACCCGCAGGTGCCGGTCAAGACGGTGCAGGAACTGGTCGACTACGCCAAGAAGAACCCGGGCAAGCTGGCGTTTGCCTCGTCGGGCAGCGGCACCTCGATCCACATGGCCGGCGAGCTGTTCAAGATGAAGGCCGGCATCGACGTGCTGCACGTGCCGTACAAGGGCAGCGCCCCGGCCATCACCGACCTGATCGGCGGCCAGGTGCAATTCATGTTCGACAACATGCCGTCGGCCTGGCCGCACGCGCAATCGGGCAAGCTGCGCGCGCTGGCGGTGACCACGTCGGACCGCTCCAAGAGCGCGCCGGACCTGCCCACCATGCAGGAATCGGGCTTCGCCGGCTTCGACGTATCGTCGTGGTTCGGCCTGATCGCGCCGGCCGGCACGCCGCCGGAAGTGGTCAACAAGCTCAACGCCGCCATGGTCAAGGCGCTGGACAAGCCGGAAGTGCAGACCAGCTTCGAAAAGCTGGGCGCCGTGGGCGTCAAGACCACGCCGGCCGAGTTCGGCCAGTTCATCAAGTCGGAAGTGGAAGGCTGGGCGCCGGTGGTCAAGGCGTCGGGCGCCAAGGTCGACTGAGCACGCGCTTCGTGCCGCGGCGGGCCAACCGCCGGCGGCCGATGACGGGGGACGGGCAGATGCCCGTCCCTATTTTTTTGGGCCGCCGTCGCGACGCGCCGCGGCCAGCATGGCGGTGCAGACGCCGCGCATCATGTCGACCTCGTCGCGCGTCAGGGCCACCCGGGAAAAAAGGTGCCGCATCCGCGGCAGCAATTTCTTGGGATGGGCCGGGTCCAGGAAGCGCACGCCCACCAGCGCTTCTTCCCAGTGCGCCAGGAAGGCCTGCACGGCTTCCCCGGAGGCTGGCTCGGCCCCGCGCGAGGGCGCTTGCGCGGTGGAGGCGGGCAGCAGGGCGGCGCCCTGGTCCACCAGCAGCGCGTAGCGCAGCTCCCAGGCCGCCAGCTGCAGCGCCTGGGCCACGTTCAGCGAGCTGTATTCGGGGTTGGCCGGGATATGGCAGATGCGGTGGCACAGCCCGATCTGGGCGTTGGTCAGGCCGGCCCGCTCGGTGCCCAGCACGATGGCCGCGCAACCTTCGGCGGTTTCCGCAAGGTGGGCGCAGGCCAGGTCGGCGGCCTGGCGGATGTCGCAGGGCGGGGGGCCCAGGTCGCGCACCCGGGCGGTCAGGGCGAACGCCAGGGTCACGGGCGCCAGCGCCTCTTCCAGGGTATCGTAGATGCGCGCGTTCTCCAGCACGTCCAGGGCGCCGCTGGCCAGGGCCACGGCCTCCGGCTGGCTGGTTACATCGGCGAATTTGGGCCCCACCAGCACCAGTTCCGAGAAGCCCATGGTCTTGATCGCGCGGGCCGCCGAACCGACGTTTCCGGGGTGGCTGGGGTTCACCATGATGAAGCGAACGCGTGAAAATGCTTGAGTCATTTAAAATGGCACGTTTGGCTTAGTGCCTTCCTGGTTTTTTGGGCCGGTTTCCCCCTGTCGGGGGGCGGCGGATCCGGGGGGGTGGCTAGCGGCCTACCCACCGCATACGTACGGAATTTTATGCACCCGATGCTCAACATCGCCATCAAGGCGGCCCGGCGTGCCGGCACCATCATCAACCGTGCCAGCATGGATTTGGAACGACTCAGCGTGGCTCGCAAGGGGCCGCGCGATTATGTCACGGAAGTGGATCGCGCCGCCGAGGAGTCCATCGTCGAGACGCTGCGCGCCGCCTACCCGGACCATGCCGTCCTGGGCGAGGAATTCGGCTTGCAGGGCCCCGACCAGGCGGAATTCCAGTGGATCATCGATCCGCTGGACGGCACCACCAACTTCATCCACGGCCTGCCCAACTACGCCGTGTCGATCGCGCTGACCCAGCGCGGCCAGGTCACGCAGGCGGTCATCTATGACCCGTCGCGCAACGAACTGTTCACCGCCAGCCGTGGCAGCGGCACGTTCCTGAACGACCGCCGCGTGCGCGTCTCGGGCCGCACCCGCTACCACGAGGCCCTGCTGGGCGCGCACTGGCCCAACTCGGGCGACCTGGAACAAGGCTCGCAGCGTTTCCGCACCATGGCCGAAGGCAGCACCGGCGTGCGCCGCCTGGGCGCCACCGTGCTCGACCTGGCCTACGTCGCCTGCGGCCGCCTGGACGGCTTCTGCGGCGTGGGCCTGAAGCCCTGGGACCTGGCGGCCGGCAGCCTGATGGTGCTGGAAGCCGGCGGCCTGGTCGCCGACTTCGACGGCGAACAAGGCTGGATGGATTCGGGCAACGTGCTCGCCGCCAGCCCGAAGATCTTCACGCAGATGCTGTCGGCGCTGAATCCGACGCCGGCTGCCTGAGCGCGCTTCGTTGCCTCCCCAAAACCCGCCACCACGGCGGGTTTTTTGTTTGGGGTGATGCAGTTCGGTCATGTTTTGCGTCAGCGTCCCGGGTGGACTGATTGGTCACGGTGCGCGCGACCATGGCGCGGTTCATGCGCTATGGTCATGCCGCGAGTGATGTGGTGTGTCTGGCGCCGAACGAAGGGTCTACCGGTGACGAAGGCGCCTGCGTCTTCCTCACACGGAGATGATCGCATGACAGGAAAGACGTCGATGCGGCCGAGCCGGGCTGGCGTGTTGCCGGCCGGCTATGCCGGTATTCATGGCGATATCGTCGAACTGCTCGATAGCGCCCGCCGGAGCGCGGCGCGGCGGGTCAATGCATTGATGACGGCCAGTTACTGGGCGATCGGCCAACGGATCGTCGACGCCGAGCAGAAAGGCAGGCGACGGGCCGGCTACGGGGAACAGTTGATCCAACGGTTGTCCATTGACCTGACCGCGCGGTTCGGGCGCGGCTTCAGCGCCGACAACCTGGAGAACATGCGGGGGTTCTTCCTTGCCTATCCTCCATCTGCAATTTCCGAGACAGCGTCTCGGAAATTCGACGAAACGGGAATGGCCAGGACTTCCGAGACAGCGTCTCGGAAATTCGATCTATCCGATCTGGCCCAGGCATTCACGCTGCCTTGGTCGGCGTATGTGCGATTGCTGTCGGTCAAGGACAGCCAGGCTCGCCGGTTCTACGAGGCGCATGCGCTGCGTGGCGGCTGGAGCGTGCGCCAGCTCGGCCGGCAGATCGAAAGCCAGTTCTACGAGCGCACTGCTTTGTCCAGGAACAAGGCCGCAGTGCTGGCGAAGGCAGCGCTGCCGATGCCTGGGGATACCGTCACCGCGGACGATGCGATCAAGGATCCGTATGTGCTGGAGTTTCTCGATCTCAAGGACGAATACTCGGAATCCGATCTGGAAGCCGCCCTGACGCAGCGTCTGGAAGGCTTCCTGCTGGAACTCGGGGAAGGCTTCACCTTCGTGGGGCGGCAGCGTCGATTGCGCATCGACCAGACGTGGTATCGCGTGGATCTGCTGCTGTTTCATCGCAAGCTGCGCTGCCTGGTCATCATCGATCTGAAACTCGGCAGCTTGACCCACGCGGATGTGGGTCAGATGCACATGTACTGCAACTATGCGAAAGCGCACTGGGCGCTTGCCGACGAGAATCCACCGGTGGGGCTGATCCTGTGCGCGGACAAGGGCCGTGCGCTGGCGCAGTATGCGTTGGACGGACTGCCAACCCAGGTCATGGCAGCCAACTACCGCACCGTCCTGCCGGACGCGGCGTTGCTGCAACGGGAACTGGAGGCCACGCGCAGGCAGTTCGAGGCGCGCCAATCGAGCACCGCCCGCAAGGGAAAATCGTAGCCGCCGGTTCAGCGTTCCCCATCCGGCAGGCGGTCGGTGCGCATTGCGTTACCCCTGGCCGCCCTGCGACACCAATCCCCCCTCGAGCGGCACGAACCACGCGCGCAGCCCCAGCTCGCGCACGATCGGCGCCGTGGCCCGCAGCGGCATGTGCGAGAACGCGGTCGACAGGGCATCGGCCATGGCGGCGTTGGGCGCCATGACCGACACGCTCTGGTAGCGCGGCCGCGCGCTGCCGGTGCGGGGATCGAACAAGTGGGTACAGCGGCCCGCCGCGTCGATGGCCGTGCCGTAGCCGCTCGACGTGGCCAGCGCCTGGTTGCGCACGGGCACCGAGGCCAGGATCCGCCGCGGCGCGCGCGGATCGGCCAGGCCGACCCGCCAGTCGCCGGGGGATGCGCGGCTGTCCAGCCCGCGGATCTCGCCCATGTCGACCAGCGCGCGATCCAGCCCGCCCTGCTTGAGCAGGCGCGTGATGCAATCGGTGATGTAGCCCTGGGCGATGCCGTTGAGCGTGATGCCCATTGCGGGCCGCCGCAGCTCGATGCGGCGGCTGTCCAGCGTCACGTCCCGGTACGACACGCGTGCCAGGGCCCGCGCCAGTTCGGCCTCGGACGGGCCCTGCGCGGACGCCCCGGGGCGCGCGAAATGGCTGGCGTACAGCTGCCACAGCGGCTGCACGGTGGGATCGAAGGCGCCATCGGTCAGGCGGCTGTAGCGCAGGCTGTCGCCCAGCAGGCGCAGCAGGTCGGCGGGCGGATCGGCCAGGTAGCCCTGCCGGTTCAGCCGCGCCAGCGCGCTGTCGTCGCGATACAGGCTGAATATGCCTTCCAGGCGATGCAGTTCTGCCAGCGCCTGGTCGATCAGTTGCCGCGCGGCGCGCGGGTCGGGATGGTAGAGCCGCAGCTCGGCATCGGCGCCCAGCGCGACGCCTTGCCAGGTGGTGGGCGCGATCGCGGCGGACGCGCGGCGCAAGGACAGGGGGGCAAGCGCCAGCGCGGATGCGGCGGCGGCGATGCCGATGAAACGGCGGCGGCGTGGATTCATGGCGATGGACATGGCGGATGGGGGCGGCGGGGGCGTTCAAGGGCCGCGCTATTGGGCGAAGACATAGGCTTCCGGGACGTCGGCATAGGCCACGACGCGGCCGCCGTGCGCCTGCGCGAAGGCCTCGGCGCGGTCGCGCAGCGAGAACGGCATGGCGTCCTCGGCGCCCATGCCGCCAACGAAACGGCCTTCGATGACGTAGAACGCCTGGCGCGCGTCGATCCAGGCGGCCGGATCCGGCACGCCGTCGGCACCGGCGGTGGCCATGTCGTTCACATAGATCGCGGCGATCGCCTTGGGTTCCTCGGGCAGCAGCGTATAGGCGAAGACTTGCTTGATCGACGAGAACCAGACCGGCGCGGGCCGGCCCTTGATGAAGATCTGTCCTTTCGGACCCGTGTGATCGGCCAGCGCCATGCCGCAGTAATGGCCCACCGACTGCGACGAGACCGCTTGCGGCGGGGGCGGCGCGGCGGGCGCGGCGCCGTCGCCGCAGGCGGTCACGGCCAGCAGGGCGGCCAGGCCGAGGGAAAACAGCAGGGCTCTCATAGCGGTCGGTTCCTGAAAGACGCGGCGGCCAGCAGGAAGGGCAGGGCGATCCACAGCAGCAGCGCCGCCACCAGCGCGGGCACGGGCAGGCTGGCCTGGTCGCTCACGCCCGCCATGCCGGCGTACAGCGAAATATTCTCGAAGCCCGTCAGGTTCAACAGGCGATAGACGTCGGAGGGATTGAGCAGCAGCAGCGCGTTGAGCAGGCCGGGGCTGACGTAGCGGCCCTGGTCGGCCGCCAGCAGGCCCAGCAGCGCCATGTCGTAGATCACCACGAAGAACAGCCATACGCCGACGGCGATGCCGGCGGCGGTGGCGCGCTCGCGCACCAGCGTGCTGATCAGGTAGCCCATGGCCAGGAAGCTGGCGCCCAGCAGCACGCTGGCCCCGATCAGCAGCGCGAACGGCTGCCAGGCGGCGGCGTCCAGGCCGCCGTAGGCCCATTGCAGCGCCAGGCCGGCCGAGCCGTAGCCGGCGCCGGTGGCCAGCGCCAGGATCGCCAGGTGGCCGATGAACTTGCCCACCAGCACCTGCCAGCGCGACACGGGGTAGCTCAGCAGCAGGGCCATGGTGCCGCGGTCGACTTCGCCGACCACCGCGTCGTAGGCCAGCAGCATGGCGATGAGCGGCACCAGGAAGATCGACAGGCTCGACAGGCTGACCACGGTGACGGTCAGCGGGTCGGCCTTGACGGTGCCGGTCGGCGAACTGCCCAGCAGGCCCAGCGCCAGCGCCAGCGCGCCCAGCAGCAGCGCGGTGGCGAGCACCCAGCGATTGCGCAGGCCGTCGCGGATTTCCTTGCCGATGATGGTGCAGACGGCGTTCATATGTCTTCCCGTTCAAGCAGGTGGGCGTAGATGTCGTCCAGGCTTGGCGCCTGGATGTCGAGGTCGGCGATGGGCGCGGCGATGGCGCCGATGCCGCGGATGGCCTCGACCTTGTCGCGTTCCTGGCAGGCCAGTTCGTAGCGGCAGGCGTCGAGGCGGCGCCAGGGCCGCGCCAGCAGCGTGCCGGATTGCGGCTCGGCCAGCGTCAGCCGGATGCGGATGGGCAGCCCGGTGTCGCGGCGCAGCGCCGACATGGCGCCGTCGGCGATCTTCCTGCCGGCCTTCATGACCACGATGCGGTCGGCGTGCCCCGCCAGTTCCGACAGGGCATGGGTGCTGAGCAGAATGGTGGCGCCGGCCGCGCGCAGTTCATGCACGATCTCGTAGAACATCAGGCGCGAGGCCGGGTCCAGCCCGGTGGTCGGTTCGTCGAACAGCAGCACGCGCGGCTCGCCCAGCAGCGCCTGCGCCAGCGCCAGGCGCTGCCGCATGCCCTTGGAATACCCGCCCACGCGACGATGGGCGGCGCCGGCGATGCCCACCTTCTCCAGCAGGGCCGGGTTGCCGGACAACGACCGGCGCTTGAGCCGGGCGTAGAAGGCCAGCGTTTCCACGCCGGTCAGCGAGGGATGCAGCGCGACGGTCTCCGGCAGGTAGCCGATGCGGTCGCGCAGGCGCGCGGCGGCGCGGCTGTGGGCGTCCTCGCCGAACAGCGTGACGCGCCCGTGGGTGGGCCGGATCAGCCCCAGCACCAGCTTGATCAGCGTGCTCTTGCCGGCGCCGTTGTGGCCGGCCAGCGCCACGCATTCGCCTTCGCGCAATTGCAGGTCGAGGCCGTCGATGGCGTGCTGCGCGCCATAGTGCTTGCTGACGCCGGCCAGCGTCACCAGGTCGGTCTTCATGGGGTCTCCTTGGCGCGGGCGGCGGCGGGCCGCGGCGGCGGCTGCATCAACGGCGCGCTGTCGATGACGCCGCCGGGCAGGATGGCGGGGAATTGGGATTGGGCCCAGCGCACGATCGAAATCGACGGGCTGTTCAGCAGGATGCGCGCCGCGGGCGCGCGCCACAGCAGCTGGTCGACCACATCGTTGGGCCGGTAGGCGGTGTCCGCGATGCCGTCGCCGTCCAGATCGAAGGCGGTGTTGTCGCTCCAGTAATTGCCGCGGCCGTTCACGGCCCAGTCGAGCGTGCGGGTGCCGACATACTTCACCTGGTTCTTGTTGTGCAGGAAAGCGTTGCCCGAAATCTGGTTGCCATCGGATCCGGCGGTGTAGTGCACGCCGATATCGCAGTTGGCGAAGTGGTTGTCCAGGAACGCATTGTTGTTGGCGTTGTAGATGAACACGCACTTGCCGGCGCCATCGACCGTGTTGCCGGTGATGCGCGACTGGTTGGCGTAGTTCAGCATCAGGCCCTGTTCGCGGCTGTCGCGCGCGACGTTGCCCTGCACCACCAGCCGGTGCGAATACATGATGGCGTAGGCGATGTCGTTGCCGGTCGAGACGTTGCCGCTGATCTCGCTGTCATTGGTGTACATGTAGTGGACCGCGTAGCGCAGGTCGTGGAAGTGGTTGCCGCTGAAGGTGTTCCGCCTGCTGGTGTTGACGAAGATGCCGTCGCGGCCCGCGGAGATGTCGTTGTCCAGGATCCGCGTTCCCGGCGTATTCCACAGGGTGAGGCCGTTGCCGCGCTCGGCCACGCGCAGTTCGCGGTTGCCGACGATGCGGTTGGCCCGTACCAGCGCGTCATGCGGCCCCCACACGTGCACGCCCACCAGGTTGTCGAGGATGTCGTTGTGCTCGATGCGGGCGCGGTGCGCGCCGCGGTCCAGGAACACGCCGGCGTCCATCTCCGACAGGCTCAGTCCGGAGCGGGTGATGGTCAGGTTGCGCAGTGTTACGTCCTCGGCCTTGATCCACAGCGTGCGCCCCTGGCGCGTGCCGGCGATGACGGCGGCGCGGTCGGGCGGGCCTTCCAGGGTCAGGGGCTTGTCGATGACGATGCCGCCGGTGTAGCTGCCGGGCGCCAGCGCCAGCACGTCGCCGGGCTGGGCGGCGGCCACCGCCGCCGCCAGGTCCGAGCCGGCGGCGACGGCCACGTTGGCCGCGGCGGCGGGCGGCGCCCAGGCGGGCGCGCCTCCCAGCGCGGCCAGCGTGGCCAGCGCGGCGGCGGTCCTCCTGCCGCCCCGGGTCAGGTTAGCGAGGAAGCTCATGGGCGCTACGCGGTCTTCTTCGGCAGCACCACCAGCTGGCCGGACATTTCCATGTGCAGCGCGTGGCAGAACCATTGGCAGTAGTACCAATGCACGCCGGGGCGGTCCGCCGTGAAGGTGACCGACGCGGTGGCCTGCGGCGCGATCTCCATGGCGATGCCATGGCCTTCGAGCGTGAAGCCGTGGGTCAGGTCCTCGATCACTTCCATGTTCGTGACCACCACGGTGACTTCGTCGCCCTGGTTGACCTCGATCCGCTTGAGGCTGAACATCGGCGCCACCGCCATCATGTACACGCGCACCTTGTTGCCGTCGCGCACCACCTTGGCCGCGTCCTCCAGCGTCACGCCGTCCTTTTTGGCCATCTGGCGCGCGTCTTCCCACATGGGGTCGTCGCGCTTCCAGACGCTGACGGGGTGGACCTTGGAGCGGTGCACCAGGCACATGTCGTGCGGCTCGGCGAAGCTGGGGCCGTCGTGCACCAGCTTCATCGTGTCGCCGGAAATGTCGATGAGCTGGTCGTTCTCGGGCTTGAGCGGGCCGACGTTCAGGAAGCGGTCCTTCGAGAACTTGTTCAGCGACACCAGCCACTTGCCGTCGGCCTCGCGCGTCTCGCCCATGGTCGAATGGTTGTGGCCGGGCTGGTAGTGCACGTCCAGCTTCTGGATGATCGGGTCGACCTTCTCGCCCTTGTAGGCGCGCTTGGCCAGGTCGATGTTCCACTTGACCATCTGGCTGTCGATGAACAGCGTGGTGTAGGCGTTGCCGCGGCCGTCGAACGCGGTGTGCAGGGGGCCCAGGCCCAGCTGCGGTTCGGCCACCACGCAATCGCGCGGCTTGATCTTGTCGTCGAACAGATCGTCCAGCGTGCGCACGTCCAGCACGGTCACGGTGGGCGACAGCTTGCCGTTGAGCACCAGGTGGATGCCGTCGGGCGCGGCGTTGCAGCCGTGCGGCGAGTTCGGCACCGGGATGTAGCGGGTGTACTTGGAGCCGTGGCGGCCGTCGATCACCGGCACGCCGCCCATCATCTTGAAGTCGCCTTTCTTGACGGCTTCCTCGATGCGCTTGATGTTGAACACCACCACCCAGTCCTGCTCGTTGGCGGAGGCTTCCTCCACCGTCACGCCCTTCTCGGAGTTGTAGCAGGTCGAGAAGGAATACTTGCCCTGGTAGTCGGCGTCGCCATTGTCCAGGTTGCCGTCCACCAGCACCTGCCAGGCGACCTTCATGGTGTCGCCGTCCAGCGCGGTGTAGATCGCGAAGAAGTTCTTCTTGGGACCGTCGGTCACCTTGCCGTCGTTGGGCAGCGGGATGATGTGCTCGCCGTTGGCGAACACGTAGCCGGTGCGTGGATAGCGCTGCGGCCGCAGGCCGTGCACGCCCGACACGTTGGGCAGCTCGGTGATCTTGTCGGTCTTCATCACGTCCAGGCGGATGCGGGCGACGCGGTTGTTGGCCTTGTCGTTGATGAAGAGATAGCGGCCGTCGTAGGTGCGATCGGTGAACGACAGGTGCGGGTGGTGGGCGTCGCCGTTCAGGAATACGCCGCCCTTGTCCTTGAGGTATTCGCGGGTCTCGGGCGTCAGGCCTTCGGTGAGGATCTTGCGGCTTTCGTTGGTGCGGCCCCAGCCGGTGGCGCTGCAGTGGTTGAAGACCGGGATGCGCACCAGCTCGCGCATGGACGGCAGGCCCAGCACGCGCACTTCGCCCGACTGGCCGCTGGAGTTGAAGGCATAGTATTCGTCCAGCTCGCCCGGCGCCACGTGGCCGCTCTGGCCGGCGGCGCCGGCCTTGGCGTCCTTGCCGTGGGCGGTGGACAGCTGCGCGCCGCCCACCAGGCCGGCCGCGCCGGTGATGGCGGCGGTTCCCAGGAAGCTGCGGCGGCTCAGGCCGGTTTTGTCGGGGTTCTTGTCGGACATGGTTAACTCCTCGATAGGAACGGCGTCTGGCGCCGCGGTACGGAAATCAGGGTTCGGAAGGGGCGGGCGCGTTCGGCCCGGGCGCGCGGTGCAGCACCACTTCCTGCACCGCCGGCTCGCTGTCGGCGGCGCGGCGCCGCTCGCGCTTGCCGTATTTCTGGATCAGGTGCGGGCACTTCTGCTTGTGGTGGTAGAGCATCTGGCAGTGCAGGCACTGGATGCACTCGTTGGGGTTGATCTCGCCGGTTGGCTCGATCGCCTGCACCGGGCATTCGTGGTTGCAGCGCTGGCAGGGGTTGCCGCAGTCGCGGTAGCGGCGCAGCCAGTTGAAGATGCGCAGCCGCGCCGGGATCGCCAGCGCGGCGCCGAGCGGACAGAGATAGCGGCAGAAGAAGCGCTCGATGAACAGGCCCGCGGCCACCAGCGCCACCGCGAACACCACGAACGGCCAGTCGCGCAGGAAGCGCAGGATGATGGCGGTCTTGAACGGCTCGACCTCGGCCAGCCGCTCGGCCAGCGCCAGGTCGTACAGCGAGAAGCCGAACAGCACCAGGAAGATCACGTACTTCAGCGTCGACAGGCGCTGGTTGACGCCGTGGCGCACCGTGACCTGGCGCAGTCCCAGCCGCCTGGCGACGCGGTTGGCCAGTTCCTGCAGCGCGCCGAACGGACAGAGCCAGCCGCAGAACGCGCCGCGATTCCAGAACACCATGGAGATGGCGGTGGCGCACCACAGGATGAACACTAGCGGGTCCATCAGGAAGTAGTCCCAGCGGAAGTCGGTGCGCAGGGCCGAGAAGAACGTCAGCACGTTGACGATGGACAGCTGGGCCTGCCCGTACCAGCCGATCCAGAACAGCGCGAAGGCCAGGAACGCCAGGCGCAGCCGGTCGTGCAGCAGCGGCCGGCTGGTCAGCTGGTCCTGGAAGAAGAAGATGCCAACCAGCACCAGCAACGCCGCCGTCAGGATCGCCACCTGCACGGCCTTGCCGCGCCAGATCTGCCGCCACAGCGCGGGCGGCGCCTCATCCCGCGGCGCGACGGCGGCCGGTGCGTCCGGGCTTGCCAATGGGCTGGCCGTGGGGCTGGCCGCGGGGCTGGCCGTCGTGGTGGCGCGGGTATAGCGGGCCGGCAGTTCGTAGGGCAGGTCGAAGGTGACGAAGGCCTTGTCCGACACGCTCAGCACGCGCTGCACCATCAATTGCAGCCGCCACGGCTTGACCGGATCGAACGCCGCGTCCTCGGGCACCACGAACAGCGCCACTTCGCGCAGGGCCGGCGCGCCTTGCGCGACGACGTCGGCCAGGCGCTGGTGATTGCGATCGCGGAAACGGAAGCTGCCTTCGTCCTGGATGATCTCGATGCGGTCGAAGATGCCGCCGCGCACATAGCCCGAGCCCTTGAACGAATAGGCGCCGTTGCCCGCCACCAGGATGGCCTGCTGGCCCGGCTTGAGGCGTTCCTTCAGGCGTTGCCATTCCGCGTCGCCCAGCAGGCTGCGGCCGATGGACGGCACGCTGGCCAAGGCGACATACAGGTCGATGAACGGCGCGTCGTCGGCGGCTTCCTGTCCGCGTTCGGCGGCATCCTGGCGGCCGGATTCGCGGAATACGCGGTTCACGTCCTCGGGCGACAGGCGCAGGTTGCGCACCGCGCCGGCATCGAGCAGCGCCTGCCATGGCTCGACCGCGTCGCGCGACTCGTCGATCAGGCGCGCCGGCGCCGCGACCGCTGGCGTGGCCGCCTGCGCGCCGGCCGCCGCGGCGCCGTCCACGCCGTAGGCGCGCGCCACCGCGATGGCCGAGCGCGTGATGCTGTCGCCGATCACCATGAGGGTGACGGTGGCGCCGCTGATGATGTCCACCGGCGGCGGCGCGCCGTGGCGCGGCGGGCTGTCGATGAAGTTCAGGCCGACGTAGCCCTGGATGAAGTGGTCGACCTTCGATTGCGGAATGCCGATCAGCACGATGGGCTCGTGGTGCTCGACCAGCCTGGCGCCGACGATGCGGCCGTTGTCCGCCAGCCCCACCAGCACGTCGATGGGCTTGCTGGAATAGCCGCGGGTGTTGACCACGTCGGAGGTCAGGTAGACGCGTCCCAGCGCGCGCTCGCCGGCATAGGCGCGCGCCGTCATCGGCTTGCCTTCGGGCGGGCCAAGGCGATCGGCGCCGGGGAATATCTCGGCGATGGCAACGGTCTTCAGGAAGTCGGGCAGCCGCTGCGCCTGGGCGGCGTTCGCGGCCAACGCACAGCACAGCAGAACGATTGAAATGAAGATCCCGATGAGCGGCGGATACCCGTGGCGTGCTTCGCGATGCTTGCCGTGATTTGTTTCGCGATGCGCCCCGTAATGTGCCCCGCAATTCGCCCCGCAATGTGCCCCGTAATGTGCCGCCAGACTGCCGCGCATGCTTCGACTCTTTGTTGATGTAGGTTTGCAGCCATCCTACGAATCGGTGCCACGGCGCAGGTTGCGGTTTGTCAAGTTGCCACCGGTAATCAGTAATACCCCTATTGACCATAGGGATGTGCGCAGGTAAGCGCCGGCCGCTTGATGCGCGTCAAGCGGCCGGCGGCGGCGGCCCCCTAGACTGGTGCGCGGTGGCGTTGCGGGCGCAGTCCGGCAACGCACAGAGACACCATTCAGTCATCGGAGAAGATTCATGCTTGCCAAAACCACCCTGGCCATCCTGTTGTCGGCCGCCAGCCTGCCCGCGCTTGCCGCGCAATGCGAGGCCACCGTCGAAAGCAACGACGCCATGCAGTACAACGTCAAGGAAATCGTCGTCGACAAGAGCTGCAAGCAGTTCACCGTGCACCTGAAGCACGTCGGCAAAATGGCCAAGGTCGCCATGGGCCACAACCTGGTGCTGACCAAGGACGCCGACAAGCAGGCCGTGGCCACCGACGGCATGGGCGCCGGCCTGGCGCAGGACTACGTCAAGGCGGGCGATACCCGCGTCATCGCCCACACCAAGGTCATCGGCGGCGGCGAATCCGACTCCGTCACCTTCGACGTGTCCAAGATCGCCGCGGGCGAGAACTACGCCTATTTCTGCTCCTTCCCCGGCCACTGGGCCATGATGAAGGGCACGCTCAAGCTGGGCAGCTGAGCCCGTCCCGGGCGCGAACGCAAAAAAGCCGGCGGCCATCGCCGGCTTTTTTTTGCGTTCGCCGGCGGTTTTCCCGCCTGCCGCAATGACGCCGGGCCGCCGGCCGTAGGCCATCCGCACGACCCGTGTCACCGGCGTGTCACGCGTTTTCCGGGTACGATTACCGGTCGTGTAACTTCTGGAGCTCCTGATGGAGTGGCTGCTGGACCCCGCTGCGTGGGTCGGCTTGCTTACCCTGGTCGTCCTTGAGATCGTCCTGGGAATCGATAACCTGATTTTCATCGCCATCCTGGCGGACAAGCTGCCCCCGTCGCAACGCGACCGCGCGCGCATCCTTGGCCTGAGCCTGGCGCTCGTCATGCGGCTCGGCCTGTTGTCGGTCATGTCGTGGCTGGTCACCCTGACCACCCCCCTGTTTTCGGTCGGGCCCCTGTCGCCATCGGGACGCGACCTGATTCTCATGGCCGGCGGTTTCTTCCTGCTGTTCAAGGGCACCATGGAGCTGCACGAGCGGCTGGAAGGCGGCCAGCACGGCGGCTCTTCCGGGCCGCGCGTGTACGCCAGCTTCTGGGTCATCGTGACGCAGATCGTGGTGCTGGACGCGGTGTTCTCGCTGGACTCGGTCATCACCGCGGTCGGCATGGTGGACCACCTGGCCATCATGATGATCGCCGTGGTTATCGCCATCGGCATCATGCTGCTGGCCTCCAAGCCGCTGACGCGCTTCGTCAACGCCCACCCGACGGTGGTGGTGCTGTGCCTGGGCTTCCTGCTGATGATCGGCTTCTCGCTGCTGGCGGAGGCCTTCGGCTTCAAGGTGCCCAAGGGCTACCTGTACGCCGCCATCGGCTTCTCGGTCGCGATCGAGGCCCTGAACCAGGTGGCGCGCCGCAACCTGCTCAAGCTGGACGCGCGCCGCCCCATGCGCGAACGCACGGCTTCGGCGGTGCTGCGCATGCTGGGCAAGCGTCCGCCGGCCGACGAGCCCGACCTGCCCAGCGCCGACGGCCCCGCCATCCCGGCCTTCGGCGTCGAAGAGCGCAACATGGTCAGCGGCGTGCTGACGCTGGCCGAACGCTCGATCCGCTCGATCATGACCCCGCGCACCGACGTGTCGTGGATCAACATCGACGACGACCCCGACACCATCCGGCGCCAGATCACCGAGGCGCCGCACAGTTTCTTCCCGGTCTGCCGTGGCTCGCTCGACGAGGTGCTGGGCATCGCCCGCGCCAAGGACCTGGTGGCCGACCTGATCACCGAGGGCCGGGTGCGCCGCAACCGCCTGCGCGACCCGATCATCGTGCACGAGGCCATCGGCATCCTGCGCCTGATGGACACCCTCAAGCGCTCGCGCGGCCAACTGGTGCTGGTGGCCGACGAGTTCGGCGCCATCGAGGGCCTGGTCACACCGATCGACGTGTTCGAGGCCATCGCCGGCGAATTCCCCGACGAGGACGAACTGCCCGATATCGTCGCCGACGGCCCCAACACCTGGAAGATCGACGGCGCGGCCGACCTGCACCACGTCGAGCAGGTGCTGGAAACCGAAGGCCTGGTCGATGAGGCGCAGGACTTCTCCACCCTGGCCGGCTACCTGCTGTCGCGCTTCGGCCACCTGCCCAAGCCCGGCGACGTCTGCGAGTACGAATTCCACCACGACCATTTCCGCTTCGAGGTGCTGGAAATGGACGGCCGCCGCATTGCCCTGGTGCGCGTCGAGAAGCGCGCGCCGGAGCCGCTGGACGAAGACGCCTCGCTGACCAATGACTAAGGCCGCCACCCCCTCAAAGGAACCCTTGCCATCGTGACCGACAACGCCCTCTATCTCATCAAGGCCTTCATCCTCGGCATCGTCGAGGGGCTGACCGAATTCATCCCGGTTTCCAGCACCGGCCACCTGATCCTGATCGGCGACTGGATCAACTTCGAGTCGAGCCAGGGCAAGGTGTTCGAGGTGGTGATCCAGCTGGGCTCGATCCTGGCGGTGATGTGGATTTTCCGCGCCCGGCTGCTGCAGCTGATCCGCGGCACCCTGACCGGCGTGCCGAGCGAGGTGGCCTTCACCCGCAACCTGCTGATCGCCTTCCTGCCGGCGGCGGTCATCGGCGCCATCTTCATCAAATCCATCAAGCAGGTGTTCTACCATCCCGCCGTGGTGGTGGTGACGCTGGTGCTGGGCGGCCTGATCATGCTGTACGTGGAGCGCCGCACCCGCCATACGCCGGGCGACCAGCCGGGCGCGGCCGACGATACCGCGTCGGACGAGCGCGCCACGGCCATGACGCTGGAGCAGATCAGCTGGAAGCAGGCGCTGGGCGTGGGCGTGGCGCAGTGTCTGGCCATGATCCCGGGCACCTCGCGTTCGGGCGCCACCATCATCGGCGGCATGATCGCCGGCATCCAGCGCAAGACGGCCACCGAGTTCTCGTTCTTCCTGGCCATGCCCACCATGCTGGGCGCGGCGGTGTACGACATGTACAAGAACATGGACCTGTTGACCCAGCACGACCTGTCGGGCATCGCCGTGGGCTTCGTGGCGGCCTTCCTCAGCGCCATGGTGGTGGTGCGCGCCGTGCTGCGTTTCGTGGCCAATCACACCTATCGCGTGTTCGCCTGGTACCGCATCGTCTTCGGCGGCATCGTGGCCGCCTGGATCTTCACCCGTTGATCCGCCGGCCGCGTTGGCGGCCAGGCAAGAGAAAGGGCCGCGTGATACGCGGCCCTTTCTCTGTGGTCGGCATTTCGAGGGCTGCAGGGCCCGCGCCGCGGCGCGCCAGCCTAGGCGGCGGCTTCCAGATCGTAGAACTGCAGGCCGTCGCGGTCGATGACCAGCCAGCCGCCGCGGGGCGGCGAGACGTGGTCACAGTCCCAATCGGGCAGCACCCAGCGCTCGCGCTTGCTGCCGTCGACCTCCAGCACGTGGCGGGCGGGACGGTGCGTGTGTCCGTGCACCATCAGGGCCACGCCGCTGTCGCGGAAGGCCTGCTCGACGGCGGCGGCGTTGACGTCCATGATTTCCATGGACTTGGACTGGTTGGCCATCTGGCTTTCGCCACGCGCCTGTTGCGCCATCGCCAGGCGCTCGGGGATGGTCTTGGCCAGGAACGCGGCCTGCCATTGCGGGTTGCGCACCATCTGGCGGAACTGCTGGTAGGCCGCGTCGTCGGTACAGAACTCGTCGCCGTGGGTCAGCAGCACATCGCCATAGTCGGTCTGCAGCAGCGCCGGCTCGGGCAGCAGCCGGGCGCCGACAGCGCCGGCCAGTTCTTCGCCGATCAGGAAATCGCGGTTGCCGCGGCCCAGCCACAGCGGGATGCGGCTGGCCGTGGTCCGCAGCGCGGTCAGTGCCGTGGCGAGCCACGGCGGCGCGGCGCGGATCACGTCGTCGCCGATCCAGGCGTCGAAGATGTCGCCCGGCAGCAGCAGGGCGGCGGCTTCTTCCTCGGCCGCCTGCAGGAAGGCCAGGAAGGCCTCCGCCGTGGCCGGCGTGGCCGGCCCCAGGTGCAGGTCGGACGCCAGCCAGACCGGGCCGGGCAGGGCGATCTTATTCAAGAACTTCGGCCTTCTCGATGATCACGTCTTCGTTCGGCACGTTCTGGTGGAAGCCCTTGTTGCCGGTCTTCACGCCCTTGATCTTGTCGACCACGTCGGTGCCTTCGGTGACGCTGCCGAACACGGCGTAGCCCCAGCCGTTCGGCGTGGGCGCGGTGAAGTTCAGGAAGTCGTTGTTCGAGACGTTGATGAAGAACTGGGCGGTGGCCGAGTGCGGGTCGCTGGTGCGGGCCATGGCCAGGGTGTACTTGTCGTTCTTCAGGCCGTTGTTGGCTTCGTTCTCGATCGGGGCATGGGTCTGCTTCTGCTTCATGCCGGGCTCGAAACCGCCGCCCTGGATCATGAAGCCGTCGATCACGCGATGGAACACCGTGCCGTTGTAGAAGCCTTCCTTGACGTAGGTCAGGAAGTTCTCGACGGTCTTGGGCGCCTTGGCGGCGTCCAGGGTGATGACCATGTCGCCTTGGTTGGTGTGAAGCTTGACGCGGGGATTGGTGCTCATGGCTTTTGTGCCTTCAGAGGTGGAGTTGGAGGGGGCGGCCGCGGGCGCGGCGCTGACGAGCGCCGGGGCAAACGCCAGCGCGAACGAGCACGCCGTCAGGCGCAGCAGGTGAAGAGGGGAGTAACGGGACGTCATTTGCGTTGCTTATCCTTCAGCATGGTTTCGACTTCGCGGGCCTTGTCCTGCATGCCGGGCACGCCTTCCTTGGCGGCCTGCTTGTAGGTGCGCAGGGCCTGCAGCAGTTGCAGGTCGCCCAGGTTGGCGCGGGCGGCGGCGTAGCCGGGGTCGGCGCGCAGGGCCATCTGCAGGGCGTCCTGCGCCTTTTCAAGTTCGCCCCGGCTGGCATATAGAGCCGCCAGGTTGTTCCAAGGTTCCGGCAGCTCGGGGAAGCGGGTCGTCATCTCGGTGTAGATGTCGACGGCCTCGGCCTTGCGGTCCAGCGCGGCCAGCGCGCGCGCGTGCTGGAACATCAGCTGCACGTCGGTGCCGCGCTGGTCCTTGATCTCGGCCTGGCGCTTTTCGATCATCGCCAGCGCCTCGGCGTTGTCGCCGCGGTTCAGCAGGCGCTCGATATGGGTGGTGATCTGCGAGGCGGACGGCTGCAGGCGGGTGTCCACGCTGGGCTGCATCGCCTTGAGCACGTTGGACAGGCCATCCCAGCCGCCCTCGGGCGGAATCGGGTCCAGGGTGGTGCGGCTGGCATTCGGGTTCTCGCCCGAGCCGCCGGCCATGGACTGGGCATGGGCGCCGGCGAGCGGCGACCCGGCCAGGGCCAGGGCGAGCAGGGTGACGCAAAAACGCGGCTTGATAGTCACGTGGGCATCCGTTAAAAGTCGTGGCCGGCCGGCGCTGACGCGCGCGGCCGGGCCGCTTGCTATACTTGACGACCGCCATTTTAGCCTTGGTTGAGTTTTTGGCTCGACAATAGGTGAAGCCAGTGGGTAAAACCAGCGGGTGCCCGTGGGTGGATGCCCCGTTTGGCAAACCCGCCGGGGAGGGGTTCCTGGATCCACGCGAACTGGATGACGCGAATCCGGGCATAGCCCGAACCCCCCGGCCGGACGGCAAGCCTCGAAGGTATCGTCCTTCGGGCGCAACGTTTTCCGCGGCCGCCACGGAAAGAACAGGACCATCACAAGCGCCATGCTGCAAATCTACAACACGTTATCGCGTACCAAAGAACCGTTCAAACCGGCCCAGGCCGGCCAGGTGCGCATGTACGTGTGTGGCATGACCGTGTACGACTTCTGCCACCTGGGCCACGCCCGCATGCTGGTGTCGTTCGACGTGGTGCAGCGCTGGCTGCGCGCCAGCGGCCTGGCGGTCGATTACGTGCGCAACATCACCGACATCGACGACAAGATCATCCGCCGCGCGGTCGAGACCGGCCGCCGCATCGGCGAGGTCACCGAGTTCTACATCGCCGCCATGCACGCCGACGAGCGCGCGCTGGGCGTGGCCTCGCCCGACCGCGAGCCGCGCGCCACCCAGTACGTGGGCGAGATGCTGGACATCATCGGCAAGCTCGAACAGAAGGGCCTGGCCTACCAGGCCGACGATGGCGACGTGAACTACGCCGTGCGCGGCTTCGAGGGCTACGGCAAGCTGTCCGGCAAGACCCTCGACGACCTGCGCGCCGGCGAGCGCGTGGCGGTGGGCTCGGCCAAGCGCGACCCGCTCGACTTCGTGCTGTGGAAGTCGGCCAAGGAAGAAGAACCCGCCGACACCAAGTGGGAATCGCCCTATGGCCTGGGACGCCCGGGCTGGCACATCGAGTGCTCGGCCATGAGCAAGTCGCTGCTCGGCCTGCCGCTGGACATCCACGGCGGCGGCCCCGACCTGAAATTCCCGCACCACGAGAACGAGATCGCCCAGACCGAAGGCGCCTTCGGCGGCACGCTGGCCAACATCTGGATGCACTGCGGCCCGCTGATGGTCGATTCGGACAAGATGTCCAAGTCGCTCGGCAACTTCCGCACCATCCGCCAGACCATCGCCCAGGGCGAGCCGGCCGCCGACACGGCCGACTACCGCGTCAACCCGCGTGAAGCGGAAATGGTGCGTTTCTTCATCGTGCGCAACCACTACCGCAGCCCGCAGAACTACACGCCGGACAACCTGGTCGACGCCCAGAACGCGCTCGACCGCCTGTACCAGGCGCTGCAGAACGTGCCGGCCGACGACCAGGGCATCGACTGGAACGAACCCCAGGCGCAGGCCTTCAAGGCCGCCATGGACGACGATTTCAACAGCTCGGGCGCCGTGGCGGCCCTGTTCGAACTGGCCTCCGAGGCCAATCGCGGCAAGAGCGCGCGCAGCGCCGGCCAGCTCAAGGCCCTGGGCGGCCTGCTGGGCCTGCTGCAGCAGGATCCGGCGGCGTACTTCCAGTCGTCCACGCGCTACTCGGCCGCCGGCATGGAGCAGGGCGCGCGCGCCGAACTCGACGCCGCCGCCATCCAGGCCCTGATCGACGCCCGCGCGGCCGCCAAGGCGGCGCGCGACTTCGCCCAGGCCGACCGCATCCGCGCCGAGTTGCGCGAGGCCGGCATCGAGCTCGACGACAAACCGGGCGGCCTGACGCAATGGCGTCGGGCGTGAACCCCCTGGATACGCCCGCCATGTCCCCCGTAGATACCGAGATTCCCAAGCCGGATTATTGGGAAGCCGCCGTCGCCCACCTGATGCGGCGCGACCGCATCCTGAAAAAGATCATTCCCCAGCACCCCGAGGTCTGGCTGACGTCGCGCGGCACGCCGTTCGTGACACTGGCCCGCGCCATCATCGGCCAGCAGGTCTCGGCCAAGGCGGCCGACGCCGTCTGGGACAAGTTCCTGGAAGCCGCCGGCAAGCGTCCCACGCCGGTGGCGGTGCTGCGCGTCGGACTGGAAGGCCTGCGCGCGGCCGGCCTGTCGCAGCGCAAGGCCGAGTACGTGCTGGATCTGGCGGTGCATTTCGGCGAACGCCGGGTGCACCCCGAGAAATGGGCGGCCATGGACGACGAGGCCGTCATTTCGGAATTGACCGCCATCCGCGGCATCGGACGCTGGACGGCGGAGATGTTTTTGATTTTCAATCTGCAGCGGCCCGATGTTCTGCCGCTGGATGATCCTGGGTTGCTCAAGGCAATCTCGCTACACTATTTCAGCGGCGAGCCTGTCTCGCGCTTCGAGGCTCGCGAAGTCTCGTTGGCGTGGCAACCCTGGCGTACCGTGGCAACCTGGTATCTGTGGCGCAGTCTGGAACCGACGCCGGTCCAATACTGACGCAATCCAGGTCGCCCATCTACGGAACCACACTACATGCGCAATACATTTCTGGAATTTGAACAGCCGCTCGCCGAGCTTGAGAACAAGATCGAGCAGCTGCGCTATGTGCAGGCCGATTCGGCGGTGGACATCTCCGACGAGATCGGACGTCTGCAGCAGAAGAGCCAGTCGCTGGCCAAGGAGATCTACGCCAAGCTCACGCCCTGGCAGACGGCGCTGGTCGCCCGCCACCCCCAGCGTCCCTACACGCTGGACTACGTGCGCGAGATCTTCACCGACTTCCACGAACTGCACGGCGACCGCATGTACGCCGACGACCAGTC
The DNA here is from genome assembly GCF_052906545.1 of Achromobacter sp. CSND-B12. Classification (NCBI taxonomy): domain Bacteria; kingdom Pseudomonadati; phylum Pseudomonadota; class Betaproteobacteria; order Burkholderiales; family Alcaligenaceae; genus Achromobacter; species Achromobacter sp. CSND-B12. The sequence continues at coordinate 1,212,596 of NZ_JBREGJ010000001.1, read as the reverse complement.
CATCGTGGGCGGCCTGGCGCGCTTCAACGGCACGCCCTGCATGGTGATCGGCCACCAGAAGGGCCGCGACACCAAGGAACGCGCCGCGCGCAACTTCGGCATGCCGCGTCCGGAAGGCTACCGCAAGGCCCTGCGCCTGATGCGCCTGGCCGAGAAGTTCGGCATCCCCGTGTTCACCTTCGTCGACACCCCGGGCGCCTATCCCGGCATCGGCGCCGAGGAACGCGGCCAGTCCGAAGCCATCGGCCACAACCTGTATGCCATGGCCGAACTGAAGGTGCCGGTGATCGTCACCATCATCGGCGAAGGCGGCTCGGGCGGCGCGCTGGCGATCGCCGTGGGCAACGCCGTGCTGATGCTGCAGTACGCCACCTACGCGGTGATCTCGCCCGAAGGCTGCGCCTCGATCCTGTGGCGCAGCGCCGACAAGGCGCCCGAGGCCGCCGAGGCGCTGGCCATCATCGCCCCGCGCCTGAAGGACCTGGGCCTGGTCGACCGCGTCATCAACGAACCCGTGGGCGGCGCGCACCGCGATCCGCGCGTCATGGCGCGCCTGCTGCGCCGCGCGCTCGGCGACGCCCTGCGCCAGCTGCAGGGCATGACGCCCGAGCAGCTCGTGGAACAGCGCGTGCAACGCCTGCTGTCCTACGGCGCCTTCCAGGAAGTGCGCGCCTGAGCGAAGCGCGCGCGCCGGCCTTGGCCGGCGCCGCGGCCGCTTCCGGCCCGCGCCCGCCGCCATGACTTCCCCGTTCCCCGCGTCCGCTTCGACCGTCGCGGGGAACGCCTTTCCCCATCCCGTCTCGCCTGACCTGGCCGCGGCCCTGCGCTGCGCCCTGCATGCCCTGCCGCGACCGCCCGGGCGTTTCGCCGTGGCCGTCAGCGGCGGCGCCGACTCGGCCATGCTGGCGCTGCATGCGGCTGCGGTGGCGCGGGAGCAGGGGGCCGGCGTGGTGTTGCTGCATGTGCATCACGGCCTGCAGGCGGCCGCCGACGGCTGGCGCGACCAAGTCGAAGCCCTGGCCGGCCTGCTGGAACTGCCGCTGCGCCAGGCCCGGGTCGAAGTCGACCCTGCCGGCGGCAAGGGCATCGAGGCCGCTGCCCGCGACGCCCGCTACGCCGCGCTGGCGCGGCTGGCGCACGAGGAAGGCATCGGCCTGGTCCTGCTGGCGCACCATCGCAACGACCAGGCCGAGACCGTGCTGCTGCGCCTGCTGCGCGGCACCGGGCTGGCCGGCATGGCGGCCATGGCGCCGCTCAAATCGCGCGATGGATTGACCTACCTGCGGCCGTGGCTGGATCAGGATCGGGCGACGATCCTGCGGGCCGCGCAGGCATTCGCCGGCGCCACCGGCTGGCAGCCGGTGCAGGACCCGACCAACGCCGATCCCCGCTACACCCGCGCCGCGCTGCGCGAACTGCTGGCGCCGGTGCTGGATGCGCGCTGGCCCGGCTGGCGCGCCATCGTCGCCCGCCATGCGCGCCACATGGCCGAAGCCAACGAGATCCTGGACGAGGTGGCGCGCGCCGACTTCGCCGCGCTGGAGCCGGACGCCGATGGCGCCAGCTTTTCGCTGGCGGCCTGGCGCCGGTTGTCGCCGGCGCGCCAGGCGCACGTGCTGCGCCACTGGATGGGGCGGCAGGGCGCCCGCATGCCGACCGAGGCGCGCCTGAATGACCTGCTGCGCCAGCTGCGCGGCCTGCACAGCCTGGGGCACGATCGCCAGTTGCGGGTCGAACAGGCCGGCCACGTGGTGCGCTGCCATCGCGGGCGGGTGTGGATCGAGCCGCGCCCGGATCCGCAAACGCCGGCGTCACGCTAGCGCAAAAGGTGGGGGCGCCCGGCGCCGGCAGGCGCCGCGCGCAGGGAAATCCGCGGCTGGCGCCGTCGAATTCTGGCCAAAACGACAGTTTTCCGGAAAAAACGACCGTTCCATGGAAAGAAAATTCCATGGTCTGCGCAAATTTTTACCGTCGGGATAGAATATGAGGTTTTGCCCGCCCCCACTCTTGCGGCGGGTCCCCAGCCAGAGTACGAGATGTCCCTGATCGTTCATAAATATGGCGGTACTTCGATGGGCTCGGTCGAGCGCATCAGGAACGTGGCGCGACGCGTCGCGAAGTGGCACGCTGCCGGCCACCAGGTTGTCGTGGTGCCGTCGGCCATGGCAGGCGAAACCAATCGCCTGCTGGGCCTGGCGCGCGAGATTACGCCGCAGCCCGACGCGCGCGAGCTCGACATGATCGCCGCCACCGGCGAGCAGGCCAGCAGCGGCCTGTTGGCCATCGCGCTGCAGGCCGAAGGCGTCGCCGCCCGCAGCTACGCGGGCTGGCAGGTGCCGGTGCGCACCGATTCGTCGTTCACCAAGGCCCGCATCACCTCGATCGACGACGCCCGCATCCGCGCCGACCTCGACGCCGGCCGCGTGGTTATCGTCACCGGCTTCCAGGGCGTGGACCCGGACGGCCACATCACCACCCTGGGCCGCGGCGGCTCCGACACCTCGGCCGTGGCCGTGGCGGCGGCGCTCAAGGCCGATGAATGCCTGATCTACACCGATGTGGATGGCGTCTACACGACCGATCCGCGGGTGGTGCCCGAAGCGCGCCGCATGGCCGTCGTTTCCTTCGAGGAAATGCTGGAAATGGCCTCGCTGGGCTCCAAGGTCCTGCAGATCCGCTCGGTCGAATTCGCCGGCAAATACCGTGTGCCGACGCGGGTGCTGTCCTCGCTGACCGACCCGCTCATCCCGCTCGACGAAGAAATGTGTTCGGGCACGCTGATTACTTTTGAGGAAGACGAAAAAATGGAAGCCGCCGTTGTCTCCGGCATCGCCTTCAGCCGCGACGAAGCCAAAATCACCCTGCTGGGTGTTCCCGACAAACCCGGCATCGCCTTCTCGATCCTGGGCCCGGTCGCCGCCGCCAACATCGACGTCGACATGATCGTGCAGAATCAGTCCGTGGCCGGCACCACCGATTTCTCGTTCACCGTGAACCGCAACGAGTTCGCGCGTGCCGTCGACCTGCTCAAGCGCGAAGTCATCCCCGCCGTGGGCGCGCGCGAACTGTCGACCGACGAGAAGGTCGCCAAGGTCTCGATTGTCGGCATCGGCATGCGCTCGCACGTGGGCGTCGCCAGCCTGATGTTCCAGACCCTGTCGCAAGAGGGCATCAACATCCAGATGATCAGCACCAGCGAAATCAAGACCTCGGTGATCATCGACGACAAGTACATGGAACTGGGTGTGCGCGCCCTGCACAAGGCCTTCGGCCTGGACCAGGCGCCCGCCACCAAGCTCTGAGAGTAACGGCTTCGGCACGTTTTTTTCCGCCTGCGGCTTTGTTACGGGCAACAGGGTAAAAAGTCGTGCTAGAATCTCGTTCTCTTCGGAGATGTGCCCGAGAGGCTGAAGGGGCTCCCCTGCTAAGGGAGTATGTGGCTAAAAACTGCATCGTGGGTTCGAATCCCACCATCTCCGCCAGATTTCCAGCCTGGCCTGCCAGGCTGGTAAGAAACCCGCAGAACGCAAGTTCTGCGGGTTTTTTCTTGGGCATTCCTGCTCTTGGGCAGCTTTGCGGATACCTCCGCACCCCAAGGCGCTGGCACGGCTTTCGGATATGCGGCGTGCGTTCGGCCCGGTCCGAAGATCTACAGACTGTCCGGCGCCGGCGGCGAGGATGCCGCATCGACCTGCTCGATCACCAGCCCGCGCGTGACCACGCCTTCCTGGATCGGCTGGTTGCCGAAGTACGTAAAGGCCAGGTAGATCGTGATGGCGCAGCCGACCACCGCCAGGAACGGCCCGGCCATCAGGAACCACGGCCAGGGTTCGCGGTACCAGGGCTTGGCCATCGGTGGCACGGCAACAGGGGCGGTATTCATCGTCGGCATCCTTGGTTCGGAATCACTCGGGGACATAAAAACTCGCGGCTTCGTCGGTTTCGACCGGCCGGTTCTCTTGATCGTGGGCGCGGGCCCGCAGCGTGATCGGGTGCGCGCCCGGCTCGGCCCCGGCCGGCGCGCGGATCACCATCGGCACCAGCTTGTTGGCCGCCGCCTCGACATCCACCACGTCCGACTCGCCCTGCCCGGCGCGCACCGCCAGTCCGGGCATGCCGTCGGCCGACAGCCGCAAGCGCAGCGGCGAGTCCGAGGTGTTGATGATCTGCAGCCGATACACGTTCTCGATCATGCCGCCGGCCACCTCGCGCCCCAGCACGCCGCGATCGCGGATCACGTCCACCCGCAGCGGGTTGCGCAGCGTCAGCGACACCACGAATGCCACCGCCAGCCCCAGGATCAGCGTGCCGTAGATCAGCACGCGCGGGCGCAGCAGGTGCGAGCGCGCGCTCCGGGTCGACAGCCCTTCCAGCATCGCCCGCTCCGAGGTGTAGCGGATCAGCCCGGATGGGTACTGCATCTTGTCCATCACCTGCTCGCAGGCGTCGATACAGGCGCCGCAGCCGATGCACATGTATTGCAGCCCGTCGCGGATGTCGATGCCGGTCGGGCACACCTGCACGCACAGGCTGCAATCGACGCAGTCGCCCAGCCCCGCCGCCTTGTGGTCGACCTTGCGCGAACGGCCGCCGCGCGGGTCGCCGCGGCGCTTGTCGTAGGTCACCACGAAGGTGTCGGGATCGACCATCACACTCTGGAAGCGCGCGTACGGGCACATGTACTTGCAGACCGACTCGCGCATGAAGCCGGCGTTGCCCCAGGTGGCGAAACCGTAGAACAGCATCCAGAACCATTGCCACGGCCCAAGCTGCAGCGCGAACAGCTCGTGGCCCAGTTCGCGGATCGGCGCGAAGTAGCCGATGAAGGTCGAGCCGGTCCACCAGGCCAGCGCGATCCACAGGAAGTGCTTGGTGACCTTCAGGCGCGCCTTGCGCCAGGTCCAGGGCGACTCGTCCAGGCGGATGCGGGCGACGCGGTCGCCTTCGACCTTGCGCTCGATCCACATGAAGATCTCGGTGTAGACCGTCTGCGGACAGGCGTAGCCGCAGAACAACCGGCCGGCCACCGCGGTGAACAGGAACAGCGCCAGCGCCGAGATCACCAGCAGCACGGCCAGGTAGACCACGTCCTGGGGCCACAGCACCAGGCCGAACAGGTAGAACTTGCGCGCGCCCAGGTCGAACAGCACGGCCTGGCGGCCGTTCCATTGCAGCCAGGGCAGGCCGTAGAAGATCAGCTGCGTGAGAAAGACGAAGGCGATGCGCCAGCGCGCGAAGATGCCGCTGACCGAGCGCGGATAGATCTTGCTGCGCACGCCGGCCAGGGTCTGCTCCAGCGTCTCCTTGCCGGGCCGGGGCGGCCGCACGTGCGGCCGCCAGGGTGGCGGGTCGCCGCCAGGCGAACTGCTGACGCTTGCGGTTGACCCATCATCCATGGGGCAATGCCTAATCGGCCGGGCCGGCGGGCGCGGCCGGCTGCGCCTGCGCCTCGGGCTTGTTCGACAGGCCCCAGACCCAGGCCGTCAGGAGCTTGATCTGCACCGGCGTCAGGATGTCGCCGTGCGCCGGCATGTGATTTTCGCGCCCATCCAGGATGGTCTTGACGATGGACGCTTCCGAGCTGCCGTAAAGCCAGACTTCGTCGGTGAGATTCGGCGCGCCCAGGACCTGGTTGCCCTTGCCATCGACACCGTGACAGGCAATGCAGTAGGTCTGATAGCCGCGCTGGCCGCGCAATACCCGCTCCGGATCCGCGTCCAGCCCCGACAGCGACCGCACGTATTGCGCGATGTCGCCGGCAGCCTTGGGGGCGATGGCGGCTTTCCAGGCCGGCATCACGCCGACGCGGCCATAAGTGATGGTCTGCATGATGGTGTCGGGCGAGCCGCCATACAGCCAGTCCGTGTCGGCCAGGTTGGGAAAGCTGGGCCCGCCCTTGGCGTCGGAACCGTGGCATTGCGCGCAGGTGTTCAGGAACAGACGCTGGCCGATCTCCCGGGCGCCCGCGTCCGCGGCGATCTGCGGCACGGTCATGGTCTCGAAGCGCGCGTAGATCGGGCGCACGGCCTCGGCCATCCTGGCCTGCTGCCGCGCCACTTCGTCGGCGCTGCTGTAGCCCAGCAGGCCTTGGTATGTTCCCAGGCCGGGCATCAAGAAGAGGTAGCCCAGCGCGACCGCGCACGCCAACAGGAACATCCAGGTCCACCAGCCAGGCACCGGGTTGTTCAGTTCGGTCAGGTCGTCATCCCAGACATGGCCGGTGTCCTCCGCCTGGCCGCCGGCCGGCTTGGCGCCGAGCCAGCGGCGTTGCGAGTACAGCAGCGTCACGCAGAACACCACGCCGCCGACCGCGACGATGGAGATGAAGTAGCCCCAGAAGCCGCTGACGAAATCGCTCATGTCTGATCCGCTCCGTCTTGTTGTGCCGGCCCGAATTCATCGGGCAGCGCGAACGGCAGCATCGCCGATTCGTTGTTGGCGCCCTGGCGGCCGCGCGAGCAGGCCCACCAGACGATGCCGACGAAGGTTGCCATCGAGATGGCGGTGACGATTGCGCTCAAGTAAGCCATGATCAACCTCCCGTGGCCGCGGGTTGCGCGGCGGCAGCGGGCTGCGCCGCCTTCCTGGCTTCTTCGGCCTTCCGGGCTTCTTCGGCCTTCTTGGCCTGCTGCGCCTTGCGCACGCCCACGCCCAGTCCTTGCAGGTAGGCCACCAGCGCGTCCTCTTCGGTCTTGCCTTCGATGGCCTTGGGCGCGGCGGCGATCTCTTCGTCGGTATACGGCACGCCCAGGGCCCGCAGCGCGCGCATGCGCTGCTCGACGTTCTGGCCGGTGATCACCGTCTTTTCCAGCCAGGGATAGGCCGGCATGTTGGACTCGGGCACCACCAGGCGCGGGTTGCGAAGGTGGATGCGATGCCACTCGTCGGAGTAGCGTTCGCCCACGCGCGCCAGATCCGGGCCAGTGCGCTTGGAACCCCACAGGAAGGGATGGTCGTACATGGACTCCGCGGCCAGCGAGTAGGGGCCGTAACGTTGCACTTCGGCCGCCAATACACGAATCTGCTGCGAGTGGCAGCCCACACAGCCTTCGCGGATGTAGACGTCGCGCCCCATCAGGCGCAGCGGGCTGTAGGGTTCGACCCCCGCCACCGGCTGCGTGGTGCTGTGCTGGAAAAACAGCGGCACGATCTGCACCAGGCCGGCGAACGACACCACCAGGATGCTGGCGATGATCATCCAGCCGATGTTCTTTTCGAGCGTCTGGTGGGAGAAAAAACCTTGTTGCTTGTTGGCCATGATGTCCTCGTCAAGCGGTGGCCGGCGCGCCGACGGCGTGGGCGGTGTCCGGCGGAATGGCGGGGTTGACCGCCTTCGCGCCGCTCACCGTCTTCCACACGTTCCAGGCCATGATCCAGATACCCGACAAGTAGAGCGTGCCGCCCAACAGACGAATCAGGTAATACGGCACCCGCGTCTTGAGCTCTTCGACGAAGCTGTACACCAGCGTGCCGTCGGCCGCCGTGTCGCGCCACATCAGGCCCTGCTGCACCCCGGCGATCCACATCGCGGCGATGTACAGCACCACGCCGATGGTGGCGACCCAGAAGTGCAGTTCGATGGCCTTGACGCTGTACATCTTTTCGCGGCCATACAGGCGCGGGATCAGGTAGTAGAGCGAGCCGAACGAGATCATCGCGACCCAGCCCAGCGCGCCCGAGTGCACGTGGCCGATGGTCCAGTCGGTGTAGTGCGACAGCGCGTTCACGGTGCGGATCGCCATCATCGAGCCTTCGAACGTGGCCATGCCGTAGAACGACAGCGCCGTCACCATGAACTTCAGGATCGGATCGGTGCGCAGCTTGTACCAGGCGCCCTGCAGCGTCATGATGCCGTTGATCATGCCGCCCCACGACGGCGCCAGCAGGATCAGCGAGAACGTCATGCCCAGCGACTGGGTCCAGTCGGGCAGCGAGGTGTACAGCAGGTGATGGGGACCGGCCCACATGTAGGTGAAGGCCAGCGCCCAGAAGTGGACGATCGACAGGCGATACGAATAGATGGGACGGCCGGCCTGCTTGGGCACGAAGTAGTACATCATGCCCAGGAAGCTGGTGGTCAGGAAGAAGCCCACCGCGTTGTGGCCGTACCACCACTGCACCATGGCATCCTGCACGCCGGCATAGGCGGAGTACGACTTCCACAGCGTCACCGGCATCTCGATGTTGTTGAAGATGTGCAGGATGGCGATGGTCAGGATGTACGAGCCGAAGAACCAGTTCGCCACGTAGATGTGCTTGGCGCGGCGCTTGACGATGGTGCCGAAGAACACGATGGCGTAGGCCACCCAGACCAGCGTGATCAGGATGTCGATGGGCCATTCGAGTTCGGCGTATTCCTTGCTGCTGGTGTAGCCCAGCGGCAAAGTGATGACAGCACCGACGATGACGACCTGCCAGCCCCAGAACGTGAAGGCGGCCAGCCAGTCACAGAAAAGGCGGGCCTGACAGGTGCGCTGGACCACGTAGTACGAGGTCGCGAACAGCGCGCTGCCGCCGAAGGCGAAGATCACGGCGTTGGTGTGCAGCGGGCGCAGGCGGCCGTAGCTGAGCCAGGCGGTGTCGAAATTCAACTGAGGCCAGATCAGCTGCGCGGCGAGAAAAACGCCCACGGTCATGCCGACGATGCCCCAGAACACGGTGACCAATGCGAACTGCCGCACGATACGGTAGTTGAAGGTGTCGGACTTGCTCGCGATGGCGGTGTAATGGTCCATTACCGCCCCCTTTTTCAAAACAACAGCCTCCAGTTTCAATGATGAGGGTCGATATGAATATGGGATTCGATCCGAATCATCCGCGAACCGTCGGTCCGCTGTCGTCGTCGCGCAGGATGGCGGCGCCGGCGTTGTCGGTATCGTCGTATTGGCCATTGAAAACGGCCCACCACAATGACACGCCGATGACCAGCACGAACAGCAGGGACAGCGGCAGCAGCAGGTAGAGAATGATCATGGGGCGGACCCCGGCGCTTCGGCGCATGCCAGATCAGCGGACCAATCGCGGCGGGCCCACCGCCACGCGTTGCATGCCACCGCCAACGACGACACCAGCATGGCGATCGCCGCCAGCCAGGGCGTGACCCAGCCAGCCAACGCCAGCGGCGTCACCAGCAGATGCCAGGCCAGCGCAGCGTGCAGGCTCTGGCGCGCCTTGCGCTGCGCCTGGGCCAGCAGCGTGTCCAGCGCCGCTTCGGACATCGACGGATGGGCCGCCAGCGCCGAATGGGCCGACGCCATGGCGGTGGGCACCGCCATCGACATGGCGCAGGGGCAGCTCATCACCAGCAGCGCCACCATGACGGGAAGGCTACGGGCCGGATCGATATAGGCCCAGGCGGCCGCCGCGGCCAGCGCCAGCGCCACCTGCGCCATGACGAAGCGCGAAGCCAGCCGGTCTGCGCTGGCGCCCAGCAGCAGGCGCTGCGCCTCGACCCGGGCATGCCGTTGGCTGCCCGTCGGGCCGCCGAACGACTGCCGGGCGCAAAGTTCCAGGTAGCGCGCAGTCAGCAGGAAGGCGACGAACATGGTGACCGAATCGAAATACACCTCGCCGCGGCCCGTATAGGTGGCATGCACGCTGGGGACGAAGGCGGCGACGATGCCCAGCGCCACCGGCACGTCCATGCCGGCGCGGCCCTGGCGCAGGTTGGCGCCGGCGTGGCGCCAGATCGGCCAGGCCGAATAGAGCACCACCGGCACGGTCAGGGCCAGGCTGGCCCAGTTCATCAGCACGATGGCCCAGTCCAGCGTTTCCAGGGCGTCCCTGGGGATGCCGTCATGGCGCAGGTAGCCCGGCCAGGCGAACATCATGACCTGCATCATCGCCAGCCACGCCAGCGACAGGCGCACCAGCGCGTGCCGGCGCTGCTGCCGATCGGCATCGGACAGGCTAGGGGGCTGCGCGAAAATCGATCGGTGCCGCATGGCGTAACGGTTTGGTTCGCAAGCCGTCGTCATGGCCGATGAAATCCGGCCTCAGCGCCCGGTGCCCTGCGCCAGCCTGCCTCCGGACGGCGGCGCCTCGCTGCCAAGCAGGTGGCCATTGATTTCGAGGCCGTACAGCGAATCCTCGGAATCGTGGTATTTGGCGCGGGTCTTGGCCACGGATTCGGTGTAGCGCGGATCTTGCGGGCGTTCATGCGCGTTCATGAAGTAGGCCACATCCCAGGCTTCCTGGTCGCTCAGCAGGCCGCCACGGCCCAATGGCATGTTGGCCTTGATGAAGCCGGCGGCGTTCTTGATCTGATGCATGCCGGCGCCCCAGTTGAAGGAATCGGGACCCCACAAGGCCGGGAAGACCCAGTGCTCGCCATTCTTCTGACCCTGGCCTTCGGCGCCATGGCAGACGGCGCAGTTCCGGGCGTAGACCTGGCTGCCCCGCAGGTAGTCGGCCTTCTGCGGCGGCGCCGCCAGCTTCGGATAGCCGTGGCCCTTGAGCGGCACGCCGGTGGGCGCCTTGTCGGCGAGCCAGAACATGTAGGTCTGCAGCGCGACCAGGACCGGATCGTCGGCCGCGGGTGGCTTGCCGTTCATGCTGAAACGGAAACAACCCTGCAATCGTTCGGCGAGCGTATTGACGTGGCCGTTCTTGGCGCGATAGGCCGGATACATCACGTAGGCTGCCCACATGGGCGCGGCGTCGGGGCGGCGGCCAGCGTCCAGGTGGCAGCTGGAGCAATTCAGGTTGTTGCCCGCGAACTGGGGAGCGTTCTGCGGCGTATGAAGGAAGATCTGCTCGCCCTGGCGCACGGTCTTGCCGAATGCCGTGTCCGGCAGCGATGCGGCGGATGGCGGCGTGAAAGCGGGGCGGGTATCGGGCCGCGGCGCGGCGGCAGCAGGACCAAGGGTTGACGCTCGATCGGCGGGCGCATCGGCTGGCGGGTGAGGAAGGGCCGTCGTGGGAAACGTCGGGCGCCCGTTGCGAATCGCGGTGGCCAGGACGATCGCGCTGATGGCCAGCAGCGCGAGGACGGCAACCTGCAGCGGGCGCAGGCGGGAGGAGGGCGGGATCATGGCTTGGCCTTCGCGGCGGTGCCGGCTTGCGCGGTGAGCGGGTCGGCGGCCCTGGGCAGGCCGGCGTAGTAGGCGGACACCGCGGTGATCTCGGCGTCCGTCAGGCGCGTGGCGACCGCCGCCATCAAGCCCAGCGGGCCGGGCGGACGTTGGTTTTCACGCCACAGGCGCAACTGTTCGGCGAGGTAGGCGGCGGGCTGGCCCGCCAGGCTTGGGAAATGATCGCCCACTCCGATGCCGCCGGGGCCGTGGCACTGGTTGCAGGCGGGTATGTTCCTGTCCCAGGCGCCACGAATGGCGAGCCAGGCGCCCACGTCGGCGGGTTTGGGAGACTGCTGCGCGGTGGCGGCCAAGCGGTCGGTGTCCAGGGGGGAGGGCAGCGCGGCGTAGAACCGCGCCACGGCCTCGCGTTGCGCCGGTTCCAGCGTCTTGGCGATGGCTGTCATGACGGGACTGACGCGCGAGCCGTTGGCGATGGCCTCAAGCTGTTCCTGCAGATAGGCCACGCCAGCGCCTGCCAATCGCGGAAAGCCGGAGACCGGGTTGCCTTCTCCGTGGGCGCCGTGGCAGAGCATACAGGCGGGCGCGCCGTTGGCGCCCTGGGTGCTGATGAGCAGTCCGTCAGGCGCGCCATGAACCGTGCCGGGCACTACGGAAAACACACTGGCGAAGAAGATCGCCACGCTCGCCCATCGGGCGCCGGGCAGAAGGCGGGAGGACATGAGGAGGAACGCTGCCGAAGATTTTGGCTCGACTATATTTCCAAAGACGACGGCATAGAACCGCTATGCATAAAAGGTAGGACACAAAGATCGTGTTCGCGCGCGCGCCCGTCGCATCGCGACGATGCCGTCCGTCCTGTCCAGGCGCAAAAAACCCCGCGGAACGTGAGTCCTGCGGGGTTCTATGGCGGGTCTGCCGGTCGTTGGCCTCGCCTGCTTGCCTTGATCCGCGGCAGCCCTGGTTCGGGGCCTGGTGCGCGGCTCGACCCTGCCGGGTCGAGCCGCCTACTTGATCTTGCTGCAGCGGAAGGCTTCGATGCCCTTTTCCACGTAGTGCGGTTCGCGCGCGCAGGCCGCGCGCATGGCCTGGTTGGCCAGTGTCATGAGGTTGGCCGCATTGGTCATGGCTTCCAGTCCGTCCGGACCGGGGCCGATCTTGTCGAAGCGTTCCTTGAACTCGGTGGCCTGCTTGCTGTAGGCGAAGGCGCGCATCACGTCGGCATAGGCGATGGCGCGCGAAATGTCGCCTGCCGTGGGTTTCTTTTCGGCGGCAAGGGCCGGCCCGGCCAGCAGGGCCAGGGCGAGCAGGGAGGCAAGGGCGCGGGGGGCTTTCATGTTCATCATCAGGAGGTCTCTTGCGTGTTGTCCGAGGGGGGCAGGCCGGCGGGGCGCATGGGCGATCCGCGTGGCGCCGCCGTCACCACATCTTGCAGGTCGTGCCGTTATTGACGAGTTCGCCGCCGACGACGATGCCCTTCTCGTCGACATGAAGCATGGTGTAGCAGCTGGCGATGCCCGTGCGCCGCTGGTAGATGGTGCCCGTGTTGTTGCCGAAACCGTAGCTGACGCCGCCGGGCGGAGGCACGTAGAAGGTGCCGACGGCCTCGTCCCACGAGACTTCGCCGGAGGTCTGCCACATGTAGACCAGCTGCCCGATCGGCAGGTCTTCGCTGGCATAGACGCGGTCGGGTACGCCCCAATCGGCCACGATGTCATTCACGGGCTTGCCCTTGTGGCGCATCATCGCCACGTCCCAGGTGGTGCAGGCGCTCAGCACGGCGCCGCACAGGCAGGCCAGCAGGGCCTTGAAAAAACTGAATCGCACGTTTGTTTTCCTTGTTCAGATGCTCGACAGGTGCCCTACGCGCCGCATGATGCCAGCGCGTCGCGCCCATGGCGAGAGGGGGTGTGGCGCGCATTCCACATCCGGTGCCCTGGGCGCCGGGCTGGCCTACCCAATTTTCCGGGGTTGCCATCGGGGAAGGTTCGGCGAAAGCGGGGGGCCGTCATAGGGCGAGGTGCGGGCGAAGGTGGGGGCGGGCCGGTCTGGCGATGCCGGTTGGCGTCGGGTTGTTCTGAATTAATTTATTTGATTTTGTTACATCGAGCGGGCGAAAAACCACGGCGACATGGCTGCGGGCCGGACCGGGCGGATCGCCAGGGGGAGGCGATTGCGACGTGGCCGAGGGCGCTGGCGCAGCGGGCTTTTCCCCGGGCCGAAACAAGGCGGGGGCGGCGCGTGCCGAGGGGCAGGCCCGCTCTCACGCTTTGAGAATATTCTTGGCTTGGCCGCCAAAGCGGAAATCTATGATCGACGCATGATCTTGAATCCCCGTTCCCGGGAAGCATTGACGGCGGCGGCCCCAGGCCTGCCTATGCTTCTTCTGCACATGTTTGCCGTGGCGCTCGCGGCTTGCATCCTGGTGGGAACGGCACTGTACGCCTATGGCGCGTTCACCGGCGAAGTCTCCAAATACCGCCGCCGCATGAACGCCGGCGCCTACAACGCGCAGCTGTATTTCGACCAGCGCGAGTCGCTGTTGCGTTCGGTGGCCGCCTCGGCGGTGCGCAACACCGACCGCATGTCGGTCGCCGATACTCCCCGGACCTTCGGCGCCACCGGCCAGATCAGCGTGGCGCCGCTGGTCGATGCCGGTGGCACCTATGAATGGGCGCTGATCCTGACCCCGCGCGACCGCGCCAACGTGGCGCAATTGCGCGCGCACGTCGTCTATGCCTCGCCCGCCAATGCCACGGTCACGCGCCTGGCGCTGCGGTCCGACGCCGGCGCCACGCCCATGTCGGACGCCACCGCGCGCTGGCTGGCGCAGGCGCTGCGGCTGCGCAGCGCGCAACCGGGACCCGACGGCCGCAATCCGATCGTCTGGCTGCGTCCGCCCATGGACGAGGCCAACCGCCTGTTCCTCTACACCCCGGCCGACGTCACCGGCGATGAACGCACCTGGATCGGGCTCGAGGTCGGCGGCCTGGGCGCGGTCGTCGGCGAAACCGAATGCGCGAGCGGCGGCGCCGGCTATGCCCTGTACGACGGCAACGGCGCCATGGCGCTGCATGGCGGCACGCTGCCGCCGCGGGTCGAGGAAACGCCCGCCTACCTGTCGAGTGATTCGTTCCGGCTGCGCGGCGACAGCTGGTGGCCGCAGACGCTGGTGCTGGTCAAGTCGGTCGGCGAAGCGGGCTGGCGGCTGGCGTATTACGTGCCCATCGGCGACCTGCTCGAAGATGGCGCCGTGGCGTTCTGGACCGCCGGCGCGGTGGCGGCGTTGCTGATCGTCATCGTGCTGCTGGCGGTGCGCCACATCCGCAACCGGCTGGTGAAACCCGCGCTGCGGCAGTACGAGGCCCTGGTCGACAGCGTGGCGCTGAACCGCAAGATCGTCGACGTGGCGCCGGTGGGGTTGTGCCTGCTGCGGCGCAAAGACGGCGAACTGCTGCTGTCGAACGCGGCGGCGCGGCAATGGCTTGGCGAACAGGACCACTGGCGCCAGGCCCTGCTGGGGGCCGGCATCGAAACCGGCGGCGGCGAATACACCCTCAAGGACGGCCGCAGCGCCTACGTGGCGTTCGCCGCCACCACCTATCAATCCGAGGACGTCGTGCTGTGCGGCATCAGCGACATCACCGCGCAGAAGAAGGTCGAGCATGCCTTGCGCCAGGCCAAGCTGGCCACCGATCGCGCCAGCGAATCCAAGGCCATGTTCTTTGCCACCATCAGCCACGAAATCCGCACGCCGCTGTACGGCATCCTGGGCACGCTGGAACTGCTGGCCCTGACCGGCCTGACCGGACAGCAGGAACAGTACCTGAACACCATCCAGCAGTCTTCGTCGACCCTGCTGCGCACCATCAACGGCACGCTCGACCTGTCGCGCATCGAGGCCGGCCACGAAGAGCTCGAAATCAGCGCCTTCTCGCCGGCGGACCTGGTCGAGCAGGTGGTGGCCAATTACGCGGCGCGCGGCCGTGCCAAGGGCCTGGACGTCTACGCCATCACCGAGGTCGGCATGCCGGCCTCGGCGCTGGGCGACTCGATCCGCATCCTGCAGATCCTCAACAACCTGGTCAGCAACGCCGTCAAGTTCACCGAAGCCGGACGGGTCGTGCTGCGCGCCAGCGCCACCGCCGAGGGGCCGGGACGCACGCATCTGCGCTTCCAGGTGGCCGATACTGGCCCCGGCATTTGTGAAACCCACCGCGCGCGGCTGTTCGAGCCTTATTTCCGGGCGCCCGCGGCGCAGGATTGCGATGTCGCGGGCACCGGCCTGGGGCTGACGATCTGCCGGCGCCTGTCCGATCTGATGGGCGGCTCGCTGTCGGTCGTCAGCGAGGAAGGCCTGGGGACCAGCATCCTGTTCTCCCTGTCCCTCGACACCGACGAACAGGCGGCGGCGCCGCCTCTCACCCTGCAGCCACGGCCGGTATACGTGGACGGCGCGGTGCCGGAAGTGGTCGACAACGTGCGCGGCTGGCTGGCCGCCTGCGGCGCCAACGCCTTGCCCTATCGCAGGCAGGCGGACGGCGTCGAACCCGATGGCGCGGTGCTGGTGCAGACCTGGCCGCCGGCGGTGCCCGAACCGCGCTGGAAACACCAGCGGGTGCGGGTGCTGGCGCCCGGCGCCAGCCAGGGCGCCTTCATGGCCGCCACCGGCGGCGCCGGCGTGGCCAGCGCATTCAACCCGGTCAGCATCTGCCGCGCCGTACAGATGGCGCAGGACGGCGTCGAACCCGGCGCGCTGGGGGCCGATGGCGCCAAACAAGGGCCGCTGGACCTGCGCATCCTGGTCGTCGAGGACAACGTCATCAACCAATTGATCCTGCGCGAGCAACTCGAACATCTCGGATGCGCCGTGACGCTGGCCGGCAATGGCGAAGAGGCCCTGCAACGCTGGCGCGGCGAACGGTTCGACCTGGTCCTGACCGACCTGAACATGCCCGTGGTCAACGGCTACGAACTGGCGCGGGCGCTGCGCGAGGGCGGCTACGACGGCCCCCTCATCGGCCTGACTTCCAGTTCGGCCGCCGAGATCGCGCAGCGCGGCGTGGCCGCGGGCATGACCCAGGTGTTGTGCAAGCCCCTGCCTTTCATGGTCCTGGCCCAGACCCTGCACGGCATCGCAAAGGATATGAAGTGAAACAGCTCTCCGATTACAAAGTGCTTGTCCTGGACGATCACGCGTTGCAATGCCTGCATCTCAAGGACATGCTGCAACAGGCCGGCTTCGGGCATGTGGATACGGTCGAAAGCGCCGGCGCCGCGCTCGACCGCATCGGCGCCGAAGGCTACCACCTGGTGCTCATGGACATCAGCATGCCCGGCATGGACGGCGTGCAGTTCATCCATGAACTGGCGCGCCTGAACCTGCGGCCCATCCTTGCCGTCGTCACCGCTTGTTCGCGGCGCATGGCCAACAGCGTCGGGCTGATGGCCAAGGAAAACGGCTTCTCGATGCTCGGCACCTTCGTCAAACCCGTCACCGGCGAGCAGATCGCCAGCCTGGCGGACCGCCTGCGGCGTCGCGCGCCCGACGATGCCCACGAGCCGCAGGCCCATCGCGGCGACACCGAAGGCCTGTTGGACCGGGCCAGCGTCGAATCCGCCTTGCGCGATGGCAGCATCCAGGCCTGGTTCCAGCCCAAGAAATCCCTGTCCTCCGGCACCATCGTCGGCGCCGAGGCGCTGGTGCGCTGGCGGCATCGCGGGCTGGGCCTGATGCTGCCGGGTTCGTTCCTGCGCACGCTGCGCGAGTACGAGCTGGACTACGAGCTGCTGACGCGCATGCTGGAAGACAGCCTGGCCGCCTATCGCAGCTGGCGCCGGCGCGGCTTCCGCGTCCCGGTGTCGATCAACCTGCCGGTCAGCCTGCTGGATCGCCCGCAGCTGCCCGACGAACTGCACCACCTTGTCACCCATGGCGGCATTCCGGCCGAAGACGTAACATTCGAACTCCTGGAAGACGACATGACGGTGGCGCCCGGCAATTACTACATGGGCGCCAGCCGCTTGCGGCTGAAGGGATTCGGCTTGTCGCAGGATGATTTTGGCAAGGGCTATAGTTCGATGTACAGCCTCATCTCCACGCCGTTTACCGAACTGAAGATCGACCGCGCTTTCGTCCATGGGGCCACCAAGGACGAGGTCCGAGCGGCCGCGCTGGTGTCATCGGTGCAGCTCGGGCGGCAGTTGGGGTTGCAGGTCACCGCCGAGGGAGTCGAGACCATGGAAGACCTGCAATTCCTGCGCCGGATCGGCTGCGATTGCGTGCAGGGCTTCCTGATCTCGGCAGCCGTCGACCTGGCGGCGTTCAACGAATTGCTGGACAACGAGCCCACGCCCGCCGAACTGGCGGGCGCCGTCCATGGCCAACCGGCGGCGCGCCGCCGGCATGGCGCCCGTGGGCACTGAAATCACCGGGCAGTCCGACCACGGCCGCCAGAAGCCGGCCTGATGCTCTTTCGCTCCTCGTTCGACTCTCGCTCGTCCCCGCTCGATGCTCCTATGAAACTGGATACGCCGCTAATAAAAGTCATACGCGCTTCCCGTCGGTTGAACATCGCGCTGTTCGGCGTGCTGCCCCTGCTGCTGGTGCTCGGCGGGGTGCTGTATTGGGGCGCCCAGCGCATCCTGCAGCAGGAAGAGGAAAAGCTGCGCATCGACTTCTCCGTGCTGGTCGGCTATATCCACGCCCACGAGACCGTGTTGCAGAGCCTGCACGCCCAGGGCCTGAACCCCGATGGCCGGCGGCTGGTGACGGCCACGCCCGTCAGGGAAACGCCGGGCTTCGACCGGGCCGCCGGGGAGTTCTTCGACGGCCAGCACGCCATCGCCGCGATGCCGTTTTCGCTGTTGTGCCAGAGCCCCGATGCCTGCCCGGTGGTCGACGGCGTCTTCACCGGCATCGGCGGCTACCTGTCCGACTTCTATTCCACCCGCTGGGCCGCCTCGGTGTATCCGGCGGCGCCGCTGTTCATCATTTCGCCGAGCCAGCAGCTCAGCGTGAGCGTGCCGGCCATCTCCACGGTGTCCGGCTTCGAGCCATTGACGCGGCAGACCTTCCTGTCGGTGGTGGACGCGGTGGGGCGGGCGGCCGGCGGCGCCGATCCGGAAGACCGTTCCAATGGCGAGGGTCCGCGGGTCACCTGGCTGCGGGACGCCGACCTGCCCGACATGCTGATCGGCATGCTGCCGGTGACGCTGCCGCTGAACACCCGCGACGGCACCACCACGGCGCGGCGCAGCGTCTATGCCGTGTCGCTGCTGAGCCGCGGCCGGGTCAGCATTTCAGAGCAGATCCTGCGCGAGCCGCTGTACGACCAGTTCTGGTTGCAGCACAAGGGCACCGGCGTGCTCATCGGCGAGGGCGCGCCGCCCGCGGTCGGGCAGCCCGGCTTCCATTTCGGCGGCGACGGGCTGGTGCTGCGCATCGCCGATCGGACGGATAGCTGGACCGGCTATTACAAGCTGAACTACGGCAGCTTCTTTCGCGCCAACATGTGGCTGCCGATCACGGTCCTGCTGATGCTCGGGCTGGGCCTGGCGGCGGGCGCGGTCTACCTGCTCTGGTACAACCGGCGCGTCATCCAGCCGGCTGAAATCGCCCACCTCGACATGGTCGAGAGCGAGGAGTTCAACCGCACCGTGCTCGATACCGCGCCGGTGGCGCTGTGCGTGCTGTCGCGGCTCGACGGCCGCGTGGTGTTCGGCAACGCGCTGGCCATCCAGTGGCTGGGCATCGCCGTGGGCGAGCAGCCGCGGGATTCGCCGGAAGCCAACAAACTGCTGCGCCAGGTCCTGGGCGCCGCCAGGCCGGGCACCATCGAGACCTTCCGCACCCACGAGGGGCGGCCGCTGTTCGTGGCCTTTGCGCCCACGCGCTACAAGAAGCAGGACGTGGTGCTGTGTGCTTTCGCCGACATCAGCGCGCGCGCCGAAATGGAACACACGCTGGCGCAGGCCAAGCAACAGGCCGACCGCGCCAACGAGGCCAAATCGACCTTCCTGGCCACCATGAGCCACGAGATCCGCACGCCCCTGTATGGCGTGCTCGGCACGCTCGAAGTGCTGTCGCTGACCCACCTGGACGACGAGCAGCGCCGGCACGTCGACCGCATCCAGGACTCGTCGGTGATCCTGCAGCAGTTGATCAGCGACATCCTCGACATCACCAAGATCGAGTCCGGCCAGCTGGGGCTGGAGATGGACGGCTTCGATCCGCGCGAACTGGTGCAGCATTGCGTCGCCTCCTATGCGGGCATGGCCGAACAGAAGGGGCTGGTCATCTACAGCTGTATCGATACCTCGACGCCGGCGTGGGTGGTGGGCGACGGCGGCCGTATCCGGCAGATACTCAACAACCTGGTCAACAACGCCATCAAGTTCACCGATTCCGGCCATGTGGTGGCGCGGCTGCGCGCCGAGGTCCTGCCGGACGGCCGCGCCCGCCTGCATTTCCAGGTGGTCGACAGTGGCGTCGGCATCAGCGCCGAAAACCAGGTCTGCCTGTTCGAGCCGTTCTACCAGATCGATAGCGGATCGCACCTGGTGCGAGGCGCGGGCATCGGTCTGTCGATCTGCGCGCGCCTGGCCGAATTGATGGGGAGTACGATCCAAGTGACCAGTGAATTGGGATTGGGCAGCAGTTTTTCGATCGCCATCGACCTGGATACGGCGGAGCCTCCGCCCGGGCCGTCGCCGCGGTTGGACGGATTGCGCGTCTACGTGCGCAGCGCGCGCAAGGAACTGAGCGAGAACATCTGCCAGTGGCTGGCCTATTGGGGCGCGCAGGCCAGCGTCGCGCCTGCGGTCATCGCGCGCGACGAGGACAGCGACGGCGTGCTGGTTGACGTGCACATCGTCGGCGACGCGGCGGCGCCGACCGAATGGCGGGGGCCGGTGGTCTCGGCCGGCGGCCGCGACGTGCGCGGCACCGCGCTGTACCGCGCCGACCGCCACTACCTGTCCAGCATCGGCTTCGCGCTCGAGCGATGGGCCCGCGGCGATACCGATACCGCCAAGGACACGGCGACGCCTCACTACGCGCCATTGAACCTGCGTATCCTGGTGGCCGAGGACAACCCGATCAACCAGGTGACGATGTGCGATCAGCTGGAGCAACTGGGTTGCCAGGTGACGGTGGCGCCGGATGGCGCCGAGGCGCTGGCGCAATGGAACATCGAGCCGTTCGACGTGGTGCTGACCGACGTCAACATGCCTCGCATGAACGGCTACGAACTGGCCGGCGCGTTGCGCGCGCAGGGCGTGACCGTGCCCATCATCGGCGTCACGGCCAATGCGCTCAAGGACGAAGAGGCCCGCTGCAAGGCGGCGGGCATGAGCAACTGGCTGGTCAAGCCGATCAAGCTGAGCCTGCTGTGGAGCCAGCTGCGCGCCGTTCGCGGCGAGCCGGCGGCGCCCCGGACGGCCGGCGCGGCCGAGGCCGCGAGCCCGCGCGCCGCGCCGCCCATCGTCGGCAAGTACCGCGAGGTGTTCCTGGAAACCATGACCCAGGACCTGGCGCGCATGGAACAGGCCGAGGCCGATGGCAACGCGCGCGACCTGCGCGCCGTGCTGCATCGCATGCGCGGCGGATTCGCCGCGGTGCAGGCGATGGATCTGTACCAGCAGGCCGAAAGCGCCGAGGACCGGTTGGTGGCCGATGGCCTGAACGACGCGGTGAGGGCGTTGCTGACCGCCCTGGCGGTATCGCTCAGGCAGACCCTGGCCGAACTCTGACGTCGGCCGCCCCGGCACGCGGTCACCAGCGATAGCTGACATTCAACATGCCGCCATAGCCGTGCTGGCTGTGGCTGCCCGTCTGGCCAAAGAGGTGGCCGGACACCTGCACCGCCTTGCCCACCCGGCCCTCCGCGCCCACCTTCAGCTCGAGGGCGTTGCGCGAGGGTTGGGCCTGCAGCGTGGTGCTGCCCATGCGCACGGTCGGATCGTCGCTGCGGTGCAGCCAGTTGGTCTCCAGGAACGGGCGAACGCTGCTCTTGCCCGGCCGCGGCGTGACCTGCGGATAGAGCCGCACGCCGACGCGCGACTGCCAGCTGCCGTTGTCGCCGCTGCGCATGCGGGTGCCTTGCAGCGTGGCGTCCTGGGCGCGGTAGCGGCTGTAGACCAGTTGCGCGTTCGGTTCGATCACCAGGGCTTCCAGCGCCGACCCGGCGGCGAAGGGCTTGAGGGCATAGCCGCCTTCGAGCGAGGCGCTCCAGACGTTCGAGCGGTAGCGCACCGACCCGAGTTCGCTGCTGACCTGGTTGGTGTAGCGGCCGTACTGGATCCATGTGTCGGCGTAGGCGCCCAGGCGGGTGAGGTCGTTGGCATAGAAGGTGCCGTAGACGCCACCGGCATAGCCGGAAACCTTGCCGCGGGCGCGGGCATGGGTCGACTGCGTGGCGCCCGGCAGCATCAGGGTCGATACCGAACGCGAGCGCGCGTCGCCATAACCGCCCATCAGGCCCGCATAGAGGGCGCCTTCCCGGCCCAGCGGCGCCTTCAGCAGGTCGCCGCCCAGTTGCACCATCGCGCTGTCGGTGTCGACGTCGACACGCCCCTCGGACATGCGCAGGCCGCTGTCATGGCGGCCTTGCACGCGCGCCCACAGGCCGCGGCCATGGCGGGCGTCGGCGTCGCCGTCGGCATAGGCCGGCACGCGGTCATGCAGGCTGTGGGTGAAGAGCAGGGTGGCGGCGAGCCGGTTGCCGGCATAGGCGCCACTTTCGGGCGAGACGTTCTTGAAGCCGGGACCGCCCGGCAGAACGGGGTCCGGCGGGGTCACCGGACCGGTCGGATCGCCGGGGTCGGTCGGGTTGATCGGATCGACCGGATCGGGCGGCGTCACTGGCGGCGTGTAGTCGGAGGTCAGGTACCAGTCGGGCGCCACGGCACCATTGCCGCCGCGCACCAGGCTGTAGTCATAGCCGTTGAGCGACACGGTACGGGCGCTGGCGCGGTAGCCGGTCGAGCCACTGTCCAGGTGGAACGCATCCGCCGTGGTGGTGCCGCCGTTGATGGTTTCGACCACGCGAATGCCATAGGTGGTCTGGCCGCCGCTGCCGCCGGCGTTGACGATGCGCAGCGCGGTATTGCCGGACGTTGTGCCGCCGTCGATCACCAGCTTGTCGGTGGGCGAGGCGTCATCCCCCAATTGCGTGTTGAGCACCAGCGTGCCGCCGCCCACGTAATTGTTGACGGTCAGGGTCTTGAAGCCGGCGCCGCCCGCCGGGGCCGCGAAAGCGACGGTGCCGGCGTTGGACAGCGTGGCCAGGCTGGAATCGCCGCGCACGATCCAGGTGCTGGTGCCATCCAGCGTCAGGCCGTTGATGCGGCCCGTGCCGCGCTGCACCAGGGCGCCGTTCAGCGTCGAGCCGTTCGCCAGCGACACGTCCACCGTGCCGCTGTCGGCCAGCACGTCGCCCGTGAGCCGGGCGTTGGTGGCGTCGAGCGTGACCTGTTCGCTTTCGATGACGGTGGATACCCCGCCGCTGGTTACGGTCACCGCGCGCGAGTGCAGCAGCACGCCGCTGCCGACATCGCCTCCGGCGCGCGCGGTGATATCCGAGTCGGAGACCAGGAAAGTATGGCCGCCGCCCGAGGCGAGCAGGCCAACGCCGTCCTGGGTGTCGATGCGGCTGCCATTGCGCAGCGTGACGGTGTTGCTGACACCGGCGGCGGTGACGTAGCTCCAGATGCCATGGGCGCCTGCGCCGGCCAGCGTGAAGCCGGTGTTGTCCAGCGTGACCGCCGCGCGGTTGCTGACGGACAGGCCGGTCGCGTTGGCGCCGCTGGTGCTGACCTGGGTGTTGCGCGCCGACAGGCTGACGCCGGAGCCGCTGGCGAACAGACCATAGGCGCTGGCGCCCTCGGTGGTCACGCTGGCGTCCAGCAGTTCGATGGCGGCGCCGCTGGCGCGCGCCAGCACCCCGACTGCGCCGTCGCCACGGGTCTTGACGTTGACCTTGGTGGCCTTGATGGTGGCGGAGCTGCCGTATTCGCGGGATACATACAGGCCGTGGGCATTGGCATCGCGGGTCGTGACGTTGCCGTCGACCAGCGTGACCCGGCCCGCGCGGTTGTCCACGCCCACATGGGACGAGGTGAGATCAAAGCCGGTGGCCGTGAACGAGGTGCCGGTGGACGGCAGCCAGACGCCGGTGCCGTAGTAGCCCAGCGCCGAGATCGAAACGTTCTCGACCGCCGCGGAGGTGTCCTTGGCGTTGATGTTGATGCCATAGCCAAAGTCGCCGGTGGACGTCAGGGTGGCGTTGCGGATGTCGACGCTGGATGCGGCGCCGGTGCCCGAGCTGAGCATCACCGCCGAGCCGCCGGCGGTCAGGCTGCCGCCGTCCATCACGAAGCGGCCGCCCTCGAGCCGCGCACCGACGCCGGCGCCCACGTTGATCTCGGTGCCATACACGGACACCAGGGCATTGGCGCCGCGCACGCTGATGCCGTCGCCGTAATTGCCCGTGGTCGTGATCTTGCCGCCATGCAAGGTGATGCTGGCGCCGTTTTCGGCATAGGCGCCGCCGGCGTTGTACGCGGCGGTGGAGAGGACCACGTCGCGGGCGACGATGACCGAGCCGGCGCCCTCGGCGCTCAGGCCGCGGCTGCCGCTATTGGTGGTGGTGATGGTGCCGCCGTCCAGTTCGATGCGGCCGCCGGACTGCGCGTAGGCGCCGTGAGAATACGTGCCCTGGGTGCTGACGTCGCTGCCGCTCACGCTGACCACGCTGCCGGCGCCGCTGGCGGCCAGGGCATGCGCGCCCTGGCCGTCGCCCAGCGTCTTGATGGCGCTGTCCGACAGCGTCACCTTGCCGCCGGCGCTGGCGCGCACGCCGATGGTGCTGCGGGCGGAGGCCGATCCGGCCGTGACGGTGATGCCGGCGCCACGCACCGTGTTGCCGGCCACCGAGACATCGATGGCGGCGCCGGCGCCGGCATAGGTGGCGGTGTCGCCGTCGCCGAGCATCAGCTGCGTCGCGCCGGCGGCGTCGTTGACCAGCACCTGGCCGCGTTCGGCGGCGTCGGCCGAGCCGGCAAGGGCGGGCAGCGTGAGGGCAAGCAACCCGAGCATGATGGGGTTGAGGGGACAGTGCATAGGGGCTCCTTGGCCCTTGGCCTTGGCAACCCCATACACTTTTATCGATCAGATCCGGGCCCCCGGACGAAACGGCGGCCACTGAAGCGTACTGGTGCGTATCGGACAAAGGCGATGACGTGGCAGTAGCGTCCATGGTGCGTTTCGGAAGCGCGCAGAAAAATAAGACGATTCTTAGAAGCGCTGTATAGATTGGAAGGAGAAGTAATGAATTGAAAACGGGCGCGGAAAGGCCGCATTTCCCGGCGGAAAAATGCGGCCTTTAAGAAAATTCTTGACTCCGCCGAAGCGGATTTCAGGTAGGAAAATGCGTCAGCCCAGCGCCGCCAACAGCGCGCGCGCCTGCGCCACGAGATCATTGTCGTTGGGACGGAACACCACTTGCAGCGCCTGGGGCAGGCGCGTGAAATGGGCGTGGCTGCTGCGGGCATAGGCCGGGTCGTAGTGCTTGTCGATCAGCTCGCGCGCCAGGTCGGCGTCGCGGCCTTCGTCGACCATGCGCAGCCAGCCGCCGATGGTGTCGCGGCTGTGCAGGCCGACCAGGCGTTGCAACTGCGACTTGAACGCGGCGGGGTCGTCCAGCAGTTGCGCATAGTCCTGCCGCAGGAAGGCGGCGCGGTCTTCGGGGCTGGCAGAGACCGCGATGCAGGCGCCCTGGTGCATGGCGGCCAGCAGCGCGGCGGGCAGCGCCACCGCGCCGATCTTGCGGCTTTCGGCTTCGACGAATACCGGCCCCGAGGCGTCCAGCTCGCGCAGGCGCGCCGCCAGCAGCGTGTCGAAGCGCTTTTGCGTCGGTTGCGGCACGCCCGGCCGCGCGCCCAGCAACGAGCCCCGGTGCGCGGCCAGCGCCTCCAGGTCCAGCGTCTGCGCGCCAGCCTGTTGCAGCGCGTTGAGCAGGCGCGTCTTGCCGCTGCCGGTGGGGCCGGTCAGCACCACGAAGCGCAGGCCGGCGGGCAGCGCGTCCAGCGCTTCCAGCGTGGCGCGGCGGTAGGTCTTGTAGCCGCCATCGAGTTGGCGCGCGCGCCAGCCGATCATGTTGAACATCACCGTCATCGAGCCCGAGCGCTTGCCGCCGCGCCAGCAGTAGATGAGCGGGCGCCAGCCTTGCGTCCGGTCGGCGAAGGTGGTGTCGAGGTGGCGGGCGATGTTGCGCGCCGCCAGCGCGGCCCCCAGGCGCGTGGCTTCGAAGGGCGATTGCCGGTACAGCGTGCCGACGCGGGCGCGCTCCTCGTTGCTGAATACCGGGGCGTTCAGCGCGCCGGGGATGTGGTCGTCGGCATACTCGAGTGGCGTGCGCACATCGATGATGTCGTCGAACTCATCTCGTCTGTCCAGGCCGACAAGCAGGTGTTTCAAGGCGGGAAGATCCAGGGAAGAAGAGCGAATTCTCGCACGCCGCCGGGGGGGCCTGCCGGACTCGCTAGTCCAGGAACACCCGGTCGGGCCGCGCCATGAAGGCGAAGGCGCGTTCGATATCCTGCGCGGCGACCCGGTCGCGGCACAAGTGCGGCAGTCGGTCCGGCGCGAAGTAGGCGGCGTCGGCGGTTTCCGGTCCCGGGGCGGGAGCGCCGTCGTCCAGCCGCTGGCACAGGAAATACAGCTTATAGAAGTCGCGCACGTCGGGGGCGAATGGTCCCTTGGCCTTGTGCCGCACGCCGTACAGGGCGCTGGCGCGCACCTTCAGGCCGGCTTCCTCCATGACTTCCTTTTCGGCGTTTTCGGCGGCGGAATAGCCGATCTCGGCAAAGCCGCCCGGCAATGTCCAGCGGCCGTTGTTGCGTTCCTGCACCAGCAGGATGCGGCCGTCGCGGATGACGGCGGCGCGCACGTCGACCTTGGGCGTGGGATAGGCGCGGGCGTCGGGGGACAACTGGGCGATGCGCTCGACTGGAGCCGTGGCCAGGCGCGCCAGCATGCCGTTGGCGATGTCCAGGGTCTCCTGCAAGCGCTCGCGTTCGTAGTCGTCGTCGCAATAGGCCAGGCCGGTGCAGGCGATGGCCTGCAGGCGCTTGGCTTTGGCGAACCAGAAGTCTTCCATGGCGGAGCATCCTCGCGTTGGCGGGGCGGCGCAATTGCGCCGCCCCGGGGAAGATTCTAAGCCGTATCGGCGCGCGACGTTCAGGCGTTGAAGGCCAACGCGTTGGTCAGGTCGCCCATGGGCTGCTGGCCACGCGCTTTCATGGCGTCGTCGCGGGCTTTCAGGCCGTCGAGGGTGGGCAGGTCGAACAGCCGCGCGGCCAGGCGCAGGATCGAGCCGGTATCGTAGATGGTGTGGTCCACGGTGCCTTTGCGGGCGAAGGGCGAGACCACCAGCGCGGGAACGCGGGTGCCAGGGCCCCAGCGGTCGCCCGCCGGCGGCGCGACATGGTCCCACCAGCCGCCGTTCTCGTCCACGGTGATGACCACCACCATGTTCTCCCATTGGGCGCTCTTGCGCAGGCTGTCGACGATGTGGGCGATGTGCCGGTCGCCCGAATCCACGTCGGCATAGCCGGCGTGCATGTTCAGGTTGCCTTGCGGCTTGTAGAACGTCAGCGGCGGCAGCTTGCCGGCTTCGGCATCGGCCAGGAACCGGTTGGTCGATGCCAGGTCGCCCAGGCCGCCGTCGCGCAGGTGCGCGGCGCGGGCCGCGGTGCCGGGGCCGGTGCTCTTGAAGTAATTGAAGGGCTGGTGGTGCGCCTGGAAATTGGGCGACGACGGAAAGCCGGAATTGGCGGTCGAGTCGACCGCCGCCTGCCAGCCGCCCGCATACCAGGCCCAGTCCAGGCCTTTGGCGTCCATCAGGTCGCCGATGTTGGGGTGTTCCTGCGGCACCATGGTCTGCGGGCTGGTGGCGTCGGCCAGTTCCGGATGCGCGGCGTCGCGTGAGAACGACGGCCAGTAGGGCGGGGCCATGGTGTTGACGCCATAGCCGTCCGGCGTCAGCGCGCTCGCGCCGAATTGCGGGATGCCGGTGAGGGCGCTGGCCGGCGAAGCGGGCTTGGGCTGCAGGCGCGGATCGGCCGGATCGCTGCTTTGCAATTGCGCGATCTGGGTGCTGGCGACCGAGGCGGCGGCGTTCGGATAGAACGGCGGACGACCGGCGATCAGGTACTGGTGGTTCAGGAACGAGCCGCCGAAGGCGCCCTGGAAAAAGTTGTCGCACAGCACGAATTCCTGCGCCAGCTTCCACAGGCGCAGGTTGTACGCGGAGTCGCCATAGTGGCCCATGACCAGCGCGCCCGAGTCGGCCCAGGCCACGAAACGGTCGTTCTTGCCGCCGTTGATCTGCATCTGGTTCTGGTAGAAGACGTGCCACAGGTCGCGCGTGACCACGCCCTGCGGCAGCGGCTCGCCCTGCGGACCGCGCAGGTCGAACGGCGCGTTGGGCAGGTTGTTCATGTAGGGCGCGTTCTCGGCCACCTGATAGGCCACGTGGTTGGCCTGCTGCGAGGTCGGCACCATGCCGCCCCACACGGGCGGCAGCACCGGCAGCGGCGTGCCGTCGCGATCGTTCTGCGTGTAGTCCGCGGCGGTCAGCGCCGACAGCGGTTTTTCCACGCCGGGGAAGTCGGCGAAAAGGTTGTTGAAGCTGCGATTCTCCGCGAAGATCACCACCAGCGTCTTGACGTTCTTGCGTAATTGCGCCGTCACGTCGACCGGCGCGGGGGCGGGGGGAGGCGTGTTGTCGTTGCCGTCGTCATCGTCGTCGCTGGAGCAGCCTGCCAGGGCGCCCATCGCGGCGGCGCTGGCGCCGAGCGCCGCGATGCCGGTCAGGAAGCCGCGGCGAGTCGCCCGGGCGGGGGCATTGGCATCCTGGGAATCGGCGGCGGTCGGTGTCGCGGCGGCGGGTGTGGCCGCGCCCTTTTCTTTTTCAGACATGTTGTAGACCTTGCGGTGTGGGCGGCGCCCTGTCATTGCGCCACGGGTCGCCGGATGACAGCCGGCTTGAAATGGGTTTGCAGGCCGGTAGGCTAGAGACCGCAGGTTCTATCGATGTGACCGTCCGCTGTCAGAAAGCTGTACGCTGGGGAGGCTGGCGCAAAATTCCCTTAGACTGGCGCCATGGATGAAATCCGAGTGAAAGCAATGACCGATCACACCGCAGACGACTCCGCGCACAGAACGGCGCCGTCCCGCACCAAGCCCGCGGAAGTGCGCCTGGACGAATTGATGGGCGCCGCGCAGGCGCTGTTCCTGGAAAAGGGTGTCGAGGCCACCACCATCAGCGAGATCACCGAGGCGGCTGGCGTGGCCAAGGGCACGTTCTACGTGTACTTCCCGTCCAAGCAGGAAATGCTGGTGGCGCTGGGTGAACGGTATGTGCGGGAGTTCGTCGAGCGGCTCGAGCGCGCGGTCGCCGCCTGCGCCGAGAACGACTGGGAGGGGCGGCTGCGCGCCTGGATCCATGCCAATGTGTCGATGTACCTGCGCACCTATCGCGTGCACGATATCGTCTTCACGCATCCGCACCATCATGCGCGCGAGGGTCATACGGAAAACCAGGTGGTCACGCAGCTGCAGGGAATCCTGCGGGCCGGCGCGCAGGCCGGCGCCTGGCGTCTCGACAATCCGCGCATGATGGCGTTGCTGATCTATGCCGGTGTGCATTGCGCGACCGACGATGCGATCCTGTCGCGCCAATCCGATGCCACCGATTTCGCCCGCGGCATCGCCGATGCCTATCTGCGCATGCTGGGCGCGCGGACTGATTCCGAGTAGCCGTCGGCGCCGCGTGAAGCGGAGTTCATGCGTACGACAACAGCGTGGCGTCCAGGTCGCCGGCCTGGACCTGCTGGCGCAACTGCGCGGGCGTGCCCTTGGCGACCAGGCGGCCGTGGTCCAGCACGAGCACGCGGTCGGCCACCTGCAGCGCGGCGGCGGCATCGGTCATGGCGATGACGGCGCGGATGCCCAGCTCGCTGGCCGCATGCTTGAGCAGGGCGGCGATGCGCGCCTGGCACGAGGCGGCCGGCGGGCCTTCGGGTTCGTCCATCAAGATCACGTCCGGCTTGCGGACCAGGGCCAGCGCCAGTAGCAGGCGCTGGCGGGCTGCCGCATCCAGCCGTTCCACCAGCAGGCCGGCGGCGTGCGCCAGGTCGGCTTGCCGCAAGCAGGCGTCGACCGCCTGGATCTCTTCGGTTCCGAGCGCCCAGCGCCCGCCTTGCTTGTGCGCCAAAAGCAAGGCCTCGAACACGCGCAGCGAAGGTACTGTCACGGGTGGCGCCGCTGCCAGGATGATGCGCGCGCCGCTCTCGCCGTCGGCCATGTCGCGCGCCAGCCGGCCCAGCAAGCCCGTCTTGCCGGACGCCGCCGGCCCCAGCACCACGGTGAGCATGCCGATCGGCAACGGGCCGGGGCGCAAGGCGCCCAGCCCGGGCGGTGGCACGGGGCACGGCACGGGCGACGAAGCGGAGTGGGGGAAGGGAGCGATCATGGCGGTAGCGGGGCAAGCGGCGCGCCGATGTCGACGCGCGGTCCGAGACAGACTATAGATAATGACTGACCGCCAGTCAATGATAATGAGAGGTGTTGTCAAACAGTGCGCAGAATGCGACGCCCCTTGCCGCCGGCAAGGCCATGCTTGGTATAAGCACGCCCGCGGGCGGCATGCCGTGCAGGCGATCGCGGCACGCAACTTGCGCGGTTTGCGAAACAACGCTATGATTCAAGGCTTGCTTTTTCAAGCGCCCGTAGCTCAGCTGGATAGAGTACCTGGCTACGAACCAGGGGGTCGTAGGTTCGAATCCTGCCGGGCGCGCCATTGAAAATGCAAGACAGCAGTAAAAAAGCAATGCAAAAAAAGCAGTGCAAAAAAACCTGCAGTGCGAGCGTGAAATTATTCTGATATAATTTTGCCTCTTTGCCGGAGCGCCCGTAGCTCAGCTGGATAGAGTACCTGGCTACGAACCAGGGGGTCGTAGGTTCGAATCCTGCCGGGCGCGCCAAAGTAAAAACGAAAGGCCTTTGATTTTTTAATCGAAGGCCTTTTTGTTTTTCCGGCGACGCCTTGCTTGCGTGGTGAGGTGAGGCGTGGGTGTGCGAGGGGAAACGAGGCGGCGCGAAGTGAAGCCGCAGGGCGGGGGAAGGCCTTGAAACACCTCGCGGCGGGTTCAGCCCGCGGTGGTGGCCGCGACGGTTTTTTCCTCGCTGTCTTCCAGGTCCCAGTTGCCAACCGTGTACCAGTCGTCGCCCAGCAGTTCCGCCGGATGCATGGTGCGATCGGAACCGTTGCCACAGGCCAGCGCGTCGGTCGGGCAATAGCGGTCACAGCCCCAGCAGATGCGTTCGGGGTGCTTGGGATGCAACGGAAATTTCTTGGACATGCTGATGCCTCCATCCAGGCTGCCGGAGGGTGCGCGACAAGTTCGGGCTCGCCCGGTTTTTCTTCCGGGGGGCCGCGGATTTGCTGCCGCGCATTGATGGCTTCAGCGTAGCGCCGTTGGTCCGTGCGGGAATTGATCTGGCGCAAGGCGCGTGGGAGCGTGCCGGCCTGGGCCATGCTGTCCGGCGCATCGGTCCCCGGGTCCGAGGGACGCCGCTCCCGAATGTCGCTCCCGTGTTGCCTCCGAACCCGGCACGGGCGGGCCGATTTGCCGAGCCCAGCCGCTTCATGTTATAAACACGCCTCTTTAGCGCGCCCGTAGCTCAGCTGGATAGAGTACCTGGCTACGAACCAGGGGGTCGTAGGTTCGAATCCTGCCGGGCGCGCCACCTCATTTCGGGCAGCGCCACTGCACGCTCTTCATTGCACCAGACAGTGAGTTTGAGACCAGTGGTGAAACCAACGGTTGATGCAGCGCTGGGAAAGCACAGCGCGAACAGCATTGCGAAAAGCACTGGAAAAGGCCTGGCGGTCACTCGCCAGGCCTTTGTCATTGTGGGCGCGCGGGCGGGCGATGGCGCGGCACCGGGGGCGGGTTATTGCCGCAGGTCCTGTCGCTGGCGCTGGTAGTCGTCATGGGAGGTGGAGGCCGATCCCATGCAACGTTGGCGTTCCTGCATGTCGACGATCTTGCCGCATTCATTGCGTTGCCAGGCCTGGCCGGTATCGTAGGCCTGGCGCGAGGTGCAGGCGCTGGTCAGGGCGGAGGCGGCCAAGCAGGCCAATAGCAGGGCATGACGCATAGGGGTTCTCCCAAGGATGGGCCGAGTGTACATTCAGCCCTTTGCGCCGCCGCCATGATCCGCCTCGATATCCGACTTGTCGCCCTTGAAGATGCCGTCCGCGTTGCGCCGTTGTTCGATGCCTATCGCCAGTTCTATGCGCAACCGGCCGATCCGTCGGCCGCGCTGGAATTCGTGCGCGCGCGCCTGGCGCGCGGCGAATCGGTGATCTTCCTGGCCGAGGACGCCGACAGCGGCGCGCCGCTGGGTTTCTGCCAGCTGTACCCCTCGTTCTGCTCGGTGCTCGCCGCGCCCATCTATGTGCTGTATGACTTGTTCGTGGCGCCGGCCGCGCGCCACGGCGGCATCGGACGCGCCCTGCTGCAGCGCGCCGAGGCGCATGCGCGCGCGGGCGGCTTCGCCCGCATGGATCTGACCACCGCCCGGACCAATCTGCCGGCGCAGGCCCTGTATGAATCCCTGGGCTGGCGGCAGGACCAGGTTTTCCTTGCCTACAACCTCGACCTGGTCGCCTGATGCCGCCATTGCTGTCGTGCGTCGCGCGGCAACGGCGGCACGGCGTTACCAGACGCGGTAGGTGCGGCCGGTCTGCGCGCCCTCCACACTGCGGCTGTAGGCCAGCGCGACGCGTTGCGCCGGCGCGGCTTCGAAGCCGGCGAAGTAAGGGCCGTAGCCCTCCCACGATTCGCGCAGCACGGTCGGACTGACCGAGTTGATGCGCGCGTTGCGCAATTCCACGGCCGCGCCGCGCACGAAGCCGTCGATGGCCGAATTGACGGCCGAGGCGTTGGCGCCGAAGCGGATGGGTTCGTCGCTGACGATGCCGCTGGTCAGCGTGATGGAGCCGCCCTGGTTCAGGTAGTGCTGGCCGATCAGCACCAGGTCGACCTGGCCCAACAGCTTGTCATGCAGGCCGATCCTGAACTGGTCCGCGGTCATCTCGGCCAGCGGGCCGAAGTGCAGCGTGCCGGCGGTCGAAATGATGGCGTCGACCTTGCCCACGCGCTCGAACAGCTCGCGGATGCTGTCGCTGCGCGTGATGTCGACCTGGTATTGGCCTTGCGTCTTGCCCACGGCGATGATTTCGTGGCGTTGGCCGAGTTCCTGGGCGACGGCGCGGCCGATGGTGCCGCTGGCGCCGATAAGTGCGATTTTCATGGGGATTCCTGGTATGCGGGTTGGGGGGCGCGGACGGGGTGCCGGCGCATGCAAGCATTCTGCGGATTCCATTCCTGTGGAAAAATCCACGAATGGTTGGAACTCTTCATACCCAGGGTGCGTAATTCAATGGATCGTCTGCTCAGCATGGAGATCTTCGTGGCGGTGGTCGAGCTTGGCAGCCTGACCGCCGCGGCCGCGCGCCATGAGATGTCCGCGGCCATGGCGGCCAAGCACATCAAGGGTCTGGAGACGCGGCTGGGACTGCGCCTGATGAACCGCACCACGCGGCGCCAGAGCCTGACCGAGGCGGGGCAGGCGTATTACTCGCGCTGCAAGGCGATCCTGGCCGACATCCGCGAGGCCGAGCAGGGCGCCGAGGCATTGCGAGTCGCGCCGCGCGGCAATCTGCGGATCACGTCCACGGTGTCGTTCGGCTCGTTCGCGCTGGCGCCGGCGATTGCCGACTACCTGAATCTCTACCCCGACGTCAGTGTGGAGCTGGCGTTGAGCGACGCCGTCGAGGACCTGGTCGCGTCCCGCTACGACCTGGCGGTGCGCATTGGCGAGCCGCGTGATTCCGGCCTGGTGGCGCGCCCGATCGGCACCTACCAGATGATCATCTGCGCCGCGCCGGCCTACCTGGCGCGCCATGGCACGCCCGAAGCGCCCGCCGACCTGGCGCGCCATCAGTGCCTGGACTTTTCCTATTGGAGCCGCCGCACCGGCTGGCGCCTGGGCGGGCCGGAAGGCGCGGATGCCGACTTTCCGCCCACCAGCCGTTTCATCGCGAACAACGGGCAGGCGCTCAGGCAGGCGGCGCTGGCCGGATTCGGCATCGTGCTGCAACCCGAACTGCTGCTGGCCGAGGACGTGCGCGCCGGTCGGCTGGTGCCGATCCTGCAGTCCTATTGGCCGGCGGCGCGGCCGGTGACGCTGCTCTATCCGAAAGACAGGCAGGCGCTGCCCAAGCTCACCACGTTCGTGGAGTTCGTCGTGGCGCGCTTCACCGGCGGCGCGAAACGGCGTCAGGGCCCGGCGGGCCGGTGACGCCGTCAGCCGCCGCGCGGGCGGAGGGAAGGACGGTCAGGCGCGTCGTCGGTCCACCGCCGTGAGCGACAGGCCGGTCTTGAGCAGTTGATAGGCCTGTCCGCCCAGCCAGGCGACTTTCTCGCCCGAGCTGGTGCGGCAGACACAGTGGGTCTTGGGGTCGAAGCGTGATGTGCCCAGCGCGGAATAGGCGTCAGGGTCCGACACGAATCGCTCGATGCGATACAGCGTGCCGTCCGGGGCCGTGGCCAGTACATCGGTCAATCGTCTTGCGGTTCCGAGCATTTTTGATACCTCCCCATGCGCGGGCCGTTCTTGCGCGGCGCCAAAGTTGTTCGAACATTATTCATCGGCCCAGGCGGTTGCCGCCAGGCGTCAATGAAAATGTCCTCCTAACGATGAATCATCGAGCTGGTCGGGCGATACGCCCAGGGCTTCCGAAATGCGGTCCAGGATGATCTGGCGGGGCCGCGGGCGGGGCCTTTCCAATTCGATGTAGATGGAGTGGTCCACGCCAAGCCGGGCAGCCATATCAGTGGTGCTGATATTGAGGTGCTCGCGCCAGGCGCGTATCAGGCTCCAATCGTTGCCGGTTTTTAGACTTGCTACAGCAGATGGTACGACGTTTTCCCGCGCCGCGTGCGGTTGGCGCGCGGTGGCGGGGCGGACGTCCCGCAGGGTGTTGCGGGCCTTCGCATTCTTGCGGGCTTCGGCCATGGGCGGCGCGGCGCCGGATTCGGCGGTGAAGATCGCGCCGCCATTGAGCTGACGGTAGCGATTTTCACCGATCCAGGCCAGCGCCTCGCCGTTGTCGAGCATGCATTCGCAATCCAGGTGGTAATTGCTGGGAATGCTCTCGAGCTTGGCGATGGTTTCCGTGGTCGTGGCGTGCCGCACCACGCGATGCAGGACACCGTCTGGCGAGCGCACGAACACGTCGGGAAGTCTCCAGGAAAACGGAATGATGATCTCCATGGCTGCACTGGTTCGCTACCACTGTATCCCTCTGCGTGCGCGATGGAATTTGGGGTTTCCCCTGCATCGCGGACGTTCGTTCATGGTAGTCCCGATCCACTCAAAACATCTTCACAAATCTTCACGTCGCCATCGGCTTTGAATGGCCGCAAGCCCGCAAGATGAGGGATTCGAGGCCAGAGTCGGCGTAATGGTTTTTGTTGTGACGGGCGCTTTGCGGGAGGCATCGGCCGCGCCCCGCGGTCGCGCGATGGCGTGGGGCGCGGCGGGGCTTGCCTGCTGCCTGCACGTGCTGGTGGCCTGCCTGTTGTGGCGGGCCGCCGATGATCGGCGCCCCGCGTCCGGGCGCGGAGACGATTTTTTCGTGACGTTGTTGCCCCCGCCCGCCACCGCGCCCACGGCGCGTCCCACCTACGCCGACGGGCCGCCGCAAGCGAGGCCCGCGGAGCCATCGCCGCCAGCCCCGCGGCCATCCATGCCCGCGCCGCCGGCGGTGGCCGCGCCGGCGCGATCGGACGCTGCCGGCGCGGCGCCGCAAGGGCTGTCGCCGGCAGGCTCCAGGCCGGCGCCGCATGCCGCGCCGGCCGGCGCATCGCCGCGGCAACGGGCGTCACCGCCGCGCGATGCCGGGCCTTCGTCCCCGTCGGCGCCCGCCGCCGCGCCCGCGCATGATTTTCGCTGGCGCGCCGAAGATGCGGCGGCCCTGGGCGCGCCGCGCGCGCGCGGCCAGGCGCGGGTGGACCTGGCGCCCAAGGCGCCGGCCGAACCGTCCGCGCTGGCCAAGGGCATTGCGCAAAGCGCGCGGCCGCCTTGCCGGCAAGCGCATGCGCACCTGGGATTGCTTGCGGTCCCGTTCCTGCTGGCCGACACGGTGCGCGACGGCGGCTGCAAATGGTGAAGGTCAAGACCGGGTGAGGGTCAAGACAGGGCGAAGGCGGGGCAGGCAACGCCGTGGGCGACGCCTTGCGATACGCGAGAAGAAGACGGCGCGCGTGGGAGCGCCTTGAGGCCTTCAGAAGCCGGCGGCGGCCAGCAGCCGTGGCAGGACCTGGGCGGCCGCGCCGCGCAGGTTGAAATCGGCATGCGCGTCCAGCGGCGTGGCCTGCGGATTGACCTGCACCACGGTCGCGCCGGCGCGCGACGCGCGCAGCGGCAGTTCGGCGGCGGGGTAGACCATGGCCGATGTGCCGATGCTCAGGAACAGGTCGCATTGGCTGGCGGCCTCGCGCGCCGCGAGCCAGGCGTCGGCGGGCAGGCTTTCGCCGAACCAGACCACCCCGGGACGTACCGCCGCCCCGCACCGCGCGCAGGCTGGCGGGACGATGGCGCGGCCGGTTTCCGGTTCGTCGCCGCGGCCCGTGGCCGCGGCCGCGAATTCGGCGGGTTCGCCGCAGGCGGCGCAGCGCGGTGCGTGCAGGCTGCCATGCAGATGGACCACGCCCTGGCTGCCGGCGCGTTCATGCAGGTTGTCGACGTTCTGGGTGATCAGCGTCAGCGCGGGCATGCGCCGCGCCAGCGCCGCGATGGCGTGATGGGCCGCGTTCGGTTCGGCGCGCGCCACCTGCGCCCGGCGCCACTCGTACCAGCCCCAGACCAGGTCCGGCTGCGCCGCGAATGCCTCGGGCGTGGCCAGGGCCTGCGCGTCAAAGCGCGACCAGAGGCCGGTCAGGGGATCGCGGAATGTGGCGATGCCGCTTTCGGCCGACACGCCGGCGCCGGTGAAGACGGTCACGCGCGAGGCGCGCGCCAAGGTGTCGGCCAGCGCGGGCGGAATGGGAGGATTGACGATTGCCATGCCGTGCGGCCGGTAATGAGAGAGTCCGCTACGCTGCACGCGCGGGCCCGCGTCTGTCAAGCGCGGCGTGGGAGGCCGCCTGGAGGCGGGGCGGCGGCCATTGCGGCGATCATCCCAAATCATGGATACTGGAAACCCCAATTGGGATGCCAAACCGACCTGCCCCCACGGGGGCGTGTCCGACCCGGAGATACGCAATGCCCGACGCCCTTGCCGGCCTGGACCGGCTGCGCCATTTCATCGCCACCGCCACCCGCCTGGCCACGCCCGCCGGCCTGGCGCAGTCGCCCGAACTGCAGGCCGCGTTCGCGGCGCTGATCGCGCACGACGACTGGCTGCCTGAAGCCTGTACGGCGCCGCATCCCCAGTACTACCAGCAATACCTGCTGCATTGCGATCCGCTGGAGCGTTTCTCCCTGGTCAGCTTCGTCTGGGGGCCGGGCCAGCAGACGCCGGTGCATGATCACGAGGTCTGGGGCTATGTCGGCATGCTGCGTGGCGCCGAGGTGAACCAGCGCTACGCGCGCGATGCCGATGGCCGGATGGCGCCGCAGGGAGCGCCGCAAACGCTGCGTCCCGGCGACGTCGAATGCCTGTCGCCGCAGGCGGGCGATATCCACCGGGTGTCCAACGCCTTCGACGACAAGGTGTCCATCAGCGTGCACATGTATGGCGGCAATATCGGCGCCGTGTCGCGCCACGTCTATGACCCGGCCACGGGCCAGGCCAAGCCGTTCGTCTCGGGCTATTCGGCGGCCAGCGTGCCGAACCTGTGGGACCGCTCCGCGGCAGTGCGGGCGGCCCTGCCGGCGGGGCCCGCCTGAGGCCTGTTCGCGGCGCGCGGCCCGTGCTATGTTCGCGTCCTAAATAATGGGAAACCCAGAAAATGGACAAGACATTGCTCAAGGGGCTGATGGTGCTGGAGGCGGTCACCGACGTGGACGACCCGCCGCGCACCATCGATGCGCTGGCCGCGCGCGTGGGGCTGACGCGCAGCAACACCCATCGCACACTGCAGACGCTGATCCACGCCGGCTACGTCATCAAGGACGAGGATGGCGGCGGTTATCGCGGCGCGGTGCGCTTGTTCGAGCTCGCCGCGCGGCAGCTCGGCCAGCTGGACCTGCGCAAGCTGGCGGCGCCGTTCATGCGCACGCTGGCCGACCAGACCGGCGAGACCGTGCACCTGTCCGTGCTGGATGGCCTTGATGTGGTCTACGTCGACAAGATCGACAGTCCGCAGCCGATCCGCGCCTATTCGATGGTGGGCGGACGCGCGCCGGCCTACGCGGTGGCCACCGGCAAGGCGCTGCTGGCCTACCAGGCGGACGGATATGTGGAACGCTACGCCGACAAGCTGCTGCGGCATACGCCCGCCACCATCGTGTCGATGCCGTTGTTGAAGGACGAACTGCGCAAGGTGGCGCGCGCGGGTTATGCGGTCAATCGCGGCGAATGGCGGGAAGGCGTGGGCGGGCTGGCCGTGGCCCTGTTCAACAGCCTGGACCAGCCGGTGGCGGCGGTGGGCATTTCCGGACCGCTGGATCGCCTGAGCGCGGCCCGCATGAAGCAGCTGGCGCCGGACGTCGCCGCGTGCGCGCAGGCAATCTCGCGGGGCATGGGTTACCGACGCGGTTTCCTGGGGGAATGACGCTCGGGGCCGGACCGTCAGGGAGATCAAGAAAATCCTATTTAATAGGATTTGAATTTCAATTAATGGTTTACCGGGCATTCTGCCCGGTGCTATGCTGGGCGCCGGATTCGTATAACGAGAGGTCGTCCATGACTCCTGGCTCGGCGTTGGCCGGCATTACCGTGCTCGAGATCTGCAACGTGGCGGCGGGGCCGTTCTGCGGCATGTTGCTGGCGGACATGGGCGCCGATGTGATCAAGCTGGAAAACCCGGAAGGGGGCGACACGCTGCGCAGCTGGCCGCCCTTGAGCCAGGGCTACAGCGAGAACTTCGCCTCGCTCAACCGCAACAAGCGCTCGGTCACGCTGAACCTGAAGGATCCGGCCGACCTGGCGCTGGCGCGCGAGCTGGCCGCCGGCGTGGACGTGCTGATCGAGAACAACCGGCCCGGCGTGATGGATCGCCTGGGATTGGGCTACGCGGCGCTGCGCGAAACCAATCCGCGCCTGGTGTACTGCTCGATCTCGGCCTATGGCCAGTCCGGTCCGCGCGCGCAGGAAGGCGGCTTCGACCTCACCATCCAGGCTATGAGCGGCCTGATGAGCGTTACCGGCGAGGCCGGTGGCGAACCGGTCAAGTGCGGCGTGCCGGTGGCCGACTTCTCGGCCGGCCTGTATGGCGCCTTCGCCATCGTGTCGGCGCTGCGCGCCGCGCAGGCCTGCGGCCAGGGCACGCACATCGACGTGCCGATGCTGGGCGCCACGCTGGGCATCGCGGCGCTGCAGACCTCGGAGTTCTTCGGCAGCGGGCGCGACCCGGTCAAGCTCGGTTCGGCCCACCCGCGCAACGCGCCCTACCAGGCGTTCCGTTGCAAGGACGGCTATTTCGGCATGGCGGCGGGCAACAACGCCTTGTGGAAGGGCGTGTGCGCGACGGTGGGCCGCGAGGACCTGCTGGCCGACCCGCGCTTTACCGACACCAGCGCGCGCGCCCGCAACCAGGACGCGCTGCGCGAGATCCTGGAAGCGATCTTCGCGGACGCTGACGCGCCGACGTGGCTGGCGCGCTTTCGCGCTGCCGGGGTGCCGTGCGCGCCCATCAACACCTATTCCGAAGTGCTGGCGGACCCGCAGGTCGAGCATATGGGCTGGGTGCAACCGCTGGAACTGCCGAACGGCGTGCGCACGCGCACCTTCGGCCTGCCGGTGCGCTTCGATGGCCAGACCACCGCGCTGCGCCGCCCGCCGCCCGCGCTGGGCGAGCACAACGACGCGGTGCTGGGGCCGTTGCGCAACAAGGGGAAGGGCGCATGAGCGCGGCGCTACGGGTCGAGCGGCATGGCTCGGCGCAGGTATTGATGCTGGCGCGGCCCGAGAAGATGAACGCATTGTCTGCCGAGCTGGTCGAGGCCCTGATCGCGGCGGTGGACGCCGCGCCGGCGCAGGGCGCGGACGTCATCGTGCTGCGAGGCGAGGGCCGCAATTTCAGCGCGGGTTTCGATTTCGGCGATTGGGAAGCGCAGAGCGAGGGCGACCTGCTGCTGCGCTTCGTGCGCATCGAGACGCTGTTACAGCGCGTGGCGGCCTCGCCCTGCCTGACGGTGGGGCTGGCGCACGGCCGCAACTTCGGCGCCGGCGTCGACCTGTTCGGCGCCTGCAAGTGGCGCGTCGCCGCGCCGGACGCGAGCTTTCGCATGCCGGGCCTGAAGTTCGGGCTGGTGTTGGGCACGCGCCGCTTTGCCGGCCTGGTGGGCGCCGAGCGCGCCCGCGCCATCCTGGAGCAGGCCAGCGTGTTCGACGCGGCCCAGGCCCACCGCGACGGCTTCGTCAGCCACCTGGCGGCGCCCGACTCGTGGCCCGGGATCGAGCGTCAGGCGGGTGACGCCGCGGGCGCCCTGACCGGCGCCAGCCGCGCGCAGCTGTACGCGGCGCTGTCGGCCGAGCAGCCCGATACGGACCTGGCGCGGCTGGTGCGGTCTGCCGCCGAACCGGGATTGAAGGCGCGGGTGGCGGCCTACCTGCAGGC
This sequence comes from Achromobacter sp. CSND-B12, assembly GCF_052906545.1. Lineage (NCBI taxonomy): Bacteria > Pseudomonadati > Pseudomonadota > Betaproteobacteria > Burkholderiales > Alcaligenaceae > Achromobacter > Achromobacter sp. CSND-B12. The sequence goes on along the minus strand of NZ_JBREGJ010000001.1, from coordinate 1,172,697 downwards.
GCGCTGAGCACGCCGGCCCGGCTCCTTTTAGTGTGAACAGGCCCTGGCGAGGAGACGGCATGGGTTCGGGATTCAATCAGGCACACAAGCAGCGCTCGCTGGCCGAACTGGCCGCGCTGGTGCCGGACGGCGCGTCGATCGCCCTGGGCGGCAGCTTCCTGCACCGGGGGCCGTTCGCCTTCGTGCGCGAACTGGTCCGCCAAGGGCGGCGCAACCTGGAACTGGTCAAACAGTCGCCGGGCTATGACGTCGACATCCTTTGCCGCGCCGGCGCGCTGCGGCGCGTGCGCGCGGGCATCGTGGCGATGGAAGGCAACTTCGGCCTGGCGCCGTGGTACCGCAAGGCCATCGAGCGCGGCGAGGTCGAGCTGGAGGAGCACGCCTGCGCCAGCCTGACGGCGGGCCTGCGGGCCGCCGCCTATGGCGTGCCGTTCCAGCCCTGCGGCGGCCTGCACGGCAGCGACCTGCCGGCGCTGAACGGCTGGCACTGCCTGGACGATCCCTATGGCAGCGGCGAGCGCACCTGGGTGATCCCGGCGGTGCGGCCGGACTTTGCCGTGATCCAGGCCTCGGAAGTGGATGCGCGCGGCAATGTGCGGGTGCACGGCACGGCGCACTGGGACCGCATCATGTCGCGCGCCGCCGGCAGCGTGCTGGTGGTGGCCGAGAAGCGGGTGGACAGCGCCGTGTTCGAGGCGCAGCCCGAAGCCACGCTGGTGCCGTATTTCATGGTGCAGGCGTACACGGTGCTGCCGCGCTCGGCCTGGCCCGGCTCATGCTGGCCGGACTATGCCATCGACTATCCGGCGGTGCAGGCCTACATGGACAAGGACGGCGACCTGGCGGCGCACCTGGCCTCGGCGCCGGAAATGCAGGCCGGGGCGCGGGCGAGCGCGGGAGAGGCGAATGGCTGAGCAATGGTCGGGGTTTTCGTACATCGTCACCAATCTGGCGCGCTTCATCCGGCCCGACGAGATCACCTTCAGCGGCGTGAATTCGACCTTGCCGATGCTGGCCTGCCTGCTGGCCAAGCGCGCCTACGACTGGGATTACGTCTACATTAACGTGGCCGGCGGGGTCGATCCGCGGCCCTCGCACATCCCCTTGTCCAGCTCCGATCCCGTGCTGGCCGAGCACAGCGCGTCGATCTTCGCCAACGAGGATTTCTACGACCTGTGCACGCGCGGCCGCATGGACCTGGCGTTCCTGGGCGCGGCCCAGATCGATGGCGCGGGCCGCGCCAACAATTCCTGCATCGGCGACTGGCACGCGCCCAAGGTGCGCCTGCCCGGAGGGGGCGGCGGCGCGGTGATGACGCCGACGGCGCGGCGTTGCTGCACCTGGCGTACCGAGCATTCGCGCCGGGTGTTCGTCGACAGGCTGGACTTCGTGACCTCGGGCGGCGGATTCGCCGGCGTGGCGACGCCGATCGCGGTGTTCGTCAGGCGCGACGGCCGGCTGGCGCTGCAGTCCTGGCACCCCGAATCCAGCCTGGAGGAAGTGCGCGAGCGCACGGCGTTCGACTTCGACGCGCAGGGCGCCGGCCCGACGCCGCCGCCGACGCAGGCGGAGCGGCGTGCCTTGCGCGAACTGGATGCGGATGGACGCTTCGAGCGCGACGCGGCGGTGACGTTGCGTCCCGACGCGCCCGCCGACAAGGGCGTTGGCGCCCGCTAGCCGCCAGGAGCTAGGAGCCGGCGCGCAGGCGCGCCAGTTCCGCCGAGAGTTCGGCCACCAGCGCCTGGGCGCGCGCCAGCGGATCGTGGCTGTCGGCCGCCGCCTCGACGCCGGCCACGGCCGCGTCGCGCAGGCGCGGCTGCACGCTTTCGTGGCCGACGCTGACGTCGACGTCGAACACCAGCTGTTCGGCGCGATGCCAGGTGCTGAACCATTCCAGCGGCTTGCCATGCTGATCCATGCCCTGGCCTTCCAGCATCAGCAGCGGCGTGCCGGTGTCGGTCTGCAGCAGCGCGGCCAAGGCGGCATCGGCGGCTACCGCGCGGATCTGGTTGCGGCCGGCGCCGGGATGCAGGCCGAAACGCCGCGTCAGCACGCCGTGCAGCGAGGCATCGGCCAGGTCGTCGGCGCGCAGGCCGGGGACGGCGGCGGCGGGTAGCCACGTGCGCACATAGGCCAACGGCGCATCGGCCACGTGTCGCAGCCGTTCCAGCAGCAGCAGATCGGCGGTGCCGAAGAACTCGATCACGGCCTTGGGCGCTTCGCCCGGCGCCAGGCCCAGCACGCGTGTCTTGAGCGCCACGCCGGACTGCGCGAACTGTTCGTAAAGGCCGGTGGAACGCTGCACCAGGCGGCGATGCTCGCGCGGCGTGGCGACGACCGCGGGCCGTCCCGCCTCGCGCTGGATCAGCCCTTCCGCCGCCAGCGCCGACAAGGCCTGGCGCACCACGCTGCGGGCCACGCCGAAGCGTTCGCACAAGGCGGCTTCGCTGGGCAGCAGCGCGCCGGCGCCGAGCTTGCGGGTGCGGATGTAGCCGCGCAGCAGCGCCGCCACCTGGGCGTGCAGCGGCACGTCGCCGGAACGGTCCAGCGCGGGCAAATCTTCAGCGTTGGCGGGCGCCATGCAATCAACCTCCTGTTTGAGCCCGCGCAGTTTCCCATACATGCGTCCAGCCGGGGGCCAGATGCGCGGCGCGCTCGGCGGCCAGGATCAGACTGTCTTCGCGGGCGATGCCCTGGCCCGCGATGTCGAACGCGGTGCCGTGATCGACCGACACGCGCACCACCGGCAGGCCGACGGTGATGTTAACGCCGTCGTCGCCATAGACGGCCTTGAAGGGGGCGTGGCCCTGGTCGTGGTAACAGGCGATCACGAACTGCCACTTGCCGCGCACCGCCTGCGGGAACAGCGCGTCGGCCGGGATCGGGCCGGCGGCCAGGATGCCGGCGGCGTTGGCCTCGGCCACGGCGGGCGCCAGGATGTCGGCGTCCTCGGTGCCGAAGATGCCGTTTTCGCCGGCGTGCGGGTTCAGGCCCGACACCGCCACCGGGCGGTCGCCGCGGCCCAGGGCCTTGGCGAACGAGCCGGCCAGACGCAGCACCGCGCGCATGCGCGCCGGGGTCAGGTCCGCGATGGCCTGGCGCAGCGACACGTGGGTAGTGGCGTGGAAGATGTAGAGGTCGCCGGCGGACAGCACCAGCGAGAAGGTCTTGACGCCGAATTCGTGCGCCAGCAATTCGGTGTGGCCGGGCCATTTGTGGCCGGCGGCGTGCATGGCGGCCTTGTTGAGCGGGGCGGTGACGATACCGTCGACCTCGCCGGCGCGCGCCAGGGCGCAGGCGGTGGTGACAAATCGCACCGAGCCGTCGCCGGCGTCGGCGCTGATCTCGCCCAGCTTGACGTGGCCCAGCGACGGGCCGGCCTGCAGCACTTCGATGGTGCCGGGCGTGTTGGTGGCGTCGGCGGGGCGTTCGACGCGGCGCACGATGGCGGGATCGCCGCCGAGGCTGCGTACCGCGTTGGCCATCACGTCGACATCGCCGATCACGACCAGGCGCGCCTTCTGGCGCAGTTCGTCATGGCCCATCAGCATCTTGGCCGTGATCTCCGGCCCGATGCCGGCCACGTCGCCGAGGGTGACGGCCAAGAGCGGCAGCTTGGGGGCGGGGGTTTGTGTCATCGCTTGAATCTCCTGTCGCGGATCGCGCGCACGGCGCGAACCAGTACGTCTTCGGCGCCAAAGCCGCCGGCCTTGGTCACCACGGGCAGGCCGTCGGCCGTGCCTCCGGTCAGCGTGCCCAGGGGCACGCCGCCCATCACTTCATCCACCAGGGCGATGCCGCTGGCGCCCAGCGCCAGCAGCACCTGGCGCGCGCCGTCGCCGCCGGTGGCGACCACGCCGGCGGCGCGCGAGGCGCCGATGGCCTGCGCGGCCAGCGTGCCCAGGCGCTGCGCCACGGTGTCGGAATCGAGTCCTTCGCGCTGGCCGGCCGGGGCCAGCAACAGCAGGGTGCCGGCGGCGTCGGCGCCGTCCTGCGCGTGGGCGCGCAGCAGCGGTTCGCACCAGCCGCGCCAGGCGGCATCATCGGCCAGGTCCGCCAGTTGCGGCGCCCAGGTGCGCGCGCCGGCGGCTTGCAGCGCGGCGGCCTGCGCGCGGGCGGCGCTGTGCTGCGAGGTCACCACCACGACCACAGGGGCGGTCTGGTCGGCGCCGGCCCAGACACGGGCCAGCGGCACCGCCAGGCCGCCGGCGCCCACCGGCAGGGCGCGCGGCCCCAGGATGCCGATGGCGCGGGCCAGGCGTTCCAGGTCGGCGTCGTCGCGGGCGTCGACCACCACCGTGGCGCCGGCCTGCGCGATGCGCGCGGCCAGCGATTCGGGCGATTCACCCGCCTTGGCCGCGACGTGGGCGCAGCCCAGCAGGGTCGGGATATGGCTTTCGGTCACGGGCGTGACCGGGTCGGTGGCGGCCGACGTGGCGGTGACGGGTTGGCCGCCCACCATCAGCACGCCGTCTTCCACGGTGCGGCCGGTGGCGGGGAACGCCGGGCACACCACCGCGATGGCATCCGCGCCCCAGGCCTCGCGCGCCGCGTCGATCTCGGCCTTGAAGGCGCCGCGCAGCGTCGAGTCCACTTTCTTGTACAGGCGCGAGACGCCGGCGGCGCGCAGCCGCTCGACGTTGCGCCGGATCACCGCGCCCGCCTGCGCGGCGGGCAGGGCGCGGCTGTGGGTGGTGACCGCCAGCACGTCGACGTCGTCGGCGGCCGGCGCGGCCAGCGCCTCGTGCGCGCCGTCGATCGACAGGCGGGTGGTCCAGCCGGCCCGCACGAACTGCACGGCGGTGTCGCCGGAGCCGGTCAGGTCGTCGGCGACGATGGCGATGGCGGGATTCAAAGGGCCTCCCCGCGCGCCTCGCGGTAGCCGCCGGCCGCCGCGTCGTCGGCGGCATCCTCGGACTTGAGTTCACCGGCGCGCTTGAGGAAGTACGAGGCCAGTACCGGCGCCAGGATCGAACTGATCAGCACACAGGCGGCGACCTGCGCGGTGGCGGTCGAGACGTATTGCTGGAAGTTGGGGTCGGCGGCCGCGACCACGGCGGGCGTGGCGATGGCGTTGCCGGCGGTGGTGCCGGCCGCGAAGCCCAGGCCGCTCTTGCCGCCGCGGCGCAGGATCAGGCGATAGCCCAGGTAGACCAGGCCGCCGGTGATCGGGCTGATGATCAGGCCGAGGATCAGGCCGGTGACGCCGCCATTGACGACCGCGCCCAGGTTGATGCCGGTGCCCAGCGCGAAGGCGAAGAACGGGATGACGATGTTGGGCACGGGCTTGAGCACGTCGCGCCATTTGGGATCGAGGTTGCCGACCAGCACGCCCAGCAGGAACGGCACCAGCGCCGCCACCAGGGCGATCATGGGGATGTCGGCCAGGCCCGAGGCGCCCAGGAACAGCAGGCTGAAGAAGGGGCCGTCGTTGACCGCGCTGGCGACGTAGGCGCCACGGTCGCGGGCGTCGCCGTACTGGCCGGTGTAGGCCAGCCACAGGCCGCCGTTGCTGTTGTCGAAGGCGGCCAGCATGGCCAGGATCGACACGCCCAGCACTCCGTCCAGGCCGACGTAGCTGCCCAGGATGATGATGAGGGTGGCCGGAACCAGCGTCTTCATCAGCAGGATGGTGCCGGCGGTGGCCAGGATCGGGCCGCCGGTGCGCGCATTGACGTGGGTGCCGGTGGCGAAGATCAGCAGCGCGATCAGCGGCAGGGCGCTGTTCTTGAACAGGGCGGTGGTGAAGCCGCCGATGGCCAGCGCGTCGGGCGCGAAGGTGCCGAGCAGCGAACCCAGGATCAGCGGTACCAGCATCAGGCCGCCAGGGATTTTCTGCATCGTGCCAAAGAAGGGCGAACGGGTGGTTGCGGTCGTCACAATCGGAGTCTCCAGGGGGATTTTCTCGCGGCGCAGACGTTCATGCGTGCGTCTGTCAGGGGGTTGAAAGCCGCCAGTGTACACCTGTACGTACAGCATGTACGTACAGGGTCTTCCCGTGTGGCGCCAGCGCGACGTCCGCCCGCCGGCTCAGTCCAGCCCGACGAACCCCCCCGTCTGGTGGCTCCACAGCCGCGCGTACAGCCCGCCCTGGGCGATCAGGCTGGCATGGGTGCCGGATTCGACGATGCGCCCGCCGTCCAGCACGACCAGCCGGTCCATGCGGGCGATGGTGGACAGGCGGTGCGCGATGGCGATGACGGTCTTGCCTCGCATCAGCGCCTCCAGGCTTTCCTGGATCGCGGCCTCGACCTCGGAATCGAGCGCCGAGGTGGCTTCGTCCAGGATCAGGATGGGCGCGTCCTTGAGCAGCACGCGGGCGATGGCGATGCGCTGGCGCTGGCCGCCCGACAGCTTGACGCCGCGCTCGCCGACGTGGGCGTCCAGGCCGCGGCGGCCGTCGCCGTCGACCAGCGCGTCGATGAATTCGGCGGCGCGAGCGCGGTCGATGGCGTCGCGCAACTGCGCCTCGCTGGCGTCGGGCCGGCCGTACAGCAGGTTGTCGCGGATCGAGCGGTGCAGCAGCGAGGTGTCCTGGGTGACCACGCCGATCTGCGAACGCAGGCTTTCCTGGGTGACGCCGGCGATGTCCTGGCCGTCGATCAGGATGCGCCCGCCCTCCAGGTCGTACAGTCGCAGCAGCACGTTGACCAGGGTCGACTTGCCGGCGCCCGACGGGCCGATCAGGCCGATTTTCTCGCCGGCGCGCACGGTCAGGTCCAGGTGCGGGATGATCTGGCGGCCGCTGCCGTAGTGGAACGACATGTCCTCGAAGCGCACCTCGCCCTGCGTGATGCGCAAGGGCACGGCGTCGGGCCGGTCGAGCACCTGGCGCGGCTGCGAGATGGTGGCCAGGCCGTCCTGCACGATGCCGACGTTTTCCGAGATGCCGTTCACTTCCCACATGATCCAGGCGGACATGTTGTTGATGCGGATCACCAGGCCCAGCGCCAGCGTGATCGCGCCCAGGCTGATGCTGCCGATGCTCCACAGCCACAGCGCCAGGCCGGCGGTGCTGGCGATCAGGATGCCGTTGAGCGTGTTGATGGACACGTCCATGGCGGTGATGACGCGGGTCGACAGGCGCTGCTTTTCGGTCTGCTCGGTCATGGCCTGGCGCGCGTAGTCTTCTTCGCGGCGGGCGTGGGCGAACAGCTTGAGCGTGGAGATGTTGGTGTAGCCGTCGACGATGCGGCCCATCAGCCTGGAGCGCGCCTCCGAGGCGATGACGGCGCGCGACTGCATGCGCGGCACGAAGTACGCCAGCATGCCGCAGTAGATCGCGATCCACAGCACCAGCGGAATCACCAGGCGCCAGTCGGCCTCGGCGAACAGGTACAGCGCGCTGGCGGCGTACAGGATCACGTGCCACAGCGCGTCCACCGACTGCACCGCCGAATCGCGCAGCGAATTGCCGGTCTGCAGCACGCGGTTGGCGACGCGGCCGGCGAAGTCGTTGTGGAAGAACGCCAGGCCCTGGTTCAGCACGTAGCGGTGGTTCTGCCAGCGCACCAGCGTGGTCAGGCTGGGCGAGATTGTCTGGTGCGACAGCAGGTCGTGCGCGGCGATCGACAGCGGCCGCAGCACCATCACCACGAACGCCATCCACACCAGCGTGTAGGCGTGCTCGCGGAAGAAGTCGGCCGGCGCGGTGTTCTGCGCCATGTCGACCAGGTCGGCCAGGAAGCTGAACAGCGCCACTTCCACCAGCGCGCCCGCCAGGCCCACCAGCAGCAGGATGGCGAAGATCGGCCAGACCTGCCACAGGTAATAGGCGTAGAAGCGCAGCACGCGTCCCGGCGGGGTGATGTCGGGGGCGTCGCGGAACGGGTCGATCAGGTTTTCGAAGTAGCGAAAGACGGGGTTCGATTTTGCGCCGGGCATGGCAGGTCCGTAGAAGGAGGCCGCCCAAGCGTATCAGGGTAACCCCTTAAAAATAAAGGGGCTGGGTGCCGTCATCCGTATTGCGCGCGCCGCGTTCCGCCTTCGCGCCGGCTCGCCTTGTCGGTGATGAGGTTGTCCTGCGCCATGCGCTGGCCGCGCCCGGCGATACGGGTCAGCAGGTCGCGCAGCAGGGCGATCTCGGCGGCGTCCAGGTCCTGCACCAGCAGGTCGTTCAGGCGCAGGACCTCCGGCAGCAGGGCGCGGTAGCGGTCCAGGCCCTCGGCGGTGGCCTCGATGCGCACCACGCGCCGGTCGGCGCTGTCGGGCAGGCGCCGCAGCCAGCCCTTTTCACACAGCGAACCCAGCGTGCGCGAGGTGCGGGCCAGGTCGAGCTTGGCGGCGGCCGCCAGTTCGGCCGAGGTCATGATGCCGCCCTCGATCGCACAGGCCAGCAGGCGCCATTCGCGCCGGGTGATGCCGAAACGGCCTTCGCACAGGCGCACGAAAACGGGGTTGGACTGCGCCCAGGCCTGGTACAGCTGGTACATCAGCATCTCGGCCAGGGGGTGTTCGACGGGGTGGGTCATATCGTTATGGCAAGTACTGGATTAGATCAAGCAATCTTCGCGGCGCTACAGTCGTCTCGCCTATCCAGGCCCAGGCCCGGCAAGCACAAACATAACCGACAGCGGGCCGTTGTCACCAGGGAGACTAGCGTGCGTAATTGGATATCCCGCGTCGCATTCGCGGCGCTTGCGGCGGCTTCGGCCGCGCCGGCCTGTGCCCAGCAGGCGCCGCTGGACGGCGCCTTGACCATCGTGGTGGGCTATCCGCCGGGCGGCAGTTCCGACCGCGTCGCGCGGCTGGTGGCCGACCGCCTGAAGGACCGGCTCGGCGTGACGGTGGTGGTCGAGAACAAGACCGGCGCCGGCGGCCGCATCGCGGCCCAGGGCCTGCATGCGCTGGCCGCGCGCCAGAACGTGCTGATGCTGGCCAATCCGGCGGTGATGGTGGTGGCGCCGCTGGTCTATGCCGAGCCGGGCTACGATGCCCGCCGCGATTTCCAGCCGGTGTCGCTGGTCAGCCGCTACAAGTTCGCGCTGGCGGTGGCGGCCAATTCGCCGATCCACGATGTGGCCGGATTGCGCCAGTGGCTGCGCGACCACCCGCGCCAGTTCACGGTGGGCGTGCCCGCCACCGGCAGCCTGCCGCATTTCTTCGCGTTGATGCTGGGCCGCGAGCTCAAGCAGGAACCCGAGGTGGTGGGCTATCGCGGTTCGGCGCCGCTGATTTCCGAGCTCATCGGCGGCATCCTGCCGCAGGCCGTCGACACCCTGGACACGCTGTTGCCGCAACACCGCGCCGGCAAGATCCGCATCCTGGCGACCTCGGGCGAGGCGCGCGCCCCGGAGCTGGCCGACGTGCCCACCTTCCGCGAGGCCGGCGTGGACCTGGCGGCCGATGGCTGGAATGCCTTCTTCGCCTCGTCCGCGATGGCGCCGGCCAAGGCCGTCCGGCTGGGCGAGGATATCGCGGCCGTGATGCGCGAGCCCGCCATGCAGCAGGCGGTGCGCGACTCGTACCTGGAGCCGGTGGCGGCCGATGCGGCGGCCACCGGACGCGACCTGGATGCCTACCGGGCCCAATGGGAACCGGTGGTGAAGGCCTCCGGCTTCACCGCGACGCAATAGGGCGGGCGACGATGAGTACCGTGCAGAATGTGCTGTTCATCATGGCCGACCAGCTGCGGGCGGACCACCTGAGCTGCTATGGCCATCCCTATTTGCGGACGCCCAGCCTGGACGCGCTGGCCGCGCGCGGCGCGCGCTTCGACCGCGCCTTCGTCAATTCCGGCGTGTGCGGCCCGTCGCGCATGAGCTATTACACGGGGCGCTACCCCTCGCGCCACGGCGCCACCTGGAACCGGGTGCCGCTGTCGGTCAACGAGATCACGCTGGGCGAATACCTGGCGGGGCAGGGGCGCGACCTGGCGCTGGCGGGCAAGACCCACGTCATTCCCGACCGCGCCGGCATGGAGCGCCTGTCGATCGACGGCGGCTCAGAGCTGGGCGCGCTGCTGTCGCGCGGCGGCTTCATCGAGGTCGACCGCTACGACGGCCACCACGAGCCGGGCAAGGAAAGCGGCTACCCCGCCTTCCTGCGCAGCCAGGGCTACGACAGCGCCGACCCCTGGACCGACTACGTCATCGCCGGCGTCGACGCGCGCGGCCAGGTGGTCAGCGGCTGGAACATGCGCAACGCGCACCTGCCGTCGCGCGTGGCCGAGCCGCACTCCGAAACCGCCTACATGACCGACCAGGCGCTGCGCTTCATGCAGCAGCGCGGCGGCCAGCCCTGGGTGCTGCACCTGAGCTACGTCAAGCCGCACTGGCCCTACATGGCGCCGGCGCCCTACCACCAGCGCTACACGGCCGACCAATGCCTGCCGGTGCGGCGCAATCGCGAGGAACTGGCCGGCGCGCATCCGGTGGTGGCGGCCTATCGCCAGCACGAGGAAAGTGTCAGCTTCTCGACCGACGAGTGCGTGCGCGTGGTGCGCCCGGCCTACCAGGGCCTGATCCGCCAGCTCGACGACCACCTGGGGCGGCTGTTCGACTACATGGAAGGCGCGGGCCTGATGCGTAATACGCTCATCGTGTTCACGGCGGACCATGGCGATTTCCTGGGCGACCATTGGCTGGGCGAGAAGGAACTGTTCTACGACACCGTGCAACGGGTGCCCTTCATCGTCATGGACCCGTCGGCGGCGGCCGACGCCACCCGCGGCCAGGCGCTGGCGGACATGGTGGAAAGCGTGGACCTGGTGCCCACGGTGCTGCGCGCGCTGGAGGCGCCGCGGCCCTGGCACCGGCTGGAAGGGCGCGAATTGCAGACCGTTCTGCATGGCCGCGGCGCGGACGAGCCGTGGCGCGACTGCGTGTTCTCGGAGCTGGACTACAGTTTCCGCCAGGCCCGCATCCTGCGCGGCAAGACCCCACAGAACGCGCGCGCCTGGTCGGTGCGCACCGACCGCTGGCGCTACGTGTACTGGCTGGACGAGCCCGAGCAGTTGTATGACCTGCAGGCCGATCCCGACGAGTTCCAGGACCTGGGCGCCAGCGCAGCGCATGCGCCGGTGCGGGCGCAGCTGCGCGAGCGCCTGCTGGACTGGATGCTGCGTGGCAAGCGCCGCACCACCATGAGCGACGCGGCGGTCGAGCAGGGCACCAATGCGCACAAGCGCGCCGGGGTGTTCTTCGGGCAGTGGTGAGCGGGCAGGGGCGGCGGCGCCCGCCGCCGCGCCCGGGCCGGCGTCAGGCGCCGGCCGTATCCTTGTGCGGCGCGTCGGCCGTGGCCGGCTTGAGTTCGCGCCGCAGGATCTTGCCGACGTTGGTGCGCGGCAGGTCGTCGCGGAACTCGATGTAGCGCGGCACCTTGTAGCCGGTGAGCTGGGTGCGGCAATGCGCGATCAGCGTTTCGGCGTCCAGGTTCGGATCCTTGCGGATCACGTACAGCTTGACCGCCTCGCCCGAGCGTTCGTCGGGCACGCCGATGGCCGCCACTTCGCGCACGCCGGGATGCAGCGCCGCGGCATCCTCGACCTCGTTGGGATAGACGTTGAAGCCGGACACCAGGATCATGTCCTTCTTGCGGTCGACCAGGAAAACGTAGCCGGTTTCGTCGACGTAGCCGATGTCGCCGGTGCGCAGGTAGCCATCGGGCGTCATCACCAGCGCGGTCTCGTCGGGCCGGTTCCAGTAGCCCTGCGTCACCTGGGGGCCGCGCACGCAGATCTCGCCGCGTTCGCCCACGCCCAGTTCGCGTCCGTCATCGTCGCGGATCGACAGGTCGGTCGATGGCACCGGCAGGCCGATGGAGCCGGTGAAGGCCTTGACGTCGAGCGGGTTGATGGTCACCGCCGGCGAGGTCTCGGTCAGGCCATAGGCCTGCGCCAGCGAGCGGCCGGTGACGGCCAGCCAGCGCTCGGCCACGGCGCGCTGCACCGCCATGCCGCCGCCCATGGTCAGCCGCAGGCGCGAGAAATCCAGTTTGGCGAAGTCGGGATGGTTGAGCAGGGCGTTGAACAGTGTGTTGACGCCGGTGAAGGCGCTGAAGGGCACCTTGGCCATCTCCTTGATCAGCCCGGGGATGTCGCGCGGATTGATGATGAGGAGGTTGCTGGCGCCGATCTTCATGAAGGCCAGGCAGTTCGCCGTGAGCGCGAAGATATGGTAGAGCGGCAACGCCGTGACGATGCATTCCTCGCCATCCTTGACCAGCGGCTTGATCCAGGCGTGGGCCTGGGTGACGTTGGCGGCCAGGTTGCGGTGGGTCAGCATGGCGGCCTTGGCCACGCCGGTGGTGCCGCCCGTGTATTGCAGGCAGGCCAGGTCGTCCTGGGTCAGCGCGACTTCCTCGAAGGGCGCGTCGCGGCCGGCCCGCAGCGCCTGGCCCAGGCGCAGGGCGCCGGGGATCGACCAGGCCGGCACCATGCGCTTGACGCGCCGTACCACGAAGTCCACCAGGCGGCCCTTGAGCGGACTGAGCAGTTCGCCGATCGAGGTCACCAGCACCTTTTCGACGGGTGTGTTGGGCAACGCCTTCTGCAGCGTGGCGGCGAAGTTGTCGGCCACCACGATGGCGCGCGCGCCGGCGTCGGCCAGCTGGTGCTCCAGTTCGTGGGCGGTGTACAGCGGGTTGCAGTTGACCACGACGCAGCCGGCGCGCAGCGTGCCGAACAGGCAGACCGGATATTGCAGCAGGTTGGGCATCATCAGCGCCACCCGGTCGCCCTTGCGCAGGCCGTTGGCGTGCAGCCAGGCGGCGAAGTCGCGCGTCAGGCGGTCGAGTTCGGCGTAGGTCATGGTCTTGCCCATGCTCAGGTACGCGGGCTTGTCCGCGAACCGCCGGCAGCTGTCACGCGCGATCGAGACCAGCGTGGTGGCGCTGTCGAGCTCGATGTCCCTGGGCACGCCCGCGGGGTAGCTCTTTTGCCAGATTCGTTCCATCTTTACGGGGCTCCCAACAGGGCTTTTTTCAGGGAGGATTGCGCCGGATTGTCGCCCAGCCAGACACGCAGCAGCGCGCGGCCGAAGGCGGGGTCGTCGATGCGCCCGCGCTGCCTGCCGTTGTCGGTGATCGTCACGCCGCGGGCATCGAAGTCCAGGTCGATCACGTCGCCTTCGCGGGCCGAGCCGATCTCGGCCATCAGGGCGGACAGGCGCGCGGCGGACGATTGCAGGACGGCGAGTTCCTGTTTGGACGTATTGTCGCGCAATCCTTCCTGCAGCGCCGCGTCCAGGCTCTTGCTGTCGACATCGCGCAAGAGTTGCAGGCGCATGCGGCGCGGCGCGTTGCTGTTGATCAAGGCCGCGGCGTCCTGGCTTTTGGCGCCGGCATACAGCGCCGCCACGTAGACCTTGACGACGAACTTGGTGCGCAGGCCGGCGCCGTTCAGCACCAGCGCCTGGCCGCCTTCGGACAACTGCGCGGGGACGCGCACGCCGGCCACTTCCACGTCGGCGGCCAGCGCGGGGGCGGCCGCCAGGCAGGCGGCCAGGACCAGGCTCAGGGCGGCGGCGCGCCCTCCGGGGATGATGTCACGCATGGGTCTCCTCCAGTGGTTTTCTGCTTGTAGTACTTCTTGTCGGCGATGTAGATCGTGCGTTCCACGACGGCGTAGACGACGCCGTCCTTGTCTTTCAATTCCACGGTGTAGGTCCGGGTGGTCTCGTGGTCGCGCGCAAGGATCTTGCGTATGTCCGCGATTTCTCCCGGCGGCAGCCGGAAGTCCACATACAGCGTGGTATAGGCGGGCTTGCGGTAGCGGATGGATGCCGCCTTGTCCCACACGATGTGGTCCGCGCCCAGCGCCGCCATCAGCATGGTGGGATGGGCGCCGTCGGTCACCGCGAACAGCGAGCCGCCGTACATCGAGCCCACGATGTTGCGCGTGCGCCGCAGCAGGGGCAGCTTGATGCGGATGTGCTGGAAATCGTGCGACACGTGCAGCACCCGGCCGCCGGTGGCGCGGAACGCCGGATGCAGGTTGAATCCCACCCGCATCAGGCGCGCGCGCCAGGCCGGCGACAGGCGTTTGAACCAATAGGGCTTCACCGCTTTACATCGCCTCGGTCACATGGCCTCGAACAGGCCGGCCGCGCCCATGCCGGTGCCGATGCACATCGTCACCATGCCGTACTTGCCGCCGGTGCGGCGCAGGCCGTGCATCAGCGTGGCGGTGCGGATCGCGCCGGTCGCGCCCAGCGGGTGGCCCAGCGCGATGGCGCCGCCCAGCGGGTTGATCTTGGCTGGATCGAGCTTGAGTTCGCGGATCACCGCCAGCGACTGCGCGGCGAAGGCCTCGTTCAGTTCGATCCAGTCCAGGTCGTCCTGGGCGATGCCGGCGCGCGCCAGCACCTTGGGGATGGCGGCCATGGGGCCGATGCCCATGATTTCCGGCGGCACGCCGGCCACCGAGTAGCTGACGAAGCGCGCCATCGGGCTGAGGTTGAACTCGCGCAGCACGCGCTCGGACACCAGCACCACGGCGGCGGCGCCGTCCGACATCTGCGAGCTGTTGCCGGCGGTGACGCTGCCGCGCGCGGCGAACACGGGCTTGAGCCGCGCCAGTCCCTCGGCGCTGCTGTCGGGGCGCGGGCCTTCATCGACCTCGACCAGGCGGCGGGTTTCGCGCACGTCGCCCTTGGAGCCGCCGGGCAGGCGCGTCACCACCTCGAACGGCGTGGTCTCGGCGCGGAAGTGGCCGGCGGCGATGGCGGCGTTGGCCTTCTGCTGCGAGGCCAGCGCGAAGGCGTCCTGGTCTTCGCGCGACACCTTCCATTGCTCGGCCACTTTCTCGCCGGTCAGGCCCATGCCGAAGGCCATGCCGACGTTCTCGGGATGCGAAAAGATGGCCGGGTTGAGCGACACCTTGTTGCCCATGATCTGCGGCATGGCGCTCATGGACTCGGTGCCCGAGCCGATCATGATGTCGACCTCGCCGCTGCGGATGCGGGCGGCGGCGTCGGCCACCGCCTGCAGGCCCGACGCGCAGAAGCGGTTGACGGTGACGCCGGCCACGCTTTGCGGCAGGCCGGCCAGCAACAGCCCGATGCGCGCCACGTTCATGCCCTGTTCGGCTTCCGGCATGGCGCAACCGGTGATGACGTCGTCGATGCGCGCCGGATCCAGCCACGGCGTCTGCTTCAACACGCCCTGCAGCGCCGCCGCCAGCATGTCGTCGGGCCGGGTGGTGGCATACACCCCATTGCGCTTGCCCACCGGCAGCCGCGTCGCCGCAACGATGTAAGCCTCTTGAATCTGCTTGCTCATATCATTTCCTCGTATCCATAACGATCACCCTCTATGCACACCACGGTCCCCCACAAGCGGGGCCGCGCGGATCCGGCTTTGCCGGTCCGCCACCGGCGCCCCCTGGGGGGAAGCGCCGCAAGGCGCCTCGGGGGGGAGTCAGTTCCGCAATGGCTTGCCCGTGTCGAGCGTGTGTCGGATGCGGGCCTGGGTCTCGGGCGTGCGCAGCAGCGCCACGAACTCCTTGCGTTCGACCGCCAGCAGCCATTCCTCGTCGACCTTGGCGCCGGTCTCGACCTCGCCGCCGCAAAGCGCGACGGCGGCGCTGCGGGCCACGCGGTAATCGTGGGCGCTGATCATGCCGCCTTCGCGCATGTTGACCAGCACCATCTCGAAGTTGGCGATGCCGTTGCGGCCGGCCACGGGCACGTCCTGCAGGCGCGGCGGCGGCGCGTAGCCGGCGGTGGCGGCGGCGCGCGCCTGGCCGATGGCCACGAACAGCAGCTCGCCCGGATGGAACAGCACGATGTCCTGCTCGCGCGCGAAGCCCAGGTCCACGGCCTCGATGGCGCTCTTGGCGACCCGCGCCATGGCGATGGTCTGGAACACCGGTTGCAGGAACGGGAACACCTCGCCGGGCGTGGCGGTCTTCGCCGCCAGCGCCGCGGCGCGGCCGGCGAATTCCTTGCTGCCGCCGCCGGCCGGAATCAGGCCGACGCCGGCCTCGACCAGGCCGATATAGCTTTCCAGCGCCAGCACGCGGTGCGAGGCATGCATCAGGAATTCGCAGCCGCCGCCCAGCGCCATGCCCTGCACGGCCGCCACGGTGGGGATCTGCGCGTACTTGAAGGCCTGCGAGGTGCGCTGGAACTTCTCGACGGTGGCTTCCAGCATGTCCCATTGGCCGGCGGCGCAGGCTTCGGACACCTGCTGCAGGTTGGCGCCCACGGCGAACGGGGCGTCATGCCAGATCACCAGGCCATCGAACTCGCGCTCGGCGCGCGCCACGGCCTGCAGGATGCCTTCCAGCACCTCGGCGCCCAGCGTGTGGTTCTTGGACGTGACCGACAGGATGGCGATGCCGGCGTCGACCTCGGGCAGGTTCCACAGGCGCACGCCTTCGTTTTCCCACACCGTGGTGCCGCGGTCGTCGGGGCCTTCGCCGAACACGCGCTCGGGGAACAGCTGGCGCCGGTAGACCGGCAGCGCCGAGCGCGGGTGCAGCTTGCCGCTGCGCGCCGAATACGAGCCGGCGGGCGTGTGCACGCCCTGGCGGTCCGGTTCCAGGGCCCAGGCCGGCAGCGGCGCGTCGCTCATGGCGCGGCCGGCGGCAATGTCCTCGGCCACGGCGCGGGCGATGGCCTGCCAGCCGGCGGCCTGCCAGGTCTCGAACGGGCCCTGGGCCCAGCCGAAGCCCCAGCGCATGGCCAGGTCCAGGTCGCGGGCGTTGTCGGCCACCTGGCCGAGCTGCGCCGCGCTGTAGTGGAAGATGTCGCGGAACAGGCTCCACAGGAACTGGGCCTGCGGATGGTCGCTGGCGCGCAGCGCGGCGAAGCGCCTGGCCGGATCGCGTTCCTTGAGCAGGGCGGCGACCTCGTCGGCCAGCTTGCCGGCGCTGGGGCGGTAGTCCTGCGCCTGCAGGTCCAGTACCTGGATTTCGCGGCCGGCCTTGCGGTAGACGCCGGCGCCGCTCTTCTGGCCCAGCGCGCCCTTGGCGATCAGGGCCGACAGCCAGGCGGGCAGCGTGAAATAGCGGTGCCAGGGATCGTCGGGCAGGTTCTTGTCCATGGTGCCGACCACGTGGGCCAGCGTGTCCAGGCCGACCACGTCGGCGGTGCGGTAGGTGGCGCTCTTGGGGCGGCCGATCCTGGGGCCGGTGAGGGCGTCGACTTCGTCGAAGCCCAACCCGAGGCGCTGGGTGTGGTGCATCGCCGCCAGGATCGAGAACACGCCGATGCGGTTGGCCACGAAGTTGGGCGTGTCGAGCGCGCGGATCACGCCCTTGCCCAGGGTGGAGGTCAGCCAGGTCTCGAGCTGGTCCAGCACCGGCGCCTGGGTGTGCGAGGTGGCGATGATTTCCACCAGGCGCATGTAGCGCGGCGGATTGAAGAAATGGATGCCGCAGAAGCGGTCGCGCAGCGCGGCCGGCAGGGCGTTGGCCAGCGCGTCGATCGACAGGCCGGAGGTATTGGAGGCGATGATGGCGCCGGGCGCGACGTGCGGCGCGATGCGCTCGTACAGCGCCGTCTTCCAGTCCATGCGCTCGGCGATGGCTTCGATGATCAGGTCGCAGCCGCGCAGCTGTTCGATATGGTCGTCGTAGTTGGCCGGGGTGATCAGGGCCAGGCGGGCGGGGCTGGCCAGCGGCGCGGGCTCGAGCTTCTTCAGGCCGGCCAGCGCCTTCTTGACGATGCCGTTGCGGTCGCCTTCGGGCGCCGCAAGGTCGAACAGCGTGACGGGCACGCCGGCGTTGGCCAGGTGGGCGGCGATCTGCGCGCCCATGACGCCGGCACCCAGCACGGCGACGTGTTTGACGACGAACTTGCTCAAGGAAGTCTCCTGAAAATGCGGGCGGAAGACGGGACCGGCCCGTCATCCGCCCCGGCAAGGCTAGAAGCGGGACGACAGCTGCAGGCCGAAGATGTGGCCGCTGCTGTCATAGGTGCCCGCGACGCGGCCCTTCGTCAGCGCGTTGCCGGACGTGGTGTCGATATCCGTCTTGCGCAGGTACAGATAGGTATAGCCCAGGTCCAGCGTGGTGCTCTTGGTGGCCTGCCACTGCACGCCCGTCGAGAACCAGTAGCGGTCGTTGTCGGGCAGCGAGGTGGGCCGGTCCTCGGCCTTGTGGACCGGCGATTGATCGTAGGCCAGGCCGAACTTCCACTTCCAGTCCGGCGCGAACTTGTAGGTCGTGCCCACGGCGATGCGCCAGGTGTCGCGGAAGTTCAGCGGCAGGTCGTCATCGCGCGCGCCGGTGCCGGAGTTGCGGATCTTCAGGTCGGGGATGCTGCTCCAGCCGGTCCACGAGATGTCGCCCAGCAGTTCCCACTTCTCGTTGAGCTGATGGGTGGCGCTCAGGATCAGCGTATCGGGCAGGTCGACCGAGGCCTTGGCGTCGAACGAGACCGACTGGCCGGTGGGGCCGATGTGGTCGATATCGGTGTCGCCCTTGGCGGTGTGCTTGATCTTGGAACGGTACGACAGGCCGATGCGGGTGTCTTCGGTGGGTTGCAGCATGAAGCCCACGTTCCAGCCCCAGGCATCGCCCTTCAGGTTGAGGTCGGCGTCGCCATTGGTGAAGACCGTGCGGCCGCCGGGCAGGGCCACGGGCACCACGGTCTTCTTCTTGTAGTTGGCGTCGATGTGCTGCCAGTTCACGCCGAAGCCCATCGAGAATTTCTCGTTGACCTTGTAGGCGATCGAGGGATTGATGTTGATCGTCTTGATCTCGAACTTGTTCGAGTGGTATTGGCCGGCCCAGCCGTCGTCGTATTCGGTCATGAGGCCGAACGGCGCGCCGATGCCCAGGCCGATGAACCACTTTTCGCTCAGCTGCCACGAGCCGTAGAGGTTGGGCACGACCCCCAGGTTGCCGGCGTCGCCGCCGTCGCCGCCGGTGGGGCGGGTGCCGCCCAGCGCGGTGGGATTGCGGCTGTCACCGTTGTCCGAGAACTTGAACGACGGCTTGATCAGGTTGACGCCGCCCGAGACATTGATGCCGGGCAGGTAGGTCATGCCTGCGGGGTTGTAGTAGATGATGCTGGCGTTTTCCGGATTTGCCGCCGAGCCCGCATAAGCGTTGCCCAGGCCGCTGGCATTCTGCTCCAGGAGCTGAAAGCCGGCGCCGTGGGCGGCGCTGGTGGCGCCCAGGCCGACCACAATGGCGGACAGGGTGCTCAGGGACAATGAACGTCTGCTCATGGTACTGCCTCCTCGATGTTGGATATGTGTGTCTCTATGGCACTGCCGGTCTCGTCGGCCCGGTCTAATCTCTCGGCATACGCCGGTTCTCTACTGCGCTACGCACTGCGACTGCTCTGGTAATGCAGGGGTCCGCCCGTGAACGGCGCGAACCCGGTCCCGAAAATCACGCCGGCGTCGGCCAGGTCGGCATCGGCCACCACGCCGGCCTCGACCCGCTCGCGGGTGGCGTCCACCAAGGGCTGGATCAGGCGTTCGGCCAGGCCGGCCGGCGCGCGGGCGGCGCCCTGGCCGTCCTTTACCGGTTTGCCGTCGCGCCAGGTGTAGAAGCCGCGGCCGCTCTTCTTGCCCAGGTCGCCGCGCGCCAGCTTCTCGGCCAGGCAGCGCGGCGGCTCGGCACCGCCGGCCAGTTCCTGGCCCGCCGCGCGGGCGATGTCCAGGCCGACGGTGTCGGCCAGTTCCAGCGGCCCCATGGGCATGCCGAACGCCACCATGGCCGCGTCCACGGCGGCGGGCGACACGCCTTCGTCGACGCTGCGCATGGCCTGCAGCATGTAGGGCGCCAGCACGGCGTTGACCAGGAAGCCGGGCGCGCTGCGCACCGGCAGGGCCAGCTTGCCGATCTGGCCGACGAAGGCGCTGGCGCGCGCCAGCGTGTCGGCGGCGGTGCCGTCCGCATGCACCACTTCCACCAGCGGCATTTTGGCCACGGGGTTGAAGAAGTGGATGCCGACCAGCCGCTCGGGCCGCGCCAGGCCGGCGCCCAGCGTTTCCAGCGACAGGCTGGAGGTGTTGGTGGCCAGCAGCGCGTCGGCCTTCATGCGCGGCTCCAGCGACTGGTACAAGCCGCGCTTGGCCTCGGGGCTCTCGCTGATGGCCTCGATCACCACGTCGGCCAGCGGCACGCCGCCGCCGGCGGGATCGGGCACCAGCCGGTCGAAGGCGGCGCGGGCCGCGCGGCGGTCCTTCAGGCGGCGCGAGAACAGGGACGCGGCGCGTTTGATGGCGGGCGCGATGCGGGTCATGTCCTGGTCCTGCAGTGTCACGGTCAGGCCCTTGAGCGCGCACCAGGCGGCGATGTCGCCGCCCATCACGCCGGCGCCGACCACGTGCACGTGGCGCACCGGGGCGATGCCGGCCTGGCGGCCGTTGGCCTTCAGGCGTTCCTGCAGCCGGAACACGCGCAGCAGGTTGCGGGCGGTGTCCGAAGCGATGATGGTGTCGATCAGCGCGGGCGCCTGCAAGGCGTTGCCGCCGTGCTTTTCCCAGAGTTCGATGATGGCCGGCGCGGCCGGGTAGTGGCCCAGCGGGTCCTTGGCGGCGACCTGCTTGCGGGCGCGGTTGGCGGCCACCGCCTTGAGCGGCCAGCGGTTCAGCCAGGCGCCCAGGCCGCGCGCGCGCCGCGGCGGCTTGCCCGACAGCACCATGCCGCGCGCCGCCGCCTGCAGCAGGCGGGTCGGCACGCGCGCATCCACCAGGCCCAGCGCCGCCGCGCGGCGCGCATCGGCGCCGCGGCCGGTCAGCATCATGTCGAGCGCGGCCGGCGCGCCGATCACGGCGGGCAGGCGCAGCATGCCGCCCCAGCCGGGGAAGATGCCCAGCATGACTTCCGGCAGCGCCAGCGAGGCGCCAGGCGTGTCTTCCACCAGGCGGTAGCGGCAGGCCAGCGCCAGCTCCAGGCCGCCGCCCAGGCAGTGGCCCTGGATCAGCGCCAGCGTCGGGTAGCGCACCGCCGCCAGGCGGTTGAACAGGTTCCAGCCGCGCGCCACCAGGGCGCGGCCCTGTTCCGGCGTGTTCAGTTCGGCGAATTCATTGACGTCGGCGCCGACGATGAAGCCGGTGGCCTTGCCGGAACGGATCACCAGGCCCTTGGGCGGCTGGGCGTCGAGCGCGTCCAGCACCGTCGCCAGTTCCGCCATGGTGTCGGCCGACAGGGCGTTGACGGCGCTGCCGGCGCGGTCGAACGTCAGCCACGCCAGGCCGTCGGGGTCGCGCTCCAGGCGCCAGTGCGAGAGCGTCTCCAGCGCGTTCATTAGCGGTTCTCCAAGGTTTCGACCAGCATCGCGCCACCCAGGCCGCCGCCGATGCAGATGGCGGCCATGCCGCGCCGCGCGCCGCGGCGCTTGAGCGCCTCCAGCAGGTGCAGCACGATGCGGGCGCCCGAGGCGCCGACCGGATGGCCGATGGCGATGGCGCCGCCGTCCACGTTCAGGCGGGCCGGGTCGAGCGCGCCCCAGGCCGGCGTGCCGAAGTGTTCCTGGCAATAGGCCTCGTCCTGCCAGGCGGCCAGGCAGCCTAGCACCTGCGCGGCGAAGGCTTCGTTGATCTCCCACAAGTCCAGGTCATTCAGGCCCAGGCCGTGGCGTTGCAGGATCGGCGTGGCGGCATGCACCGGCCCCAGGCCCATCATGGCCGGATCCAGGCCGGCCCACTGGCTGTCGACGATGCGGCCCAGCGGTCGCAGGTTCCAGCGCCGCACCGCTTCCTCGGAGGCCAGCACCAGCATCGCGGCGCCGTCGGTGACCTGCGAGCTGTTGCCGGCGGTGATGTTGCCCCAGGGCTTGTCGAACACCGGCTTGAGCCTGGCCAGCTTTTCGGGCGTGGAGTCCTCGCGCACGCCGTCGTCGTCCGGGTACAGCTTGCCCTGGGTGTCGATCAGCGGCGTGATCTCGGCGAAGGCGCCGTTGGCGCGCCCGGCCAGCGCGCGCGCGTGGCTCTGCGCCGAATAGGCGTCCATGGCCTGGCGGCTGATGCCGAAGCGGGTGGCGACGTTCTCGGCGGTCTGGCCCATGGACAGGCCCACCACGGGGTCGGTCAGGCCCTTGAGCAGGCCGATCACCGGCGCCAGGTGGCGCAGGCGCAGGCGACCGAGGGTCGCCAGCCTGGCGCCGATGCCGCGGGCCGCGTACCAGCTGGCCAGCCAGCGCACCATGTCGTCCGAGAACAGCACCGGCGCGTGCGACAGGGCGTCGGTGCCGCCGGCCAGCACCAGCTGCGAGCGGCCGGTCTGGATGTTGGCGATGGCGGAATCCAGGGCCTGCATGCCGGATGCGCAGTTGCGCATCACCGTCCAGCCCGGCACCTTGTTGCCGCAACCCAGGCGCAGGGCGATCACGCGGCCGATGTTGACTTCGTCGGCCGAGGGCGCGGCGCAGCCCACGATGACCTCGTCCAGGTCCGTGGGCGCATAGGGCTGGCGCAACAACAGGCCGCGTCCGGCCTGCACCGCCAGGTCGCCGGCCGCGAATGGGCCGGGGCCCGAGCGCGCCTTCAGGAAGGGGGTGCGGGCGCCGTCGACCACATATACCGGTTTGAATGCCATCCGATCTCCTTGGTATGAGGACGGGCCTCAGGCCGCCTTGCGTTCGGCCACGGGCTTGACCGCGCCGGTGATGCCGAGATCAAAAGGGAAATCATCCACTTTCACCACGGTGTCGCGCAAGGTATTCCGGCGCTTGACCACCGCATATTCTTCGGCGGTGATGCCGCCGGCGGCAAAGACGGCGTCGGCCAGGTCGCGCACGTTGGCCTGCGGGTTGCCTTCGAGCGCGCCGCTTTTCTCGAATTCGCGGATCTTCGATTCGATCGGTTCGGCTTCGAGCGTGGCGGCCAGCGCCTGTTCGATCGCGCCGACCGGTTCGTCGGCGGTCGCGGGCAGGTGGCAGCCGGCGGTCAGGCGGTCGCGGGTCGCGCCGGGGTTGATGAGCAATCGCGCCACGTCCTGGCCCAGCTGATCGGACGGCAGCGACTGCGGCCGGCCCCAGGGGAAGACGATGCGGCGCAGGCTCCACGCCACCAGGCGGTTGGGATAGTTTTCCAGCACGCCGTCGATGGCGTCCTGCAGGCGGAACAGCGCATCCTGCACCGACCAGTGCGCCAGCGGCGCGTCGGCGCTCTGGCGGCCTTCGTCCTCGAAGCGCTTGAGCGCGGCGCTGGCCAGGTACATCTGCGACAGGATGTCGCCCAGGCGCGCCGACAGGCGCTCGCGGCGCTTGAGGCTGCCGCCCAGCACCAGCATCGAAGTGTCGGCCAGCAGCGCGAAGGCGGCCGAATAGCGGCTCAGCAACTGGTAGTAGCGCTTCATTTCGGGCGCGACGTCGGCGTCGATGCCGACGAAGCGGCCGCCGGTCAGGGCGGTGCCCAGCGCGCGCAGCTTGTTGCGCGCGACAAAGCCGACGTGGCCCCAGAAGGCGCGGTCGAAATCATCCAGCCCCTGCCTGCGGTCGGGCGACTGCGCCGCGCGCATCTCGGCCAGCACGTACGGATGGCAGCGGATAGCGCCCTGGCCGAAGATGATCAGGCTGCGGGTCAGGATGTTGGCGCCTTCCACGGTGATGCCGATGGGGATCTGCTGGTAGGCGCGGCCCAGGAAGTTGGACGGCCCCAGGCAGATGCCCTTGCCGCCGATCACGTCCATGCCGTCGTTGACGACCTGGCGCGCGCGTTCGGTGACGTGGTACTTGACGATGGCCGACACCACCGAGGGCTTCTCGCCCAGGTCGACGGCGCCGGCGGTCATGCTGCGCGCGGCGTCCATCATGTAGGTGTGGCCGCCGATGCGGGCCAGCGCTTCCTCGACCCCCTCGAACTTGCCGACCGGGGTGCGGAACTGGCTGCGCACGCGGGCGTAGCCGCCGACCGCGCGGGCCGTCAGCTTGGACATGCCGGTGTTGGAAGACGGCAGCGAGATCGAGCGGCCGGCCGCCAGGCATTCCATCAGCATGCGCCAGCCCTGGCCGGCCATGGCCGGGCCGCCGATGATGAAGTCCAGCGGCATGAACACGTCCTGGCCGCGGGTCGGGCCGTTCATGAACATGGCGTTCAGCGGGAAGTGGCGGCGGCCGGTGTCCACGCCCGGATGGTCGTGCGGCACCAGCGCGCAGGTGATGCCGATGTCCTTCCTGCCGCCCAGCAGGCCGTCCGGGTCGTACAGGCGGAAGGCCAGGCCCAGCAGCGTGCAGACGGGCGCCAGCGTGATGTAGCGCTTGTCCCAGCTGACGCGCATGCCGATCACTTCCCGGCCCTGCCATTCGCCCTTGCAGACGATGCCGCTGTCGGGGATGGCGGCGGCATCGGAACCGGCCCAGGGGCTGGTCAGCGCGAAGGCCGGCACTTCCTCGCCGCGCGCCAGGCGCGGCAGGTAGTGGTTCTTCTGTTCCTCGGTGCCGTAGTGCAGCAGCAGCTCGGCGGGGCCGAGCGAGTTGGGCACCATCACCGACACCGCCAGCGCCGACGAGCGCGTCGACAGCTTGGTCACGATCTCGGAGTGGGCATAGGCCGAGAAGGCCAGGCCGCCGTATTCCTTGGGGATGATCATGCCCAGGAAGCCGCTGCGCTTGAGATAGTCCCAGACCTCGGGCGGCAGGTCGAAGCGTTCCTGCGTGATGTTCCAGTCGTTGACCATGCGGCAGGCTTCTTCGGCCTGGTGGTCGAGGAAATGCTGTTCTTCTTCGGTCAGGCGCGGGCGCGGATAGGCCAGCATGCGCTTCCAGTCGGGGCGGCCGCGGAACAGCTCGCCTTCCCACCACACCGTGCCGGCCTCGAGCGCGTCGCGCTCGGTGTCCGACATCTGCGGCAGCACCTTGCGGTAGAGATTGAAGATCGGCGCCGACAGCAAGGCCCGCCTGACCGGGCGCACGCCCAGCAGGACGACGGCCAGCAGCGCGATGACGACCAGCGCGACGATGACTGCGTTCATTTCCTTGTCTCCTTTCTCGATATCTTCTGGAACCGCCGCACCGCGCTGACCCCTGGGGCCTAAGTGGCGGGATGCTGCGGCAGGGGAGCGCGCAGGCCGCCGAGCAGGAAGCTCATCAGGCGGGGCAGCAGCAGCTCGGGGTTGTCGGGTTGCTCGGCTTCGTCCAGCGTCCAGCCGGTCACCGAGCGCAGCAGGTCGGTGCCGATGATGGCGTAGGAGGTTGCGCCCAGCATGAACTGGAAACGCCACACGATCTCGGCGCGCGGCACGTCGGGCAGCGCGGCGAAGAGGGCATTGCGGTAGCGCTCGAGCACGTCGGCGTATTCCTCGGCGAACAGGGCGCGAATGAAGCCGGCCGGGTCGGTCATGGTGCGCTCGAGCAGCGGCAGGAAAGTGCTGCCGGCCTGCTCCGGATCGGCCGCCAGGCGCAGCAGCGTGCCGAAGAAGGCGTCGACGATCTGCGACGGCTTGAGCGGTTTGCCCTGGGCCTGGGCTTCAAGTTCGTCGAGCAGGCGCAGCCGTTCGCGGTTCAGGACTTCCAGGCGGCGCTTGAGCACGGCCTGCACCAGCGACTCCTTGGAGCCGAAGTGATAGTTGACCGATGCCAGGTTGACGCCGGCCGCGCCGGTGATCTGTCGCATGGACGTGCCGTCGTGGCCCTGCTGCGCGAACAGCGCTTCGGCGGTGTCGAGGATCGATTCGCGGGTGCTGGAGGATCTGAGTTCTTGCATTAGGTTGAATTCAAACGTTCGTTTGAAAGGAGTATGCGCGCCCCGGTGCCGGCAGGCGATAGTGGTTATCCCTAGCTGGTGCGCCTGAATCCCGAGGCGGCCCGGACGACCCGCCTCGTTCCTTTGCACGAGAGGCCGTTCCGTTGGCCGAGGACGGGCGCCGGGCCTCGCCCAAACGGCACTGCGCCGTTTGTCCTCGGACGAGCGCCCTAGGTTGAAAGCCGTCTGGAAGACCTCGCCGAAACGCCGCAGTATCAGCGCGAGGACTTGAGAGCGTTGCACCGTGGATGCGGCTGGCGAGCCCGATCGCCGTTCCGGTGGCGCAGGCCAGATCGCCCTGACACAGGAGCAGGAGACATGACGACCTACAGAGTGGGGCTGTTGGTGGACGGGACCGACCAGCCCGGCTGGATCCACGACATGGCTGAGTGGCTCGCGCGCAGCCAGGATTTCGATTTCTCGGCCTTGCTGGTATTGGAAAAGGCGACCACCGGTCCCGCGCCGCGCCTGAGCGCCAAGGCGCTGTTCGGCACCTTGTCGCGGCTCGAGTCGCGGCTGCTACCCGTCCGGCAACGGCAGATGCTGGCCTGCCACGACATGCGCGACGGCTTGCCGCCGTCAACGGCGTTGCTGACCCTGCCGGCCGATCCCGACGACGGCGGACGCGATGACGGCGTGGCCGCGCTCGGCCTGGACCTGGTGATCATGCTGGGCGGCCTGCCATCGCTGCGCGCCCGCATGGCCGGCTGGGCGCGGCTGGGGGTATGGCAGCTGAGCTATTCCGATATCGCCGTGTCCACCAGCCGCTATGCGGGATTCTGGGAGGTCTACCAGCGCGCGGACCACACCACGGTGAAACTGTGGCGCATGGGGGCCAGCGCCGAGGAGGACGCGTTGCTGGACCAGCGCAGCTTCAATACCGAAGTGTTCTGGCTCAAGAACCAGACCCGCGCCTTCAGCCTGGGCAACTTCATGATCTACGACGCCTTGCAGGCGTTGGCGCGGGCGCGGCCGGGCGCCGCGCCGCCCGGCATGCAGATCATGAGCGGCGAACGCCGCGACGATCCGGCCGAATGGGACAGCGCCGCCTACATCGCGCGCCAGGCCTGGTTAATGGGCGATTTGATTGTGCGGCGCGTCATGAAACGCAATGTGCGCTGGCGCATTGGTATGTTTCCCTCGACCCGGCAGCAGGCGGTGATTTCCGAAGCGATGGTATTGCAGCCACCGAAGGGCCGATTTTTCGCGGATCCCTTTGTATATACCAAGGACAAGAATCCATATATATTTTTCGAGGATTACGATTTCAATTCCCGCAAGGGCACGATTTCGGTCGCGACCTACTCGGACGGGGCTTTCCGGCTGTTGGGGACGGCTTTGAATCTGCCCTACCATTTATCGTTTCCGTATATTTTTGAATACGATGGCGTGACCTACATGGTTCCGGAAACCTGCGGAAATCGCAGCATAGAATTATGGAAATGCACCGATTTTCCGTTGAAATGGGAGTTGGACTTAACCCTGATGACGAATATTTCCGCCGTCGATACCATTATTTTCAAGCGCGGCGAATATTGGTGGCTGTTAACCAATATCGATCGCACGGACGGCCAGAGCCACTGCGACGAATTGTTCGCCTTTTTCGCCGACTCGCCGCGGTCCAGCCATTGGACGCCGCACGCCTGCAACCCCATCGTGCGCAACCCCATGCGGGCCCGCAACGCGGGAATCGTTGTCTCGCCTGGCGGAGAGGTGATCCGCTGCGCCCAGTACCAAGGCTTCTGCCACTACGGCAAGGGCGTCTCGCTGAACCGGATCGAGGAGCTGTCGCCGTCCACCTACGTCGAGACGGATGGCGAAATCCATTACGCCAGCTTTTTGAGAAAACGCCATGCTTCAATGCACCATTGGCACCACCAGGGCGGTCATACGGTATTCGACTTCGCCTATATGGAGTAAATGACGTCGTGATGGGCGAAAATAAAAGTGTTACCTATATTTCGATTGCGATGGCGATGTCCGGGCTTAATGTGTCAGCGGAAACATATCGACAAGCCTGCCGGCGAATTCCACCTCTTCCCGCCGTTCCCGCGGTCCGCGGCGATGGCGCCTGCCGGCGCCGCGCGCCGGCCTGAGCGCGGCGTCCCGGCGGGGCCTTTGCCCGGCGGCACAGAGGGCGGGGCGCCGTGGTCTGCCCGGGAATCTCGGTAAAAACCCTAGCGGATGAAAGGATGATGGCGGTTCCTCATCCTGATTTACGAGGGTGATTAAGGCTAACGAATGATTTCTGTTTTTGTCGGATTATATCGCCTGCAAGCGTCTTGATTTTGCCAATTTCGAACCATAAGATGGGTTCATGCCATCCGTTATGTTGGCTACGAAAGTCTCCCAGCCCAAATGGCCCGGTGCAGCGTCATTAGATATTCCGGGATATTGCGGACCACCCCCGCGAGGGCTGGAAAAAAATAGTCTTCAGCACAGCGAAGATCCCTTCTAGGCCTGTTGAACAACCGGGAGGACACCATGGCCAAGATGGTCCTGATTGAAGCCCATCCGCTCTTGCGGCTGGGGTTATGGCAGATTCTGAGCAAGTTGGACGATGTGTGGGAAATCGAGGGGATGGGGTTGGCCGATGTTTCCAAGGCCAACGGCGCGCATGCGGGCGCCGATCTGTTGATCTACGGCCTGCCCGTGGACAGCGAGGAAGCCTGGAGCACCTTGCATGAAATCCAGCGCGAACTCAGCCCGAAGCGCATTCTGCTGCTGACCGATGTCATGCCGTTGCCGATGCCGGTGCAGGGCTTGCCCGGCGCCAGCGTCTACGGCTGCCTGATGAAAACGGCATCGGTGGAAATCCTGGAAGCGGCGATCCGCCTGGTCATGGCGGGCGGCCAGTGCTTTCCAAGCGAACAGGCCTTGCAGTCGCCTTCGCAGGCGGCGTGCGCCTTGCCGGCGCGCGATGTCGACGAGGGCGCCAAGGGCACCATGCCGGTCAGCGCCGGCGCCCAGCTGCTGCAGATCACGCCGCGCCAGTACGAAGTGCTGGTGCTGCTGGCACGGGGCTATCCGATCAAGACGGTCAGCCGCATGCTCAATATCTCGGTCGCAACGGCCAAGACGCATGCCTGCACGCTGTATCAGCGCCTGCACGTCAAGAACAAGGGCGAAGCCGTGTACGCGGCCCTGCAACGCGGCGCCACGCTGGAATGGCACGAGCCCAACGGCCGCGAAGTCGACGCGGGCCAGCTTTACGGGCGCAAGCTGGGATAGGGGCCTGGCGGGCCGGCCCCGCCATCCCGCCTAGGGCGTAGATCCTGCAGCATCGGCGGTCGCCGTGCCGCAGCATTCCTCCTCCAATCATCCTCCTGAACGAGATTCAGCGAACGTAGCCGCTGATAGCATGGGTCGTGTCCGCAAGCATGGATCGAAATGGCGAATCACAATGCCCGCCCTGACGATGCCGCGCGGCGGACGAGATTCCCGTGAGCCTGGCGACGCGCTGGAACCAGCGTCGCAGCCGTGCGCAGCCCGGCCATGGGAACCGTGTCTGGGCCCTGCGTCACAAGGTTCCCCCCGGGATGACAACCGTTCTAATCGAAGACTACGCTCTGCTTCGTGTCGCCATCCAGCATGTGCTGGAGCGGGTACGGAACGCCGAGGACATTCTGGCGATCTCGCCAGCCCATCTTGTGAACATGCCCGGTTCGATCAACCGGCCGGTGGAATTGCTGGTGATCGGCTGCAGCGGCGTGGCCGAACCCGACATCGGCCTGCTGTCGCAGGCCATGGCGCTGTTCATGCCGCGCCTGGTGCTGGCCCTGTACTCGGTGCTGGACCAGAGCGTGATGGCGGCCTGCGCCCGCGCGGGAGTGGCCGGCTATCTGCCCAAGGCTTCCAGCCCCGACGCGCTGGCCGCCGCGGTCAGCCTGGTGCTGGCGGGAGGCGAGTGCTATCCGCAACCCACCGCGCGCCCGCTGGCGACCGCGCATGCGCCGCTGCAGGAACTGCGCGAGCTGACCCAGCGGCAGGAAGAGATCCTGCAATTGCTGGTGCAGGGCAAGACCATGCGCGAAATCGGCCAGCAGGTGGGAATTTCCGTGGCCACCGTGAAGAGCCACGCGCGCACGCTGTACTGGAAACTGAATGCGCGCAATCAGGCCGAAGCGGCCTACATCGCCGTACAGATGGGCCTGGTGCGCGGCAACGACGCGGCGGCGGGCAAGCGCGACGACACGCCGTAGCGGGCCGCGGTTTCAGCGGCCGGCGTCGCGGCGCGCGGCGTCGGCCGCTTGCGGCGCGGGCGCCGCGCGGGGGCCGATGACCGCGGCGAATTCGCGTTCGGCGGCCGCCAGCACCGCGTCCACGTGCAGGTGATCGAGCGCATGGCGGCGGGCCGCGGCGCCCAGCGTTTCGCGGACCTGGGCATTGCCGGCCAGCTTGCGCACCGCCTCGGCCATGGCCACGGCGTCCTCCGGCGGCGTCACCAGGCCGCAGTGCGCCACCACCCCCGCCAGCTCGGTGCCGCGCGCCGCGCCGCATACCACCGGACGGCCGCTGGCCAGCATGCCGGTGAGCTTGGACGGCATCACCAGGTCCGCGGCGCCGGCGCGTTGCGGCAGCAGATGGATGTCGGCGGTGTTCAGCAGCGCCGCCAGGCGCTCGGCGGGTTGCAGGTCCAGGAAGCGCACCCGCGCCAGTCCCTGGCACTGCGCCTGCAGCGGCGCCCGCGCCGGGCCCTGGCCGCAGAAGACGAACCAGAGGCGTTCGTCGCCTTCCAGCAGTCGGGCCACCTGCGCCAAGGTCTCCAGGCCCTGTTTGCCACCCATGTTGCCGGAATACAGCGCCACCACCGCATCGGCCGGGATGCCGAGTTCGGCGCGCAGGTCGCCGGCGCGGTCCGGCGCGATGGCGTGGACATCGATCCAGTTGGGCAGCAGCACCGCCTTGTCCGGTTCGACGCCCTTGTACAAGGCCAGGTCGAGCATGCGCCCCGAAATGGTCGACACGCGATCGAAGCGCCGCATCAGCCAACGTTCCGCGCGCCGCACGGCGGCGCGCAGCCAGGCGCCCTTGAGCAGCCCCAGGTCGAAGGCGGCGTCGACCTCGTAGTCCTGGATGTGCAGCCAGGCGCGCGCCCCGCACAGGCGCGCGGCGAGCCAGGCGGCCGGCGCGCAGAACAGGGCGGGCTCGACCACCAGGATCAGGTCGGGCCGGCCGGCGGCCGCGCGCAACAGCGACGGCAGGCTGGAAAGGGCGAAGCTGGCCAGGTGCAGCAGGCGTTTGGCGCCGCCGGGCCGGGCCGGCACCCACAGGGGCGCGCGCCTGACCGTGACGCCGGCGCGGGTTTCCTTGCGGTAGCGGCCCGCGCGGTAGCCGTCATGCACGCGCCATTGCGGATAGTAGGGCGGCGCCGTGACCACGCTGACGTCATGGCCGCGGGCCGCCAGCCACTCGGCCAGTTCGGCGCTGTATTTGCCGATGCCGGTCAGTTCCGGCGCGTAGTTGATGCCGTACAGGAGGATCTTCATGCCGGCGGCGCCACGCGTGGTTTGACGGGGCGGCAGGGGTTGCCCAGGCACACCATGGCGGGCGGCAGGCTGCGGAATACCGAGCTGCGCGCGCCCACCACCGCCTCGCGGCCCACCGTGACGCCCGGGCCGACGAACACGTCGGTCGCGACCCAGGCGCCGTCCTCGATGCGCACGGCGCGCTCGCGCAGCGGAAAATCCGGTTGCGCCGCGTCGTGGTCGGCCGCGCACAGGTAGCTGCGTTGCGAGACCACCGCGTGCGCGCCGACATGGATGGGGCCCAGGCTGTAGAGCACCGCGTCGTCGCCGATCCAGGCGTAGTCGCCGATGTCCACTTTCCAGGGATAGGTCACGGTGGCGCTGGGCCGTATCAGCACCTTGCGGCCGACCTGCGCGCCGAAGCAGCGCAGCAGCCAGCGCCGGAAGCCATAGGCGACCTGCGGCGACCAGCGGAACAGCGTGCCCTGCACCAGCCACCACAGTTGCACCGTGAGCGCGGACCGGCCGCGCTGGCCGGGCGCCAGGGAAAACCGGTCGAGCCGCTGCAGCGCGCTCATTTGGC
This sequence comes from Achromobacter sp. CSND-B12, assembly GCF_052906545.1. Taxonomy (NCBI): domain Bacteria; kingdom Pseudomonadati; phylum Pseudomonadota; class Betaproteobacteria; order Burkholderiales; family Alcaligenaceae; genus Achromobacter; species Achromobacter sp. CSND-B12. The sequence goes on along the minus strand of NZ_JBREGJ010000001.1, from coordinate 1,141,059 downwards.
GGCTCCGGGCAGGGCGTCGCCTTGCGAGTCTTCGGCGGCGGCGCGCCGCGCCTGCTGGATTTCCTCGGTCTTGATGCGGATCTGCCAGTAGTACATGGCGCGCGCCACGGCGTAGTCGAAACCGGCGCGGCCATCGAGAAAGCCCAGGCGCAGCAGGTAGGAATGCAGGAACGACACCGGCGCCTTGAACGGCATGGCCTGGAACAGGCGCTTGAGCAGCGCCCGCGCGCCCACGTTGGCCTCGCGCGGATCGTTCATCAGGCCCTTTGTCCGCAGATTGGCTTCCCAGTCAGAGTAGCGGTTGTGCTTGTCGAAGTAGTGGTAGAGCGAATCATGGTCGTTGTGCACCATGCGCGCCCGCAGCGCGAAGGTCTCGCCCTGCACCTGGGGCTGGTAGTGGCCCTCGACCTCCCACATGTGGGCCACGTCCAGGTCATCGTAGTCCAGGAAGCGCGAGCGCTCGCGCGCCAGCAGCGCCAGCTTGTAGACGCGATGGCCATGGCGCAGCTTGCGGCCGCAGAAGACGTAGTCGAACGGCACGAAGGCGCCGCCGGCGCCGGCCGCAAAGCGCGGCAGCGTGGCGCGGATCTCCGCGGCCAGCTCGGGCGTCATCTCTTCGTCGGCGTCCACGTACAGCACCACCGGATGCGTGAAGGGCAGCTGTTCCAGGCACCATTGCTTTTTCTTGGGGTATTTGCCATTCCACTGGAAATGGCTGATCCTGGCGCCCAGCGCGGTGGCCAGGGCGCAGGTGGCGTCGGTGCTGTCGGAGTCGACCACGAAGACTTCGTCGAAGTCGGCCAGCGCCTTCAGGCACTTGACGATGTTGCGTTCTTCGTTCTTGGTCATGACGACCACGGATACCGGTATCTTGGACATGATGCTTTCCTGTTCAGGACGCGCCGCGCTGCATCAGCGGCTGGAACAGCTCGATGACGTCGCGGCAATGCCGTTCTAGTGAAAAGGCGTCGGCGCGGCCGGGGCCGTCGGCCGCCAGCCTGGCGCGCATGTCGCCGTCGTAAGCCAGGCGGCGCACCGCCGCGGCCAGGGCCGCCGCGTCGCCCACCGGCACCAGCAGCCCGTAGCGGCCGGCGTCGAGGATCTCCGCCGGCCCGTGCGGACAATCTGTGGAAATGACCGGGATGCCCAGGCACAGGGCCTCCACCAGCACATTGCCGAAACTCTCGCGCACCGAGGTCAGGGCGAAGGCGCCGGCGCCGGCGATCACCGGAAACGGGTTGTCGATATGGCCGGCCAGGGTCACCGGGCTGCGCGAGGGGCGCGCGTCGATGCGCCGTTGCAGGGCGGCATGTTCCGAGCCTTCGCCCAGGATGGTGAAGCGGATGCCGGGATCGTCCAGCAACGCGGCCGCGTCGATCAGGGTGGCGTAGTCCTTGACCGCCTCCAGCCGACCGACCGCGACGACGTGATACGGCGCCGCGTCGGATGCCGGGGCCGGCCGCGCCGCGCCCTGCTCGCGCACGTCGTCCAGCGGCACGCCGTTGTAGATGGTGCGCACCTTGCCGCGCAGCGGCGGGAACATGCTGACCAGGTCTTCCTTGACCCCGCGCGAAACGCCGACGACGGCGTCATGGCGGCGATAGGTCTGGCTCACCAGAAAGCACTTCAGGCGCCGCATGCGCGAGGCGCCATAGTGGATCGCCGGACTGCTGTGCTCGAAGGCGACGGTGGCGAAGTTGCCGCGCAGGATCTTCCTGGCCAGCACCACCAGCATGTTGCACAGCAGGCCGTGCGAGCAGACGATGGCCGGCCGCTCGCGGCGGATCTGCGCCAGCAGCCGCGCAAACGCCAGCGGCAGCATCAGCCGCAGCGAGGCGGGCGACTCCACCACGGGCAGCGCCCGCGTCACGCGCGGGTTGGCGACCGGATATTCGCGGTTGCGCGAGCGCAGCAGGAACAGCGAGGCGTCGACGCCGCGTTCGGGCAAGGCGTCGGCGATGAAGGCGACGCATCTTCCGACGCCGCCATGCAGGTCGGGCGCGACAAACAGGACATCAGGCATGGGGAATTACTCGCGGTGGAGCCCGGCGCGCGGCGACCGGGCGTTGGCTGGAGGCCGCGGCCGCGGCCGCGGGCCGGGGCACGGGCAGCGCCCGGGCATTGCGTATCAGCGACAGGCAGTAGCACAGCAGGAAGCCGGTAAAGGCGGTCTTGGGCGCGTAGGCCAGGCCGCCGGACAGCGAGTCGACGAAGATATAGATCGGCGCGGTGGCCAGCAGGTAGCGGCGATGCAGCTCCAGCCCCGGGTGCGCGTAGCGCCGGAACAGCGAAAGCAGCAGGATCAGCAGCGGCGGCAGCATGATCATCACGGTGCCGACGATGCCGAACTTCATCAGGTAGAAGGCCCAGGAGTTGTGCGCGAACGTGCTGAGTTCGAAGCCGTTCTCGCCCATCACCCAGCTGCGAAAGCCGGCGCCCTTGCCGAACACGGGGCTCTCGGCGAAGGAATCCATCTGGCCCTGCATTTCCTGGATGCGGGCGCCGTAGCTGGAATCCTCGTCCAGGCGCTCGACGCTGAAGACGCGGTTGGTCAGTACGTCCAGGTAGCCGATGCTGGCGAACACCAGGATGCCGGCGACCGCCGCCGGGGCGAAGATCAGCACCACCCGGCGGCGCACCTCGGAACCCGAGGCCAGCATCACCGCCATCAGCACCGCCACCATCAGCTGCAGGTATTGGCTGCGGTTCAGCGAGAACACCAGCGCCAGCAGCATGTAGACCGTAAGCGCATAGGCCTTGGGCCCGGACACGTTGAGGGTCTTGCGGAAGTACAGCAGCGACACCACGCCGAACGGAATCGCCCATACCCCCAGCCGGACGTTGCGCAACGGGTTGGCGACGCTGAAGCCCTGCAACTGTTCCAGCAGCATCAGGGTGGCGACCGCCAGGCAGGCCGCCACGATGTACTTCTGCAACACGGCGTAGGCGGCGGGCCCGTCGATGTCCTTGTAGCAAAGGAACGGCGTGCACAGGAAATAGAACACGATGCGCAGGTCGCGCGCGACGTCGCCGGTCTCGATGCCCGGATGGTGCAGCGACACCAGCACCAGGTAAATCACCGACAGCACCTGCAGGCCCAGCAGCATGCCGAGCGCGCCGCGCGGCAGGGCATAGGCGGCGGGGTCCGCCAGCCGCAGCGCCTTGACCACCAGGATGGCCACGAACAGCAGGTCGAAGGGCGACAGCTTGAAACTGCCCACGCCCAGGATGAAATGGTCGTCGTTCAGCGCCAGCGCGGTGAACGCGAACAGGCCCAGCAGGTGCAGCGTGGAAAGGCGGCGGTGCGGATGCATGACGGCTCCATGGCGGGAAGAGGCTGGGTCGGGGATGTCGCGGGCTTGCGCGAGGCTCCTTTCAGTGCCAACGGGCCCTAGTGCGCGGCCCAGTCGTCGCGCCCGAACAGCTTGATCGCCAGTTTCTCCACCAGGTAGGACAGGTCGCCCTGGCGCGCATGCGCCGCCACCTGCGAGGCGCGGCACGACAGGCCGTACAGTTTGCCCATGCCCGGCTCGGTGCGGCGGATGCGGTCGACGATCTGTTCGCGTTCCTCCAGCAGCACGTCCTGCATCAGCGCGGTCTTGGTCTCGTCGTGGGCGGTGTAGACGCCCATGGCGTCGGGCACGATCAGGTTCCTGCCTTCGCGCAGCAGCCGGCTCCACAATTCCAGGTCCATGCAGTAGCGCATGCTCTCCTGCAGCAGGCCGTGCTTGCGCAGCAGGTCGCGGCGGAAGATGGCCGACTGGTTCGGGATCGAGGCCTTGACCACGGTCAGCGTGCCGCGGTTGACCGGGGTGTAGTGGATCTTGCGGAAGATGTGGTTGTCGGCGTCGGCCACGAACAGGTTGCCGCTGACGATCGGCGCCCGGCCGCGGGCCGCCGCCGCGCCCAGCTTGCGCAGCGCGCCCGGATAGTACAGGTCGTCGGAGTTCTGCCAGCCGACGTAGTCGCCGGTGGCGCGCTCGAAGCCCTTGTTGATGGCGTGCGACTGGCCGCGGTCCGGCACGCTTTCCCAATAGGTCAGATGGCGTTCGTATTTGCGGATGATGTCGACGCTGCCGTCGGTCGAGCCGCCGTCGATGATGATGTACTCCAGCCGCGGATAGCCCTGGTTCAGCACCGAGATGATGGTTCGCTCCAGGAAGCGAGCCTGGTTGTACGAGGGGGTCACGATGGTCAGCTTGGGCAGCAGGCCAGCGGCAATGGGGGCGGGCGGGCGCAACTCGCGCACGAAATCGATGAGCTGGCGCGAGTATTCGGTGTGACGCTTGCGCATATATGACCTCAACATGGTGGCTACCGGGTGGCCGCAGGCAGGGCGCCGGGGTAGTCTGGCCGGGATTGACGGATGGCGAGCGCCACGCCGGCCAGCGTGATCGCCGCGTAGGCCATGCGGCCCCAGGCCGCGGCATGCTCGCCCGCCGCCTGCACCAGGGCGGCCATGATGCACAGCATGGCCAGGCCGCCCAGGCCATTGAGAATCGCCACGGCGCGGGAGTTCCCCAGCCCGAGCAGCGAAAAATGGGCCGCGGCGTTCAGTGACAGCAGCCCCGACGCCGCGATCAGCAGCCGGAAGGTGCCCAGGTGTCCGTCGGCCAGGGCGTGGCCCAGCAGCAGGTCCAGCAGGGGCCGGCTGACCGCCAGCACCGCGACCGTGGCGCCGGCCGACAGCGCCAGGTTCCACAGCATCAGGCGGCGGATTTCCTCTTCGGCCGCGCCCGGATGCGGCGGCGCGGCGGACAGGCGGCTGACGCGCGGCATGGCTTTCTGGAAAATCGCCACCGACGCCGTGTGGATCATCTGGCCGACCTGCACGCCGACGGTGTAGATGGCCAGCGCGGCGGGTCCCATCAGGCTGCCCACCAGCACCCGGTCGACCGAGCCGAAGGCCAGCGCGCTCAGGCTGTTGAGCCAGGACCAGCGCGAGAAGCGGAAGGCGTCCAGCATCGCGCCGCGGTCGCGCACCGGCCGCACCAGCACGTGGCCATAGCGGCGCGCGAACACCCGCATCTTGACCGACCCGGCCAGCAGCAGGCCGGCGGCCTGGGCCAGGCCGGTCCAGGTGGGCGAGGCGGTGAGCCAGGCGGCGACGCAGGCCAGTCCCATGGTGCCGCTGCGGCTGAAGACTTCGCACAGCGCGGTGGCGCGGAAATCCTCGCGGCCCTTCAGGCAGCCGGACATCAACTGGTCGTACTGCTGGGTCAGGTAGACCGCCAGCGCCGGCATCGCCAGCAGCGTCACCGCCACGCCGCCGAAGGTGGCGGCGGGCCAGCCCCAGCGCACCGCCAGCCACAGCAATGCCGCCGCCAGCGTTACCACGCCGAGCGCGCAGCCGATCAGCGACATGGCCACGCCGGCCGCGCGGTAGGCGCCGCCCGGCTCGTGCATGCGTTCGGACACCAGCTTGGTGGCGGTGACGGCGGCGCCCAGGTTGGCGGCATTGCCGAAGCCGGCCAGCGCGATGATCATCGAGTACTGGCCGAAACCCACCGTGCCCAGCTGGCGGAACAGGATGGGCAGCGCCACCAGCGCCGCGACCGGGCCGATGCCGTATTCCACCAGCCCCCAGAACGAGGCATTGCCGGCGACGTGCTTCCTGATGAGTCGGTACATCGGAATGCCTGTTCTCGATAGGCGTGGCCTCAGGCCACGGGCAGCGGTTGGCGCGCCTGCTCGCGCAGGAAGTGGCCGTAGGCCAGCGTCACGCCATGGATCAGCGATATCTCCGGCTTCCAGCCCAGCGCGCGCACCCGCGACGAATCCATCAGCTTGCGCGGCGTGCCGTCGGGCTTGCTGGCGTCGTAGTCCACGCGGCCCTGGTAGCCCACTACCTGTGCCACGACCCGGGCCAGTTCGGCGATCGACAGGTCCTCGCCGGCGCCGATGTTGTAGATGCCCTCGGCGGCGGGCGTTTCCATCAGCATTACGCAGGCCCGCGCCAGGTCGTCCACGTACAGGAACTCGCGCAGCGGCTTGCCGCTGCCCCACAGGGTGACGCTGTCCTGGCCGGCCTCGCGGCCTTCATGGAACTTGCGGATCAGGGCCGGCAGCACATGGCTGCTGTGCAGGTCGTAGTTGTCGTGCGGCCCGTACAGATTGGTCGGCATGGCGCAGATGAAGCGCGCGCCATATTGCCGCTGGTAGGCTTCGCACAGCTTCAATCCGGCGATCTTGGCGATGGCGTAGGGCTCGTTGGTGGCTTCCAGGGGCCCGGTCAGCAGCGCGTCCTCGCGGATCGGCTGCGGCGCCTCGCGCGGATAGATGCAGGACGAACCCAGGAACAGCAGCTTGCGCACGCCGGCCGCGTAGGCGGCGCGGATCACGTTGCACTGGATCATCAGGTTGCGGTACAGGAAATCCACCGGATGGTTCTGGTTGGCCAGGATGCCGCCGACCTTGGCGGCGGCCAGGTACACCACGTCGACCGGCGTGGTCGAGAAGAAGCGGTGCACCTGGTTCTGGTTTTCCAGATCCAGTTCGCTGTGGCTGCGCGTGATGATGTCGCGGTAGCCGCGCTCCTGCAGTTCGCGCACCAGGGCGGCGCCCACCATGCCGCGATGGCCCGCCACGAACACGCGTTGGTCCAGGTTGCTCATGGCGGACTACTCCTTGTAGGCGTAGATTTCGTAGCCGTTCTGTTCCACCAGCGCATCGCGCCGGGCGTCCTTCAGGTCGCTTTCCACCATTTCCTTGACCAGCTGGGCGAAACTGGTGCGCGGCGACCAGCCGAGCTTTTCGCGCGCCTTGGTCGGATCGCCCAGCAGGGTCTCGACCTCGGTGGGGCGGAAGTAGCGCGGGTCGACCCGCACAATGACCTGGCCCGGCTTGATGTCGTGCACCGGGCTGAACAGCACCGTGGCGGTTTCCTCCAGCCCTTCGCCCTCCCACGCCAGCAGGATGCCCAGCTCGCGCGCCGCCGTATTGATGAATTCACGCACGCTGTATTGCATGCCGGTGGCGATGACGTAGTCCTCCGGCGTGTCCTGTTGCAGCATCAGCCACTGCATTTCGACGTAGTCGCGCGCATGGCCCCAGTCGCGCAGCGCCGACAGGTTGCCCAGGTACAGGCATTCCTGCAGGCCGAGCACGATACGCGCCAGGCCGCGGGTGATCTTGCGCGTCACGAAGGTTTCGCCGCGCTTGGGCGATTCATGGTTGAACAGGATGCCGTTGCAGGCATACATGCCGTAGGCCTCGCGGTAGTTCACGCTGATCCAGTAGGCGTACAGCTTGGCGGCGGCGTAGGGGCTGCGCGGATAGAACGGCGTGGTTTCCTTCTGCGGGGTTTCCTGGACCAGGCCGTACAGCTCCGAGGTCGAGGCCTGGTAGAAGCGCGCCTTGTCCTCCAGCTTGAGGATGCGGATGGCTTCCAGCAGGCGCAGGGTGCCCAGGCCGTCGGCGTTGGCGGTGTACTCCGGCTCTTCGAACGACACCCCGACGTGGCTCTGCGCCGCCAGGTTGTAGATCTCGTCGGGCTGGACCGATTGCACGATGCGGATGAGGCTGCACGAGTCCGTCATGTCGCCGTGGTGCAGCACGAAGTTGCGCGGCTGGTCATGCGGATCCTGGTACAGGTGGTCGATGCGCGCGGTGTTGAACAGCGACGCGCGTCGCTTGATGCCGTGGACTTCATAGCCCTTGGCCAGCAGGAACTCGGCCAGGTAAGCGCCGTCCTGGCCGGTGACGCCGGTAATCAGTGCCCGTTTTGGCATGGTTTTATCCTTAAGACTTAGTCACTGCACGAAAGGAGCCGAAGGCTGCGGAACCGATGTTCAACGAGATTACTGTCGCACCCGCCGCAGAGATATCGGCCAAAAGGTCTAAGAGTTCGGCCTGTCGATAGGCAAAAAAGGACTGGATTCCTTCATCCAGCGCGCCCAGGGCGGAAACGGCCAGCAGCGCCGTCAGGCCCGGCCGCCGCTGCACCGAGAGGTAGACCAGCACCGTCAGGAAGGCGTAGGCCGCCAGGTGCAGGCGCTTGTCACCGAAGGCGTCGGACATCTCGGCGGCCAGGCCCGGCAGGTTGCCCACCGTCACCAGGGTGGCGAAGAACAGCGCCGCCAGCGGTAGGCAGATGCGCGCCAGGCCCGGCCGCCAGAAGGATGAGGCCGCGCGCCGGGGCTCAGACACGGCCGTACATGTCCTGGAAGCGGACGATGTCGTCCTCGCCCAGATAGGCGCCGGATTGCACCTCGATGATCTCCAGCGGGATCTTGCCGGGGTTCTCCAGGCTGTGGACCTCGCCCAGCGGGATGTAGGTCGACTGGTTTTCGGTCAGCAGGTACTGCTTGTCGCCGTTGTAGATGCGCGCCGTGCCCGACACCACCACCCAGTGCTCGGCGCGGTGGTGGTGCATCTGCGACGACAGGCGCGCGCCCGGCTTCACCGTGATGCGCTTGACCTGGTAGCGCGGGCCCTGCCCGACCGAGTCGTACGAGCCCCACGGGCGCTGCACCTCGCGGTGGTGGTTCAGTTCGCTGCGGTGCTGCACCTTGAAGGCCTCCACCAGCCGCTTGACGTCCTGCGAGCGGGTCTTGTGGGCGACCAGCACGGCGTCGGCCGTTTCGATCACCACGATGTCGTCCAGTCCCACCGAGGCCACCAGCCGGCTGGTCGAATGGATGAGGCAGTTGCGCGAGTCCTCGACCATCACGTCGCCGGTGGTGGAATTGCCCTCGGCGGTCTTGCGGGCGATGCCCCAGACCGCGTCCCAGGCGCCGACGTCGCTCCACGGCGCGGCCAGCGGAATCACCACCGCGCTGTCGGTGCGTTCCATGATGGCGTAGTCCATCGAGTCGCTCGGGCAGGCCTCGAAGGCCGGGCCGTCCAGCTGGAACAGCGCGTTTTCGCCATGTCCCGCGGCCACCGCCGCCCGGACCTGTTCTAGGATGCGCGGCGCCAGCCGTTCCAGTTCGGCCAGGAAGACCGAGGCCTGGAAGGCGAACATGCCGCTGTTCCAGTAGTAGCTGCCGTCCTCGATGAAGCGCTGCGCCACTTCGGGCGAGGGCTTTTCGACGAAGCGGCGCACCTTGCGGGCGGGCGCCATGGCGCCGGGTTCGGCCGCCTGGATGTAGCCGTAGCCGCTGAGCGGCGCGGTCGGGGTGATGCCGAAGGTCACCAGCGCGCCCTGGCGCGCGGCCTGGTAGGCCTCGGCGAAGGCCGCCGCCAGGACCGGGCCGTCCTCCAGCACATGGTCGGAAGGCATGATGAGCATGACCGGATCCTCGCCGTCGCGCATCGCCCGCAGCGTGGCCGCGGCGATGGCGGGCGCGGTATTGCGCGCATGCGGCTCCAGCACGATCTCGGCGTCGTGGATGTCCAGCTCCAGGGCCTGCTCGGCGGCGATGTAGCGGTGGGCGTCGTTGCAGACCAGCATGGGGCGCGCCTGGGCGCCGGCGGATCCCAGCCGCAGCAGGGTGTTCTGCAGCAGGCTGCGGTCATCGGTCAAACGGATGAACTGCTTGGGCAGCAGCTCACGCGACAGCGGCCACAGGCGCGAGCCGGACCCGCCGCAGAGAATGACGGCCCGGTACGGAGGATGGGGGTTGGTCATGGCGCTGACTCCTTGAAGTAGGCCTGGGTGTAGGGGTGCGCGCCCGGATCGGCGGCGATGGCCGCCGCGGGCTGCCAGCGGTAGCGGCGGTGCTGGCCCAGCGGCAGGCTGGCGGTGTCCAGCGTGAGTTCCGCCTCATAGGCGAGGACGATGTAATGAGTGGAGCGGCCGGCCTCGCCGGCAAAATTGGTGCCATAGAAGTGTTCGTACACGCCCCGGGGGCGCCAGGCCTGCGGCGGCAGCGTCAGGCCCAGTTCCTCGCGGACGATGCGTTGCAGCGCGCGCGGCAGCGTCTCGTTCTTGCGGATGCGGCCGCCCGGCACGAACCACGAACCCTGCGCCGGCGGATTGCTGCGCAAGCCAGTCAGGTAGCGGCCTGCGGCATCGCGCAGCAGCAGGTCGATGGACACCAGCGGCAGCATCTCCACCGCGCGGCGGAAATCGTTCTCGGCCAGCAGGCCGGGCGGCTGGGTCGCCGGCGCGGGCGCGCAGCGGGCGCGTGGCGGGGCGAAGGGGGGCCAGCCCAGCGGTTCAGTAGACATTTCGCCCCGTCCATCCGGATATCGCCGTGCGGGCGATGATCATCAGATCCATCCGGAACGTCCAGTGCTGGATGTAGTAGATGTCATGCTCGACGCGGTCGCTCATCTTGCGCAGCGTATCGGTCTGGCCGCGCAGGCCATTGACCTGGGCCCAGCCGGTGATGCCTGGCTTGACCCGGTGGCGCATCATGTAGCGCTGCACCAGGTCCTTGTACAGCTCGTTGTGCTCCAGCGCGTGCGGGCGCGGCCCGACCACCGACATGTCGCCGCGCAGCACGTTCAGGAATTGCGGCAACTCGTCCAGGCTGGTGCGGCGCAGGAAGCCGCCGATGCGGGTGACGCGCGCATCGTCGCGGGTGGCCTGCGTGACCACGCCGTGCTCCTGGTGCACGGTCATGGTGCGGAACTTGTAGACGTGGAAGACTTTGCCGTCCACGCCCAGGCGCGGCTGGGTGAACAGCACCGGGCCGCGCGAGGTCAGCTTGACCAGGCAGGCGATGGTCAGCATCAGCGGCGACAGGCCCACCAGCGCGCACAGCGCGAAGGCGCGGTCGAATGCTTCCTTGGCCAGGCCGCGCACGCCGGCGGCGGGCAGGCTGTTGAGCTGGATCGCGGGCAGGCCGAGGAATTCCCCGATGCGATGGCCCAGCAGCTGGATCGACATCACGTCGGGAATCCAGCGGATGTCCACCAGGTCGTTGCGCAGGTGATAGAGCACTTCGCGCAATTCCTGGCCGGCCTCCATCGGCAGCACGATCCAGACCTCGCGCACATTGTGTTCGCGCACGAAGCCGTGCAGGGCATCCAGCTCGTGCAGCCGGCGCACTTGCGGCGGCAGGTTTTCGTGGGGCTCGGCGTAGATGCCGGCGACTTCGTAGCCGGCCTCGCGATAGCGTTCCACGCGGCGCCACAGATCGTGGCCCAGCGCGCCGAAGCCGACCAGCAGCACGCGCTTGCGGTCCAGGCCGCGGTCGCGCGCCGCGCCCAGCACCGCGTAGGCCGCCAGGCGCACGCCGGCCAGCGCCAGGGCGGCGCAGCCGAACCAGGTCGCGGCCCACAGGCGCGATACCGACGCGCTCTGGTGCATGAGGAAACTCACCAGGATGCCGAGCGCGAACACCAGCGCCCATGCCGCCAGGCTGCGCACGACCAGGTCCATCAGCCGGCGGCCGCGCCATGACACGTACAGGCTGAACGCCGGGAACAGGGCGATGACGCCCAGGCCGCAGAGATAGATCAGGAACAGGTGGATCTGCGGCGGATCGATCATCGCCTCGTCCGAGAACTTCAGCTCGGTCACGGCCAGGCCGCAGATGATGACGATCGCCGCATCCAGCAGGCGGTACAGATAGCTGGATCGGCTCGATCTCGCCGACGTGTCCGTAAGGGACGGGTCCATCGCGTACTCCTTTGTTCGGGGAGTCGCCCTGCGGCCGCGGGGAAAACAGCGGTGCACCGCCGCAAAGCATGTGGCTACCGTCGAAATCTTATTGAGTGCCCGGCGTACCCGAAACCTCCAAACGATGTAGGAGAAGGCTTAGGGCATCCGTCGAATGTGCGGGGGCGTGAAAAGAGAGTGGAATGTCGCAACCCGTTACGCATCGGGCTCCTTTCCAAGCAACGAAGTCATTCACTGTGGATCCGCCATGACGACATTTTTCGGAACGTTGAGCCGAGCCATCGCTGCCATCGCGCTCGTGTCCTCGCTGGGCGCTTGCGCCCTTTCTCCCGGCATGACCTTCAATTCCAAGCATCTCGTCGATCCGCTGGATCCGAATTCCGTGGCCGAGATCAAGGAAATCACGCCTTCGCTGGTGCTTGCCGATCACCGCGCCCGCCAGGCGCTGCTGGACAATGATGGCGTCTCGCGCCTGGTCGACAAGACCGAGCCCTACCGCATCGGCCCCGGGGACATCCTTTCGATCGTGGTCTGGGACCACCCCGAACTCGTACTTCCGACGCAAACCTACGCCATCGGCACCGGGGTGACCGAACTAGCCTTCGGGGATACCGCCTCGGGCATTCCGGGGTATACGGTCTCATCCTCTGGATACATCCAATTTCCCTATACGGGATTGCTGAAAGTGGCGGGGTTGACGGAACTGCAGGCGCGCAATCTCATAGTGAATAGTTCAGGCAAGTACATCCAGGATCCGCAGATCACGGTGCGGGTGCTGGGTTACCGCAGCAAGCGAGTCTACGTCGAGGGCGAGGTGAAAACGCCGGGCACCGTCGCGATCAACGACATCCCCATGACCCTGCTGGAAGCGATCAATCGCGCGGGCGGCATCCTGCCCACCGGCGATCGCAGCAGTGTCTATGTGATCCGCGACGGCAGGAAGACGCGCGTCAACCTGCCCGCCTTGATCGAGCGTGGCCAGGACCTGAACCAGGTGATGCTGAAGTCGGGCGACATCGTCCGGGTGACGCCGCGCGACGAAAGCAAGATTTTCGTGACGGGCGAAGTGACCACGCCCGCCGCGATAACGATGCGGGATGGAAGGCTGACGTTGAACGAAGCGCTGGGCGAGGCGGGAGGCCCCAACCAGTTGACCGCGGACTCGTCACAGGTGTTTGTGGTGCGCAGTACCGAGCAGGCGACGCCGCTGGTGTTCCATCTGAACGCGGCTTCGCCGCAGGCATACGCGGTGGCGGAGAAGTTCGAGTTGCAACCCAAGGACGTCGTCTTCGTGGACACGGCGGCGCTGGTGCGGTGGAACCGCTTCATCAGCAACCTGTTCCCGAGCGCGCAAACGGTGCAGACCGTGCATTCAATCAAGTAATCGACCCTCGGAACCCGCCTCGCGTCGCTGGACGCGCGCGGCGGGTCCCGGCCCACGCCTTTGGGGGCGTCGCGACCGCGGCGGCGCCTATTCTTGGAGAGCTGCATGTCGTTGCCTATCGAATCGTTCGAGCCCTCCGTCCCGGCTCGCCAGCAGGAAACCCCGCTGTCCTCGCACGTGGACGCCATTTTCTCCAATCGTTGGCTGATCATCGCCATCACGCTTATCGCGCTGCTGGGCGCGGTCACCTACGTCATGGTGACGCCTTCGGTCTATTCGGCCGACATCATCGTCCAGGTGGAGGAGGAGATGCCGCAAGGCCAGAGCCGCAGCCTGCTGGGCGACGTCTCGGCCATCTTCGACACCAAGGCCGAGACCTCGGGCGAAATGGAAGTGCTGCGTTCGCGCATGGTGGTGGGACCCGCCGTCGACAAGTTCATGCTGTACATCCACGCCAAGCCGCGCTATTTCCCGGTGTTCGGCGAGTGGCTGGCGCGGCGCTACGAAAGCCTGCCGTATCCGTCGGGCCTGCCGCGCGGCGGCTATGCCTGGGGCGGCGAAACCATCCAGGTATCGCAGCTGGACGTGCCCAACGAGTGGCTGGGCAAGCCCTTTCGCATTACCACCCTGGGTGATGGCGCCTATACCCTGAGCGACAAGATCACCGGCGCCACGTTCAAGGGCACGGTCGGCAAGCCCGAACATTTCCTGCTGCCTGGCGGCAGCGCGCTGGACGTGCACATCGATGCGCTCAGCGGCCGGCCCGGCACCGAGTTCACCGTGTCGCGCACCTCGCGTCTGGCCGCGATCGAGGACGTGCAGTCGCGCCTGGGAATCTTCGAGCGTGGCCGCACCTCGGGCGTGATCGGCGTGACGCTGGAAGGCAACGATCCGGCGCTGACCACCGCGGTGCTGAACCAGATCGGCCAGGAATACGTGCAGCAGAACGTCAACCGCAAATCGGCGCAGGCCGAGAAGTCGCTGGCGTTCCTGGACGAGCAGTTGCCGCAGCTCAAGCGCGAGCTGGACGCGGCCGAGACCAAGTACAACTCGCTGCGCAACAAGCGCGGCACCATCGACCTGAGCGAAGAGGCCAAGCTGATCCTGGCGCAGTCGGTCGACGCCCAGACCAAGGTGATGGAGCTGCGCGCGCGGCGCCAGGACATGATCACGCGGTTCGCGCCGACCCATCCCAGCATCATCGCGATCGATCGGCAGATCGCCTCGCTGACCGGCGACGTCAACCGCATCGGCAACAACATCAAGCAATTGCCCGATCTGGAGCAGGACGTGGTGCGGCTGGTGCGCGACGTGCGCGTCAACACCGAGCTGTACACCGGGCTGCTCAACAACGCGCAGCAGCTGCGCCTGATCCGCGCGGGCAAGGTCGGCAACGTGCGCATCCTCGATGCGGCGGTGCAGCCGGACAAGCCGGTGCGCCCCAAGGCCGCCATCATCATCGCCGTGGCCACGGCCATCGGCCTCATCTTCGGCCTGCTGTGCGCGTTCGTGCGCAATGCGCTGTTCGGCGGCCTGTCCGAGCCCGACGACGTCGAGCGCTACACCGGCCTGCCGGTGCTGGCCGCGATTCCGCACAGCGACCTGCAGGACAAGCTGTGGCGCCGCAGCCGGCGCAAGAACGCGACGGTGCCGGCGCTGCTGGCGCAGAGCCAGAGCACCGCGCCGCCGATCGAGAGCCTGCGGTCGTTCCGCAATGTGTTGCAGGCCTCGCTGCAGCAGTCCACCAACAACATGGTCATGTTCACCGGGCCGGTGGCCGGCGTCGGCAAATCGTTCCTGTCGGCCAACTTCGCCTTCATCCAGGGCGGGGTCGGCAAGCGGGTGCTGCTGATCGACGCCGATTTCCGCAAGGGCCAGTTGAACCGCTATTTCGGCGTGCCCAAGGAAGACGGCCTGTTCGAGGTGCTGTCCGGCACGCTGCCGCTGGAGCGGGTGCGCAAGCACAGCGTTTCCGAGGGCGTGGACTTCATCGCCACCGGCGCGGTCAGTTTCGATCCGTCGGAACTGCTGGCCTCGCCGATCTTCGGCCAGACCCTGCGTGAACTGGCCAGCCAGTACGACATGGTCATCCTGGACACCGCGCCGGTGCTGTCCTCGCCCGACGCGGCGGTGGTCGGCACCCACGCGGCCGCGGTCATGGTGGTGGTGCGTTCCGGCATGAACACCGTGGGCGAGATCCGCGAGACCGCCAAGCGCCTGATCCAGGCGGGCGCGCCGGTCGACGGGGTGCTGTTCAACGGCCTGAAGCTGATGCCCGAGCGTTTCGGCTTCCGCTCCAAATACGGCGGCTATCGCTACTCGCGGGCCGCCTACTACGGTGATTTCAAGCAGAACGGCCCCAAGTAACCTCCGCGGAGAACTGGCATGCATGGAACGTTTGGCTGGGAAACCCCGCAGATCCTGGATGCGGTCTTCAAGGCATACGACATACGCGGCACCGTGCCCGATGAAATCGACGCGCGCTTCGCCCACAGCCTGGGCATGGCGGCGGGCGCGCGGGCGCTGGAGCTGGGCGCGCGCGCCATGGTGGTCGGACGCGACGGTCGCCTGAGCAGCGTGGAGCTGGCGGCGGCGCTGCAGGCCGGGCTGCGCTCGGCCGGGCTGCACGTCATCGACATCGGCATGGCGACCACGCCCATGGTGTACTTCGCCACCCGCCTGATGGATACCGGCGCGGGCATCGCGGTCACCGGCAGCCACAACCCGCCGACCCACAACGGCTTCAAGATCGTGCTGGACGGCGCCTCGCTGTATGGCGAGGGCATCACCGCGCTGCGCGACGCGATGCGCCTGCCGATCGAATCGGCCAGCGTCGCCGGCGGCCGCACGCAGATGCAGATCCAGCCATGCTACGCGGCGCGGCTGGTCGGCGACATCCGCATGGCGCGGCCGATGAAGATCGCCATCGATTGCGGCAGCGGCGTGGCCGGCGCGGTGGCGCCCGCGTTGTTCCGCGCGCTGGGCTGCGAGGTCACGGAATTGTTCTGCGAGGTGGACGGGTCCTTTCCCGGACATCATCCGGACCCGGCCGATCCGCAGAACCTGCAGGACCTGATCTATTGCCTGCGCTACTCGGATTGCGAAGTGGGGCTGGCGTTCGACGGCGACGGCGACCGGCTGGGCGTGGTCACCAAGTCGGGCCAGATCATCTGGCCCGACCGGCAACTGATCCTGTTCGCGCGCGACGTGCTGGCGCGCAATCCGGGCGCGGAGATCCTCTACGACGTCAAGTGCAGCCGCCATGTGGCGCGCGCCATCGTCGAGGCCGGCGGCAAGGCCACCATGTGGAAGACGGGACACTCGCTGATCAAGGCCAAGATGCGCGAGACCGGCGCGCTGCTGGCCGGCGAAATGAGCGGCCACGTGTTTTTCAAGGAACGCTGGTACGGCTTTGACGACGGCATCTACGCCGCCGCGCGGCTGCTGGAGATCCTGTCGGCCGCGCCCAATCCCTCGGCGCTGCTGGAGAGCCTGCCGCAATCCTGCGCCACCCCGGAAATCAAGCTGGAAACCACCGAAGGCGAACAGTTCGAACTGGTGACGGCCCTGCGCGAAGGCGGGACGTTTCCCGGCGCGCTGTCCATCAACGACCTGGACGGGGTGCGTGTCGACTACGCCGACGGCTTCGGCCTGGCGCGGCCGTCCAACACCACGCCGACGGTGGTGCTGCGTTTCGAAGGAGACTCCGTGGCCGCCCTGGCCCGTATCGAGGAGGATTTCCGCAATGCGTTCCGGCGCGTTGCGCCTCATATCCGTTTACCGTTCTAAGGAGCATCACGCGATGGGAAAGGCGAATTTTGCGAGAGAGGCCCGGGCCGGGACCGAGGTGGACAGCCTGGCCGCCAGCCCCGAATGGCAGGCGTTCGCGCAGGCGGCGCGCGGCGCCGCGCTCGACGCGGCGGCGCTGAAGGTGATCGAGGCGGCCGGCCTGTGCGTGGACCTGACCATGCAGCGGCAGTCCGCCGCGCTGGACACGGCTGCCGCGGCCCTGCTGCGCGCCCGCGGACTGGACGCGGCGCGGCAGGCATTGTTCGCCGGCGGGCCGGTCAACTGGACCGAAGGCAAGCCGGCCTGGCACACCGCGCTGCGGGCCGGCCGCACGCGCGAACAGCCGGACGGGCAGGACCAGGATTCGGTGTGCGAGTACTCGCGCATGGCGGATTTCGTGCGGCGCATCGACCAGACCGCCGATTTTTCCTCGGTATTGCACGTGGGCATCGGCGGCAGCGACTGGGGGCCGCGCCTGGCGATCCA
Source organism: Achromobacter sp. CSND-B12 (assembly GCF_052906545.1). NCBI lineage: Bacteria > Pseudomonadati > Pseudomonadota > Betaproteobacteria > Burkholderiales > Alcaligenaceae > Achromobacter > Achromobacter sp. CSND-B12. The sequence continues at coordinate 1,123,888 of NZ_JBREGJ010000001.1, read as the reverse complement.
GGCCTTCGGCGGCCCGGGGCAGCGGCGCCAGATCCGTTTCGTCTCCAACATCGACGGCCACGCCTTTCATGACGCGGTGGCCGGGCTGGACCCGCGCCGCTGCCTGGTGGTGGTGTCGTCCAAGTCCTTCACCACCGCCGAAACGCTGCACAACGCCCGCGCCGCCATTGCCTGGCTCAAGCAGGGCGGGGTGGCCGACCCATCCACGCACCTGGCGGCGGTCACCGCCAACGTGCCGGCCGCGCGCGCCCTGGGCGTGCCGTCGAGCCAGGTGTTCCACATGTGCGATTGGGTCGGCGGGCGCTATTCCGTGTGGTCGGTGGCGGGCCTGTCGATCGCCCTGACCGTGGGGGTCGACGTGCTGATCGGCATGCGCGCCGGCGCCGAAGCCATGGACCAGCATTTCCAGCAGGCGCCCCTGGCGGCCAATGCGCCGGTGCAGCTGGCGCTGGCCGGACTGGTCAATTGCAGCGTGCTGGGCCACGGTTCGCTCAATATCGCCGCCTACAGCGCGCGCTTGCTGCACCTGGTGACCTATCTGCAGCAGCTGGAAATGGAATCGCTGGGCAAGCGCGTCGGCGGCGATGGCGCCGAGGTCGACGTGCCCACCGCGCCGATCATCTGGGGCATGCCAGGCACCGACGGCCAGCACACCTTCTTCCAGTGGCTGCACCAGAGCGCGCAGGGCGCGCCGGTCGATTTCATCGCCAGCCTGCAGGGCCATCCGGACAGTCCGGACGCCCATCGCATGCTGCTGGCCAACTGCCTGGCGCAGCGCCAGGCGCTGCTGCGCGGCAAGAGCCTGGAACAGGCGCTGCTGGACGTGGCCCAGGTCGATGATCCCGACAAGGCCTTGAGCCTGGCGCACCACATGGTGCATCCGGGCGGGCGGCCCTCGACCCTGATCGTGCTGCGCCAGCTCGATCCGCGCGGCTTGGGCGCGTTGTTGGCGCTGTATGAGCACAAAGTGTTCGTGCAGAGCGTGGTATGGGGCGTCAACCCCTTCGACCAGTGGGGCGTGGAACTGGGCAAGCGGCTGGCCACCGGCATCGAGCGCGAGCTGGCGGTGCCGGTGTCGGCCGGCGTGGTCGACTGGGGCCACGACGCGTCGACCTCGTACTGGATCGACCGCTACCGCGGCCACGCCCAGGCGCCGCGCCCGCGCCATGCCTGGGTGCCGGGCGTGGCGGCGCATCTTTGAACGGAGAGCGGCATGACGGACATGCGCGTGCTGGTCACCGGCGGCGCCGGCTACATCGGCGCCCACACCCTGGTGGCGATGCTGGCGGCGGGCCAGCGGCCGCTGGTGCTGGACAACTTCAGCAACGGCAGCCCGGAGGCGGTGCGGCGGGTCGAGCGCCTGTGCGGCGCGTCGATCCCGCTGGTCGAGGGCGATATCCGCCAGACCGGGCTGGTGCAGGCGCTGCTGGCGCGCGAGGCGCGGCGCGGCGATCCGGTGCGGGCGGTGCTGCACCTGGCCGGCTGCAAGGCGGTCGGCGAATCGGTGGCCGATCCGCTCAAGTACTACGACAACAACGTGTCCGGCTCGGTGGCGCTGTTGCGCGCCATGCGCGAGGAGGGCGTGACGCGGCTGGTGTTCAGCTCGTCGGCCACCGTCTATGGCGAGCCGCGCGCGCTGCCGTTCACCGAGGCGCATCCGCTGGCGCCGGCCAACCCCTACGGCCGCAGCAAGCTGATGGTCGAACAGATGCTGCGCGACCTGTGCGCCGCCGAGCCGGCGTTCGGCGCGGTGACGCTGCGCTACTTCAACCCGATCGGCGCCCATCCCAGCGGCCAGATCGGCGAAAGCCCGCGCGACGTGCCCAACAACCTGTTTCCCTACATCACCCAGGTGGCGGTGGGGCGCCAGCCGTTCCTGAACGTGTTCGGCGATGACTACGCCACCGAGGACGGCACCGGCGTGCGCGATTACCTGCACGTCATGGACCTGGCGCAGGGCCACGTGCAGGCGCTGGCCTATGCCGCCGATCACGCGGGCTTCGTGGCGGTGAACCTGGGCACGGGGCAGGGCACCAGCGTGCTGGAACTGGTGCGCGCCTTCGAGCGGGTCAGCCAGCGCCGCATCCCGTTGCGCAAGGCGCCGCGCCGGGCCGGCGACATCGAGCGGATGTGGGCGGATCCCGCGCTGGCGGCGTCGCTGCTGGGCTGGCGCAGCACCCGCGGGGTCGAGGCCATGTGCGCCGATGGCTGGCGCTGGCAGCAGGGCAATCCGCACGGCTACGAGGGCGAGCCGCCCGCGCCATAACCCCAACGGCGTGTCGGATGGGTTCCGCGAAGCGGGCCGAGCGGTTACAGTTGACGGAAATATTGCGAAGCAGCATCGCCGCGCGGCCCCGCCGTCACGGGCGATGCACCGTCACCGAGGCACTGTCATGCTCGATTCCCTTCCGTCCGCCGGCCCGGCCGGCATCCTGCCGGGGCTGTTCCAATGAGCGGCCCGGCCTACCTTCCCACCGCCCACTGGAACCTGGACAGCATCGTCTCGGGCCTGCGCCAGGCGCGGGTGGCCTGGCGCGGCCCGCGCGGCCGCCTGCGCGAAGACGCCGGCCTGCGCGAGTTCCCGTCGCAGGAAGCCCTGCGCCAGATCATCAAGGACCTCTGTGGCGCCTTGTTCCCCATGCGGCTGGGGCCCATCGACCTGCGCGAGGAGGTCGAGGACTTCTACGTCGGCCACACCATCGGCGCGGCGCTCGATGCGCTGCTGCACCAGGTCAACCTGGAACTGCAATACGTCGGCCGCGACGATCCGGCGCAGCAGGCCGTTTCGCAGCAGCGCGCCATCGACATCGTGCGCCAGTTCGGCGCCGAATTGCCGCGGGTGCGCGCCGCGCTCGACCTGGACGTGACCGCCGCCTACCAGGGCGACCCGGCCGCGCACAGCGTCGACGAGGTGCTGCTGTGCTATCCGGGCGTGGCGGCCATGATCCACCACCGCCTGGCCAACGTGTTGTACCGCCTGGGCGTGCCGATGCTGGCCCGCATCGTGGCCGAGATCGCCCACGCCGACACCGGGATCGACATCCACCCGGGCGCCACCATCGGCCGCAGCTTCTTCATCGACCACGGCACCGGCGTGGTGATCGGCGAAACCGCCATCATCGGCGACCGCGTGCGGCTCTACCAGATGGTCACGCTGGGCGCCAAGCGCTTCCCGCCGGGCGAGAACGGCGAACTCAAGAAAGGCCTGGCGCGCCACCCGCTGATCGAAGATGATGTCGTCATCTACGCGGGCGCCACCATCCTGGGGCGCGTCACCATCGGCAAGGGTTCGACCATCGGCGGCAACGTCTGGCTTACGCGCAGCGTGCCGCCGGGCAGCAACGTCACCCAGGCCAGCCTGGTCAGCGACATGCCGGACTGCGGCCTGGGCGGCTGAGACGGCGTCCGCGTTTCGGCTGGGCGGCCCTGGCGCCGCCCGCTTCTCGCCCGGGCGGCGCTGGCGTCCGGGATTCGCTACGGGAGCCTGGATGGACACACGTGTTTCGGATCTGGCCGCGCTGCGCGGCTTCGTCGACCGCCACCCGCGGCTGTTCGTGCTGACCGGGGCGGGCGTCAGCACCGATTCCGGCATCCCCGACTACCGTGACACCGACGGCGAATGGAAGCGTTCGCCGCCGATGACGCTGCAGACCTTCATGGGCGGCGAATACGCGCGCGCCCGCTACTGGGCCCGCAGCATGGTCGGTTGGCGCCGCTTCGGCCAGGTGCAGCCCAACGCTTCGCACCGCGCGCTGGCGCAATTGCAGCAGCGCGGCCGGGTGTCGATCCTGGTGACGCAGAATGTCGACGGGCTGCATGAAGCCGCGGGCAGCCGCGACGTGGTCGACCTGCATGGCCGGCTCGACCAGGTGCGCTGCATGAACTGCGACTGGCGCGGCCATCGCGATGGCTGGCAGCAAACGCTGCACCAGCGCAACCCCGGCTGGATCGCCTTCGAGGCCGACGACGCGCCCGATGGCGATGCCGACCTGGATGGCGTGGACTTCGCTTCGTTCCAGGTGCCGCCCTGTCCGGTCTGCGGCGGCATCGTCAAGCCCGACGTGGTGTTCTTCGGCGAAACCGTGCCGCGCGAGCGGGTCGACCGCGCCAACGCCGGCCTGATGGCGGCCGACGCGGTGCTGGTGGTGGGCTCGTCGCTGATGGTCTATTCGGGCTACCGCTTCGTCACGGCGGCCTCGCGCAACGGCATGCCGATCGCCGCCATCAACCTGGGCCGCACGCGGGCCGACAACCTGCTGACGCTGAAGGTCGAGCTGCCCAGCGCCATGGCCCTGGAGGCGCTGACAGCCCCCTAGAAGGGGACGGGGCGGCGGCCGGTTTTTGACCGGTTTAACCAAGTACCCGCCCTGTAAGGATTTTTTTGTGCCGTTACAGACCTTTCCATAGGGTTGTCCACAGATACTGTGGATAATTCCTAGGGATTACCCCCATTTTGCAAGGATTTCCCGGTGTGTTGGCGGGGATTGTCAAGCCTCGGCGTCGGCAATCGCATCGCCCAGCAGCGCCTTGCGCGCGGCATGCCAGCTGCCCGCGTCGGGGGCGTACAGCAGCCCGCCGCTGCGGTGGGTGGGCTTGTAGGGCGAGCCGTCGAAGCGCGCCGCGTAGCCGCCGGCCTCGCGGTGCAGCAGCCAGCCGGCCGCGTGGTCCCAGGCGGTCAGCTGGTTGTACAGGGCGACGTGGCTGTGGCCGGCCGCCAGCATGCGGTATTCGTGGGCGGCGCAGCGCAGGCTGGCGGTGCTGCCCAGGCGCGACAGGTTGCCGTTGACGGTGGTGCGCAGCGGCTCGGGCAGGGCGCCGGTCGAGATCAGGCCGTCCATGTCCTCGGGCGGCGCGGGGCTGGCCACGGCCAGCGGCGCCTGCTTGCCGTTCTCGTATTCCATCCAGGCGCCTTCGCCACGCACGGCCAGCGCGCTGTCGCGGTTGACCGGGTCGTAGATCACGCCGGCGATCACGTCGCCGCGATGACAGGCCGCGATCATCATGCCGAACAGCGGCAGGCCGGCAACGTAGTTGCGGGTGCCGTCGATGGGATCGATCAGGAACGCCAGGTCGGCGTCGACCAGCATGTTCAGCAGGGCCGGGTTGCGGGTCGAGGCTTCCTCGCCGATCAGCACCGCGCCCGGGTGCAGCCTGGCCAGGCGCGCGGCGATCAGGCGTTCGGCGGCTTCGTCGGCATCGGTGACCAGGTCGCGCGGCGAGCTCTTGTCGCGCACGCTGCCCTCGGGCAGGTTGCGAAAACGCGGCATGACCTCCGCCTGCGCGGCCTCGGCCAAAATGCCGGCCAGCTTGCGGGTGTCCTCACGGGTAAAAGTTCTGCTCATGGTCGCTCGTCCAGGGAACGCGCAAATCTATCACGCCTGGGCGGCATTTGATCGCGATTTATAACCGCATGAACTCAAAGGGAATTTTCCACCTGTGCAGGAGTTATCTGCCAGGTTGTCCACAATTCCTGGGGATAAACGGGACCGGAGCCCCGTTTATCTTCCCCCCGGGCGGGCGCCCGGGGGAGGCAGGACGCGCTCAGGCGCCCAGGTCGACGCAGAGGTACTTGATCTCGAGGTATTCCTCGATGCCGTACTTGGAGCCTTCGCGGCCCAGGCCGGACTGCTTGACGCCGCCGAAGGGGCCGACTTCGTTGGAGATCAGGCCGGTGTTGATGCCGACGATGCCGTATTCCAGCGCCTCGGACACGCGCCAGATGCGGGCGTAGTCGCGGGTGAAGAAGTAGGCGGCCAGGCCGAAGATGGTGTCGTTGGCCATGCCGATGACTTCTTCCTCGGACTCGAAGCGGAACAGCGGCGCCACCGGGCCGAAGGTTTCCTCGGTCGCGAAGCGCATCGACTGGGTCACGTCGCGCACCACGGTGGGCTCGAAGAACGTGCCGCCCAGCGCATGCGGCTTGCCGCCGGCGATGACCTTGGCGCCGTGCGCGGTGGCGTCGGCGATGTGTTCCTGCACCTTCTCGATGGCGTTGGTATCGATCAGCGGACCTTGCGTCACGCCGTCCTCGAAGCCGTCGCCGACCTTCATGGCGTTGACCTTGGCCACCAGGCGCTTGGCGATTTCCTCGTACACGCCGGCCTGCACGTAGATGCGGTTGGCGCAAACGCAGGTCTGGCCGGCGTTGCGGTACTTGGAGGCCAGGATGCCGTCGACCGCGCGGTCCAGGTCGGCGTCGTCGAACACGATGAAGGGCGCGTTGCCGCCCAGTTCCAGTGACAGCTTCTTGATGGTGGGGGCGCATTGCTCCATCAGCGTGCGGCCGACTTCGGTCGAACCGGTGAAGCTCAGCTTGCGCACCACGTCGCTTTCGCACAGCGCCGCGCCGATCTCGCGCGAGCTGCCGGTGATGACGTGGAACACGCCGGCCGGCACGCCGGCCTCTTCGGCCAGCACCGCCAGCGCCAGCGCGGTCAGCGGCGTCTGCTGGGCCGGCTTGACCACCATGGTGCAGCCGGCGGCCAGGGCCGGGCCGACCTTGCGGGTGATCATGGCGGCGGGGAAGTTCCACGGCGTGATGGCGGCGGTGACGCCGATCGGCTGCTTCAGGGCCAGCAGGCGCTGGCCGGCCTTGGGGCTTTGCAGCACGTCGCCGTCGATGCGCTTGGCTTCCTCGGCGAACCATTCCAGGAACGAGGCGGCGTAGGCGATTTCGCCGGCGGCCTCGGTCACGGGCTTGCCCTGTTCCGAGGTCATGATGGCGGCCAGGTCCTGCTGGTTCTGCATCATCAACTGGGCCCACTTCAGCAGGATCGCGGCGCGTTCCTTGCCGGTCCTGGCGCTCCAGGCGGGCAGGGCGGCCTGGGCGCTGGCGATGGCCTGCTCGGTCTCCTTGCGGCCCAGCTTGGGCACCGACACGATGGTCTTGCCGGTGGAGGGGTTGTCCACGGGGATGGACGGACCGTTGCCGGCGGATACCCACTTGCCGTCGATGTAGCAGGCGTCGCGCAGCAATTCCGGGCGCGACAGGGGATGGGTCAATGACGTCATTTGCAATAGTCTCCTATATAGGAACGCGGCCGCCGGGGCGGAACTGACGCGGGCGCAGCGGAAATCCGCTACGCCCGCAATCGCCGTGCCCGACGGCCGGAAAACCGGATGATCGGATTGGCGCTTAGGCGGCCAGCGACTCGGCCAGAATGTCCAGCGCGCGGTCGAACTGGGCGTCGGGAATGGTCAAGGGGTACAGGAAGCGCAGAACGTTGCCGTACACGCCGCAGCTTAGCAAGATCAGGCCTTGCTCGATGGCGCGGGCCTGCACCTTCTTGACCGCCTCGGCGTCGGGCTTGCCGTTGGCGTCGTTCAGTTCCAGCGCCACCATCGAACCCAGGCCGCGCACGTCGGCGATGCCCGGCACCTTGGCGCGCAGGCCCTCGAGGCGGGCGCGCAGCTTGTCGCCCAGTTGCACGGCGCGCTCGCACAGCTTTTCCTCGGCGATCACGTCCAGCACGGCGTGGGCCGCGGCCACCGCCAGCGGGTTGCCGGCGTAGGTGCCGCCCAGGCCGCCGGCGGCCGGGCCGTCCATGACGTCGGCGCGGCCGACCACGCCCGAGATCGGGAAGCCGCCGCCCAGGCTCTTGGCCATGGTGATCAGGTCGGCCTGCACCGAATGGTGCTCCATGGCGAACAGCTTGCCGGTGCGGCCGAAGCCGGTCTGCACTTCGTCGGCGATCAGCAGGATGCCGTGCTCGTCGCAGATCTTGCGCAGCGCCGTCATCAGTTCGGGCGGGGTGATGTTGAAGCCGCCTTCTCCCTGCACCGGCTCGATGATGATCGCGGCCACGCGCTTGGGATCGATGTCGACCTTGAACAGCAGGTCCAGCGCCTTGAGCGAATCGGCCACGGTGATCGACTGGGTGCCGTTGGGGAACGGCACGTGGTAGATGTCGCCCGGCATCGGGCCGAACGACAGCTTGTATGGGGCGACCTTGCCGGTCAGCGCCATGCCCAGCATGGTGCGGCCGTGGAACGAGCCCGAGAAGGCGATGACGCCCGAGCGGCCGGTGGCCGAGCGCGCGATCTTGATGGCGTTTTCAACGGCTTCGACGCCGGTGGTGAAGAAGGCGGACTTCTTCAGGCCGTCGATCGGGGCCAGGCGGTTGATGCGCTCGGCCAGCGACACATAGCCTTCGTACGGCACGATCTGGTAGGCCGTGTGGGTGAAGTTGTCGAGCTGGGCGCTGACGGCGGCCTTGATCTTGGGATGCAGGTGGCCGGTGTTCAGCACCGCGATGCCGCCCGCGAAATCGATGTATTCCTTGCCGTCGGCATCCCACAGCGTGGCGTTCTCGGCGCGCACGGCGTAGAAATCACACATGACGCCGACGCCGCGCGGCGTGGCCAGGGAACGGCGGGTATTCAGGTCCTGATTCTTCATCTCAGCCTCGGATGGCAAGTGGGCGGTAAAGCCTTACTTTAATGCTACTATGGCCCCATTGGTGGGAACCACTTTTATAAATCAGGTAGAACCAATTGCGGTCCATCGTTGGAGACTTGCTGCAACTGCGCCTGGCCGATGCCGCCGGCGGGCCGATGAACAAGCGCCTGTACCACGGCATCCGCGAAGCCATCCTGGATGGTTCCATCGCCGCCGATTCGCGCCTGCCCGCCTCGCGCGACCTGGCCGCCGAACTCGGCATCGCCCGCAATACCGTGGTGCACGTCTATGGCCAGTTGCTGGCCGAAGGCTACACCCGCAGCCTGCAGGGCAACGGCACCTTCGTCAATGCCTCGCAGCCCGACTCCTATCTGGCCAGCGGCCGCCAGTCGCGCCGCGCGCCGGTGCCGCAACCGCGTCCGGCACTGTCGGCGCGCGGCGCCGCCATCGTCGACGGCGTGTCGGCCTCGCCCTACCAGTGGGGCGCCTTCATGCCGGGCGTGCCCGACCTGACCGAATTTCCGCACAAGAAGTTCGGCCGCATCTTTTCCGCGCTGTGGCGCAACCCCACCCCCGACCTGCTCACCTACGCCTATGGCGGCGGCCTGCCGGCCCTGCGCGAGGCGCTGGCGCAGCACCTGGCGCTGACGCGCTCGATCGACTGCGATCCCGACCAGATCCTCATCACCGAAGGCTCGCACCAGGCCATCGACCTGGCCACCCGCATCCTGGGCGAGGCGGGCGAGACCGCCTGGGTCGAGGACCCGGGCTACTGGGGCGCGCGCACGGTGCTGCAGGCCAACGGCCTGCACACGGTGCACCTGCCGGTGGACGAGGAAGGCATGCGGCTGCCGGACGCCGACCTGACGCCCGGCATGGCGCCGCCGCGCTTCATCTTCGTGACCCCGTCGCACCAGTATCCGCTGGGGCCGGTGATGTCGCTGGCGCGGCGTCGGCAGTTGCTGGCGGTGGCGCGGCGCCATGGCAGCTGGATCATCGAGGACGACTACGACAGCGAATTCCGCTTCTCGGGCCGGCCGATCGCCTCGCTGCTGGGGCTGGAGCCGGACGCGCCCGTGATCTACATGGGCACCTTCAGCAAGACGCTGTACCCGGGGCTGCGGGTCGGCTACCTGGTGCTGCCCAAGACCTTGACCGCGGCGTTCCAGGCGGCCCACGCCGAGCTCTACCGCGAAGGCCACCTGATGACGCACGCGGCGCTGGCCACCTTCATCGCCGAGGGCCACTACGCCGCCCACATCCGCCGCATGCGCATGTTGTATGGCCGGCGCCGCGCCATGCTGGTCAACCTGATCGAACGGCGCCTGGGGCCCGACTGGCTGCACCGCGACGCCAGCCTGGCCGGCCTGCACCTGGTGCTGACGCTGCCGCCGCACCTGGACGACCTGCGGGTGGTCGAGGTGGCGCGGCGCAAGGGCGTGCTGACGCGCGCGCTGTCGCGCTACTACGTCGGCGCCGAAGGCCGCCGGCCCGGCCTGCTGCTGGGCTATGCCTGCGTGCCGGAGCACGACATCGCGCGCAAGTTCGAGGTGCTGCTGGAAAGCCTGGCCGAAGTGGCGCGCATGACGCCCGCGGCGCCCGCGCTGGTGGCGCAGCCGGCCTGACTGCCGGCGTTGAAGGCCGGCGCCGCCGCACGGCCCTTGAAAGCCGGTGGCGGGCTGCCGGCGCTTGCAGCCTGTGCGCCGCGGCCACACGGCGCGAGGGCTTCAGCCCAGGCGGTCCTGTCCGCCGCCCAGCGCCGCCGCGAAGGCCGCGGCGTTGCGCATGCCCTGGTCCTCGAAGTTGGTGTTGAACACCGCATGCGCCTGCGCGCTCCGTTGCGCCAGTTCCTGGAAGCGGCGCGCCAGTTCGGCCAGCTCGGCCTCCGAATACTCATATTGGAAGCGCCCTGACGAGGCCGCGCCGCCGGCGTTCCAGGTGGCGGCGTTGCGGCCATGCAGCCGCAGCAGCGTCAGCTCGGGGTGGGTGCATTCCCAGACGGCCGGCACGCTGTTGTCGAAGCCCTGCGGCGCGTCCACCACGGTGTGCACCAGGCCCAGCTCGCGCTCTAGCGCCAGCGTTGCAGCCGTGGCCTCGGAGGAGTCGAACCAGCTGCGGTGGCGGAATTCGACCGACAGCAGGTGCTCCGGCAGGCGCCGCGCGCATTCGGCCACCAGCGCCTCGCCGCGCGCCCCGCGCCGCAACCAGGGCGGGAACTGGAAGTGCACCGCGCCCAGCTTGCCGGCCATGCGCAAGGGTTCCAGCGCCAGCGTGTAGCGGCGCCAGAGTTCATCGCGCAGGTCGTCTGGCATGGCGTGGTGGTAGATGACCGGCTCGGGCCAGTCGGCCAGCTCGCGGCGGATGTCGGCGGGCAGGGCCGCCAGCGGCGTCTGGTGGCCGGTGAAAAGGCGGTAGGCCTTGATGTTGAAGACGAAATCGTCGGGCGTGCGCTGCGCCCACAGGTAGGCGTTCTCGGCGCTGGGCAGGGCGTAGTAGCTGGAATCGACCTCGGCCAGCCCGAAGCGGGTGGCGTAGAAGCGCAGCCGCGATTGGGCGTCGTGCGCCTCGCGCGGGTAGAAGCGGCCGCACGCCAGCAGCGTGGGGTCGGTCCAGGAAGCGGTGCCGGCAAGCAGGCGCATGGGGAAAACGGCGGTAGCGGGAGCGGGGGGCGATGCGGTTATGATACCTGGATATATCCCCAGGTATCGGGCCGCGCCGACCGCGCCCGCCGCCGACCATTCCACGCCCCATGTCCGACCAGAATTCCGCCCACCCGTCCAGCCGTCCCGATCCCCTGGCCGACCTCAACCCCGCCCAGCGCGAGGCCGCCGAATTCGGCGTCGGCGGCGCGGGCGACGACGGCCCGCTGCTGGTGATCGCCGGCGCCGGCTCGGGCAAGACCAACACCCTGGCGCACCGCGTCGCCCACCTGATCCTGAACGGCGCCGATCCGCAGCGCATGCTGCTGCTGACCTTCTCGCGCCGCGCCGCCCAGGAAATGGAGCGCCGCGTCGGCAGCGTGCTGCAGCGGGTCATGAACCTGCGCGGCACCCAGCAGGCGCCGTCGCTGCCGTGGGCCGGCACCTTCCACGCCATCGGCGCGCGCCTGCTGCGCGACTGCGCCCAGCGCATCGGCCTGTCCGAGGCCTTCACCATCCACGACCGCGGCGACGCCGAGGACCTGATGGGCATGGTGCGGCACGAGCTCGGCCTGTCCGCCACCAAGTCGCGCTTTCCGCTCAAGGGCACCTGCCTGGCGATCTACTCGCGCGTGGTCAACAGCCAGACGCCGGTGGCCGACGTGCTGCACGGCACCTTCCCGTGGTGCGCGCAATGGGAGGACGAGCTCAAGAACCTGTTCCGCGCCTACGTCGCGGCCAAGCAGGACCAGCAGGTGCTCGACTACGACGACCTGCTGCTGTACTGGGCCGAGATGATGGGCGACGCGGCCATCGCCGCCGACGTCGGCGCGCGCTTCGACCACATGCTGGTGGACGAATACCAGGACACCAACCGCCTGCAGGCCGCCATCCTGCTTGCCATGAAACCCGACGGCCGCGGCCTGACCGTGGTGGGCGACGACGCCCAGTCGATCTATTCGTTCCGCGCCGCCACGGTGCGCAACATCCTCGATTTCCCGGCCCAGTTCCCGCAGCCGGCCCGCGTCATCACGCTGGACCGCAACTACCGCTCGACCCAGCCCATCCTGAACGCCTCCAACGCCGTCATCGGCCTGGCCGCCGAACGCTACGCCAAGGATCTCTGGAGCGACCGGCAGTCGTCGCAGTTGCCCGAGCTGGTCACCGTCAGCGACGAGGCCGGCCAGGCCCGCTGGGTGGCCGACCAGGTGCTGGCTCAGCGCGAGGGCGGCGCCACGCTCAAGTCGCAGGCGGCGCTGTTCCGCACCTCCAGCCACAGCGCCGCGCTCGAACTGGAACTGACCCGCCGCAACATCCCCTTCGTCAAGTTCGGCGGCCTGCGCTTCCTGGAGGCGGCGCACGTCAAGGACCTGCTGTCGCTGCTGCGCTGGGCCGAAAACCCGCGCGGGCGCATGGCGGGGTTCCGCGTGGCGCAACTGCTGCCCGGCATCGGCCCGGCCACCGCTGGCAAGCTGATGGACGCCATGACGCAATCGGCCGAGCCGCTGCGCGCGCTGCGCGAATTCAAGCCGGGGGCGGCGGCGCAGGCCGAGTGGGGCGCGTTCGCCGACACCTACGCGGCGCTGGCCGACCCAAGCCTGCGCTGGCCGGCCGACGTCGACCTGGCGCTGCGCTGGTACGCCGGCCAGCTTGAACGGCTGTACGACGATGCGCGGGTGCGCAAGACCGACCTGGACCAGCTGGCGCGCATCGCCGCCGGTTACCCGTCGCGCGAGCGCTTCCTGACCGAGCTGACGCTGGACCCGCCCGACGCCACCAGCGACGAATCCGGCGCGCCATCGCGCGACGAGGACTACATGATCCTGTCCACCATCCACTCGGCCAAGGGCCAGGAATGGAAGGCGGTCTATGTGCTGAACGTGGTCGACGGCTGTATCCCGTCCGACATGAGCACCGGCAGCGCCGAAGAGATCGAGGAAGAGCGGCGCCTCTTGTACGTGGCCATGACGCGCGCCAAGGAACGCCTGCAGCTGATCGTGCCGCAGCGCTTCTACGTGCACCAGCAGACCGGCATGGGCGACCGCCACGTCTACGGCTCGCGCACCCGCTACATCACCAACGCCATGCTGCCGCTGTTCGACCACCTGCCCAAGCCGCCCGACCTGCCCGCGCGCGAGGCCAAGGCGCCGCAGGCGCCGAGCGTGGACGTGGCCAGGCGCGTGCGCAACCTGTTCGCGTAGGGCGCGTTCGCCGGGGGCGCGGACCCCGCGCGGACGCCGCCGCGCGGCGGCGCCGGTGGGCTATCATCGGCCGATACGCTGGATATACGCTGCACCCGCAGGGCTCGCATCGCCAAAGGATGTCTATGTCTACCGAAGCAACCGCCGCCGTCGCCGCGCCGCCCCAGGGCGAAGTCGTGGCCTCCATCGCCTATGTGAATGGCCGGCGCGACCACGAGGTGCCCATCGAGGAGGTGGGCAGGCACGTCGATCCCAAGCACGGCATGGTGTGGATCGGCCTGCGCAATCCCAGCCCCGAACGGCTTGCCGACGTCGTCAACCAACTGGGCGCCTGCGACAAGAACATGGAAGAAATGCTGGAGTCGCACCGCCGGCCCAAGATCATCGACTACGGCAACATGGTGCTGATCGTCGCCATCACCGTCGAGGTCGAGGCCGAGCGCCCCATCTTCGGTGAAACCCAGTTCCTGATCGGCGAAGGCTTCCTGGTCACCGTGCGGCGCGGCGCCACCGCCGGCCACAGCCCCTTGCGCGAACGGCTGGAGGCCTCGCCCGACCTGCTCAAGCGCGGCAGCGACTACGTCGCCTCCGAACTGCTGGACTGGCTGGTGGACCGCTACGTGGCGGCGGCTGGCAAGATCGAGTCGGTGGTCGAGGGCGCCGAGCAGAAGCTGCTGATCCGCGGCGCCAAGGACGCCGACATCCGCAGGCTGTACCGCCAGCGCCGCGACCTCTTGCGCATCCACACCGTGGTGTCGCCGCTGGCCGAGATCTGCCGCCGCCTGGCGCGGGTCGAGATGTCGGCCGTGGACGAGCACGCCCGGCCGTATTTCGGCGAGGTGGCCGACCGCGTGCTGCGGGTCGATGAACTGTTCAATTCGCTGCGCGAGTCGCTGGCCTTCGCCTTCGAAGCCAGCCTGATGATCGGCCAGGCCGCGCAGAACGACACCACCCGCAAGCTGGCGTCATGGGCCGCCATCCTGGCCGTGCCCACCGCCATCGCCGGCATCTATGGCATGAACTTCAAGTTCATGCCCGAACTGGATTCGCCGTTCGGCTATCCGGTCACGCTGGGCGTGATCGTGTCGGTCTGTTCGCTGCTGTACTGGCGCTTTCGCAAGTCGGGCTGGCTGTAGCGCGGCGGACGGCGGCGCCGTGCGGCGACACACCGGTGCGCGCGGCGCCGGCCCGGCTGTGGCAAACTGCCTGCGTTTCTGATTCCGGAGCCCGGCTCGTGCGCGGCAAATCCCCCTTCGGCGGCAGCAAGCTGACCGCCCTCGTCGTCGCCCTGATCCTGGCCGCGGCCGGCGCCCTCGTCAACTGGCTGCAGCCTGCCCGGCAGGGGGGCGAGCGGCCGGCCGAACGACCCGCGGCCAGCGCGCCCGCGCCGCGCGGCAAGCCCGGCGCGGCCCTGGCCGGCGACGTTCCCGCCGGCAGCTATACCCTGACCGGCATGATCGTCAACGTCGCCGACGGCGACACCGTGACGCTGCGCGCGCCCGACGGCCAGCGCCGCATCCGCATGGACAGCATCGACGCGCCGGAAGAGGGCCATGGCAACGAGCAGCCCGGCCAGCCCTACGCCGAGGCCGCGCGCCAGCACCTGGCCGGCCTGGTGGCCGGCAAGACCCTGACCGCCCAGTGCTACCAGAAGGACCAGTACGGCCGCGACGTCTGCGCGCTGATCCTGGACGACGGCCGCTCGGCCAACCGGCTGCAGGTCGAGGCCGGCTACGCCTGGGCCTACACCGCGCGCCAGGGCGACTACCTCAACGACAAGGCCATGCCCGAGCTGCAGCGCCAGGCCAGGGCGGCCGGCCGCGGCCTGTGGGCCGGCAAGGATCCGATGCAGCCCTGGAAGTGGCGCTACGACTGCTGGCGCCAGCGCCAGTGCGGCTGATTGGCGCTGGCCGGCGGGGTAATCCGTCCTGGTGTGTGTGGAGAGCCGCCTGCGCAAGTTCCCTAGGGGGATGCCAGGGTACTGGGGCGGATATACCTTTGCTATCCTCTGTCGCACTGAATAGAAGGAAAGGTTTCCATGCGTGCTTTGATGCGGCTCTGGGCGGCGGCCATGATGCTGTTGCTGACGTTGGCGGGCTGCTCCCGGGACGGCAGTCCCATCAACAGCCCCTATCCGTCCGGCGCCGAAGGCCGGAACACCCTGTATTCCGCCTTCGTCAAGCGCTCGCCCAAGTACCTGGACCCGGCCAGCTCTTATTCCGGCGATGAAACCCCTTATACCTACAGCATCTATGAGACGCTGTACGGCTACCACTACCTCAAGCGGCCCTACGAACTGATCCCGCGCGCCGCGGCCTCGATCGACCCGCCGGTCTACCTGGACGCGCAGGGCAAGGTGCTGCCGGCCGACGCGCCGGGCGAGCAGATCGCCCAGAGCATCTACGACATCAGGATCAAGCCCGGCATGCGTTTCGCGCCGCATCCGGCCTTCGCCCGCAAGACCGACGGCAGCTACGACTACTTCCCGATCGCGCCCGAGGACCTGGCAGACAAGTTCGCCATTCCCGACTTCCCGCGCACCGGCACCCGGGAACTCACCGCCGACGACTATGTCTACGCCTTCCGCCGCCTGGCCAGCCCGCGCGTGGTGTCGCCGATCTATTCGCTGATGGCCGAATACGTGAGCGGCCTGAAGGAATATGGCGACCGCCTGCGCGAGCGTGACAAGGCGCTGCGCCGCGACCTTCCCGGCGGCGGTGGCGCGTCGTGGCTGGACCTGCGCGAACCGGACGGCTTCACCGGCGTGCAGGCGCTCGATCCGCACACGCTGCGCATCCGCGTCAACGGCAAGTACCCGCAATTCAAGTACTGGCTGGCCATGACCTTCACGGCGCCCGTGCCCTGGGAGGCCGACCGCTTCTACAACCAGCCCGGCATGGCCGAGCACGACCTGTCGCTCAACACCTGGCCGGTCGGCACCGGCCCCTACATGCTGGCCGAGTCGCTGCAGAACCGCCGCCACGTGCTGGCGCGCAACCCCAACTTCCACGGCGAACCCTATCCCTGCGAAGGCGAGCCGGGCGATCGCGCCGCCGGCCTGCTGGACGATTGCGGCAAGCCCACGCCGTTCATCGACCGCGCCGTGTTCAGCGTCGAGAAGGAAGCCATTCCGCTGACCGGCAAGTTCATGCAGGGCTACTACGACGTGCCGCAGATCGAGCGCGGCGAGTACGGCGTGGCCATGCTGGTGGCCGCTGGCGACAGCCAGGACAAGGCGCGCAAGTACGCCGAGCACGGCATCCGCCTGCCCACCACGGTCGAGACCGCCAACTGGTACATGGGCTTCAACTGGCTCGACCCGGTGGTGGGCAAGGGCGACACGCCCGAGCAGGCCGAGAAGAACCGCAAGCTGCGCCAGGCCATCAGCATCGCCTTCGACTGGGAAGAATACGTGGCGGTGTTCGAGAACAGCCAGGCCTCGGTGGCCTACGGCCCGGTGCCGCCCGGCGTGCTGGGCTACCGGGAACCGCCCGAGGGTGTGAACCCGGTGGTCTACGACCTGGTCGACGGCAAGCCGGTGCGCAAATCCATCGAGACCGCGCGCAAGCTGCTGGCCGAGGCCGGCTACCCCGACGGCCGCAATGCCGTCACCGGCGCGCCGCTGGTGCTGTACTACGACTCCATGACGGGCGGCGGCTCCAACCCGCAGTTCGACTGGATGCGGCGGCAGATGGCCAAGATCGGCGTGCAGATGGACGTGCGCTCGACCGACTACAACCGCTTCCAGGACAAGATGCGGCGCGGGTCGGCGCAGATCTTCCTGTGGGGCTGGAACGCCGACTATCCCGACGCCGAGAACTTCCTGTTCCTGCTCTACGGCCCCAACGCCAAGGCCAAGGGCGGCGGCGAGAACGCCGCCAACTACGACAGCCCCGAATACGACAGGCTGTTCGAGCAGATGAAGTTCCTGGACGATGGCCCCGAAAAGGAAGCGCTGATCCAGCGCATGGTCGCCATCGTGCAGCGCGACGCGCCCTGGATGTTCGGTTACTTCCCGATGTCGGGCGGCGCCTACCAGCAATGGGTCGGCAACGCCAAGCCCACCCAGATGGTGCGCAACACGCTGCAGTACATGAAGATCGATCCCGCCCTGCGCGAGCGCAAGATCGATGAATGGAATTCCCCCATCTGGTGGCCGGTGGGCCTGTTCGTGCTGCTGATCGCGCTGGCGATCTGGCCGTCCTACGTGGCGCTCAAGCGGCGCGAACGGCAGACCGCCTTCGCCCAGGCTTCCCGCAAGGAGCATCAATCATGATCGGCTACGTCATCCGCCGGCTGCTGTACGGCGTGCTGATTCTGATCGGCGTGAACCTCTTCACCTTCATCCTGTTCTTCGCGGTCAACACGCCCGACGACATGGCGCGCCTGGCCATCGGCGGCCAGCGCGTCAGCCAGGACGCGGTCGAGAAATGGAAGGTCGAGCACGGCTACGACAAGCCGCTGTTCTACAACGCCCAGGCCAAGGGTTCGGCGCAACTGACCGATACCGTGTTCTACCAGCGCTCGGTGCCGCTGCTGGCGATGGACTTCGGCGCCTCCGACGGCGGCCGCGACATCGGCCGCGAGATCCAGACGCGCATGGGGCCGAGCCTGGCGCTGGCGGTGCCGACCTTCTTCCTGGGGCTGTTCGCCAGCATCGTGTTTTCACTGACGCTGGTGTACTTCCGCGCCACCCGGCTGGACTTCTGGGGCGTGGTGGTGTGCGTCATCCTGCTGTCGATCTCCAGCCTGTTCTATATCATCGCCGGGCAGTGGATGTTCGCCAAGCTGCTGCGGCTGGTGCCGTTCTCGGGCTTCGAGGGCGGCCTGGACATGGTCAAGTTCCTGGCGCTGCCGGTGTTGGTGGCGATCGTCTCGCGCCTGGGCCCCGAGGCGCGCTTCTACCGCACCCTGTTCCTTGAGGAAATCGGCAAGGACTACGTGCGCACCGCGCGCGCCAAGGGGCTGGCCGAGCGCGTGGTGCTGTTTCGCCACGTGCTGCGCAACGCCATGCTGCCGATCCTGACCAGCACCGTGGCCGCCTTGCCGCTGCTGTTCATGGGCAGCCTGATCGCCGAGTCCTTCTTCGGCATCCCGGGCCTGGGCAGCTACACCATCGACGCCATCAACGCGCAGGACTTCTCCATCGTGCGCGCCATGGTGTTCCTGGGGGCGTCGCTGTACATCGTCGGGCTGATCCTGGCCGACATTTCCTACACGCTGGCTGACCCCCGCGTACGATTCGAGTAGCCGCCATGCCCAAGTTCGTATTCCTCTGGACCGACATTGCGCTGTGGCTCATGGTGCTGGGCGCGCTGGCCTACGCCTGGCGGGTGCGGCGCAGCCCGAACCTGCGTTCGACCTGGGCGCGGGTGGCGCGCGACACGCCGGCCATGTGTTCGGCGGTGGTGCTGGCGGCGTTCGCGCTGGTCGGCCTGCTCGATTCCGTCCATTACCGGCCGCAGCTGCCGCCCGCGCCGGGCGCGGCCGCCGACGCCGCGCCGGTCTACGCGCCGGCGGTCAAGTCGGCGCTGGACGGCCTGTTGCGCGGCAGCGTGCTGACCCAGCCCGAGAAGACCTATTCCAGTCCGCTGGCGGTGCGCCAGTTCACCAAGGAAACCCTGCTGGTCGACGACAAGCCGGTGCGCGATTTTCCGCGCCTGCGGGCGGCCGGCACGCACCTGGCCGACCCCGACCGCGACCACCTGGGCGACGTCTACTACCGGCTGGGCCTGGGCCTGGCGGCGGGGCTGGCGGTGGCGCTGATCGGCGCCGGCCTGCTGTTCGCCTGCCTGGCGCGGCGCGGCGGCGCGTCGGCGGCGGCCGAGGCCCTATTGGGCGGGCGCGCCGAGGTGCCGTGGCGCGCCATGGCCATCACCTTCACCCTGCTGTGCCTGGTGGCGGGGGCGCTGGCCGGGCTGTCCAGCGGCTACCACGCCCTGGGCACCGACCGCATCGGCAACGACGTGCTGTGGCAGGCGCTCAAGAGCATCCGCACCGCGCTCGTCATCGGCAGCCTGACCACGCTCGCGATGCTGCCGCCGGCCATCGTCTTCGGCATCGCGGCGGGCTACTTCAAGGGCAGGATCGACGACGCCATCCAGTATCTCTACACCACCATCACCTCGATCCCGGGCGTGCTGCTGGTGGCGGCCTGCGCGCTGATGATGCAGGTGTACATCGACAACCACGCCGAGCTGTTCGACACCTCCGCGGCGCGCGCCGACCTGCGCCTGTTCCTGTTGTGCATGATCCTCGGCTTCACCGGCTGGGCCGGGCTGTGCCGCTTGCTGCGCGCCGAAACGCTCAAGCTGCGCGAGCTGGAATACGTGCAGGCCGCGCGCGCCTTCGGCGTATCGCACTGGCGCATCATGACGCGCCACCTGCTGCCCAATGTCGCGCACCTGGTGCTGATCACCGTGGTGCTGGAATTCTCCGGCCTGGTGCTGTACGAGGCGGTGCTGTCCTATCTGGGCATCGGCGTCGATCCCAGCATGAATTCGTTCGGCTCGATGATCGACGGCGCCCGCCTGGAAATGTCGCGCGACCCGATGATCTGGTGGAACCTGATGACCGCGTTTCTTTTCATGCTGGCCCTGGTGCTGGCCGCCAACCTGTTCGCCGACGCGGTGCGCGACGCCTTCGATCCGCGCACCCGCCGCTACAAGCCGGGCCGCCTGCCGGGCATGGGCTGGTTCGGCCGCCGTCCGGGCGCCGCGCTGGCGGCCGATGCCCGCGCCACCAAATCGGGAGACGCGCCATGAGCCAGCAGGATAACCGCCAGGACACGCCCCTGCTGGCCGTGCGCGGGCTGGACGTCGACATCGCCGGCGACAGCGGCATGACGCACGCGGTCAAGCGCCTGCAGCTGGCCATCTCGCAGCGCGAGACCTTCGCCCTGGTGGGCGAGTCCGGCTGCGGCAAGAGCATGACGGCGCTGGCGCTGTTGCGCCTGCTGCCGGACGCCGGGCGCATCGTCGGCGGCCAGATCGACCTGGATGGCGAAGACCTCAACCGCCTGCCCGAGAGCGCCATGCGCGGCGTGCGCGGCGGCCGCATCGGCATCATCTTCCAGGAACCGTCCACCAGCCTGAACCCCGTCATGCGGGTCGGCGACCAGATCATCGAGACGCTGGCGGCGCACACGCCGCTGCGCGGCGCCGCGGCGCGCGCCCGCGCCATCGACTGGCTGCGGCGGGTCGGCATCCCGGAGCCCGAGCGGCGCGTGGACGATTATCCATTTCAGTTCTCCGGCGGCCAGAAGCAGCGCGTCATGATCGCCATCGCGCTGGCGGCGGAACCCCTGCTGCTGATCGCCGACGAGCCCACCACCGCGCTGGACGTCACCGTGCAGGCGCAGGTGCTGGACCTGCTGGCGGGCATCCAGCGCGAGATCGGCATGGCGGTGCTGCTCATCACCCATGACCTGGCGGTGGTGCGTAACGTGGCTCATCACGTGGCCCTGATGCGCGGCGGCGAAATCGTCGAAAGCGCCAGCGCCGAGGAATTCTTCCGCGCGCCCAAGCATCCCTACGCGCGCCAGTTGTTCGACGCCATTCCCACCTTTGAAAAGCGCGGCGTGCCTCTCAGCCAGGCCGGCCGCGCGGCCCAGGCGCAGGACGCGGCCCGCAAGCGGCCGCGCGAGCCGGGCGTGGTGCTGGACGTGCAGGACCTGAAGGTCCATTACCCGGTGCGCAAGGGCCCGCTGCGGCGCGTGGCCTCGTGGGTCAAGGCGGTCGACGGCGTGACGTTCACGCTGCGTGCCGGCGAAACCCTGGCGCTGCTGGGCGAGTCCGGTTGCGGCAAGACCACCACCGGCAAGGCGCTGCTGCGCCTGATCGACGGCGCCCGTATCTCGGGCCGCGCCATGCTGCAGGGGCAGGACCTGCTGACCGCCGACCGCGCCCGCTTGCAGCGGCTGCGCCAGGACATCCAGATCGTGTTCCAGGACCCGTACGCATCGCTCGATCCGCGCATGCGGGTCGGCGACATCCTCGACGAAGGCCTGGAGTCGCTGCGCCGCGGCATGGGCGCGCGCGAGCGACGCGACCGCGCCGTCCGCCTGGTCGAGCGCGTCGGCCTGCCGGCCAACACGCTGGCGCGCTATCCGCACGAGTTCTCCGGCGGCCAGCGCCAGCGCATCGCCATCGCCCGGGCCCTGGCGGTCGAACCCAAGGTGCTGATCTGCGACGAGCCGACCTCGGCGCTGGACGTCTCGGTGCAGGCGCAGATCCTCGACCTGCTGCGCGAGCTGCAGGACGAGTTGGGCATCGCCTACCTGTTCATCACCCACAATTTCGGCGTGGTCGAGTACCTGGCCGACCGCATCGCGGTCATGGACGGCGGCCGCATCGTCGAGCTGGGCGAGGCCGACGCGGTGCTGCACGCGCCGCGCCAGGACATGACGCGCCGGCTGCTCGACGCGGTGCCGCGGCTGCAATTCGGCGCGCCCGAATGAAAACCGCGCCCCGATCCTGGCGGATCGGGGCGCGGCATGCGCGCGCCTGGGCGGCTCAGTCGTGGGCGTTGCGGGTTTCGAGCCAGACCAGCGTGTCGTGCCGCAGGGCGCGGACACATTGCGCCAGGAAGGCATGCACCACTTCCAGCTCGCCGGCGTCGTAGCGCCGGGCCATCAACACCACCGCCTCGGCCACCCACTGGCGTTCCTGGGCCAGTTGCTGGCATTGCTCCTCGACCGGCCGGATCACGATCATGCGGCGATCCAGCGGATGGCGGCCGCGTTGCACATAGCCGGCCGCCTCCAGGCGGTTGATCAAGGCGGTGGCGCCGCCGGAGCTGATGCCCATCAGCTGGGCCAGTTGCCCGGTGGGCAGGGCATCGAACTCCATCACCAGTTCCAGCGCTTTCAGATCCGCCAGGGGGATACCCAGTTTCTCCGCCAGGGCCGACTGGCACGCCGCGTTGTACACGGCGAACTGCCGGCCCAGCATCAGGGCGATATCGTCAAGCATTCCGGGACGCAGGTCACTATTGCGGGATTCAGGCATCACGGTCACATGCTCGTGGTGGACGATGGTTTCTTGTTGCAGCATGGCGTCGCTCCCTCACGGATCCCGTCGATTACTTCTTGGCGGTCAGGCCGCCGAGCAGGCCGCCCAGCAAGCCGCCGTTGGTGGTGCCTCCGGTGCTGGCGCCGCCGCTGACGCCGGCCGTCACGCCGCCCAGCAGGCCGCCGAGCAGGCCGCCGTTGCTGGCCGTGCCCGTGGCGCCGCCACCGGCGCTGGCGCCCGCGCCCGCGCTGGCCGTCGCGCCGCCCGTCAGGCCGCCCAGCAAGCCGCCCAGCAGGCCCCCGTTGGCGCCCGTGGCGCCGCCGGCCGTGCCGCCGGTGGCGCCGGTCACGCCGCCCAGCAAGCCGCCCAGCAGGCCGCCGTTGGCCGCGCCGCCCGTGGCCCCGCCCAGGTTGCCGGTCACGCCGCCGAGCAGGCCGGTCACCGGAGCCAGCAGGCCGCCGTTACCGCCCGCCGCGCCGCCGGTCACGCCACCCAGGATGCCGGTGATCGGGCTGAGCAGGCCGCCGTTGTTGCCGCCCACCGCGCCGCCCAGGCCCAGGCCACTTGTCAGGGAGGCGACCGCGCCGGTGGCATTGGCCAGCGTGTTGCCGAGCGGGTTGGTGTTGCCGGGCGTGGCATTCAACAGGCCGCCGGCACTGCTGACCGCGCCGCCCAGGCCTTGCAGCACGCCATTCAAACCGGCCACGTTGCCGCCGGGCAATTGCGTGCCCAGGTTGCTGACGGTGCCGCCCAGGGTGTTGAGCAGGCCGGCGACCGGCGCGCCCAGCTTGGTGGTGGCGCCCACTTGCTGGGTCAGGCCGACCACCGTGCCGGCCAGGGGGCTGGCCGTCGGGTCGAGCGCCGCGCCGATGCCCCCGAGGGTCGGTTGCAGGCCCAGCGGCAACACGTTGTCGACGGTCTTGCCGACGTTGCCGAGGGCCGGTTCGAGCAAAGGCTTGGACGGTCCGCCCAGCACGCCGCCGGTCACGCCGCCGACCAATTGGGTCACGGGGTTCAGCAGGCCGCCCTGGCCGGACAGGCCGGCGGTCAGGGCGCCCACCGCGTTGGTGGCATTGCCCAGCACCGTGGTCAGCGGTTGCGGATTCTTGGGATCGGCATTGAGCAGGCCGCCGGTGCTGGCGACCGTCTTGCCCAGGCCTTCGACCAGGCCGCCGACGCCGCTGCTCAGGCCGCCGGGCAGCCCGGTGCCCTTGACCGTGGTGCCCAGGTCCTGCACCAGTCCGCCGACCTGCTTGACGGTGCCGTCGACCGGTTGGCCCAGGCCGGTGGTGGCGCCGATCTCCTGAGTCAGGCCGACCACCGTATCGACCACCGGCTTGACGGTGGGATCCAGCGCCTTGCCGACGCCGCCCAGCGTGGTGCCCAGATTCAACGGCAGCGTATTGTCGACGGCGCCGCCGGTATTGCCGAGCGTGGTCTGCAGCAAGCCGGTCGTGACCGGATCGGTCGGGTTGTTCGGATTATTCGGGTTGTTCGGGTTGTTCGGGTTATTCGGACCGCCGGGATTGGTGGGAATATTCGTGCCGGGCAGGGAAGCCGAACTCTTGTGGCCACCACCACCGCCGCCGCATGCGGCCAGCGCGCTCATCAGAGCGGCCGCCATGACGGTGGAGGTCAGAATACGTTGTACGCGCTGCGTTTCAATCTTGGCATTCATGGCGAGCTCCTGTGGGGGAAGTGTCAGGCGTCGAAACTGCCCGATACATCCCTACATGCATAAACCGTGCCAATATTTTTCGAATGCCGTCCGGCAACGCGGCGGGGTATTTTTCTTTCCTTAAAAAATCCTTTTAAATCAATATGTTATTTGTCTATTAGAGGGTTTGTACCAATGTTTTGAATCCCCCATTTTTACGATCACGCCTGACCTGCGAATGTTACGCCGAAGGGGGTAACAGCCGTTACGTTACGGGCCACGTTACGTAACGCGGTGTATGGAACAGGCCAAAAAAAACGCCTGTCGAAACAGGCGTGGTGGCGGACGGGTATATGGACACCCAGGCATGGATGCCCAATCAGAATGCGTCGTAATACAGCGAGTAATTGGCGTTGAAGCGCAGGTCGCGGTCGTTGTTCACCGTCGCCGAACCGATAGGCTTGGCCACATTGAAATCGAACAGGTAGTACTTGTCGTCGGTAAAGCGCAGCCCCAGCGCCACCGAGGAGAGGTGACGCTGATTCAATTGCTGCAAGCCTGAATTGTTGTACCAGGTGCGCGCATAGTCGATCAGCGCATAAGGCTGCACATTCGTCAGATATTCCCAGCCGATGCCGAAGCGGCGATTGACTTCGGCGGAAACCCCCACGCCCTTGTCGCCACTTTGCTCGCCTTGCGGATAGCCCATCGCGTAGCGCCAGCTGCCGTACGACACTTGCTCCGACGACGGCAGGATGTTGCTGGAATACTGGGCCGCGCCAGACAGGGTCAGGCCGAACTGGGCTGGCAGGGCGAAGGTCTGCTTGGCGTTCAGGTTGTAGCGCGTGAAATCCAGGTCGAGGACGGGAACGGCGGAATAGCCATAGTTGGTGCTGATCTCCTTCTTCGCGCCGGCCGCGTCGAAGCCCTTGGCCACGCCCAGCGTCACGTCGGTCGTCATGGATTCCGACACCTGGATATAGCGCATTTCGAGGTTGGCGGCGCGCACCTGCGAATCCTGCTGCAGCCAGCGATCGGAATTCTTGGCTTCGTAGCGATCCTTGGAGTTGGCGGCGTAGACGCCCAGCGTGCCGGTCAGCGAACGGGTGTTGTTCAACAGGAACGGATAGCTGACGCCGATGCCGATGCGGTCGTTCTTGACCCGACGATTGAAGCCCAGGTACTCGATCGCCTCGTCCTCGGGCCGCGCGTCATAGTGATAGCCGTCCACCTTGACGGCCAGGCCGTCGTTGCCCAGCGGCACGCGGATCTCGCCGGACACGTATTTGACGTCGTCGGTATTGAACGGGATCGACGCCGTCAGCTTGACCTGCTCGCCCAGTGGCGTGAGGCTGTTGGTGGCGGCGTTCACCAGGGGTTGCATGCCGGTGCCCAGGTCGGCCACGCCGCCGGTCAGGCTGACCGGCTGACGCGAGGCGGCCAGCACCAGTTCGGTGGCGCCGTCGGCGCGCCGCGGCAGGTCCAGCGAAGGCGTGAACTTCACGCCCGGCACGGTCCGCATCAGGTTCAGCACGCGCTCCAGCGTGGCCTGCTTCAGCGGTTTCTCCTGCTTGAGCGGCTCGGCCAACGATTCCAGCCGGTCCTGGGCGTTGCCGATATCGCCTTCGATGCGCACCGTGCCGATATAGCCTTCGACCACGGTGACGACCACCAGCCCGTTGGCGAAGCTCTGGTTCTGGACCAGCGCGAACGACAGCGGATAGCCGCGGTCGCGGTACAACTGCGTGATCTTGTCGACCTGCTGCACCAGTTCGCCCAGGCTGATCTCCTTGCCCGAGAGCGGCGCGAGCAGGGCGGATACCTCTTCGAACGGCATTTCGTGCACGCCCGTGACATCGAAATGCCGGGGCACGATGCGTTGCGCCAGCCGCGCCTGCAGCGCCAGTTGTTCCGGCGTGGCGGCCTGTACCACCGGGGGAGGCTGGGTGGCGCCGGGCGGCCGTTCGATCTGCGGCATGGCATCGACCGGATTGCCGCGCAAGGGGCCGTCGGCCCGCGCCGCGCCGACGGCGGCCAGCATGCAGAAAAGGGCAAGGGAAAGCGGACTTGCGGGAAGCGTACGTCTCATGCCTGGTGGTCTCTCGTTTGCCGCTGACGCCGTTTAAACAGGCCGAAGATAAATACCTGAATAAGGGCGTGACTGAATGGGGCCGCTTTATAAGGAGTTAAACCGTGCGCGTCGTTCAGGCGGTATGTTGCCAGCGCGGCAAGCCAATGACAATTTATTTCATTGTGACTGGCCGGAAACGTGGATATAACAACAGCGCGCAATGAAAGGCAATCCGGACGGCGCCTGATCGCGGGTTTTCCGGGGTATTTGAAAATGAAGCTGGCTAATTTCCGGGTATTCGTTACAAGTAAGCTGTCGCAGCATTGCGAATACTGGTATAAACCCTGATGTGTATTAATTGTTAATAGATAAGACTATATAAACGTTTCAAAACACATCGGGTTTACAGGCTTTCGGGAGTCCGCAAGATGGACCAGGATGACCGCAACAGAATCGTCGTATGCCGGCCCGCGAGATGCGTCTGCCGGCGGCCGGCTCGCAGGGGCCGCGCATGAACCCGGGCGATATCGTTCCGCTGTCGTTCCATGCCGGGCTGGTGGCGTTGTCGTTCCTGATCGCGGTCCTCGGCTCCTACGTCGCCTTGCTTGCCGCGGTGGGCATCCGGGCGGAAACGCGGGACGGCGAGATCCGCATCGGTTACATCATCATCGGCGCGCTGGCGATGGGCGGGGTGGGTATCTGGAGCATGCATTTCATCGGCATGCAGGCGCAGCAGCTGCCGTTCGAGGTGGGTTACCAGACGGGATTGACGGCGCTCAGTTTCCTGGTGGCCGCCGGTTTTTCCGGCTGGGCCTTCTGGTATGTCGGCCGCGACCGTTTCACATTTATGCGCTGCCTGGTGGGCGGCCTGGCCGCCGGTCTCGGCGTGGCGGCCATGCATTATGTGGGCATCAGCGCCATGCGCATGCCGGCGGTATTCATGTGGAATCTGCCGATGGTGGTTTTATCGGTGCTCATAGCCGTTATTGCCGCGTCAGCCGCATTGTGGCTGGCCTTCAACACGCAGAATGAGTTTCAGCGCGCCGCCGCGGCCATTTTGATGGCGGTGGCGGTGTGCGGCATGCATTACACGGGCGTGGCGGCCGGCACGGTGGTCTGCACCACGCCGCGCGAATTCTCCAGCATGCAGATCGGCGGGGTGATGCTGCCGTATATCGCGTTCGCGCTGTCGGTGGTCATGCTGCTGGTGATGCGTTGGCATTTGCAGCGGGCCTCGCGCCGTTTCCGCGCGCGCCTTGCGCAACGTATCGATTCGATCATTGAATCGGCGCCGGCGGCGGAGGGGGGCAGGGCGCCCGGCTCCACGCTGGGGCCGGGTTGAGGGTGAGTCAAGGGCCTTTGCGGCCTGAGTACCCCGGAAGCGCGCGGGCGTGGAACATGCCAGCGCGCCGCTTGCACCGGGTTTAGGGGGCCACTGCCGCCCCGCGGCATGGCTCGATTATCAAGCGAGACCTCAGGAGCTCGACATGAAAGCGAAACTTGCGCAGTTCTGGAACGAAGAAGAAGGCATCACCGCCCTGGAATACGGCCTGATCGCGGGCACCATCGCGGTGGCGCTGGTAGCGGCTTTGGCGACATTCACGGGCGCGCTCGGCGACCTGTTCACGTCGCTGCAAGCAAAGCTGGCCGCCGCGTCCACGTGAGGCCGAAGGCCCCGGCCGATCCGACGGGCCTGGTCCCAGCCAGGCATGCGCGGAAGGCCGGGTCCCCGCCCCGCCTGGCGCGGAGCTGATGTTGGCAACACTTCCCGCGCGGCGATTTCGGGCGGTTGTGGATTGACGGCGTTGCGCGCATCGGCTCCCGGGGGGCCGCGCGACCATGTATTGCCGCATTGAAACCGAAACCGTCGGAAGGTCCTGCCTTGTATCCAGGGGAAGTGCTGTGGTGGCTGTTGTTCGCATGCTGGAATCTGGTGTTGATATACACCGATCTGCGCTATCGCCGCGTACCCAACACGCTTATCGTCGCGGGCTTCGCGGGACAGGCGCTGTGGCTGCTGGCGGCATGGCTGGCGCCGGCATGGGGGTATCCGCCGCGCTGGGCCGGCTGGCCCATGGCATTGGCCGGATTCGCGCTGGCCTTGCCGTTCTTTCCGCTCTGGAGCCGGCGCCTGATGGGCGCGGGCGACGTCAAGGCGATCGCCATCCTCGGATTGCTGGCGGGCTTCGCGCCGCTGGTGATGACGTTGGTGGCCGCCAGCCTGCTGGCCGGCCTGCATGCCTTGTCGTACCTGTTTCTTTCCCGAAGCCGGGCGCTGCCGCTTCGGGCCCGCCAGACGCCGTACGGCGCCTATCTGGGCGTTGCCGCGCTCAGCGTGGCGCTTATTCCCTTGAATTCGGCCTGGTATTCGTGGTGTTTTTCCTGGTGTTCTACGCGATCCTGACGTACGCACTGGTCTTCACCGCCCAGCATTCAGTCACCCTGGCGGCGCAGGACGGCGCCCGCAAGGTCCTGCAGTGGCAGCCGGGCGCCGCGTCCCTTGCAGTGCGCGCCAATGCCGGCCGCGATACGGCGCTGGATCGTTCGGGCTGGATCACCGCCATGTCCTCGGCCGCGGTGGCGGTGGCGGTGTGCGGCCCCGGCGGCACGCTCAGCAGCACCGGCGGGGGCACCTGCAGCGGCTTGCCGTTGAGCGCCGACCAGATCGAAGTCACGGTCAGCTACCCCTATGGCGCCAACCCGCTGATCCCCAATCTGCCGTTGCTGGCCCAGGCCCTGATGCCGCCTTCGAGTGTGTTGACGGCCCGCGCCACGGTCCACCTGGGCAATGCGCTGGACGGGAGCAATTGACATGGACAGGCACCGCGATCCCGATGAGCCCCGCGGCCGCCGGCGTGTCCAACGCGGCATCGCCACGCTCGAGTTTTCGCTGACGGTGACCATGCTGCTGATGTTCGTCTGCGCCGTGGTCGGCTATGGCGTGCTGTTCTGGATGCAGCAGCAATTGGCATCTGCCGCGTCCGAAGGCGCGCGCGCGGCGGTCCATGCGCGCTTTGCCGGCCAGGCGGACGTGCCGACCGTGGCCTGTGCGGCGGCGATGAGCGTGTTCGGCGCCGGATCGGCGGTGGCATGCTCGACCACCAATGCGCAATGTTCCTGGGAGGGGGCGGAGGGCAAGACGGCGACGTGCGCCACGGTCACCATGGCTTTCAAGGTGGACGACTGGCCGGTGCTGTCGACCTTCCAGGCCCTGATTGCCATGTTGCCCGGGACGGACAAGAACTGGATTCCGACCCGCCTGTCATCGAAGGCCATCGTGCAAATTTCGCAAGGGACACCATGAGCAGCCTGAGCAAGATCATCGCGGGTGTGTTGCTGGCGGCGGGCCTGGTGCTGGCGTTCGTGGCGTGGCGCCTGGCCTCGCAGCCTTCCCCCCCGCCACCGGCCCCGGCCAGCCCGGTCGCCACCCAGGCGAGCGCGCCGGCCGAGCCGCCGGCCAAGCGCTATCCAGTGGTGGTGGCTGCCGCCGCGATCCCGGCCGGCACCCGCATCGACGGCGCCAGGATGCTCAAGGTGGACCAATGGCAGGTGGCGCTGTCGGGCAGCTACAGCTCGCCCGCGCCGCTGCAGGGCGCCTATGCCCGCGTCGATATCGCCGCGGGCGATCCGCTGTTGCCCAGCATGCTGGCGCAGGGCCTGGGCCGCCAGCTCAAGCCGGGCGAACGCGCGGTGGCGATCGCGGTGGACGAAGTGGTGGGCGGCGGCAACCGCATCGCGCCGGGGGACCTGGTGGACGTGTTCTTCCTGCTGGAGAAGGGCGTCGAGATCCAGGCCGGACAGGCCCGACTGCTGCAGTCGCGGGTGCGCGTGCTGGCCTATGGCACGGCGTCGGTGGACGGCCCCGAGGACAAAGGCACGCTGCCGGGCCCGCCGGGCCAGCCGGCCAGGACCGCGGTGCTGGCGGTGCCGGTCGAGCAGGTCAGCGAGTTGCTGTTGGCGGGCCGCTCCGGCCGCCTGCAACTGGCCTTGCGCCCGGTCGGCGATGACGGCGGGCCCGATACGCAGTTGTTCGCGCAGCGCGGCGCCGTGCTGCCGCCGCGGCCGGACCTGACGCCCGAGCAGCGCGCCTTGCTGCAGAGCGGTCCGAACCGCGCCTACGCCGGCGAAAGCCTGGCGCAGCTCGAGGGCACGACGCCGGCGGCCAGGCCCGCGGCGGTCCGCGCCACCGGCGGTGGCGGCGGGCGCAGCGTCGAAATATTGCGAGGAGACAAATCCGAGCGCGTGCGCTATTGAAACGTGGCTGCGCGTGGCCAGGTGCCGCCCGCGGCTGGACCTAACCTGTCAAACCAGATCCAGCACAATGATGAGATTTCAGCGCACCACCCTGATCTGCGTCCTGTCGGCCGCAGCGGCAATGACCTGCGGCGCGGCCAGCCTGGCGCAGACCTCCCCGGCGGCGGGCGCCAGCGCGCCGGCCCGCGACATCGCGGTTGCCGTCAAGGGCCAACAGGCGCTCATGCTGGACGGCGCGCCGGTCCGCATCGCCATCGGCGATCCGGATGTCGCCGACGTCAAGGTGCTGGCGGCCTCGGGCAAGCGGCAGGCGTCGGTGCTGCTGTATGGCAAGAAGGCCGGCACCACCCAATTGCAGATCTGGACCGGCGCCAACGCCGCGCCGCAGGTCTGGACCGTGCGGGTGGCGGGCAACGTGCAGCAGGTCATGGCCGGACGGGGTGTGGCCGGCGGCGCCAACGTCGACGTGGCGGGCGAGCGCGCGGTGGTGTCGGGCCAGGCCGAATCGCCGTTGACGCACCAGGCCTCGGTGGCGGCGGCCGGCGCGGCGGTGGGCGACAAGAACGTGGTCGACGTATCGACCGCCGGCACCGGCGGCGTGGTGCAGGTGGAAGTCAAGGTGGTCGAGGTGTCGCGTTCGGTGATGAAGCAGGCCGGCATCAGTTTCGCCGGCCGCAGCGGCCCGTGGGGCAGTACCAATTCGATCACCCCGGACGGCTTCCCGGCGCCGCTCGGATTCAACAAGGGAGCGGCCCTGGCCTCGGGCTTTTCGCTGTTCTACGACTCCAATGACTTCAGCGCCCGCCTGCGCCTGCTGCAGAACAATGGCATGGCGCGCGTGCTGGCCGAGCCGACGCTGGTCGCCT
The DNA here is from genome assembly GCF_052906545.1 of Achromobacter sp. CSND-B12. NCBI lineage: Bacteria > Pseudomonadati > Pseudomonadota > Betaproteobacteria > Burkholderiales > Alcaligenaceae > Achromobacter > Achromobacter sp. CSND-B12. The sequence continues at coordinate 1,092,791 of NZ_JBREGJ010000001.1, read as the reverse complement.
TGACAGGCCAGAGCGCCAGCTTCCTGGCGGGCGGCGAACTGCCGATTCCCGAGGCCGGCGGCCTGGGCACCACCACGGTGACGTTCAAGCCGTTCGGCATCGGCCTGACGGTGACGCCCACGGTGCTGTCGCGCGAGCGGATTGCGTTGAAGGTGGCGCCGGAAGCCAGCGAGCTGGACTACAGCAACGCCATCGCGGTGTCCAACGGCACCAATTCGACCACGCTGATCCCGGCCCTGCGCACGCGTCGCGCCGACACCACGGTCGAGTTGGGCGATGGCGAAAGCTTCGTGGTCAGCGGCCTGGTGTCGCGCCAGACCAGGGCGCTGGTCAACAAAGTGCCGATGCTGGGCGACCTGCCCATCATCGGCTCGTTTTTCCGCAGTGTCGACTACACCCAGGAGGATACCGAGCTGGTCATCGTGGTGACGCCGCGCCTGGTGCGGCCCATTGCGCGCGGCGTGACGTTGCCGTTGCCGGGGGCCAAACAGGAAGCGGCCGATACCGCGTTCAACGCTTGGGGCTATTACCTGATGGGCCCTGTCGGCGGGCAGCAAATGCCGGGTTTCTCACGGTGAGCGATATGAAGACACATGCCAGGGAGTGGGTTGGCTTGCAGAACGGCAACCGGTTTCTATTTTGTTCCAAGGGCGACGGCGTCGCCGCGCAGCTCGGGCAGGCGCTGGGCGACATGGGCCTGCTGACCCAGGAAGTGCCCGGCGTCGAAGAACTGGGCAGGCGCCTGGCCGAGATCGAACCGCAGGTGGTGTTCCTGGATTTCACCTTGAGCGAGGACGAGCCGGGCAAGCTGTTCAAGTCGGCCGAACTGGCGCGCCTGCTGGCCCGCATCGCGCCGGCGATTCCGCGGGTCGCGGTCGGCCTGCTGAGCCAGCCGGAAGGCGCCATCGCGGCCCTGCGTGCCGGCGTCAGCGATTTCGTCGACCCGACCGTGGCGCCGCAGGAGGTCAAGGACGTGGTGCAGCGGCTGCTGGACGTGCCGGTCAGCGGCGGCCGCATGGATGGCTCGCGCCGCAGCGTGCTGCTGCTGGGCGCGCGTCCGGGCGTGGGCACCAGTACCCTGGCGGTGCACCTGGCCGGCATGGTGCAGGACCGGCTCAAGCAGCAGCACCTGTCGCGCGCAGCGGCGGCGGGCGCCAAGGCCGCCAAGCCCGCGGCCGACGCCGGCAGCCATCTGCCGCTGAGCAGCCGGGTGGCCCTGATGGACCTGGGCTGGCCGGTGGGCGACTGCCAGCTGTACCTGAACATCGGCGGCGACTTCGACTTCGCCGAGGCCGCGCGCAACCTGCGGCGGCTCGACTCGACCTTGCTGGGTTCGGCCATGTCGCATACCCCCAACGGCCTGAGCGTGCTGGCGCTGCCGCGCGACCTGGGCCAGATGCGCGACGTGTCGCAATCGGATTCGCTGCTGGTGTTCGAGCGCATGCGCCAGCATTTCGGCGTGGTGGTGGCCGATTCGGGCGGCTTCACCAATCCCGAATTCGTGGCCGGGCTGGCGCGCGCCTCGCAGCAGAACTGGATCGTCACCGACCAGAGCGTGGGCGCGCTGGTGTCGCTGGCCGGACTGTTGCAGGAGCTGGAGCAACTGCACGTGGAGCGGCGCAGCCTGGGCCTGATCGTCAACCGCTACGACGAGCGCTACGGCATGACGGCGCAGCAGATCGCCGAGCGCTTCCAGCTGGAGCTGGTCGGCACGCTGCCGGATCGCACGCTGGCGCTGATGGTGTGTACCAACCAGGGGCACTTGCTGCACGAGGAGGCCGAGCGCGACATCTACGTGCGTGCGGTGCAGGCGCTGGCCGAGAAGCTGAGCGCGGAAGAAAACACCCCCGGCGGCCGCGCGAGCTGGCTGGCCACCTGGCTGCCCGGCGTGCATCGCCGCATGGTGGTCGAGTAACGGACGGCGGCGGAACCGACATGATCATGACAGCGACCATAGAATTCGGCGGCGATGGCGACAAGGGCTTCACGTCGTCCAACCGCTTCCAGGAAGTGAAGACGGCGGCCTACGAGCACCTGCTCTCGCGCATCGAGGAGCTGGGCGCGGAGTTCGGCCGCTGGGCGCGTTCGGCGATCCAGGAATTCGTCGACATCGAGGTGGCCAGCTTCGTGCGCCTGCGCCGCGTGCCGATCAACGAAGGCGAGATGCGGCAGATCGCCGAGGCCCTGACCAAGGAATTGGCCGGCCTGGGGCCGCTGGAGGACCTGCTGGCCGACCCCGCGGTCGAGGACATCCTGATCAACGGCTACGACAACGTGTTCGTGTCGCGCCGCGGCGTGCTGGCGCGCGAGACGCTGCGCTTCACCGACAACCAGCACGTGCTGCGCATCGTGCGCCGCATCCTGGCGCCGATCGGCCGCCGGCTGGACGAGTCCAGTCCCATGGTGGACGCGCGCCTGCCCGACGGCGGCCGCCTGAACGTGGTGATCGAACCGCTGGCCGTGGACGGCCCGATGGTGTCGATCCGGAAATTCCGCCAGGACCCGCTCAAGCCGGCCGACCTGCTGACGCTGGGCACCTTCGACGAGGAAATCTACCGCCTGCTGAACGAAGCGGTGAAGAACCGCTGCAACATCCTGGTGTCCGGCGGCACCAGCTCGGGCAAGACTTCGCTCTTGAACGCGCTGGCCTTCTTCATCCCCGAGACCGAGCGCGTGGTGACGGTGGAGGACACCGCCGAACTGTCGCTGAACCACCCGCATGTGGTGCGGCTGGAATCGCGCCAGGGCGGCTTCGACGGCAGCGGCGCGGTCAGCATCCGCGAGCTGATCCGCAACAGCCTGCGGATGCGTCCCGACCGCGTGGTGGTGGGCGAGGTGCGCGGCGCCGAGGTCATGGACATGCTGCAGGCCATGAACACCGGCCACGAAGGCTCCATGGCCACGATCCACGCCAACTCGCCGCGCGAATGCCTGTACCGGATCGAGATGCTGGCGGGCTTCGCCGGCTTCCAGGGCAGCGAGGACAGCCTGCGGCGCCAGATCGCCAGCGCGCTCGACTTCATCGTGCAGATCGGCCGCCTGTCCAACGGCAAGCGCCGGGTGCTGTCGGTGACCGAGGTCACCGGCATGGGCGACAACGTGATCTCGACCCAGGAACTGTACCGCCACGAAGCCTTCGCCACGCCCGAGGGAGAGGAGAAGGACCGCTGGAACTGGCTCGGCATCCATCCGCACACCCCCAAGCTGGCCAGGCTGCGCAATGAACAGCGGCCTGTCGACAACGCGCCGCCCGAACCCGACGGCGGCGGCTTCTGGAGCAGGAGACGCTGATGCTGCAAGCCGGGGTGGTCGCGGGTCTGGCGCTGGTGCTGGCCTTGGCGGCGGTGCTGCTGTGGCGCCACGCCAACAGCGGCCAGCGGCGGGCCGCCAGTTCCGCGTTCCTGGAAGACCAGTTGCGGCGCAGCCGCGGCGCGCCGGTGAGCGACAAGATGCCTTTCGCGCAGGGTTCGCGCGCCCTGCGCAGCGGCTTTTCGCGCTGGGACATGCTGCTGCTGCAGGGCGGCGTGCGCCAGAGCCCGGCCTTCTACGCCAGGCTGGCGCTGCCGATCCTGGCCGGCGCGCTGCTGGCCTGGACGTTGCTGGGCTGGCTGTCCGGGCTGGTGACGCTGGTGCTGTTGGCGGTGTTCGCCTATTTCCTGCTATGGCTGCGCGCCGACCGGCGCCAACGCCGGCGGGTGTCGCAACTGCCGGCTTTCCTGGACAACATCGTGCGCCTGGTCACCATCGGCAACAGCATGGCGGCGGCCTTCCAGACCGCGGCGGCCAGCACCGACGAGCCGCTGCGCGAAGTGGTCGAGACCGCGGCCGCGCTGAGCCGCTCGGCCAAGGAACTGGACGCCGCGCTGGTGCAGGTTTCGCGCCAGTACGACATGAAGGAGCTCTACATGGTGGCGGCGGTGGTCTCGGTGGCGCTGCGCTTTGGCGGCCGCAGCGACCAGGTGCTCGAACGCATGGCGGCGTTCATGCGCGATATCGGCCAGGCGCGCGCCGAACTGTCGGCCAGCTCGGCCGAGATCCGGCTGTCGGCCTGGATCCTGGCGCTGCTGCCGCTGGGCATCGCCGGCTTCATCATGGTGGCCAACAATGACCTCTTCATGGGCCTGTGGGTCGACCCGCTGGGCTTCAAGATGCTGCTGACGGCGGTCTGCCTGCAGGTGGCCGGCTCGTACATCCTGTATCGCATGGCCAAGGCCATCTGAGGGCGCTCCCATGCAAGCGATCCAATCCTGGAATGTCTCGACCGTGCTGGCGGTGGCGCTGATGCTGGTCGCCGCCGCCATGCTGATCCTGGGCCTGAGCCTGGCGCGGCGCCTGCGCGGGCAGGACCGCAGCCGCCAGGTGGTGGACCAGGCCCTGGCCACGCGCGAGGGCCGCGTCCCGGCCTTGGCCGCCGCGCCGGCCGACGGCGCGCAGGGCGGGCGCCTGGCGGCGGCCACGCGCGCCGCCGACTCGTTCGGCAAGCGCCTGAGCGAAGGCCGTTTCGCCGAGGCCCTGCTGGCTGGCGAGGACCGCAAGCTGGTGGACCTGGCGGGCTACGAGAACCCGGGCACGGCGCGGCTGCGCTTCATCGTGGCGCGCTTCACGCTGGCGCTGCTGCTGCCGGCGGCGGCGGTGGCGCTGGACCTGGGGCGCGGCATCGGCGGCTCGTCGCTGGGCCTGTTCGTGGCGGCGTTCTTCGGTTTCGCCATCGGCTACATGCTGCCCAAGTGGTTCGTGCGCAGGCGCGTGTCGCGGCGCCGGCGGCAGGCGGCCAACGAACTGCCGCTGCTGATCGACCTGCTGCGGCTGCTGCAGGGGGTGGGCCTGTCGATCGACCAGAGCCTGCAGGTGTTGATCAAGGAATTCGCCCAGGTGCTGCCGGTGCTGGCCTACGAGCTGCGGCTGGCGTCCGAACTGTATGTGCGCGGCCGCACCCGCGAGCAGTCGCTGGCGCGGCTGGCGGCGGGGTTCGACAACGACGACCTGTCGGCCATCTGCCGCCTGATCGCCCAGGTCGACCAGCACGGCGGCGCGGTGCAGGAACCGTTGAACCGTTTCGGCGAACGGCTGCGCGAGAAGCGCCGCCTCGAATTGAAGGAAAAGGTGGGCAAGACCACCGTCAAGATGACGGCGGTGATGATCGTGACCCTGCTGCCGGCATTGTTGATCGTGACCGGCGGCGCGGGCTTCGTGGCGGTGTTGCGCGGCTTGTCGCGCATGGGGGGCATGTGATGGCGGGCGGCATGGGAAGGGCGCGTGGCAGCGCGCGGCGCGCGGGGCGTTGGATGCTGGTGGCGGCGCTGGCCGCGGGAACGGGGACGTTGGCGGGTTGCCAGACCAACAACGCCGAGACCGCCTGGCAGCTGATCCAGCAACAGCAGCAGGAGCAGGCGCTGATGCGCCAGCGCGAGGACGAGGCGGAGAACCGGCGCAAGCCGGCCGAGCCGGAAATGATGCTGTCCATGATCGCCGAATCGCAGCGCCAGGAGCGTTATTTCGCTTCGCTGGCATACATCGACGCGTTCCAGCAGAAGTTCGGCAACGATCCGCGCATCGCGGTGCTGCGCGCCGAAGCGCTGCGCCAGACCGGGCAGACCGCGTCGAGCGAACAGGCGTACCGCGCCTTGATCGGCACCGCGCAGGCGGCCGAGGGCTGGCACGGGCTCGGGCTGATCGCCGGTTCGCGCGGCCAGTTCGACCAGGCGGCCGATTATTTCGCGCGCGCCGCCAAGCTGTCGCCGATGGACCCGCGCATCCTGGGCGACCTGGGCTATGCGCGCCTGCGGGCCGGCGATCCGGCCGGCGCCCGCGTGCCGCTCGGCCAGGCCGCCGAACTGGCGCCGGACAGCGGCAAGGTGCTGGCCAACCTGGCCTTGCTGTTGCTGGTGGAAGGCGAACCGGCGCGGGCGCAGCAAGTCATGGACCGGGCCAAGCTCGGCGACGAGGCGCGCAGCCAGGTGCTGCGCCTGGCATCCGAGATCCGCAGCCAGGCGGCGGCGCCGGTGGCGGCCGCGCCGGCGGCCGATGCCGCGTCCACCCGCGTATCGCGCGGCGACAGTTTCGTGATGCCCGTCATGAGCCCCTTGATGGACAGGCTGGGCAACGGCCCGATCATGCGCTAGCGCGCTCTCAGGAACCACAACCATGTCCCGAACCCTTTTCCTCGCTCCGTTCTCCCTCGCGCTGGCCCTGGCGGCGGCCATGCCCGCGACCGGCCGCGCGCAATCGAACGCTCCCCTGACCGGCGCCATGAGCGGCGGCGGCGTGGCCCAGGCCACCCCGGTGCCCGCCACGGCGCCCACGGCCGCGCCGGCCGCGGCCGCGCAGATGCCGGCGCGGCCGGTGGTGCAGCAGGTGCAGACGCCGATGCCGCAGGCGGCTCCCCAGGCTGCCCCCGCCGAACCGGCGCCCGAGGCCTTTGGCGACATCACGCGCGGCCTGCTGGCCGCCCAGGCCGATGGCCGCCGCGCGGGCGCGGCGCTGCCGGTGCTGGGCGCGGTCTCCACCGCCGCCTGGAACCGCTACGTGAACAGCTTCACCCGGCCGATTCCCGAGTGGTTCACCAAGCGGGTGGAAACGGAAAACACCAACTGAGGCCGGTCCCACCGAATCCCGGAGCCGCGATCATGCCAGCCCATTCACGTCCTGCGTTTCCCGTGCGACAGCGTGGCAGCATGACCGTGGCCATCGTTTTCGCCGTCATCGTCGGCCTGGTGCTGCTGGGCGTGGCCCAGCTGGGCTATGCCTATTACATGAAGCGCGAGATACAAAAGGCCTCGGACCTGGCCGCGCTGTCGGCGGTGCAGGTGCTGGGCCTGGGCGCGCCGGCCGATTGCGCGCGGGCCCAGCAGGCCGGCAGGACGGCGGTGCTGGCCAACGTGCCCGCAATCCTCGACACGTTTTCCGCGGACGACGTCACCGTCGAATGCAAGGTGTGGGACAGCACGCGCGCCGACGCCAGCGGCATGTACGTGTTCGACCCGGCCGCCGGGCAGACGCCGAACGCGCTGCGCATCACGGTCAACAAGACTCTGAGCAGCCTGCTGCCGGACATCGTCGTCGACGGCGCGCCGGTCCGGGTGGTCTCGGTGGCGGTCAGCACGCGGCCGGTGGCCGTGTTCACGGTCGGCTCGCGCCTGGTGCGCCTGCAGAAGGGCGGCCTGCTGTCGCAGCTGCTGGCCACCGTCGGCGCCACGCCGGCGCAGCTGGACATTCTTGACGCCGCCGGCCTGGCGAGCGTCAACATCACGCCGTCCGGCCTGCTGGAAGCGCTGGGCCTGCCGGTGTCGGTGGCCACCGGCGTCGGCACGCCGGCGCAACTGGCCGCGCTCAACAACCTGACGCTGGGCCAGCTGCTGCGGGCCACGGTGACGGTGATGAACAAGGCCGGCGACACCGCCAACGTCGGCATCGGCCTGCTGGGCAGCGCCATCGACGAGGTGCTGAAGGTGATGCCGGTCAACATTCCGGTGAAACTGTTCGGCGATGGCGGCGTGCTCGATCTGAACCTCGCGAGCGGCGACATCAATTCCGCCCTTCAGGCCAACGTCAATGCGCTCAACGTGCTGGAGACGGCGCTGGTGATCGCCAATGGGCAGAACCTGGTGAACCTGGGCCTGAACGTGCCGTTGCTGGGAGTGCAGGCGCAAGCGCGCATCGTCGAGCCGCCTTCCATCGGCGTGGGCGGCGTCGGCGCGCAGGCCACCAGCGCCGGCATCCGGGTCTATCTGCGCGCCAACACCAGCAACATTCCGCTGGTCGGACCCTTGCTGGCCAACACGCTCGGCACCAGGATCGACCTGCCCATCATCATCGACGTGGCGCAGTCCACCGGCACCGTCTCCAAGCTGTGCCAGGCGCCGCTGACCGAGTCGCAGGCCACCATCGACGTAACGTCCTCGGTGGCCAATATCTGCCTGGGGCGCTTCCCGGGCATGGCCTCGGACACCGACGACCTGAAAAACAATTTCCTGTCTCTCACCAACAGTTGCCAGCCTAGCTCGTTCGCGGCGATCCAGCCCTACCGGGTGCTGAACGTGCTGAATCTGCTGCCGCTCACGAGCAAGGTCACGCTGCCGATCTTCAATTCGACCGCGCCGGTCTCGGTCACGCTGACGGAGCCTCCGTCGCCCAATTCCACGGCCACGGTCACGGCCACTTCAGTCAACCTGGGGGCGCTGGCCTCGAACCTGGCCGACGCCGTGGTCGGCGGCATCCTGGGCGACCTGATCGGTACTGGCACGCCGCTCACGCCGGCGCAGCGTACGGGGCTGGCCACCACTCTGGTGGGCGGCGGTGGCAACAATGCCGGCAAATCCATCTCGCAGGTGGTCAACGATATGCAGTGGTCCTCGACCGCGCTCAACCAGCTGGGCCAGCGCATGTCCACCGGCGGCCTGACCGGCTTGCTGGGCGGGACGTTGCAGGTGGTCGGCAACCTGCTCAATTCCTTGCTGTTTGCACCGCTGGGCGACCTGAGCTGCGCGCTGACCTTCACGCCGGACGCCCTGCGCCAATGCCGCATCAACGGCGTCTCCACGCTGGCGCTGAGCGGCAGCAACCAGGTGGGCGGCGTGCTGTCGATCGTGGTGACGTTGCTGCAGCCGCTGCTGGGCATGCTGTCGAGCCTGTTGCAGCAGCTGTTGGACCTGCTTGGCCTGAGCGTCGGCCAAACCGATGTATCGCTGCTGTCGGTGGACTGCGGCAAGCCCCGTCTGGTGTACTGATGATGAAGCCCATGATTTCCGCCCAACCCCGGCCGGCGCGAGGGTCGCCATGACCCAGAAATTCGCGCGCGAAGAGTTCGACGTCTACGTCTGGGAAGGCACCTCCGACATCGCCAGCCGCGCTGAACGTTGCCTGGCCGGCATGGATGTCTCGCTGGTGCGGGCCGACGCCGGCACCGCCTTCCCGCCGCCGCGCGATCCGTCGCGGCCTGCGGTGGCGCTGGTATCGGTCTCGGTCATGGGCGACAACCGCTTCAGCGGCTACGACTGGCTGTCGGGCCAGGCGATGCCGGTGATCTGGGTGGCGGCCGAGGCCCGCGGCCGCGATCCGCGTTATTACCCGCCCGAATACTCCTACACGCTGCCGCTGGCCTTCACCACCTCGGACCTGCGCAAGCTGCTGTTCGAGCTGCTCGGCACGCTGGACCAGTTCAGCCGCAGCGCGCCGCGCCGCGAGCAGCCGCTGATCGCGGTGTCCGAACCGATGCGGGCGCTGCTGGCCGAGGCCGACATGTTCGCCGACTGCCGCAGCAACGTGCTGATCCACGGCGAGACCGGCGTGGGCAAGGAACGCGTCGCGCGCCTGCTGCACGATCGCGCCGCCTGGTCGGACGGGCCGTTCGTGGCGGTCAATTGCGGCGCCATCCCCGAAGGCCTGTTCGAGGCGCATTTCTTCGGCCATGCCAAGGGCGCATTCACCGGCGCGGTGGGCGCGCACAAGGGCTACTTCGAGCAGGCCAACGGCGGCACCCTGTTCCTGGACGAAATCGGCGACCTGCCGCTGTACCAGCAGGTCAAGCTGCTGCGCGTGCTGGAGCAGAGCGCGGTGACGCGGCTGGGCTCGACGGTGGAAGTGCCCGTCGATTTCCGCCTGGTGGCGGCCACCAACAAGGACCTGCGCGTCCTGGTGGGACAGGATGAGTTCCGCGCCGACCTCTATTACCGGCTGGCGGTGATCGAGCTGCGCATTCCCAACCTGGAGCAGCGCGGCCCCGATGAGAAGGCGGCGATCTTCCGCGCCTTGCTCGAACGGCTGGGCGCCGAGGGCGAACCGCCGGACTGGCTGATCGAGCGCGTGGCGCGCACTCGCTACGCCGGCAACGTGCGCGAGCTGTCCAACGTGGCCGAGCGCGTGGCCATCGTGCGGCGCCAGTTCCAGGCCTGGGACCGGCCGCGCATCGAACGCATCTTCGATCAGCTCGCCGAGCCGCTGCGCGGGCCGGGCGCGCTGGCCGCCGCCAGCGCCAGCACGCAGTGCGAACCGCCCGTCTTCACCGATGCCGAACGCGCCGAACGGGCCCGCATCCTGGCGGCGCTGGACGTCAACGGCTGGCGCCGCCAGGACACCGCCAATACCCTGGGCATCAGCCGCAAGGTGCTGTGGGAAAAGATGCGCAAACTGCATCTGGGCGGCGGCCAGGGCGAAACCGCGGACGGCATCGTGGAGGCCTCATGAGGCGCAATAGGGAATGGCCCTTAGGGCGCGACAGCGGGGGCGTGGCACATGTAAGCGCGTCAGCCGCGAACGAAATAAATTGCTATAGTTCCGCAACGATTTTTTTGGGGAAGGCATGAACGTCCACTTTATCCGTGCCGCTGCGCGCATGGCGCTGTTGGGTACGGCCCTGTCCGGCCTGGCGGCCTGCGCCAGCGCGCAATCCGAGCCCCCGCGTCCCACGGTGCAGCAGGTCGAGGACAAGCAGGCCGCGTCCACGCCGGTGACCCCGCCCGCGCCGGCGCCCGCCGCGCGCCCGGCCTCCACCGTGTCCGAGCTGCAGGGGCTGATCCAGAACCGCCAGGTCTCCGAGCTGCGCACCAGCTACAACGGCACGTACGGCGCCAGCCTGCTGTTCAAGCCGGACGACCTGACCTATTACGTGGCCCTGTTCCAGCAGAAGGATTTCTGGCGGGTGCTCAAGACCAAGTCGGACAAGCAGGCCGAAGCCACCTACCGCGCTTTCGCCGCCCAGTCGGCCGACCTGGCCGAGGTGGACATCAAGCGCATCAAGCTGCAGGCCGAGTACACCCATGCCGAGAAGCTGCTGGCCGCCCGCAGCGCCGAACTGAGCACGCTGCAGGCCGACCGCAGCCTGCGCATGCAGCAGGAAGAACAGGTCGCCGCGCGCCAGGAGCAGTCGCGCCAGGAAGCCACCGCGCTGGCCGACCAGCAGAAGGACGTGCGCCAGCAACTGCGCGACCTGCAACGCCAGATCGACGCCTTGCAGGCGCAACAGGCGCAGATCGGCCAGGCGCCGGCCACGCCCAAGCGCGGCAAGTAAGCGCCTCGCGCGCCAGGAAGCGGGCCCCAGGGCCCGCTTTTTCTTTGGCTTTCTTGTATTCTGGTCGCTAGCCCCCATATTTCCATCATGGCTCTCAAAGTTTTCGACCTCCAGTGCGACCACGGCCACATCTTCGAGGGCTGGTTCGGTTCGCACGAAGACTATGACGCGCAGCAGGCGCGTGGCCTGGTGTCGTGCCCGGTCTGCGGCTCGGCCAGCATCACCAAGCGCCTGTCCGCCCCGCGCCTGAACGTGGCGCACCTGCATGCGCCGGCCACGCAGCCGGCGCCGGCGGCCGGCGCCTCCGAGGCCGAGAAGATGGCCGCGCTGCAGGCGGTGGTCATGCGCCAGGTGCGGGCGCTGTTGCGCAATACCGAAAACGTCGGCGCGCGTTTCGCCGAGGAAGCGCGCCGTATCCATGACGGCGATGCCGACGACCGCCCCATCCGCGGCACCGCCACGCGCGAAGAGCGCGAGGCCCTGGCCGAGGACGGCATCGACGTGATGGCCGTGCCCGACTTCCTGGACGACGAGCGCCTGCAGTAAGCCAGCCGCCCCGGGCGCTCGCGCGCGACGGCCAAAAAAAAAGCGCCAGACCCCGAAGGGCTGGCGCTTTTTCGTACCTGCTGCCGGATCAGTTGTTGACGCGGCTGCGGTATTCGTTGGTGCGCGTGTCGATTTCGATCTTGTCGCCGATGGCGCAGAACAGCGGCACGTTCAGTTCGTAGCCGGTGTTGATCTTGGCGGGCTTGGTCACCTTGCCCGACGTGTCGCCGCGCACGGCCGGTTCGGTGTAGGTGATTTCGCGCACGATGGTCGTGGGCAGTTCCACCGAGATGGCGCGGCCGTCGTAGAAGACCACTTCCACGGGCATCGCTTCTTCCAGGTAGTTCAGCGCGTCGCCCATGCTTTCGGCTTCGATTTCGTACTGGTTGTACTCTTCGTCCATGAAGACGTACATCGGGTCGCCGAAGTAGGAGTACGTGCACTCCTTGCGATCCAGCTGGACGACTTCGAACTTTTCGTCGGCCTTGTAGACCGATTCGCTGGCCGAGGCGGTCAAGAGGTTCTTGAACTTCAGCTTGACGACGGCGGCGTTACGGCCGGACTTGTTGTATTCGGCCTTCTGGACCACGAGGGGATCCTTGCCGACCATGACCACGTTGCCGACTCGCAATTCCTGAGCGGTTTTCATCGATAAAACTCCGGGGGGAAAGGGTGCACTCGCCGTGCTTGCAGGAAGCCGCCGCAAATGAAGGCGCCAGGCGCCGGTGCCGCAAGGCCCGTCCGTCCTGAGCCCGAAGGCCCGCAAAGGGGCCCGCACACTCGGCTTCATGCACACCCCGGGAGGCGTCATAGTTGAGGCGCCGAAAATTCCAGGCGTCTCAGAAAACTCTCTATTCTAGCGTTTCTTGGCCAACTCTGCGCAAAAGCCGGCCAGATTTTCCGCCAGGTCGGGACGGGCGGCCTGCGCCGCGTCCCAGTCGCGCGCGGCGCGGGCCCAGGCCTGCCAGGCCGGCGGCGCCAGCGCGGCGGCCAGCGCCGCGGCGGTTGCCGCGCCCGCGCCGGGCTGGTTCCAGGCGCGCATGAGCGCGGTGGCGGTTTCAGGGGCCGGATAGCGAGCCAGCCAGGCGTCCAGCTTTTCCAGATGGATGTTCTCGTCCTGGGGGTAGATCTGCCAGACCAGCGGCCTGGCGGCCCAGGCGGCGCGCACGAAGGAATCCTCGCCGCGCACGAAGTTCAGGTCGGCGCACCACAGCACGCGGTCGAAATCCGGCTGGGCCACGAACGGCAGGCGCGCCACGGCCGGGCCGCCGGGCATGGCGCAGGCCGTTTCCAGGCCCGGGGCGACCCCTTCCGGCGCCAGCAGCAATGCCGGCCGAGGGTCCGCAGCCAGGGCTCGCGCCAGGCCGTCGACGGGGGCATCCGGATAACAAAACAGGGACATGGTACGGGCGCCGTTGTGCCGCAGCGACAGATGCGCCTCGGCCACGCCCAGGCCGCGCAGGAACGTGTCCTGGGCCGCCGTGTCGGCCTGGAACGCGTCGCGTTCGGCCGACAGGCCCGGCTCGCGCAGCAGGCCGCCGGTGGCCGGCGTGAAGCCCGGGAAGTAGAAGTGCTTGACCAGCCCGTCGGGCCGCTGGGACGGCAGGCCGTGGCAGCTTTCCACCCAGGCTTCGGCGCTCAGGTATTCCAGGTTGATCCAGGCCGGATGGCGCTGGCGCATGCTATCCAGGAAGGGTTCGGGCGGGTCGCAGGCGAAGGCTTCGATCACCACGTCGCGCGCGCCCAGCGCCGGGTCGGGCGCGTCCGACCAGCGCACGATATCCACGCCATTGAAGGCCTGGCGCGCCAGGCCGGCGTCGATGCCGGGCTGGATGCGCGCGAAGCTGGCCAGGTCGTCGACCCACAGGCGCACCTCCCAGCCATGGCCGTGCGCCAGCCGCCGCGCCAGGCGCCAGCAGACGCCGATGTCGCCGTAGTTGTCGACCACGCGGCAGAAGATGTCCGCTTGCATCGGCGCGGCTCAGTGGAACTTGGCGGGCGCGGCCTCGGCGTCCTCGGGCAGCTCGGCGTGCACCAGTTCGCCCAGCGGATTGGGGAAGTAGGGCGCGCCGCAATCCTCGCAGTATTCGGGCGGCAGCACGCCGGGAATGCGGCGCACGTCGCTCACGCCGTATTCCTTGAGCAGCGCGGCGATTTCATCGACCACGTCGGGCTGGCCCTCGTCGGCCGGCAGGTCTTCCTCGCGGCCGTACAACGGCCAGACGCAGCCGTAATAGACGTCGTTGCTGTTGCGCGCGGTGAAGCTGACGCGGTATTCGTCGACGCGGCTTTCGCCACAGCCGGCGATCACGGCGCGCAGCTGCGAGGCATCGAGGCTGACCGCGCCTTCGAGCCAGCTGATGGCGGCGCGCAGCGACAGCGGCCGCACGCGGCGGTCGGCCTCGCGGTTGCTGACGTAGTAGGCGTCCGGCAGCAGGGCCTCGAAACCGCAGCCCGGCAGCAGGCCGGCCAGCGTCGGCTGGGCCTGCGCGGCCCATTGCGCCAGGCAGGCGTCGCGGCTGGCGTCGGCCTCGCCGATCTGTTCCTGCCAGCGGAACACGGGCGCGAACTCGGGCACCGCCACGGCCGCCACGATGTAGCGCGTGTCGGCCAGCATGTTGGCGGTTTCGACTTCGGTGTTCAGCGCCGGCTTGGTGGTCTCGGCGCCCAGCGCCTGCGAGCCCAGCCGTTGCAGCCATTGCCAGGTTTCGGAGAACGTGCGCGGCATCTGGTCGACGCTGACCAGGTGCGGCATCAGCGCGCTGCGCGCCTGGCTCGACAGCACATGGCCATGCAGCTGCGCCAGCAGCGCCTGCTGGGCGCCGGCCGGGACCGGGCCGGTGGGGATGGCGTAGCGCGTCCAGGCGACGACGGGCGCGACGATCAGCAGGATGTCGTAGCGCACGCCGTTCTTGTCGATCTTCATCGACTCGGACAGCGTCTCGGCCTGCTCGATCAGGACTTCATAGGCGCCCACGTCGCCCTGGGCCAGGTGGTCCAGCGCGGCTTCCAGCGGGGCATCCTGGCCTGCCTTGAGCAGCTTCGGAATCGCTTCGCCAAGCTGATTCTCCCAGTACACGTCTTCGACGCGGCTGCCCGAGCGGTTCAGCGATTGGGCAAGCGTGATGAGGCGGGTGGCGTCGCGGGTCAAGCGGGGAGCGGATTGGCTGCGGGATCGGGCCATAACTTCGGAGGACGTCCAGTAAGTGTGCAACGACGTAGTTTAACGCCCGTCACGCTTGCGGTCGCCGTCGCCTGCCGGCGTGCGCGGGTCCGGCCGCTGGCGCGGTCTGTCACCATCGGGCCGCTGTTGCGCGGCGTGCCTGCATTGGTGCTTATCTGGCAACAGACCATCCCTTTTGAAAGGGTTTATTGCCGATTGGAATCGCCCGACAATCAAGGCATCGATATTTCCTGGAGGCGCCGCCATGCGCTGGCCCACGCTTTTCGTTTCCCACGGTTCTCCCATGCTGGCCGTCGAGCCCGGCGCGACGGGCCCGGCGCTGGCCGCCTGGAGTCGCTCCCTGGGCCGCAAGCCCGGCGCGATTCTGGTGGTGTCGCCGCACTGGATGGGCCACGGCCTGGCCCTGTCCACCCGAGACCGGCAGGTGGCCTGGCACGACTTCGGCGGCTTTCCGCCCGAGCTCTACACGCTGCAATACGCCGCGCCCGGCTCGCCCGAGCTCGCGGCCCGCACGCAGGCCCTGCTGGCCGAGGCCGGCATCGCCGCCGACCGCGATCCGCGCCGGCCGCTGGACCATGGCGCCTGGGTGCCGCTGCGCTACCTGTATCCCGAAGTCGACGTGCCGGTGGTGCAACTGTCGCTGGACATGGGCCGCGACGCCGCCGGCCAGTTGGAACTGGGCCGCGCCCTGGCGCCGCTGCGCGACGAGGACGTGCTGATCATCGGCTCGGGGTCGCTGACGCACAACCTGCGCGACGTGCGCATGCCGCAGGATGCGCCGCCCGCGCCGTACGTGCCGGCCTTCCAGGCGTGGTATGCCGATCGCCTTGCGGCCCACGACGTGCTGGCGCTGCTCGACTGGCAGGCGCGGGCGCCGGGCGCGGCGCAGGCCCATCCGCACGACGACCACCTGATGCCGCTCTACGTGGCGCTGGGGGCCGGCGGAGCGCGGGCCACGCGGCTCACGGACGAGATTTCGTATGGCACATTGGCCATGGACGCCTACGCCTTCGACTGAGCGGCTCTTCCCGGCCGCTGCGCACCATCCCGACGCCGGCCTACGTCACCACCCGGGCCACGAGCAGGTCGATGAAGCCGCGGACCCGCGCCGGCAGCGCCCGCGATGCCGTCAGCGCCAGGATGGGCCGCGGCGGCAGTGTCCAGCCGGGCAGCACCGGCGCCAGGGCGCCCTCGCGCACCAGCGCGTCGGCGCGTCCCCGCGTCAGCGGCCCGATACCCAGGCCGTCGCGCAGCAGGTTTTCCACCGCCAGCTGATTGTTCAGCACCAGCAGCGGCGCCAGCGCCACTTGCGCGCTGGCGTTGCCGTCGGTCAACGCCAGGCCCGATTCGGAGTCGGGCATGACGACACAACGGTGCCGCGCCAGCTCCGCCGGATGCGCCGGCACACCGTAGGCGCGCAGATAGGCGGGCGCGGCATACAGCTGATACTCCGCCATGCCGATGCGCCGCCGCACCATGCGGCTGGCCTGCGGCGGTTCGGTGGTAGCGATGCAGATGTCATAAGGCTCGGTGGCCAGGTCCGGCAGCTGCGCGGAGCAATGCAGCTCGAAGCGCACGCCGGGATGGCTGGCGCAGTAGTCGGCCAGCGCGGCTTCCGGAAAATAGGCGTTGAAGTCGACCGGCGCGCAGACGCGCAGGTGGCCGGTGGGGCGGCCCATTTCTTCTTCGAGTTCGCCGCTGATGGCGCGGGCGCGGTCGACGACGTCGGTGATGCGTTCCAGATAGCGCTGGCCGATGTCGGTGAGCGCCAGGCGGCGGGTGCTGCGATGGAGCAGCTTGACGCCGATCTGGCTTTCGAATTCGGAGATCCGGCGCGACAGCGTCGAGGCCGGCACGCCGGTGCTTTCGGCGGCGCGCGTGAGCGAGCCCAGGGCCGCCACCTGGACGAACAACGCCATGTCCCGCATGCGATCCAGTTCCTTCTTCATGGTCGTTCCTCCTGTTCACAGGCCCAGGCCGGCGCCTATTCCTTGTAGTCCTGCTCGCCCGCCTTCCAGTATCCCTTGGCCGAGAGCCGCGCCGGGTCGAAACGCAGGCGCTGCAGCCAGTGCGCGCGCCAGGCCTTGACCCAGGCGGCCTGGCCGGCCAGCCAGACCTGGCCGGGCCCGTCGGGGGCGGGGGCGGAAGGTTCATCGCCGCCGGGCGGCAGGCTGCGCGCCGCCCATTGCGGCGCGCGCGCGCTGGCGATGGCGGGCCAGTCGTCGTCGCCGGCCGGGTGGCGCACGCCCAGGACCTGGATGCCGCCGGGCAGCGATTCGATGATGCGCGAGGCCGCCGGCCACGCCGAGGCGTCGGCGCCGAGCCAGACCCAGCGCGTGTCCGCCAGCAGCGAGAAGCCGCCGTCGCGCGGCCCGGCGATCGAGACGGCATCGCCGGGACGGGCGCGGCGCGCCCATTCGGAGACGGTGCCGGGGGCGTCGCCGTGGACCACGAAGTCGATCTCGACGCTGGACGCCTCGAAGTCGATGCCGCGCAGGGTATAGGCCCGGCCCGGCACGCCGGGCGGGAACACCTTGACCCAGGCGCCGGGCTGGTCGACGCCCGGGCGCGCCAGCCAGGCGCTCAGTTCGGGGCCGCCCAGCGTCAGCCGGCGCATGTCGCGCGCCACATCGCGCGCCCGCAGCACGATGCAGGGCACGTCACGGCGCGGCAGGGAAAAGGGTTGCATGTCGGATCTCCTTGGGGCGGTAAGCGCGGCGGCCGTCAGGCCTTGGCGGCGCGGGGGTGGCGGGCCAGCCAGACGAGCGCGATGGACAGCGCGAACGCGAGGCTCGACCACAGGAAGAAGTCGTTCAGCGCCAGCATGTCGGCCTGGGTCTTCAGGCCGTTCCAGATCACGCCCCACGACTGCGGCTCGTCCAGGCCCGCGCCCGCCAGCGCGTTCAGGGTGTCCTGCACGGCGGGCCGGGCGGGCGTGGCGCTGTCGACCAGCACGTTCTGGTAGTAGCGCGAGCGCTCGTCCCAGTACGTCGACGCGAGCGAGGCGACCAGGCTGCCGGCCATCATGCGGATGGCGGTCTGCAGCCCGGACGCAGCGGCGATGCGCTCGGGCGGCAGGCCGGCCAGCGACAAGGACACCAGCGGCGTCAGGAACAGGCCGATGCCGATGCCCTGCAGCAGGCAGGCCAGCGAGATCAGGCCGACGCCGACGTCCGTGGTCATCGACGCGCGCCACCAGGCCACCAGCGACCACGCCACGAAGGCCAGGCTGGCGAACACGCGGGCGTCGCCGCGCTGCACCCAGCGGCCCAGCAGCGGCGCCAGCAGGATGCCGAACACGCCCATCGGCGCCGTGGCCAGGCCGGCCCACGTGGCCGTGTAGCGCATGTCGGTCTGCAGCCACAGCGGGATCAGCACCAGCGCCGCGAAGTACAGGCCGAAGCCCACCGCCACGGCCAGCGTGCCCATGGCGAAGTTGCGGTGGCGGAACAGGCTCAGGTCGACGATCGGATGCGCTTCGCCCAGTTCCCAGATGACCAGGAACACGAAGCCCAGCGCCGACAGCAGCGCGGTGGTGACGATGAACGGCGAGGCGAACCAGTCCAGCGTGCGGCCGCGGTCCAGCGTCAATTGCAGGCAGCCGATGGCAACGGCCAGCAGGATCAGGCCGCGCAGGTCCACCGGCAGGCGGGTGCTGGGCGTGTCGCGGCCGCGGAACATGGTGGCGGTCACGGCGACCACGGCGATGCCGACGGGCGCGTTGACCAGGAAGATCCAGGGCCAGCTGAAATCGTCGGTCAGCCAGCCGCCCAGCACCGGCCCGGCCACGGGGCCGGCCATGTTGGTCATGGCCCACATCGACAGCGCCAGCGTGCGCTTGTCGGGCGGGAAGATGGCGACCAGCAGCGCCTGGCTGAGCGGCACGATGGGGCCGGACACCATGCCTTGCAGCACGCGGAAGGCCAGCAGCGATTCGAAGTTCTGCGCCACGCCGCACAGCACCGAGGCCAGCGTGAAGGCCGCCACCGACAGCACGAACAGGCGCACCTGCCCGAGCCGGCGCGACAGCCAGCCGGTCAGGGGAATGCAGATGGAGTTGGCGATGGCGAAAAAGGTGATGGCCCATTCGCCGATTTCCGGGCTGACGCCCAGGTTGCCGGAGATGGTGGGCACCGAGACGTTGGCGATGGTGATGTCCACCACCGCCATGAAGGACGCCAGGCTGATGGCCACCGCCGCGACCACGCGCGGCAGCCCGGTCATCGGCTCGATGGGACGGGGCGCGGCGGACATCACTGCAATCCCTGGCCGGCCTGCGCCAGCGTGTCGGCGGCCTGGCGCTGCTGCCGGTAGATGTCGGTGGTCTCGCCCCGGGCCGCGCCGGCCTGCGCCGGATCGCAGCGCGCCGTGTCCACCGTCACCTCGGCCGACAGGCCGATGCGCAGCGGGTGGTCCGCCAGTTCCTTGGGATCGAGGTTGATGCGCACCGGCACCCGCTGCACCACCTTGATCCAGTTGCCGGTCGCGTTCTGCGACGGCAGCAGCGCGAAGGCCGAGCCGCTGCCCGCCATCACGTCGCCGACGCGGCCGCGATAGCGCACCTTGGCGCCGTGGGCATCGACAGTGACGACGGCCGGCTGGCCGGGGCAGATGCCGGCCAGCTGGATTTCCTTGAAGTTGGCGTCGATCCACATCTGGTCCAGCGGTACCACGGCCATCAGCTTGTCGCCGATCGCCACGTGCTTGCCCAGCTGCACGCTGCGCTGGGCAACCATGCCGCCGACCGGCGCGCGGATGGTGGTGCGCTGCACGTCCAGCGCGGCGGCGCGCAGGCGCGCCTGGGCCAGCGTCACGTCGGGATGGGTGTCCGGGGTCACGCCGTCCACCTGGGCCTGGGCGGCGCGCTCGGCGGCTTGCGCCACCGCCAGCGCGGCGCGGGCGGCGTTCAGCGCGTCGGCCGCATGGCGGGCTTCTTCGGACGTGATGGCGCCTTGCGCGGCGATGCCGCGCCGGGCCGAGACGTCGGCCTGGGCGCGGTCCAGTTCGGCCTGGCGGCGCGCGACTTCGGCGCCGGCCTGGTCGCGGCTGGCGAACAACGCCTGCACGCGGCGGCGGGCGCGGGCCAGGTCGGCGCGGGCGCCGGCCAGGGCGATCTGGGTGTCGGCGGGATCCACCTCCACCAGCGTCTGGCCGGCGCGGATGCGGTCGGCATTGTCGGCCCAGATGGCCGAGACGGCGCCGCCGACCTGCGGCGTGATGGCCACGACGTGGCCATTCACGTAGGCGTTGTCGGTGGTCTGGGTCGCGGCGCCCGCCAGGAAGGTCCAGGCGGCCCAGCCGGCGCCGGCCAGCAGGGTGGCGCCGCCGGCGAGCATCAGGCGGGATTTGCGGGTCGAGGTCCGCGAGTCGGGAGTTTGCGTGGCAGTCATTTCAGGGCTTCGTTGTCAGAGGATTGGGAGGGCGACCAGCGGCCGCCGAGCGCGCCGGCCAGCGCCGTCCGGGCCAGGCCCAGGTCCAGGTCGGCCGCGGCCAGCTCGCTGTCGGCGCGCAGGCGTTCCAGGTCGGTGTCGATTTCGTCCTGCCGGGCCGACAGGCCGCGGCTGGCGCGCACCGCTTGCAGCCTGGCCAGCGTGCCGGCCTCGCGCAGCGAGACGCGGGCGGCGTCGCGCCGGGCGCGCGCCTGGGCCATGCCGGCCAGGCCGTCGGCGACTTCCTGCAGGGCGCGCACGACGGTGGCGTCGTAGTCGGCCACGGCCAGGTCGTAGCCGGCGATGCGGTCACGCAGTCCGGCGCGCAGGCGGCCGCCGTCGAAGATGGGCAGGGTCAGGGCGGGGCCGATGCCGGCTGCCAGGCTGTTGCCTTGCAGCAGGTGCGACAGCCCCAGGCTTTGCAGGCCGGCAAAGGCCTTCAGGTCGATATCCGGATAGAACTCGGCCTTGGCGGCCTTGATGCGCCGGTCGGCCGCGTCGAGGCGCTTGCGTTGCGCCAGCACGTCGGGCCGCAGGCCCAGCAGGCGGGCGGGCAGGGCCGCGGGCAGGGCGGGGTCGGCGCGCAGCGCCAGCCGGGGGCGGCGCAGCGCATCGCCGTAGCCGGGGGCCTGGCCCGCCAGCGCGGCCAGCGCATGGCGCTGGCGCGCAATCTCGCGGTCCAGCCGTTCGACCTCGGCGTCCATCCGGGCCAGGCGGCCGCGGGCGTCGGCGACGGGGGCGTCGCTGCCCAGGCCGGCCTGGCGGCGCGTCTGGTGCAATTCCAGCGCTTGCCGCTGCCGCTCGCGCTGTTGCCGCGCCAGCTCGTGCAGCCGGAAGGCGGCGTCCAGGCGCAGGTAGGCGGCGGCGATGCCTTGTTGCAAGGCCAGTTGCGCATCCGCATGGGCCAGCGCCGCGCCTTCGGCATCGAGCCGCGCGGCATCGGCCAGCGCGCGCCATTTGCCCCAGATGTCCAGGCGCAGGCGCAGCGAAGCCAGCAGCGAGCCGCTGCCGCCGGTGTTGTCGGCGTAGGGGGCGCCGTAGGTGTAATGGCCGGGGTAGCGGTCGGCGGTGATGGTGGCGCTGCCGTCCAGTGTCGGCTGGCGCTTCGCGTCGACGCTGCCGAAGACGGCTTCGGCCTGGCCCAGGCGGGCCTGGGCGGCCCGCACGCCCGGCGCCTGCCGCAGCGCATCCGCCATCAGGCGGTCGAGTTGATCGTCGCCCCACGCGCGCCACCAGGGCGCGGCGTCGTCGGCCGTGTCGCGGACGGCGGCGGCGATATCCTGGCCGGCATCCAGCGCGGCCAGGTCCAGGGGCTTGCCGGCGGGGCGCAGGCCGTCGTGGCTTGCGCATCCCGCGACGGCGACAAGCGCCGCCAGCGCGGCGGCGAGCGGGGCATGCCGCAAACGCATGCGGCGCGCGGGCCGGGCGTCGGGGCGATACCGTGTTGAGTGAATCATGGCGTGCTTCCGTGTTGAACTGGCCGCCATGGTGCCGCTGCGCTACAGTTGCGTATATGGACAAGCTGATAACTAATACTTGCGTTTGGTGCAACTGATGGATCTGAACCTGTTGGTCGCGCTCGATGCGCTGCTGGCCGAGGGCAGCGTCACCGGCGCCGCCGAACGCCTGCAATTGAGCGTGCCCGCCATGAGCCGCACGCTGGAGCGCATCCGCCGCATGATGGGCGACCCGCTGTTCGTGCGGGCCGGGCGCGGCCTGGTGCCGACGCCGCGCGCCGAAGCCCTGCGCGAACCGGTGCGCGCCCTGGTGGCGCAGGCCCGGGAACTGTTGGCGCAGGATGCCGCCTTCGATCTCAAGACCCTGCGGCGCGTGTTCACCATCCGCGCCGACGACGGCGCCGTCAGCACGCTCGGGCCGGCCTTGCTCGACACGCTGGCCAAAGAGGCGCCGCGGGTCACGGTGCGCTTCATCTCGCAGGGCAAGCAGGACGTGCTGTCGCTGCGCGAAGGCGCCATCGACCTGGACATCGGCGTGATCGAGGACATGGGGCCCGAGATCGTGCGGCAACGCCTGTTTCCCGATCGTTTCGTGGCAGTGTTCCGGCCGGCCAATCCCCTGGCGCGGCATCGCAAGCTCACCCCCGAACGCTTTGCCAGGGCGCGCCACGCCACGGTCTCGCGCCGCGGCGTGCTGAGCGGTCCGGTGGACATCGAACTGGGCAAGGTCGGCCTGGCGCGCCATATCAGCGCCGTCACGCATTCCTTTGCCGAGGCGCTGGCGATCACCCGCAAATCCGATCTGGTCGCCACCGTGCCGGACCTGCTCACGCTGCACCTGCGCGACGATCTGCAGATGCGCGCCTTGCCCTTCGACACCCCCGCCGTGACCATCTCGCAGGCCTGGCATCCGCGCTTCAACGAAGACCCGGCCCATCGCGCCATCCGGCAGATGGTGCACCGGATCAGCCTGGCGATCAGCGGCCGGTGACGCTGTCGGCGTTGGTCACCGCGACCAACGTTTGGTTACCCGATGCGGTTCCAAACGGTGGACCGTCTATGCATAATGGCTGCCGCCCGCATCGCGGGCGTTTCCTTGTTCTGGACGCATGCCGGCGCCTGCCGGCCGGGAGTGTAGAGATCGTGAAAGCGCATATCGTGAAAGTCGCGAGTCTGGCCATCGTCGCCGCCACGCTGACGGCATCGCCGGCCTGGGCCGAGGACGTCGAGGGCTCGCGCGACCATCCCGCCCTGACCCGCTTCGAGGGCGCCGAGATCCGCGCCTACGAACACAAGGACTACGACGAAGCCTTGATGCCCGACCGGCCCGTCGCGCGGGAATCCGAGGCCAAGGGCCTGACGCTGGAAGGCAAGCTGACGCGCATCGCCTATCGCATCGACGGCAAGAAGTCGGCGCTGGAGGTCTACCGCAACTACCAGGGCGCGCTGCAGGCCGGCGGCTTCAAGACCGTGTTCGAATGCAAGGGCGACGAGCAGTGCGGCGGCGACTTCCAGTCGTTCGTCCTGAACAGCGGCAAGGTCAGCCAGCCCGGCCAGGGCGACGCCGCGTTCGGCGGCAAGTACTACGTCGTGCTGGCAAAGAAAGAGGCGCCCACTGGCGACATCTACGTGTTCCTGGACGTGATGGAAGACAGCTCCAACAACATCACGCCGGTGTTCCAGCAGGTGATCGAGACCAAGCCCATGCAGACCGGCCAGGTCAAGGTGCTGGACATGGCCGCCATGCAGAAATCGCTGGCCGAATCGGGCCGAGTCGCGGTCTACGGCGTGTACTTCGATACCGACAAGGCCGAGGTCAAGCCCGAATCCAAGGCGGCGCTGGACGAGATGGGCAAGCTGCTCAACGCCAACCCCAAGCTGAAGGTCTACGTGGTCGGCCACACCGACAACCAGGGCACGCTGGCCGGCAACCTGGAGCTGTCGCAAAAGCGCGCCGACGCCGTGGTCAAGGCGCTGGAAGCGGGCTACAAGATCCCGGCCGCGCGCCTGTCGGCACGGGGCGTGGCGTCGCTGGCGCCGGTGGCCGCCAATGACGCCGAGGCGGGCCGCGCCAAGAACCGGCGGGTCGAACTGGTCGCGCAATGATGCGGCATGCCTGGCGCATGCCGCGCCAGGCGATGAAAGAATGCCCCCACGCCGCGCCTTCGGCTTGCTGCCCCCCGAGGGGGCTTTTCATCTTGAGGCGGCTCTACGATGAAAAAGCCCCTGGAACCTCGCGGTTCCAGGGGCTTTGCCTTTGCGGCCCGGGCGTTACGCGGCCAGCAGCTGGCGCAGCACGAAGGGCAGGATGCCGCCGTGCTGGTAGTAGTCGACCTCGATCGGGGTGTCGATGCGCAGCAGCAGCGTCACGTCCTGCTTCGAACCATCCTTGCGGGTGATCGTCAGCGTCACGTCCTGCATCGGCTTGATGCCGTTCTCCAGGCCCGAGATGTCGTAGGTTTCCTCGCCGGTGATGCCCAGCGACTGCACGCTGTCGCTGCCCTTGAACTGCAGCGGCAGCACGCCCATGCCCACCAGGTTGCTGCGGTGGATGCGCTCGAAGCTGCGCGTGATGACGGCCTTGACGCCCAGCAGCTGGGTGCCCTTGGCGGCCCAGTCGCGCGACGAGCCGGTGCCGTATTCTTCGCCGCCGAACACCACGGTGGGGGTGCCCGCCGCCACGTACTTCATGGCCGCGTCGTAGATCGACATCTGTTCGCCGGTGGGCTGGAACAGGGTTTCGCCGCCCTCGAAGCGGCTGCCGTCGGGGCGCGCCGGGATCATCAGGTTCTTGATGCGCACGTTGGCGAAGGTGCCGCGCATCATGATTTCATGGTTGCCGCGGCGCGAGCCGTAGCTGTTGAAATCGGCCTTCATGACGCCGTTTTCCTTGAGCCACTTGCCCGCGGGCGAGGTCTCCTTGATGGAGCCCGCCGGCGAGATGTGGTCGGTGGTGACCGAGTCGCCGAACACGCCCAGCGCGCGGGCGTTCTTGACGGTCGGCATCGCGCCCGGGGTCATGCCGAAGCCCTCGAAGAACGGCGGCTCGGCGATGTAGGTGGAATCGGGCCAGTTGTAGGTCTCGCCCGTGACGCCCTTGATGTTCTCCCACAGCTTGCCGGGGTTGCTCTTGACCTGGCCGTAGTTGGCCTCGAACGCCTTGGGGTCCAGCGCGTACTTGAGCAGCGCCTCGACTTCCTCGGTGGTCGGCCAGATGTCGCCCAGCCAGATGTCGCCGTTCTTGCCGCGGCCGACCGGTTCGGTCATCAGGTCGCGCGTCACGGTGCCGGCCAGGGCGTAGGCCACCACCAGCGGCGGCGAGGCCAGGAAGTTGGCCTTGATGTTCGGGTGGATGCGCGCCTCGAAGTTGCGGTTGCCGGACAGCACCGCCGAGCACACCAGGTCGTTGCTGGTGATGACCTCGTTCAGGTCGGGCGTCAGGTCGCCGGCGTTGCCGATGCAGGTGGTGCAGCCGTAGGCGGCCACGTCGAAGCCCAGCTTCTCCAGGTAGGGCAGCAGGCCGGTCTTGGTCAGGTATTCGGTGACCACGCGCGATCCGGGGGCCAGCGAGGTCTTGATGTGCTTGGGCACCTTCAGGCCGGCTTCGACGGCCTTCTTGGCCAGCAGGCCCGCCGCCAGCAGCACGCTGGGGTTGGACGTGTTGGTGCACGAGGTGATGGCGGCGATCAGGATGTCGCCGTTCTTGACCTTGGTGCCGGTGCTGGTGGTGAAGGTCTGCTGCAGCTTCTCGGCCGGCTGGTTGAAGCCGTTCTCGGCGACCGGCTTGGAGAACAGGTCGATGAAGGTGCTCTTGACGTTGCCGATCTCGATGCGGTCCTGCGGGCGCTTGGGGCCGGCCAGGGACGGCGCCACGGTGGACAGGTCCAGCGTCAGCAGCTTGGTGTAGTTGATGTCCTGGGCGGCGGGCACGCCGAACATGTCCTGGGCCTTGAAATAGGCCTCGAACGCGGCGATTTCGTCTTCGGTGCGGCCGGTGCCGCGGAAGTAGTCGATGGTGCGGCCGTCGACCGGGAAGAAGCCCATGGTGGCGCCGTACTCGGGCGCCATGTTGCCGATGGTGGCGCGTTCGGCCACCGACAGGCTGGCCGTGCCTTCGCCACAGAACTCGACAAACTTGCCGACCACTTTTTCACGGCGCAGCATTTCGGTGATGGTCAGCACCAGGTCGGTGGCGGTGACGCCGCCGCGCAGCTTGCCCTTGAGTTCCACGCCGACCACGTCGGGGGTCAGGAAGTACACCGGCTGGCCCAGCATGCCGGCCTCGGCCTCGATGCCGCCCACGCCCCAGCCGACCACGCCGATGCCGTTGATCATGGTGGTGTGGCTGTCGGTGCCCACCAGCGAATCCGGGTAGTAGACGTTGTTCTTCTTGTCCTGGTGCACGCCGCGCGCCAGGTATTCCAGGTTGACCTGGTGGACGATGCCGAAGCCCGGGGGCACCACGCCGAAGGTGTCGAAGGCCTGCATGCCCCACTTCATGAACTGGTAGCGCTCCTGGTTGCGCTTGAATTCCAGCTTCATGTTCAGGTCCAGCGCATTCTTGGTGCCGAAGTAGTCGATCATGACCGAGTGGTCCACCACCAGGTCCACCGGCACCAGCGGTTCGATGCTCTTGGGGCTCTTGCCCATCTTGTCGGCCACCGAGCGCATGGCGGCGATGTCCGCCAGCAGCGGCACGCCGGTGAAGTCCTGCAGCACCACGCGCGCCACCACGAACGGGATTTCATCCTCGCGCTTGGCGTTGGCCTGCCAGTTGGCGAGCTGGCGCACGTGTTCCTCGGTCACCTTCTTGCCATCGCAATTGCGCAGCACGGATTCCAGCACGATGCGGATGGAGACCGGCAGCCGCTGCACGTCCACGCCCAGCGCCTTGCCCAGCGCCGGCAGCGAATAGTACTGACAGGACTTGTTGCCGATCTTGAAATTCTTGAGTGTATCGAGGGTGTTGTGCGGCATGATGGACTCCGTGGTTTTGCCCGCGTAAAGCCGGCATTTTCAGGCGTTTCGGCGCGTTTGTCATTCCGGGCGACAGCGGCGCGGGTTCGGTCTATGTCTTATATCTTATATAAGACTTGAGGGGCGCGTCAAAGTTCCCGCCCGCGCCGGCCTGCGGGTTGCGCGGCGGCCGCGCAAACCCCTACTGTGCGGCAGCCGAGCCATCCCTGCAAGTCCCCCGTTTTTTAACAAAGAAGTCCTACAAGCGCATGGCGGGGGGACCGGGGGGCCGCCGCCATGCGCGCCACCGGGTGGCAGCCCCCCCGCTCAGGCCAGGAAGGTGCGCAGCAGGGGTTCCAGTTCCCGTTTCAGGAAATCGACCAGAGCGCGTTGGGCGCTTGAGGGATAGGGGGTTGGCGAGGTCAGGATATAGAGCTTGTCGCCGGGGCCTTCGGCCTGGTAGGCGGGCAGCACCTGCAGCAGGCGCCCGGCCTCCAGGTCGGGACGCACGATGTAGGCCGGCAACAGCGCCACGCCCGCGCCTTCGCGGGCGGCCTGGGCGAGGAACGGGAAATACTCGGATTGCAGGCGAGTGGCCAGCTTGACTTCGTGCGGTTGGCCCTTGCCGCGCAGGCGCAGCGTGGCCTGCGGGCGGGGGCCGGGCGGCCCGAGGAAATCGAAGCGGCCCAGGTCGCGGGGATGGGCCGGCATGCCCATGCGCGCCAGGTACTCGGGCGCGGCGCACAGGTGCCACTTGATGCGGCCGAGTTCGCGCGCCACATAGTCTTGCGGCGGCACCGAGATGGCCCGCAGCGCCACGTCGATCTCCGAAGAAATCAGGTCGCTGACGCGGTTCGAGAACAGCACCCGCAGGCTCAGGCTGGGGTGTTCCAGGGCGAAGCGCACCAGCAGGGGCCGCAGCATGTCCAGTTCGCCCAGGCCGGTGGGCAGGCTCAGCCGCACGTGGCCGGTGGGTTCGGCGCCCAGCTTCTGCAGCGCATGGCGCGCGGATTCGACCTCGCGCGCCATGCGGGCGCCATGGTCGTACAGGACGCTGCCTTCGTGCGTCAGTTCCAGCCGCCGGGTGGTGCGGCGGATCAACTGTGCGCCGAAGGCCCGCTCCAGCTTTTGAAGGTTGCGGCTCACATGCGAGCGCGTCACGCCCTGGCGCAGCGCCGCCTCGCTCAGCGTGCCGGCCTCGACGATCGTCACGAACAGCTGGATCAGGTTCAGGTCGAGCGCGGGCGGGGTGATCATGGGCAGCCTTCATTGTTGCCTGTGAGGAAACAGAGTTTACCCATCCTGAAGGATTGTCGCGGCAAGGGTTCGTGGATATTCTGAAAAAAACCAAGGAGACACCCCATGCGGCAAACCATGTTCCGCGCCGACCTGTTCCAGGGCCAGCGCATCCTGATCACCGGCGGCGGCACCGGCCTGGGCTATGCCATGGCCCGCCAACTGGCGGCGCTGGGCGCCACCGTGCATCTGTGCGGACGCCGCCTGGCGGTGCTGGAGCAGGCCGCCCAGGCGCTGCGGGGCGAGGCCGGCGGCCAGGTCCACGTCCATCCGGTCGACATTCGCGACGCCGGCGCGGTGGACGCGATGGTGGCGCGCATCTGGGACCAGCATGGCGGGCTGGATGCGCTGGTGAACAATGCCGCCGGCAATTTCATCAGCCCCACCGAAAAACTGTCCGAACGGGGCTTCAATGCCATCGCCGACACGGTCTTTCGTGGCACGTTCTACATGACCCAGGCCGTGGGCAAGCGCTGGATCGGCAGCGGCGCGTCCGGGGCGGTGGTGTCCATTGTCGTGACCTGGGTCTGGACCGGCTCGCCGTTCGTGGTGCCGTCCGCCATGTCCAAGGCCGGCATCGACGCCATGACCAAATCGCTGGCCGTCGAATGGGGCCGGCACGGCGTCCGCCTGAATGCCATTGCGCCGGGCGTCATCCCGACCGAGGGCGCATCGGCGCGGCTGCGGCCCAACGACAGCGGCACCGACGCGCTGGTCAAGCAGAATCCGATGCAGCGGCTGGGGCAGGGCCAGGATATCGGCGAACTGGCCGCGTTCCTGCTGGCGCCGGGCAACGATTGGATCAACGGCCAGACCATCGCCCTGGACGGGGGCGACTACCTGGCCAATGGCGCGTACTTCAAGCAGTATTTCGATTGGTCGGACGAAGATTGGGCCGCCGCGCGCGCCGCCATCGAGGCGCGCACCGCCGCCGACAAGGCGCAACGCTCGGCGGGCCAGGCATGAGCGCATCCGTCACGCAAGGGGCCGGCCGCATCATCGCCGGCGACTGCCAGCTGGACCGCGCGGCCCTGATGCGCCGCGGCGAGCAGGTCGCGGCGGGCCTGGCGGCCATGGGGATCGGGGAGGGCGACGTGGTGGCGGTGCTGCTGCGCAACGGCATGCCTTACCTGGAGATCATCCAGGCCTGCAAGCGCCTGGGCTGCTATTACTGCCCGATCAACTGGCATTACACGCCCGACGAGGTTGCCTACCTGGTGCGCGACAGCGGCGCGCGCCTGCTGATCGCCGAGGAAGACTTGTGGCAGGCCGCCAGGGCGGCGCTGCCGGCGGACCTGCCGTCGCGTCGCGTGGGCGCGGCTGCCGTGTCCGAGGATTACGCCAGCTGGCGCGAGGCGCAGGCGCCCTACGACGGCCCGGTGGTCGCGCCGCGCGGCCACATGGCCTATACCTCCGGCACCACCGGCCGGCCAAAGGGCGTGGTGCGCGCGCCGTTTCCGCTGGACCAGTTGGCGCAGCGGCTGGCGGCGGTCGAGGCGGTGGTGGAGCAGGCGTACGGTTTGCGGCCCGGCTGCCGCGCATTGCTGCCCGCGCCGGTCTACCATAGCGCGCCCAGCGTGTTCGCCCAGGTGGCGCTGCGGGTCTGCGAGACCCTGGTGCTGGCGCCGCGGTTCGATCCGCTGGAGGTGTTGCGCCTGATCGAGCGCCATCGCATCGACACGGTCTACCTGGTGCCCATCATGTACGTGCGCCTGCTCAAGCTGGATCCGGCCCAGCGCGCCGCCTTCGACCTGTCTTCGCTGCGCTTCGTGGCCTCGACCGGGGCCCCCTGCGCGCCGGCGCTCAAGCGCGCCATGATCGATTGGCTGGGGCCGGTGATCCACGAGACCTATGCCTCCAGCGAGGCCGGCATGGTGACGGTCATCGATTCGCACGAAGCGCTGGCCCGGCCGGGCAGCGCCGGCCGGCCGATCGGCGGCGCGCAGATTCGGATCTACGGCGACGACGGCGCGCTCTGCGCGCCCGGCCAGATCGGCCGCATCCATGTGCGCCAGCCGGCCTACGCCGACTTCACCTACCGCAATAACCCGGAAGCGCGCAGCCGGATCGAACGCGATGGATTGATCGGCCTCGGCGACCTGGGCTACCTGGACGACGACGGCTACCTGTTCGTGTGCGACCGCGAATCGGACATGGTGATCTCCGGCGGCGTGAACATCTATCCCGCGGAAATCGAACACCACCTGACGCAGTACCCGGGCGTGGCCGATTGCGCGGTGTTCGGCGTGCCTGACGACGAGTTCGGCGAGCGCTTGCTGGCACTGGTTCAGCCGGCGGCGGACACCGCGCTGGCGCCCGAGGAAGTGCTGCGCTGGCTGTCCACGAGGGTGGCGCGCTACAAGGTGCCGCGCGAATTGCGGTTGCGGCAGACCCTGCCGCGCGATGACAACGGCAAGATCGCCAAGCGCCGCCTGCGCGACGCGTTCTGGGCCGAGCGCGACAGGAAGGTCTAGGAATACCAAGGCGGCGCGCATCCCGGGCCGTACGCCATCACCACAGGGGAGACAAGCATGTTCATGAAGAATTCTGGGATAGGCCGCGCCGCGGCCGCGCTGCTGTTGTGCATGGCCGCCGCATCGCCCGCCCAGGCGGCGTTTCCGGAGCGGCCGGTCAAGCTGGTCGTGCCGTATACGCCGGGCGGCGCGGCCGACCTGTTGTCGCGGGTGCTGGCCGAAAGGCTGTCGCAGGAACTGGCGCAACCGGTGGTGGTGGAAAATAAGCCGGGCGCCAACACGATGATCGCGGCCACGCAAGTGGCGCGGGCGCAGCCCGATGGCTACACGCTGTTCCTGGCCAGCAATGCCAGCATGGTGCTCAACCCCATGCTCTATCGCAAGATCTCGTACGACGCGCAGCGGGACTTCCGGGTGCTGTCGGTGGTGGCGGAATTGCCGCTGGTGGTGGTCGCCAACAACAGCGTGCCGGCCTCGACGCTGGCGCAATTCGTCGACTACGCCCGCGCCCGCCCGGGCAAGTTGAACTATGCCTCCGTGGGTATCGGCAATCCGCTGCAACTGGCGACCGAACTGCTGAAGTCGCGCACCGGCATCGACGTGGCGCATGTTCCCTACAACGGCAGCGCGCCGGCATTGAGTTCGCTGATGGCCAACGACACCCAGCTGATGGTGGACGTCATCAGCACGTCATTGCCGCTGGTTCGCGAGAACAAGATCAAGGCCCTGGCCGTGACCGGCGCCCAGCGGCTGCCGGTGCTGCCTGACGTGCCCACCGTGGCCGAGAGCGGGTTCGCCGGCTTTCGCGCCGCGACCTGGTTCGGCGTGGCCGTGCCGCGCGGCACGCCGCCGGCCGAGGCGGACAGGCTGCGCGAGGCCGTGGCCGCGGTGATGCGCCAGGCGGATTTCCGCGACCGCTTCCAGGCGCAAGGCCTGGTGATCCAGGCGCCGCGCGGCCAGGCCGAGGTCGACGCCTATCTGGCCGAGGATCGCGAGCGCTGGAATGGGGTGATCCAGGCCAACCATATCCGCCTGGATTGAGAGGCGCGCGTCAGGCCAGCAACGCCGGCATTTCGGCGGCCGCGAAATCCAGGAAGCGCCGCAAGGCCAAGGGCGCGCCGCGGCGGGCGGGCATGACGGCGTAGATGCGTGCCGGCGCGGCGCGCCAGGCGGGCAGCAATTGCGCCAGGTCGCCTTTGGCCAGGGAGCCGGCGCACAGGTAGTTCGGCAGCAGCGCCACCCCCAGTCCGGCGCGCGCCATTTCGCGCAGCGCCGCCAGGTTGCTGCTGAGGCAGCGGGGGCGGAATTCGATCGATTCGGCCTCGCCCGCCGGGCCGACGAAGTGCCAGCTCTGCGGGCTGTCCTGGGTCGCATGGGCCAGCAGCGGCAGCGCGTTCAGGTCGCGCGGATGGCGCGGCGCGGCCCGGGCCATGGCGGGGGCTGCGACCAGGATCAGCGGCACCGGCGCCAGTTCGCGCGCCACCAGCCGCGAGTCGGTGAGCGAGGCGCCCTGGGCGCGGAAGGCCAGGTCGTAGCCTTCGCCCACCAGGTCGATGACCTGGTCGCGGGTGTCCAGCAGCACCCGCACGCCGGGATGCTGCAGGCAAAAGCGAGCCACCAGTTCGCCCAGCAGCGTCACCGCCAGCGCCGAGGGCGCCGTCATGCGCAGCAGGCCGCTGGGCGTGTCGCCCATGGCGGCCGCCAGGTCGAAGGCGCTGCGGGCCTCGCGCGCCATCGCCAGCGCATGCACGTAGATCTGTTCACCCATGGGCGTGAGCGAGACCCGCCGCGTGTTGCGCTGGAGCAGCCGCAGGCCCAGGCGCGCCTCCAGCTCGGCCACGCGCCGGCTGAGCTTGGAGCGCTGCATGTTGAGCACGCGGGCGGCGGCGGAAAAGCCGCCTTTTTCCACCACCTCGGTGAAAAGCAGCAGATCGTCGAGGTGATGGATATAGGAATGCATGGGGGTTGCGCGCGTGATTGTCCTGTGGGGCAGGACAATTATTCCTGAAATTTGGCTCTACTGTGCCGGTGGCGGAACCCATAAGCTCTGCGCCAATTTGTCATCAGGCCATACATCCTTGACCATCCGCCTCAGCCCGCCCGTCGCCCGCCCGTTCGAACCCGAGGGCGACATCTGTTCGTACCGGCATTTTCGGCATTCCGATTTCCCCCAGGGCATGTCGCCGCTGGTGCTGGTGGACCACTTCATCATGACCGGGCCGGCGGTCGCGCCGCACCCTCACGCCGGCATATCGACGGTGACGCTGCTGCTGGAAGACACCCAAGGCGGCCTGCGCATCCGCGACAGCCTGGACAACGAACACGAAGCCCGGGCGGGCGACCTGCACTGGACAGTGGCCGGTCGCGGCATCGTGCACGGCCACGACTTGGTGGGCGCGGCGCGGCTCAATGGCCTGCGGTTGTACGTCAACCTGCCGGCGCGACTGAAATCGATGCCACCATCGGCAACGCTGGTGCGGGGCTGGGAAATGCCGGTGCTGCAAAGCGATGCGGGCCGGGTGCGGGTGGTGTCGGGCCGCTACGACGGCTGGGACGCGCCGCTGGCGACGCCCGAGCCGCTGCTCATCCTGGACGGCTGGCTGCGGCCGGGAGCGTCGCGCCTGGTGCCGCTGCCGGCGGGCTGGAACGCCTGGTTGTACGCGGCGCAGGGGGAACTGGGCGTGCGGGCACGGCATGAGACCACGCCGCCGCCGCGACCGCCGGTAGAAGCGGCGCCGGTCATTCCGGCGGCACGGTTCCGCCCCGCCGGGCGCGCGGCGACGACCGGTCGGCGCGCGGCCGATCCCGATTTCGCCGTCCTGCCCCCGGGCGCGGCGCTGACCGCCACGGCGGACCGCGACGGCTTTCTTCAACTCCTGGCGGCGGGCGCGCCGGCGCACTTCATCCTGGTGGCCGGAGCGGCCATCGACGAGCCGGTGATCCAGCGCGGCCCCTTCGTCATGACGGACGCGCGCGCCCTGGCGCAGGCCGTCGCGGCCTACGAAGCGGGCGACTTCGGCCAGCTGCGCCAGGAGAGCGGCGTGCCCGGCTGAGCAAGGCGCCGCCCGGTGACAGCGGGCTGTCAGGATAGGGGACAGATCTGTTGTGTGATGGCAACAAAATGGCTTTCTATATAAGGGACGCAATGAGAATGATTTCTCTTTATATAGAATTCAAAACGCACGATCTCAATCCCTCCCATGGTGAACGGGCTCGACAAGGCCGGCACGACCGGCCCTGCCGCAGTTCGAGTGGCAAGCCGTTACCCGCGTGACCCCCCATCGGGATTTTTGCGATTCCCAGCTTCTCGCGAAGCGCCCGCCTACTGACTCCCGATATGAAAATACGAACTCTTGCGTGCGTGGTTGCGGCCCTGCCGTACACCGCCATCGTCCACGCCCAGTCCGCCGCGCCCGCCGCCGACGGTTCCGTCGTCTCGATGGAAGCGATCAAAGTCGAGGCCAGCGCCGACGCCTCGGCCGGCGGCCTGGCCCAGCCCTATGCCGGCGGCCAGGTGGCCCGCGGCGGCCGCGTCGGCGTGCTGGGCACGCAAGACATCATGAGCACGCCGTTCAGCGTCACCAGCTACACCAACGAGCTGATCCAGGACAAGCAGGCGCGCAGCGTCGGCGACGTGTTGCAGAACGATGCCGGCGTGCGCGTGGCGCGGGGCTTCGGCAACTTCCAGGAGTCGTACTTCATCCGCGGCTTCATCCTTGGTTCCGATGACGTGGCCTACAACGGCCTGTACAGCCTGCTGCCGCGCCAGTACATCGCCACCGAACTGTTCGAGCGCGTCGAAGTGCTGCGCGGGGCGTCGGCCTTCCTGACGGGGGCGGCGCCGGGTGGCGGCGGCATCGGCGGCGTCATCAACCTGGTGCCCAAGCGCGCGCCCAACGAGCCGCTCACCCGCTTCACCACCGGCGTGTCCAGCGGCGGCCAGTTCTCCGTGTCGACCGACATCGCGCGCCATTTCGGGCCGGACGACAGCACCGGCATCCGCCTGAACGTGGCCAACCGCAGCGGCGACACCGGCATCGATGACGAACATTCCCGCACCAGCCTGGTGTCGCTGGGCCTGGACTGGCGCTCGGCCGACACGCGGTTGTCGGCGGATATCGGCTGGCAGGAGAACAAGCTCAAGCGCGCGCGGCCGAACGTTAGTGTTGTGGGCCTGAAGGACCATGTGCCCGATGCGCCTGATGCCAGTTCCAATTACGCGCAACCTTGGTCGTACTCCAATGAGCGCGATGTCTTCGGGACAATTCGAGCAGAGCATGATTTCAGCGACAAGCTTACCGGCTGGGCCGCCTTTGGTATGCGCCGTAGCGATGAGGCGAATTCGCTGGGCAACATCAATCTGACCAATGCCTATTCGGGCGCCAGCAATTTCTATCGCTTCGACAATACCCGCAAGGACAGCGTCAATACGGGTGAGTTGGGGCTGCGTGCCAAGGTTCGAACGGGGCCTGTGGGGCACGAGTTCGTGATGTCGGCGTCCTTCTTCGACTTGAAAACGAAGAATGCCTACATCATGGATTCAGGGAACAAGTTTCCGACCAATATCTACGATCCACAGTCATATGACAAGCCGGTTTTCAGCGCGGGAGCGTCGCGGGGCAATGATATTGACGATCCCGCTCTTCAGGCGCGTACGCGGCTCAGCAGCTATGCACTCGGCGACACGTTGTCATTCCTGGACGACAAGGTGCTGCTGACGCTGGGCATCCGCCACCAGCGCCTGTCCTCGCGCAGCTATGCCTACAACACCGGCAAGGAGCAGGGCGCCTACGACGCCAGCCACAACTCGCCGGCCGCCGGCATTGTCTTCAAGGTGGCGCCGAGCGTGTCGCTGTATGCCAACTACATCGAAGCCCTGGTGGCCGGCGGTACCGCTCCGCTTAGGGCCAACGACAAGCCCGTGCCCAACGCCGGCGAGAGCCTACAGCCTTACGTGTCCAAGCAGAAGGAAATCGGCGTCAAGTACGACGGCGGCGGCCTGGGCGCCGGCCTGGCGCTGTTCTCCACCGACAAGCCGCGCGCGGCCTACGACGCGTCCAATCGGTTCACCGCCTCCGGCAAGGACCGCCACCAGGGCATCGAACTGACGGTGTTCGGCGAACCCGTCAACCGCGTGCGCGTGCTGGGCGGCATGACCTTCCTGGACGCCAAGCAGCGCTCCACCGGCAACAGCGCCATCGACGGCAACCGGGTCATCGGCGTGCCACGCTTCCAGGCCAACCTGGGCGCGGAATGGGACATTCCCGGCGTGCAGGGCCTGACGGTGGATGGGCGCGTGGTCTACACCGGCGCCTCCTATGCGGATGACGCCAACACCCTCAAGGTGCCCGGCTGGACCCGCTTCGACGCCGGCCTGCGCTACATGATGGACGTCGACGGCCACGTGGTGACGCTGCGCGCCCGCGTCGAGAACATCGCCAACCGCAACTACTGGTCGTCGGTGGGCGGCTACCCGGGCAACGGCTACCTGGTGTTGGGCGGCCCGCGCACGTTCTCGCTGAGCGCCAGCATGGACTTCTGAGCGCGGATGCCCGCCGCCAGGCGGGCGCCGCGCAGGCCAGGAAAGGCAACGCCCGGGCGGTCTAGGTCATCAACCAGCCGCCGGCCACGTCCAGCACCTGCCCGGTCACGAACCGCGCCTGGTCCGAGGCGAAGAACAGGCAGGCGTCGGCCACTTCCTCGGGGGTGCCGAGCCGGCGCAGCGCGGTGACCTCGGCCACGGCGTCGTTGATCTCCTTGGGCACGCTTTTCAGCAGCGGCGTGCTGATGCGCCCCGGCGCCAGGCCATTGACGGTGACATCGTGCTCGCCCAGTTCCGCGGCCCAGTGGCGCGTCAGGCCCAGCAGCGCCGCCTTGGTGGCGGCGTAGTGCGCGGCGACGATGTCGCAATAGGCCTTGCCCGCCACCGACGACATGTTGATCACGCGCCCCTGGCGCTGGCGCACCATGTGCGGCGTGGCCAGGTGGGTCATGTAGAACACGCTGTTCAGGTTGACCGCGACCACCTTGTCCCATTCGCCCGGCGTCATCTCCCACACCTTCAGCGCGCGGCCGTCGGTCTTGGGCGAGATGCCGACGTTGTTGACCAGGATGGTGGCGGGGCCGAGGTCGCGGGTGATGCGGTCATACGCAGCCTGGCACTGGTCGAAGTGCGAGACATCGGCGTGCACGAAGCTCACGGCGTGGCCGCGCTTCTTCAGTTCCTTCTCGTAGGCCTGGCCGCCCTGCGAATTGAAGTCGATCAGCCCGACCTTGCCGCCTTCGGCCAGGAAGCCCTCGACGATGGCCGAACCGATGCCGCCGACGGCGCCGGTGACGATGATGACCTGATCCTGGAAGCGCGCGCTCATGCCCGCACCTTCAACATGATCTTGCCGATGTGCCGGCTGCTTTCCATCAGCGCATGGGCCTGCGCCGCCTGTTCCAGCGGGAACACCTGGTGGATCAGCGGCAGGCAGCGCCCCTGTTCCATCAGCGGCAGCACCTTGTCGGCCAGCGCCTGGGCGATGGCGCCCTTGTCTTCGTCGGAACGCGGACGCAGGGTGGAACCGGTGAACGACAGCCGCTTGGTCATGACGGGCAGGGCGTCGATCTCGGCCTTGCTGCCTTCCAGGAAGGCGATCTGCACCAGCCGGCCATTCACCGCCAGCAGGCGGAGATTCTTGTTGATGTAGGCGCCGCCAACCATGTCGAGGATCACGTCCACGCCCTGGCCGCCGGTGGCCTGGCGGATGTCGGCCTCGAAGTCGGTGTCGCGGTAGATCACGGCGTGGTGCGCGCCGGCCTTCAGGCAGGCCTCGGCCTTCTCCTGGTTGCCCACCGTGGTCCAGACCTCGGCGCCGAAGGCGCGCGCCAGCTGGATCGCGGTCAGGCCGATGCCGCTGGAGCCGCCATGCACCAGGAACTTCTCGCCGGCCGCGAGGCGGGCGCGCTCGAACACGTTGGTCCAGACGGTGAAATAGTTTTCCGGGATGGCGGCGGCCGACAGCAGGTCCAGGCCGCGCGGCACCGGCAGGCAATGGCGCTCGTCGGCCAGGCAGTACTGGGCGTAGCCGCCGCCGGGCGTCAGCGCGCAGACCCGGTCGCCGACCTGCCAGCGCGTGGCGTCGGGACCGACGGCGATGACGGTGCCCGCGACCTCCAGCCCCAGGTAGGGCGAGGCGCCGGGCGGCGGCGGATACGAGCCCGAGCGTTGCAGCACGTCGGGGCGGTTGACGCCGGCGTAGGCCACCTCGATCAGCACCTGGCGGCCAGCGGGCGCGGCCATCTCGCGCTCGGCCAGGCGCAGGCAATCGGGCGCGCCGCCGGTGCCGTGGTCGATGAATGTGCAGCGTAGAGACATGAATGCGGTCCTTCGGATTTCAGTGGCCCAGATAGGCCTTCTTGACATGGGGATCGGCCAGCAGCTCGGCGCCGGTGCCCGTGCGCACGATGGCGCCGTTCTCCAGCACGTAGCCGCGGTCGGCCAGGCGCAGCGTGCGGAACACGTTCTGCTCCACCAGCAGCACCGTGACGCCGTGGGAGGTGACGTCGCGGATGATGTCGAACATCTGCTGCACCAGCAGCGGCGACAGGCCCAGCGAAGGCTCGTCGAACACCAGCAGCTTGGGATCGGCCATCATGCCGCGCGCGATCGCCACCATCTGCTGCTCGCCGCCGGACAGCGAGCCGGCGTACTGGCCCAGGCGCTCGCGCACCCGCGGGAAGATCTGCAGCACTTCCTCCAGCTTGCGCTGCACGATGGGGCGGGCGGCGCGCTTGTACGAGCCCATCAGCAGGTTGTCGCGCACCGTGAAGTGCGGGAACAGCTGGCGGCCTTCGGGAATCATGGTGATCCCGGCGTCGACGATGTCGTAGGGCGTGCGGTTGGTCAGGTCGCGGCCCTCGAACTCGACCCGGCCGGCGGTGGCGGGAACCACGCCGCACAGCGTCTTCAGGGTGGTGGTCTTGCCGGCGCCGTTGGCGCCGATCAGCGTCACGATCTCGCCGGCATTGACCTCGAAGTTCAGGCCGTTGAGCACCTGGCTCTTGCCGTAGCCCGACGACAGATCCGAAACCTTAAGCATCCTGGTACTCCTTGCCCAAATAGGCCTCGATGACGGCGGGGTTCTCGACCACGTCCTTCGGCGCGCCGCTCACCAGCACCGCGCCTTCGTTCAGCACGATGATGCGGTCAGACAGCGCCATGGTGGCCTGCATCATGTGCTCGATCAGCAGCACCGACACGCCCGAATCGCGGATGCGGCGGATCATCTTGATCGACTTCTCGATGTCGGTGGGGTTCAGCCCCGCCATCACCTCGTCCAGCAGCAGGATGCGCGGCCGGATCGCCAGGGCGCGGGCGATCTCCAGCCGCTTCATGCCGCCCACCGTCAGGCTGCGGGCCTCGGTGTTCAGGTACTTGAGCAGGTCGGTTTCCTCGGCCACCTTGAGCGCGATCTGCTCGGCCTCTTCGCGGTCGGCGGTGCGGATGAAGGCGCCCAGCATGATGTTCTCCAATACCGTCAGGCCGGTGAACGGCTTGGCGATCTGGAAGGTGCGGCCCAGGCCCTGATGCGCGAACTCGTCCGGCGTGCTGCACGAGACCCAGTTGCCCTTGGCGTCGACCATCGACACCGCGCCCTTGTCGGGCGACAGGAAGCCGGACAGCAGGTTGAACACCGTGGTCTTGCCGGCGCCGTTGGGGCCGATCATGCCCAGGATCTCGTACTGGTTCAGCGTCAGCGACACGTCGTTGGTGGCGCGCAGGCCGCCAAAGCTCTTGAACAGGTTCTCGGCCCTGAGCACCGGCTGCTCGCGCCGCGCCGCGTCGGTCGGACGGGCTGGTTCGACCAGTTGGCGCCGGGCGCGCGGCGTGCCCAGGTAGGGCAGGCGCGCCAGGGCGCGCTCGATGGCCGGACCGAAGGCGCCGGCCAGGCCGCGCGGGATGGTCAGCACCACCGCCACCAGGATCAGGCCGTAGATCAGCCCGTGCATGCCGTTGCCCACGCTGGACAGCCAGCCGCGCGCCAGCTCGGCGATCGGCAGCACCAGGAAGGTGCCGGCGATGGGGCCGGCCACCGTGCCCAGGCCGCCGATCAGCGCGAACATCGCCACCTGGATCGACAGTTCCAGCGAGAAGGCCGAGCTGGGATCGACGAACGTCAGGTAGGTGATGTGGAAGGTGCCGATGATGCTGGTCAGCATGGCCGACACCACCGCGGCGATGATCTTGACGCGCACCGTGTGGATGCCCACGGCCAGCGCCGCGTCCTCGCGTTCGCGGATGGCGATCAGGTAATGGCCGATGCGCGACTTGCGGATGTACCACGACACCCAGGTCACCAGCAGGAACAGGCCGAAGGCGATGATCACGTAGTTGATCTTCTCGCGGAACACGATCCAGCCCCAGCCGATGTTCAGCGGCAGGCTGATGCCGCTGGAGCCGCCGGTCCAGCTTTCCTCGTGGATCACCAGCAGCCGCACCACTTCGAGGATGGCGATGGTGGCCAGCGCGAAGAACGGCCCGCGCAGCCGCAGCGTGGGATAGCTGATGATGATGGCCACGGCCGCCGAGATGGCCGCGCCCGCCAGCATGCCGAACCACGGCGAGATGCCGAAGTTCTGCGTCAGCAGGGTGGCGGTGTAGCCGCCGATGCCGTAGAACACCGCGTGGCCCAGCGACAACTGGCCGGCGTAGCCGCCGACGATGTTCCAGGCCACCGACAGCGCGGAAAAGACGAACAGCAGGACGAACAGGTTGGTCCAGAACGGCGTGCCCGTGACGACGGGCACGATGAACATGACGATCAGCAGAATCAGGCTGACGTAGGCTTTGGGGCTTCGAAAGTCGGGAAACACGTCTCGCTCCTTGTGGCTCTGATCACTCTGTGCCGACGCCGAACAGGCCGGTCGGACGCAGGACAAGGATCAAGAGGAAGATCCCGAAATAGACGACCTCTTTGAGGTCGGGGGCGATGTAATAGCCGGCCAGCGTATCGACGATGCCGATGATCATCGACCCGGCCACCGCGCCGTACAGGCTGCCCAGGCCGCCCAGCACCACGATCACGAAGGCGGTCAGCACGAAGTACGTGCCCACCGTCGGGAACACCGGATACTGCGGCGCCAGGAGGCCCGCCGCGATGCCGACGAAGGCGGTGCCCAGGCCGAAGGCGATGGCGTAGACGTTGTTGACGTTCACCCCCATCAGCGTGGCGGCGTAGCGGTGCTGCGCCACCGCCCGCAGCGCGCGGCCCAGGTAGGTGCGGTGCATGAACAGGTGCAGCAGCACGGCCAGGCTCAGGCCGACCACGAAGGTCACCAACTGGCCGGTGACCATGGAGTAGTTGCCGACGTCGAGGGTGCTGGTGCCCAGTTGCACCGGGGCGCGGAACACGTTGGCGCCGAAGATCACCAGCGCCAGGTTCAGCAGGATGGTGGACACGCCCACCGTGGCGAAGATCTGGATGTGCTGGTCGGCGTTGAGCAGCGGCTGGATGATGCCTTTCTGCGTCAGCGCGCCCAGCGCGAACAGGATGACCGCCACCGGCACCAGGCCGATGTACGGGTGCACGCCGAACTGCGCCGCGATCAGGTAGACCGCGTACATGCCGATCATCAGGAATTCGCCATGCGCGAAGTTGACGACGCGGACCACGCCGAAGATCAGCGTCAGCCCCAGGCTGATGATGGTGTAGGCGCCGCCCAGCAACAGGCCATTGATGACCAGTTGAATGAAGATATCCATGGTGCAACCTCTTGGAACGGGGCGCGTCCCGGCCGCGCGCCGTCGCCGGCGGGGCCGGGGCCGCTGGCCCCAGTGAAACGCCGGACGCCCCCGAGCGTCCGGTTTGCTGGTTTGCCGTGCCGGGCCTGCCGGGTGGCGGCCCCGGCGTTCTATTTCTTGAAGACGGGCTTGCCCAGCGCGAGGTTGTCAGGCGCGATGGTGACCAGCTTGCCATCCTGCCACTGCATCACGTAGAAGGTCGAGGCGTTGTTCTGGCCGTCCTCGCCGAAGTCGAAGGCCCAGCCGTTGGCGGTCTGGCCGGCCGGCTTCTTGTACGCCAGCACGGCCGCGCGGATCTTGTCCTTGTCGGTCGACTTGGCGTTGGCGATGGCTTCGAAGAAGGCCTTGGCGCCGACGTAATTGGTCAGGCTGTGGCCGGACTGCGGGTCGCTCTTGTAGGTGGTCTTGTAGGCTTCCAGGAACTTGTCCAGACCGGGCGCGCCGGCCGGATTGATGGACGCCTGCGGGAAGTCCAGGTCGAACACGCCGTTCATGTCGGCGCCCACGGCCTTGGCGGTGTCGGCCAGCGAATAGCCGCCGCCGGCGCCGATCACCACCTTGGGCTTGAAGCCGGCGGCGCGCGCCTGGCTGAAGTACAGGATGGCGTCGTTCTGGTAGGCGGTCTGCAGCACCACGTCGACCTTGGCGCCCTTCAGGCGCAGGATCAGCGAGGACAGGTCGACCGTCTTGGCCGAATAGGGCAGCACCTCGGCCACGGTGTAGCCGAGTTCCTGGGCGCGCTTTTTCTCGGTGGCGGCCACGTCGGTGCCGTAGGGGCCGTCCTCGTGGATGATGCCGATGCGCACTTCCTTCGGGTTCAGGCCCATGCCCGGCCCGATGATGTCGTGCAGCGCGTTGACCACCGACACGCCGTACAGCGCGGTGTTGGGGTTGCTGCGGAACAGGTACTTGTAGCCGCGCGTGGTGATCTTGTGGGCGGTGGCGCCCAGCTCGAAGTAGGGCACGCCGGCCAGTTCGGTCACGGGCGAGGCCGCGTATGAGATGCCCGAGGCGTAGCTGCCGAACACGCCGACCACGTTCGATGAGATCAATCGCTTGGTCTCGGACACCGCCTGGGTCGGGTCGACCGCGTCGGCCTTGATGATCTGGATCTTCTCGCCGTTGA
Source organism: Achromobacter sp. CSND-B12 (assembly GCF_052906545.1). Classification (NCBI taxonomy): domain Bacteria; kingdom Pseudomonadati; phylum Pseudomonadota; class Betaproteobacteria; order Burkholderiales; family Alcaligenaceae; genus Achromobacter; species Achromobacter sp. CSND-B12. Next base: position 1,050,529 of record NZ_JBREGJ010000001.1, on the reverse strand, counting down.
TGCCGCCGGCGGCATTGATTTCGTTGACGGCCAGTTCCAGGCCGCGATAGCTCTCCTGTCCCAGCAACGCCAGCGCGCCGCTGAACGGGAAGAGCGCGCCCACTTTCATGTCGGCCGCCGCGGTGCCGCTGGCCATGGCGCCGCACAGGCCCAGCGCGATGGCGAATTGTTTGATCTTGAACACTGTCTACGCTCCTTTGTGGGTTTGGATGCGGACTGTTGTCTGAGTCGTCCGTCTGTTTTTGAATATATGATATATGCGCCGGCGGGGTGTGAGAACCTCGTCCTGGATTCTAGTGCCGGACTTGGCCGGCTGAATCGGGGATTTCCCTCAAGCCGCATGAATAAAGCGTTTGCGGGCGGTTTTCCTCTGCGCGCCAGGTCGGATTTCGCTGTCCGGGGGCTGTTTCACAGACCTTTTCATGGCTGCCCCGCTGGCAAGAAAATTCCCCTTTGAATCATATATCCTATATGATCAAAAGGCGTTTGAGCATAAGAATCCAGGAGACAAAGAGCATGTTCGAGGAAGTGGATTTCGCCGGAAAAAAGGTACTGATCACCGCCGGCGCCGATGGGCTGGGCCTGGAAATGGCGCAGGTGTTCCACCGCGCGGGGGCGTCGGTGCTGGTGTGCGACGTCAACCGCGAGCGGCTGGCCGCGCTGCCGGCCGAATTGCCCGGCGTGCGCGCGGTGCATGCCGACGTGTCGGATGAAGACAGCGTGGCCGCCCTGTTCGACGCCGTGCGCCAGCAGCTGGGCGGCCTGGACATCCTGGTCAACAACGCCGGCGTGGCCGGCCCCACCGGTTTCGTCGAGACGCTCTCCAAGGCCGACTGGGATCGCACCCTGGCGGTCAACATCACCGGCCAGTTCCTGTGCGCGCGCCAGGCCATCCCGCTGCTCAAGCTGTCGCGCGCCGGCGTCATGATCAACCTGTCGTCGGCCGCCGGGCACCTGGGCTTTGCCGGGCGCTCGGTCTATTCGGCGTCCAAGTGGGCGGTGATCGGCTTCACCAAGTCGCTGGCGATCGAGCTGGGCGGCCACGGCATCCGCGTCAACGCCATCCTGCCGGGCGCGGTCGAAGGCCCGCGCATCCGCGCCGTGATCGAGGCCAAGGCCAGGACGCTGGACAAGCCGATCGAGGAAATCGCCGCGCTCTACGAGAACCAGGCGGCGCTGGGCCGCATGGTCACGGCGCGCGACATCGCCAACATGGTGCTGTTCAACGCCAGCGAGGCCGCCCGCAGCGTCACGGGGCAGGCCATCGTGGTGGACGGCTTCACGCAGAAGCTCTACTGATGGCGGCCGATCCGCGGCGGCGCCACGCCGCCATCATTGGCACCGGCCTGATCGGCCAGGCCTGGGCCATCGTGTTCGCGCGCCAGGGCTGGCAGGTGCGGCTGTACGACGTCAACGCCGCCATGCTGGCCGAGGCCGGCGCGCTGATCCGGCGCCAGCTGGATGAACTGCAGGCGCACGGCCTGCTGCGCGACGCGGCGGCCGCCGCCGCCCGCATCGAGGTGGCCGCCAGCCTGCCCGAGGCGCTGGCCGGCGCCCGCTACATCCAGGAGAACTCGCCCGAGCGGCTGGCTCTGAAGCGCGATCTGTTCGCGCAACTGGACGCGGCGGCCGATCCCGACGCCATCATCGGCAGTTCCACTTCCAGCATTCCCGCCAGCGAATTCACCGAAGGCCTGCCCGGCCGCCACCGCTGCCTGGTGGCGCATCCGGTCAATCCGCCGTACCTGATCCCGGTGGTGGAGCTGTGCCCGGCGCCCTGGACCAGCGAGGCCGCCATGCAGGCGGCGCGCGACATCATGCTGGACATCGGCCAGAAGCCGGTGACGATGCGGCGCGAGATCGAGGGCTTCCTCCTCAACCGCCTGCAGGGCGCGCTGCTGCACGAGGCCTTCCGCCTGGCCGCCGCCGGTATCGCCAGCGCCGAGGACATCGACACCACGGTCAAGGATGGCCTGGGCCTGCGCTGGTCGTTCATGGGGCCGTTCGAGACCATCGACCTGAACGCGCCCGGCGGCCTTGCCGACTACTGCGCGCGCTACGGCGGGCTGTACCAATCCATCGGCGCCAGCCAGCGCGAACCCGTGCCCTGGGACGGCGCGCTGGTCGAGGCCCTGGCGTCCGAGCGGCGCGGCCTGCTGCCGGCCGATGACCTGACGGCGCGCCGCTACTGGCGCGACGAACAACTGATGCGCCTGATGCGCCACAAGCAACAGCAAGACAACGGAGACGAAAATGGCTAAAGCCAAGCAGAAAGTCGTGATCACCTGCGCCGTGACGGGCGCCATCCACACGCCCAGCATGTCGCCGCACCTGCCGGTGACGGCCGACGAGATCGCCGAGGCCGCCATCGGCGCGGCCCGCGCCGGCGCCGCCGTGCTGCACCTGCATGCGCGCGACCCGCAGACCGGCAAGCCGTCGCAGGACCCGGCGCTGTTCGAGCCGTTCCTCAAGCGCATCAAGGCCGAGACCGACGCCATCATCAACATCACCACCGGCGGCAGCCCGCACATGACGGTGCAGGAGCGCATGCGGCCGGCCACCACCTTCAAGCCGGAGCTGGCGTCGCTGAACATGGGCTCGATGAATTTCGGCCTGTTCCCGATGCTGGGCCGCTTCCAGGACTTCAAGCACGAGTGGGAGCGCGAGCACCTGGAGAACAGCCGCTCGCTGATCTTCCGCAACACCTACCAGGACATCGAATCGATCCTGGAGCTGGGCAACGCCAACGGCACCCGTTTCGAGTTCGAGTGCTACGACATCAGCCACCTGTACAACCTGGCGCATTTTGTGGACCGCGGCCTGGTGAAGTCGCCGCCGTTCATCCAGTCGGTGTTCGGCATCCTGGGCGGCATTGGGCCGCACCCCGAAGACCTGATGCACATGAAGCGCACCGCCGACCGCCTGTTCGGCAATGAATACGAATGGTCGATCCTGGGCGCCGGCCGCAACCAGATGCCGCTGGCCACCATCGGCGCGGCCATGGGCTCGAACGTGCGGGTGGGGCTGGAGGATTCGCTGTGGATCGGGCCGGGCCAGCTGGCCGAGTCGAACCGCTCGCAGGTCGAGCGCATCCGCACCATCCTGGAGGCGCTCAACCTGGAAGTGGCCACGCCCGCCGATACCCGCGCCAAGCTGGGCCTGAAGGGCGGCGACAACGTGGCGTTCTGACGCCAGGCCGGGCAAGGGCGTGCGCGCCGCCGCCGGATTGATGCCCCCGCCGATGGGGAGGCGCGCGGCCCGCCGGATGCGGGTCGCGGCGCTCGCGGGCGCCGCCCGCGGGACGCCGCCAGCGCGAGCGGCGGGGCGTCAGGCGTGGCGGCGCAGGGCGGCGACGAGGGTCTTGATGTCCAGGGGACGATCGAAATTGGCGGCATGGCGCGCGGCCAGCGTCAACTCGGCCGCCCGCGCCAGTTCGGCGTCGGACGGCGCGGCCGCGCCCAGCGCTTGCAGCGTGGTGGGCAACCCCACCTGTTCATACCACTGCGTCAGGGTGGCCAGCATGCCGTCCTGGCGCGCCTCCAGGTCGAGCTGCACCAGCAGGCCGACGGCCACCTGCAGGCCATGCGGCGCGCTGGCCAGCCCGGCGATCTTCGGCAGGCCGCGCGTCAGGGCGTGGGCGATCGACAGGCCGCCGCTCTCGAAGCCCAGGCCGCTCATCAGGATCATGGCTTCCACCACCCGTTCGAAGGCGGGCGTGGGCTGGCCGCTGCCGGCCACGGCCAGCGCGTCGGCGCCGTCGGCCAGCAGCGTGCGCAGGCAACCGTCGGCGATCAACTGGGCGGTCAGCGGCGGGACGCCGTCGTACATGTTGCGTCCGCCGTTGCGGGCGCATTGCTCGGCCTCGAATTTCTTGGAGATGGCGTCACCCAGGCCGGCGCGGAAGAACGCCGCGGGCGCGGTGGCGATGACGGCGGTGTCGACCAGCACGATGGTCGGGTTGAACAGCATGTGCTCGACCGCCAGGAGGTTGTGATGGGCGTCGTACAGCACGTAGTTCTTGCTGGTGGGGGCGTCGTTGGAGGCCACCGTCGGCACCGTGACCAGGTGGCAGTGCTCGGCCTTGGCCACCGCCTTGCCGGCGTCCAGCGCCTTGCCGCCGCCCACCGCGATCACCATGTCGATGCCGGCGGCCGCGGCCTGCGCGCGCAGCGCCGCGATCGATTCGGGCGTGATGTCGCCTTCGACCGGCAGGGCCGTCAGCGCCACGCCGTGGGCACCGCACAATGCCTCGATTCTCGGGCCCAGCACGCCCTGCACGTAGCGGTCGATGACCAGGGCGGCGCGGCGGCCGAACAGGGCGGCGTATCCGCCCAGCGCGTCGAGCGCGCCGGCTCCCTGGATGTAGCGGCCGGGAGCGCCGAAAATCTTCAGCATCGAGTCTTCCTATTTGCGAGGCCCGGGCGGGCGGTAGTCGAGTTCTTTTTCGCGTTCGACCAGCCAGTCGATCATGATCTTGCCGCCCCACACCAGGTCGGCCTGGATCGCCTTGGTGGCGGCTTCGGGGTCGCGCGCCTCCAGCGCGGCCAGCACGGCCTCGTGGCGGTGTTCATCCTGGGAGTAGTCCAGCCCGGCCGTCTTGATGTGGAACACCTTGAGGATCGGGCCGGTGATGACCCAGAACGATTCCACGGTGTTGCGCAGGATGGGTTTGTTGCTGGCTTCCAGGATGCCGAAGTGGAACTTGCGGTTCAGGTAGCTGGCGCGCTTGGGATCGGTCGAGGTGCAGGAGATGAAGTCCTTCTGCAGCGCGATCAGGTTGTCCAGTTGCTTGCGCGTGATGTTCCTGGCGGCCTCGGCCGCGCCCATGCCTTCCAGGTGGAAGCGGATCTGCTGGATCTCGCGCAGCTTTTCCGAATTGACGTAGGGCACGTAGACCGCGGTGGCGGCCTGCATTTCCAGGCCCTGTTCGCTGATGAGGCGGAAGATGGCCTCGCGCACGGGCGTGATCGAGACGCCCATTTCCTGGGCCAGCTCGCCAATGATGAGGCGCTCTCCGGGTTCGTACTGCCCGTTGATCAGGGCGTTACGGATCTCGTTGTAGACCTTGACGGAGAGGTTCTCTTTTTTTACCGGTTTAAGGCTGGGCATGACGGTCGAGGCTTGGGTTCGATGGAATGGCGGAGGCCGTGAAACGGCGCCCGGCTGAATTCTATCCCGCCCTGGCCAATTCAAGCGCGATGGGTATATTATATATCATATATTCTGATAAGCGAAGGAGACGCCATGCGCCAGGACCGGGGAGACCCAAGCGAAGACGAGGTCCGGATGCTGCGGGAAAAGGCCCGCCACATCCGGTTGGAAACCATCAGGCTGATCGAGATCGCCAAGGTCGGGCATTACAGCTCGGTCTTTTCGTGCGCCGAGATCTTTGCCGCCCTGTATTACGACGTGATGCGGCTGCGGCCGGGCGAGCCTGGCTGGCCGGATCGCGACCGCTTCCTGATGGGCAAGGGCCACGCGGCCGTGGGCCTGTTCCCGGTGCTGGCCGACCACGGTTTCATTCCGCATGAACTGCTGGACGGCTACACCCGCCTGGGCAGCCCGCTGGGCGACCATCCCGACATGACCAAGGTGCCAGGCGTCGATTTCAGTTCCGGCTCCATCGGCCATGCGCTCTCGAACGGCGCCGGCATGGCGCTGGGCGGCCGCATGAGCCAGCGCGACTTCAACGTGTTCGTGATGCTGGGCGATGGCGAGATGCAGGAAGGGCAGGTGTGGGAGGCCGCGTTGTTCGCCGCGCACCACAAGCTGTCGCGCCTGGTGGCCATCATCGACCGCAACGGCTACCAGCTCGACGGCAAGGTCGACGACGTGATCGGCGTGGAATCGCTGCGCGACAAGTGGCAGGCCTTCGGCTGGGAGGTGCACGAGGTCGACGGCCACGACCTGGCGGCGCTGACCGCGCTGCTGCGGCGGCTGCGCGCGGACGAGGCGCGCGCGCGGCCGGCCTGCGTCATCGCCAAAACCATCAAGGGCAAGGGCGTTTCCTATATGGAAACCGAACCCGGCTGGCATCTGGGCTACCTGGCGCCGCAGGACGCGCAGGCCGCCATCGACGAAATCATGACCCGCGAGATCTGAATGGCACAGGCACAGACGCTTTCCCCCGATTCCTGGCAGTACCGCGCGCTGAACGCGGTGAACCCCGGGCTGTCGTATCTTTCCGACGCGCTGATCGATTTGGCGCGGGCCGGGCATCCGGTGGTGGCCGGCTCGGCCGACCTGCAGTATTCCAACGGCCTGAACCGCTTCGCCTCGGCCTATCCCGAGCGCTACGTGCAGTTCGGCATTTCCGAGCAGAACATGGTGTCGGCGGCGGCCGGGCTGGCCACCACCGGCGCGATGCCGTTCGTGGCGACCTTTGCCTCGTTCCTGGGCCTGCTGTGTTGCGAGCAGATCCGCATGGACGTGGCCTACACCAAATTGCCGGTGCGGCTGATCGGCCATCACACCGGCATCAGCCTGGGTTTCTATGGCACCTCGCACCACGCCACCGAGGACATCTCGACCATGCGCGCCATCGCCGGCCTGACCGTGGTGTCGCCGGCCGACGGGCCGCAACTGGCCGCCGCCATCAAGGCCTCGGTGGACTGGCCCGAGCCGATCTATTTCCGCATCGGCCGCGGCCGCGACCCGCAGGTGTACGAGGACGGCGCGCCGTTCGCGTTCGGCCGCGCCATCGTCCACTCAACCGGCAGCGACCTGAACATCATCGCTTGCGGCATCACGCTGCACGCGGCGCTGGAAGCGGCCGCCCGGATGCGCGAGGACGGCCTGTCGGTGGGCGTGATCGACATGCCCACCATCAAGCCGCTGGACCGCGAGGCGGTGCTGGCGGCGGCCGGCCAGGCGCGCGCGCTGCTGACGGTGGAGGAACACAATGTGATGGGCGGCCTGGGCTCGGCGGTGGCCGAGGTGCTGGCCGATGCCGGCAGCGGCACGCGGCTGCGGCGCCATGGCATCTATGACGAATACAGCCTGATCGCCCCGCCCACCACGCTGTACGCGCACTACCAGCTCGACGGCGCCGGCATCGAGGCGGTGGCGCGCGAACTCATCGCGCGATAGGGCGTGCCAGCATTCAAGGGGGCCGGGTGCCGGCGCCCCGACAAGGAGACAGAGCAATGAAGGAAATCAGCGGCAACACCCGCCTGTTCGGCATCCTGGCCGACCCGATCTATCACGTCAAAACCCCGCAGCGCATGAACGAGCATTTCGCCCGCATCGGCTTTGACGGCGTCTGCGTGCCGTTCCATGCGCGGCCCGACAACCTGGCCGAGGTGGTGGCCGGACTGCGCCGGCTGGAGAACCTGGGCGGCCTGATCGTCACCATGCCGCACAAGGCGGCGATCCTGGCCCTGGCCGACGAGGCCACGCCGGTGGCGCGCAAGATCGGCGCGGCCAACGTGGTGCGACGCGAGGCCGACGGCCGCCTGGTGGCGCACATGCTGGACGGCGAGGGCTTCGTGCGCGGCCTGCGCACGCACGGCGTGGCGCCCGAGGGCAAGCGCGCCTATCTGGCCGGCGCCGGCGGCGCGGCCAACGCCATCGGCTTCGCGCTGGTGCAGGCGGGCGTGTCGCGGCTGACGATTGCCAACCGCACGCCGGCCAAGGCCGAGGACCTGAAGGGGCGCATCCTGTCGCTGCATCCCGGGGCCGACATCACGGTCGGCACGGCCGATCCGTCGGGCCACGACCTGGTGGTCAATGGCACCTCGCTCGGCATGAAACCGGACGACGCGCTGCCGCTGGACGCGGCGCGGCTGACGCCGGACCAACTGGTGTGCGAGGTCATCATGCAGCCGGCCGACACGCCGCTGCTGGTGGCGGCGCGGGCGCGCGGCTGCAAGGTGCACTACGGCGCGCCGATGCTGGCCGGGCAGATCGAGCTGATGGCGGAAATGATGGGCGTGGCGCCGGCCGCGCAGGGCTGAGGCGGCGACGGACGAGACGATGGGCGACTACGACTTCATTATCGCGGGCGGCGGCACCGCCGGCTGCATCCTGGCCAACCGCCTGACGGCCGATGGCCGCCACCGGGTGCTGATGCTGGAAGCGGGGCACGAGGCGCGCAGCATGTGGATCTCGATCCCGGCGGGCTTTTCCAAGCTGTTGGTGAATCCGGACTACAACTGGCGCTTCGCCACCGAGCCGGAGGACAACGTCTACGGCCGCACCATCGCCGTGCCGCGTGGCAAGGGCCTGGGCGGCTCGACGCTGATCAATGGCATGATCTACGTGCGCGGCCGGCCGCAGGACTACGACGGCTGGGAGGCCGCCGGCGCCACCGGCTGGGGCGGCGGCACCGCCGAGCGGGTGTTCCGCAAGATTGAATGTTATGAGCCCGGCGGCGAGACCCGCGGCAAGTCCGGGCCGATGCACCTGGAGGAAGTGGCCGAGCGCTTTCCTCTGTCCGACGCCTTCCTGCGCGCGGCGCAGGAGGACGGCCTGCCGCTCAACCCGGACTACAACGCCGGCCGTCAGGATGGGGTCGGCTATTACCAAGTGGCGCAGCGCCACGGCCGCCGCTGGAGCGTGGTCGACGGTTACCTCAGGCCCGCCGCCGGCCGCAAGAACCTGACGGTGGAGTGCGGCGCGCACGTGACGCGGCTGCTGTTCGAAGGCAAGCGCTGCGTCGGCGTGGCCTATCGCAAGAATGGCCAGGAATTCACCGTGCGGGCGCGGCGCGAGACATTGCTGTGCCTGGGCGCGGTGCAGTCGCCGCAGCTGCTGGAACTGTCGGGCGTGGGCAATCCCGCGCTGCTGCAGTCCTTCGGTATTCCGCTGGTGCACGCGCAGCCGCAGGTTGGCGAGAACTACATCGACCACTTCGCCACGCGCATGAACTGGCGGGTCCGGAACACCGTGACGCTCAACGAGATGTCGCGCGGCTGGCGCCTGGCGCAACAGGTGGCGCGCTACTACACCCGCCGCAAGGGCATCCTGACGCTGGGCACGGGGCTGGCGCACGGCTTCGTCAAGAGCGCGCCGGACCTGCCGGCGGCCGACGTGCAGTATTTCTTCGTGCACGCCAGCTACGCCAACGCGGCCGAGCGCATCCTCGACCGCGAGCCGGGCATGACCATCGGCGTGGCGCAATTGCGCCCGGAGTCGGTCGGGTCGATCCACCTGAAGTCGGCCGATCCGCTGGCCGCGCCGTCGATCCGGCCCAACTTCCTGTCGGCGCAGATCGACCGCGACAGCCTGGTGGGTGGCATGCGAGTGGCGCGCCGCATCGTGCAGCGGCCGGCCATGCAGCGCTATATCGAGCGCGAGCTGAGCCCGGGGGCGGATGTGGACAGCGACGAGCAATGGCTGGACTTCGCGCGCCGCAACGGCCAGACCATCTATCACCCGATCGGCACCTGCCGCATGGGCGCGGATGCCGGCGCGGTGACCGATCCGCGCCTGCGGGTCAACGGCATTGCCGGCCTGCGGGTGGTGGACGCCTCGGTGATGCCGAAGATGGTGTCGGGCAACACCCAGGCGGCGGTGATGATGGTGGCCGAGCGCGGCGCCGAGATGATCCTGGAGGATGTTGCGTCGGCGTGACGGAGGGCGACCTCGAAGGAGAAGTCCGCGCCGGGTTCGCGGGCCGGCGCGGTTTGCGGGGCGGCCGCCGTCCGCCGCACGCCCTCAGCCGTGGCGGCTGCGGTGCAGCGTCAGCTTGCCGACGCGACCCCAGTCCCAGGCGATGCCCAGGCCCGGATCTTCGGACGCAATGGCGCGGCCATTCTCGATGCGCATGCCGTGCTCGGTCACCATGTCCAGCTGCGGGATGTATTCCAGCCAGCGGCTGTTGGGCACCGCGCAGCACAGCGCCACGTGGATCTCCATCAGGAAGTGCGGGCACACCGGCACGTTGTAGGCTTCGGCCATGTGCGCCACCTTGAGCCACGGCGTGATGCCGCCGATGCGGCCCACGTCCACCTGCACGATGGAGCAGGCCTCGCTCTGCAGGTAGTCCTTGAACTGCGACAGGCTGTAGAGCGATTCGCCCACGGCGATGGGCAGGGTGGTGGACTGGCTCAGCCGGCGATGGGCCTGCACGTCGTCGGCGTGGATGGGCTCCTCGAACCAGGCCAGGTCCAGCGGCTCGAAGCAGCGCGCGCGGCGGATCGCCTCGGGCAACGAGAAACCCTGGTTGGCGTCGGTCATGATGTCCCAGTCCGCGCCGACGGCGGCGCGCACCGCGGACAGCCGCGCCACGTCCTCGGCCACGTGCGGCCGGCCGACCTTGATCTTGGCGCCGCCGAAGCCGGCCTCGCGGGCCTTGAGGGCCTCTTCCACCAGTTGCGACGGCGCCAGATGCAGCCAGCCGCCCTCGGTGGTGTAGAGCGGGATGTCCGCCTTGGCGCCGCCCGCCAGCCGGTGCAGCGGCAGTCCGGCGCGGCGCGCGCGCAGGTCCCACAGCGCGGTGTCGATGGCGGCCAGCGCGATCGAGGTCAGCGCGCCGACAGTAGTGGCGTGGACGCGGTACATCAGGTCGCGCCAGAGCTGTTCGATGTCGTCGGCCTCGCGCCCCAGGAGCAGCGGCGCCAGGTGGTCGTCCAGCAGCCGGATCACGGACGAGCCGCCGGTGCCGATGGTGTAGCTGTAACCGGTGCCGGTGACGCCATCGGCGTCGGTGATGCGCACGATCGGCGTTTCCTGGCGCTCGAAGCTCTGCACGGCGTCGGTGCGCCTGACCTTGGGCTGTAGGTCGACCTGCAGGATCTCGACGGAAGCGATGCGGGCCATGGGGTCTCCTGGGTCAGCCGCCGGCCTTGCCGACTTCCTGCGGCAGGTCGACGCCGTGGAACTGCTTGTAGATGGTGTTCAGTTCGCCGCTCTTGAGATTGGCGCGTACCCAATTGTCCAGCTTGTCCTTGAGCGCGGGCTCGTTCTTGCGCAGGCCGATGGCCAGCATGTTCAGGCGCATCACGAATTTCGATTCCATCTGCTTGGCCGGCGCTTTTTCGTTGATGGTGCGCAGCAGGGCCGGCGCGGTGGCGAAGATGTCGGCCTGACCGCTGACCACCGCGGTGATCGAGGTGGCGTCGTCGTCGAAGCGGATGATCTGCGCGTCCTTGGGGGCGATCTTGGTCAGCTCGGTGTCGTTGGTGGTGCCGCGGGTGGCGATGACCTTTTTGCTGGACAGGTCGGCCGCGCTGGTCAGCTTCATGTCCCTGGGCGCGCCGACCACCGCCAGGATGGCGGCGTAGGGCGTGGAAAAGTCGATGACCTTCTGACGTTCGGGCGTGACCGACATGCTGGAGATGACGATGTCGGCCTTGCCGGTCTGCAGGAACGGCACGCGGTTGGCGCCGGTGGTGGGCACGATCTCCAGCGTCACGCCCAGGCCCTTGGCCAGCAGGCGCGCGGTCTCGACGTCGGAGCCGGTGGGGTTGAGCGCGGCGTCCTTCATGCCGTAGGGCGGCACGCCCAGGTCGATGGCCACGCGCAGCTTGCCGGCCTTCATGATGTCGTCGAGCTGGTCGGCGTGGGCGGCGCCGGACACGGCCAGGCCGCCGATCAGGGCCAGGCCGGCGAAAGCGGCGCGCAGCCGCGGCGGGAATACGGACTTGTTCATGCGGGTTGTCTCCATTGTCGTTGTCATCGGGGCAGGGGGCGGGGCCGGCGGCCCTACAGTCCGCTGCCCAGGAACTGCCGCAGTTCCGGCGTGGCGGGGGCCGACAGCATGCTGGCCGGCCCCTGCTCCCAGACCTGTCCCTGGTGCATGAAGATGACCTTGTCGGCCACTTCGCGCGCGAACGCCATCTCGTGCGTGACCAGGATCATGGTCATGCCGTCGGCGGCGAGGTTTTCCATCACCTTGAGCACTTCGCCGGTCAGTTCCGGGTCGAGCGCCGAGGTCACTTCGTCGAACAGCATCACCTTGGGCTGCATCGCCAGCGAGCGGGCGATGGCCACGCGCTGCTGCTGGCCGCCCGACAACTGCTCGGGATAGGCGTCGGCCTTGTCGGCCAGGCCGACGTGCGCCAGCGCCTGCATCGCCTGTTCGCGCGCCTGGGCCGGCTTGACGCCCTTGACCGAGCGCGGCGCCAGCGTGATGTTCTGCAGCGCCGTCATGTGCGGGAACAGGTTGTAGCTCTGGAACACGATGCCGACGTCCTTGCGCAGCGCGCGCAGGTCCAGCCCGTCGCGGTCATGCAGCGCGTGGCCGCAGACGCGGATGGTGCCGGCGTCGGTGGTCTCGAGCCGGTCCATGCAGCGCAGCGCGGTGCTCTTGCCCGAGCCGCTCTTGCCGATGATGGCCGCGACCTCGCCGCGATTGACGGAAAACGACACGCCGCGCAGCACGTGGGTGCCGCCGAAGCGCTTGTGGACCTGGTCCAGTTCAACGACGGGATGCATTGAGTCTCCTTTCCAAGGAACGGCTCCAGCGCGACAGCGGGTAGCACATGAGGAAGTACAGGATGGCGGCGCAGCCGAAATAGACGAAGGGCTGGAAGGTCGAGTTGTTGAGGATCTTGGCGTTGTAGGCCAGCTCCGGATAGCCGATCACCAGCGAGGCGATCGAGGTGTTCTTGATGATCTGCACCAGGAAGCCGACGGTGGGCGGGGTGGCGATGCGCAGCGCCTGCGGCAGCACCACCTTGGCCATGCGCTGCAGCCGCGACAGGCCCAGGCATTCGGCCGCTTCCCACTGGTTCTTCGGCACCGCCTGGATGCAGCCGCGCCAGATCTCGCCCAGGAAGGCGCTGGAATAGATGGTCATGGCCAGGCCGGCCGCGGCCAGCGCCGACAGCTCGCCCAGGCCGAACAGGCTGGGGCCGAAGAAGCACAGGCCCATCAGCACCAGCAGCGGCGTGCCCTGGATCACCTGGATGTAGCCGGCCGCGGCCGCGCGCAGGGCGCGGCGCGGTGAGACGCGGGCCAACGCCAGCAGCAGGCCGGCCAGGCCGCCGCCGGCGAAGGTCCAGGCCGACAGTTTGACGGTGCCCCAGGCGCCTTCCACCAGATACCAGGCGTGTTGTTCGGGAATGAAGAAAGCCATGGCGCGTCCCCTACAGCGGCGTGCCGAGCTTGCGCCGGCGCGGGAACACGACCTGGGCCAGCAGCCAGAACCCCAGCCGCATCAGCCACGACAGCGCCAGGTACACGCCCCACAGCACGATGAAGACCTCGAAGTTGCGGTAGGTGTCCGACTGGATGCGGTTGGCCACGCCCAGCAGTTCCTCGGCGCCCACCGCCGACATGATGCTGGAGGCCAGCATCAGCAGCACGAACTGGCTGGTCAGCGACGGATAGACGCGTTCGACCGCCGGGCGCAGCACCACGTGCCAGAACACCTGCAGCCGCGACAGCGCCAGGCATTCGCCGGCCTCGAGCTGGTCCTTGGGGATGGATTCGATGCCGGCGCGCACGATCTCGCAGGTGTAGGCGCCGATGTTGATCACCAGCGCCAGCACCGCGCCCGCCATGATCGGCATGGTGAGGCCGGCGCTGGACAGGCCGAAGATGAGGAAATAGGCCTGGATCAGCAGCGGCGTGTTGCGGATCAGTTCCACATAGCCGCCGGCCACGGCGCGCAGCCAGCCCAGGCGGCTGTTGCGCGCCAGCGCGCACAGCGTGCCGAGGATGAAGCCCAGCACGGTGGCGCAGAACGACAGCTTGACCGTGACCCACGCGCCCTGCGCGAGCAGGGGCCACTGTTCAAGCACCGAGGCGAAATCAAACGTGTAGTTCACCGTCTCGCTCCCAGGGGCCGCGTCAGGCCGCGCGGCTCAATGGCAGGCAGGACGGGCCGATCGGCTCGAACGCCTTGTAGGTGAGGATGAATTCGCGGTGGCCCAGGTCCTCGGATTTGCTGGGCGCGCCGTTGGCGACCGCGCGGACCTGGGCGTGGATTTCCTCGGCCACTTCCTGCAGCGAGCCGCGGCCCTCCAGGATGCGGCCGGCGTCCACGTCCATGTCCTCGCCCAGGGCGCGGTAGGTGTCGGGGTTGGCGCAGACCTTGATGACCGGGGAGACCGCCGAGCCCACCACCGAGCCGCGCCCGGTGGTGAACAGGATCACGTGCGAGCCGCAGGCGATCAGTTCGACGATCTCGGCGTTGTCGCTGATGTTGGGAAAGCCGAAGCGCGGTTCGCCGTCGGGCACCACGTCCAGCAGGTACAGGCCGCCGAAGGGCGGCACGTCGCCCGGCTTGATGATGCCGTCGATGGGCGAGGCGCCGCTCTTGGCGTAGGCGCCGAGCGATTTTTCCTCGATGGTCGAGAGGCCGCCGTCGGCGTTGCCCGGGGCGAAACTGCCGTGGCCCATGATGCTGTAGTAGCGCGCCGCCTTGTTGACGCAGGCCACGATCTCCTCGCCCAGCTCGGGCGTGGCGGCGCGGCGCCGCATGTGGAATTCGCAGCCGACCAGTTCGCCGGTCTCTTCGAAGATACAGGTGGCGTGCTGCGCGATCAGCATGTCGAAGGCGCGGCCGACCGCCGGGTTGGCGGTGATGCCGCTGGTGCCGTCCGAGCCGCCGCAGATGGTGCCGATCACGAGTTCGTCGATGCCCATCGGCACGCGCTGTTGCCGCGCCAGGTCCCGGGCGGTGGCGCGCACCCAGGCGCGGCCCTCGGCCACGGTGCTGCGGGTGCCGCCGCGCTGTTGGATGGTGAGGGTCTGGACCGGCCGGCCGGAGTCGGCGATGGCCGCTTCCAGCTTGCGCTTGTTCATGCTTTCACAGCCCAGCGACACCAGTAGCGCGGCGCCGACGTTGGGATGGGTGGCGATGGCCGTCATCATGCGTTCGGCATAGGCGTTGGGGTAGCAGCCGGGAAACCCCACCAGGTGCACCTGCACGTCGCCGGCCAGGTCGCGGAAATCCAGCGCGATCTCGCGCGCCACGTGATGGGCGCATTCGACCAGGTAGGCAACGACGACCACGTTGCGGATGCCTTTGCGGCCGTCGGCGCGCGGATAGCCCTGCAGGGGCTGGGACAGATCGGTCATGGCGGAAACCTCAGTGCCGGTCGGTGAAGGCGCGGCCTTCTTCCAACGTGTAGGTGGGGGTGTAGTCGCTGTCGAGGTTGTGGGTGTGGATGTGGTCCCCGGCCGCGACGGCGGCGGTCAGGCTGCCGATGATGGCGCCGTACTTCAGGATCTTTTCGCCGGCCGGCATGGCGTGGCGCGCCAGCTTGTGGCCCAGGCCCAGCGGCGCGGCGATGACGGCGCTGCCGTCTTCGAGCTGCACGCGGGCGCCGGCGGGCAGGGCGCGACGCACGATCAGGCAGTTGTCTTCGGGGGAGATCAGCAGGAGCTGAGGGTCCAGGGTGGCTTGTCTCGTCATGATTTTTTATGTGTTGATGTTTTGCATATAAAAGCAAGTTTCATATTCGTGGTCAACACACGTTTGCCCTTGAGTGAAGGAAAAAGGGTTGAAATTCGGGTAATTACTGAGTTGTTCGGCATGTCGCCGGCTTGCGGTGCGCCATAAATCCCGTATATTTGTTTTTATGAATGAAATTTAGTTTTCATAAGGCAAATGAAGGCGGCCATCCGGCCGGCACTCCAGGCCTATCCACCCACGGGAAGAGACATGACCCTACGTTTGCAGGACAAGCGGGCGCTGGTCACGGCGGCCGGCAACGGCATCGGCCGCGCCAGCGCCCTGGCCATGGCGCGCGAGGGCGCCCAGGTCTGGGCCACCGACATCAACGAGGCCGCGCTGGCCGACCTGGCCAAGGAGGCCCGCGCGGCCGGCCTGGACGGATTGCGCACCCGCGTGTTGAACGTGCGCGACGGGGCGGCCGTGGCCGACTGCGCCCGCGAGACCGGCGCGGTGGACGTGCTGTTCAATTGCGCGGGTTTCGTGCACGCCGGCACCGTGCTGGACTGCGACGAGGCCGACTGGGACTTCAGCATGGACCTGAACGTCAAGACCATGTACCGCACCATCCGCGCCTACCTGCCGCTGATGCTCGAGCGCGGCGGCTCGATCATCAACATGGCCTCGGCCGCCTCCAGCGTGAAGGGCGTGCCCAACCGCTTCGTCTATGGCGCCTCCAAGGCCGCCGTGATCGGGCTGACCAAGGCGGTGGCGGCCGACTTCGTGGCGCGCGGCATCCGCTGCAACGCCATCTGCCCCGGCACGGTCGAATCGCCCTCGCTGCGCGAGCGCATCGCCGCGCAGGCGCGCCAGCAGGGCAGTGACGAGGCCGCGGTGCGCGCCGCCTTCGTGGCGCGCCAACCCATCGGCCGCGTCGGCCGGGTCGAGGAGGTCGCGGCGCTGGTGGTCTACCTGGCCAGCGACGAATCCGGCTTCACCACCGGTACCATCCAGGTTATCGACGGCGGCTGGTCCAACTGAGCCGCCGTCCCGCTTTGTTCCCTTTCAAGGATTCCGCATGAAACTCGTACGCTACGGCCAGCCCGGCCAGGAAAAACCCGGCCTGATCGACGCCCAGGGCGCGCTGCGCGACCTGTCGGGCGTGGTCGCCGACATCGACACCGCCGCCATCGCCCCGGCCGAGCTGGCCCGGCTGGCCAAGCTCGACCCCGCCAGCCTGCCGCGCGTGGACGGCGCGGTGCGCTACGGCTGCCCGGTCAACGGCGTCGGCAAGATCGTCTGCGTCGGCCTGAACTACGCCGACCACGCCGCCGAGTCCGGCCTGCCGGTGCCGGCCGAGCCGGTGCTGTTCCTCAAGCCCAGCTCGTCGCTGAGCGGCCCGAACGACCCGGTGATCATCCCGCGCGGCTCGGTCAAGACCGACTGGGAAGTGGAGCTGGGCGTGGTCATCGGCAAGAAGGCCTCGTACGTGGAAGAAAGCGAGGCCATGGACTACGTGGCCGGCTACACCGTGGTCAACGACGTGTCCGAGCGCGAATACCAGATCGAGCGCGGCGGCCAGTGGGACAAGGGCAAGGGCTGCGACACCTTCGCGCCGGTCGGCCCGTGGCTGGTGACGCGCGACGAGATCGCCGATCCGCAGAACCTGGACATGTGGCTGGAAGTGAACGGCCACCGCTTCCAGAACGGTAGCACCCGCACCATGGTGTTCGGCGTGAAGACGCTGGTCAGCTACATCAGCCGCTTCATGTCGCTGATGCCGGGCGATATCATCAGCACCGGCACGCCGCCGGGCGTGGGCCTGGGCCAGAAGCCGCCGGTGTACCTGAAGGCGGGCGACGAGATGCGCCTGGGCATCGCCGGACTGGGCGAGCAGCGCCAGGCCCTGCAGGCCTGGGTCCGCGCCGAATAAAATCGGGTTCCACTCCTTTGCCGCCGCCATGACCGCATCCAAGATTCCCGTTCCCGATCCCGCCACGCCCGAGGCCGACGCCGCGGACTCGCCGGGCGCGCAACGCTACGCCGCGCCCGCCCTGGAAAAGGGGCTGGACATCCTGGAGGCGCTGGCGGCCAGCCCGGCCGGCTACACGCTGGCCGAGCTGGCGCAGAAGATCGGCCGCAGCGTCAGCGAGATCTTCCGCATGGCGGTGACGCTGCAGCGGCGCGGCTTCGTGCAAGTCGACGACAACGACCGCTACACGCTGACGCTGAAGATGTTCGAGCTGGCGCACCGCCAGCAGCCGCTGAAATCGCTGGTTAGCGTGGCGCTGCCGTTGCTGCGCGAACTGGCCAACCGCGCGCGCCAGTCGTGCCACCTGGCGGTCTACCAGGCCGGCCGGGTGGTGGTGATCGCGCAGGTCGACAGTCCCGAGCGCTGGTCGTTCGGCCTGAAGGTGGGCGTGATGATGGGCCTGACCGACACGTCCTCGGGCCACGTGCTGCTGGCGTTCCGCGACGAGGTCGAGCGCACCCGCATGCTGGCCGCCCACATCAAGGTGGAAGGCGAGCTGGAGTCGGATCCGGGCGAGCTGTTCCCGATCCTGGCGGACGTGCGCAAGAACGGCTGCGCCTGCATGCCCAGCCGCCAGATCCGCGGCATCACCAACGTCGCCTATCCGGTGATGGGCGTGGGCAACCAGGTCATCGCCGCGATCAACGTGCCGCACATCGAGCGCATCGACCGCAAGGAATCGCCCAGCATCGCCCAGGTGCAGGAGATCGTCGGCAACGTCGCCCAGCGGTTGTCGACGCTGATGGGGTATAGCGGTTATCTGCCGGAGCAGGCCTGAGGGAGGGCGCGCTCACGCGGCCTGGATCGGGATCACCGCATGCACCGAGCGGCCGCGCGCATCGATCGCCACCGTCACCGGCATGTCGCGCACCTCGAACTCATAGATCGCCTCCATGCCCAGGTCCGCGAAGGCGACCACGCGCGCCGCGCGCACCGCTTGCGACACCAGATAGGCCGCGCCGCCCACCGCGCTCAGGTAGGCGCCGCCGTGGGCCTGGATCGCCTGCACCGCCAGCGGTCCGCGCTCGGCCTTGCCGATGGTCACCAGCAGGCCGCTGTCGGCCAGCAGGCGCGGCATGAACTTGTCCATGCGGGCCGCGGTGGTGGGGCCGGCCGGGCCCACCGCTTCGCCGGCCACCGGATCGACCGGGCCGACGTAGTACAGCGCGCGCCCTTGCAGCGGCACCGGCAGCGGTTCGCCCCGCGCCAGCAATTCATCCATGCGCTTGTGCGCGGCGTCGCGGCCAGTCAGCAACCTGCCGGACAGCAGCAGCGTTTCGCCCGCTTGCCACGAGGCGACCTCGGCGCGCGTCAGTGAGTCCAGGTCGACCCGGCGGCCGGCGCTGTCCGGCAGGGCGTTCGGAATGCCGTCCCAGGCCGCGGGATCGGGCGGCGGCAGTACCGCCGGCCCGCTGTCGGGCATCGTGAACGTCACGAAGCGGGTGGCGGCGCAGTTGGGCAGCAGCGCCACCGGCAGCAGCGCCGCGTGCGAGGCGGCGGTGGCGACCTTGACGTCGAGCACGGTGGTGTCGCCGCCCAGGCCCTGGGCGCCGATGCGCAGCGCGTTGACGCGCTGGTGGACCTCGATCCGCAAGCGCTCGATCGGGTCTTGCGCGCCGCGCGCCAGCAGCTCGGGCATGTCGATCGGCGTGAAGAGGGCGCGCTTGGCCAGGGCCATGGCCTGTTCCGGCGAACCGCCCACGCCCAGCCCCAGCACGCCCGGCGGGCACCAGCCGGCGCCCATGCCGGGAAGTTGCGCCACCACCCAGTCGGCCACCGAGTCGCTGGGATTGAGCATGGCATAGCGCGCCTTGACGTCGCCGCCGCCACCCTTGGCGACCACGGTCAACTCCAGTCCGTCGCCTTCCACCAGTTCCACGTGCAGCACCGCCGGCGTGTTGTCGCGGGTGTTGCGGCGCAGGCCCAGCGGGTCGCGCACCATCGATGCCCGCAGCGGATTGGCGGCACAGCCATAGGCGCGCGCCACCGCGCGGTCGGCCAGGGCCTGCAGCGTGGGCGTGGGGCCGGGGCCATCGGCGCGGATGCGCGCGTCCATGCCGAGCCGGGCATAGACATGCGCCACGCCGGTGTCCTGGCAGACCGGGCGCCGCGCCCGCGCGCTCAGCTTGCTGTTGACCAGCAATTGCAGCAGCGCGTGGCGCGCGGCCGGGGCGGTTTCGCGGTCGTGGGCGGCCTTCAGCGCCCGCACGAAATCGGGCGGATGCGTGTGGCTGACCGCCTGCAGGGCCTGGGCGATGCTGGTTTCGATATCGGAAGCGAGCAGGACGCGCATGATGTGCCGGGCCTATTGCAGCGTGATGCCGGCCTGCTTGATGACGCCGGCCCAGCGCTTGCCTTCGTCGGCGGTGAACTGCTGGAAGGCGGCGGGCGCGTACTGGCCCTCGGGCAGCAACTGGATGCCCTGTTCCACCATCTTGCCGGTGAAGTCCTTGTCGGCCAGCGCCTTCTGCCAGGCCTGGTACAGCGTCTGCACCACCGCATCCGGCGTGCCCTTGGGCGCATACAGGCCGTACCAGGTGGATACCTGGAAGCCCGGCAGGGCCTGCTCGCCCATCGGCGCCACATTGGGGAACTGCGCCATGGCGCCGGCGGAGGTCAGCCCCAGCGCGCGCACCTTGCCGCCGCGGGTCTGCGGCAGCGCGGTGTTGGTCTGGTCGAACATGGCATCGACCTGGTTGCCCATCAGGTCGTTCAGCGCCGGCCCGGCGCCCTTGTAGGCGATGGGGGTGATCTCCATGCCGGCCTGGCTGGCGAACATGGCGGCCACCAGGTGCGAGGTCGAGCCGACCCCGGCGTTGCTGAAGTTGAGCTTGCCCGGGTGTTGCTTGCCGAAGGCGATCAGTTCGGAAACCGACTTGTACGGCGAGCTTTCGCCCACCAGCAGCACCAGCGGCGTGTCGGGGAAGCGGAACACCGCCTGGAAGTCCCTGGTCGGGTCGTACGGCAGCCGCGGGTACAGCGATGGCGCGGCGGCCATGTAGCCGATGTGGCCGACCAGGAAGGTGTAGCCGTCGGGCGTCGACTTGGCCGCCTTGGCCGCGCCGATGGTGCCGCCCGCGCCGCCCACGTTCTCGATCAGGATGGTCTGCTTGAGTTCCTGCGCGACGCGGTTGGCGATGTTGCGCGCCATCGCGTCGGTGGGACCACCGGCCGCGAACGGTACGATCCAGGTGATGGCGCGGTTGGGGTAGGTGTCCTGCGCGTGCGCGCCCGGTGTCAGGGCGAACGCCGCCGTGGCGGTGATCGCCGCCAGCCAGTTCTTCATGGTTTGTCTCCGTGGGTGTTTTTTTATCGGGGGAAAGCCGGCGCCGCGGTTCAGGCGGCGCCGGGGTTGAGATGGGCGCGCATGCGGTCCACCATCCGGGGCGCGGCCCCGAGGTAGTGGGCCGGATCGCACAACCGTTCGATCTGGTCCGCGCCGAGCCGCTGCGCGACCCGCGCGTCCTCGCGCAGCACGTCGGCCAGGCGGCGGCGCGACGTGGCCGCTTCGCGGCAGGCGTCGTAGACCACGTCGTGCGCGGTCTGGCGGCCGATGTGCGGGGCCAGGCCCATCATCACGGCCTCGGCCACGATCAGGCCGCCGGACAGATCCAGGTTGCGCGCCATGCGCGCGGCGTCCACTTCCAGGCCGCCGAGCATGAAGCGGGCCTGGCGCAGCGAGCCGGCCGTCAGCACGAAGGCCTCGGGCACGGCCGACCACTCGATGTGCCAGGGGCCGGTGGCGCGCTCGAAATCCTGCAGCATGGCGTCCAGCGCCAGCCCGGCGTGCTGGCGCACCGTCTTGGAGGCGGCCCACATGAGTTCGCACGAGATCGGATTGCGCTTTTGCGGCATGGTGCTGGAGGCGCCGCGGCCCTTCACGAAAGGCTCGAACGCTTCGCCCAGCTCGTTGGTCATCATCAGCATGATGTCGACCGCGATCTTGCCCAGCGAGCCGCACACCAGCGCCAGGAACTGCACCGTTTCGGCCAGGCCGTCGCGCGCCACGTGCCAGGTCACCGGCGCGGCGCCCAATCCCAGTTCGTCCATCAGGGCGCCATGCACCGCCAGGCCCTGTTCGCCGAGCGAGGCCAGCGTGCCGGCCGCGCCGCCGAATTGCCCGATCAGCACCCGCGGCCGCAATTGCGCCAGGCGTTCGCGATGGCGCCGCAGCATCAGCAGCCAGACGGCGGCCTTGTAGCCGAACGTGATCGGCAGGGCGTGCTGCAGGTGCGTGCGGCCCGCCATGGGCGTGTCGCGGTATTGCCCGGCCAGGCCGTCGAGGATGCCATCCAGCGCTTGCAGGTCGGCGTCCACCAGATCCAGCGCCTCGCGCACTTGCAGCACGGTGGCCGTGTCCATGATGTCCTGCGTGGTCGCGCCCCAGTGCAGGTATTCGCCTTCCGGACCGCATTGGCGCGACAGCTGGTGCACCAGCGGCAGGATCGGATAGCCGACGATCTCGGTTTCCTCGCGCAGCAGCGCCATGTCGAGGGCGGCGGCGTCGGCGCGCGCCTCGATGGCGCGGGCGGCCTCGGCCGGGATCACGCCCAGCCGGCCTTGCACCCGCGCCAGCGCGACTTCGGTTTCCACATAGCGCCGCACGGTGGCGGCATCGTCGAACACGGCCCGCATCGCGGCGGTGCCGAACATGTCTTTGAACAGGGCGGATTCGAGGACCGAGACTGGCATAAATGTACGCTCTTAAAAAGTTGTACGTACATTTAAGCAGGGCCGCCGGCGGCCGTCAATGCCGGGGAATACCCGCGCCCGGCAGCAGATAGAATGGAGCCTGTCGCAAACACCCCCGGTTCCATGTCCATCTCGCTGTACACCCGCATCTCCGAAGAACTGGCACGACGGATCGCCGGCGGCGTGTATGCCGTGGGGGCCGTGCTGCCGTCCGAGAACGCCCTGGCCGAGGAGTTCGACGCCAGCCGCCACACCCTGCGGGCGGCGTTGCGCCAGTTGCAGGACCTGGGGTTGATCGCGCGCCGGCGCGGCAGCGGCACCGTGGTCACGGCGGCCCGGCCCAAGGCCGGTTTCAGCCAGTCGCTGCGTTCGCTGGAAGACCTGGTGCAACTGGCCGCGCGCACGCCGCGCACCATCCTGCAGGTGCAGGAGATCGTGGCCGACCTGGACCTGGCCGCGCGCCTGGGTGTCGGGCCGGGCACGCGCTGGCTGCGCTTCGCCTCCACCCGCGGCGCGCCGGGGCAGCCGCCGGTGGTGTGGACCGAGCTGTACGTGGATGCCCACTACAAGGGCGTGCGCAAGCTGGCGCGGCAGCACCCCGACCGGCTGGTGTCGGAATTGATCGAGGAACACTACGGCCGTCGCATTGCCTCGGTCGAGCAGACCATCTCGGCCTGCGCCATGCCGGTGGCGGTGGCGGGCGAGCTGCAGGTGGCGCCCGAGTCGCCCGGCCTGCTGATCCTGCGTCACTACAAGGACCAGGCCGGGCAGATCGTGGAAGCATCGTGCTCGTACCATCCGGCCGGACGCTACGAGTTCTCGACGACGCTGATCCGCGAGCACTGAGCCGCGTCCGCGGCACGCGGGCGCGCGCCAAACCCGCGCCGACGCTGCAACAATCGGCGCCGATGCGCCTACACCGCGTACACCACCCGGTGCGCCTCCGTCGGCAGCGGCAGGTCCCAGCGGTGCAGCATGCCCAGCAGGGTCTTGTTGGGCAGCGACGTGTCGCGCCGGGCATTGCGCCGCAGCAGCTCGGCGCGCGGCTGCTCCAGGTACACCAGCTCGACCTCGGCGTGGTAGGCGTACAGCAGGTCCAGCGTTTTCTTGCGCATCAACTGGCTGAGGTTGGTGGCGTTCCACACGAACGGGCGGTGCGCGCGCAGCAAGGCCTTGGCCCGGTCGATCGCCAGGTGCGCCACCTTGCCTTCGTTCTTGCCGTGCGCCAGGCCGAGCGCTTCGCGCGCGTCGTCGAACGACACCACCGGCAGGTCGGGGTGATGCGCCGCCACCCAGCTGTTCTTGCCGCTGGCCGGCAGGCCCGCCATGACGATGACGCGCGAGCCTGGCTCCTGGAACAGGGGATAGTCCGGATGCACGTCGGCGCCGCGAAAGTAGCTGACGGCGGTGTGCGCGTCGGCGAAGCGCCGTGGCTGGCCGTAGCAGTCTTCCTCGCGCGCGGCCTCGCGGAACAGCGCGATGTTGTCCAGCACCTGCTGCTGGTCGCGGCAGATGCGGCCGCGCATGTCGGCCTCGGCCAGCATCGCCAGCAGCGGAATGCTCAGTTGCCACGACAGCTCGCGCACGATGAATTCCACCGATTTGCCGCGACGGGAACCGGACAGGGCGAAGAACGGCACCTGGTGCACGGCGATCAGGCGGCAGATGGCCTCGCGCACGGCGAAGGGCACGCCCGCGTCCCACAGCGCGATGCGCGCGTCGACCGCGCCCCGGGCGGAATGGCCCGGTTGCGAAATCGCGCCGCTGACGGGATCGATCACCGTGGTGGCGTGCTTGGCGACGTCGTGCAGCAGCGCCGCCAGGAACACGATCTCCTGATCGGCGCGGCTGGCTGCCTGATAATCGGGCAGCGCCAGCAGCGATTCGACCACCATGCGCGTGTGGGTCCAGACGTCGCCTTCGCCGTGGTAGCGCGGGTCCTGCGGCGTGGTCTTGGCCAGCTCCAGCGCCGGAAAGGCCGCCAGACAGGCGGCGAAGTCCGGCGCCTGGCCGGCGGCGGGCGTCAGGGCCCGCAATTGTTCGTAGTTCATGATGCCTCCTTGTCGCCGCGCAGCGTGTCCCAATCGACCCGCGGACGCGGGGCGTACAGGTCGACGCCGGGCGCGAGCTGGTTGGGCACGTAGGGCTGCTCGGAATGGTGCTTGTCGGCGGCCAGGATGGCCTGGACGAAGTCGGCGCGCACCCATTTGTATCGGCCCAGCGTCCTGCCGTCGGCCTCCACCTTGATGTACAGGCCTTCCGACAGGTCCGACTTGTCGCATTGCCGCCAGGCCAGCGCCAGGTCCAGGCCCTCGCGCCGCACGGTGGCCTCGAACGCGTCGCGCCACCGCGCCGTCTTGGCCAGCGACGGCCGCAGCAGGGCCTTCAGGTCGGCCAGGCGCGCGGGCGCCAGGCCGTCGTACAGGACGGGCACGGACAGCACCGGGCCGCCGGCCAGCAGTTCGCGACGCGCCGCGGTGGACAGGAACTGTCCGGTGCGGCGGTCGAGCACGTCGAACTCGAAGAAGTGGTGCGGCAGCGCGTCGTAGAACACCGAGTGTTTCTTCGACATCGTTTCGCCGTACATCACGTAGCGGTCTTCCAGCCGTTGCAGCAGCCAGCCGGCGTGGGCCTGCGCCCAGGCCTTGATGAAGTTGAATTGGCGCTCGCGCCCGCCGCCCACCAGGTAGTGGCCGCGCGATTGCAGCAGCAGGTCGCCCGCGGGGCTGAAACTGATGCCGGTGTTGGCGCCATCGAGTTTCTCTTCCACCACCAGGCGCAGGCCGCGCAGCTCGCGGTAGGGCATGTGGTCGTGGCCGTGGTCGCCTTCCTGCAGCCGCGAGCCTTCCAGGTGCGGGGTGCGGGGGTAGCGGAACAGTTCAAGGGATTGCGCGCAGGCGCGGAAATCCGGCGTCATGGGTCTTCTCCAGGAAAAGTGGGGAAGCCGACGACGCGGTCTTGCGGGGACGGGAAGCGAGGGGGGATGTGTTGCGCGTTCCGGAACCGCGCCTGCCGCGGGTCGCGCTCAAGACCGGGAAGGTCGAGCCGCGTGAATGGGCAGGCTGACCGCGATTACCGGAAGGTAGTCGTCGGCGTTTAGGCGAATTGACGAATGGCAGACACGTTGGCACCCGGAAAGAAAGGGGTTGTTGAAAAGCAAGGGCGCATCCTAAGGCAACGATGATGACGCTGTCAACGCCGTGTCCGCCGGTTGTTGTCCGGCGGACACGCGGCGCTATCACTTTACTATCACATTGCTATCACAATCGTGCTTTCTTCACGTCACAGCCGCGTCACCTGCAGCACCGCGTCGGCGAAGGCCTCGGGCGCTTCCTGCGGCAGGTTGTGGCCGATGCCGCCGGTGACGTCGACGTGCCGGTACTTGCCGGTGAACTGGCCGGCGTAGGCGGCGGGCGCGGGATGCGGCGCGCCGTTGGCGTCGCTCTCGAGCGTGATGGTCGGCACCGCGATCTTCGGCGCGACGGCCAGGCGCCGCTCCAGGTCGTCGTAGCGCGCCTCGCCCTGGGCCAGCCCGAGGCGCCAGCGGTAGTTGTGGATGACGATGGCGACGTGGTCGGGGTTGGCGAAGGCGCGCGCGCTGCGCGCGTAGGTGGCGTCGTCGAAGCGCCATTGCGGCGAGGCCAGTTGCCAGATCAGCTTGTTGAAGGCGTCGACGTTGGCGGCGTAGCCGGCCGCGCCGCGCTCGGTGGCGAAGTAGAACTGGTACCACCACTGGAATTCGGCCTGGGGCGGCAGCGGTTTGCGGTTGCCTTCCTGGCTGCCGATCAGGTAGCCGCTGACCGACACCAGCGCCTGGCAGCGTTCGGGCCAGAGGGCGGCCATGATGTTGGCGGTGCGCGCGCCCCAGTCGAAGCCGGCGATGACGGCCTTGCCGATCTTCAGCGCGTCCATCAAGGCGATGATGTCGACCGCCACCACCGCCTGCTCGCCGTTGCGCGCGGTATCGGCCGACAGGAAGCGGGTCGAGCCGTAGCCGCGCAGGTACGGCACGACGACGCGGTAGCCGGCGGCGGTCAGGCGCGGCACGACGTCGATGAAGCTGTGGATGTCGTAGGGCCAGCCGTGCAGCAGGATGGCGACCGGGCCGTTGGCCGGGCCGGCGTCGACGTAGCCGATGTCCAGGTCGCCGGCGCGGATCTGGCGGATGCCGGCAAAGGGAGCGGCGCTGGGGGTGGTTGTGCTTGGGGCGGCGGGGGCGGCCTGCGCCATGGCGCGGGCATTCAGGCCCAGGCTCAGCAGGCTGGCGCCGGCCAGGGCCGAGGTGGTGCCGAGCAGGCGGCGGCGTTGGGTGTCGATGGGATCGGGCATGGCGGGGGACTCCGGTCAAGGTGAGTGAAAGGGCGTGGAGCCGTTGTAGCCAGGCGCGCGGGGTCGGAGGTGTCGCAATGTACGGAGCGGGCGGGTTGATACATTGGGACTTGAATCTCCCGGCCGATGCGGCCGGCGCCATGCGCGGGCGGCGATTGCGAGGCGCCTGTTGTGCAATCGGCGCGGACTTGGCATGATCCGCGCCATGGCAACGGACCCGACCTCCCGCATGACGCCCGCGCGCGCCCGCCGCCCGGGCCGGACCGCTTGGCGGCTGGCCCTGGGGCTGGCCGCGATGACGGCCGCCGCCTATGCGGCGACCGCGGTAATGGAGATCCCGCCGCCGCACACGTTGTGGCGGCTGGAGGCGTCGGCGCCGTCGCGCCGCGGTGATCTGCTGCCGGTGCGGGCGGTGCCGGCCTCGGCCACGCCGTCAGCGCTGGCGGCCAGCGCCTGGCCGCCGCCCGCCACGGTGCCGTGGAAAGGCGCCGAGATGCCGTTCGACCAGTTCCTGCGAAGCACCGCCACCAATGCCCTGGTGGTGCTGCGCGACGGCCGGCTGGTGTACGAGTGGTACCGGCCCGGCGTGAGCGCGACGGACCCGCAGTCGTCATGGTCGATGGCCAAGTCGGTGGTGTCGCTGCTGGTGGGCCAGGCGATCGCGCGCGGCGAACTGCGCGAGGACGACCGCCTGGTCGCGCTGCTGCCCGAGCTGGCCGGCGCCGGCGACTACGACCGCATCACCGTGGGACAGCTGCTGGACATGGCCTCGGGCATCGACGTGTCGGAGAACTACCGCGCCTACTGGCCCTTCACCGGCACCGCGCGCATGTACCTGACGCGCGACCTGGCCGGGTTTGTGCGGGCGCATCGGCGCATGCATTTCACGCCGGGCAGCGCGGGCGACTACCGCAGCATCGACACCCAGCTGCTGGGCATGGCGCTGGCGCGGGTGACCGGCCGCCCGCTTGCCGACCTGCTCGCCGAGCGGCTGTGGCATCCGATGGGCGCTGAGTCCGCCGCCACCTGGAACCTGGACCGGCCAGGCGGCATCGAGAAGGCATTCTGCTGCCTGAACGCCACCGCGCGCGACTTCGCCCGCATCGGCCAGCAGGTGCTGTTGGCGGCGCAGGGGCAGGGCGTGGTGCCCGCCGCCTGGCTGGCGCGCATCGCGCGGCCGGCGCCGCATGCGGTGGATGGCTGGGGCTATGCCGCGCAATGGTGGCAGCGCGATCCGGCGGGCGGTCCCGACTTCGCGGCGGTCGGGATCCACGGCCAATACCTGTATGTCCATCCGGGCAGGCGGGTGGTGATCGTCAAGCTCAGCGATTACGGCGAGAACCAGGACGAGCGCGAAACCTACGACGCATTGCGCGCGCTGGCGCAGCGCTGAGCGCTGCCCGCGTCCGTCATCGCGGCGCCTGGCGGCGCCCTACAGCAGCCCCGAGGTCAGCGCCTTGAGCGTGGCCGCCGCGCGGGTGGAGCACTCGAGTTTGCGGAACACGCTTTCGAGGTGGGTGCGCACGGTGCTGGGGCTGATGTCCAGGGCGCGCGCGGCCTCCTTGTTGCTGGCGCCCAGGCTGACCTGCCGCAACACTTCCAGTTCACGCTGCGATAGCGGCGAGGCCGCGCGGCGCGGGGCTGCCGGTTCGCCGCCGGCCGCGGCGATCGCGGCTTCGGCGACATCGGCGTCGTAGCGGCCGGCGGCGGCCTCGTCGCGCAGCGCGCGGGCCGCGTCCCGCAGGGAAAGGGCGCGGCGCCAGGGGCGGTCCTCGAGCAGCGCCTGCAGTGTCACGGCGGTGGCCAGCACGCGTTGCGGGCGGTCGAGCGCGGCGCCCGCCGCGCCCCGGAAATAACCGCTACCGTCGAGCCGCTCGTAGGCATACGAGGCCAGTTCGGCCGCCGCGCTCAAGCCCTTGATCTGGCGAGCGGCGCGGGCGGTCCAGTAGGGCATCAGGCGCACCTGTTCCCATTGGTCTGGCGTCAGCTTGCCGGCGGTGTTCCACAAGCGGTTCGGCAGCGCCGCGCGGCCAATGCCGTGGACCAGCGCGGCCGCCTGCAGCCGCGCCTGCGTCGCGGCGTCCAGGTCGAGGCGCGCGGCGGTCGCCACGGCCAGCGCCGCGACCCGGCGTGAATAGCCCGCCAGCCACGGCAGCTTGAGCTCGGCCACGTCGGCCAGCAGGGTCAGCGCGGCGGGCGCGGCGGCCTGGCCGCCAGCGAGATTCCAGGCGGCGCCATCGGGCGGATCGGCGTCCATCCGGTCGAGCCAGGCCGGACCATGGCGAATGGCCAACGCCGCGATCTCGGCCGGATACTTGGCGCCGGCCTGCTGGCGCAGGAAGTCCAGCGCACTGTCGCGGCCATGGGCGCGGCTGAGGATTTCCAGGTCGCTGGCGGCGTTGACCACATAGGCCAGCGGCGAGACGGCCGCGCCGTCCAGCGCCAGCGGCATGCCCTTGCCGTCGTGGCGCTCGAAGGCGTGGCGCAGCCCGGTCACGACCGCCTGCGGCATGCCCAGGCTGACGGCCACGTCGCCGGAAATCTCGCAATGGATCAGCGCCAGCGGCACGATCAGCGACTGCGTGCGCGCGTCCAGCGGCGGCAGCGTCTGCGCCATCATGGCCTCGCGCGAGGCGACGTCGTCGCCCAGCAGTTCGGCGAAACCGCCGGCGTTGGCGGTGCAGCCGGACCAGCGCAGCAGCGCCACCGCGCGGGCGTGGTCCTGGCCGGCCGCATCCATGCCCTGCGCCGCGGCCAGCAGGCCCGCCAGGCAGGCGGTGCGGCGCGAATGGTCGGTGGCGCGGCCCATGCTGAGGTCGCCGATGAAAGCCATGGCCAGCACGGCGTCGGTCAGTTCTATGGCGCTATCGGCGATCATGGGGACGGGCGGGGCGATGAAGGGGGCGGCGGGCAGGGCGGGGAGACGGCGCATCGGTCAATCATCCGATACCGCGCCATCGGCGGGAAAACGACACTGGCATCCAGCAAGCGCCACGTCGGCGTTTGATCCCGAAAAAAGGAATCGTCATGAAGCGCCATATTATCGCAGCCTCCCTCCTGGTCGCCGGCCTGTTCGCCGCGCCCGTCTCGCAATCGTTCGCGGCCGAGCCGTCCGCCGCCCGGCCGTCCGTGGTGATCGTGCACGGCGCCTTCGCCGACGGCTCGGACTGGGCCAAGGTGGTCGCCCTGCTGCAGGCCAAGGGCGTGCAGGTGCAGGCGGTGCAGAACCCGCTGGAGTCGCTGGCCGGCGACGTGGCCGCCGCCAACCGCGCCATCGACAACCAGCCCGGCAAGGTGGTGCTGGTCGGCCACTCGTGGGGCGGCACGGTGATCACCGAGGCCGGCAACCATCCCAAGGTCGCCAGCCTGGTCTACGTGGCCGCCTTCGCGCCCGATGCCGGCCAGTCGGTGGCGACGCTGACCGAAGGCACGCCCAAGGCGCCGGGTTCGGACAGCATCGGCGCCGACAGCCACGGCTGGCTGAGCCTGTCGCCCGTCGGCCTGGCGCGCGATTTCGCCCAGGACGTGCCGGCCGCGCAGGCCCGGGTGATGGCGGCCACGCAGGGCCCGATCAAGGCCAGCGCCTTTGGCGAGGCGGTGTCGACCGCCGCGTGGAAGACCAGGCCGTCGTGGTTCGTCGTCAGTAACCACGACCGCATGATCCTGCCGGCGCTGCAACACCAGATGGCCAAGCGCATCGGCGCCAAGGTCACGGAACTGCAGGCCAGCCACGTGCCTCAGCAATCGCAGCCGGAAGCGGTGGCGCGGGTGATCCTGGATGCGGTGGCGAGTGTGAAGTGAGGGCGGTGACAGCCCGGTGATGTGGCATCGGGCAGGCACATATGAACGCCGCGCGTCCGTCGGGACGCGCGGCGTTTCAGCATCCGGAGGCCAGTCGCTCCAGCGGCGCCAGCCGCAGCACGTAGAGCGTGCCGCGGCGGCTGTCGATGATGCCTTCGCGGCGCCATTTGGCGAAGATGCGGCTGAGCGTTTCGGCGCGCATGCCGAGCTTGATGGCGATCTGCGAGTGGCTCAGGGGCAGGACCAGTGGCTGGCCGGCCTGCGGCCTGCCGGCGCGCAGCACGTATTCGGCCACGCGCTCCTGCGCCGAGCTGGAGGTGAGCCAGTCGATGCGGTCGGTGTGATGCCGCACCAGCGCGGCGCCGTGAGCGGCGACGCGGCAGGCGAAGCGGCCGTCGGCGCGGCACAGTTGCAGGAACGCGCCATGATGCAGCAGGCAGCCGTTGCCGTCGCGGCTGGCGCGGGCATGGTGAAGATGGCGCGGTGTCGGCTCGAACATGGACAGCACCGACAGCCAGCCGCCCGGACCGACTTCGCCGAATACCTTGTCGTCGCCATCGGCGGTATAGCGCAGGCCCTGCACCAGCCCTTCGCACACCAGCAGGCAGGCGGTCGCGGCCTGGCCTTCGGAAAACAGCGTGTCGCCCGCCTTGAAGCGCAGCCAATGGCCGCGCGCGGCCAGCGCGTCGAGCGCAGCGTCGGCGATGCCTTCGAACCAGGGATGGCGCCGCAATGCGGCGAGCAGAAGCGACCGGGACGAGTTGACAATAGTCATTTGAAGAGCGGGGGTGGCTACCTAGAATCCGAATCGAAAATGATTCCTGTTCAAGATGCCGCCACCGTGAAAGAATACAAGACCTGGACCGCGCCGCAACCGCGCCGTCTTAAAAGTCATTCCATTGCCTTGAGCGCCCTGCTGGCGGCGCTGTCATTGCCGTCCGCCGTGCTGGCGCAGGCGCCGCTCCAGTTCACCGACATGCTCGGCAACCCGGTCGCTCAGGCCGCGCCGTCGACGCGGGCGGTTTCGCTACCCATGCCGGGCGGCACGCTGCTGATGTCGCTGGACGGCGGCTCGTCGCGGCACCTGGCGGGCATGCACCCGGATTCCTATGCACGCATGGCGGACCCGGTGCCGTCGCGCCTGTTCCCGCACATGGCGGGCGTGCGTTCGGACATCACCCGTTCAGGCTTCGTGCCGAACGTGGAAACCCTGCTGCAGATCCAGCCCGACATGGTGTGGCAGTGGGGCCACATGGGCGACGACCTGATCGCGCCGCTGCGCAATGCCGGGTTGCCGGTGGCGGCGTTGCTCTATGGCACCGAAGTACGCACCCGCGAATGGATCCGGCTGATGGGCCATTCGCTCGGGCAGGATGCGCGCGCCGCGCGGCAACTGGCCTGGCGTGACGACGTGCGCGCACGGATACTTGCCGTCACCGGCGGCCTGCGCGCTGACGAGCGTCCCGGGGTGTTGTATCTGTCGCGTTATCGCCCGCAGTTGCGCACCTCGGGCGCGGGCAGCAGTTTCGATGACGATATCCAATTGACTGGCGGGCGCAACGTGGCCGCGGCGGTGGTCGGCACCGGCCAATCGGTCGGCATCGAGCAGATCATGGCCTGGGCGCCCGACGTGATCCTGCTGAACAACTTCGAGTCGGGCCTGACGCCCGCCATGATCTATGCCGATCCGCTGTTCGCGGACATTCCGGCCGTGCGCAGCCATCGCGTCTACATGATTCCGGCCGGCGGCTACATCTGGGATCCCCCCAGCCAGGAATCGCCGTTGTACTGGCAGTGGCTGAGCCAGTTGCTGCATCCAGGTCGGTTCGACTGGCCGCTGCGCGAGCACATCGCGCAGGCTTATGCCTGGCTGTACGGCTCTGACATCGACGCCGCCGATATCGACAAGGTGCTGCGCATGCGCTTGAACCACGGAGCCGCCGGCTATGACCGCCTGCGCTGAACGGAATCCCGCCCGGGGCGACGATCGGCGGCGCGCCGGGCCCTGGTGGTTGATGATCGCCGCGGTGCCGCTGTCGGCCCTGGCCGCGTTGTGTGTGGGGCGTTATGCCTTGCCAGCCTCTCATGTGGGCGCCGCGCTGGCCGGATGGGCGCTGCCCGACGGCCTGGCATCCTGGCTGCCGGCCGTCGCCGACGCCGAGCGCCGGGTGGTATTGCTGGTGCGCCTGCCGCGGGTGCTGCTGGCGCTGCTGGCCGGCTCCAGCCTGGCGCTGTGCGGCGCGGCCTTGCAGGGCGCCTTCCGCAACCCCCTGGTCGGGCCGCAGATCCTGGGCATTTCCTCGGGCGCCGCGTTCGGCGGTTGCGTCGCGATCCTGCTGTTCTCGTCGCTGTGGGCGACGTTGGGGTTCGCTTTCGCGGGCGGCCTGCTGGCGGTGGCCATCGTCTACCTGCTGGGCCGCTCGCGGGGGCGCACCACCATCCTGATGCTGGTGCTGGCGGGCGTGGTCACCAGCGCGTTCTTTTCCGCGCTGATCTCGCTGGCCACCTATTTTGCCGATCCCTACGACAGCCTGCCGGCGATCGTGTTCTGGCTGATGGGCAGCTTCGCCACCGCGTCCTACGTCAAGCTGGGGGCGGCGGTGGCGCCCATCGCGGCGGGCATGGGGTTGTTGTTCGCGCTGCGGTTCCGCATCAACGTGCTGTCGCTGGGGGACGATCAGGCCAGCGCCATGGGGCTGGCGGTCGAGCCGCTGCGCTGGATGCTGCTGGGCTGCGCCACGCTGGTGGTGTCGGCCAGCGTGGCGGTGTCGGGCACGGTGGGCTGGGTCGGGCTGGTGGTGCCGCACATCGCGCGCATGCTGGTCGGTCCCGATCACCGCGTGCTGCTGCCCGCCAGCGCCTTGCTCGGCGGCACCTACATGGTGTGGGTCGATACCGTGGCCCGCAGCGCCACCAGCGCCGAGATTCCGCTGGGCGTGATCACCGCGCTGGTCGGCGCGCCGCTGTTCGCATGGCTGTTGCGCCGCACGCAGGGCAGGGAGGCGGGCCATGCTTGAACTGAACCGCCTTGCCGTGCAGGCCGGCGGCCGCCTGCTGCTGTCCGACCTGACGCTGCGCGTGCCGGCCGGCGGCGTGCTGGCCGTGCTGGGGCCGAACGGCCGGGGCAAGACCACCTTGCTCAAGACGCTGCTGGGGGTGCAGCCGCCGGCCGCCGGCGCGGTGCGCCTGCGCGGCCACGCCGCCTATGTGCCGCAGCGCACCGATTCGCTATTCGCCTACGACGTGCTGGCCATGGTGACCATGGGCCGCGTGCGGCATCTGCGCTGGTGGGCCTCGCCCGGCCCGGGCGACCGCGACATCGCCCGCGCGTGCCTGCGCGCCGTGCGGCTGGAGCATCTGGCGGCGCGGCCATTCCATGCGCTCAGCGGCGGCGAACAGCAGCTGGCGTGCATCGCGCGGGCCATGGCCAGCGCCAGCCCCATCATCGTGCTGGACGAGCCCAGCGCGGCGCTCGACCTGCGCAACCAGGACGTGATCCTGACGCTGCTGCGGCGGCTGGCCGGCGAGGGCATGACGGTGGTGTTCTCGACCCACCAGCCGCAGCACGCGCAGCACATCGCCGACCAGACCCTGTTGATGCATCCCGACGCCTGCGAGGCCGGGCCCACCGGACAGATGTGCACCGACGAACGCCTGAGCCGGCTGTACGGCTTGCCGGTACGGGTGACCAC
Source organism: Achromobacter sp. CSND-B12 (assembly GCF_052906545.1). Classification (NCBI taxonomy): domain Bacteria; kingdom Pseudomonadati; phylum Pseudomonadota; class Betaproteobacteria; order Burkholderiales; family Alcaligenaceae; genus Achromobacter; species Achromobacter sp. CSND-B12. The sequence goes on along the minus strand of NZ_JBREGJ010000001.1, from coordinate 1,016,697 downwards.
CGTCACCGCCGACCGCCGCGAGGTGCCGGGCGTGATTCCTCTTTTCCATTGAATCCGATGAACACCATCGTCTATTTGAATCACTGGACCGGCGACGGTCCCGCCGCGTTGACCGGCGGCGATGCGCCGCCGGCGATCGCCGAACCCCTGTACGCCCTGCACCGCCTGGAACTGGCGACGGTACGCGCTCTGCTGGTGCCGGCCAATACCGACCAGCGCTACCTGCTGTCGCAGCAGGCCCGGCTGGAGGCTTGGCTGCTGGCGGGCGGCACCATGGTGTTCAACGGCCACGTGGCCTATCCCTTCCTGCGCTGGCTGGCGCCGTTCGTGCCCGGCCCGGCGCGCGGCATCGAGGGACTGCGGCTGCACCGCGCCCAGGCGCATCCCGTTTTCGATGGCGTCGATCCGGAACACCTGACCTTCCGCCGCGGCGTGGCCGGCTTCTACGCTCGCGGTGGCAATCCGCCGCCGGCTGGCGCGAGCGTGCTGCACACGCTGGGGCCGGACGCGGTGCCGGTGGACTGGGTGCTGTCCTTGCCCGGCGGCGGCCGCCTGTTCACGCATTCCGGCAACGACATGTGGATGTATGCGGGCAGCGCGGACAGCACCCGCCGCATCGTGCCGCAGCTGGTCGACTGGCTGCGCGGGGAGGCGGCATGATCCACGACACCCATTCCGTTTCGAACCGGCGCGCGCCGGTGATCGCCGCGCTGGACGCCGGCACCTATTACCACCATCGCACCTTCCACACGCCGGAACTGGCGGCGTACATCGACCGGGTGATCTACCTGCCGGAATTGGATGACGCCGCCCTGGAGGGCTGCGACGCCTTGATCGTGTCGTGCCGCATCAATCCCGAGCTGCTGGTGGCGCAGCGGGCGCGCTTGGCCCGCTTCCTGGCCGCCGGCAAGACGCTGGTGGCGATGGGCGAGACCGGCTCGCACCGCTGGCTGGATGGCGTGCGCTGGACCGATTGCGAAGTGAATTTCTGGTGGTGGAAGACGCCGGGGGCCGATCCCGGCCTGCGGCTGGCGGCGCCCGACCATTCGCTGTTCCGGTATCTGACGCTGGCCGATGTCACCTGGCACCAGCATGGCACCTATGCGCCGCCGCCGGGCGCGGTCTCGCTGGTCGACAAGGTCGGCGCCGGATCGGTGCTGTACGAGGATCGTTGCAGCACGGCGGGCCGGCTGATCGTCACCTCGCTCGATCCCATGTACCACCACGGCAGCTATTTCATGCCGGCCACCAGCCGCTTCCTGCGCGGCTTCCTGCCGTGGCTGAAAGATTCCACCCCCGCCGCCTGAGGCGGCATTTCCCGGCCTCCCGGCCTCGCCATTGCGTTTTCGTATGACTCATTCTTTCCCGCCATCGTCTTTCTTCCGTGCCGTCCTGCTCGCCGCCGCCAGCCTCGGCGCGCCCGCCATGGCCGCCGACACCGCGCAACTTCCCGCCATCCGGGTGACGGCCGATGACGCGGCCGCCGACGATGGCCGCCTGCATGCCATCGGCGCCGTGCCGCCGCCGGCGATGTTGGACCACACGGTCACGCAGTCGGTGTCGGTGGTCGACCGCCAGGACCTCGACCGGCTCAGCGCCATCAGCACGCTGGAGTTGCTGGGCCGCATTCCCAATGCCACCATCAATCTTGGCGGCGGCATTGGCGGCACGTTGTTCCTGCGGGGCATGGACACCCTGGATATGCGGGTGCCCGTGTTCATTGACGGCGACCGCTTCCGCGGCCGCAACAAGTTGCAGTTCATGCTCATCAGTCCAACCGAACTGGAGGCGGTCGAGGTGGTGCGAGGGCCGGATTCGGCCCGCTTCGGCAGCGACGGGCTGGGCGGCCTGATCAACTTCGTCACCAAGCGCGCCCACGGCAACCTGGAGCATGGGTTCGCCCTTGGCGGCGGCGAGGTGTTGGCCACCTGGCAGAGCAATGGCAACGGGATGCAGGCCAACGCGGCGCTGGAGGCGGCCGGCGATGGCTTCGATCTGCGCGTCTATGCCACCGGGCGGCGCGCCGGCAACTTCCGCAGCGCCGCAGGCAAGGTGCCCAACAGCGATTTTCGCAGCGCGGGCGGGGGCATTGTGCTGGGCTACATGCCGGACGCGCGCCAACGTTTTGAGATCAGCGGCCGCATCGCGCATGTGAACGAAGGCTGGGCGGGAACCGTGCCGCCCTATCCGCTGGCCACGACCCGCAGCGATCCGTTGGACGTCAAGCAGGGAAGGCTGGCCTATCGGGGCGAGTTCGACGGCGCGATCAGCGAATTGCGCGCCAGCTTCTACGTCAACGACTTCGACACCATCCTGGTGGCGCACAATCAGGCCAATCCGAACCGCGTGCTGGACGTGCAGCGCCACGTGCCCGGGCCGCTGGCCTATGGCGGCAATCTTGCGGCAACCCTCCCGTGGGCCAGCGTCGCCACCACGGTGGGCATGGATTTCATGCATGAAAACTGGCCTGGCCAAGAGCGGCGCACACAGGTGACACTGCGCCAACCCGGCGGCGGCACGACCGTCAGCCGCGGCGCCTGGGAGCCCAGCGGGCCGGCCCGTTACCAGACCAACATCGGCGTCTTCCTCAGCAATGAGTGGACGATTTCCCCGAAATGGACGGTGACGGCCGGTGGCCGCGTGGATTGGTACCGTTCCGATGTCGACCTTTCGCCCTTGCCGTCCCCCGATCTGCTGCCCGCTTTCCGCGCGGCGCAGAACAATCAACAGACCGCCACTACGGGCAGCCTTGGACTGTCGTACCGCGCAACCGAAGTGATTGAGCTGTTGGGCAGCGTCGGAAATTCGTTCCGCATGCCCTGGATCTTCGACATGTTCGATGCCGGATTTACCGGCGCCAGCTACTCCTTCCCCAATCCTCAGCTCAAGCCCGAGCGCGGCACGAACGTGGACGTGGGCACCCGGCTGCACTTCGACGATGCCACGGTCGGCCTGACGGCGTTCCGCAGCGATTTCCGCGACTTCATCGAGAACGTCAACACCCAGTACAACGGCCTGCCCGCCACGCAAAAGGCGAATGTGGGCAAGGTTCGGGTGCAGGGGGTGGAAAGCGACTGGCGCTGGCAAGTGACGCGCGCGCTCAACCTGTATGGCAGCGCCGGCTACCTGCATGCCACCAACCGCATCACCCGCCGGCCGCTGCCCTCCATCGCCACACTCAGCGGCCTGATGGGGGTGCAGTACGTCGGCCCGAATGACGCCTATGCCTTCGGCGCCGAACTGCAGTGGGCCAAGGGGCAAGGCCGCTATGACGACCGCAAGGAATACCCAGCGGCCGGCTTTGGCGTGGTCAACCTGTCCGCGCAATTGCAGCTGGACCGGCTGGGCCTGCCGAGGGTGGGCAATACCCAGGCGGTGTTCAGCATCAACAACCTGTTCGACCGCGCGTATCGCACCGCTGCCACGGCGTCGAATGTCAACTACCCCATGACGGGCCTGAACCCGTTGCTGCAGCCGGGGCGCAGCGTCAATGTGACGTTGCGGACGCGGTTCTGAACCTGTCGCGCGGGGCCCTGTTGCCCCGCGCGCCGGCTTTCATCGCCGCCGCGCAAGGCGGCGTTTCTCCGGCCTTCGGGCTTTGCCTTTGCGTTCCTGTATGACTCATCCCTTTCCTCCTTCGCCCTTCGTCCGCGCTTTCCTGCTCGCGGCCACCACCCTTGGCGCGCCCGCCGTGGCCGCCGAACCCGCGCAACTGCCGGCCATCCGCGTCACGGCCGGCGACGGCGCGGACGACGGCCGCCTGCACGCCATCGGCGCCGCGCCGCCGCCGGCGACGCTAGACCATGCGGTGACGCAATCGGTGTCGGTGGTCGACCGCCAGGACATCGACCGGCTCAGCCCCATCAGCACCCTGGAGCTATTGAGCCGGATTCCGAACGCCACCATCAACCACACGGGCGGCATTGCCGGCACGGTATTCCTGCGCGGCATGAATACCAATGACATGCGGGTGCCTGTCTTCATCGACGGCAATCGCTTCCGTGGCCGAAATACCCTGCAATTCATGCTGATCAGCCCGACCGAGCTGGAGCAGGTCGAGGTGGTGCGCGGGCCGGATTCGGCGCGCTTCGGCAGCGATGGGCTGGGCGGCCTGATCAACTTCGTCACCCGGCGCGCCCACGGCAATCTGGATCATGCGTTCCAGCTCAATGGCGGCGAAGTGTCGGCGTCGTGGCGCAGCAACGCCAACGCGATGCAGGCCAACGCCGCGCTGGAAGCGGCGGGCGACGGCTTCGACTTGCGCGTGTACGCCACCGGCCGGCGCGCCAGCAACTTCCGCAGCGGGACCGAAGAGGTGCCCAACAGCGGCTTTCGCGGCACAGGCGGCGGCATCGTGCTGGGCTACATGCCCGACGTCCGACAACGCTTCGAGATCAGCGGCCGCTTCGCGCACGTGAACGACGACGGCGCCGGCGCCGTGCCGCCGTATCCCCTCACCAGCAGCCACCGCGATCCGCTTGCCGTCAAGCAGGGCAAGCTGGGCTACAGCGGCGAGTTCGACGGCATCATCAGCGAACTGCGCGCCAGCCTCTACGTCAATGAATTCGACACCACCCTGGCTTCCCACAACCAAGTCAACGCGGCGCGCGTGGTCGACATGCGGCGCCACGTGATCGGGCCGCTGGCCTATGGCGGCAACCTGGCCGCGACCATTCCCTGGGCCAGCGTCGCCACCACGGTGGGCATGGATTTCATGCATGAAATCTGGCCGGGCCAGAAGATGCGTTCCCAGACCACGCTGCGCCGGCCGGATGGCACCACCACCGTCAAGCGCGACGATTGGGTGCGCACCGGTCCTATCCGCTATCAGACCAATATCGGCGTGTTCCTGAGCAATGAATGGAATCCCGCGCCCAAGTGGACCGTCAGCGCCGGTGGCCGTTTCGACTGGTACCGCTCGGACGTCGGCCTGAGCCCGTTGCCATCGCCCGACCTGCTGCCCGCCTTCCGCGCCGCGCAGAACAACCAGCAGACGGCCACCACCGGCAGTTTGGGGGTGTCGTACCGCGCCACCGAGGTGGTCGAGCTGCTGGGCAGCGTCGGCAATTCGTTCCGCATGCCGTGGGTCTTCGACATGTTCAATGCCGGCTTCACCGGCACCAGCTACAGTTTCCCCAACCCTCAGCTCAAGCCCGAGCGCGGCACCAACGCGGATATCGGCGCCCGCCTGCATTTCGACGATGCCACGGTCGGCCTGACGGCATTCCGCAGCAATTTCCGCGATTTCATCGAGAGCGTCGACACCATGTACATGGGCCTGCCGGCCACCCAACGTCGCAACGTGGGCAGGGCGCGCGTCCAGGGGCTCGAGAGCGACTGGCGCTGGCAAGTGACCCGCGCGCTCAATGTGTATGGCAGCGCCAGCTATCTGCACGCGACCAACCTGGTCACCAGGCGGCCGCTGCCATCCATCGCCGCGCTCAGCGGCCTGATGGGCGTGCAGTACGTCGGGCCGAACGAAGCCTACGCCCTGAGCGGAGAACTGCAGTGGGCCAAGGGCCAGAACCGCTACGACGACCGCAAGGAATATCCGGCCGGCGGATTCGGCGTGGTCAACCTGTATGCGCAGCTGCAGCTGGACAAGCTCGGCTTGCCGCGGGTCGGCAATACCCAGGCCGTGCTGGGCATCAGCAATCTGTTCAACCGCGCCTATCGTAGCGCGGCCACGGCCTCGAACGTGAATTACCCCATGACGGACCAGAATCCATTGCTGCAGCCGGGGCGCAGTTTCAACCTGACGCTGCGGACGCGGTTTTGACGTGGGTGCGTGAGCCGCGGCGCGGACCATCCCGGGAAGTCGAATCCGGCCGCCGCCCATAGGCAAGGGATCAGCGTCAGGCCGAGCCGCCATCGGATTGTGGGAGTACGATCTCGCTCCAGCCTTTCGCGCCAAAGGACGTATCACGCGCGTCGCGGCTCTCCTCCTTCCCCTGGCCATGCAGAAAAAATGAGCAAGATTCGAAACAAGGACAACTTCGACTGGACCCAGCCTTCCGTGCGGAGACTCTTTGAATTCCTCAAGGAACATACGAAGTGGAATCGAGAGTTCCAGGAGCGTGAGTATGCGCGTTGCTTGGCCGGTTGCCATTCCGCTCATGACAGGCTGACCCGTTTTCTGCATTTGAATGTCAGCACGCAGTCTAGCGCGGACATGAACGATCTGCGGGGATTCTGGGAAACGCTGCACCGGGCCACTCCGGAACAGACCGCGTCGTTGAAGGCGTTCACCGCGTATCTGCTGGGTCCAGGCAAAGAGCATGCCAAAAAGGGCAAGGCCCCTTTCACGGCCCGGGAAGGCGAGACGGACGATTGGGCAGCGCTTTTCCTCGCCCTGCATGCCCGACCGGGGTGGGGCATCAAGACGACGGCGCTGTTCGTCAAGGCGGCGATCAGGCTACACGCGGGGCCGCAAGCGCTTCATTTTTGGTCCGACGCCAGCCGGGGACCTGAAAGCGCCCTGCAAAGCAAGCCTTATCTGCCTGTCGATCGGGTCATCCTGCACATATTCGAGACGCTGGGGCATCCCTGTCCGCGAGTCGAGAATATCAACAAGGGCCTGAGAAGCCGCTACTCGGCTGAGGACATGCTGACGTGGGACGACCTGTGGTTCTGGGGGTTCTTCACTCAGACTGGCACCGACAACAGACGTACGCTCGGTTGGAATTCGGGAAAATTCTGGAGCCAATTGTCGTCTCCCAAGAACGACGAAGCGCAATTGAGGGCGCTGGGCGAAACGTTCGTCGGCTTGCTCACCGCCAAGTCATAGGGGGCGGAGCAGCGCCTTGGATATCGTCCAAAGCGCAGCGCCGCGATCGGTGTTACAGCGCTCGGCTGTGCTGCCCGGCACGCAGGGCGCCGCGTCCCCGGCGCGCCGCCTCCCGCTCCGGCGTCGGCAGGTAGATCGCGCACAGCAGGTTGGCGCCGGCGATGATGGCGAACATCAGCGCCATCGGCTGCCAGGTCAGGCCGAAGGTGTGCGCCACCCACAGCCCCACCAGCGGCGTGGTGCCGCCGAAAATCGCGCCGCACAGCTGGAAGCTGAGCGAGATGCCGGTGTAGCGCATCTCCACCGGGAAGGCCAGCGGCAGGTAGGGCGCCAGCACCGCGTAGTAGGCGCCGATCAGGAAGATCGCAGTGAGGATGCCGATGGCGATGTTCTGGATGTCGCCGGTCAGGATCAGCATCATCATCGGCACCGCCCACAGCGTCGACAGGGCGGTGACCCAGATCAGGAAGCGGCGCTCGCCGACGCGGGTGGCGATGTACGAGGCGATCGGGAAGCTGATCAGCTCGACCACGCCGGCCCAGGTCACCACGTCCAGGATCTGGCTGCGCGTGATCTTCAGGTAGGTGGTGGTGTAGGTGATCATCAGGGTGGTGACGAAGTAGAACCCCGAGATGCCCAGCAGGCACAGGCCGATGCCCAGCAGCAGCGCGCGCTTGCGTTCGCGCAGCACCATGCTGATGGGGGCGGTGCTTTCCTTTTTCTTTTCCTTCAGGCGCGCTTCCAGTTCGGGGCTTTCGTTGACGCCGCGGCGGATGACGAAGGCCACCAGCACCAGCACGCCGCTGATGATGAAGGGCAGGCGCCAGCCCCACGACAGGAAGTCCTCTTTGGGCAGGTCGGACACCAGGCGGAACACGCCGGTCGCCAGGATCAGGCCGATGGGGCTGCCGTACTGCGGCGCCGAGGCCAGGAAGGTGCGCCACTTGGGCGGCGCGTGTTCGGCCGCGATCAGCACCGCGCCGCCCCATTCGCCGCCCACCGCGATGCCCTGCACCAGCCGCAGCGCGACCAGCAGCACCACGGCGGTCAGGCCGATCGAATGGTATGACGGCAGCAGGCCGATCAGCGTGGTGGCCAGGCCCATCAGCAGCAGCGTGATGACCAGGCTCTGCTTGCGGCCGACGCGGTCGCCGAGATGGCCGAACAGCACCGCGCCCACCGGCCGCGCGAAAAAGCCGATGGCGAAGGTGCCGAGCGAGGCCAGCGTGCCCATGAAGGGATCGTTGGTGGCGAAGAACACGTCGCCGAACACCAGGGCGGCCGCCGTGGCATAACAGTAGAAGTCGTACCACTCGATCATGGTGCCGAAGAAAGCGGCGGCCGCCGCCCTGACCGGCTGTCTGCGGCCATTCTGGTCTTGCATGGAATTCCCCTTGTTTGTCGCGGCTTTCCACGGTGGCGCCGCATTGGATACGGCGTTGACGATAGCAACTACTGGCTATATCTTGTATAGCCACAATCCAATCAGAGATAGGTCCACTTCATGAAGGAAGTCCTGCTCGCCGACCTGCTATCCGGCGCGCTATCGCGCGAGTCGGCCGACCCGCTGCAAAAGCAGATCTACGACATCGTGCGGCGCGGCGTGCTGGACCACACGCTGGTGGCGGGGCAGCGCTTGCCGTCCTCGCGCGTGCTGGCGCAGGAGTTGGGCATCTCGCGCATCACGGTGACACTGGCGTACGAACGCCTGATCGCCGAGAACTACCTGAGCGCGCGCGGCGGCAGCGGCACCTTCGTCGAGAAGACGGTGGACCGGCCGCTGCTGCCGCCGGCCTCGCCAGGGCTCGCGCAGCGCCACGTGCCGGGCCTGTCCACGCGCGGCGAGGGCATCGCCGGCGGCGCGGCCGGACTGGGCCAGCACACCGGGGCATTCGTGCCGGGCGTGGCCGACGCCAGCCTGTTTCCGTTCCACCTGTGGCGCCGGCTGGTGTCGCGCCATCTGGGCAAGTCGAACCTGGCGCTGTCGGGCTATGCCAAGGACGGCGCGGGCTTTCTGCCGCTGCGCGAGGCCATCGCCAGCTATCTGCGGCTGGCGCGGGCCGTGGTGTGCGAGCCGGAGCAGGTCATCGTCACGGCGGGCACGCACCAGTCGGTGGACCTGTGCGCGCGCATGCTGGCGGGGGCGGGCGACGCCGCGCTGGTGGAAAGCCCGTGCCACTGGGCCTTTCCGCCGGTGCTGGCGGCGGCGGGCGTGCGCGCCCATGCCGCCGTGCTCGATGACCAGGGCCTGGACCTGGCGGCCAGCAAGCTGCCGCGCCGCGCGCGGCTGCTGATCACCAGCCCGTCGCACCAGTACCCCACCGGCGTGGTGATGCCGCTGGCGCGGCGCCTGGAACTGCTGCAGGCGGCGCGGGCGCGCGGCCTGTGGGTGCTGGAGGACGACTACGACAGCGAGTTCCGCTACGACGGCGCGCCGATTCCGTCGTTGCAGGGGCTGGATGCCGACGGCCGCGTGATCTACCTGGGCACCTTCAGCAAGACCATGTTCGCCGGCCTGCGCATGAGCTACATGGTGGTGCCGCCACAGGTGGCCGAGCCGTTCTCGCGCGCCTGCGCCAGCATCTATCGGCCGGGCCAGCTGCACTTGCAGGCGGCGCTGGCGGACTTCATGGCGGACGGCCATTTCTCGCACAACATCAAGCGCATGCGCACCGAGTATGCTGGCCGCCAGATCGTGCTGCGCGAGGCGATGGCGGCGCGCGTCGGCGACCAGGTGCAGTTGTCGCAAGCGCGGGCCGGGCTGCATGTCTATGCGCGGCTCGACCGCAAGGTGTCGGTGCCGCGTCTGGCCGAGGCGGCCCGCGACGAAGGCATCGTGCTGGGGCAGCCGCACTACCTGCCCGATGCCGCGCGCGCGGCGGCGCCGGCGGTGGTGCTGGGGTATGGCGGCGTGCCGTGCGAGCGCATCGACGATGGCGTGGCCCGCTTTGCGCGGGCGCTGGGGCGGGCCGGCGAGAACCGGCCCGCGCGGCGGGCGCGGCGTTGAGCCTTGCCGTTGAATGACGGCGGTGGACCAAGGCAGCCAGGGACGGTGGCCGGCGCCCCGCATCGGCGGGGCAGCGCGGGAGCGGTCACGAGGGGCGCCGCTTCGCCCGCTACAGTTCCGCCAGCGTCTGGTCCGCCGCCGCCAGCAGCAGGTCGGCATGCTCGCGGGCGAACGGCAGTTGCGGCCGCAGCTTGAGCACGTTGCCGTGCAGGCCGGTGGCGCTGAGCAGCACGCGGCGCTGGCGCATCAGGTTGACGAAGCGGTGCGTCTCTTCCTTGGCCGGTGTCTTCGCGGCGCGGTCGCGCACCAGTTCGACGCCGATGAAGAGGCCATCGCCGCGCACGTCGCCGATCAGCGCGTGGCGCTCGGCCAGCGCGCGGAAACCGTCGCGCAGGTACTGGCCGGTGCGCGCGGCGTTGGCCTGCAGGCCTTCTTCCTCGATGACCGAGAGCGTGGCCTGGGCAGCCGCGCAGGCCACCGGATTGCCGCCGAAGGTATTGAAGTAGCGCGCCTCGCGGCCAAAGCGCTCCATGATGTCGGGACGCGACACCATGGCGGCGATGGGATGGCCGTTGCCCATCGGCTTGCCCATGGTGACGAGGTCCGGCACCAGGCCGTGGCGCTGGAAGCCCCACATGCACGAGCCGGTGCGGGCGAAGCCGGCCTGCACTTCGTCGGCGATGAACAGGCCGCCGGCGTCGCGGATGGCCTGCGCCGCCGGCGCCAGGAAGCCGGCCGGATCGCTGTAGACGCCGTCGCTGGACAGGATCGTGTCCACCAGCAGCGCGGCCGGCTTGATGCCGTGGCGCCGCATGTCGTCGATGGCGGCCCGCACCTGCTGGCCGAACCATTGCCCGAGGGTGGCCGGATCGTGGCGGTAGCTGTCGGGCGCGGCCACGGCGCGCGTGTCCACGCCCAGCGGCACGGCCTGGCCGAGCGACGGCGACACAGCGGCCACCGCGGCGGTGACGCCGTGGTATGCCAGTTGCGTGACGATGACGCCGGTGCCGCCGGTATGGCTGCGCGCCACGCGCAGCGCCAGGTCGTTGGCCTCGCTGCCGGTGCAGGTGAAGATGACCTGCGACAGCGGCTGCGGGAACGTCGCCAGCAGGCGTTCGGCGTAGTCCAGCACGCCGTCGTGCAGATAGCGGGTGTGGGTGTTCAGCACCGCCGCCTGTTCGGCGATGGCGCGCACCACGCGCGGATGACTGTGGCCCACCGAGGCTACGTTGTTGTAGGCGTCCAGGTAGCGATCGCCGTCGGCGCCGTAGAGCCACACGCCTTCGCCGCGCACGATGTGCAGCGGCTGGTCGTAGAACAGGCGGTAGGCCGGCCCCAGCACGCGCTGGCGGCGGGCGATCAGCTCGCGCTCGGCCGGCGGCAGCGCGTCGGCCGCGGCGGGGTCGAAGGCGTTGAGCATGGCTTGGTCTCGGCTCATACAAGAGTCTCCATCGGGGTCTGGCTGGCGGCCAGCAGGATGTCGCTGGCCTGCTGCCGGGGCAGGGCGTCCAGGCGCGCCAGGCCGGTCCAGGCCAGGCCGTTGTTGCGCAGGATGTACTGGCGGTTCTCGGGGTGCTGCTGCGCGCGCCAGCCGGTGATGGCCACCGTGATCAACAGGCGCGTGGCGATCAGGTCGGGCAGCAGCGCGATCTCGGTTTCGGTCAGCGGCAGCGTCTGGTGATAGCTGGCCAGGCATTGGCGCAGCGCCAGCGACAGGGGGTTGGGGGCGTCGTCCAGCAGGTAGGCGCCGGCCACGGCCAGGTCCTGCGCCAGCGGCGCGCGCACCATGTCGCCAAAGTCCAGCAGCGCGGCGACCTGGTCGGGCCGATCGCGCGCCACCATGACGTTGTAGGGGTTGAGGTCGTTGTGGATGACCTGGCGCCGCAGCGCGCCCAGGCGGGGCCGCAGGTCGGTGACGAAGCGCTCGAGCTGGCGTTCGGCCAGCCGGCGGCGGTCCGCCTGCGGGATCTTGGGCAGCAGGTCGGCCAGTTGATCGGCCCGTTGCAGGTCCCACATCAGTTCGTGGCCGGCCATGGCATGGTCGAAGTCCGCCAGCGCCAGGTCGAACTGGGCCAGCGCGCGGCCCAGCGCCCGGTGCTGCGCCGGCGTGCGCGCCACCTGGTGCAGCGGCACGCCATCGACGAAGGTCATCAGGCGGATGGCGCGGCGGGCGCCGCTGGCGTCGTCGTGCCAATGCACGTAGTCGCCCGCCAGGCGGGGCAGCAGGTGCGGCACCGGCGGCTGGCCGCCGGCGCGCATCAGCCGCAATTGCGCCTGGGTGTGGAAGTCGGTGACCGCGGGGTCTTCGGCCGGATGCGTGGCCTTGAGCACGTAGGCGCGGCCGTCGGCGCCGCGCAGCAGGAAATTCTGGTCGCGCTCGCTGGACAGGATGCTGGCGCGGACCGCCAGGCCGTAGTGGTCGCGCGCCAGATCCTCGGCCTGCGACAGGGACAACTTGGGCGGCTCGGCCGCGAACAGCGCCTGGTCGGCGCTGGAGAGGTTGCTGCGGTTCATGCGTGGCGCTCTTCCAGTCCGCACCATTGGGCGATGAATAGCGCAATGGTCTGGGTGACCTTGCGCACCGATTCCAGGTTGACCGCCTCGTCGTAGCCGTGCGGCATGCGGCATTCCGGGCCGTAGACGATGGCCGGGGTGTCGGCGTACAGGCCGTAGAAGCGGGCGTCGGTGGCGGCCGACGTGGCGTATTCGCGCAGCGGTTCGCCGAACACCTGCTCATGCGCGGCGCGCAGCGCGGCCTCGGCCTCGTCGGCGTTCCGCAGTTCGTAGCCCTCGGCCATGAAGCCGTGGTAGACCACCTTGGGCGGATGCTTGGCCAGGAACGGATCGCGCGCCGCGGCCTGGGCCACGAAGGCTTCGATCTCGGCGCGCGCGGCCTCCAGGCTCTGGCCCGGATAGACAGCCACGCGCATGTCGAAGGTGCACCAGGCCGGCACGCTGGACGGCCAGTCGCCGCCGGCGATCTTGCCGAGGTTGAAGCGGATGGGGTGGGGATGGTCGCAGAAGTGGCGGTGGTCGCGCTTGTTGGCGTTCCAGCGCGTTTCCAGTTCGTCCAGCGCCTGGATCAGGAAGATCGCCTTCTGGATGGCGTTGGCGCCGGCGCCGGTGAAGGCGGCCGAGGCGTGCTGGGGGTCGCCTTCGATCTGCACCTGGAACCACATCGGCCCGACCTGGGCGCGCATCAGCATGGGCAGCAGCGGTTCCGGGATGAAGGCGGCGTCGGCGCGGTAGCCGCGCGCCAGGCAGGCCAGGGCGCCGTTGCCGGTGCATTCTTCTTCCACCACCGACTGCAGGAACACGTCGCCGGCCGGCGCCAGGCCGATCGCGGCGAGCGCGTCCATGGCCGACAGGCAGGCGACCAGGCCGGACTTCATGTCGCCGGCGCCGCGGCCGTGCATCCAGCCGTCGACGATGGCGGGGTCGTACGGGTCGCGGCTCCATTGCGCCAGCGGGCCGACCGGCACCACGTCGATGTGGCCATTGAGGATCAGCGAGCGGCCTTTCAGGCTGCGCGCGCGGTGGGCGCCGACCACGTTGTAGGCGTTGTCATAGGAAACCGCCACCGGCGAAAAGCCGGGCAGGTGGCGGATGGCGTCTACGTCGATGCGCCAGCGGTCCACCGCGTAGCCGCGTTCGGCGTAGCGCGCCGCCATGAAGTCCTGCGCGGTGGCTTCCTCGCCGCGCTGCGAGGGCAGGCGCACCAGTTGCGCCGTCAGTTCGGTCTGGGCCGCGAAGCCCGCGTCCACGGCTTGGAGGATGCGCTGGCGCAGCGCCGGGGTCAGTTCTGGCATGGATGTGCTCGGGGTTGACAGGGAACCCGGCCATGCTAGGGAAAATTGGATCGGTGAAAAATAGCCAATCCGGGTTATTTGATATGGCCACTTTTCGGTTGCCGCCCGGGGGCCGGCGCCTCGCGGGCGCCAGGGATGGGGCAGGCCGCGGCCGCAGGATCCTAGCCTGCCAGGAGCGCCTGCAGCTTTTCCTGCAGCGAGGTGGCCCGTTCCGGCGCCCGTGCCAACCCCGAGCGCGCGAAGGTCCGGGCCCGCTCCGCGTCGCCCAGGTGCCGCGCGATGCGCGCCAGGTGTAGCGTCCTCGCGGGATGGATGCCGTCAGGATCGGTCTGCCGCAGCAGCCGTTCGCAGCTGGCGGGGTAGGCGTCGTGGTCAGCGAAGAAGGCATGGCCCTGGCGCGCCCATTCGCTGACGATGAAGGCGACGTTCTCCTCGGCGCTGGCCTGGTCGGGTCCATAGGCCCAGCCGAACGCGGGGCCGGGCGGCGGGTCGATGCGTTCGCGGAACACGCAGTGCGATTCCTCGATCTCGGCCGGCGGCACGAAGGCGCCGCCTTCGCACGGCAGGAAATCGTAGTGCGCGCCCAGGTTCAGGTAGCAGGCCTTGCCGCCGCTGGCGCCCTGCACGTTGAAGACGTGCACGACGGGGCCGCGGATACGCCGCAGGGTCTGGCCCGAGCCCTCGAACCCTTCGGCCTTCAGGACGGGGTAGAGGTGCCTGGTCAGTAGCTTGAGGAACGCGTTGCGGGTCATCGTGGTCGCCATGTCGGATCGCCTCTGAAAAAGGGCGGGGCCATTGGACCGCGGCCGCGGGCGCGATGTGCGCCAAACCATGTCAGATGCAACGAGAATTGGCCCCCGGGGCGGCAACCCCGGGGACGGTCACAGCAGGAACAGGAGCGACGCGGCCACCGCGGTGGGCGCCAGTGCGCCGGCCAGCAGCGCGGGCATGCTGACCGCGCCGTTGCTGAATCCGCCGCGCAGCAGCGCCACCCCGGCGGGGTTGGGCGCGTTGGCGATCACCGTCAGGCCGCCGCCGGCAACCGCGCCCGCCACCAGCATGTATTGCGCCTGCGCGGAAATGCCGTCGATCAACGATCCCAGGTAGGTCAGGGCGGCATTGTCGGTGACGGCGGTGAGGGCCAGGGCGCCGAAGAACAGCACGCGTGGTTCGAGGGCGCTGACGATGGGCTGCAGCCACCATTGCTGCATGCCGCCCAGCACGACCAGGCCGGCCAGGAAGAAGCCGACCAGCAGGGCTTCCTTGATGATCAGCCGGCTCTGGTGCGCCTTGTAGGCCTGGGTGTAGCCCAGGAAGAACAGGAACAGCCCCAGGAAGAGGATGGGATGGTGGGCGAACAGGACGATCGCCGCCAGGAACAGCAGGTGCACCGTGATGACGGTGGACGACATCGGCTTGGCGTTGCCGCCGACCGTCAAGACATCGCCGTCTTGCAGGTGGGGCCGCAGCAGCCAGGTGACCGCGGTGGCGTTGACCAGCACCGCCAGCGCGGCTTTCCAGCCGAAGGTCTTGAGCATGAAGGCGCTGTCCCAGCCCCAGGTCGCCGCCACCATCAGGACGGGCGGGGCCGCGTACGAGGTCAAGGTGCCGCCGATCGAGATGTTGACGAATAGCACGCCCAGCGCCAGGTACTTCAGCCGTTCCGGCATGCCGCGGTGAAAGACCTGCGGCGCCAGCATCATGGCGGCGATCGTCATGGCGGCCGGCTCCGTGATCAGCGACCCGGCCAGAGGCACGAGCGCGAGGCACAGCCACGCCTTTGCCGTCCGGTCGGCCGTCGGAAGCCATCTGGCCAGGCGGTCCACCAGCCGCATGACCGCCGTGAGGACGGGCAGCGAGGCGGCGATGACCATGACCACGAAGACAAACGCCGGCTCGGTGTAGTTGCGCGACTCGGCGTAGCCGAGCGCCGCCTCGCCGGAGGCGGCGAAGGCCATCAGCAACAGCAGCACCGCGGCCCAGAAGCCGAACACCACCTCGACCTCGCCGAGCAGGTGCAGCAGGCCTTCGTGGCGCTTGTTGCGGTGCGCCAGCCGCAGGAACAGCGGCGCGGAAAAGGTATGCAGCAGGGCGACCGCGAATACGGCCGCGGCGATGATTTCAATGGGTTGGTCAGTCATGCGCGGGCTTCCTCGATGGCGGGTTCATAGCGCGCGACCTCGATCCACAGCCGCGCCATCACCACGTGGCGGACCAGGTCATACAGGTGCGCGGGGGCATCGGCCGGCACCAGAACACGGCGGATCAATGCCTGCAGATCGACGCGCAGCCAGGGTGGTGGCGGCGCGCTGTCGTGCTGGCGCATCGTGGCCATCAGGCGGATGAGGTCGAGCGACGGCATGTCGATCCTGAGTTCGGCA
This sequence comes from Achromobacter sp. CSND-B12, assembly GCF_052906545.1. Lineage (NCBI taxonomy): Bacteria > Pseudomonadati > Pseudomonadota > Betaproteobacteria > Burkholderiales > Alcaligenaceae > Achromobacter > Achromobacter sp. CSND-B12. The sequence continues at coordinate 1,000,713 of NZ_JBREGJ010000001.1, read as the reverse complement.
TTGTCTGGCGGTAGCACGGCATCGCGCAGGGCCTGCAGGGTCGAACAAATGTAGACGCCGGCGGGATCCAGGCGATTGCCATCGACATGCCTGCGCCAATCCTGGGTGCCGATGAGCGCGGCACTGGCGCCCGCACTGGGAGCCTCGAAGCGCAGCCGGCTGAACTCCAGCAATTCCATCAATTCCACGAAGGACAGCCCGCGGGCGACCCCCAACGTAGGGTCCTGGGCCGCGGTCAGCGCGTGTTCGTCCTGCAATCCCCTCATGGCGTACTCCGGTGTAGCGGCGGGGCCGCCTTGCGGCGACCCCTGATCGTGCAGTTTTCCGTGAAATCAGGCCTGCGCCTGTTCCAGCGCGCGCACCTTGCGGCGATTGCGCACGGTCGAGTAGACCAGCCACAGCGCGAGCGCGAAGATCGCGTAGATGAAACCCGCGCTGATCGGGCGGTCGATGAAGATGCCCATCTGCCCGCGCGACAGCAGCAGGGCGCGGCGGAAGTTCTCCTCGACCATCGGCCCCAGCACGAAGCCGAGCAGCAGCGGCGCGGGCGAGAAGCGCAGCTTCAGGAACAAGTAGCCGACCATGCCCAGCACCAGCACCATGCCGACGTCGAACAGGCTGTTCTGGGTGCTGTACACGCCCACGCAGACGAAGAACAGCGCCGACGGGAACAGGTACTTGTAGGGCACCTTGAGCAGCTTGGCCCACATGCCGATCAGCGGCAGGTTCATGATCACCAGCATCACGTTGCCGATCCAGAAGCTGGCGATCAGGCCCCAGAACAGGTCGGCGTGCTCGGTCACCATCTGCGGTCCCGGCTGGATGCCGTGGATGATCAGGGCGCCCAGCATCAGCGCCATGACGGAGTCGCCCGGGATGCCCAGGCTCATGGTCGGGATGAAGCTGGTCTGCGCCGCCGAGTTGTTGGCCGCCTCGGGGCCGGCGATGCCCTCGATCGCGCCGTTGCCGAAGCGCGCGGGCGTCTTGGAGACGCGTTTTTCCACGGCGTAGGACATGAACGACGCGATGGTCGCGCCGGTGCCGGGCAGGATGCCCAGGACCGCGCCGATGGCGCTGCCGCGCGCGATCGGCATGGCCGACTGGCGGATGTCGCCGGGCTCGGGCCGCACCGACATGCGGGCCGCGCTGCCGACCGTGCTGGCCTTGCCGATGCGGTTGACGTTGGCGAAGAAGTCCGCCAGCCCGAACAGGCCCATCGCCAGCGCCACCAACTGCACGCCATCGCTCAGTTCGAGGATGCCGAAGGCATAGCGGATGGTGCCGGTGTTGACGTCGGTGCCGATCACGCCGATCAGCAGGCCCAGGAACACCATGGCCACGCCCTTGATGGCCGAGCCCTTGGCCAGCGTGGCGCCAGCGAACAGGCCCAGCATCATCATCGAGAAGTACTCGGCCGGCCCGAACTGGAAGGCCACTTCCACCAGGATGGGCGAGAACAGGATCATGACGATGATGCCGACGCTGGCGCCGACAAAGGACGCCAGCACCAGCATGAACAGCGCCGAGCCGGACTTGCCGCGGCGCGCCAGCGGGTTGCCGTCCAGGCAGGTGACGGCATGGGACGGCGTGCCGGGCAGGTTCAGCAGGATGCAGGTGATGCCGCCGCCATACTGGGCGCCGTAGTAGATGCCCGCCAGCATCATCAGCGCCGCCACCGGCGTCATGGCGTAGGTCAGCGGCAGCAGGATGGAGATCGCGGCCAGCACGCCCATGCCGGGCAGCACGCCGATCATGTTGCCCATGAAGACGCCGAACAGCGACCACAGCAGGTTGTCCCACTGGAAGGCGACGCTGAAGCCGTGCAGAACGTTGTCGAGGATATCCATGGTTCAACCCCAGCGCAGCATCGGGAACTGCAATTGCAGCGCCCAGGAAAAGACAATGGCGCCGAACAGCGTCATCGCGGCGGCCAGGATGGCAGCGCTTTTGTATGTGTTGGAGGTGTCCCCCAGGGCCGACACGAACACCAGCGCGAAGGTGGCTGGCAGAAAGCCCAGGTACTGGCCGATCACGATGAACAGCGCGATGCCGGCCGCGATGCAGGCCATGCCGCGCAGGCGCTCGCGCCGGGTGGGCTGCGGCAGCTGTTCTTCGAGCTGTTCTTCCTGGATTTCGTCGGGGTCGGGGCTGAGCGGGATGAGGATGCCCAGCGCCACGAGGAAGGCGCCCACCAGCATCGGGAAGTAGCCCGGCCCCATGCGGGCCAGTTCGCCGATGTTGTAGGAGGTGGCCTGGAAGATCGTCAGCGCGCCGCAGAGGGCGATGAAGGCGCCTCCCCACAGATCGCGTTTTCTAGAGAATATGGTGCTGCCCATGGCGTGCTCCCCGTTATTGTTGATGACAGCCTGCCGGCCTTGCCTGTTGCGGCCGGAAGGAGCGGGGGACTTTAAGGAGGGCGGCTTGCATTCTGCTTTCGTCCGGCAGCCGCTGTATTGCGGGATAACCATGAGTCCGGCGCGCGCGGCGCGGCGGGTGTCTGGAAAGGTGAACGATCGCAGACGCCGATGTTCGCAAAGCTGAACATCTAGGCGAGAAATCGGGCGCAACCGCCCGGCCGGCACGCTTTTTGCCGAGCATCGGCGCGCTTGCGAAATCTTGCACATTGGTGGGCCCTTGCTGCCACGGCATAATCTCGTTTTGCCGTCCGACGCCGTCGATCATGTTTCGCTTGCCGCTCACCGCGCGTATCCCGCTGGCGGTTTCCCTGTTGTTCCTGGCCATCTCCGCCACGTTGATATCGCTGGCGCTGCATGGTCTGTCGCGTCAGTTCGACACGCAGATTTCCAACCTGGGACAGGTCTACCTGGATGGCCTGTCCGCCGCCATCCTGCCGGCCGTGCGTGCCGGCGATGGCGAGCAGATGACGGAGGTGTTGAACCGCGCGCTGGATACGCACCTGGGCGTGGTCGACCGGACGCTTGCGGTGGTGGCCGCCGATGGCCGCATGCTGGCGCACGTGGCGCGCTATCCCGAAGTCGAACCGGTGCCGCTGGCCCTGCTGCGCGAGACCCCTGGCAGCCGGGTCAGCCTGCGCTCGGAAGGCGTCTGGACCTGGCGGCTGCTGGACAGCGCGCGCCCCGAACTGGGGACCGTGGTCGCCAACCTGGACGTGAGCGATTTCCTGTCGCAGCGGCGCGGACTCGCGCTCGAGCTGGGGCTGGTCGGGTTGGCCATCGGCGTGCTGGGGGCGGCGCTGTGCTACGGCATGGCGCGGCGCCTGCAGCGCCCCATCATCTCGTTGACCCAGGCTTTGCGGGCGGCGCGCGCGGACCGGCCCCGCACGATGGACGTGCGCACCCGCGACCCGGAGTTGCGCGAACTGCTGGCGGCCTACAACTGGATGGCCGAGAGCGTGCGCGAGCGCGAGGCCCTGGCGCGGCGGCACGCCCACATCGAGCGCGAAGCGGTGCTGGGCCGCATGTCGGCAGCGCTGGCGCACGAAGTGCGCAACCCGCTGGGCGGATTGCGCACCGCCGTGCAGACCCTGCGGCAGTTCGGCGAGCGCGCCGAGGTGCGGCAGGAATCGCTGGGATTCATCGATCGCGGCGTGGAAGCGCTGCAGGCGGTGGTGGACGCCAGCCTGCGCACCTTCCGGCCGGGCGACGCGCGCTTGCGGCAGGCCGATGTGGAAGACGTGCGCCTGCTGGTGGCGGCGCAGGCCGGCCGGGCCGGCGTCGAGGTGTCGCTGGCCTGCGCCGGGATGGGGCCGGACACGCTGCCCTTGCCGGCGGGGCCGGTGCGGCAGGTGTTGCTGAACCTGGTGCTCAACGCCGTGCAGGCCGCGCCGCCCGGGAGTCCGGTGCGGATCGTGGCGCGCGCGCATGCGGGCGCCCTGGCCTTGCACGTGGCCGACCGCGGCGCGGGCCTGCCGCCGCAGGCCCGCGCCGCGTTGGCCGGCGAGCCCTCGGGCGGCGACGGCATGGGGCTGGGCATCGTCGCCGGCCTGGTGGCGGGCCTGGGCGGGCGGGCGCGGGTGTGCAGCCGCGGCCAGGACACGCGCATTTCCGTGCGCATTCCTTTACCACGCGAAGGGCAAACGCTGTGAACGATACCCAGGTGTTGTTGATCGAGGATGACCCGGTGCTGGGCGGCGCGCTGCTGCAGCGCTTGCGGCTGGAGGGCATGCGGGCGCAATGGGTGCAGAGCTGCGCGCAGGCGGTGGAATGGTTCCGCCGCTCGCGCCAGCGGCCGGCTTTCGTGCTGGCCGACATCCGCCTGCCGGACGGCTCGGGCGAGGATCTCTACCGGCGCCTGATCCCGTACTTGGCGCGCGCCACCGTGGTGTTCGCCACGGCCTATGGCGACATCGCCCAGGCGGTGCGGCTGGTGGCGGCGGGCGCCAACGACTACCTGACCAAGCCCTACGATACCGATGCGCTGGTGGCGCGCATGCGTGCCGTTATCGCGGCGCACCCCGATGGCGCGGCGGTGGACGTGCGCGACAATCCCTTCCTGCCCGACGACCCCGAAAGCCCGCTGGCCCACGCGCTCGAGCGCCTGGCGGCCAGCGCCCTGCCGTTGTTGCTGGAAGGCGAGACCGGCGCGGGCAAGGACCGCGCCGCGCGCTATGCGCATGCGCGCTCGGCGTTCGCGGCGGGGCCGTTCGTGGCCGTCAATTGCGCCTCGGTGCCCGAGGAACTGGCCGAAAGCCTGCTGTTCGGCCACGCCAAGGGCGCCTTCAGCGGCGCGGGCGCGGCCCGCGACGGCTTTTTCCAGCAGGCCGCCGAGGGCACCCTGTATCTGGATGAAGTGGCCGAGCTTGCCCCCAGGGCCCAGTCCGCGCTGCTGCGCGTGCTGGAAAACGGCGAATACCGGCCGCTGGGCGACGCGGCCAGCCGGCGGATGGGTTGCCGCATCATGGCCAGCGCCAGCATCGACCTGGAACAGGCGGTGGCTGGGCGCGGCTTTCGCGCCGACCTCTATTACCGGCTGGCAGTGGCGCGGCTGGCGCTGCCGCCGCTGCGGGCCCGGCCAGGGGCGATCGCGCCGCTGGCGCGCGCCCTGCTGGATGAACAGGCGCAAGCGGGCGCCATGACGCTGTCGGCCGACGCGCTGTATGCGCTGGACACGCACGATTGGCCCGGCAACGTCCGGGAATTGCGCAACCGCATCGCCCGCGCGGTGGTCATGGCGGACGGCGCCATGCTGTCGGCCAGCGACCTGTTCCCCGAGCGTCGCCTGGCGCCGGCGGCGGACCTGGCGGCGTTGCGGGGCGACGCCGAGCTGCGCGCGATCCAGCGGACCATCGCCGAAACCGGCGGGCACCTGGGCGAGGCGGCGAAAAAGCTGGGCATTTCGCGCACGACCCTGTGGAAGAAGCTGCGCGCGGCGCGTTGACCGCCGGCCGTGGCGCCGGGCCAGCCGTCATGCGCCGCGGCCTTTCGGCCGGGCCGCATGATGCCGCAGGAAGTGCTCGACGATGCCTTGCAGCGCGAATTCGGCGCTGGCCTGGCGGATCTGGTTGCGGCTGCCGCTGAACTGGCGTGTCGCGGTGTAGACGATGGGGCTGGCGTCGGCCGGTCCCGTCTTGAAGACCCAGGCGTAGCACTGCGTGCCGGCGGGAATGCGGTCGTCGGTGGCGTCGGTGACGCCGGTGTTGGCGACCGCGACGTTGGCGGGGCTCTTGCGGGCCGCGCCCAGCGCCATGTCGCGCGCCACGGCTTCGCTGGTGAGGTTGTGGCGCGCCAGCGTCGATTGCGGCACGCCCAGGCAGCGCCGCTTGGCCGCCACCGAGTACACCACGAAGGCGCAGTCGAGCAGGCCGCCCGCGCCGGGAATGTCGGCCAGGGTGGCCGCGATCAGCCCGGCGGTGCAGGACTCCGCGGTGACCAGGGTCAATTGGTGTTCGTGCATGAACAGGGCGACGCGCTCGATGGTGTTCATCCGCAGGCTTCCACAGGCGATGCCGGCGGGCGCAGCAATTGGCGTGCCGGCGGGGCCGGCCGGGCCAATGCCGCGCGGGCACGCCAATTGCTGCGAAGCTCGCTTATGCTGGTGCCTGGGGCGTGCGCGGCAGCCACGATCCCTGGCATGCAGGCGGTCAACCGATACAGTGGACGGGGCGGCAATGGCGCCCCGCGGGAGAGCGGCATCATGGCGACGCGAACCATCTGGAAAGGGGCGATTTCATTCGGGCTGGTGCATATCCCGGTGGGGCTGCACACGGCGACGACTGAATCGGGCGTGGATTTCGACTGGCTCGACAAGCGTTCGATGGACCCGGTCGGCTACAAGCGCATCAACAAGCGCACCGGCAAGGAAATCGACAAGGACAATATCGTCAAGGGCGTGGAATACGAGGACGGCCAGTACGTCATCATTTCCCCGGACGAGATCGCCGAGGCCTACCCGCGCACCACGCAGACCATCGAGATCCAGCAGTTCGTGGATGCCGGCGAGGTGTCGTTCGTGTACCTGGAGCGGCCCTATTACGTGGCGCCGATCAACAAGGGCCAGAAGGTGTATGCCTTGCTGCGCGACACGCTGGCCAAGGCCGGCAAGATCGGCATCGCCAAGGTGGTGATCCAGACCAAGCAGCACCTGGCCGCGCTCATTCCGTCGGGCGATGCGCTGGTGCTGAACCTGATGCGCTGGGGCGACGAGGTCAAGTCCACCGAGGACCTGGACCTGCCCAAGGCGGGCGCCAAGGCCTTCGCGCCCAGCGCCAGCGAGCTGAAGATGGCGCGCATGCTGGTGGACGACATGTCGGGCCAGTGGGATCCGGAACAGTACAAGGACGAATTCAAGGCCGCGGTCATGGACCTGGTGGCCCGCAAGGTCAAGGCCGGCAAGACCGAGACGGTGATCGAGCCGCGGGAGGAAACGCCCGCCTATGCCGATAATGTCATCGACCTGACCGAACTGCTGCAACGCAGCCTGAAGGGACGCTCCTCCGGGAAGGCCGCGAACGGGGCGGGGAATGGAACGGGCAATTCGACGGCCAAGGGCAAGGCCGCGGCGAAGAAGACCGCGAAGAAGGCAGCCGCCCGGCCGGCGAAGAAGAAAGCGGCGGGCGCCAAGGCGGCCAAGACCCGCAAGGCGGCGTGACCATGGCCGATACCCTGGCGAAGTACCGCGCCAAGCGCAATTTCAATGTGACGTCGGAGCCGGCCGAAGGCGGCCAGGCCAACGAGGCGGCGCGCGCCTTCGTGATCCAGAAGCACTGGGCCAGCCGCCTGCACTACGACTTCCGGCTGGAACTGGATGGCGCCATGAAGAGCTGGGCCGTGCCCAAGGGGCCCAGCTATGACCCGTCGGTCAAGCGCATGGCCGTGCAGGTGGAGGACCATCCCATTGCCTACAATCGCTTTGAGGGTGAGATCCCCAAGGGCCAGTACGGCGCCGGCAAGGTGATCATCTGGGACCGGGGCACCTGGGCGCCGGTGGGCGATCCGGCCGACGGCTACCGGCGCGGCCATCTCAAGTTCGACCTGCATGGCGTCAAGATGCGCGGACGCTGGGCGCTGATCCGCATGAAGGGCCGCGAGTCGGAAAAGCAGCCGCCCTGGCTGCTGGTCAAGGACCGCGACGAACACGCCCGCGCCGAAAGCGAATTCAGCGTGGTGGACGAGCAGCCCGACAGCGTGGCCACGCCGCCGCGGACGGGCGCGCGGGCCGTGCCCGCCGCGGCGCCCGGGGCGCGGCCGGATGCGGCCGCATCGCTGTCAGCATCGCCGTCATCGTCCGCGCCGCCGTCGTCGGACGCCGGGGCGGCGGGCCTGCCGGGCGAGGCTGCGCCCTTGCCGGAGCTGCTCAAGCCGCAATTGGCCACGCTGGTGGAAGGCGTGCCGCGCCAGGCCGGCGATGACTGGATCTACGAGATGAAGTTCGACGGCTACCGTCTGCTGGCGCGGCTGCGGGACGGCCAGGTGCGCCTGTACACGCGCAACGGCCATGACTGGGGGCCGAAGCTGCCGCACCTGGTGCGGGCGCTGCAGCGCCTGCCGCTGCCCGACGCCTGGATCGACGGCGAGATCGTGATGCTGGCCGACAACGGCGCGCCCAGCTTCCAGGCGCTGCAGAATGCCTTCGACGGCGAACGCACCGACGGCATTCTGTTCTACGCGTTCGACCTGCCCTACGTCACCGGCCGCGACCTGCGCCAGGAGCCGCTGCGCGTGCGCCGCGCGGTGCTGGCGCGGGTGATGGAGGCCGCCGGCGGCGATCCGCTGCGCTTTAGCGAAGCCTTCGACGCGGCGCCGGCGGACCTGGTGGCCTCGGCCTGCAAGATGGGGCTGGAGGGAATCATCGCCAAGCGCCTGTCGGCGCCCTACGTATCGCGCCGCAGCGACAGCTGGGTCAAGCTCAAGTGCGCCCGCCGGCAGGAATTCGTCATTGCCGGCTATACCGATCCCAAGGGCGCGCGGGTGGGGCTGGGCGCGCTGCTGCTGGCGTACCACGACGAGGACGGCGGGCTGGTCTACGCCGGCAAGGTCGGCACCGGCTTTGACGACATGGGCCTGGCGGCGCTGCAACGCCGCCTGAGCGCCCTGGAAACGGAGCGGCCCGCCGTCAAGGCGGCCGGCATTGGCCGCGGCGTCCATTGGGTGCGGCCCGAGCTGGTGGCGGAAGTGTCGTTCGGCGAATGGACCGCTTCGGGGCATGTGCGCCATCCCGTGTTCCGCGGCTTGCGCACCGACAAGCCGGCGCGGGCGATCACCAGGGAGGCGGCGATGGGGGCCGATACGATGCAGTCCGACAATGCGGCCGGCAAGGCCGGCAAAGCCAAGCCAGGCAAAGCCAAGCCCGGCAACGCCAGGACTGGCAAAGCCAAGGCGGGCAAGGCCAAGCCAGGCGCCGGCAAGCTGACCCACCCGGAACGCATCATCGATCCGTCCACGGGGCTGACCAAGCTGGACCTGGCGCGTTACGACGGGCTGGTGGCGCCGCTGCTGCTGCGGCACCTGAAGGACCGGCCCGTTTCCTTTCTGCGCGCCCCGTCCGGCCTGAAGGGCGAGTTCTTTTTCCAGAAGCACCTGGAGGCGCCGATGCCGGGCGTGCGGCCGCTGCCGCAGGAACTGGACCCGGATCATCCGCCCTTGATGGAGGTCCCGACGCCGCAGGCGATCATGTCGGCGGCGCAGATGAACGTGGTCGAGTTCCACACCTGGAACGCGGTGAAAAGCGCGATCGACAAGCCCGACCGCATGCTGTTCGACCTGGACCCGGGCGAAGGCGTGGCCTGGCCGTCGATGCAGCAGGCGGCGCGGCTGGTCCACGTGATGCTGCGCGAAATCGGTTTGCGCAGCTGGCTCAAGACCAGCGGCGGCAAGGGCCTGCACGTGGTGGTGCCGCTGCGCCGGCAATACGACTGGGACACGGTCAAGGCGTTCTCGCAGGCCATCGTGCAACACCTGGCGCGCACGCTGCCGCAGGTGTTCGTGGCCAAGAGCGGGCCGAAGAACCGCGTCGGTCGGATCTTCGCCGATTACCTGCGCAACGGCTTCGGCGCCACGACGGTGGCAGCCTGGTCGGCGCGCGCGCGGCCGGGCATGGGCGTGTCGGTGCCGCTGGCCTGGGACGAGCTGGACGAGGTCCGGGCCAGCGACCAGTGGACCATCGCCAACATCCACACGCGCCTGGATGTCGGCGACGCGCCCTGGGACGACTACACGCCGCAGGCGCTGGGCGCAGCCATGAAGGCAATGGATTTCAAGCCGGATTCGGGCGGGTAGGGCGCCTCGGCGCCCGGCATTTCACGACGCAGTGACGGAAACGACCTGCCGGGAAGGCCCCGCGCGAGCGCTCGCAGGGAAAGATTGTGGCAGTCTGGTGGAGTGATGAGGTGACATCCGCCTCGTGCTTGCATCGGATTTGAAAATACGTCATTGACGTATAAAATGGCAATGGAATTCATAGAAACACCGTTGTTCACCAAGCAGATCGCCACGCTGCTTTCCGACGACGAATATCGGGGCCTGCAGAATCTCCTGATTGAAGATCCTCAGCGTGGCGCGCTCCTCAAAGGTGGCGCAGGGATCCGCAAATTGCGCTATGGTCGGAAAGGATCGGGGAAAAGCGGTGGCATCCGTGCGATCTACTACTGGATGTCCCGGGACCACACGATCTACATGCTTCTCGCCTACCCCAAGTCACGCAAGGATGCGCTCTCTCCGGAAGAGACCGCCATCCTGGCCGCGAAAGTGAAGGAACTTTGATATGGGCAAGAAAATCCAGACAAATGCGGTGCAGCCGTCCGTGTTTGAAATGTTGAGCGAAAGCCTGGATCAGGCACGGGCGATTCGCAGGGGACAGCTGGCGCCCGGACGCGTCACCAAGCTGGAGCCCATCGATGTTCGCGCAATCCGCGAACGCGTCCAGATGTCGCAAGCCGATTTTGCTGCAGCCATCCACGTCAGTAAGCGTACGCTTCAGAATTGGGAACAACGACACAGAAGTCCCACCGGCCCCGCTATCGCTTTACTCAGAATCGTCGAGCGCGCGCCCGATTTGGCGGTCAAGGTGTTGCAGTCGGCCTAGGTCCCGCAGATATGGCGCGCCCCGACCCCATTGACCGGCGCCGGGGCCGGTCAATGGGCCGGGGATTGGGGCTGGCGGCCTACTCGGCTCCCGCCGGCGCCAGTTCCGCTTCGGCCCGGGCGCGCGTGCCGATGCCGAACACCTGCGCGACGATGCCCATGGCGACGATGACGGCCGCCAGGATCGAGGTGTAGACCACTTCGTTGCGGTAGGTGCCTTCGATCACCATGGTGACGAGCGCTGCGACAATGCAGACGATCACCGCGTACGTCAGCCACGGGAACAGCCACATCCTGAACTCCAGCCTCACGCCGCGCGCCTGCAGGCGCTGGCGCATGCGCAGCTGCGAGAAGGCGATGGCCAGGTAGACGAACAGCGCGATGGTGCCCGTGGCCTGCATCAGGACGTCATAGACGTCCATCTTCGAGGTGGCCATCATCCAGACCGCGGCGAAGGCGAACAGGCTGGAGATGAGCACGCCCACATACGGCGTGCCGGTCTTGCGTCCGGTGATCTGCATGACGCGGTGGGCGTCGCCGCGCCGGGCGAGCGAATAGAGCATGCGCGAGGCGGTGTACAGCGCCGAATTGAAGCAGCTGCATACCGAGGTCAGCACGATGAAGTTGACGATGAGTTGCGCGTGCGGGATGCCCAGCGCGTCGAGCGCGACGTTGTAGGTGCCCTGGGTCGGCTGCGTGAGGCCCGGCGCGTTGTACGGCACCAGGCAGACCACGATGAAGATCGACCCCACGTAGAACAGGCAGATGCGCCACACCACCGAGCGCGTGGTCTTGATGATCTCGCGGCCCGGGTCGGCCGATTCGGCGGCGGCCACGGTGACGATCTCGGCGCCGATGAAGGCGAACATCACGCCCAGCAGGGCCACCACCACGGACTTCGGGCCGTTGGGCATGAAGCCCTGGCTGGTCAGGTGGCTCCATCCCTTGGCGTCGCCCCACGGCCACAGGTGCGCCAGCGCCAGGCTGCCCATGACCAGGAACAGCACGATGGCCACCACCTTGACGAGCGCGAACCAGAATTCGAATTCGCCGTAGTTGCGCACGTTCAGGAAGTTGACGACCAGCAGCGACACGGTCACCAGGAGCGCATAGCCCCAGGCCGGCACCAGCGGGAACCAGCCGTGCAGGATCTGCCCGGCGACGTAGGCCTCCCAGCCCATCAGCAGGGCCCAGAAGTACCAGTAGAGCCAGCCGATGGTGAAGCCCGCCCAGCGTCCGATGGCGCGATCGGCATAGGTCGAGAACGAGCCGGTGTCCGGCTGCGCCACCGCCATCTCGCCCAGCATGCGCATGGCCAGGATGACCAGTATGCCGCCGCCGACATAGGCCAGGATGACGGCGGGGCCGGCCAGGGCGATCTGCTTGCCGGAGCCGACGAACAGCGCCGCGCCGATCACGCCGGCGATGGACATCATCGTGAGGTGGCGGGATTTCAGGCCGCCCTTGAGTTCGGTATTGGGGGTGTTTGCCAACTGTCTTCTCCTCTCCGGATGCGCGGGGGCCATGGCGCGTCCGCCATCGGAATGGAAAAGAGGCATGTCCCCTGCCGGTTTATCGCTTTTGGGCGCACTGCTTCGGGCGTATCGCGCCCGGCACTGCGCCTACGAGCATACGCCCGGCGGGGGCGTCGTTGCCATTCATGCCATGTCCTGTTGCAAGTGCGAGCATCTGTTGCGTGGACAGGGGTTACTTTGCAATCACGCATAACGCGACGGGGCTATCGCGCAGCAGGTCGGCCAGGTCCCAGGCCGTATCGGCATGCCGCGACGACAGCAGCTCCAGCAGCGGGCGCGGCATATCGTCCGGCGGCAGCAGGCGAGTGCCGGACCAATGGGCGCTGGCCGTCGCGGCGTCGGCCCGCGCATAGCCGGCGATCGCCGTGGCGCACAGGCGCGGCACGACGACCAGCATGGCCTGGTCCTCATGGCGCCGCAGGAAGGCCAGCACATGTTGCGCGCGCGGTCCCTGCGCGGCAACGGCTTGCAGCGTGCCGTCGCGCAATAGCGCGGGATGGCGCGCGCGCAGGGCCAGCGCGCGCTGGATCAGCGCCTGCTTGACCGCGCCGCTGCGCCATGCGGCGGCGCCGGTGTCGATGGCGGCGTCGCCGCGTGGCGCGGCGGCCAGCAGGGCCGCGCGCCCGGCATAGTCGACCGGCCGGCGATTGTCGGGATCGACCAGGCTGAAATCCCACAGGTCGGCGCCCTGGTACAGGTCGGGCACGCCGGGCAGGGTATTGCGCAGCAGGGTCTGGGCCAGGCTGTTGATCAGCCCGGCGGGCGCCAGCCGCAGCGCATAGGCGGCGATCTCGCGCAACAGCGCCTGGCCGTCGGTAGTCGTCGACAGGGCGTCGAGCGCTTGCGCGGCGGCGTCTTCATAGGGGGCGTCGGGCGCGGTCCAGCGCGTGTGCAACTTGGCCTCGCGCAGGGCCTTCACCTGCCACTGCGCCACGCGCGCCAGGTAGGCGCCGACCGCGTCGGGACGGGCGGCGATATCATCGGGCGCAAGGTCGAGCGGCCAGGCGCCGACCAGCGTCTGCAGCAACAGATAGCGGTCGGCGCGCGTGGGCATGCCGTCGCGGGCGGGCAGGCGTTCGATCCAGTCGCGGGCGGTGGCGATCCAGTCCTGCGGGATTTCGCTCAGCGCCGCCAGGCGGCAGCGGCTGTCTTCGCCGCGTTTGTGGTCGTGGGTGGCGGTGGCCAGCATGGCGTCGGGATGGCTGGCGGCCCGCGCGGTGCAGGCGTCGAGAAAGGCTTCGGGCTGCAGCGCGAAGCGCGCGGGACTGGCGCCAACCTCGTTGCGCGAGAGCAGCGGGCCGTAGCGGTAGAACAGCGTGTCTTCCAGCGCCTTGGCGGCCAGCGGCGGCGTCAGCTGCTGGAAGTGGCGCAGGGCGCGGGCGCGCGCGTTGCGCACGGCGTTGGCCGCGTTCTCGTCCTGGGGCTGGCCGGGCGCGCCGTCCAGCCATTGGTCCAGCAGGCGCAGCAGGCGGTCGTCGGGGCTGCCGGGGGCGGCCCCCAGCGCGCTGCCGGCGGCGGCCCGCGCCGCGCGCCAATGGCTCGCGTCGGCGCCGCCGCGCCCGCCGTCCTCCGCGTAGCTGCGGTACGCGGGAAACGCCGCCAGCAAGGCCGTCACGGCGCGATCGATCGCCGGCGCGGCCCAGTCGCGGGTGCGCAGGTCCAGGCGCGCCACGCGCGTCAGCGCGCGTACCAGCACCAGCCGTTCGGCGGCGAAGTGGCGCGCCAGCATGAGTTCGCGGGCGCCGCGCAGCTGCGCCGACGGCGTCCGGGTGTCGCCGCTCAGGGCCTGCCAGAATTGCGCCAGCGGTTCACGCGCGGCCGGCGCGTGCAGCAGCGCGCCGACCTGGTCCATGAAGTCATAGCCGGTGGTGCCGTCGGTCGCCCAGCGCGGGTCGATGCGCTCGTCATCGGCCAGGATCTTTTCCACGACCAGATAGGGTTCGGTGGCCAGGCCGGCCTGCGCGCGCGCCGGCGCCGCCTGGGCCAGCGCCGCGCGCAACCGGCGCAGGTAGGCGCCCGGCGCGGCCAGGCCGTCGATGTGGTCGATACGCAGCCCGTCGAGCAGGCCTTCGCGGTACAGGCGCAGGGGCAGGGCGTGCACGGCGTCGAATACGACGTCGTCCTCGACCCGCACGCCAACCAGCTCGTGGATTTCGAAGAAGCGCCGCCAGTTGATCTGGTCGGGCGCGGTGCGCCACCAGGCCAGGCGGTAATGCTGGCGTTCCAGCAACTGGTGCAGGCGGCGCCGGCCGGGCATTGTGTCCGGCGCATGCGCGGCGCACGTGCGCGCGGGGCTTTGCACCGGCAAGGGCGCTTCGGCCAGGGGATAGCGCTGGCCGCCCACCACGATGGTGTAACCCTGGGCGCGGTCGTGCGCCAGGACGATGGCGCCGGCATCCAGGCATTCGCCGTACGGATCGGGCAGCACCGGCAGCAATACCTTGCCGCGCAGGGCGGGGTCGGGGGCGCGCCAGTCGATGTCGAAGCAGCGCGAATGGGGGCTGCGTTCGCCGTAGCGCAGCACGTCGGCCCACCAGGGGTTGGAGACGTCGGCGGCCATGTGGTTGGGCACGATGTCGGCGATCAATCCCATGCCGTGGGCGCGGGCCTCGTCCGCCAGGCGCCGAAGGGCGGCCTCGCCGCCCAGTTCCGGGCTGACCTGGCCATGGTCGATGACATCGTAGCCGTGGGTCGAGCCGGCGCGCGCGCGCGTGATGGGCGACAGGTACAGGTGGCTGATGCCCAGGTCGGCCAGGTAGGCGACCTGGTCGCGCGCGTCGTCCAGGGTGTAGCCGGCATGCAGCTGCAGGCGGGCGGTGGCGCGCGGGCGCAAGGGCGCGCGCGTGGCGGACGGGTTGGCGTCGTTCATGGCTTGCGCCCTCTCAGGGACCGTAGCGGCGCCAGCCGTTCGCGCGCGGCGGGCGCCTCCAGGCAATCGGCGGCGGCCAGCGGCTGGCGCTGGCGCCAGTTGGGATGGCGGCTGTCGGCGCCCGGCAGATTGGGCTGGTCGACCATGCCGGTGGCGTCTTCCAGCGGCACCAGGGCCAAGGGGCACGGCGCCGCCGCCACATAGGCCAGCAGCGTAGCCGCAGGGACCTGTTCCGGCGCGGGTTCGGGCGGCTGGTGGGCATGCGCGCGCACGGCCTGCCACAAGCTTTCGCGATCGGCGGCGCGCGCGGCGCGCAGGTCGGCCGCGCTTTCCTGCGGGCTCAGAAGATCGAGGTCCGCGCGCCAGTCGATGTCGCGGCCGCGCCACCAGCCTTCCAGCGTGGGCAGGTCATGGGTCGTGGTCATGGCGGCGGCCTGCGCGGGCCAGGCGCCCGGCGCCGTGAACGCGGCGGGCGAGCGCGCCGCGGACGCTTCGCGCATGAACCACAGCACGTCCATGCCCAGCAGGCCGTGTTCGCGCAGCGCGTCGTCGAAGCCCTCGGGCACGGTGCCCAGGTTCTCGCCGATCATCAGCGCCCGGTGGCGCCAGGCTTCCAGCGCCGTCAGGCGCAGCAGCGTGCGCAGCGGATAACGCAGATAGGCGCCGTCGGCCGCCGCCGCCCCGTCCGGAATCAGCCACAGGCGCGCCATGCCCAGGATATGGTCGATGCGCAGTCCGCCCGCCTGCGCCAGGCCGGCGCGCAACAGGGCAATGAAGGCGGCGTAGCCCGATTCCCGCAGCGCCTGGGGCGACAGGGCGGTCAGGCCCCAGGCCTGGCCCAAGGGGTTGTGGATATCGGGCGGGGCGCCCACGCCGGCGCGCCGCATCAGGTCGGCCTGGTGACTCCAGGCGTGGCTGCCGGCGGGGCTGGCGCCGATCGCCAGGTCCGCTATCAAGCCGATGCGCATGCCGGCGCCACGGGCTGCCTGCTGCGCCTGCGACAGGCTGACGGCGGCCAGCCATTGCGTGAATTGATGAAAATCCAGTTCACCCGCCTGCGCCTGGGCGAAGCCGCGGGTCTCGTTCGAGCGCGGGTCGCGCAGCCCGTCGGGCCAGGCGGTCCAGCTGCGCGGCGCGCCGGGCAGTTGCGCAAGGTTCTCGTGCAACGCCTCGAACAGCGCGTGGTCGCGCAGGTCCTGGCCGCCGGCGCGGCAGAATGCCTGCAGCGCCTGGCGCTGGTCCGCGGTGGCGGTCTGCTGGAAACCGCGGTGCAACTCGCGCAACAGCCGCTGGCGCGCCCGCGCGGCCTGGGGCCAATCGATCAGGTCGCGTTGTTCCAGCGCGTGCAGCGCCTGTTGCGCCGCCGGCCCCATGCGCGCAAGCGCCGCGCGCACGGCCTCGGCGCCGAGCACGGCGGCGGGATCGGCGTACAGCGTATTCAGGAACAGCCGGCTGGAGGGCGAGTAGGGGCTGTATTGGCCGGGGTCGGCGGCAAACATGGCATGCACCGGACTCATGGCCAGCGCGTCGGCGCCTGCCGCGCCGGCGCTGATGGCCAGGTCGCGCAGGGCGCCGAAGTCGCCGAAGCCGTGGGTCGCCTGGACGGGATCGGCGGCCTGCCGCCGCAGGCTGTAGACCTGCGCGGCCAGGCCCCATGCGCGCGGCTCGGGTTCGTCCAGCAACAGGGAGGGCGGCGGCGCGCTGGCCGGCGCCACCGCCAGGGTGGTGACGCCGCCCGGCAGCGCCAGCGTGTAGTAGCCGGGCACCGTGGGCAGGAGGAGTTCTGGCATGCCGGCCGCGTCCGGGGTGGTGTGGCCGGCCAGGGCGCGGGCATGCGCGGCGCTGATTTCGTAGGCGCCGGCGCAGGCGGGCGGCAGCCGCAGCCTGCCCCCGGCTACCGCGACCATCATCGCGGGCAGCCGGGCCTGGCTGCGGGCCGCGGCCAGCCGCGCGTGGCTGTCGCGGATATCGGCCTCGCTGTCGGCGGGCAGGTCCATCGCGCGCAGCAGGGCGCGCAAGGTGTCAGGCGCGACCGCGCGCGGCTGCTGGCGGGCGTCGGTCCAATGCTCGGCCAGGCCGGCGGCCATGGCCAGCGCCGAGAGCGTGGCGCTCATGCGGCATCCTCCAGCAGGTACACCGCGCTGTCGCCGCACACGCTGCCCGTGGCCAGCGCGGCACGGGCGCCGGGTAATGATTCGAACAGCAGGTCGGAAAAATCCCCGGTGGGCGCCAACGATGACGGCAGGGGTTCGGGCGCTGCGCCCAGGTTGGCGTACAGCGTCAACACCGCGCCATCGCCCAGGCGCCAGCGGGCATGCACGCCGCGTTCGCCTAGTGCCAGCGCGCCCAGGCTGGCGGCGCCGCGCAGGCGCGGGGTCAGCGCGCGCTGGCGCAAATGCAGCAGCGCGCGATAGTAGGTGAGCCAGGTCTTGGCGTCATCGTCCTGTTCCGTAGTCCAGGGCTGGCTGCGCGCGTAGGTGGCGGGATCATCGGGATCGGGCAGCGTGGCGGCGTCGGGGCCGCTGAATTCGGCAAAGGACGAGAACTCGCGCCGCCGGCCCTCGCGCACCGCTTGCGCCAGGGCCGGATCCGTGTGGCTGGTGAAATACAGGAACGGCGATTCGCTGCCGATTTCCTCGCCCATGAAGATCAGCGGGATTTGGGGCGACAGCAATTGCAGCGCCACCGCCGCGCGCAGCCGGTCGGCCGACGGCACCAGCCGGGTCAGGCGGTCGCCGTGGGCGCGGTTGCCGGTCTGGTCGTGGTTCTGCAGGAACAGGACGAAGGCCGTGGGCGGCAGATGGGCGCTGGGTTCACCGCGCGGCCGGCCGCCGCGGTGGGCGCTGGGCTGGCCTTGATAGAGCCAGCCCTGTTCCAGGCAGCGCGCCAGCGCCTCGGATGGCTGCGCCGCATAGTCGGCGTAGTAGCCTTGGGACTCGCCGGTCAGCAGGTGATGCAGGACATGGTGCGCGTCGTCGTTCCATTGCGCGTCGTAGCCCGCCTGCAGTAGCGACGCGCGATTGTCGTCGTTCTCCAGCACCAGGTGGACGTGGCGTCCGGGCAACTGGCCGCGCACGTGCTGCGCCAGTTCCTCCAGCCAGCCATGGCCGGCGATGGCGTGCACCGCGTCCAGCCGCAGGCCGTCGAAACGGTACTCGCCGAGCCAGTGCAGGGCATTCTCGGCGAAATAGCGGCGCACCGCCGCCTGGCGAAAATCGATGGCCGCGCCCCAGGGGGTTTGGATATCGTCGCGAAAGAATGGCGCGGCGTAGCTGGCCAGGAAATTGCCATCCGGGCCGAAGTGGTTGTAGACCACGTCCAGCATGACGCCCATGCCCAGACCATGGGCGCTGTCGATCAGCGCCTTCAGGTCGTCGGGAGAGCCGTAGGCGGTGTCGGGCGCATAGGGCAGGACGCCGTCGTAGCCCCAGTTGCGGGGGCCGGGGAAGTCCGCCAGCGGCATCAGTTCGAGCAGGGTGACGCCCAGTTCGGCCAGCGCCGGCAGGCGCTGGCGCAGGCCGGCGTAGCCGCCCGCCAGCCCGGCGTGGACTTCGTACAGCACGGTCTCTTCCCATGGCCGCCCGCGCCAGCCCGGATGCCGCCAGGGGTAGGCGTCGGCGCCGGTGACGATGCTGGCGCCGTGCACGTCGTCCTGCTGCAGGCGCGAGGCGGGATCCGGCACCAGGGTGCCGTCGCCGAGACGATAGCGGTAGCGCGTGCCGGCGCCGCAATCGACGTCCACCTGGGCGTAGCCTTGCGCGTCGGGGTGCAGCGCGATGGGCGCGCGTCCCTCGATCACCAGCGCCAGCCCGGGCGCGGCCGTCGGCGCCCACAGGCGAAAGCGGGTGCGGCCGTCGGGCAAGGGCAGGGCGCCGAAGGAGAAAGGTTCGGGCCAGGCGCTCATGATGCTTGTCCGGGGACGGGCGCGGCGGCCAGCAGCAGCAGGCTTTGGGCCTGCACCGTGACTTCGGCGCCATGGACCGGAGCCGCCGCGGCCGGCGCGGACGAGTCCAGTTCGCGTATCCAGGCCAGCGTCGGCGACGGCAGGGTGAACGGCTGCGCTTCGCTGCCCGGATTGAGCAGCAGCAGCGTGACGTCGGCGCTGCCGTCCTCGCGCAGGGCGGCGCGCCGCAGGGCCATGGCCTTGGCGCCGGCGTCCTCCCAGGATGCCGGTTCGATGGGGTGGCCGTCGGGGTTGAACCAGTCGATGGCGGCCACGCCCGGACAGATCTCGCGCGCGGCATCGCCGTAGCGGGCCGCGCGCAGCGCCGGGTGGCCGCGCCGCAGCGCCAGCGCGCGCGCCACCATCTGGCTCAAGGCGCGGCCTTCATCGCTTTGGGCCTGCGTCCAGTCCAGCCAGGACAGCGGGTTGTCCTGGCAGTAGGCGTTGTTGTTGCCGTCCTGGCTGTTGCCGAATTCGTCGCCGGCCAGCAGCATCGGGGTGCCATCGGACAGGCACAGCGTCGCCAGCAGCGCGCGCTGCACGCGGGCGCGGCGCTCCAGCACCGCTTCATCGGTGCTCGGGCCTTCCTCGCCCCAGTTGCTGCTGTAGTTCTCGGGATGGCCGTCGTCGCCGTTTTCGCCGTTGGCCTCGTTGTGCCGGCCGTCGTAGCTGACCACGTCGCGCACGGTGAAGCCGTCGTGCGAGGCCACGAAATTGACGCTGGCCCAGGGGCGGCGGTGGCGGCGGTCGAATACATCGCGCGAACCGGTCAGCCGGGCCGCCATGTCGCCGCGCTGGCCGTCGTCCCCGCGCCAGTAGCGCCGCACCGTATCGCGGTAGCGATCGTTCCATTCGGCGAAGCCGGGCGGATGGTTGCCCAGCTGATAGCCGTCCGGGCCGATGTCCCACGGCTCGGAAATGAGCTTGGCATGCGCCAGCTCCGGGTCCTGCAGCAGGGCGTCGAAGAAGCCCGAGCCGGGATCGAAGCCGGTGCCTTCCCGCCCCAGGGTGACGCCCAGGTCGAAGCGGAAGCCGTCCACGCCGTAGGAACGCACCCAGTAGCGCAGCGAGTCGGTCACCATCTGCAGCACCCGGGGGTGCGACAGGTTGACCGTATTGCCGCAGCCGGTGTCGTTGATGTAGTGGCGTTCCTCGCCCGGAACCAGGCGGTAGTAGCTGGCATTGTCCAGGCCGCGCCAGGACAGCGTGGGGCCCAGCTCGTTGCCTTCGCAGGTATGGTTGTAGACCACGTCCAGGATGACCTCCAGGCCGGCCGCGTGCAGCCGCCGGATGGCCTGGCGCAGGTCGTTGGGCCCGTGCTGTAGATAGGAGGGTTCGGGCGCGAAGAACGACAGCGTGTTGTAGCCCCAATAGTTGCGCAGTCCGCGTTCGAGCAGGAAGCGGTCCTGCAGGAACGCGTGCACCGGCAGCAGTTCGACGGCGGTGACGCCCAGGCGTTGCAGGTGCTCGATGAAGCGGGGATCGGCCAGCGCGGCGCTGGTGCCGCGCAGCGGCTGGCGCAGGTCCTCGCGCTGCATCGAGGCGCCGCGCAGGTGGACTTCGTAGATGACGCTGTCGCTCCAGCCGGTGCGCGGGGGCTTGCTGTTGCCCCAGTTGAAGGGCAGGTCCTCGGCGACCACCGCCTTGGGCATGGCGGGCGCGCTGTCGCGCCGGTCCATCGTCAGGTCGGCGCGGGCGTGGTTCAGGCGGTAGCCGAACAGCGCGTCGCTCCAGTTCACGGGGCCGGTCAGCTGGCGCGCGTACGGGTCCAGCAGCAGCTTGTGCGGATTGAAGCGATGGCCGTTGCGCGGGTCGTACGGGCCGTGGGCCCGCAAACCGTAGACCAGCCCGGGCTGGGCGTCGGGCAGGTAGCCGTGCCAGATCTCGTCGGTGCACTCCGGCAGGTCGAAGCGGCGCAGTTCCTTGCGGCCGCGGCTGTCGAACACGCACACCTCGATGCGCGTGGCGTTGGCCGAGAAAACGGCGAAGTTCACGCCCAGGCCATCGCTGACGGCGCCGAGCGGATAGGGCTGGCCGGCGGTCATGCGGGTCAACAGAGAGGGATCCATGGTCATTCGTCTCGATGCAGGAAGTAAAGGGTGGATAGCGGCGGCAGCGTCAGCAGCAGCGACTGGGCATGGCCATGCGCCGGCTCGGCGCGCGCCTGCGCCCGGCCAAGATTGCCGGCGCCGGTGCCGCCGTAGCTGCCGGCGTCGGTGTTCAGGATCTCGTCCCAGCGCCCGCCCAGCGGCACGCCGACACGGTAGGCGGCGCGCGCCACCGGCGTGAAGTTGCTGACCGCCAGCACCTGCGCGGCGCCGTCCGTGCGCAGAAAGGCGACCACGCTGTTGTCGGCGTCATCCAGCACGACCCAGGCAAAGCCGGCGGGATCGGCTTCACGGGCATGCAGCGCGGGCTGGGAGCGGTACAGGCGATTGAGGTCGCCGACCAGTCGTTGGATGCCCTTGCGGGCCGGATCGTCCAGCAGGTTCCAGTCGAGCGGAGCGTCATGGTTCCATTCGGCGGCCTGCGCGATCTCGCCGCCCATGAACAGCAGTTTCTTGCCGGGGTGGGCCCACATGTAGCCCAGGTAGGCGCGCAAATTGGCGAAGCGGGCGGTGACGTCGCCCGGCATCTTGTTCAGCAGCGATCCCTTGCCGTGCACCACTTCATCGTGCGACAGCGGCAGGACGTAGCGCTCGGCATAGGCATAGACCATGCTGAAGGTCAGCTCGCCGTGGTGGTACTTGCGGTGCACCGGGTCTTCGGCGAGGTAGCGCAGCGTGTCGTGCATCCAGCCCATGTTCCACTTGTAGTGGAAGCCCAGGCCGCCGTCCGCCACCGGCGCGGTGACCCCGGGCCAGGCGGTGGATTCCTCGGCGATCATCATGGCGTCGGGCACCTCGTCGCGCACGGCCTGGTTGAGGCCGCGCAGGAAGTCGACGGCCTCCAGGTTCTCGCGGCCGCCGTGGCGGTTCGGAATCCATTCGCCGGGACGGCGGCTGTAGTCGCGGTACAGCATCGACGCCACCGCGTCCACCCGCAGGCCGTCGACGTGGAACCGCCGCAGCCAGTGCAGCGCGCTGGCGATCATGAAGGCGCGGACTTCGGTCCGGCCCAGGTTGTAGACCAATGTGTGCCAGTCGGGGTGGTAGCCTTCGCGCGGGTCGTCGTACTCGTAGAGCGCGGTGCCGTCAAAGCGGGCCAATCCATGCGCGTCATCGGGGAAGTGGGCCGGCACCCAGTCCAGGATCACGCCGATGCCGGCCGCGTGGCAGCGGTCGACGAAGTGCGCGAATGCCGCCGGCGGGCCGAAGCGCGCGCTGGGCGCGAACAACCCCAGCGGCTGATAGCCCCAGGATCCGCCGAACGGGTGTTCCATGATGGGCATCAGCTCAATGTGCGAAAAACCCATCGAGGAGGCATAGGCGGGCAGTTTGTCGGCCAGTTGCCGCCACGGGCAGCCGCCGTCCGGCGCCAGCCAGGAGCCCGCGTGGACTTCATAGATGGCGATGGGGGCGCCGGGCGCATGGCGTTCGCCGCGCGCCCGCATCCAGTCGTCGTCGGTCCAGGGATAGGGGGCGGCCGCATCCACGATCGAGGCGGTGGCCGGGGGCGGTTCGGCGCGGCGGGCGTGCGGATCGGCCTTGAAGCGGACCGCGCCGGTGGCGTCGGTGATTGCGAATTTGTAGCGCGCGCCGGCCGCGACGCCCGGCACGAACAGTTCCCATACGCCGGCCTCGTGGCGCAGGCGCATGCCGTGGCGCCGCGGATCCCAGCTGTTGAAGTCGCCCACCAGCGCCACGCGCCGCGCGTTCGGCGCCCAGACGGCGCAGCGCACCCCGTCCACGCCGTCGACGCTGGCGGGCCGCACGCCAAGCCACGCCAGCGCGGCCCGCCAGTCACCGTCGCGCAGGCCCTGCAGCGCCTCGGCGGGCAGCAGAGGCCCGAACGCGTACGTGTCGGCGACATGCTGGCGCGCGTCCGGCCATTCGATGTCCAGTTGGTAGGAATGCCCGGCGCCGGCCCGGGCCGGCCCGGCCGGCCCGCTGAACAGGCCATCGCCCTCGTCGGCCAGCGGGAAGCGGGCGCCATCGGGGGCGACCACGGTCACCGAGCGCGCGCCGGGCAGCAGCGCGCGCACACCGCCGTCATGCGGCCCGAGCACGGCGAACGGGTCGTCATGGGCGCCGGTCAGCAGCGCGGCGCGCTGCGCCGCGTCCAGGGCGGCCGGCGCGGGATGCGGGGATGCGGCGCTGGCGCGCGGGGCGTGGTTGCGGCGGCTCATGGCGTCGGGTCCTCGGCGTCGATCGCCGCGTTCTGCACCAGCGCATGCGCCAGGCCGGACAGCGCGCACAGCGGAATGGAGATCCAGTCGGGGCGGTGGCCGGCCTCGTAGCCGATCTCGTAGGCGGCCTTTTCCAGTTGGGCCAGTTGCAGCAGGGTGCGCCAGGCCGGCGACGGCGCGGCTCCGGCTTCCTCGTAGCCCTGCAGGAAGGCCTCGGTGGCGCGGGCGCGAAAGCGCGCCAGCAACGCATCGCGCAACTGCGCCGGCGAATTCGCGGTGGCGACGTTTTCCATCGGCGCCGCGTTGGCGTCGGTGGGGGCGCCGCCCAGCGGATCGTGGCGCGCCACGGCGGCGGCCGCGTAGTCGAACGACCGCAGCATGCCGGCCACGTCCTTGGCGGGCGAGGCCAGTTGCCGGCGCAGGGACAGCGGCTGGTCGGGTTCGCCCTCGAAGTCGATCAGGTAGGCATCGGTCTGCGCCACCAGCACCTGGCCCAGGTGCAGATCGCCATGGACGCGGATCAGCGGGCTGCCGGCGAGGGCCTGCGCCATGCGCTCGATCCGCGCCACCAGGCGGCCGTGGTGGTCGAACAGCCATTGGGCGCAGGCCCGCGAAGGTTCCTCCAGGCTGTCGACACAGGCGCGCAGCGCCTGGGCGGCCTGATCGAGCTGGCCCACGACGCGCGCGGCGAGGGCATCGGCCTCTTCCTGCGACGCGATGGCCGGGGCGAACGCCGGATCGTCGCTGGGCCGCGCCAGCACCTGGTGCAATTGCGCCAGGCGCCGGCCGATGGTGGCGGCCTGGGTGGCATAGCCTTCCAGGCTGGCTTCGAATTCCTCGGGGCTGTCGCCGCCCAGCAGCGCGGTGGCGAGCGTGCGCTTCAGGTAGTCCAGCGTCCAGTTCCAGGCGTCGCCTTCGTTGGCGATGTAGGCGTACAGCACCGCCAGCGTGCAGGGCACGCCCTCGCCGTCCACGCGTTGTATTTCGCCCAGCAGCGCGGGGATGTTGGCATAGCCCGCGCGGGTCAGGTGACGGCTCATCTCGACTTCCGCCGACAGCCCCGGCGGGGCATTGCGCAGCAGTTTCAGGATGGCCTTGCCGCCGATCACCACCGAACTGTTGGACTGCTCGCCGCTGATCCATTGCAGCGCCGGTTCGGCGTCCAGCGCCAGTTCCGTCATGCCGGGTTCGGGCAGGCTGCGGATCACGCCGGGCCGCTCGCCCGGCTTGCCGCCTTGCCGGCCATCCCATTCGCGGCCGTGGCGCAGGGCGTCGACCACCCCCAGCACGAAGCCGGGCTGCAGGAAGGCATCGGCCAGGATGCCGACTTCAGGGCCGCGCCGCACGCGCGCGATCGGGTACTGCACTTGCGCGGCCTCGTCCCAGACCAGCGCGAACGGGATCTGCACCCGCCGCGCGACCGCGGCGTCGGCGGGCTCGGCTTCGGCCCAGTAGTATTCGGTAGTGCCGGCGCCGAAGGATTCGGCCCGGCCGGCGCCGAAGGGCGTGGCGTAGGCCAGCGACGCCCGGGCGGGCGGCGTGGCGCCGGGGAACCAGCGCTGGCGCGCCAGGTATTCCGGCAGCACTTCGGTTTCCAGGGTCTGGCGCGAGCCATCCGTGAGGACGGCGTTGGTATGGCCGCGCAACACCAGCGTGGCCAGCTCCGGCATGCGTTCCGGCGCGCTCGCGTGCCAGCCGGGCGGCGCCGCCTCGGCGCTCAGGTCCATCCAGTAAAAGCCGTAGGGCGGCAGCGTCAGCAGGTAGGGCAGCTCGCCGATCGCGGGAAACGGCGTGCCGCCCAGCATCTCCACCGGCACGCGGCCGTTGAAGGCCTGCAGCGGCAGTTCTACCGGCTGGGCGGCGTTGGACAGGTTGGCCACGCACAGGATGGTGGTGTCGCGCCATTGCCGCAGGTAGGCCAGGATCTTGCGGTTGCCGGCCTGGATGAAGCGCAGCGTGCCGCGGCCGAAGGCGTGGGTCTGGCGGCGCTGCGCCAGCATGCGGCGCGTCCAGTTCAGCAGCGAGTGCGGGTCGCGCTGCTGGGCCTCGACGTTGACGGCCTCGTAGCCATACAGCGGCCCCATCAGCACCGGCAGCGGCAGCCGTTCGGGGTCGGCGCGCGAGAAGCCGCCGTTGCGGTCGGGCGACCATTGCATCGGCGTGCGCACGCCGTCGCGGTCGCCCAGGTGCACGTTGTCGCCCATCCCCAGTTCGTCGCCGTAGTACAGCACCGGCGTGCCGGGCATCGACAAGAGCAGGCTGTTCATCAGTTCGACCCGCCGCCGGTCGCGTTCCAGCAGCGGCGCCAGGCGGCGGCGGATGCCCAGGTTGATGCGGGCGCGCGGATCGGCCGCGTAGACGCTCCAGAGGTAGTCGCGTTCGCGGCTGGTGACCATCTCCAGCGTCAGTTCGTCGTGGTTGCGCAGGAAGATGGCCCACTGGCAGGTGGCGGGGATGTCGGGCGTCTGGCGGATGATGTCGGTGATGGGAAAGCGGTCTTCCTGCGCGATCGCCATGTACATGCGCGGCATCAGCGGGAAGTGGAACGACATGTGGCATTCGTCGCCATTGCCGAAATACTCCTGCGCGTCCTCGGGCCACTGGTTGGCCTCGGCCAGCAGCAGGCGGCCCGGATACTCGCTGTCGATGACGGCGCGGATGCGCTTGAGCACCTGGTGGGTCTCGGGCAGGTTCTCGTTGTTGGTGCCCTCGCGCTCGACCAGGTAGGGCACGGCGTCCAGCCGCAGCCCGTCCACGCCCATGTCCAGCCAGTGGCGCATCACCGCCAGCACTTCCTTGAGCACCTGCGGATTGTCGTAGTTCAGGTCGGGCTGGTGCGAGTAGAAGCGGTGCCAGAAGTAGGCGTTGGCCACCGGGTCCCAGGTCCAGTTGGACTTCTCGGTGTCGCAGAAGATCACGCGGGTGCCGGCATAGGCCTTGTCGTTGTCCGACCAAACGTAGAAATTGCGCGCCGCCGAGCCGGGCCGCGAGGTGCGCGCCCGCTGGAACCACGGATGCTGGTCGGAGGTATGGTTGACCACCAGCTCGGTGATGACGCGCAGGCCGCGCGCGTGGGCCGCGCGGATCAGCTTGCGCACGTCGGCGACGGTGCCGTAGTCGGGATGCACGCCGCGGTAGTCGGCGATGTCGTAGCCGTCGTCGCGCCGCGGCGAAGGGTAGAAGGGCAGCAGCCAGATCGTATCGACGCCCAGGTTGGCGATGTAGTCGAGCTTGGAAATCAGCCCGGGCAGGTCGCCCACGCCGTCGTCGTTGGAATCGAAGAACGACTTCACATGCAGTTGGTAGACCACCGCGTCCTTGTACCAAAGGCCGTCGTCCTGGGGGTGGGGTTGGCTGATCATGGGCATGGGCTCCCTGGCGGCGTCAGCCATGACGCGACAGCCGCCAGATGCGATAGGGTTGGTCGGGGGACAACGCCACCTCGCGCTCGCCGCGCCAGGTTTCGCGCTGGCCGGCCAGCAGGTCCTCGGCCACCAGGCCGTCCGGCCAGGGCGGCGCGAACAGCGCGTAGGGCGGCTCGACCCGGGCCGTCTGGGGATGGAACGGATCCAGGCTGATGGCCGCCAGCACCACGTTGCCGTTGCCCGGCGTGGCCTTGGCGAAGGCGATGACGCGGTCGTTGCCGCTTGCCGCCAGCGTCAGGCCGCGGTGGCTCTGCAGGGCGGGGTTGGCCTGGCGCAATTGGTTCAGGCGGGCGATGTCTGCGCGGATGTTGCCGGGCTGGCGCCAGTCGCGCTGGCGCAGCTCGTATTTTTCCGAATCCAGGTATTCCTCCTTGCCCGGCACCGGCGCGGCCTCGCACAGTTCGAAGCCGCTGTAGACGCCCCACAGGCCCGAGCCCAGCGCCGCCAAGGCCGCGCGGATCAGGAAGCCGGGACGGCCGCTGGTCTGCAGGAAGAGCGGATTGATGTCCGGCGTGTTGACGAAGAAGTGCGGGCGGAAGAAATCCGCGGCTGGCGCATGCGAGATCTCTTGCAGGTAGGCTTCGAGCTCGGCCTTGTCGTTGCGCCAGGTGAAGTAGGTGTACGACTGCGTGAATCCCACCTTGGCCAGCCGGTACATCATCTTGGGCCGGGTGAAGGCTTCGGACAGGAACAGCACGTCCGGATGGCGCGCATGGACTTCGGCGATCAGCCACTGCCAGAAGGGCAAGGGCTTGGTATGCGGGTTGTCGACGCGGAAGATGCGCACGCCGTGTCCCACCCAGAACAGCACGATGTCGCGCAGCGCGCGCCACAGCCCGAGCTTGCGGGCGCGCTTGGGCGCGGGGCCGTAGAACGCCACGTTGACGATGTCCTGGTACTTCTTCGGCGGATTCTCGGCATAGCGCAGCGATCCGTCGGGCCGCCACGAGAACCAGTCGGGATGCTGGCTCAGCCAGGGATGGTCGGGCGAGCACTGGATGGCGAAGTCCAGGGCCATTTCAAGGCCATGCCGCTCGGCCGCCCTGACCAGCCGCAGGAAGTCCGCCAGGGTGCCCAGGCGCGGTTCGATGGCGTCGTGGCCGCCGGCCGGCGAGCCGATGGCGTAAGGGCTGCCGACATCGTCCGGTCCGGCGCTCAGGCTGTTGTTGCGCCCTTTGCGGTTGGCCTGGCCGATGGGATGGATCGGCGGCAGGTAGAGCACGTCGAAGCCCATTTCGCGGATGTCGGGCAGGCGCGCGATGACGTCATCGAACGTGCCATGCCGGCCGGGCTCGGCCGCCTGCGAACGGGGAAACAGCTCATACCAGGCGGCGTGCACGGCCTGCGGCCGGTCGACCCAGACCGGGTAGATGGCGGACAGCGACTCGAACGGGCGGCTGTCCAGCGTCCGCATGGCCTGGGCCAGGGCGGGGCTGAGCAGCATCTCGATCTGGTCCGCATCGGGTTCGGCCTGGGCATCGCGCGCCGCGCAAAGCTTGAGCGCGCGCTTGATGAGGCCGGCGCCGGCGCCGGGCGGGGCGTCCTGCCCGCCGCGCTGGTCGGCCTCGCGCAGCAGTTGCAGGCCTTCCTCGCGCTCCAGCCGCAGGCTGGCGCCGGCGGCATGCTTGACCTCCAGCTCGTGCCGGTAGCTTTCCCAGGCGTCGTACCAGGCCGCGACCTGGAAGGCGTGGGGCCCGATCCGCCCTGGCCGGAAGGCGGCGTCCCAGCGGTCGTTGGCGGCCAGGGACATCGGCACGCTGTGCCAGGCGGGTTCGTCGTCGGCGCGCCAGCGCAGCTCGGCCGCCAGCCGGTCATGCCCGTCCATGAAGATGTCGGCCTGCACCCGGACCAGTTCGTGCACGCGACATTTGACGGCATGCGCGCCGGCGTCCACCGAGGGCGCGACCTGTTCGATGGCCACGCGCGCTTGCGCGCCGGCGTCATTGCGCAGCATGGCCGCGTTGCGCGGCGCGGCGCATACGGGCAGCGCCGCCGACACGTCGTAGCGGGCGCAGGCCGCGGGCGCCAGCGTGTCATCGGCCGGGGCGTCGTCGCGGGGCTTGATCGCGCCCGCGGGCAGCAGGCCGGCGGCTAGGTCCCAGTCGACGCGCGCGGCGCCCGTGTCGTCGGGATTGAGCGCCAGCAGCGCGGCGCCCTGGTCGCCGGTCGCGCGCAGCAGCAAGGTGGCGCCGCCGTCGCGGCCGACGACGATGCGCGGCGGGCCGGCGACATGCGCCTCGCGCAGCCAGGAGTTGACGCGGGCGGCGCCGGCCGCGCGGTCGAGGTCTCCGGCGAGCCAGCCGGCGGCGCAGAACGCCGCCGCCCAGCCCCGGCGGGTGTCGACGGCGGGGCGCTCCGACGCGTCCTCGTCCGGCTCCGGTTCGTCTCCCTCCAGGGCGCAGGTGGGGGCGATCACGGGCGCCACCGCATGCAGGCGCTCCAGTTCCTCGGCCAGCCACGGCGCGCGGTAGTCCCACCACGGCAGCGAGCAGAAGACCGCGTCGAAACCCGCGCCGCGCAGGCGTTCCAGCGCCGCGGGCGGCAGGCCCGGGGTCCATGCCAGGCAGCGCAGGTCGCCATTGAGCTGGCGCGACGGTTCGAACAATGCCCGCCAGGCGCGCGCATCGAGCATGGGCGGCGGCTGTACCACGTAGCCGGCCACGCCGCTGCGCGTCCAGCGCAGCAGGCGCGCCGCCCAGGCCTCGATGAAACCCGCGGGCGGGCCGTCGCGCAGCTGCCGCACGTCGTGCTCGCGCCAGGGCAGGCGCGGATCGCGCGCCGGGTCATCGACCGGGTCCTGGTACCAGGCGGCGGGGGCGGTGGCGCCATGGGCCTGGCGGGCCACCCGTTGCAACTCGAGCCGCAGCAGCAGCGCCAAGCCATGGTCCGCGGCGCTGCGGGCATCGCGCGCCAGCCGCGCCGGCAGCGGTTCGGTGCGCCCGTCCGGCGCCGCCGCCAGGTCGGCATCGACCGGGGCCAGCGAGCGCGCGCCGGGCGGGCAGAGCCAGGGAACCGGCACCAGCACCGCCGTGAAACCCTCGTGGCGCAAGCCGGCCAGCAGCGGCTCACGCGCCGCGGCCTCGGCCGGCAGGCCGGCGCGCGCGTAGTAGATGCGCGGCATGTGCGGGTTGCCGGACGAGGAGGAGGGGGCTGCCATGCGCGGCTCCTACAGCGGCGCGGGGGCGCCGAGCGTCGACGCCTGGCGCACGCGCCGCAGTCGCGGCGCGGCGATCGCCGGCAGCGGTTGCGCGCCGCCGGCCAGCGGGGCGGGCGCGTCGCCCGTGAGCGAGCGGAACAGCGCCAGGTACTCCGCCACGGCGGGGCGCCAGCTGAAATCCGCGGTCATGGCGTTGCGCTGCATGGCGCGCCACAAGGTGGCGTGTTGATGCAGATGGAGCGCGCGCGAAATCGCCGCCGCCATGTCCTCGGGCGCGCTGCCGTCGAACAGCACGCCGGTGGCGCCGGTCATGGCGGTCAGCGGTTGCTGCGGTCCCGGGTCCTTGATCGTGTCGGCCATGCCGCCGACCCGCGAGCCGATCGGCAAGGTGCCATACCGCATGGCGTAAAGGGGGGTCAGGCCGAAGGGTTCGAAGCGGCTGCCGTGCAGCAGGATGTCGCCGGCCGCCTGCAGCCGGTGGGCGCCGGCTTCCTCGTAACCAATGCGCACCGCGCAGCGCCCGGGATAGCGCTGGCTCAGGTCCCGCAGCGCGGCTTCGAGGTGGCGTTCCCCCTGGCCCAGCACCGCGACCTGCAGCGCCGGATGGGCTTCCAGCGCCCGCGGCAGGGCCAGCGCCGCCACGTCGGCCATTTTCTGTCCCGTCAACCGGCTGCACATGATCAGCAGCGTGGCCTGCGGGTCTTCGCGCAGGCCGTATTCGCGCTGGGCGGCGGCCTTGCACAGGCGCTTGTTGGCCAGGTCGTCGGGGTGGTAGCGCAGCGGTCCCAGGTGCGGATCGCGCGCCGGGTTCCACAGCTGCGTGTCGATGCCGTTGGCGATCGCGCACAGGTCGGCCGCGCGCTCGCGCAGCACGCCGTCCAGTCCGCAGCCGAATTCGGGGGTCAGGATCTCGCGGGCGTAGCGATGGCTGACGGTGGTGACGCGGTCGGCATAGCGGATTCCCGCCTTCATGAAATTCAGGCGGCCCCAGGCCTGCGCGCCGTCTTCGCCCAGGAATGGCGCGGGAACTCCCAGCAGGGGCGCATCCTCGAGCGCCGCCGGCCCCTGGAAGGCGAGGTTGTGGATCGTCAGGACGCTTTTCACGTCCGTGACGCCCGTGGCGCGCAGCAATAGCGGCGTCAACGCCGCATGCCAGTCATGCGCGTGCACCAGTTCGGGGCGCGGCAGGCCGGGCAGGCCCTGGGCGATGCGCACCGCGGCATGGGCCAGGGCCGCGTAGCGCAGCGCGTTGTCGGCATATTCCTGGCCGTTGTCGTCAAGGTACAGGCCGGCGCGGTCGTACAGCGCGTCGTTTTCCAGCAGCAGGAACGACAGGCCCGACTGCGGGCAGACCCCCGCCAGCAGGCGCGCGTCGCCGCCGGGCAGGCCCGCCAGGTCGGCCACCGGGCGCGCCGGCCGCAGGCGTTGCGCAACGCCGCGATAGGCGGGCAGCAATAGTGTCGGTTGCATGTGCGCCTGGGCCAGCGCGCGCGCCATGCCGGTGATGGCGTCGCCCAGGCCCCCGGTCTTTGCCAGGGGGAACGCTTCTGCCGCCACGATGAGAATTCTTGTTGTCGCCATGCTTGCTCCGGAGTCGGCGGAGGGCCTCGGGAACCGGGGCCATGTCCGCAAGACTCGTCCCTACGCAAGTGGCATGCCCGGCGCCGCGCCGGCGAGAGCGCGCCATGGCCGTGGCCCCTGGCGCCGCCGCCGGTCGTTGTCGGTTGGCGCCACCCCCTTGCGTTACCTTTTTGTGCCCCTTTTTGTAATCATTGGCCCGACACCGGCTGGGGGTGGCGCCTGCGCCAGCCCAGGCGGATCTCGACCGCGGCAAAGGCCAGCAGGGCCAGGCACAGGGGCGCCAGCGCGTACAGCGCGCGATAGCCGAGCGCCGCGCCCAGCACCTCGGCCGCCGGCAGCCGCGGGGACAGGGCCGCCACGAAGATCGCTTCGGTGGTGCCCAGGCCGCCCGGCACCCGGGTCACCACCGCCGCGAAGCTGGTGCACAGCAGGATGCCAAGCACCATCGGATAGGCGACTTTGCCCTGCAGCAGCACATACATGATGGCGCCCATCAGCATCCACGACAGCCCCGCCGTCACGCTTTGCAGCGCAGCCATGCGTCCCCGCGGCAGCGTCACCCGCATTCCCATCCACGTGGCCGCGCGCCGCGTGGCGCGCGCGCAGACCCACGTATAGGCGATGGCCATCGCCAGCAGCCCCACCCCCAGCAGCCGCAGCATGCCGCCGCCGATTTCCCAGCCCGCCGGCACCACGATCGCGCCGCTGGCGAACAACACCCCGGCCACCCATCCATAGCCGACCCAGTTCGACACCGCCGAGAACAACGCCACCCGCGTGGCGACGGACTTGCGGCAGCCGAGCCGGGCATACAGGCGCAGCCGCGCGCCCAGGCCGCCTACCAGCACGCCCAGGTTCAGGTTCAGCGCATAGCTCAGCATCGCCACGCCCAGCACTTTGGGCCAGGCCAGGGAATGGCCGGTGTAGCGCCGGCCCAGCAGGTCCATGGCCGCGTACGCCAGGTAGGCCGGCGCCACCAGGGCGGCGGCCAGCAGGACCGTATCGCGCGGGATCCGCCGCACGGCCTGCCAGACCTGCGGCCAGTCGACCGAGCTGCCGAAATACACCAGCAGGGCCGCCGCCACTGCCAGCACCACCCAGGGCAGCACCTTCTTGATGCGCGGCCAGCGATGCCGGGCCGCGCGCATCAGGCGGGAACGGTACAGGCTCATAATGCCTCGCCTTCGCGCTGGCCGGACTCGTCGAGCGTGCGCAAGCGCGGTTTGTGCGCCGGCAGCGCGCCGGCCCAGGCGGGAAAGCGGCGCAGGAAATGGAACACCACCACGCCCACCCAGAAGCGGCGCAGGCGCCGGCGCGAGCCCGGCCGCATCCGCACCGGCCGGCAGTCCTCGGCGATGAGCCGTTCCAGGCTGGCGCGCAGGCTGGCATTGAGCGCGGCGTCGCGGGCCACCACGTTGGCTTCCAGGTTCAACGCCAGGCTGAGCGGGTCCAGGTTGCTGGATCCCACCGTGGACCAGTCCTCGTCGACGCAGGCGACCTTGGCGTGCAGGGGCCGCTTGCAGTATTCGAAGATCTCGACGCCGGCATCGATCAGATAGTCGTACAGCATGCTGGCCGCCAGCTGCGCCACCAGCATGTCGGGTTCGCCTTGCAGCAGCAGGCGCACCCGCACGCCGCGGCGGGCGGTGCTGGCCAGATCGTGCAGCAGGCGGTAGCCGGGGAAGAAATAGGCGTTGGCGATCAGCACGTCCTGGCGCGCCGCGCGCAGGCCGGCGCGGTAGTAGCGTTCGATATCGGTGGGGTGGCCCTGGTTGTCGCGCACCACCAGGCGGCCGCCGCCATCGCCCGCCGGCATGGGCTCGAGCGGGCCGCGACGCCGGCGACGCGGTCGATCGGCGCCCAGCGCGGCGCGCGCATAGTCCGCGATGTCGGCGGCCAGCGGGCCTTCCACCCGCACCGCGTAATCCTGCTTGGCTTCGGGACCGTAGTCCGGCAGGTGGTCGGCCGAGAAATTGATGCCGCCGACGAATGCGCAGGTTCCGTCCACCGCCACGATCTTGCGATGCATGCGCCGGAACAGGTTGGTCCGCACTCCCAATAGCCGCGGGCGCGGGTCGAACAGATGCACGCGGACGCCCGCGCCGGTCAGGGCCGCCAGGAATTCCTCGGACAATTCATCCGAGCCGTAGCCGTCGGCCAGGATGTCGACGCTGACCCCGCGTCCGGCGGCGGCGATCAGCGTGCGCTGCAGGTCGCGGCCGACCGCGTCGTCGAACAGGATGAAGGTTTCGATCAGCACTTCGCGGGCAGCCGCGTCGACCGCGGCGCGCACCGCGGGAAAATAGGCTTCGCCGTTCTCCAGCAGCGTGTAGCGGTTGCCGCTGCGCCAGCCCAGGGGCGGGGGGGTCATAGCGAGATCTCCGCCGCGATCGGCACATGGTCGGACAGGCGCGACCAGACGCGCGAGGCCAGCGGCACGGGGCGCCAGCCGCGCACGTTGCGCACGTAGATGCGGTCCAGGCGCAGCAGCGGCCAGCGGGCGGGAAAGGTGCGGGCCGGCCGCCCCAGGCGCGACGTGAACACCTCCTGCACCCGGCAGTCGCGCAGCAGGTGGTCCGCCTTCAGGCGCCAGTCGTTGAAATCGCCCGCGATCAGCAGGGATGCGCCGGCCGGCACGTCGCGCGCCACCAGGCGGCACAGGCTGGCGATCTGCTGTTCGCGATGCCGCGCCAGCAGCCCCAGGTGCACGCAGATCGCATGGACGGGGCCGGCCTGCCCGGGGACCTCGAGTTCGCAATGCAGCAGGCCGCGGCTCTCGTGGCCGCCGACACTGACGTCGTGGTTCTCGAAGCGCGCGATCGGATAGCGCGACAGCACGGCATTGCCATGGTGGCCCGCGGGATACACGGCGTTGCGGCCGTAGGCAAAGTCGCGCCACAGCGTGTCGGCCAGGAATTCGTACTGCGATGCCGCCGCTCCGTGGTCGCCTGGATGGCGCGCCGCCATATCCTGGTGTTCGCCCACCACCTCCTGCAGGAAGACCAGGTCGGGCGCCGCCGAGCGCAGCGCTTCGCGCAGGTCGTACAGCATGTAGCGGCGGTTGAAGCTGGTGTAGCCCTTGTGGGTGTTGACGGTCAGCACCGTCAAGGTCATGGCGGACATGGCGTCTCCAGGCGCGGGAATCTTTGCGCCGGAGCAATTCCCGTGCCTGGCGCGGCGGCTCCTACAGTCCCAGGCCCAGCAACATCAGGAAAGTGCCAAAAAGGACGAAGTGCGTCATGCCTTCGATCGCATTGGTCTGGCCGTCGTTCAGATTGATGGCGGCCACCAGCAGGGTCGCCAGCATCATCACGGTCTGCAGCGGCGTCATGGCCATGTCGATGCGCTGGCCGGAGAGCAGCGCCATGGCTTCCATGGCCGGCACGGTCAGGATCACGGTGGACAGCGAGGCGCCCAGCGCGATGTTGACCACCGATTGCATGCGGTTGGCCAGCGCCGCGCGCAGGGCGGTCAGCATTTCCGGCGCGGCCGAGATGCCGGCCACGATCAGCGCCACCAGCCCGACAGGCACGTCGATGCCCGCCAGGCTGCGGTTCAGGGAGTGCGACATCAGCTCGGCCAGCGCGCCCACCGCGATGATGCCGGCGGCCATCACGGCAACCGACTGGCGCCGGCTCGGATAGCCGGACGCCGGCAGCGGGCGGCGGGTTTTCTTGTCGGGATAGCTGTAGCTGAAGAAATAACTGTGCGGGCCGGTCTGCATGCGCAGGAATACGCCGTAGAGCAACAGCATCGCCACGATGGTGAAGCCGCTGTAGGCGCGCCAGCCGGCTTGCGGGACGAACTCGGGGATGACCATCGATACCGTCACCGCGGTCAGGATCATCACGCTGTAGGTGCGGGCGGAATCGTCGTTGTAGGCCTGCTCGCCATGTTTGAAGCCGCCGAGCAGCGCGGCCACGCCCAGGATGCCGTTGATGTCCAGCATCACGGCCGAATAGATGCTGTCGCGCACCAGCGTCGGCGACGCGGCCCGGGACGAGACGATGGCCAGCACGATCACTTCCACCAGCACCGCCGACAACGTCAGGATCATGCTGCCGTAGGGGTCGCCCAGCTTTTGGGCGATGCGTTCGGCGTGGCGCGCCACGCTCAGCGAAGCCGCCAGGATGGCCGTGACCAGCACGGCCGTCTCGAGCGCGCTGGCGAGCCGGCCGTGATCGCCCAGGCGGGGATCGACCGCGTATCCCGCCACGGCCACCAGGCAGGCCAGCAGCAGGTATTTCTCGGACTGCAGAATGGATTTCATCGGAATCCGGCGGACCGCAATAGCGCCAGCCTAGCATGCCCGCATCCGTGGCGGCGGGCACGCAATTTGCTGAGCACGGTTTCCGTCCCGACCGAAAGGAGCACCATGGCAGCTACCCGCGTACCGAGGCGGCGGACCCCGCCGCCCCGACCCGCCGCGGCCCGCAACGCGGCCAAGGGCAATCCGGTGTCGCGCTTCTTCGACCATTTTGCCGCCCATGTGACCCGCTGGGCGGGATCGCCGGTGGCATTCGGGCTGGCGTTGATCGCGGTGATCCTGTGGGGAATCTCGGGCCCCGCGTTCGGTTATTCCGAGACCTGGCAACTGGTGATCAACACGGGCACGACCATCGTGACCTTCCTGATGGTGTTCCTGATCCAGCAGAGCCAGAACAAAGACAGCGAGGCGCTGCACCTGAAGCTGGACGAACTGCTGATCGCGCTCGAAGGGGCCGACGAAAGGCTGGTGGATGCCGAACGCCTGGACGAGGACAAACTGCTGGCGTTGGCGGCGGCCTGCACCGCGCGCGCCAGGACCCAGCGGCGCAAGCGCGCCCGCAGCCGGAGGCAGAGATGACAGACGACAAACCGACGGTCCGCAAGGGGCAGTACACCGGGCAGCTCGAGCGTGAAACGTTCCGCGCCCGCTTCATGCGCCGCTTCTACGATCCGGCGTTCCAGGCCGAGCGGGCGGCGCTGGCGCGGCTCGAGGCGATCGCCTGGGACGCCTACGCGCAGGGCCGCAAGGCCCCGATCACCGTCAAGGCCGGCCCCGGCCACGCCGATCCCGACTATGACCTGTCGGTGGAGTGGAAGGAAACGCGAGACCGGCTGGCGCTCGCCGAGCGCGCGCAACAGGATCCGGCCACGCCTTCCCGCGTGCTGGTGGTCGTCGGCGCGTCCCGCAACGACGGCACCTGTCCGGGCGAGGTCTCCAAGAGCTGGCGGCTGGCCCGCATCCTGCTGGAGGAACTGCGGGCCGCCGGCATGCGGACAGACACCCTGGACCTCAGCCGCCTGGTGTCGGAATACGAATACCGGATCCATCCCTGCAAGGGCTGCGTCTCCACGGCGATGCCGCTGTGCCACTGGCCCTGCAGCTGCTACCCCAATCATTCGCTGGGGCAGGACAACGACGCCATGGCCGCGATCTACGAACAATGGGTGGCGGCCCATGGGGTGATCCTGGTGGCGCCCTCCTATTGGTATCAATCGCCCAGTCCCCTGAAGCTGATGATCGACCGGCTGGTGTGCGCCGATGGCGGCAACCCCGACCCCACTCTCACGGGCGGCAAGGATCCGCTCAAGGCCAAGCAGGTCGAACTGGACGGCTGGCCCTACCCCAAGCACCTGGCCGGGCGCGCCTACGGCCTGGTGGTGCACGGCGACGTGGCCGGCATCGAGGCGCAGCGGCGCGCGCTCAGCGACTGGCTGGACTGGATGGGGCTGATCGACGCCGGCGCGTCGTCGCGGCTGGACCGCTATATCGGCTACTACCGGCCTTATGCCACCAGCCACGAGGAACTGGATCGCGACCGCGCGGTGCAGCAGGAAGTGCGCAACGTGGCGCGGGCCGTGGCGAATTTCATACCGCGCCTGCGGCGCGGCGGGATGGCGGGGCTGGACCGCGGCATCCGCGATCCGCGCCCGAAATGAACGGATTGCGGCGGCGCGCCGAGGGGGCGTCGCCGTTTCACGCCTGGGAGAAAGATCATGAGTCCTGACTGGTCGGAGATGTTCACCTTCTCGATATCGCCGCTCGAAATCATCATCCGCGGCTCCATCGTCTACTGGTTCATCTTCGTGCTGTTGCGCGTGGCCGGCCGCCGCGATATCGGCTCGTTCGGCGTGGCCGACATGCTGGTGCTGGTGCTGATCGCCGACGCCGCGCAGAACGCGATGGCCGGGGAATACAAGTCCATCGTCGACGGCCTGGTGCTGGTGTCGACGATCGTCGGTTGGACCGTCATCGTCGACAGGGCGGGCTATTTCATCAAGCCGATCGGCCGGCTGCTGGCGGCCGACAAGGTCTGCCTGATCCATGACGGCGTCATCGCGCGCCGCAACCTGCGGCGCGAGTACATCACCGAAGAGGAACTGATGAGCGAACTGCGCCTGAAAGGCGTGACGGATGTCAGCGAAGTGCGGCGCGCCTACATGGAGGCCGACGGCAACATCAGCGTGCTCAAGAAGAAGGCGGATTGAAGCCGCCGCATCCGGGGGCCGGGCTGGCTTTCGGCGCCGGGCCGCGCCTGGCGTGGCGGAATGCGGGCGGGGAGGCACGGCGGTTGCTGAGTAACGCGGGGCGGGCGCCATCTGGCCCCGCGCAGCAACCCCACGCACTTCAATCCCACAGGAGTCAGCAATGACGCAGAAGACCTTGCAGGATCTGTTCATCCATGAATTGTCCGATATCTACAGTGCCGAGAAGCAACTTACCCGCGCCCTGCCGAAGATGGCGCGCGCCGCCAGCGACGCCAAGCTGGCCGAGGCGTTCACGTCGCACCTGGAGGAGACGCGCGGCCAGGTCGAGCGCATCGACCGCATCGCCGATGCCTCCGGCCTGCGGCTCAAGCGCATCAAATGCGCGGCCATGGAAGGCCTGGTCGAGGAAGGCCGCGACGTGATCGAGGAGGTCGAAAAAGGCCCGGTGCTGGACGCCGCGCTGATCGCCGCGGCGCAGAAGGTCGAGCATTACGAAATCGCCAGCTACGGCACGTTGTGCACCTTCGCCAAGCAGCTGGGCCAGACCGAGGCGCTGACGCTGCTCAAGGAAACGTTGGCCGAGGAAAAGGCCGCCGACGAAAAGCTCAGCACGCTGGCGCTGGAGCAGGCCAACGCCAAGGCGGCGCGGGCCGGCAAGGCCGCCTAGGGCCTGTTCGCAACATACCGGGAGACCCGTCATGGCCACCACACCCGATCCCCGAGACGCCAACATACCAGGCCGCAACCGGCCGGGGCCGCCGGACCAGTCGCCGGCGGAGCTGCCCGATCCGCCGGCGCGCAAGCGCGAACCGGATCGGCACGGGCGCTGGCCGCCGGACGGCCTTCCCAATCCCATGCCGGGCGTCGACCCGCAGCAGACCCCGGGCATCGACCGTCTTGGCGATACGGGTCCCGAACAACAGATATGGGTGCGCAGCTGGCGCTCGCTCTAGGAACCCCCATGGACATGTATGTGCCATCCTCTTTTTCCCCGGCGATCCGCGGACGCCGCTTGCGCCTGCCCGCGGACGCCGCCCATCCGCCCGCCGCTGGCCGACGGCCGCGCACCGCCCTGAATGGTTTTGCCTCGGCGCTGCCGCCGGCCCTGGCCGAGCGCCTGGACCAGCGCCTGGCGCTGGCGCACCGCGAAGCCTGGGTACAGCGGCTGTGGGCCCGCGACGCGACGCTGTGGACCGGCGCCGATGAAGACCAGTGGCTGGGCTGGCTACGGCCGGGCGCAGGCCCGGCCCGGCCGGCCCGCCTGGCCGCCATCTGCCGCCGGCTGTGCGTGGCGGGCCACGCCGACGCGGTGTTGCTGGGCATGGGGGGCGCAACCCTCGGGGCCGAAGCGCTGGCCCACATCCTGGGCGTGGCCGCGGGCGGCTTGCGCCTGCACGTTCTGGATTCGACCGACGTGGCGCAGATCTTGGCCCTCGAAGCCCGCCTGGACCTGACCCGCACCCTCTTCGTCGTGGCCAGCAAGTCGGGCACCACGCTGGAATCCGGCATGCTGGCCGCGTATTTCCAGCAGCGCGTGGCCGCGCTGCTGGGACGGCGCGAGGCCGGCCGCCGCTTCGTCGCCATTACCGACCCCGGCACGCCGCTGCAGGCGCGCGCGCTGCGCGACGGCTACGCCGCCGTGTTCGAGGGCGAGCCGACGGTGGGCGGCCGCAATTCGGTGCTGTCGCCGTTCGGGCTGGTGGCCGCGGCATTGCTCGGCCACGATCCCGCCGCGCTGCTGCGTGCCATGCAGCCCATGTTGCGGGCCTGCTCGGCGCAGGTGGCGCTGCATCGCAATCCGGGGCTGGTGCTGGGCGCGCTGTTGGGCGAGGCCGCGCTGGCAGGCCATGACAAGGTCACGTTGCTGGCGGACCCGGGGCTGCGGCCGCTGGGATGCTGGCTCGAACAGTTGCTGGCCGAGTCCACCGGCAAGGACGGCAAGGGTCTGATCCCGGTCGCGGACGAGCCCCGTTGCCAGCCCGCGGCATACCGCCGCGACCGCCTTTTCGTGCACCTGGCCAGCGCGCAGGCGCCGGACGCCGAGCTGGCCGCGCACGCGAGTGAACTGGCCGCCGCCGGCCACCCCGTGCTGACCTGCACCAGCGGCGCGGGGTTGGCGATCGGACAGGAGTTCTTCCGCTGGCAGGTGGCCACCGCCGTCGCCGCGGCGGTCCTCGGGGTCAACCCTTTCGACCAGCCCGACGTCGAGGCGAGCAAGGCGCGCACCCGGGCGCTGGCAGGCGGCGGGGCCGTCGCCGCGCAGGCGGATGAACCGTTGCTCGTGGAGGGCGCGCTGGCCTTCCATGGCAAGACCGTCCCCGCCACCGCCACCGCCGCATCCGCGGCGGCATTGCTGGCGACGCACGCCGCGCCGGCCCGGGCGGGCGGGTACATGGCGCTGCTGGCCTACCTGCCGCGCGGACCGGCCTGCGAAAGGTGGCTGGCGTCCGCGCGCGACTGCATTGGACGCGGGACCGGTGCCGCCACGCTGGGTGGCTTCGGCCCCCGCTATCTGCATTCCTGCGGCCAGTTGCACAAGGGCGGCACGGCCTGCGGACGATTCCTGTTCATCACCGCGGACGCGCCGCGCGAACTGGCCGCGCCCGGCTATGCGGCCGGCTTCGGCGCAACCCAGGCCGCGCAGGCGCTGGGGGACATGGAGGAGCTGATGGCGCGCGGCCGCCCGTGCCTGCGCGTGCATATCCAGGGCGACCTCGACGCCGGGCTGGCGCAGCTGGACAAGCTGTTGCGCAGGGCATTGGCGCCGGCCACGCTGCCGCCGCCGCTTGCGCCCGGCGCCGCCCAGGCAGAAGCGCGCGCCTGCCACGCGCAATCCCACACCGCGCCCATGCCGGGCGCGGCGACCGCTATCGGAGAGATTCCATGAAGACCGCACTGATCATCGCTGCCGCGATTGCCGTCAACACGCTGGCTGTCGGCCCGGCCCTGGCGCAGGCTGGGCAATCCAACGGCGGCGCGGCGCCGCCCGCCGCCACGCCCGACGCCAGCAAGCATAAGGGCGAACCACGGCCGCCGGCGCAAGCGCCATCGCGGCAAACCCAGCCCGGGGCCGGCGCCCGGCACGAGCCGCCGCAGGGCGAGCCCCGGCCGGCCAAGGAAGACCGGCCGGCCGAGCGGCTCGGCGGCGAAGGCGGTTCGGACAGCCGCGGCGCGCCGCGCAGCCAGGGCGGCACCGGGTCGACCGGCCAGGGCGGCATGCCCGGCTCGGGTGCGTCGGCCGGCTCCGGCGGCTCGACCGACACCCGTTGATCAAGCCGGCCCCGCTTCGGCGCGACGCTCGTCGCCGCCGGGCGGGGCGCGCCGCGCCAGGTGCAGGATGCTCTCCGGCAGCGCCAGCGCGATGCCGGCGGCCTGCAGGTCGCGCATTACGCCCAGGTAGATGGCCTGTTGCAGGTCCATGTAGCGGTTGTAGTCGGCGCTCATCACGTAGTAGACCGCCTCGAATTCCAGCGCGCTCTCGGCCATCCGGGCCAGGTGAGCGCGATCGAAGCGGGTGTCGGGCTGCCGTTCGATTTGGGCGCGGATGATGCCGGGCACGGCCGCCACCTGGTCGACCGGGGTGTGATACGTCACCCGGATCGAAAAGACGATGCGCCGCTGCTGCATGCGTTTGTAGTTCTGAATCGTCTGCTTGAGCAGTTCGGTGTTCGAGCAGACGATCTGTTCGCCGCCCAGGCTGCGGATCCGCGTGGTCTTCAGGCCGACGTGTTCGATGCTGCCGGCCACCGTGCCGAAGACGATGAAGTCGCCCGCCTCGAAGGGTTTGTCCAGGCCGATGGAAATCGATGCGAACAGATCGCTGAGGATGGTTTGGACCGCGAGGGCCACCGCCACGCCGCCGATGCCCAGGCTGGCGACCAGCGCGGTGATGTTGACGCCGACATTGTCGAGCATGGCCAGCAGTACGATCACCCAGACCAGCGCCCGCAACAGGAACGAGAGCAGGGTGGCGGTGATCGACCCGGCCCGTCCGCGCGCGGCCACCGCATGGGTCAGGCCGACCTCAATGCCGCGGTCGAGCCACAGCGCCAGTTGCAGCGCCACCAGGACGAACCACAGGTGGCCCGCGCCCGAGCGCCCGGGAAAGGGCGCGCCGGTCAGGTCGGCGGCGACCAGCAGCGAGGCCAGCGCCAGGATCAGCCAGCTGGTCCGCCGCAGCACGCGCGCCGCCGCGCCGGCCGCGCCATGGCCGGCCGGCTGGGCCAGCCGCTCCAGGCGCGACCGTGCCAGCCGCAACACCAGCGTCAGCGCCAGAAACAGCGCGACCCCCAGCGCCACGGCGGCGAGCCACAGGGCGATGGGATGGTCGGCGGGCGCGCCGGAAAACCAGGACGTCAGCATATCGTCTCCTTCATGCGTGAATGCCGGCGGGCAGCAAATGCCGTGCCGCCGCCGGCACCGGGGCGAGGCACGGGAGTTGCTGTGGCGCTCAGTCAGATCGACAGGAATGGCTTGAACATGCCGGCTTCATATTTCCCCGCCGCCGCCGCGCGCGAGATCCTGCCATCGATGCCCCGCATCGTGGTCGTGTCGCCCCACCTGGACGACGCCGTGCTGAGCTGCGGCGCGCTGCTGGGCGCGCGGCCGGGCAGCACGGTGGTGACCGTCTACACCGGCATGCCGGACGCCGCGCATGTGCTGACGGATTGGGACCGCCGTTGCGGCTTCGGCAGCTCGGCCGAGGCGATGCGGGAACGGCGGCGGGAAGATGCCAGGGCCATGGCCCTGGTGCGCGGCCGCGGCCTGGCCCTGGGATTTCTCGACAGCCAGTACGCCGCGTGCGCCGACGCCTGCCTGCCGGCGCTGACCGAGGCGTTGATGCGCACGTTGGCCGAGCTGCGGCCGGACGCGGTGGCGATTCCGCTTGGCCTGCTGCATGCCGACCACGTCCGCGTCAGCGATGCGGGATTGATGGTGCGCGATGCCTGGCGCGGGCCGGCCTGGCTGGCCTACGAGGACGTGCCGTACCGGTGCCTGCCCGGCATCGTCCAGGCGCGTTTCGCGCGGCTGCATGGCCGGGGCGTGATCGCCGCGCCGGCCGACCTCGCGCTGGATACGCGCGCCAAGCCCCGGGCGGTGGCGGCGTACGCCTCACAGCTCAAGGGCCTGCAACGCGCGCCGGCCGACCTGGGCCGCGAGGAACGCTACTGGCACCTGGTGGACGGATGACCGCCGTGGCGCTCCCGGACCCGCGCATCGCCATCGTGGTGCTGACCCGCAACCGGCGCGAGGAGCTTCGCCGCACGCTGGAGCGGCTGGTCTCGTTGCCACGCCGTTACGCCATCATCGTGGTGGACAACGGCAGCGAGGATGGCAGCGCCGATGCCATCGAGCGCGAGTTTCCCCAGGCGCAGGTGCTGCGGGCCGGCGTCAACCTTGGGGCGGCCGGCCGCAACCTGGGCGTGGCGCGCGTGACCACGCCCTATGTCGCGTTCTGCGACGACGATACCTGGTGGGCGCCGGGGGCGCTGGCGCGCGCGGCCGATATCCTCGACCGGCATGAATCGCTCGCGGTGCTCAATGCGCAGGTGCGGGTTGGTCCCGAGGCGCGGTTGGATCCGGCCTGCGCGGCAATGGCGCGCAGTCCTTTGCCGCCACTGGCCGGCGTCGGACCGGAGCTGGTCGGCTTCATGGCTGGCGCCTGCGTCATGCGGGTTGATGCCTTCCGGCGCGCCGGAGGCTACTGGCCGCGATTCTTCATCGGCGGCGAGGAAGCGCTGCTGGCGCTGGACATCCGTGCGGCGGGCGGGCGCATCGCCTACGCGCCGGCCGTGCAGACCCACCATTGGCCGTCCGCGCAGCGCGATGCGCCGCAACGGCGCCGCCTGCTGGCGCGCAACGCCCTGTGGACGGCATGGCTGCGCCTGCCCATCGGCCTGGCGCTGGCCCGCAGCTGGGCGGTGCTGCGCGCCTTGCCCGGCTGGCGGTCCCGCGCCCGCGCCTGCGCCGACGCGCTGGCGCAATGGCGCTGGGTCCGGCGTCATCGCCGCCCGGTGCCGCCCGAGCTGTGCCACGCGTTGCGGCGCGTCTGGCGCGACGACGCCCGTCATTGAAGGTCCATTCATCGACAAGGAGAACACCATGAAATCCCTGCCCCTGGCCGCTTATTGGGAACGCGATGCGGCCGCCCAGGCCGTGCGGCTGGCCCTGCCCATGCTGGAGGCCGCGCGCGCCGACACCCGCGTCGGCGAAAGCGGCTTTCTGCACGTGGTCGTCATGAATCCGCTGGCCAGGCCGGGCGAATGCGATTTTCCCAGCGCCATCCTGTACGAGGAAAGCGTGGGCGATCCACAGCGCTGGGATGCCGACTATGGCGCGTTCGCCCGCGGCAAGGCGCGCCTGAGCTGGCGCACCGGCCTGTCCAGCCACGAGGTCATCGTGGCGCGCCCGCACCTGCTGCAGGCCAAGGATTCCACGGTATGGGGCAGCGTCTGCATCGACGGCATCGTGGTGGCGGTGAGCGGCGCCAATCCCTGGTTCGACGAGGCCTTCGCGGCCGCGGTGGCGCATCTGTTCAAGGCCGTCGTGCGCGGACGGCGGGAAGCCGCCCTGCGCGGCTGACATCCTGGCCCGCGTGCCGCCCGTCCTGGGCGGCACGCGGACGGGCCAGGTCGGCGCGCGCAGGCCGGGCGCCGCCGGCGCGGAACGCGGGTTGCTGGCCACGCCCGCTCACCGGCGAGGAGGCCTGGCCATGAACGGATCCGACACGAAAAACGCCCGCGAAGCGCGCAACGCGGTGACGCGCACGATTCTGCAAGCCCTGTGGAAGTATCGGGGACGCACGGCCGCCGCGCTGGCGCTGCTGGTCGCCGCCAAGCTGCTGATGGTGCTGGTGCCCGTGCTGCTCAAGCACATCGTCGACACCTTGAGCGCGCCCGGCCTGCTGACGCTGCCGGTATTCCTGCTGCTGGGGTATGCCCTGGTGCGCTTTGGCGGCAGCGTATTCACGGAACTGCGCGACGTGGTGTTCTCCCAGGTCGTGCAGCGGACGGTCGCCGATTTCACCGTGTCGGTCTTTTCCCGGCTGCAAAGGCTGGGGTCGCGCTTTCATGGCGCGCGCCAGACCGGCGCGCTGGCGCGGGACGTCG
This sequence comes from Achromobacter sp. CSND-B12, assembly GCF_052906545.1. Taxonomy (NCBI): domain Bacteria; kingdom Pseudomonadati; phylum Pseudomonadota; class Betaproteobacteria; order Burkholderiales; family Alcaligenaceae; genus Achromobacter; species Achromobacter sp. CSND-B12. The sequence continues at coordinate 955,833 of NZ_JBREGJ010000001.1, read as the reverse complement.
AGCGCGGCACCACCGGTGTTGGTTTCCTGCTGGGAACCGGCCTGTTCACGCTGTTGCCGACCTTGGTGGAGATCGTGTCGGTGGTGCTGATCCTGGTGATGGGCTACAGCGCCTGGTTCGCGCTCATCGTGCTGGTCACCTTCACGGCCTATTCCGCCTACACCCGCGTGCTGGTGCGCAAGCGCATGGCCTATCAGCGGCGTCTGAACGAACTGGACTCCAGGGCCAGCGGCCGCATGGTCGACAGCCTGCTGAATTACGAGGCGGTCAAGCTCAATGCCAATGAAGGGCTGGAGGCCGAGCGCTTGGGCGGCGTGCTGGGCGACTGGGCCCAGGTGGGCGTGCGCAACCAGCGCTCGCTGTCGCGGCTGCACGTAGGGCAGAGCGGCATCATCGCCTGCGGCGTGGCGGCGGTGATGGTGCTGGCCGGCCAACAGGTGGTGGGCGGCCAGATGACGGTCGGCGACCTGGTGCTGGTCAATGCCTACATCATCCAGATCTGCCTGCCCTTGAACACGCTGGGCCTGGTCTTTCGCCAGGCCAAGGAGGCGTTCGTCAATGCGGAGCGCGTCTGCGACCTGCTGCGCCAGCCGGTCGAGACCGGCGATGATCCGGCCTTGCCGTCCCTGGAACCCGGGGGCGGGGACATTCGTTTCGAAAACGTCGGCTTCGGCTACGAGCCGGGCCGGCAGATTCTGTGGAACATCGATTTCTCGGTGCCCGCCGGCACCACGCTGGCGGTGGTTGGGGGCAGCGGCTCGGGCAAGTCGACCCTGGCGCGCCTGTTGTTCCGCTTCTATGACGTGGACAGCGGCCGCGTGTCGATCAACGGCCAGGACCTGCGCGCGGTCAATGTGCGCAGCATCCGCCGCGCGTTGGGAATCGTGCCGCAGGATACATTGTTGTTCAACGAAACGATCGCCTACAACATTGCCTACAGCAAGCCCGGCGCCACGTCCGACCAGGTGGTCCAGGCGGCGCGGGGAGCGCGCGTGCACGAATTCATCGAAAGCCTGCCGGCCGGCTACGACACGCCGGTGGGCGAACGCGGCGTCAAGCTGTCGGGCGGCGAACGCCAGCGCATCGCGATCGCGCGGGCCATCCTGAAGAATCCGGCGATCATGGTATTTGACGAAGCCACCTCGGCGCTGGATACGCGCACCGAGCGCGCGATCCAGGCGGAACTGCAGCGCATCTCCACGGGCCGCACCACGCTGATCATCGCGCACCGCCTGTCGACCATCGTGCACGCGCACAACATCCTGGTGCTGGATCACGGCCGCATCGTCGAGCAGGGCAGGCACGAGGAGCTGTTGGCCAGGCAGGGCATGTACGCGCAGATGTGGGCCTTGCAGCGCCAGCAATCGGCCCTGGAGGAAGCGCAGGGGCGTTCGACGCGGCAGCCGGTCAATCTGGTCGCCGTGGTCGCCGGCGTGTTGGACGCCTCGCGCGAGGCCGCGCAGGAAAAAGGCGTCAACCTGTACACGCAGATCGGCGGCGAGGCCGCGCGCATCACCGGCGATCCCAGCGAGCTGCAGCAACTGGTGTGGAGCCTGTGCCTGCACGCCATCGCGGTCACGCCGCCGGGCGGGCGCGTGGGCATCCGCCTGCACCGCGAAGGGCCGCTGACCCGCTTGACGGTGACGGACGGGCGCGGCGAACCGGGCCGCGACCCGGCGCTGTCCGATGCTGACTTTCACCTGAATCCAACCGACGCGCTGCGGGCGGCGGTGGCGATCGATCCGGCGCAGTTGGCGGCGCAGGCGCAACGCCAGGGCGGCGCGTTCCACGGCGCGCCCGCGAACGACGGCGGCCAGGCGTATTCGGTGGATTTCCCGGTGCGCGCGGTGGAGCCGGCTGCGTTGCGCACCGACATGAACCTGCCCGATCTGCACGGCGTGGCGGTGGTGCTTGTCGACGACCAGCCCGAAGCGCGCGAGATGGTCGCCGAGATCCTGCGCGAGCAGGGCGCGCGCGTCGCGCAGTACGCCGACGGCCAGCAGGTGCTGGCCGCGCTCGAAGCCCTGCCGGCGGCGCGCTGGCCACAGGTGCTGATCTGCGACCTGTCGCTCGGCGATATCGATGGCTATGAAGTGATCGACCGCATCCGCGCGCTCGAAGCCGAGCGCGGCGCGGCGCTGGCGCATCGCCTGCCCGCCATCGCGCTGTCCGGCCACGCCAGTCCCGATTACCGGTTGCGCAGCCTGCTGGCGGGATTCCAGGTCCACCTGGCCAAGCCGGTCGATCCCAACGAGCTGCTGGCCACCGTCGGGACCTTGTTGCCGCCGTCGCCCGCCCGCGGCGCTTCCGCGGCCTGAGCGGCCCGGCACTTCTTACACGGCATAGTAAGAAGTACCGGATCGCGTCCGCCCGGCGCCACGGACGCCGCGCCGGCATGGCGTTCGCCGCAGCTCATCATGTCGTCCCCACTCGCCGTGCCCGGCATCGCGGTTCGGCACAGCACTTGCGATATCGGTGCATCCACGCGGGACCCGTACCCGCGGTTTTTCTCGAATCGCAACAGGAGAGCCGACATGAATCATCGACCCGGACAGCCGCCTCGCCAATATCAGGAAGATCCCGACCGCGAGCCATGGCGGGACCCGGCCCCGTCCTATGGCTACCAGGGCCAGGGCACCCGCGGCGCGCCGGGCGCCCGCCGCACGCATGCCGGCGTGCGCAGCCGCAGCGCGGATCCGGGCCAGAGCAGCTACGGCGGCTTCAGCAATGAGGATCCTTCCTATCAGCGCCAGCAGGTGTACGGCCGCGAGCCGTCCCGCCGCGCCGCGCCGTCAGGCCCGGACTCGTACGGCAGCGAGGACGGCGGCTTCTACGGCAACCGGCCGCCGTGGCGCGACGATGCCGAGATGATGTCGTTCGCCACCGCCGAACGCGGCGAACCGCTGGGCGGCATGACCTCATGGCGCGAGCGCCAGGCCGGACGCACCGACCCCAAGGGCTATGTGCGTTCGGACGAGCGCGTGCGCGAGATTGTGTGCGAATACCTGGCGCACAGCGGCCTGGACGTGAGCGACGTGTCGGTGGACGTGGCCGATGGCTGCGTCACCCTGACCGGCACCGTGCCGGACCGCCGCACCAAGCATCGCATCGAGGACTGCACCGACAGTTGCGCTGGCGTGCAGGACGTGGACAACCGCATCCGCATCGCCGGGGCGCCCGTCCGAACCGGAGCGGAACAATGAAAAAGATCGCCATCATCAGTGAACACGCTTCGCCGCTGGCGGTTGCCGGCGGCGTCGACAGTGGCGGACAGAACGTCTACGTCGCGCACGTGGCGCGCGAACTGGCGCGCGCCGGCCTGCAGGTCGACGTCTTCACCCGCAAGGACAATCGGGAACTGGAACCGGAACACGCCTGGATGCCCGGGGTCAAGGTGGTGCACGTGCCGGCCGGGCCGGAAGTCTATCTGCCCAAGGAGCAGATGCTGCCCTACATGGATGATTTCTCGCGCTACCTGCTGCGCCATGCCGCCAGGCAGGACAAGGCCTATGACATCATTCATGCCAATTTCTTCATGTCGGCCTGGGCCGCGCTGCCGCTCGCGCAGCGCTACGGCATCCCGCTGGCCGTGACGTTCCACGCGCTCGGCAAGGTGCGTCGCCAGCACCAGCAGGAGGCCGACCTGTTCCCGGACAGCCGCTTCGATATCGAAACCGAGATCGTGCGCCGCGCCGACCGCATCATCGCCGAGTGCCCGCAGGACCGCCGCGACCTGATGGCGTTGTACGACGCCGACCCGCGCCGGATCGACATCGTGCCCTGCGGCTACGACGCCGCCGAGATGGCGCCCCGGCCCATGACGCGGGCGCGGCAGGCGCTGGGGTGGGAGCATCAGGACTTCACCCTGCTGCAGCTGGGCCGCATGGTGCCGCGCAAGGGCGTGGACAACGTGATCCGCGCGCTCGGGCGCCTGCGCCATCGCCACGGCATCAACGCCAGGCTGTGCGTGGTGGGCGGAAATTCGGACGACGCCGATGCCACCGCCACGCCCGAGATCGCGCGGCTGCGCCAGATCGCGCAGGACGAGAGCGTGGCGCCGTGGGTGGAGTTCACCGGCCGCCGTCATCGGGATGACCTGGCGACCTACTACGGCGCCTGCGATGTGTTCGTGACCACGCCGTGGTACGAGCCCTTCGGCATCACGCCGGTCGAGGCCATGGCCTGCGGCCGGCCGGTGGTGGGTTCGGATACCGGCGGCATCCGCAGCACGGTGGTGCATGGCAAGACCGGCTTCCTGGTGCCGCCGCGCGACCCGGACAGCCTGGCCGAGCGGCTGGCCCAACTGGCCGCCGATCCTGCCCTGCGCGCCCGCATGGGCGAGGCCGGACGCCTGCGGGCGCGCCGACTCTACACCTGGAAGCGCGTCGGGCTGGACTTGCTGGCGGTGTATCGGCAGATGGCGGCGCAGGCGGCCCGGCCGGATCGGCATGCGCCGCGCATGGCGGCTTGAGATCAGGAGCGAAAGATGCAGGAATCCGAAAGTTTGAAAGGGCGGGTGGTGCTGGTGACCGGCGGCGGCAGCGGCCTGGGACAGGCGCTTTGCAGCATGCTGGCGGGCGAGGGCGCGCGCGTGGCGGTGGCCGATATCGACGAGCGCCGCGCGCAGCAGCTGGCCGAGCGGCTCCAGGCAGAGGGCGGGGACGTCATGGGCTGCGTCATGGATGTGGGCGTGGCGCGTGATGTGCAGGACGGGCTGGATGCCGTGGTGCGCCGCTTTGGCCGGCTCGATGCCGTCGTCAACAGTGCCGGCATCGACGTCACCGCGCCCATCGGCAAGCTCGACGCCGATGTCTGGGAGCGCGTGCTGCGCACCAATCTGACCGGCCCCTTCCTCATGGCCAAGCTGGCCAAGGACCTTCTCAGCCCGGGCGGCCACATCGTCAACGTGGCCTCGACGGCGGCGCGGCGCGCCTGGCCCAATGCCAGCGCCTACCATGCCAGCAAGTGGGGCCTGATGGGGCTGTCGCATGCCCTGCATGCCGAACTGCGGGCTGAAGGCCTGAAAGTGAGCGCGGTGATCGCCGGCGGCATGCGCACCCCGTTTCTGCTGGACCGCTTTCCCGACATCGACGTGGATACGCTGCAGGACCCGGCCAATGTCGCCCGCGCCGTGCGCTTCGTGCTGACGCAACCGGCCGAGACGGTGGTGCCCGAGATCATGGTGCTGCCCATGCGGGAAACGTCATGGCCTTGAGGCCGGCGGTGTTCCTCGACAAGGACGGCACCGTGCTGGTCGACGTCCCGTTCAATGTCGACCCGGGGCGGATGGCGTATGCGCCCATGGCCCATGCCGGCCTGAACCGCCTGGGCGCCGCCGGCGTGGCGCTGGTGGTCATCAGCAATCAATCCGGCGTGGCGCGGGGCCTGTTCCCGCTGGCGGCGCTGGAGGCGGTGCGGACCCGGCTGGCGGCGATGTTCCGCGCCGCCGGGGCGCGCCTGGATGGTTTTTACTGTTGCTCGCACCATCCGCAGGGCCGCGTCGCCGGCTACGCCGTCGAGTGCGCTTGCCGCAAGCCCAGGCCGGGCCTGCTGTTGCAGGCCGCCGCGGAGCTGGGCCTGGACCTGTCCGCGTCCTGGTTCATCGGCGACATCCTCGACGACGTCGAGGCCGGCCACCGCGCCGGCTGCCGCAGCCTGTTGCTGGACGTGGGCAACGAGACCGAATGGCGCGAGGGTCCGCTTCGGATTCCGGATGCGCGCGCGCCCGACCTGGATGCCGCGGCGCGCCGGGTGCTGGCGGAGCGCGGGCGCGCAGACAGGGCGCGGGCGCAAGCGTTGGCGCCGTCCGGGCAGGCGGGAGGCGGATGATGGCGCCGCGGTGGCAGGATTGCGCCCACGTGCTCGGCGTGCGCCTGGACAACATGGGCGACGTGCTGATGTGCACGCCCGCGTTGCGGGCGTTGCGCCAGTCCGGCGCCACCCGCCTGTCCTTGCTGACTTCGACCTCCGGGGCGCGGCTGGCGCCGTTCGTGCCGGAGCTGGACACCGTCCTGGCCTACGACGCCGCGTGGATCAAGAATGAGTCGCGGGGAAACGCCGATGACGTGGACGCCATCGGGCGGCTGCGCGCCTTGCGGCCGGACGCGGCGGTGGTGTTCACCGCCTACAGCCAGAGCGCGCTGCCCGCGGCACTGCTGTGCCACCTGGCCGGCATCCCGCGCGTGTTGGCTTACTGCCGCGAGAATCCCTACCGCCTCATCACCGACTGGGTGCGCGAGACGGAGCCCGCCGACGGCATCCGCCACGAGGTGCAACGGCAATTGGACCTGGTGGCCGAAGTGGGGGCGCGCGCCGACCATGCCGGCCTGTCGTTCCAGGTGCGGCAGCAGGACCGGGTGTCGCTGGCCTGGAAGCTGCACCGCCACGGCGTGACCGAGACGGGCGGCTGGATTTGCGCGCATGCCGGCGCCACCGCCCCTTCACGGCGCTATCCGGCGGAACTGATGGTGCGGGCGCTGACCGCGCTGCGCGGCGACGGTCGCCGCATCCTGCTGCTGGGCGGCCATGAGGACCCGGCGCTGGCGCCGGCCCTGGCCGCCGCGCGGCCGCTGCTGCCGGGCCTGATCGACCTGTCGGGCGAACTCAGCCTGGGCGAACTGGGCGCGGTGCTGGAGGCGGCCGACGTTCTCATCTGCAACAACAGCGGGCCGGCGCACATCGCTGCCGCGCTCGGGCGGCCGGTGGTGGATCTGTACGCACTGACCAATCCCCAGCACACCCCCTGGATGACCGCCGCGCGCGTGCTGAACCAGGACGTTCCCTGCCGATACTGCTATCGCAGCGTGTGCCCGCAGGGCCACCACGCCTGCCTGGCCGGTGTCGATCCCGAGCGCGTCGCGGCCGCGGCGCGGGAATTGCTTGGCGGCGGGCGGGCCGATGCCCGCGCCGCCAGGAAGGAGATGCCATGTTTACCCTAGGAATCAACGCAGCCTATCATGATTGTTCGGCCACCCTGGTGCGCGACGGCGCCGTGGTCGCGGCGGCCGAGGAGGAGCGCTTCACGCGCGTCAAGCATGGCAAGCGGCCGGTGCCGTTCACCACCTGGCAGCTGCCCTACCATGCGATCGATTACTGCCTGTCGGCGGGCGACATCCGCCTGCGCGATGTCGACCACATCGTCTACTCGTATGACCCGGCGCTGCTGGCAGGCAGCCGGCCGCTGGCCGGCGACATCACGCTGCCGCTGGAGCCTTCGCGCGCCGCCCTCGGCGCGGCGGGCGAGTCGCCCTGGGACCCGCTGTTCCTGTCGTACCTGGTGAACGCGCCGCGCCAGCTGCTGGACGGCGTGCCGCACCACCTCAAGTCGCCGCGTTTCGACGCCCTGACGCTGGATCACATCATGGAGCGCTGGGTGTTCCTGGATCACCACCTGTGCCACGAGGCCAGCGCGTTCCTGGCGGCGCCCTGTGCGGATTCGGCCGTGCTCACCATGGACGGGCGCGGTGAACGCACCACCACCAGCTATGGCCATTTCTCCGATGGCGAGTACGCCCGGCTCAAGCAGATCGACCTGCCGCATTCCCTGGGGCTGCTGTACGAGGAAGTCACCCGCTACCTGGGGTTCCTGCATTCTTCCGACGAGTACAAGGTGATGGCGCTGGCCTCGTTCGGCAAGCCCGAATTCCGCAAGGAGTTCCGCGAGATCCTGCGGCTGGAGGAAGAGGGCGGCTATTCGGTGCAGCCGGCGCGGCTGGCCGAACGCTTCGGTCCGCCGCGCCAGCGCGGCGCGCCGTTCGAGGACAGGCACAAGCATATCGCCAGTTCGCTGCAGTACGTGCTGGAGGAAACGGCGCTGCACATGGCGCAGTGGCTGCACGAGAGAACCGGCGCGCGCCATCTCAGCATGGCGGGCGGCGTGGCGCTGAACTGCGTGATGAACGCCCGCATCGCGCGCGATGGTCCGTTCGATAGCGTCTGGGTGCAGCCGGCCGCGGGCGATGCCGGCACCTCGCTGGGCGCGGCGCTGTACGTGGACTATCACCGGCGCGGCGGCAAGCGCGCATGGGCCATGGAGCACGCCTATCTGGGGCCTTCCTACGGCGACGAGGAGATCGAGCGCTTCCTGTACGGCGCCAAGCTGGATTTCCGTCGGCTCGACGACGTGGCCGGCGAGACCGCCGCGCTGCTGGCGCAGGAAAAGATCATCGGCTGGTTCCAGGGGCGCATGGAGTTCGGGCCGCGCGCGCTGGGGGCCCGTTCCATCCTGGCCTCGCCGCTGGACAGCGCCATGCAGGCGCGCCTGAACGGGCTGAAGGACCGCGAGGACTTCCGGCCGGTGGCGCCGGTCGTCATGGAAGAGCGCGCCACGCAATGGTTCGACGGCCGCGGCGCGGACGCCATCTGCGCGCCCTTCATGCTGTTCGTCTACGACGTGCTGCCGCACCGGGCCAGCCGCATTCCCGCGGTGCGCCATATCGACGGCACCGCGCGCGTGCAGACCGTGCGGCGCGACCAGAACTCGCGCTACTACGACCTGCTGGCCGCCTTCGAGCGCCTGACCGGCGTGCCGGTGCTGGTCAATACCTCGTTCAACACCCGCGGCGAGCCGGTGGTATGCACGCCGCGCGATGCGGTGGAGTGCTTCTGGACGTCGCCGCTGGACGCGCTGGTCATCGGTTCCTATCTGGTGGAGAAGCCGCGATGAACGCGCCCGCGACGCCTTCCGTTTCGGTGGTGGTGCCGACCTACAAGCGGCCGGCGCTGCTGGCGCGCTGCCTGGCCGCCTTGTCCCGCCAGGATTTTCCGCGCGACGCCTACGAGGTGCTGGTGTGCGACGACGCCGCCAGTGCCGCCACCCGGCGCCAGGTGGAAGGGCTGCGGCGCGAATGGGGCGGCATGCCGGCCTTGCGGTACCTGCCGGTGTCCGGCACCCGGGGGCCGGCCGGCGCCCGCAATCTCGGCTGGCGCGGCGCCAAGGCCGAAATCATCGCGTTCACGGATGACGACACCATCGCCCACCCGGATTGGCTGCGCCACGGCGTGCGCGCGCTGGACGCGGATGTCGCCGCGGTGACCGGGGAGACCGACATGCCGCTGCCGGATCCGCCCAACGATTATGAGCGGGACGCGGCCGGCCTGACCCGGGCCGAGTTCATCACGGCCAACTGCTTCGTGAAACGTTCGGCGCTGGTGGCGGTGGGCGGCTTCGACCCGCGCTACACCATGGCGTGGCGCGAGGATTCCGACCTGCATTTTGCCCTGCTCGACCATGGCATGGCGGTGCGGCGCGCGCGCCACGCGCGGGTGACGCACCCGCTGCGGCCGGCAGGTTTCGCGGCCGGGCTGGGCATGCAGAAAAAGGTAATGTTCGACATGCTGCTGCGCAGGAAGTATCCGCTGCTGTATCGCAGCCGCATCCGCGCGCGGCCGCCGCGCTTCTATCTGGCGGTCACCGCGTCCCTGGTGTGCGCGCTCGCCCTGGCGGCGCTGGGATGGCGCGCCGGCGCCATGGCCGCGCTGGCGGTGTGGCTGGGGCTCACTGCCCTTTTTTTCCGGCGGCGCCTGCGCGGCACCCGCCAGACCGTGCGCGACGTCGCCGACCTGGCAATCACGTCCGCCTGCATTCCGCTGCTGTCGATCGGCTGGCGCGCCATCGGCCTGTTGCGATTCGCCAGGGCCAGGCCATGACGGCCGCGCTGCTCACGCCTCCCGCAAACCGGATCGCCGTATTCCGGGCGTTGCAGCTGGGCGACATGTTGTGCGCCGTGCCGGCGCTGCGCGCCCTGCGCCAGGCCTTCCCGCGGGCCAGGATTTCGTTGATCGGGCTGGCCGGCGCGCGCGAATTCGTGGCCCGCTTCCACGCCTACGTCGACGAGTTGATCGAATTCCCTGGCATTGCGGAGTTCCCCGAGCAGGCCTGCCGGCCGGATGAATTGCCGGCCTTCTTTCGCCGGGTGCGGGCGGCCCGGCCCGACGTGGCTTTGCAGATGCACGGCAGCGGCGTTCATTCGAACCGGATCGTGAGCCAGCTGGGCGCGGCCCGCTGGGGCGGATTCGTGGCCGACGCCGGCGCGCAGATCGAGGGGCGGCGCCTGTGCTGGCCCGACGACCTGCCCGAGCCGCAGCGCTATCTGGCGCTGCTGCGCTTTCTGGGCCTGCCCGCCACCGACGACCGCCTGGAATTCCCGTGCGGCGACGAAGATGCCGCCGCCGCGCGGGCCTTGTTGCGCCGCCATGGGCTCGATCCGGCGCGCCTGGTGCTGGTGCACCCGGGCGCGCGGCTGCGCTCGCGGCGCTGGCCGCTGGCGCGCTACGCCGAGGTGGCGCGCGCCTTGCGCGGCGCGGGTTGGCAGGTCGCCTTGACCGGCTCGGACGCCGAGCGGGCGCTGACGCGCGAGTTGCGCCAGCGCGCGGGGCTGGCGCTGCCCGACCTGTGCGGCGCCACCACGCTGGGCAGCCTGGCGGCGCTGTTGCGCGCCAGCCGCCTGCTGGTATGCAATGACACCGGCGTCTCGCACCTGGCCGCGGCCATGGGCGCGCGCAGCGTGGTCATCGCCTGCGGCAGCGATGCGCGCCGCTGGGCGCCGCGCGACAGCCGGCGCCACATGGTGCTGGCCGCGCCCGTGCCGTGCCGGCCGTGCGCCTACGAAAGCTGCCCGATCGGCCACCCCTGCGCGCTGCGGGTTACGGTGGCCGACGTGCTGGCGCGGGCGCAGGAGCAATTGGCACGGGGGCTGCCATGACCCAGTCCCGCATGCCGCGCGGCCGGCGCCTGCGCATCCTGACCTGGCACGTCCACGGCAACTATCTCTATGCCCTGGGACAGGTGCCGCACGACTTCGTGATACCGGTGCTGCCGGGAAATCCGGCCGGGTACGGCGCGCTGGGCAGCCGCATCCCCTGGGGGGACAACCTCGTCCAGGTGCCAGCGGCCGCGCTGCGCGACCAGCGCCTGGACTGCGTCCTGTACCAGTCGCGCCAGAACCTGGAGGATGCCCGCTTGCTGCTGGACGACGCGCAGCGCGCGCTGCCCAGCGCCTACCTGGAGCACAATCCGCCGGAACCGCATCCCACCGACACCCGCCATCCGTTTCACCACCCGCGCGGCCTGCTGGTCCACGTGACGCCGTTCAACGCGCACATGTGGGACAACGGCGACATGCCGGTGCGGGTCATCGAACATGGCGTGCCGCCGCCCCGAGTGGCGTATGACGGCAGCGTGGCGCGCGGCATCGTGGTGGTCAACCACCTGGCGCGCCGCGGCCGTCGCATCGGCCTGGACCTGTTCGAGCGCATGCGCGCCCAGACCCCGCTGGACCTGATCGGCATGGACTCGCAGGCCCTCGGCGGGTTGGGAGAAGTGCCCAATATGGAAGTGGCGGCCTGCCTGGCGCGCTACCGCTATTTCTTCAGCCCGATCCGCTACGCCAGCCTCGGGCTGTCACTGGTGGAGGCCATGCTCTGCGGCGTGCCGGTGGTGGGCTTCGGCGCCACCGAATTGCCCACCGTCATCAGCAACGGGGTGAACGGCTACGTGGACACGCGCATCGAACGCCTGGCGCAGGTGGCGCGGCAACTGCTGGCCGAACCCGAACTGGCCCGGGCGTGGGGGGCGGCGGGGCGTGAAACCGCCCTGCGCCGCTTCGGCATGGAACGCTTCGTGGCCGACTGGCTGAACGCATTCGACTCGCTTATGGAGGCGGCATGAACATGATGAATTTGCCCAAGGGGCGCGCCCTGGTGGCGGGCGGCGCGGGATTCCTGGGCTCCAACCTGTGCGCGCGCCTGCTTGCCGACGGCTGGGAGGTGATGTGCGTCGACAACTTCCAGACCGGGCGGTCGCGCAATGTGGCGATGCTGGCGGCCCATCCGCGCTTTGCCGTGGTGCGCCACGACATCGTCGAGCCGCTCGCCGATGTGCAGGTCGACCGCATCTACAACCTGGCATGCCCCGCTTCGCCGGTGCACTATCAGGCCGATCCCTTGAAGACGTTGCGCACCTGCGTGCTGGGCGCCATGCAATTGCTGGAGCTGGCGCGGCGCTGCGGCGCGCGCGTGCTGCAGGCGTCCACCAGCGAAGTCTATGGCGATCCGCTGGAGCATCCGCAGCGCGAAGGTTATTGGGGCCACGTGAACCCGGTGGGGCCGCGCTCCTGCTACGACGAGGGCAAGCGTTGCGCCGAGACCATCTTCATGGAGTACGCCGCGCATGAAGGCGTGGACGTGCGCATCGCGCGCATCTTCAATACCTATGGACCGCACATGTCGCCCGATGACGGCCGCGTCGTGTCGAACTTCATCGTCCAGGCGCTGGCCGGCAAGCCACTGACCATCTATGGCGATGGCACGCAGACCCGTTCGTTCTGCTACGTGGACGACTTGATCGACGGCCTGGTGCGCCTGATGGAAAGCGTGCCGCCGGACGTGCGGCCGGTGAACCTGGGCAATCCCGCGGAACTGACGATGCTGGAAATGGCGGACATGGTCCGCACCCTGACGGGCGCCAACGTGCCGCTGGTGCATCGCGACCTGCCGGTCGACGACCCGACGCACCGCTGCCCGGATATCTCGCTGGCGCGGGAGCGGCTCGGGTGGACGCCGCGCATCGCGCCGGTCGAAGGCATGGCGCGCACGGTGGCGTATTTTTCCAGCGAGGCCGGCGCCGTCCGGGGTGCCGCGGGGCCGCTGCGAACAGCCGCGGACGCGGCGGCGGGCATGGCCTGAGGCTGGCGCCGGCCAGCCGCGCCATGACGCCCGCCGGGCATGGCGTTTGCTGCCGATGGGAGCCCCCCGGATGGATTCCTGCCCCGGGGCGGACACACTCCGCAAAGACGAGGCACACCATGAAAGCCAAAGACAGCCACACCCATTCTTCCCTGGACGATACCCCGCGCGAGAGCCAGGCCAGCCACAGGGATACCCAGAACCGTTCGAAGAAGGCGGGCCATACCTCGCAGATCGGTACCGGCCAGGACCAGCAAAGCCAGCGCAATCGCGGCGCCGGCGCGCGCAGCAAGCCCTGAATCGCGGCGGAATCGGCGCGCGGCATCGCCTTGCGTGCCGCCCTCGCGCCCGCCTGCCTCGCGCACGGCCAGGAGAAAATCATGAGACATCATTCGTATCGCGGCCAGCGCCTGCAGGCGCTGGCGCTGGCCCTGGGCATGGCGGTCGGCCTGCCGGTCGCGACCCGCGTCGCCGCCGAGCCGGCCACCGGCGGCGCGGGACAGGGGGCGCAGGAATCCGGCAAACCCGCCCCGGCGCCCGCGCCCATGCCGCCCAACGCCGCGCCCGGGCCGTCCAAGGGCGACCCGTCCGCGCCGCCGCCCACCATACCGAAGGGCGCGCCGGCCGATGGCGCCACCCAACCCACGCCAGGGCAGGGCACGGTCAAGGGGTCCACGGCCAACCCGGCGCCTGACGGCCGGCTGCCCGGCGGCAGGGCGGGCTCGGGAGGCAGCAAGAGCAACGAATTCGGGCGGTAGGCGGCGGCCGGGGGCGGGCGAATGCCGGCCCTGGCGCGCATGCCGCGAGGCTGGCCGCGCCAGGTCGCGGCGCCGCCAGCACGGTTCAGGCCGGCAGGCGCGACAGCAGGGTCAGCGTGGCCAGCAGGGCCGCGCCCAGCGCCCACAGCATCAGCGCCAGCCGCAGGCTCAAGGACAGTCGGGCGCGGCCCCGGGGCGGGTCGACGGCAAGGGGCAGTGGTGCGGCGGCGGGCGCCTGGTCGGCATTGGCCGCGGCAACCCGGGCGGCGCCTGAACTCGCCCGCGGCGGCGTCAGCGACACCACCGCGTTGCCGATCAGCACCGAAGACGAAGCCGTCTTGGGGTGGCTCATGGCGGGCTGCTCCATACCGACGCCTGCCGGTACTGTTCGGCCCGCGCCAGCGTTCTGTAGAAGTCGGCGCCGGCGCGGACCAGGGCCTCGATTTCCCGTGGCGACAGCTTTTCCTTCAGTGCCGCCAGGCTTTGCGCGTAGTCGGACAGGACCTCCGGCCAATCGGCCAGGGGCCGGTCGGAAACGGAGGTCGCCAACATGCGCGCCAGCAACTCATCACGGTCCATGGCACGATCCCCCGGGCAGCCATACCCGTCGCGGTCATTACTTGTCGGTGGCCTGTTTCAAGCTCTTGGCCATCTGCAAGTGCTGTTGCAGGGTGGGCAGCGTCTGGATGGCGAACTGCTTGACGTCGGGGTCCTTGACGTCGTTCGACGCCTTTTCGAACAGCTTGACGGCATCTTCATGCGCGCCCACGCCGATTTCGTCGGCGTAGGCCTTGTCGAAGCCCTCGTCGCGCAGGCCCAGCGCCTGCAGGCGCGCCTTCTGCACCAGCGAAGGCTCGGTGGGCACTTCGTACCCCTTGCTCTTGGCCAGCGCGGCCAGTTGCTGCCCGGCCTTGCCATGGTCATCGATCATCTTCTGCGCGAAGGTCTTCACCTCGCCGCTGCGCGCCTTTTCCAGGGCCAGCTTGCTACCCTCGACTTCCAGGTGGCCGGCCTGGGCGGCGTTTTCCATAAAGTCGCGATCGCCGCTGTCCAGCTTGGTCGGGGCCGGCGCGGATGGGACGGCCTGCTGCGCCATGCCGGCTTGCGGGCCGCCGAGAGCGAACAGCGCGAACAGCGAAACCGTGGTCAGGGTGCGGAGGGTCATGGAATTCTCCTGGAGTTGGATAGGGCATCGTGAAAGGGGTGGCGAGCATCGATGACGGCCAGCCCATCAGGCCGCCTTGGGCAGCAGCAAGCCGCGTTCCCGGCGGCGGGGGCCGGACCACAACGCGGACCACAACGGGGCAGCGGTATTTTTTACCGCCGCGGCGCAATGCCCCGGTATCGCTTGACGGCGCATGGCTCAAGGGCGCGCCTCAGGCCGCGTCGTCGTCGGGCGCCGGGCCGGGACGGCCGCCGTTGCGTGCCGCGTCCGGCGGCGCATGCGACACGCCGGCGCCGGTTTCGTCGACCACGCCGTCGGGGGCGATATCGCTGCCGGCATCCTCCGGCGTCAAGGGGTCGGCGGCAGGCCGGTCGCCGGTGCCTTGGGCGTCGCTGTCGCTTTGAGGGGACGACGCCGGCAGATCGCTGGGAGAATCCGACGAGTCGCTGGGGCCGGCGGGGGGCGAGCCAATGGGGTCGGGAATACGGGCGGGGACGGACATGACGGACTCCTTGCGGGATAGCCTCGGGCTTGCCGGCACAGCACCCGGCGTTCCCGGGAGCGGCGTGGCCTATGCCCGCTTCACCCGCCAGGCGCGCCACCATTCCTGCGCGTACGGCGCCAGCGCCAGGCAGACAGAGGCAAGCAGCAACGCCGCCACGTGTCCGGCGGGAGCCGTGGGCAGGCTGGGTCGCAAGCGCCAGTCGGCGGCGACCGTTCCCAGTCCGAACACCGACAGGAACGCGTCCCAGTGGCGCGCGGCCACGACCAGGCCCGCCGCCAGGGGCAGGATCTCCAGGAAACTGTGCACGTGCTGCTCCAGCGGCGATACGCGTCGATGCCGTACGGCGTAGGAAACGTCCCACAACGCGGTGGCCTCGTGCAGGAAAAAGATCACGATCAGCAACACGAACACCAGCGCGTTGATTTCCAGGAACAGGCAGGCCAGCAAGCCGACCCCGATCTCGCCGAACATGAGCAGGTGCAGCGCCGATTCCTTCGGCCCGGCGGTTTGCGCAATGTGGCTGGCGCGATGGCACAGCCAGTCCGCGAACCCCGCCAGCAGCCACAGCGGCAGGATGAGATACCAGAGGATCGCGAACAGGGGATCATGCACGGACGCTTCTCCCGCCGGGCGCCTGCCGGATGAAGGGCCGCCTCACTGCGGCTTGCGGACCTGGATGTTGTTGCGCACTTCGTTCACGCCGGGCACCTGGCGCGCGGCCGCGATGGCGTTCGCGGCGCTGTCTTCGTCGTCGGCGAAGCCGCTCAGCTGCACCGTGCCGCGGTAGGTTTCGACCTGGATGGTGTTGGATCGCAGGCCGGGTGCGCGGATCAAGGCTTCGCGGACCCGCGCCGTCACCGCCACGTCGTCGGTGTATTGGCCGGTGCTGCGGCGGCCGCCTTCCGCGGCGCAGCCGGGCAGCACGATCACGCAGGCGATGCCGAGCAGGGCTGCGCGCAAGATCTGGATGGGAACCATGTGAATCTCCTGTTTGCGGAACGCGGCAGTGCGCTCCGCAAAGCGGCGCAGCAATCGCTATGCCCGTGGCGGCCGCGGGCCGTGGTTCAGCCCAGCCGCCGCAGCACGCGCGCCACCCGCGCGATGCCGCCCGTGCCGCTGGCGGCGCGGCCGACCAGCGTGGTGCCGGCCAGGGTCAGCAGCATGCGGCGCAGCGGCGTGCCGCCGCGCATGCCGCGCCGCGTGAGCCATACGCCCAGGCCCAGCACCGCCAGGTGCTCGCCGGGAAAGCCGGGGCGGGCGGCGTCGATCTCGCGCATCCGGCGCAGCCAGGGAGCGTTGGCGGCGCGTCCGGCCTGCGCGGGATGCGGATCGTCGGCGGTGGCATCGGCCGGTTCGATGTCCTCTTCCGGCACGGCGTTGCCCGGCGCCTGGCCGCGGGCGTCCTCCGAATCGGCAGGAGCGCGCGGCGCGGGCGCGGCGGGGGAAGGGGGCGCCGCGCGTGGCAGGCGCGGCGTCGAGTCGGGATGGGGCATGGCGGGCTCCTGGTAACGGGAAGGCGCGGATGGCCAGGCCCCGTTGCCAGCAAGCGGCGCTCCCGCGTCCGGCGGGGCGCCGGCTCAGAAGCGCGTATGCCTGCCGAACGGCTGCTCGGCGGCGGTCGGCTTGTCGAAGGTCGCGGTGTCGCCGTTCAGGTCCGCCACGTGGATCTGCGCCAGGCGGGTCGCTTCGTCGATGGCGGATTGGGCGGACGCAAAGCGTTCATCGATGGCGATGCGTTCCCTGCCCGGACCGGCGGCGGGGGAGATCAAGGTGTACCCGATGCGCCAGGCGCCGTCGTCGTGGACCGGGCGTTCGATCTGGAAATCCCATTTGGTGTTTTCCATGGTGCCTCCTGTGGTGCTTGCTGTCAGGTGCTTCCATGCTAACGCGATCGATCCGGCCCTCCCAACCGCTCAAACGGCCTGCAGCGTGCCGCTTACATGGATGCGGGTGTCGCCGCCGACCCAGACCTGGCCGCTGTCGTCACGCGATAGATGGACGCGGCCGCGCCGGCCCAGGCGCGTGCCCTGGGCGGCGACATAGTCGTGGTCGATCCATCCCTGCGCGAAGAACCACTGCGCCAGCGCGGCGTTCAGGCTGCCGGTGACCGGGTCCTCGACGATGGCGCCAGCAGGGTCGGAAAAGAACGCGCGCACTTCGAATGCGGCTTCGCCGCCCGGCGCGTGGGGGCCGATCACGCCGATGTCGACCGGCGTCGGCCAGCGTCCGGCCGGTTCGAGCGAGAGCACCTTCTCCGCCGACGCCAGCCGGATTCCCAGCCATCCCGGGCCGTTGTCGACCCAGGCCGCGGCCAGGATGTCGCGGGCCTCGATGCCCAGCAGCCGCCGCGCCTGCTCCAGTTCGTCCGCGTCCGGCGCGCCCGCGCGGATCAGCGGCGGGGCGGCGAAGGCCAGCCGCCGCGGGTCGCGCCGGATGCGCACCAGTCCGGCGCCGCACTCCTGCATGACGTGGGTATCGTGGCGCGGCGCATGTGCCGCCAGCCACGCGTGGCAGGTGCCCAGCGTGGGGTGGCCGGCAAAGGGCATTTCGCGGTCCAGCGTGAAGATCCTGACGCGGTAGTCGGCCTGCGGATCGGTCGGCGCGACCAGGAACGTGGTCTCCGACAGGTTGAACCAGCGCGTCAGGCGTTGCATGTCGGACGTCGACAGCGCGTCGGCGCCGCTGACGACCGCGACCGGATTGCCGGCAAGCGGGCTGGCGCCGAAGACGTCGACCATATGGACAGTGAGAGGCATCATGTCAGTGCGCAGTTCGATGAAAGGGAAGCCGCGCCGCGCGGCGCGGGCAGGGGAGGGCGATCCATGCGGGCTCAGCCGCGCGAGAACAGCAGCTTCAGCCCGGCGGCGGCGAACACGGCGGCGAGCGCGCCTTCGATGGCGCGCCGCGCTCGCGCGTACAGGGCCGCCATCGACGCGGTCGAGAACAGCAGCGCGTAGCCGCCGAACACGCCCACGCCCAGGGCCACGCAGCCGCCCACGATGGCCGGCAGTTCGTGGGCGGCGCCGTCCGGACCCATCCCGAGCGAGATGATGGCGGTCCAGGCCATGATGGCCTTGGGATTGCCGACGTGCATGAACACGCCCTGGCGGTAACGGGCGCCGAGTCGCCCTGTGCTGCCCGCCGCGCGCGGCGCCGCGCAGGCCGCGGCCGGCCGCAAGGCGGACCGGCCCGTGCGCGCGGCCAGGTACAACAGGTAAAGGCCGCCCGCGATCTTGAGAAGCGCCAGGGCCTGCGCATAGGCGTTGAGCACGGCGGCGATGCCGGTGGCGGCCAGCAGCGCCCAGAACAGCGAACCCGTGACGACGCCGGCCGCCAGCGCCAGGGCCGGACCGCGGCCGTCGCGCATTGCCGTGGCCATGATGGCCATGGTGCTGGGCCCCGGGCTGGCGGTGGCGATCAGATAGGTGCCATAGACCATGGCGAGGTGGCTGGCATTCATGCCGGCTTGCTCCGGGTGAGACACCGCCTTGCGCCCTCAGGGCAGCAGGTCGGCGCGGTGGACGATGTGGATCTTGTTGCCGTCGGGATCGCGCAGGTAGGCGCCGTAATAGCCGTTGCCGTAGCGCGGGCGGGGCCCGGGGGCGCCTGCGTCGGCGCCGCCGTGCGCCAGGCCGGCGGCGTGCGCCGCGTCGACCGCGCCCGTCGAAGGCGCCAGAAAGGCCGTCATGGCGCCGTTGCCCGCGCTCGCGGGTTCGCCGTCATAAGGGGTGTAGACGTAAAAGCGCGGCAGCGCGGCGTGCGCCGCGACCCAGCACAGCGCCGCCGGGCCGCCATCGGGCGAGACGGGGCGGCGGCGCAGTCCGAGCGGGGACAGCACTGCATCATAGAAGCGGCCTGCGCGTTCGAGATCGCGCGTGCCGACGGTAACGTGGCTGAACATGGGTTCCTCCAGGCCGGCCGACATCGCGGCCGGAGCATCCGGCAGCGAACGGGCGGGAGACTGCGGGATCAACGTTACACTATTGAAGACAGCAAAAAGTGTCATGTGACGCTTATTTTTGGAGGCCGCCCGGATGCTGCTGCAATCGCCCTGGATTCCCCGCCTGGCGAACATCGAGGCCAGCCCGGCCGAGCGCCTGGCGCTGGCGCTGGCCGACGATATCGTCGAAGGGCGGCTGGCCGGCGGCGACCGCCTGCCGGCGCACCGCGACCTGGCCAAGCGGCTGCGCATCGGCCTGGGTTCGGTGACCCAGGCCTATGTGTCGCTGGAGCGGCGCGGCCTGACGCGCAGCGTGCAGGGGCGCGGCACGTTCGTCGCAAGCCGGCAGGCGCCGGGCGACGCGGTAATCGACCTGTCTTCCAACGCCCCGCCGGCCGCCCTCGATGCGCGCGTGCTGGCGCGCACCCTGGCCGGCATCGCGCGCAGGATCGACGCCGACCATTTCAATCTCTACGCGCCGCCGGGCGGCCACCTGGAACACCGCCGCGCGCTGGCGCGTTGGCTCGAAACCGTCGGCCTGCCCGTGGAGGCCTCGCACCTGGTGTTGACCAGCGGCGCGCGCCAGGCGCTGTCATTGGCCATCGAACTGGCCTGCGGCCCGCGGGGGTTGCTGCTGACCGAGAGGCTCACGTATCCCGGCGCCCTGGCCCTGGCGCGGCGGCAGGGCTGCCGTGTGCGGGGCGTCGAGATCGATGGCGAGGGCATGGTGCCGCAATCGCTCGCCGCCGCGCTCGAGGCGACCCCGGCAACGGCGGGCCGGGCGGTCTACCTGACCCCGACCCTGCACAATCCGACGACCGCGACGATGGGCGCGGCGCGGCGGCGGGCCATCGTCGACCTTTGCCGCCGCGCGGGCGCATGGATCATCGAAGACGGCGTCTATTCGGTGGCGGCGCCCCATCTGCCGCCGTTGGCGGCCCTGGCGCCGGACCTCTGCCTGCACGTCAATGGCATGTCCAAGGCGCTCGGCCCGGGTTTGCAGATCGGCGCGCTGGCGCTGCCCGCCGCCTTGCGCGACGCGGCGCGGGAACGGTTGCGCGACCTGCCAGCGGGGCCGTCCGCGCTTGCCTGTGCCGTGGTGCAGGAATGGCAGGCCAGCGGCATGATCGCCGCATTGCAGCGCGACTTGCTGCATGAGGCGCGGCGGCGCGCCGGCCTGGCCGCGTCGATCCTCGGGACGCATGCCCTGGCGTTGTCTGCCGACGCCTATCATGCCTGGCTGCCGATGGCGAGCGCGGCGGCCCGGCGCTTCGTGGCCGCCGCCGCCGACAGGGGCGTGCGCCTGACGCCGCCGGAAAGCATGATGGTCGATGCCGCGGACCGCCGGGCGGGCGTGCGGCTCTGCCTGGGCGGCCCCGCTTTCGCGGACCTGGAGATGGCCCTGACGCGGCTGGCGGGCCTGCCAGGCCGGGCGGGATGAGCGGGGGCGTGCCAGGACCTGGCGCGGCGTGCGCCTGCCGGCTCAGGCTCCCACGACGTCCGCGGGCGCGGGCCCGGCCGGCCCCGGGCTGGCGCCGGGCTGTCCGCGCAGGGCCGCGATGTCGCGCTTGGGCGGCACGCCATACAGGCGGCTGTACTCGCGGCTGAATTGCGAGGGGCTTTCGTACCCCACCTTGAACGCGGCGCTGGCCACGTCCAGGTATTCGTTCAGCATCAGCCGCCGCGCCTCGTTCAGCCGCAGCCACTTCTGGTACTGCAGCGGGCTCATGGCGGTCAGCTGGCGGAAATGGTGGTGGAACGTCGGCGGGCTCATCTGCACGCGCGCGGCCAGGTCCTCCACCCGCAACGGCAGCGCGTAGTGCCGCTTCAGCCATGAGATCGCCCGCGCGATGCGCTGGCCCTGGCCATCCACGGCGGTGATCTGCCGCAGCCTGGCGGCCTGGTCGCTCATCAACAGGCGGTAGTGGATTTCACGCAGCACCAGCGGCGCCAGCACGGGGATGGCGTCGGGTTCGTCGAGCAGGGCCAGCAGGCGCGTGAACGGCGCCAGGATGGTCGGGGTTGCCGTGCCGATGCCGACACCGATTCCCTGGGCGCGTTCGCGCGGCGCCAGCGTGTCGCCCTGGGCGATGAGCTCGGCCAGGATGCGCAGGTCCAGCTTCAGCGCCAGCCCCAGGCAGGGGCGCTCGGGCGTCGCCGCGGTGACTTCCGAATCGCCGGGCAGGTCCAGTGACGTGATCAGGAAGCGTGAGGTATCGTAGGGAAATGCCTGCCCGCCGATCCACATCTGCTTGGCGCCCTGCACGACCAGGACGATGCTGGGTTCGACCAGGCAGGCGCAGGCCGGCGCCACCGCGTCGCGTCGGAACAGGCCCAGCCCCGCAATGGCGGTGTCGAAGTCGCCCGGCCCCGGGGTCCGTCCGCCGATGACGCGCGCCAGCGCCTGGCAGGAAATGTCATGATGCGCCGCCGCATCGGGTGTCAGTGTCATGGTTGGCCGCAACCTCCTGGGCGCACTGTACTCGCCCGGGAACGGCTTGCACACAAAGTCATCAATCCCTCATAGGATCAGGCAAGAAATTCAGCGAAATGCGCTACCAGCGATGGGCGCGATTGCGGAAAATGCTTGTGGGCAGGCACGCTGGACCGTCCTTGCCCGCTCCCCCACCCGCCACGCCCCATGAGGATCCCGCCATGACACGATTGCAAGTCAACGGTCAGCCCAAGGAAGTCTCCGTTCCCGACGATATGCCCCTCTTGTGGGTGCTGCGCGACGAGCTCGGCATGACCGGCACCAAGTTCGGCTGCGGCATGGCGCTGTGCGGCGCCTGTACCACGCATCTGGACGGGCAGCCGACCCGCGCCTGTGTGACGCCCGTGTCCGCCGCGGCGGGCCGGGCCGTCAGCACCATCGAAGGCATGGCGGCCGACCCGGTCGGGCGCACCGTGCAGCGCGCCTGGGTGGAAAACAACGTGGCGCAGTGCGGCTACTGCCAGGCCGGCCAGATCATGACGGCGGTGGGGCTGCTCAAGACCACGCCGGCGCCGACCGAACAGCAGATCGACGAGGCCATGAGCGGCAACATCTGCCGCTGCGGCACCTATCCGCGCATCCGCGCCGCCATCCAGCAGGCGGCCGCGCAACTGGCCCAGGGAGGCAAATGATGACGACCACGATGCAGGTTTCGCGGCGCGGTTTCCTCAAGGGCGGCCTGGGCGCGTTGACCCTGGCGGTGACCGGCAATGGCCTGGTGAGCGCGGTGTGGGCGGCCGACGAGCCCAAAAAGTATGGCGCCGATTCCATGCCGGGCGGCACGGTGGACGACCCGCTGGCGTTTGTCTCGATCGCGGCAGACGGCACCGTGACCATCGTGGCGCACCGCGCCGAGATGGGCACCGGGGTGCGCACCAGCCTGCCGATGGTGGTGGCCGACGAGATGGAAGCGGCCTGGGACCGGGTGCGGGTGGTGCAGGCCGACGCCGACGAAGCGCGCTATGGCAACCAGAACGTGGACGGCTCGCGCAGCGTGCGCCACTTCCTGATGCCGATGCGGCGCGTGGGCGCCGCGGCCCGGCAGATGCTGGAAGCGGCGGCCGCCGCGCGCTGGTCGGTGCCGCTGGCCGAGGTGCGCGCCACGCAGCACGAGGTCGTCCATGCGCCCTCCGGCCGGCGGCTGGGCTATGGCGAGCTGGCGGCCGACGCCGCCAAGCTGCCGGTGCCGGCGGGCGACGCGGTCAAGCTCAAGACCCGCGCCGAATTCCGCTATATCGGCAAGGACGAGGTGCGCCTGGTCGACCTGGAGGCCATCGGCAAGGGCGAGGCCATGTACGGCATGGACATGCGCCTGCCCGGCATGGTCTATGCCGTGGTGGCGCGCCCGCCGGTGGTGGGCGGCAAGCTGCGCCGCGTGGACAGCGCCAAGGCGCTGGCGGTGCCCGGCGTGCTGAAGGTGGTGGAGATTCCCGCCATGGCCGGCGCGCCGGCCTTCCAGCCGCTGGGGGGCGTGGCGGTGGTGGCCAGCAATACCTGGGCCGCGATGCAGGGCCGCGCCGCGCTCGCCATCGAATGGGACGATGGCCCCAACGCGGCCTACGACTCGGTCGCCTACCGCGAGACGCTGACCGAGGCCAGCCGCAAGCCGGGCAAGGTGGTGCGCGACCAGGGCGATGCGCCGCAGGCCTGGGCCAAGGCCGGCGAGACCGAGCGCTTCATGGCGGAATACCACGTGCCGCACCTGGCGCATGCGTCAATGGAGACGCCGGTGGCGACGGTGCGGATCCAGGACGGCGCGGCCGAGGTCTGGACCTCGGTGCAGAATCCGGCGGCCGCGCAGGAGGCGGTGGCCAAGCGCCTCAAGCTCAAGCCCGAAAACGTCAAGGTCCACGTGCTGCTGCTGGGCGGCGGCTTTGGCCGCAAGTCCAAGCCGGACTATGTCGACGAGGCCGCCATCGTGGCCCAGGCCATGCCCGCCGGCACGCCGGTCAAGCTGGTGTGGACGCGAGAAGACGACATCCACCACGACTACCTGCATACCGTGTCGGCCGAGCACCTGGAGGCCGTGGTCGGCAAGGACGGCAAGGTGCAATCCTGGCTGCACCGCAGCGCCGCGCCGACCATCGCGTCGCTGTTCACCGAGGGGGCCAAGGGCGAGCAGTTGTTCGAGTCGGCCATGTCGGCCATCAACATGCCCTACGTGATTCCGAACGTGCGGGTCGAAACGGCCGAGGTCGCCGCCCACGCCCGCATCGGCTGGTTCCGTTCGGTGGCCAACATTCCGCACGCGTTCGCGGCGCAGTGCTTCATCGCCGAGCTGGCGCACCGCGC
Source organism: Achromobacter sp. CSND-B12 (assembly GCF_052906545.1). Classification (NCBI taxonomy): domain Bacteria; kingdom Pseudomonadati; phylum Pseudomonadota; class Betaproteobacteria; order Burkholderiales; family Alcaligenaceae; genus Achromobacter; species Achromobacter sp. CSND-B12. Next base: position 931,995 of record NZ_JBREGJ010000001.1, on the reverse strand, counting down.
CGGCCAGGACCACAAGCAGTATGCGCTGGACCTGATCGGCCCGGCCCGCCGCATCGATCCGGGCACGCTGGCGGACACCTGGAACTACAGCGAATCGCCCGAACGCTATCCCTACGACACCGGCCGCCTGCGCGGGGTGATCGAGGCGGCGGCCAGCGGCGCCAAATGGGGGCGCGAGCTGCCGAAGGGGCACGGCCTGGGCCTGGCGTTTTGCTACAGCTTCATGAGCTACACGGCCACGGTGGTCGAGGTGGCGGTGGACGAGAAGGGCGAAGTGCGGGTGGTGGCCGTGGACATGGCGCTGGACTGCGGCCCGCAGATCAAGCCCGAACGCATCCGCGCGCAGATGGAAGGCGGCGCCATCATGGGCCTGAGCCTGGCGCTGCTGGGCGAGATCACCTTCGAGAAGGGGCGCGTCAAGCAGAACAACTTCTACGACTATGAAGTCCTGCGCCATAATGCATCGCCGCGCGTGATCCGCACGCACCTGGTCAACGACGACCACGCTCTGCCGCCAGGCGGCGTGGGCGAGCCGCCGGTGCCGCCGGTGGCGCCGGCGCTGTGCAACGCCATCTTCGCCGCCACCGGCAAGCGGGTGCGCAGCCTGCCGGTGCGCAGCGTCGCTTAGGACCACCGGGGCAGACCGCACCGCGAAAAGAGCTGATTCCGCCATGCCGCCAATGGATACACCTGTCGTCATCGTGCTGGCCGCCGGCCGGGGCGAGCGCTTTGCGCGCTCCGGCGGCGCCCGGCACAAGCTCGATACGCCCCTGGCCGGCATCACGGTGTTGCAGCGGGTGCGGGATACGGTGGCGCGGTCGGGCCTGCCCTGCCATGTGGTGCTGCCCGGCGACGATCCGGCGGCCGGCATGGGCGATTCCATCGCCCGCGGCGTGCGCGCCACGCCGGGGGCGTCGGGCTGGCTGATCCTGCCGGGCGACCTGCCGCTGGTCGGCGCCGACAGCCTGCGCCAGGTGGCGCGGGCCCTGGCGGCCGCCACGGTGGTGCAGCCGTTCTGGAATGGCCGGCAGGGTCACCCGGTCGGCTTTGGCCGGCCCTGCTACGAGGCCCTGGCGCGGCTCTCCGGAGACACGGGCGCCGCCGCGGTGGTGGCGGCGCGCCGGCTGGCCGGCGAGGTGTTGGCGCTGGCCCTGGACGATCCGGGCATCGTGGCCGATATCGATACATTGGAAGACCTGGCGTGGGCCGAGTCGCTGCTTGCCGCCCGCCAGTCCCTGCAAGGAGCGGGCTGAATGGAAAGTGTGGATGTACGCGTGTTGCGCGCCGCGCGCGACTGGGCCATGGCGGGAGAGCGGGTGTTGCTGGCCACGGTGGCGCGCACCTGGGGATCGTCGCCGCGCCCCACGGGTTCGATGATGGCGCTGCGCGAGGACGGCCGCTGCGTCGGCTCGGTTTCGGGCGGCTGCATCGAGGACGATCTGGTGCTGCGCTATACCCGCGCCCACGGCGGCGCGGGCATGCCGCGCGCGACGCCGGAACTGGTGCGCTATGGCGTCCACGCCGACGATGCGCACCGCTTCGGCCTGCCTTGCGGCGGCACCCTGGAACTGCTGCTGGAGTTCGATCCCGACGTCGCCGCGCTGGACACGCTGGTGCGGCAGCTGGAATCCGGGCAGCTGGTCCGGCGCAGCGTCGACTGCGCGACGGGCGCGGTGACGCAGGCGCCGGCTTCGACGCCGCAGGCCCTGCATTTCGATGGCGCCACCCTGTCCAGCACGCTGGGGCCGCAGTACCGCATGCTGCTCATCGGCGCCGGCGCGCTGGCCGAGTACGTCGCGACCATGGCGCTGTTCAACGATTTCGCGGTCACGCTTTGCGATCCGCGCGTCGAGCACCTGGGCGCCTGGTCGGTGCAGGGCGTGCGCCTGACCACCGAGATGCCCGATGATGCCGTGCGCGCCATGCGTCCGGACACGCGCACCTGCATCGTGGCGCTGAGCCACGATCCCAAGCTGGACGACCTGGCGTTGCTGGAGGCGCTGCACAGCCCAGCCTTCTATGTCGGCGCGATCGGCTCGCGGCGCAACACCGACCTGCGCCGCCAGCGGCTGATCGAGCATTTCGACGAGACCGAGGAATCGCTCATGCGCCTGCGGGCGCCGGTGGGCCTTTACATCGGCAGCCGCACGCCGGCGGAGATCGCCGTCAGCGTCATGGCCGAGATCCTGGCCGTCAAGAATGGCGTGGCCTTGCCCGCCACGCTCTCGGTGGCCGTCGCCAAGACGCGCGAACCGCGCGCCGCCTAGCGGCCCCGCCGCTGCCGCGCGCGGCCCCCAATGGCCTGGAGGCGCGGGCTGGAATCGAACCAACCTGGACGGATTTGCAATCCGTCGCATGACCACTCTGCCACCGCGCCGTTACGTCCTGGTTTGTCCTGACGTGGATATAATTATGTCATAGGACAAAACAAAAGCAAGCGGAAAACCTGCATCGCATCGCGCCGTGAGGATTGCCGTGGCGCTGCGCCGTTGTCCTTGAAGCCGGGCTGCCCCGCGGGCGGCCATCCATCGATCGAGGACAACGATGCTGTTTCAATTTCCCATCGTCATCATTGACGAAGACTTCCGTTCCGAAAACACCTCCGGCCTGAGCATCCGGGTGCTGGCCGAGGCAATCAAGGCGCAGGGTTTCGAGGTGCTCGGCACCACCAGCTATGGCGATCTCAGCCAGTTCGCGCAGCAGCAGAGCCGGGCCAGCGCCTTCATCCTGTCGATCGACGACGAGGAACTGACGCATGGCGAAGGCCTGGCGCCGGCCTTGCTGGCGCTGCGGGAATTCATCGGCGAGGTGCGACGCCGCAATGCCGACGTGCCGATCTACGTCTACGGGGAGACCCAGACGGCGCGCCATCTCCCGAACGACATCCTGCGCCAGCTCCAGGGCGTCATCCATATGTTCGAGGACACGCCGGAGTTCGTTGCCCGCCACCTGGTGCGCGAGGCCCGCGCCTACCTGGAAGGCGTCAAGCCGCCGTTCCTGAAGGCGTTGCTGGACTATGCCGAGGATGGCTCGTATTCCTGGCACTGCCCCGGGCATTCCGGCGGCGTGGCCTTCCTGAAAAGCCCGGTCGGGCAGATGTTCCACCAGTTCTTCGGCGAGAACATGCTGCGCGCGGACGTGTGCAACGCGGTCGAGGAACTGGGGCAATTGCTGGACCACAACGGCGCCATCGGCGCGAGCGAGCGCAACGCGGCCCGCATCTTCAACGCCGACCATTGCTTTTTCGTGACCAATGGCACCAGCACCAGCAACAAGATCGTGTGGCATCACACGGTGGCTCCGGGCGATGTGGTCGTCGTTGACCGCAACTGCCACAAGTCCATCCTGCACAGCATCATCATGACGGGCGCCATTCCCGTGTTCCTGCGTCCGACGCGCAATCACTTCGGCATCATCGGGCCGATCCCGCGGGGCGAATTCGACGTCCAGGCCATCAAGGACAGGATCCGAGCCCACCCCTTGCTGCGCCACGTCGACCCGGAGCAGGCGCGTCCGCGCATCCTGTCGCTGACCCAGTCCACCTATGATGGCATCATCTACCATACCGAGACGATCAAGGCCGCGCTCGACGGCTATGTGGATGTGCTGCATTTCGACGAGGCCTGGATGCCGCACGCGGTGTTCCACCCGTTCTATGGCGCCTACCACTGCATGGGCCGGCGGCGGCCGCGGCCGAGCCGCTCGATGGTGTATTCGACCCAGTCCACGCACAAACTCCTGGCGGGGATCAGCCAGGCCAGCCATGTCCTGGTGCAGGATTCGATGACACGCAAGCTGGACCGCCACCTTTTCAACGAGGCCTACCTGATGCACACCAGCACCAGTCCGCAGTACGCCATCATCGCCAGCTGCGACGTGGCGGCCTCGATGATGGAGCCGCCGGGCGGCACGGTGCTGGTGGAGGAGAGCATCGCCGAGGCCATGGATTTCCGGCGCGCGATGCGCGAGGTCGGTTCTCATCTGGCCGCGCACGATTGGTGGTTCAAGGTGTGGGGACCCGACGCCCTGGCGCCGGAAGGCATCGGCCCGGCCGAGGATTGGATCATCCGCGACGAGGGCGACGGACAGGGTTGGCATGGGTTCGGGCCCCTGGCCGACGGCTTCAACATGCTGGATCCGATCAAGTCCACCATCGTGACGCCGGGCCTGGACCTAGCCGGCAATTTCGCCGCCGAGGGCATTCCGGCGGCGATCGTCAGCAAGTTCCTGGCCGAGCACGGCGTCATTGTCGAGAAGACCGGCCTGTACAGCTTCTTCATCATGTTCACCATCGGCATCACCAAGGGCCGCTGGATCTCGCTGGTGACGGCGTTGCAGCAGTTCAAGGAGGATTACGAGCGCAACCAGCCGATGTGGCGGGTGCTGCCGGATTTCTGCGCGAAACACCCGCGCTATGAAAACCGGGGACTGCGCGACGTATGCCAGTCCGTGCACGAGACCTATGCCGCCCACGATATCGCCCGCCTCACCACGCGCATGTACCTGGCCGACGTGACGCCCGCGATGAAACCCAGCGACGCCTACGCCTGCATCGCCCAGGGGCGCACCGAGCGGGTGGAGGTCGACCATCTCGAAGGCCGGATCACCACCAACCTGATCACGCCGTATCCGCCCGGCATTCCCCTGCTGATCCCCGGAGAGGTCTTCAACCGCACGATTGTCGAGTACCTGAAATTCTCGCGCGAGCTGAACCGCGAATGCCCGGGGTTCGGCACCGATATCCACGGTTTCGTGGAACTGCCCGACGAGGGCGGCAAGCCGCGCTACTACGTGGACTGCGTCGCGTAGCCGGCCGGGGGGCGCGCTTTCGCCGGCAAGGCAATCATGTCAAACTGGCGCATTGACTTCATGGCGCCATCGTTATGTCAGCGCCCTTGCCGGTATTGACCCAGGCCCATATGAAAATACAAGGAAAGACCGCCGCGGAGATCTTCGAGAGCGTGCGCGGCCTGCTGCAATCCGGATCGTTGCGGGCGGGGCAGGCGCTGCCGCCAGTGCGCGACCTGGCGATCGAGCTGGACGTCAACCGCAACACGGTCGCCGCCGCCTATAAACGGCTGGCGACGGCGGGGATCGCCTTGACCCAGGGGCGCCTGGGGACGATCATCCGCGACCCGTCCGGTCCCCGGGAACAGGAGGGCGCGCAGGCGGATACGCCGCTGGCGGACCTGGCCAGCGGCAATCCGGATCCGGCCTGGCTGCCCGACCTGACCGCGGCATTCGCCGCGCGCCCGTATGTGCCCCGGCTGTACGGCGAAGCCACCGTCAACCCGGGCCTGGAAGACTACGCCCAGGGCTGGTTCACGCCGGACTGCCCGGCCGCGTTCGAGATCAACCTGACGCATGGCGCGGTCGACGCCATCGAGCGCCTGCTGGGTTCCTACCTGGTGTCCGGCGACCGGGTGGCGGTCGAGGACCCGTGTTTCCTGAGCAGCATCAACATGTTGCGGGTTGCGGGCCTGCAGCCGGTCGGGGTGCCGGTCGACGCGGAAGGCATGCAGGCGCAGGTGCTGGAAGCGGCGCTGGAAAAGGGCGCGCGGGCCGTCATCCTGACGCCGCGGGCGCACAATCCGACCGGGTGCGGGCTGAGCGCGAAGCGCGCGCGCGCCCTGGCGCGCGTGCTGGCCCGGCACCCGCAAGTGATGGTCATCCTGGATGACCATTTCGCCTTGCTGTCCGAGGCCGCCTACCACAGCGCGCTGGCGCCGCAGACGCAGCGCTGGGCACTGATCCGGTCCTTCTCGAAGGCGCTGGGCCCCGACGTGCGGGTGGCGCTGGTCGCCAGCGATGCCGCCACCTCGCGCCAATTGCGCACGCGGCTGGCCTCGGGCACCGGCTGGGTCAGCCATCTGCTGCAGGACATGGTGGAAGTGACCCTGGGCCAGCCCCAGGTGGCCAGCCAGATGGCGCGGGCGCGCCAGGACTATGCCGCGCGCAGGCGGCAGCTGGAAGATGCATTGCGCGAGCAGGGGCTGCCCTGCCTGGAGAACGGCGACGGCCTCAATCTCTGGGTGCCGCTGGATACCGACGACCAGGCGGTCGCCCTGGCGCTGGCGCGCAAGGGCTGGCTGGTGCGGCATGGCGGCGCCTTCGGGGTCCAGGGCGGCATCAATGGACTGCGGATCACGCTTTCCGGCATGACGCCCGCCCAGTGCCGCAAGTTGGCGCAGGATATCGGGCACAGCCTGCGCTGAGCCACGGCGCGGCGCGCCATATCGGGTTGTCATTCAATGCTCGCGCGTCCGTGGCGGCCGCGCGTCGCTTGGTCGCGTCACGCTTTCTTTTTTGTCCCGGGTCTTGATAATATTTTGGCATAGGACAATAATAGCGAGCAACGCCACAGGCGCGTTGCCGCTACTGCCCATCCTGGAAGCCGACCCTCATGACCCTGAACGCCATTGCCTTGCGCCACGTCCACTTCGAAGACCTTGGCGTGCTGGAGCCGCTGTTGCAGGCGCGCGGCTACACCGTGAGCCATGTCGACGCGGCAGTGGAGGACCTGCCGGTGGCGGACGCGCTGGCGGCGGATCTGCTGGTGGTGCTGGGCGGGCCGATGGGAGCCTTCGATGAGCCGCGCTATCCGTTCCTGGCGCGGGAGCTGGAACTGGTGCGCGCGCGCCTGGCGAATCGGGCGCCGACGCTGGGGATCTGCCTGGGTGCGCAGCTCATCGCGCGGGCCCTGGGCGCCAACGTCTACCCGATGGCGGGCGGGCCGGAGATCGGCTTCGGCGCCCTGACGCTGACCGACCAGGGCCAGCGCTCGGCGCTGGCAGGCCTGCGCGATACGCCGGTGCTGCATTGGCACGGGGACCAGTTCGACATTCCGGCGGGCGCCATCCGGCTGGCGGGCACGGCGGCGGGACCGAACCAGGCGTTCGAGTACGGCGACAGCGTGCTCGGGCTGCAATTCCACCTTGAGGCCGATCTGGGCAACTTCGAGCACTGGCTGGTCGGGCACGCCTGCGAACTGGCCCGCGCCGGCATCGACCCGGCGACGCTGCGGGCCCAGGCGCCGGCAGTGCAGGCCGACCTGCGCGGCGCCGCCCGCGCCGTCTTCAACGACTGGCTGGACCGCATCGTATGCTCAAACACCGAATCGTGATTCACCGCCACGGCGAACTGCTGGGTCATTTCGATGCCAGCGCGCGCATGACGCGCCAGGCCGTGATGGAAATTCAAGGCCTGTTCAAGGCGGCCGACGGGTTCCGCTGCGAACTCTGGGCCGAGGCTGGCGAACGGCGCATCCTGGAAAGCGGGCCCGACGGGATCCGCGTGCTGGGCAGCGATACGTTGTTCACCCCCGTCGCGACAGGCTGATTGCCGGTCCGCGCCGCGGTGGCCGAGCGGCCCGCCGCCAGATCTCCGGCAAGGTGCGCGACTAGCGCAGCACCATGGGCGGGGCGGAAACGAACCGCAGCCAGGCGAGCCTGCGCGAGAACCTGCCGTAGCGCGGCACATCACTTGCTGCACAGGCCTGCCCGCCACGGCGTCCCGCCGTGGCGGCGAGCACACGCCTGCGAGGACGCCGCCATGAGCACCAAACCCCATTCCCACCAGGACTCCCCGGCCGACGCGCCGCACAAGCCCGTGCCTGAAAACGAACGAACCCTGTCGGACCGTCCGGCGGACCCGAACCGCAGTGGCGCCGGCCGCCAGATACCTCCGGGCATGGCCCCCGAGGACGTATGGGACCCGGGCCGGGCCACGCCCGGCGCGCCGCCGGTGGACAACCGTTCCTGACCTTCGGCCTCGCCTTGAAGGCGCCATTGCGTGCAAGCCCGATCGAGGAGACGGCATGAATGCCCACCCGCGGTCCGCCGATGACGCGGACGACGAGATCGACCCCGACCAGCACCCTCGCAAGCTTGCCGATTGCCGCCGCTGCGGCTTGTGGCGCAACGCCACGCAAGCGGTCGGCGGCGAGGGCAAGCGCCGCGCCACCATCATGCTGGTTGGCGAACAACCCGGCGACAAGGAGGACCTTGCCGGCCATCCCTTCGTGGGCCCGGCCGGCGCGCTGCTGGACAAGGCGCTGGAGCAGGCCGGCGTGAGCCGCGACGCGGTCTACATCACCAACGCCGTCAAGCACTTCAAGTGGCAGCTGCGCGGCAAGCGCCGCATGCACAAATCGCCGGCGCAAGCCGAGATCGCCGCTTGCGGCTATTGGCTGGAACAGGAACTCGACGACATCCGGCCGCGGGTCATCATCGCGTTGGGCGCCACCGCGCTCGGCGCGCTGGTGCCCGATCGCAAGCTGACCCTGAAGGCCGCACTGGGCCAGTCGCTGCGGCGCGGCAATACGCCGGTGCTGGTCGCGTATCACCCGTCATTCGCGCTGCGCAGCCCGGACCCCGAAAGCCGGCAAGCGGCGTTCCAGACCATTGTCGAGGCGTTGCGGCGGGCAGGACGCCAGGCCGGCAGGGCGTGAGGGCGCGGCGTCCACATGCCCTAGGGTAAATCCCAGCAAACAGCTGATTGTCAGCTTACGTTCAGGAAGGTTTAATCATCGGACGACGCGGCGGCCGCCCCAGGCCTCGACCCGACGTCGTATCGGCGCCGCGCCTCATGACGCCGCGAGCAGTAACTACAAGCTGGTCATGCATGCCCTTACAGGAGACAGCACACCATGCAACACGTTACGAAACCCCGCCGCAAGTTCATCTCGGGCGCGGCGGCCGCCGGCGCGGCCGCCCTGGCTTTTCCCGCCGTCACCCGCGCGCAGAACGCGCCGATTTCCCTGCGCTTCCAGAGCACCTGGCCGGCCAACGACATCTTCCACGAGTTCGCGCGCGACTACGCCCAGAAGGTCAACGACATGGCCGGCGGCCAGTTGAAGATCGAGGTGTTGCCGGCCGGCGCCGTGGTCAAGGCCTTCGACCTGCTGGACGCGGTGTCCGCCGGCACGCTGGACGGCGGCCATGGCGTGGTGGCCTACTGGTACGGCAAGAACACCGCCGTGGCGCTGTGGGGGTCCGGACCGTCGTTCGGGATGGATGCCAACATGCTGCTGGCCTGGCACGAATATGGCGGCGGCAAGGAGCTGCTGGTCGAGATCCAGAAGGCCATGGGCGTGAACGTGGTGTCGCTGATGTACGGACCCATGCCGACGCAGCCCTTCGGCTGGTTCAAGCGCCCGATCTCCAAGATCGAGGACGTCAAGGGCGTGAAGTTCCGCACCGTCGGCCTGGCCATCGACATGTACACCGCGATGGGCGCGGCCGTGAACGCGCTGCCGGGCGGCGAGATCGTGCCGGCGCTGGACCGCGGCCTGCTCGACGGCGCGGAATTCAACAACGCTTCTTCCGACCTGGCGCTGGGCTTCCAGGACGTGTCCAAGATCTGCATGCTGCAGAGCTTTCACCAGAGCGCCGAGCAATTCGAGGTGCTGTTCAACAAGGCCAAGTACGACGCGCTGCCTGAACACCTCAAGCACATCCTCAGCTACGCCGCGCAGGCCTCCAGCGCCGACATGTCGTGGAAGGCGTCCAACCGCTATTCCCAGGACTACGTCAAGCTGCAGAAGGACCACAACGTCAAGTTCTACAAGACGCCTGACGCCATCCTGCAGCAGCAGCTCAAGATCTGGGACGAGATGATCGCCAAGCGTTCGGCCGAGAATCCGCTGTTCAAGAAGGTGCTCGACTCCCAGCGCGCCTTCGCCGAACGGGTCGGCCGCTGGCATGGCGACACCACGGTCAATTACCGGATGGCCTTCAACCACTACTTCTCGCGCGGCGGCAAGACCGGCTGACGCCTTTGCCGCCGCCCGTCCCTGCCGGGGCGGGGCGGCGGCGTCCGCGTCGCCATGGCGGGTGCGCGCTCGCGCCGCCTGCGCCTGCCCGCCCACGGCGCCGCGCCGCGCGTGCGACGGGGCGGCGCACGTCTTCACCAGGACGTCCGATGATCCGATTCATCCGTTTCATAGACCGCATCTCCACCTTCGTCGGCAAGACCTTCGCCTGGCTCATCGTCATCCTGACCCTGCACGTATGCTGGGAGGTCGGCGCGCGCTACCTGCTGAACCAGCCGAGCGCCTGGGCCTTCGACCTGCAGATGATGTACTACGGCATCCTGTTCATGATGGCGGGCGCCTACACCCTGGCCAAGAACGGCCACGTGCGCGGCGACATCCTCTACGGATTCCTGCCGCCACGGGTGCAGGCCGGGCTCGACCTGATCCTGTTCATCGTTTTTTTCATTCCGGGCGTCATCGCGCTGGTGTGGGCCGGCTGGCACTACGCCGGCTATTCCATCGCCATCCGCGAGCATTCCTCGCTGATGGCCAACGGGCCGCCCATTTACCCGTTCAAGGCCTTCATCCCGGTGGCAGGGGCGTTCCTGCTGCTGCAGGGCGTGGCCGAGATCCTGCGCTGCGTGCTGTGCCTGCGGCGCGGGGCGTGGCCCTCGCGCGAAGAGGACGTCGAGGAGGTCGACGTCGACAAGCTCAAGGAAATGGTGCACGTCAAGGACGAGGACATCGCCAGGCTCGACCGCTACGTCAAATCCGGAGGGCCGGCGCAATGAAGATCAACAAGGCTCTGTGGTTCGGCCTGTCGTGCATCGGCCTGGTGCTGCTGATGATCGCCTTTCTCACGCCGTGGGACAACCTGGGCACCGGACACATCGGCCTGCTGATGCTGGCGCTGATCGTGGTGGCGATCATGCTGGGGTTTCCCACCGCGTTCACGCTGATGGGCATGGGGGTGCTGTTCACCTTCCTGGCCTACTACATGCAGAGCCATGACCCGGCGCGCTCGATGGGGCAGACGCTGGACCTGATGGTGCAGCGCACCTACGCCACCATGACCAACGACTCGCTGATCTCGATTCCGCTGTTCGTGTTCATGGGCTATCTGGTCGAACGCGCCAACCTGATCGAAAAGCTGTTCCGCAGCATGCACCTGGCGCTGGCGCGGGTGCCGGGCGCGCTGGCGGTGGCCACGCTGGCCACCTGCGCCATCTTCGCCACCGCCACCGGCATCGTCGGCGCGGTGGTGACGCTGATGGGCCTGCTGGCCATGCCGGCCATGCTCAAGGCCGGCTACAGCGTGCGCCTGACGGCCGGCGCCATCACGGCCGGCGGCTGCCTGGGCATCCTGCTGCCGCCTTCCGTGATGCTGATCGTGTACGGCGCCACCACCGGCGTGTCCGTGGTGCAGCTCTACGCCGGCGCGCTGTTTCCCGGCATCATGCTGGCGGCGCTCTACATGGTCTACGTCATCATCGTCGCCAAACTGCGGCCCGACATGGCGCCGCCGCTGGCCGAGGCCGAACGCGGCGTGGCGCTGCCGGCGGCCTCGACGACCCTGGCCAGGCAGGGGTATACGCGCGCGCTGTCGGGCATGCTGGCGGCCCTGTTCAAGGGCCGGCGCAACCGCGACGTGCCGCTCTCCTACCTGGCGCGCAACATGACACTGGCGCTGGCGCCGCTGGCCGCCGCCGGATTGCTGGTGGGCGCGGTCCACTACGCGGTGACGCAGCCCGAGGTCGTGTACGACATACCCGCCGAGCTGCGGCTGGGCTCGGATGAATTCCAGTCGGGGTTGAGCGAGCCGCCGCTTGGCGGGCTGGCGGAGCCGCCCACCGACGGACTGGCCGAGCCGCCGGCGGATGGATTGGCGGAGCCTCCCGCCAGTGGCGTGACCGAGCCTGCCGCCAGCGGGTTGGCCGAACCGCCCGGAACGGATGGCGGCGGCCAGGCCGCCACGGCGCCGGGCGCGCCGCAGCGGGCGGGAGCGGGCGCCGCGAGTGGGAGCGGCGCGCCCGCCGATACCGCGTCGACGTCCCCGACGGGCGGCGAGAAGCCCGCCCCGCGCGGCTTCTGGATCTTCCTTGGCGTCTGCGTGGCCGCGCTGGCCCTGTTCTACGGGCTGCTGACCTGGGCGCGGCTGGAGATCTTCAAGATGCTGCTGGGATCGTTCTTTCCGCTGGCGGTGATGATCGCCGCGGTGCTCGGTTCGATCGCCTTCGGCCTGGCCACGCCCAGCGAGGCCGCGGCCATGGGCGCGATGGGCGGCGCGCTGCTGGCCCTGGCCTATCGGCGCCTGAACCTGCCGGTGCTGAAGGAGTCGGTGTTCCTGACCGCCAAGACCAGCGCGATGGTGTGCTGGCTGTTCGTCGGCTCGTCGATCTTTTCGGCCGCGTTCGCGCTGCTGGGCGGTCAGCGCATCATCGAGGAATGGGTGCTGTCGCTGGGGCTGACGCCGATCCAGTTCCTGCTGCTGGCCCAGGTCATCATCTTCCTGCTGGGCTGGCCGCTGGAGTGGACAGAGATCATCGTCATCTTCATGCCGATCTTCGTGCCGCTGCTCAACGCCTTCGGCATCGATCCGCTGTTCTTCGGCCTGCTGGTGGCGCTGAACCTGCAGACGGCCTTCCTGTCGCCGCCGGTGGCCATGTCCGCCTTCTACCTGAAGGGCGTGTCGCCGCCGCACGTGACGCTGAACCAGATATTCCTGGGCATGATGCCGTTCATGGGCATCCAGGTGGTCGCGATCTTCCTGCTGTACATGTTCCCGGGCATCGGCATGTGGCTACCGACGGTGCTGTATCGGTGAGGAAGGGCCGCCGTGCCGACGCGCCTCCAGGCCCTGGCATACCGCGTCCAGTTCGCGCGTCACCTCGCGCCACGCCCAGGCGATAAGTGCCACCGTTTCGCGTTCGGCCGGCGAGAAGGCGCCGTGCTCGATGGCCTGCGCCAGCCGCGCCAGCGGCTCCGTGGCCGGGCAGGCCAAGCCCTGGCCGTTTTTCTCGCGTATCGCCCGTGCCAGGGCGTCGATCTGGCGGCGGGCCGCCCGCGCGACCTCGTCCAGCGATGCGCCCAGCCGGTTGCAGACGTTGTCCGTCAGCGTCAAGCGGCCGACCCGTTCGAGCAGGGGAACGGTCAGCCAGAGCTGCTCGATCCGCTCGTGCAGCCAGTCGGCCTCCCGGTCGCCGCGCGGGTAGCGCAGCCTCAGAGGACGCGCCTGGCAAGCCATGCTGGCGGCACGCCAGCGCGCCCGCGCCAGGGCCGGCTTGTCCTGCTCGCGTGGTCGCGGGCGGCCCTGGCCCAGCGCCCCCGCCCAGTCCACCAGCAGTTCGCCATAGCTTTCCAGCGAGGCTGCCATGTTGTAGCGCATGCTCGCGCGGGCCCACAGGGGCAGCACCGTGAAGGCCGCCAGGATGCCGGAGGTGGAGCCGACGCAGATCGCCAGCGTTTTGCTGGCCGCGCCCGCCAGAATGTCGTCATCGGGCGCGACGGTGAGAATGGTGGCCGTGACGAGGCTGTACCCCAGCCACGGCCAGCGTATTGACATGAACGCGGCCGCGCCGACGCTCGCCACGATGCTCCAGGCGATCGACAGGTTCATGGCCGCCGCGAGCAGGACGACGCCGACGCCCAGCGCCACGCCGGCCATCGCCCCAACGATCCGCGCGATTGCCTCGGTCACCGTGCCTTCGATGGTGGCCCGCACCACGAACAAGGCCGAAAACGCGCCCCAGGCCACGTCCGGCATGCGCTGCCAGGTCATCCACGCGTAGGCGAGCAGCACGGCGCCCACCGTCTGCAACGGCAGGCGCACGCCATCGCGCCCCAGCAGCATGCGCGAGCGCGACGCGCGCTTGAATAGATTCACCAGGATCCGGACGTGGCGCATGTCGCCGCTGTGCATTTCGCATGTCTCCCTGCCGGCCCTTCATTGGCGGACCGCCGGCGTTTCCAAGCAAATGGCGTGCCCGCGGCGGGGGCGAGATCATGCGCCCGGCCCTTGACCTTCCCATGCCGGCATCGTCCACACTGCCGGTGCCCTGGGCTGTGCCGCAAGCGCCCGGCCGCGGGACGGGCGGATGACCGCCGTGACCGGAGTGGATGGCTGGATGACACTGCTTACCCCGAAACAGGCGCTCCTGCGCACCCTGCACGCCAGCCACGGCAGATTCCAGGCGGCGATGATGGCGATTCCTCCAAGCCGCTACCGCCATGCGGTTGCGATCCCGGGGCCGTCGCGCTCGCACCTCAGCGCCGCCACGGTGCTGGTGGACATGATCGTCTGGAACACGATGATCCTGCAGCTGGCGAACGATGGAACGACCGGACCGACGGCGTCCTTCTACGGCGCGGCGGCGATGTCGAACCGCGTGGCGCGCCTGTCGCCGGCGTTCCAGCGGCGATTCGCCGCCGACGGCCTGGCCGACCTGATTGCGCTGGTCCAGGCTGGCCAGCAACGCATCATCGACAGCGTCGGGCAGCGTTGCGATGCGGCGCTATCCCGCCAGATGCCGGCCGCGGCGCGTACGCTCGGCGGGCTGATCGAGTTCCACACCGCAACCGCCTGCAGCCGCGCCTTGTCGCTGCTGCGGCGCTGGCAGCGCGCCCCGTAGCGGGAGGCATTGCCAGCGGTCCGGCGCGTCATCCCGGCGTACCGCGCCGCCGCGTCACCGCGACGCGATGGCCGCGTCCGCGCGCGGTGGTACGGTGGTCGCCGTCCAGCCGCCACCGAGCGCCTTGTACAGGTCAATCAGGTTGGTCAGGCGCGCCAGCCGCGTGCGCACCAGCGCCTGCTGCGTGCCGTACAGCGTGCGATGGGTCTCGAGCAATGCCAGCGAGTCGTCCATGCCCTCCCGGAAGCGCTGTTCAGCCAGCGCGTAGGCGTGCTGGCTGGCGGCGACCGATAATTGCTCGGCGCGGATCTGTTCGTCCAGCGTGCGCTTGCCCGCCAGCGCGTCGGCCACTTCGCGAAAGGCGGCCTGGATGGATTGCTCGTAGCTGGCGATCTCGATGCGCTTCTGAACGTGCGCCAGGTCCAGGTTCGCGCGCAAGGCGCCGCCGCGGAAAATGGGCAGCGTGATCTGCGGCAGGAAACGCCAGGCGCCGGAGCCGGCGTCGAACAGCCCATCGAGCGAAGCGCTGGCGGTGCCGGCCGCGCCGGTCAGGCTGATGGCCGGCAGAAACGCGGCGCGGGCGGCGCCGATGTTGGCGTTGGCGGCGCGCAGGCGCTGTTCGGCGGCGCGCAGGTCGGGACGCCGCGCCAGCAATTGCGCCGGCAACCCGCTCGGCAACGTGGCCGGCACGATGCCGTCGGGAAGCGTGTTGGCCTGGTCCAGTTGCCGCGCCAGCGCCGGCGTCAGGGGCTGACCCAGCAGCAACACCAGGGCATTGCGATCCCTGGCGGCCTGGCGTGTGTAGGCGGCGCGGTCTGCCTCGGCCGCCCGCAGGGTGATTTCCGCCAGGCGCAGGTCCAGTTGCGTCGCGTTGCCGACCCGCGCCAGCTGGGCCGTCAGGTCATAGGAACGCTGCTGGGTGGCCAGGGTGTCGGTCGTCAGGCGCAGCAGTTCCTGGTCGGCGCGCAAGGTCAGGTAGGCGGCGGCCACTTCGGCCACCAGGCTCATGCGCGTGGCGATACGGGTTTCATCCAGCGCCAGGTAGGCGGCCAGTTGCCTGTCGCCGAGACTGCGTAATCTGCCCCAGAGATCCAGCTCCCAGGCGGTGGTGATGCCGCCCGCATCGTAGCGACGGGCGATGTCGGCGGACCCTGTGGCGCTCAGGTCGGCGGGCAGGCGTTGCACCGCGCCGCTGGCCGCGGCGTCCAGGTTCGGCATCAGTGCGGCGCGTTGGATGCGGTAGAGCGCGCGGGCCGCTTCGACGTCGAGCGCGGCCTTGCGGGCGCCGCGGTTGTTGGCCAGCGCGATTTCGATCAGCTGCTGCAGGAGCGGGTCCTGGAAAAAATCGCGCCAGCCTAGGTCGGCGGCCAGGCGTTCGCCGGGCGTCGGCGGCGGGTCGGCCGCGTAGGCGTCGCCGCTGGGGTAGCTTGCGCTGATGGGCGGCGCCGGACGTTCATAGGGCGGCGCCAGCGTGCATCCGGCCAAGGCGGCGAGCGCGATGGGGGCAAGCAGCCGGGCGGCGCGCAGGGGCAAGGGAAAGTTTTTCATATCGACATTCGTCCAGGCGATCACGCGTGCAGGTCGCCGGCGCCGGCGCGCGCCCGCGAAGGCGCGCGCCGCAGCGCCAGCTTGCGCACGACGACATAGAAAACGGGCGTCAGCAGCAGGCCGAACAGCGTCACGCCCAGCATGCCGGCGAACACCGCGATGCCCATGGCATGACGCATTTCGGCGCCGGCGCCGCTGGCGAGCACCAGCGGCACCACGCCGGCAATGAAGGCGAACGAGGTCATCAGGATCGGCCGCAGCCGCAACCGCGCGGCTTCCAGCACCGCGGCCAGCGGATCGGCGCCTTCGTCTTCCTTGGCGCGGGCGAACTCGACGATCAGGATGGCATTCTTGGCCGCCAGGCCGACCAGCACCACGAAGCCGATCTGCGTGAAGATATTGTTGTCGCCGCCCGACAGCCAGACGCCGCCGATGGCCGAGAGCAGGGCCATCGGCGCGATCAGCAGCACTGCGAACGGCAGCGACCAGCTGTTGTACTGGGCCGCCAGGATCAGGAAGGCCAGCAGCACCGCCAGCGGAAAGATGTACAGCGCCGAATTGCCCGCCTGCTTTTCCTGATAGACCAGATCGGTCCATTCGTACACCATGCCGTCGGGCAGTGTCTCGCGCACGATCTGCTCGATCGCATCGGTGGCCTGGCCCGAGGAATAGCCCGGCGCCGGCCCGCCGCTGATATCCGCCGACGGGAAGCCGTTGTAGTGGATGACCCGGTCCGGACCGGAACCGCGCGTCAGCGTGACGAAGGCGCTCAGCGGAATCATGTGACCGTCGGCGTTGCGCACCTTGAGCAGGCCGATGTCCTCGGCCTGCATGCGAAATGGCGCATCGGCCTGCGCCATGACGCGATAGGTGCGGCCGAAACGGTTGAAGTCATTGACGTAGAGCGATCCCAGGTTGATCTGCAGGGTTTCGAACACGTCGGTCAGCGATACTCCCAGGGATTTGGCCTTGACCCGGTCTACGTCCACCTGCAGCTGCGGCGCGTTGGTCTGGAAGCTGGCGAGCATGTTCGCCAGCTCGGGCGCCTGCATGGCGCGGGCCATGATCTGGCCCTGTGCCTGGGCCAGCGCCTCGAACCCGAGCGCGGCCCGGTCCTCGATCTGCAGCTTGAATCCGCCCATGGCGCCAAGCCCCGGCACCGGCGGTGGCGGGAATATGCCGACAAAGCCGTCCGGGATCTGGCTGAACTTGCCCATCAGCTTGCCGGCGATGGCGTTGGCCGACAGCGCGGTGTCCTTGCGTTCGTCGAACGGCTTGAGCATGGCGAACATCAGCGCCGAGTTCGGCACGTTCACCGGGCCATTGACGGACAGGCCGGGAAAGGCCACCACGCTTTCCACGCCCGGCTCCGCCAGCGCGATCTCCGACATCTGCTTGACCACCGCTTCGGTCCGGTCGAGCGAGGCGCCGCTGGGCAATTGCGCGATGCCGACCAGGAAATACTTGTCCTGGGCCGGCACGAAGCCGTTGGGAACCTGGTTAAAGCCCAGCCAGGTCAGCCCGGTGAAGCCGGCATACAGCAGCAGCACGATGGCACTGCCGCGCACCGCGCGGCGCACCGCCACCACGTAGGCCTGCGAGGCCTGGTCGAAGAAGCGGTTGAAGCGGCGGAAGAAGCCGCCGAGCGCGCGGTCGATGACGCGGGTCAGCCAATCGGCCCGCGCCGCCTCATGGTGCGGGCGCAGCAGCATGGCGGCAAGCGCTGGCGACAACGTCAGCGAGTTGATGGCGGACAGGACCGTCGAGATGGCGATGGTCAGGGCGAACTGCCTGTAGAACTCGCCCTGCAGGCCCGACAGGAATGCCGACGGAATGAAGACCGCGGCGAGCACGGAGGTGATGGCCAGGATCGGCCCGGTCACCTCGTCCATGGCCTTGCGCGCGGCGTCGATGGGCCGTTCGCCCAGCGCCATGTGGCGTTCCACGTTCTCGACCACCACGATCGCGTCGTCCACCACGATGCCTATGGAAAGCACCAGCCCGAACAACGACAGGGTGTTCAGCGAGAAACCGAACATGTGCATCACGGCAAAGGTGCCCACCAGGGACACGGGCACCGCCACCAGGGGAATGATGGAGGCGCGCCAGGTCTGCAGGAACAGCACCACCACGATCACCACCAGGATGACGGCCTCCAACAGCGTGACCGCCACCGACTGCAGTGAGGCCCGCACGAACACCGTCGGGTCGTAGGCGATCCGGTACGAGATGTCTTGCGGGAAACCTTGCTGCAGCGTTTCCATCTTGGCGCGCACGGCGTTGGAAACGTCGATGGCGTTGGCGCCGGGGCTCTGGATGATCTGCAGGGCGGGCGCCGATTCGCCGTCGATCAGGCTGCGCAGCGTGTAGGCGTCGGCGCCCAGCGAGACGCGGGCGATGTCGCGCAGGCGCGTCACCTGGCCATCGGCGCCGGTTTTGACGACGATGTCGCCAAACTGCTCCTCGCTGGCCAACCGTCCCAAAGTGTTGACCGTCACCTGGAAGGCGGCGGACGTATCCGGCTGCTGCCCGACCGAGCCGGCCGCCACCTGCACGTTCTGTTCGCGCAGCGCGGCGACCACGTCGGTGGCGGTCAGGCCGCGGGTGGCCACCCGCGACGGGTCGAGCCATACGCGCATGGAGTATTCGCCGGCCCCCCACACCAGCACGTCGCCCACGCCGGGCAGCCGCGCCAGTTCGTCGCGTACCTGGCGGATGGCGAAGTTGGACAGGTAGAGCGAGTCATATCGCTTTTGCGGCGAGACGATGTGCACCACCATCAGCACGTCAGGCGAGGTCTTCTGCGTGACGACGCCGATCCGCTGGACTTCCTCGGGCAGCCGCGGCAGCGCGCGCGATACCCGGTTCTGCACCTGGATCTGCGCCATGTCGGGGTCCGTGCCCTGCTTGAACGCGATGGTCAGCACCATGCGGCCGTCCGTGGCCATCTGGGAGTTCATGTACAGCATGCCCTCGACCCCGTTGATCACCTGTTCCAGCGGCGCGGCCACGGTATCGGCGATGACCTCGGGATTGGCGCCGGGATAGCTGGCGGTGACCTGGACCGTGGGCGGCGTGACGGCCGGATATTCGCTCAGCGGCAACTGCCAGAACGCAATGGCGCCGGCCAGCAGCATCAGCAAGGACAGCACGATCGCGAAGATGGGCCGCGCGATGAAGAAATGAGGGAACTTCATTGGCCTTTCTCCGTCGCGGCGGCCGCATCACCGGCGGCCGCGGCTGCCTGGCGCTTGGCCTCGGGCGCCGCCGCGGCGGCGGGTTCCATGGGGACCAGGCGCGGCGTGACGGCCATGCCGGGCCGCACCAGCCCCTTGATGATGATCCGTTCGCCAGCCCGCAGTCCGGACCGGATGACCCGCAATCCGTCCACCATCCGGCCCAGTTCGACGGGACGGTATCCGGCCAGGTTGTCGGCGCCCACGACCAGCACGTAGTTTTTCCCCTGGTCGGTGCCCACCGCCTGCTCGTTCACCAGGACGGTCTCACGCGGTTCGCCGGTGGCCAGCCTGGCGCGGGCGAACAGGCCGGGGGCCAGCTGGCCATCCGGGTTGGGGAGGACAGCGCGGACGCGGATGGTGCCGGTGCCACGGTCCATCTGGTTGCCGACGAAATCGAGGCGGCCCCGATAGGGAAAGCCCCTGTCGGTGACCAGCCCCACGTCGACGGGCAGGGCGCTTGCTTCCCGCACGTCGGGGCGCGCCTGCCGCACCGCGTTGAGATAGGTCGCTTCGTCAACGTCGAAGTAGACGTGCATGGGATCGATCGACACGATGGTGGTCAGCAGTGTGGCCCCGCCCGCCGTGCCGCCGCTGACCAGGTTGCCCTCGGTCACCATGACCCGGTCGACGCGCCCGGCAATCGGCGCGGTGATGCGCGCGTACGACAGGTCGAGCCGCGCCGCCGCGACCGCTGCCTTGGCGACCTGCACCTGTGCCAGCCGGGCGCGCCGCGTCGATGCAGCCTCGTCGTGGACCTTGCGCGAGACCGCGCCCGTGGACACCAGGCGCTCGGCGCGATCGAAGTCCGTCTGCGCCTGGTCGGCCAGCGCCTGCGCCTGACGCAGCTGCGCCAGCGCGGTATCCAGGGCAACCTGGAACGGGCGCGGATCGATCTGGAACAGCGGTTGCCCCTGGCGCACCAGGCTGCCCTCCGGCACGCTGACCGCGTCCACCGTGCCGCCCACGCGCGAGCGCAGTTCCACCGTCCGGGGCGCGGCCAGGAAACCGGTGAATTCCGCCGAAGGCGCAATCACCCGCGTGATCACCTCGGCCACCGGGACGCTCGGTCCCGCTGGCGCCGGCGCGGACGTGTCCGCCTTGCCTTCCTGTTGTGGCGTTTCGCCGGTGGCGTAGGCCAGGCCCGCTGCCATTGCGATGGCGCTCGCCACCACGGAAATTCTGGATATTCGACGCATGCATCTACCCCTGTCCATACCGCAGGGCTTCGGCCCCTCCGAAACATCTCTGCGGAAATTCCGGGCAAGGCTAGGCGTTGCCATGGCGGGAAGGTCAAGTCGCGCGCGAAAAAACACCGCGGCCGCCGCGGGCACGGCGCTTGCTGGTCCGGGCCGATTGCCCTCGGACTGGCGCCGGCCAGCCGATGCACGCGAACCGATGCAGGCAAACCGATGCCCGTGAACTGATACACCCAAGGAGATTGCCATGCCAGGCAGGAAATCCAGCAAGGCCCGGACGCAGGGCGCCGTCGACACCGCGTTCAACAATACGGACAGCGGACCCGCCGCGCCGCCCGCCCCGGATACCGGCTCTCCCGCCATGAAACGCGCGGCCGCCGTCGCGGCGACGGCGCAGGCGCAGCCGCAGCATGCCAACAAGGCGGACGAGTACGGCGAGGCGGGCGCGCGTTGTCCTTACCGGGGCGCCCAGGTTGCGCCGCCGGATGACTCGGTGGGGGCCAGTTCCCTGTCCGAACGCGAACGCAACGCCAAGACCGGCGAGCCGGCCGAGGCGGGCGTGAATGCGGTCGATGGGCAGCTTGGCCGGGTGCGGGCCGATGGGCAGGGCCAGGCGCTGACGACGAACCAGGGCGTGGCCGTGAGCGACAACCAGCATTCGCTCAAGGCCGGGTTGCGCGGCCCGGCGCTGCTCAAGGATTTCATCCTGCGTGAAAAGATTACGCACTTCGACCACGAGCGCATTCCGGAACGCATCGTCCACGCGCGCGGCTCGGCGGCCCACGGCTACTTCGAATGCTATGAGCCGCTGACGGACCTGACGCGGGCCTCGCTGTTCGCCGAGCAGGGCAAGCGCACGCCGGTCTTCGTGCGCTTTTCCACCGTCGCCGGCGAACGCGGGTCGAAGGACACCGCGCGCGACGTGCGCGGTTTCGCGGTCAAGTTCTATACGGACGAGGGCAACTGGGACCTGGTGGGCAACAATATGCCGGTTTTCTTCATCCAGGACGCGATGAAGTTCCCCGATCTGGTGCATGCCGTCAAGCCGGAGCCGCATCATGGCATGCCGCAGGCCGCCTCCGCGCACGATACCTTCTGGGATTTCGTGTCGCTGATGCCCGAATCGACCCACATGCTGATGTGGCTGATGTCCGATCGCGCCATCCCGCGCAGCTATCGCATGATGCAGGGCTTTGGCGTGCATACCTTTCGCTTCGTCAACGCCCGGGGCGAGTCGCGGTTGGTGAAATTCCATTGGAATCCTCTGCAGGGCACGCATTCCCAGGTATGGGACGAAGCCGTGAAAGTGTCCGGCGCCGATCCGGACTTCCATCGGCGCGATCTGTGGGAAGCGATCGACGCGGGCCACGGGCCGCAATGGGAATTGGGGGTGCAGGTATTCACGGAAGAAGAGGCCGAGCGCTTCAGCTTCGACGTGCTCGACGCGACCAAGATCGTGCCCGAGGAACTGGTGCCGGTGCGGCCCATCGGCCGCATGGTGCTGGACCGCAATCCCGACAATTTCTTCGCGGAGACCGAGCAGGTGGCATTCTGCGCCGCGCACGTGGTGCCGGGCGTCGACTTCACCAACGATCCCCTGCTGGCCGGGCGCATCCATTCCTACGTCGATACGCAGATCTCGCGGCTGGGCGGACCCAACTTCCACGAGATCCCGATCAACGCGCCGCTGGCGCCGGTGCACAACAATCAGCGCGACGGCATGCACCGGCAGGCGGTCCACCGCGGCCGGGTGGCCTATGAACCCAATTCCCTGGCCGGCGGCTGTCCGTTCCAGGCCGGGATGGAAGGGTATGTGTCGTTTCCCGAGCCGGTTGGCGGAGACGAACTGCGCGGCCATCCCGAAAAGTTCGCCGAACACTACAACCAGGCCAGCCTGTTCTACCACAGCCAGGTGGATTGGGAGCGCCGGCACCTGGCCAGCGCCTTCGCCTTCGAACTGAGTAAGGTGACCGTGGCCGCGGTGCGGCAACGCATGGTGGCCTCGCTGCGCAACGTGTCCGATGAGCTGGCGCAGTCGGTCGCGGACAGGCTGGGCATGGCGCTGCCCGAGCCGATGCCCCGGGCAGTGCGGCAGGTGCCGCGCCCGGAAGTGGAGCAGTCGCCATCATTGTCGCTGACCGCCCGCCCGGGCCAGGCAGGCGTGGCGACGCGCAAGATCGCCATCCTGGTCGCCGAGGGCGTGGACGGCGCCGCGGTCTCGGCGGTGGCGCAAGCCTTGATCCAGGCCGGCGCGGTGGTGCGCCTGGTGGGGCAGCGCATCGGCCCCGTGGCCACGGCCGAAGGCGATGCGCTCGACGCGGATGCCTCGCTGGACAACCAGCCCTCCGCCGTGTTCGATGGGGCCGTGGTGCCGGGCGGCGGCATGGCCGTCGACCGTTGGCGGCAGGATGGACGCGCATTGGAATTCGTCCGCGACACCTATCGCCACGGCAAGACGTTGCTGGCGATGGGCGAGGGCGCCGACTTGCTGGAGGCTGCCGGCATCGATCCGGCCTGGCGGGACGACGGGCTGGTCGTGGACCCGGCGCCGGCCCAGGCCGCGACGCTGTTCATCGATTCGCTGGCGCGGCACCGGCATCCGGAGCGCGAGACTTCTCCTCCGCGCGTGTGACGGCAGGCATGGCGGCACGGCGCCCCCGCCGTGCGCCGTTTCAGAAGCTGGCGGCCAGGCGCAGCGCCGCCGTGTAGCCCTCGGCCCGGTTGCGCGCGCCGAATTCCTTGTAGATATGGAACCACACGGGCGGCAGGCCCGGCTGGTAGAAGCTCACCGCGGGGCCGAGCGCCATCACCCGCGAGCGATTGCCGCCTTGCAGGCCCGGCGCGTCGTCATCGCTGAATTGTCGGCTGTAGTAACCGCCGACGCCGAGAGTCCAGGGGCCGGCGTGCTGGCCCAGTGCGAACTCATGCCGGTATTCGATGCCGTTGCGGTAGCGGGTCGCGCGGTTGCGGGTGCTGATGTCGACCTCGAAGCTGGACGACACCTCGAATCCGCCTTCCGTGAGATAAGTGAAGTTGAATATGGGGGAAAAGGCCCAGTGGTTCAGGCCGGGGTTCACCAGCCGCTTGCGGTCGTAGTCGCCGGTGGGGGCGAGCACCTGGAACTGCGCATTGAAATGCAGCCGGGGCGAGGCGTCCCATTGCAGGATCAGGGGCAGCAGCAGCGTGTCGGCGATGCGGAACGTTTCGCCCTTGAGCCGCAGCGGACCGCCCGGCGTGGGCACGTCGAAGGCCGCGCTCATGCGGAAGAAGGGCTGCACCACGCCGAAACCGTAGCTGGCGCCGAACAGCCTGGTCTGCGTCATGCGCAGGTAGGCGGCGCTGACGGTATGCACGCGCAGCGAGAAATCGTTGTCCAGCTTCGTGCCGTATTGGTCCTTCTGCACCGACGCCGTGTTGTACGAAGTGCGGAACGACAGTGTGCCGAACGGTGTGGCGGGCGGCGACATGCCGGCGCCGAAATCATAGAAGCCGTTGACGGTGGTGGGTATGCCGTTTTCGGTGGCGCTGGCGACGCCGGGCGCCGTCATGCAAAGCAGCGCGCAGGCGGCCGCCCGCCAGGCATGGCGATGTCTCATGTTCTTCCCCTTGGATATTGGCATCGTCCGACGCGCGTGGCGCCGGCGTTTTGTGTTGTCGGCCGGCCTGCGTGGCCGCGCGTCTAGCGCGCGCTGGCCGGGCGCCAGTCGGTGGCGGCGATCGGCGCCGAACCGGATGCCGCCGTGATCCTGGACAGCACCCAGGGTTCGCTGAACACGCCCCGGACGATGCGCGCGCGCGCCTCGTTCGGGATGTTCGCCAGCTCGCCCCACAGACAGGCCCAGCGCTGGCATTCGTCCGTCAGCGGCCGGGTCGCGGCTTCCCAGGCGCCGAGCGCTTCGGGAACGTCGCGCGGATCGCGCACGTTGGCCATGTGGGCCGCCAACGCGAGACCGTTCTGCATGGCCATGCCGCCGCCCTGGCCCAGGTTGGGTGGTTGCGCATGGGCGGCATCGCCGAGGATGCAGGCGCGGCCGGCGGACCAGCGCTTGCTGTGCACGATCGTGTAGACGTTCCACAGCACTTGGGAGCGGTCGATGCGGTCCAGCAGGAACGACCAGTCCGGGAAGCTCTCGCTCCAGCACGGCAGCACGCGGGTGTCGCGCGCCTGGTCGTCGTCCTCCCGGCAGGTCAGCGCCAGGTAGATTTCCTCCGTGTTGATCGGCGTGATGAGCAGTCGGCGCGTGCCGTTCCAGATCTCGATACAGCGTCCGCGCGCCGATGGCGGCAGCTCCTGCTGGGTGGCGCCGACGATGCTGCGCAAGGCGCCTTCCTGCGCGCGCTGACGGTGCAGTTCGAGTCCCAGCGCGCGCCGCACCGGCGAGGCGATGCCGTCGCAACCGATGGCCAGGTCGGCGTGGGCGCGGTCGCCGTTGGCGAACACCAACGTGCCGTCGGCCTCGGCCGCCACCACTTCCGCGCCGGTGATGATGCGCGCGCCGGCGTCGCGCGCGGCGGCCTCCAGGCCCGCGAGCAGGTCGCTGCGCGCCACCGCCAGCACGCGCAGGCCCGGCGGCAACAGCGCGGGGACCAGCACCTGGCCCGTATGGTCGCGTTGTTCGATGCCTTCGGCCGGGAAGGCGTTGCGCATGGCGCGCTCGTAGGCGCCGATCTCGGACAGCACGGCCAGGCCGTTGGACCACAGGTATATGCCCGAGCCCGCGACGCGCAGTCCGGGCCGGCTTTCGTACACGGTGACGCGCCAGCCGCGCCGGCCCAGCGCCGCCGCGGTGGCCAGGCCGCCGATACCGCCGCCACTGATAATGGCTTCCAGTGTCATGTCAATTCCTTTTGCGCCGGCCGTGTCGCCAGCGGCATGTTGAGAGATTGCCGGGGGCGGGCGTGGCGGTTCAGGGCCGGGCCAGGCTCCTGGCGTAGCTGAGCAGCCCCACGCCGCCCATCCATTCCTGGACCGCCTCGTACATGACGATGTCCGCCGGCGCGTCGCGCATCGCGCCCATCAGCGCCGCCCACATGAGCATTTCGGCGCCCCCGGGTCCGGCGTCCTCGCGCACTTGCGCGTGGCGCAGCGCCAGCAGCGCCGCGCTGTCGCCGTCGGCCAGCCAGCGCAGCACCTGCCGGTCCCAGCCGACGTTGACCAGGTTCCGGCCGGAAGCGGCCATTTCGGCTTCACGCTGCAGGATCGCCAACGGCAGGTCCGGGTCTTGCGCGAACGCCGCCATGCCCTGGATCTGCCAGCGCAGCACGCGTTCCATGAGCGGATCGCCGGGGTGTTCCTCGTCCACCGTGATGGGCGGCCAATGGGACAGCCCGCCGCTGGCCATCAGTGCGATGCGCTCGCCGCGGCCCGCCAGCGCCTTGCGCACGGCCGCGCCCAGCGCGTGCGCCCGCCGCCAGGTGGGCAGCGGCGGCGCGAAACAGTTGATGAAGATCGGCACCACGGGAATGTCCGCGTCCGGCCACAGGTACTTGCGCGGCATGAGCACGTTGTGGACAAGTTCGGCCGATTCGCTACGGAACAGTTCGAACCCGTCATCCACCACGGACTGGTATATGGCTCGCGCCACGGCGGGGTGGCCTGGAATGGGCGCGCGCGGCATGCCCAGCCATGCCTCGGTGGCCAGCGTCGGGCCCCAGTGCGTGTCGCCCAGCGCGATGGCCATGCCCGGCATCGCGTGCAGCGTGTACATGTCGAAGTGATCGTTGACGAACGCCACGATCACGTCGGGGCGCGCCGCCGAGATCTGGCGCCTCACGGTCGCGAAGCCGTCCATCATGCGTTGCATCTGGTCGGCGGGCGGCTTGTCGGTCTGGCCGCCCAGTCCCGGCGTGTGGGTCATCGCGAACGCGGCCACGATCGGCGTATTCTGTTCTGGTGACATCGGTGGTCCTTGCTGTGCGTTGCCGCCGCGTCCCGCGGCGGGTAAGAGACGTGTCCGCCGCGCCGCCTGCTCCTCCTCAGGCGGCGCGGCTGGATGGACACGGTTCGGAGTATGGGCAGCGCGCCGGGGCCGGTCATCTCTCAAATTGCAGATGGCCGGGCCCGCCCGCGTTGCTGGCAAACCCCAGTTGCGCGGGGCCTGGAGTTGGCGGACGATTGGCGGCTTTCGGGTCGTTCGGTGCTCCGTCCATGGCCGTCAACGCGGTGTCTGATGCCTTTCTTCTCGATCTCTACGCGTGTTGCGCGGACGCGGGCCGGTGGACGCCGGTGCTGGACCGGCTATGCGGTGAAGTCGGCACCCTGTCCGCCGTGGTGCAGTGCATCGAACTCGATGGCGCGCGGGCGGTTCCCTATTGGGCCGCCTACGATTCGCGCATCGACATGGCCGCGTACCGCAGCGAGGTGTCGGACGCCAGCAACCCGCGGTTCGATTCCTGGCGCTTGCGCCGCGTGGCCTCGCGGCCCGGCCGCATCGCCACCGACCACGAATTGTTCCTGCCTGGGGAGACGGCCATCCGCGATCGGTTGCACGCGCAACTGCGCCGTGCCGGACTGGGACGATTCATGGGAGCGATGGCGCCGCTGGGGGGCAACCGCTATGCTGCCCTGGTGCTGCATCGCGACCCGCGCGATGACCTGGATTTTTCGCCGCGCCACAAGGAGCGCCTGCGCAGGCTGATGCCGCATCTGCTGCAAGCGGCGGGACTGGCCCAGGCGGCGGCCGCCAGCCGCTGCGCGTCGACGCTGGTCGAGCACTATCTCGGCGCCTGGCCCCGCGCCCTGGCGCTGAGCGACGGGCGCGGCCGCGTATGGTGGGCCAATCGGCAGGCCCGGGCGCTGGACCATAGGTCGGTCGTCAGTCTGCGCGGCCAGCAGTTCAGTGCGCCGCCGTCGGCGCAGACGGCGCTGGTGGACGCCTTGTCCCACGCGTCGCAGACCAGCGAACCCGTTTTCCTGAAACTGACCGGCATACACGGAGCAATGCAGCTGGCGCTGCAGAGGCTGGATGGGCGCGGCGCGTCCGGGGAAGGGCTGGTGCTGGTTTCGTTCGTGGACGCGACGCAGCAGCACGGCCATTTTCCGATCGCCGCGCTGCGCGCGCTGTTCGGCCTGACGGAAGCGGAAGCGCGGCTGGCGAGCGCGCTGGTCGCGGGCAAGACGGTCGAGGCCTATGCGCGCGATCGCGGCGTGACGGTGGGAACGGCGCGTTATCAGTTGAACCAGGTGCTGGGCAAGGTCGGCGCGCGGCGCCAGGCGGATCTGGTCCGCCAGGTATTGTGCTCGGCCGCCGCGCTGGTGGTGCCAGGGCCCGACTGAATTCCGCCCGCGGACCACGGGATGCGGTCGGCGGGCGGGCCGCCATCACCCGGGGCGGCCGCTCAGCAGGAAGGCGCGCGCCCGCGCGATCCAGGGATGGCCATCGTCCACGCAGCGGCTGCTGGCGGTGAAATGATCGTGGCCGGCCAGCAGGTCGAGGGCAACGGGCACCCCCGCCGCCTGCAACCGCTGCCGCATGTCGACAGCTTCGGCCGCGAGACTGCCCAGATCGTGCTCGCCGGCGGCGATATAGAAGGGCGGCGCTTGCGGATGCGCGTGCGACACGGGACTGGCCGCCTCCACGTCGGCGTCATTGGGGATGAAGCGGCGGCGTATCGCCAGCGCCGCCGCGCCGAAAGGCTGGTCCGGGTCGCAGGTCAGGTCGTACAGGCCGCTGATTGGCAGCACGCCCTTCACGACGTCGCCGGGCAGGCCCCATTCGCCCAGCCAGCGGCGGTCCAGGGCGGCCAGGCTGGCTAGATGTGCGCCGGCCGAATGGCCTCCCAGGAACAAGCGGTCCGGATCGCCGCCGTAGCGGGCGACATTGCGCCAGGCCCAATGCACCGCCGCGGCCACATCGCGCACGGCGGCGGGGTAGACGTGGCCCGGGGCCACCCGGTATTCGACCGAAATGAACAAGGCCGGCGTGGCGCATATTGCCGGCGCCATGAAGCCCATCCATTCCTTGTAGCCGGTGGCGAAGGCGCCACCGTGCACGAACAGCAGGCTGGGCAGCGCGGCCGGGCATGCATGGGCGGGGGCATACAGGTCCAGGCGTTGGGCGGGATCCGAACCATGGGCGAGGTCGGGATGAAAGCGCAGATCCGGGCTGGCCGCGGCGCGGCGCGAGCGTTCCAGCACTGATTCGGCATAGGCCTGGCCGCCCGGCAGTCCGGCGGCGGGGCGAGGGGGCAGGGAATCGAAAGCCATGGTAGTCCTCCTGGTCAAGCATCCATGGCCCCACGGACGCGGCGGCGCTGCGCGTCATGGCGGGGCGGGTTAGCAGGGATCCTTGCGGCAGGAGGAGGCCGGCCACCGGCCAGCCTTGCGCTGGATGGTGGCCGTGCCGCGGGGCAAAGCGCGCAAATGATAGGCCGACAAGCGGGCCAGGGCAAGGTCCAGGAAGAAATGCCCGGTGTGGCGTCATCAGCGACCAGTGCGGTTGCCCCAAGTCCGCAGCCAGCGATTCAAGGGCGTGGAATAGACGCGCGCGATCCATATGCCCAGAAGGCACGAACCGATGAAGTAGCCCGGCAGCAGGGCGAGCCTGGCGTCGCCCGCCAGTTGCGCGGGCGGCAGCGCCGTGCGCAGCAGCCCCAGCACCAGCAGGTGCAGCAGGTAGATCTCGTAGCAGTCGCGGCCGCAGCGCATCAGCAGGCGCCGCGCCGGGCCGGGCGCCGAGGGGCTGGCCGCCGGCCCGCCGAGCAGCAGCAGGGCCGTTCCCACGGCGATGGCGCTGGCGCCAAGGATATTGCTCTGGCTGATCGGCCATGCCAGGTAGAGCGCGGCCATGGCGATCCCCACGAGCGCGCGGACCAGGGGGCGCCGCAGCGCCGGCCATGCGCGCCGCCGCGCCAGCGCCGCGGCGCAGCAGCCGATGGCGATCGCGTCGAAGCAGGCGGCATAGCCATACAGCCAGGCTTCGCCGGCGCCCTGATTGGCAAGACGGTAGAGCGGGCCGGCCGCGATCAGCAGCATGGCCAGCGCCAGCAGCAGCCAGGCGCGCCGCAACAGCACGCAGGCCAGCGGAAACAGCAGGTAGAAGGCCATTTCGACCGACAGCGACCACATCACGCCCAGGGGATAGTTGATCCATCCTTCCCGGATGACCAGCGCGTTCATCCAGGCCCCGAGCGCGGCGGCGTTGACGGTCCAGAGCGATACCGCGCTGTCGGCGCGGTTGCCGAACAGCGGCAGGCCGGTCAGGGCCAGCGCGTCGACCAGCAGCAGCGTCAGCACCAGCGTGGGCACGACCCGCGCCAGGCGCAGCAGCCAGAACGACGCCGGCCGGATGGCGTCCAGCCGGCCCCAGCGTTCGAGCGCGTTGCGGGTGATGAGAAATCCCGAGATGACGAAGAAGATCGTCACCGCGTAATTGCCGTTGCGCGCGACGGCGTGCAGCAGCGGCCAGCCCGGCGGGCCGCCCAGCGCCGTATCGCGCAGCGGATAGGCGATGTTGAAATGATGCAGCAGCACCAGCAGGATCGACAGGCCGCGCAGCGCGTCGATGCCGTCATCGCGCGTCGCGCCGTTCATGGCGGGGGCCGGCCGGATCACGGGCGCCACGCGCCGGCCATGGCCGGCCAGTCGCGCACCAGCTCGTCGCGGGCGCGCAGGCCGGCGTTGGGCTGGGTGGCGCGCTCGTCCTGCAGCAGGCGGGCGTACACCAGTTGGCGGCCATCCTTGCGAGCCCAGCCGACGAACCAGCCGTAGGCATTGGCCGCCGTGTAGACGCCGTTGCTGCCGGGCGACCCGGTGCCGGTCTTGCCATACAGGCGCCAGCCATCGGCCTGGCCCACCTCGAAGAGGTTGTCCGCCAGCTCATAGGCGGCGGCCTTGACCGGCAATTGCCGGTTCACCACCTTGCGCAGGAAAGCCAGTTGTTCCAGCGGCGAAATGCGCAGCGACGAGATGATCCACGCGCCGTCGGTGCCGTTGTGCCTGCCGGGCTCGCCGGAGACGTCCGCATTGCCGTAGCCGAACGCGCTGGTGTAGCGCTGGAAGCGGTCCTGTCCCAGCGCCTTGGCCGTCAGCTGTGAATACCAGACCACCGAATACTTGATCCAGCGCGCCGGATCGGTGGGCTGGCGCCAGGCGTCGCCGCCCCAGTCGGGATAGGCGGGCTGGTAGTTCCAGACCGGCTCGTGCGGGCCTTGCAGGATGCCGGCGTCGGCGCCCATCAGGGCGATGGCCAGCTTGAAGGTCGAGGCCGGCGTGTAGCGCTCGGCGCAGGCCTGCTGCGTGCCTTGCTGGAACAGGATGCGGCCGTCGGCGGCGTCGGCCACCACGGTGCACAGGACGGCGGCCTGGACGGGGCCGCCGCCCAGCGCGGACAGGGAAAGGGCTGCGCCAAGGGCGCACGAAAGGCGTCGAACGGTCATGGTCGATGAAGCGGGATGGGCAGGAAGGGGAAAAGGGTTCAGGCGTGGCCGGGGCGGCCATTGAGCAGGACCAGCGTCAGGTCGCGGTCGTCGATATGCAGGCGCATCGCCAGGCAGCGTCCCGCTTCGGTCGAGTTGCCGGTCTTGGACAGGCGCACGTCCCAGTCCCGGGCGCCGACCAGCGGATTGGTGTTGCGATAGCTGAGCCGGCTGCCGGCCGCCTCGACCGTATCGGCAAGCGTGGTCGTGTCGCGCGCGATCTGCGGATAGGCGGCCGCCGCATTAATGATCCGGCCGACGTCGGCGGCGCTGGCGCGATTGGCGTTCGACAGGCCGGTCGCCTCCCGCAGCGTGGTGTGTTCCAGGCGCAGCGCGGCGGCCTTGCGTTGCAATGCCTCGGCGAACGCCGTTTCGCCGCCCGGATAGGCGCGGGCCAGGGCATGCGCGGCGCGGTTGTCCGATGCCATCAGCGCCAGCTTGAGCAGGGTGTCCAGCGTCACGCTGGCGCCAACCGGCAGCGGCGACGCGGCGCCCGAGGCGGTGGCCAAGGCATCGCGCTCGTCGATCCGGATGCGCCGCGACAGGTCTGGCGAAGTGTCCAGGACCACCATCGCGGTCACCAGCTTGGTGAGCGAGGCGATCGGCACGGCGTCGTTCTCGGCGCGGCCGAACAGCGTCGCGCCCGAGCGGCTGTCCAGCACCAGCACATGGGAAGCGCCACTGGCCTCGATCAGTGCCTGGACCCCCGGCATGCGTGCCATCAGTCGTTGCGCCTCTTGCGCCGACAGCGGCTGCGCCGGCCCGGCCGCCAGCGCCGACCAGGCGCCGAATCCAGCCAAGGCGCACGACATCGCCAGCGCCGGCAAGGCCACGGCGCGCCGGGCCGCGAGCGTGTCGGGACGCGCCAGGCGGCGGATGCGGTCGAGCAGGTCGCCGTCGCGCGCGGCGGGCGCCACCGGCGCCGGTGACTCGGTGGCGGCGCGCGCCAGGGCGTGCAGGGCCCGCGCCAGCGGCATGGGGCTGCCGATCAGGGTGGCCGCCATCTGGTCGGCGATGCGCTCGCGCTCGATCCGCAGGCGCCGCGACAGCCACCAGATCGACGGGTGAAAGAACAACAGCACCTCGGCCGCATGCTGCAGCAGGTTGACCAGGTAATCATGGCGGCGCACGTGGGCCAGTTCATGCGCTAGCAACGCGGCCAGCAGGTCCGCCGGCATGCCGGTGACGAGCGAGGCCGGCACCAGGATCACAGGCTTGAGCCAACCAGCCGTTACCGGCGTGGACAGGTTGCGCACCACGCGCAGGCCGACCGCGCGCGACAGCCGCAGGCGGCCGGCCATCCCGGCCACGCGCGCCTGCCAGGCGGGATCGGCCCAGGGCTGGCTGGCGCGCAGCACGCCACGCAGCCAACCCAGCCCCAACAGCACCCGCAGGGCCGCGAGCGCGCTGCCGACCAGCCAGGCCGCCGCCAGCCACAACGGCCAGAGCGTGGCGGCCGCGCTGGAGGCCGGCGCGGCCATGGGGGCGGGCAGGGCGCGCCAGGCGAGCGCCACGTCGGTTGCGCCGATGCCCACGCCGGCCAGCAGCGCCGCGCCCAGCAGCGCGTAGCGCAGCCGTGCATCGTCGCGACGGGTCAGGCACAGCAGCGCCAGCGTCGCCGCGTGCAGGCACAGGATCTTCCAGGCCAGCGCGGGCAGGCTGGCGCCGAGCGTCCAGGCCATGGCGAAGGCGACGTCGCTCACAGCTTGTCGTCGCGCAGCAGGGCCTCGATCTCGGCCCGGTCTTTCCTGCTGACGTGGCCTTCGCGCAGGGCGGCCAGCACCAGGGCCTTGCCGGAGCCGGCGAAGGCCTTGCTGATCAGGTCCTTGACCAGGCCGCCCTGGGTCGCCTTCTGGCTCTGGGCGGCGGCATACACGTGCGAGCGCTCGGCTTCGTCGCGCGTCAGCAGGCCCTTGCCGTGCATGATCTGCATCAGCCGCAGCACGTTGGCGTAGGTGAGGCTGTCGCGCCCGGCCGCCATGGCCGCATGGACCTGCTTGACGGTGGCGGGTCCGGTGCGCCACAAGGTTTGCAGGATATCGAGCTCGGCGTTGGTGGGCTTGCCGCCCGCCAGGGATTTCGCGGTCATGAAGGGATGGGTCCTGCGCAGATATAGAAAAAATGTTCTATATCCGGCAGGATAGGCATTCTAGAAAATTTTGTCTAGATCCTAGAACATCATCCGGAAACCCACGGTGCCGGTGACGACGTAGCTGCCGGAGAAGTCCGCGTCCGCGTCGACCTGGCCATAGACGGCATACCGCTTGCTCCAGGCGTAGTCGGCGCCCACGCCGAGATTGCCCCAGGTGCGCGACATGCGGCTTACCACCGGCACATTCGCGACCTGGATCCGCGTGCCGTCCAGGAACTCGTGCTTCAGGTTGATCACGCCATAGACGTTGGACCGGCGGTCGCTCCCCGTCTCCTGGCCGTTGCTCCTGTAGTCCAGCGCGACGCCCAGGCGGCCTTGCAGGCTGTCGCCCTTGTCGCTTTCGACCCGCGCGCCGAACCTGTCGCTGAAGCGGTCAAAGCGCGTGGAGACATACGTCAGCTGCGCCTGCGGGACCAGGGCCAGGCCTTCGCGCAACCCGAACGCCTTGCCGGCTTCCAGGCCCAGTCCATAGCTTTGCGCCTTGCGGCCGTCCTTCAGCTTGCCCGCCAGGCGGGATTTCAGGTCGCTGTCGAACCAGGTCGCCTGCGCCTGGGCGTCGACATAGACGCCGTCGCTGCCATACCAGGTCAGCGTGGGCGTCAGGCCGTAGCGGGTGGTGTCGATGGAGCCGTTGCCGTACACCGACGACACCCGGGTGTCGGAGGTGCCGTAGTGCAGGGCCAGCCCGCCCACCAGGCGCGAACCGTCCTCTTGGCCGGCCAGCACGCGGTCGACCCCGATCTGCATCTTCCAGTCGTCGATGTCCTGGCGCTGGCCGGTGGTGGACACGGCGGGTTCGAGGCGGCTGGTCGAGCCTTCCATGCGAGCCCACACCCCGTTGCGCCCGGCGCCCTGCGGATCGTAGAGACGATCGCCGACCCGCTGGCGCAGCGTGGGCAGCTTGCTCAGTTGCATCAGGGTGTTGGCGTAGGCTTCATACACCGGCACGCCGGGCTGGTACAACGGGCGTTGTCCGGCGGCCGGCGAACCGCCGGCTTGCGGCGCGCCAGGGTCGGCCAGGGACGACCGCAGATACCAACTGCCGTCGCCCGAGTCCTGTTGCAGCGTGTAGCCATAGGCGCCGGCCACCAGCGCCGGGCGTCCGCCGATCACGTAGTCACCGTTGGCAAGGTTGAATTGCCCCGCGGAAAGGCCGTTGACCTGCACGACCTGGATGCCGCGCTGGGTCTGCGCGCCGGCGCCGCCGATGTTCGTCACCGTGACGGGCGTGGTGCCCGCGGTGGCGCCGGTGATCACCAGCTTGTCGGTCGGCGAGTCATCGCCGCCCAGCCGGGTGCGGACTTCCAGGTTGCCGCCCTGCGCGGCGTAGTCGCCGGCAATCGTCAGGGTGCCGAAGCCGCTGCGCGGGCCCGGCGCGATGGTGCCTTTGTTGGTCGTCGCGCCGACGCGCCCGGTCCCGGTCAGCCGCGCGCCGGCGAGCACGTCCACCGGTCCGCCGAGGACGCCATCGACCTGCAGCGTGCCGGCCCGCACCTGGGTGTTGCCGGTGAAGGCCGCGCTGTTGCCCGACAAGGTCAGCCTGCCGGCTCCCAGCTTGTTGAAGACGGACGTGCCCGAGAACGCGGTGCCCACGCCGACCTCGCGGCCGTTCGTGTCGAACCAGGCGCCGCCGGCTGCCACCGCCTGCGTGGCGAAGCCCTTGAGGAAATCGCCTTCGTCGCGGTTGGCGCGCAGGATGCCGCCATCCAGGTTGACGGTGACATTGCCCGCGCCCTTGATGACCGAACCGGTCTCGAGCACGCCACGACCGCTGGCGTCGCCTGTCAGGTTCAGCGTGCCGGTGGACGTGCCGTCAATGGCGACCCAGGTATCGCGGGCCGCGATGGCCAGCCCGCCTTTCGCCACGGTGAGCGCTCCCGTGCCAGCCCAGCCGACATTGATGCGGTCGGTGGCCGAGAGGGTCGAGATGTCGCCTGTCGTGCTCGATACGGTGACCGTGCCGACGCCCCCTGCGTTCTGGCCGATGTAGATCGATGCCGGGGCGCCGGGCGAGGTCGAGGCCTCGGTATGCACCGTGGCGCCATCCTGGACAAGCAGTTCCCCGGTGCCGTCGAAACCGACGTAGATGTTGTTGAACGGGTTCCAGGCCGATGCGCGGCCCGATACCGTAACGTTTCCTTCGCCGCCGGTGTTCCAGCCGATCATTCCCTGGCCGCTGTGCACGGCGCCGCCATTGTCGATCTGTAGAGTGCCTTTGCCCTCCGCACCGATAATGAAGGCGTTGGCCGCATTGAGATTCCAGGTCGATTTCGGCCCGGATACGATAGCCGTGCCGACGCTGCCGGCGCTGCTGCCAAGGGTGCCCGAGTAGCTTTGCGCCACGCCGCCGTCCAGAATCCGCAGTGTGCCGGTACTGCCTGGATCGGCGCCGATATACACGGGGTTGAGGCTGGTCCAGCTGGACGCCTTGCCGCTGCCGTCAACGCCCGTCACGGTCAGGGTGCCATCGCCGCCGTTGACATAGCCGATGAAGGCCCAATCGTTCCGCACAGACCCGCCATTGCTGATGGTCAGCGTGCCGGCGGCGGATTCTCCGACGGTCAGGTCTCCCCCTACCGTCCAGTCCGGCGAAACCAGTCCGGGCGTTACATCGCCGGTACCGGAGACGGACTGCGCGTTCGCGGGCTGCGCGAAGTTGGCCGCGGATGCGAGCAGGATTACCCACGTTGACAACACCGTACGATTGAAATTCTCTTCGACCACGACACATCCTCCCAGGTAGATTGCGCGCCGCACGCGAGCAATACGGCATCCGACACGGTTTTTTTATAGGTGTTTACCCACGCTGGACGGCGGCGCGGGCTTCAAAGTCATGCGTGCTGCTTTCTCCACTCGCCGCGTCCCGGAACGCGGCCAGGCCCGGTCCGGCGTCCGCCTGCGCGTGACCCGCAACCGTGCAATTGCGTCCGCGTCGCTTCGCCGCGTAGAGCAGGTCGTCCGCGCGCTGGAGCGCGCTGGTGAAAGACTCGCCGGCCTGCGCCAGCGTCACCCCCATGCTGGCCGTGAAACGCGAATCGGGAGCCTGCGGCGCCCAGCGCTGCGCGACGAAATCCTCGCGGATCTCCTCGGCGATCGCGGCGGCGCTTGCCAGATCCGCCACGGGCAGCAGCAGCAGGAATTCTTCTCCTCCCAGCCGGGCGGCATGAGCCTGGGCGTGCGTCCGAGGCCGCAGCAGGGCGCCGAATCGCGCCAGCACCATGTCGCCAAACGGGTGGCCGAACCGATCGTTGATGCGCTTGAAGTTGTCGATGTCGGCCATGATCAGCGCGGTCGGCGTCGGGCCATCCGATAGCGGGCGCGCGGAACTGGAAGCGAGCAGGTTGTCCAGGCCCTGCCGGTTCAGCAGGCCCGTCAGCGCGTCGGTATGGGCGTGGCGGCGGTATTTCTCTATGGCGTCGTAGCTTGTCGCGATGAACACCGCGAAGGTCAGCACGATGCTCCCGAGCAGCCCGGTGTACTGGATCAGGATGCCCCACACGGACGTGCGCCATTCTCCCGCCGCGAGCGCGGGCGTCGGCGCGGCGAGGTACAGGATGCACTGGCCCGTCAGCACCAGCGCGATGAAAAGGAAAGCGGCGGTGAGCACCCTGTCCGAGGTGGTTGCGGCGTGCCTGGCGAAGGACAGCGCGGCGCGCCAGGTCACCAGCGCGCAACAGGCCTGGACGAAGA
The DNA here is from genome assembly GCF_052906545.1 of Achromobacter sp. CSND-B12. NCBI lineage: Bacteria > Pseudomonadati > Pseudomonadota > Betaproteobacteria > Burkholderiales > Alcaligenaceae > Achromobacter > Achromobacter sp. CSND-B12. The sequence goes on along the minus strand of NZ_JBREGJ010000001.1, from coordinate 895,372 downwards.
ACGTTTCCAGCTTCGCGCTGGCAAACAGCACCACCGAGACCACCACCATCGCCGTCGAGGCAAGCAGGATCGCAACGTCAAAGCAAGGCGGCGCCTGGCGGCCGCGCCGGCCCTGCAGCGCGCGACAGGCCAGGATGACACCGCCCAGGATGAAGGCATCCTCGACCACCTGTTTGTACGGCGCCAGCCCGGCGGCCTGCACCAGCATGATGGCGTAGCCCGCGCCCAGGCAAGCCAGGGCGCCGCCCCAGCGCAGCGTGTTGAAGCCGATGAAGCGCGCGGCGCAGAGGCCGGCTGCGCACATCAGGATCGCCGCGGGCACGGACCACTCGAGAAGGGTTGCGGGCATGGCAGGGATAGGTGAAACGAACCAGTCCGGCACATGCCCGACCGACACAATCTGTGTCGAAAAAGATTACAGTGTGTCGCAATGTATCGCCAGCGCGCAACAGTCAAGGATTGTCAAGCGTGATGGCACACCGCCTCGACGTTGTAGCCGTCGGGATCCAGGACGAAGGCGCCGTAATAGTGCGGGTGGTATTGCGGACGCAGCCCGGGGCCGCCGTTGTCGCGTCCGCCGGCCGCCAGCGCCGCGCGATGGAACGCATCCACCTCGGCCCGGTTGCGGGCGCGAAACGCTACATGCACGCGCGGCGTGCTGGGCGTGCCCTGGTGGATCCAGAATTCGCCGCCCGGGTCGCCGGCGTCGTCCGCCTGGCCCACGCCGAAGCCCATGCCGGTGGACAGCTGCTTGCGCGGCACGTGGCCCAAGGCCGTCAGCGCTTGCAGGTAGAAGGCGCGGCTGCGTTCGAAGTCGCTCACGTGCAATTCGACATGATCCAACATATCGCTTTCTCCGGAGGTTGGCCGCCAAGGGCCGGACTCGCCAGCATAGGCCCGGCGACAGGGCAGTGGCGCTTCGATTTGCAACCTGGGCGCCGCGCCCCGCGCGCTGACACGCTTCGGCGCGGATAACGCCGCGTCCGCGTCACGCCGCGGCGCCGCCCGTATCGCGCAGCACCTGTTCGAGCGGGACCAGGCCCGTCATGGCGCCGCTGCCGATCGCCGGCTTGCCGTCTTCGATCGCCAAGGCGAAGCGAAACGCGGGATCGGCCTCGATGCGCCGGCGCAGTTCCAGGGTGCGCGGATAGTCCCGCGGCTCGATCGCCTGATGGAAGTCCGCCCAGCGCGCCACGCCCGCGAACACCGCGTCCGCCAGCGTCGGCCGGTCGCCCAGCAGATAGTCGTTGTCGCCCATCATCGCTTCGAGTTGCGCATGCCGCAGGGCGACGAATTGGCGGCCGAACTTGCGCAGGGTTTCCTTCTCGCCTTCGGTGGCTTCCTGCGCTTCCAGCGCGACCCACATGGGATAGAAGGCGCCGGTGAAGCCGGTGTTGAGAAAGGCCAGGTACTGGTGCAGCCGGTCGGCCTGCCGCGTGCCGGGCTCGAAGCTGATGCGTCTTTCGGTGTCGCGCGCCTCCAGCCACAGGGCGATCGCCATCGTTTCGGTGACCACCTGGCCTGCTTCGGTGATCAGTACCGGCGTTTCCACCCGGCCATTCAAGCGCTTGTAGGCGTCGGTGCGCATCTCGCCCAGCATGTCCACCCGGGTGATGCGATAAGGCTGGCCCAGCCATTCAAAGGCGGTCACTAGCCCGGCCGAGCTGCCCAGGGGAAAGCCGGCCGCGAGGATCGGTCCAGATGTGGGATTCATTTTCATTGCTCCGTTGGTTGACGCCTGGAAATATACGTTTGTGGACATTGATTGAATACATGGATAAATTGCGACTCAAAGTCCACATATAGAGACCATGATGCTGAACCTGAACGATCTGCATTTTTTCGCCCAGGCGGTCGACAGCGGCGGTTTCGCCGCGGCCGCCCGGCGGCTGGGCTGTCCAAAGTCCACGGTCAGCAAACGGGTTGCGACGCTGGAAACAGCGCTTGGCGTGCAGCTGCTGCACCGCACGTCGCGCAGCTTCACGCTGACCGACGTCGGGCGCGACGTGTACGACCACGCCCGCGCGGTGATGATCGAGGCGCAGGCCGCCGAAATGGTGGTGCATCGGCGGCTGGCGGAGCCAAGCGGCACCGTGCGGATCACGGCATCGGTGCCCGTTGCGCAGTTTCAGCTCGCGGATCGCCTGCCCGTGCTGGCGCGGCGGTATCCGAAGCTGCGCGTCCAGTTGCACGTCACCGACCGTTTCGTCGATCTGGTGCAGGAGGGCTTCGACATCGCCATCCGCAGCCATTTCGCGGCGCTGCCGGACTCGGACCTGGTGCAGCGGCGCATGGCCGAGGAGCCGATCACGCTGGTGGCTGCGCCGTCCTACGTCGCCGAGCACGGCGCGCCGCAAGCGCCGCAGGCCTTGGGCGATCACGACGGACTGATGGCCGGCATGGCGACGAAGTCCTGGCGATTGGGCGACGCGAGCGGCCACATCGTGGAGGTCGCGCCGCGCCCGCGCTTGCATGCCGACGAATCCACGGCATTGATGCAGGCCGCGCAAGCGGGACTCGGCATCGTCTGCCTGCCGCGGACGATCTCGGCGCAGGCCGTGAGCGAGGGAACATTAATGCGGGTCTTGCCGGCCTGGACCGCCGGCCGTGTGACGACAACGATCTTGACGCCGCACAAACGTGGCCAGCTACCCGCCGTGCGCGCGGTGATCGATTTCCTGACGCAGGCAGAGGGTGCCGGCGATGGCGCGGTGGCCTGATCCTGACGGCTAAATACGCGCGAGGCAGGCCCTCGCCCCCCGGCATGGCGTTTGCTGGACAGGTTCGTCCCGATCAAACACAAGGAGGACACCATGCCTGGACATGACAAGGGTATCGAGGCGTGTACGCGCCTTTGCCTCGACTGCTATCGGACCTGCCTGCAGACCGCGTCGCAGCATTGCCTGGAGGCCGGCGGCGAGCACGTCGAGCCAGGGCATTTTCGCCTGATGCTCGCATGCGCCGAAATCTGCCGGACGGCCGCCCACATCATGCTGATCGGCATCGAGCAGCATGGCAGCGTCTGCGCCGCGTGCGCGGAGATCTGCCGGGCATGCGCGGATAGCTGCGCCGGCCTGAGTGGCATGTCGGAGTGTGAGCAAGCCTGCAAGCGCTGCGCGCAGGCGTGCGAAAAAATGGGGTAGCGGCCGGCGCCAAAACCGCCATGCGGGCGCGGCGGGAGCCCCTCGCATTCCCTTTCAACCCGGGGGCAGATGGCAAACGGCTTCCAGGTTGTGGCCGTCAGGCCCGATGACAAAGGCGGCGTAGTAGTGGGGATGGTAGTGCGGACGCAGCCCCCGGGGGCCGTTGTCCTTGCCGCCCGCGGCGATCGCCGCCTGGTGGAAGGCATCCACGGCCGCGCGGGTGTCGGCGGCGAAGGCGATATGCAAAGGCGGTGATACCGCGGCAGTGGCGTAAAGCCATAGCGACGGCTTGCCCGCCTTGCCCAGCCCGACGCTGTTCGGCCCCTTCATGGCGAGTTCAATGCCCAGCGGAAGCAGCGCCCGCAGCAGGAACTCGCGGCTTTCATCGATATCACTGACGCCCAGGCCTATGTGGTCGAACATATTTCGCGCTCCGTGGAGGTGAGGCCGTGCCGCCTGCGGCAACACACGGCCGATGCGGCAGTATAAGCAGGCGCGCGCGCGTCGGCGCACGGCGCGCAGGGCGCGGGCGGATCGTGTGGCGCCGGCCCCGATGCGGCGTGGCTGGATCGGGTATTCTTGCCGGTGTCCATGCCTGGGAGCGCGATCCTGTCACCACAGAAGTCGATTCGTCGAGACTTGGCGATCCTCTGGTTCTGGATCGCCATCGTCGCGCTGGCGTTGGCCGCTTTGCTGGTGGCGCTCAGCCGCCAGGGCGCGAACGCCCAGATTGCGCGGGCGCGCGAGCTGGTGGCGATCAGTTGCGAGGCGTTGCGCGCCGGGGCGGCGCGCCTGCCCGCGGCAGCGCCCGCGCCTGCGAGCGCGAACCCGGCCGATCTTCCCGGCGCCCAGGCCATTCTCGATCTGGCGCTGCGGGACCGGCCCGGCATGGAAGGCGGCTTCTGGCAGCCTGGGCCGGGCGTGGTGGCCTACGCCTTCCCGACCTACGACGGCACCGGCATCAAGCGTGATCCGCCCAGCGCGGAGCTGGAACGCATCGGCGCGACCGCCCAGCGCGCCCTCGATGGCGGCGGCCTGGTCACCGACTTGCGGCCAGGCCTGCGGGAAGCCGTGGTCTTTGCCGCGTGTCCCGCCGACGTCAAGGGCTCCCCGCTCGCGGCCTGGACCATGGCGCGCGTGCCGTTGATCGGCGGCGACGTCATCAACTCGCTCATTCTCGCGGTGAGCCTGCTGCTGGGGGTGGTGGTGGCATCCGGCCTGTGGCTCGGCCGCACGTTCGCCCGCTGGCGGCGGCAGACCGACGATATGCAGCGCCAGCTGCAACAGGCCGAGCGTCTCGCCACCCTGGGCCGGATGTCCGCGGGGCTGGCGCACGAGATCCGCAACCCGCTCGGCACCATGCGCATGAAGGTGGAAAATGCGATGGCGGCGCCCGCGGCGGTGCGCGAGGCGCGTGTGGCCAGCGCGCTGGAGGCGGTGCTGGCGCAGAGCGAGCGCCTGGAGTCATTGGTTGCAAGCCTGTTGGCGCTGACGCAGCCGTTCCGGGTCGAGCGGCAGCCTGTCGCGCTGGTCGATTTCCTGGAAGAGCGCAGGCGCGTTCACATGGCCGCTGCGCAAAAGGCAGGGGTACGCCTGGACGTGTCATTGACGGGCGATGAGGACGCGCGCGCCTGGTTCGATCCGTCGCAGATGGCGCGGGTATACGACAATCTATTGTTGAATGCGCTGGCGCACACGGGCGCGGGCGGCGTCATCGAACTGGGCGCGGGGCGGGCGCCGACGGGCGCCTTGATGCTGTGGGTGGCCGACGATGGCGCCGGGGTGCCGCAAGAATTGCGCGATACGTTGTTCGAGCCCTTCGCCACGGCGCGCGCCGGCGGTTCCGGCCTCGGCCTTGCCCTGGCCCGTGAAATCGTTCAGGCGCATGGCGGCCAGGCCCGCCTGGCGCAAACGGCGCGCGGCGCTCGCATCGAAATGGAATTGCCATGGCCCGTATCCTGATCGTCGATGACGACGCGGCTTTCCGCGAGAGCCTTTCCGAAACGCTGCACGACCTGGGCCACACCGCGTTGCAGGCCTCGTCCACCGTCGCCGGCTTGAATCGCCTGCGTACCGAGGCGGTGGACCTGGCGATCGTCGACCTGCGCATGCCGGGCGAGGACGGCCTGGTGTTCCTGCGCAAGGCGGCCGGCATCGCGCCGGTTCCCTGCATCATGTTGACGGCCTATGCGAGCGGCGGCAACACCATCGAGGCGATGCGCCTGGGCGCCTTCGACCACCTGACCAAACCGGTGGCGCGCGCGGCGCTGGTGCAAACGCTCGAACGCGCCCTGGACAGTGCCAGGGTCGCCGGTGATGACGGCGCCGACGCCGACACGGCGCCGGCCGACGAATTCGAGTTGGTCAGCGGCAGCGAGGCCATGCGCGAGGTTTTCAAGCGGATCGGCATGGCCGCGCGCGGCGATGCCACTGTCCTGATTCAGGGCGAAACCGGCACGGGCAAGGAACTGGTGGCCCGCGCCCTGCATCGGAACGGCGCGCGCGCCGCGCGGCCGTTCGTCGCCGTGAATTGCGCCGCCATTCCCGCCGACTTGATGGAAAGCGAACTGTTCGGCCACGTCAAGGGCGCCTACACCGGCGCCACCAGCGATCGCGCCGGCCGTTTCCGCGAGGCCGAAGGCGGCACGCTGTTCCTGGACGAAATCGGCGACATGCCGCTTGCGACCCAGGCCAAGATTTTGCGCGCGCTGCAGGAGCGCGAAATCACGCCGGTCGGCGGGGCCCGCACGGTGCCGGTGGATGTGCGCATCGTCGCGGCGACGCATCGGGATCTGCCGGCCGCGGTCGCGGCCGGCAGGTTCCGCGAAGACCTGTGGTACCGGTTGCAGGTGGTGCCCATCGCCTTGCCGCCGCTGCGCGAGCGTTTGGGCGACGTGCTGCTGCTGGCCGAGCACTTCCTGCGACGCGGCGGCGGCACGCCGAAGCGTCTTTCCGCCGCGGCCGCGCAACGGCTGCTGGCGCACAACTGGCCCGGCAACGTGCGCGAACTGCGCAATGCCATGGAACGCGCGGCGATTCTCAGTCGTGGCGCCAGCATCGAACCGGAACACATCGGCCTGCAGCCGCTGGGGATCGCCCAAGATGGGTTCGCCATCCCCCTGGATGGCTCCCTGGCCCAGGCAGTGGCGGCGTTGGAAGGCGCCATGATCCGGCGCGCTTTGGCGGCCGCTGCCGGCAATCGCGCCGAGGCCGCGCGGCGCCTGGGGCTGTCGCGCCAGCAGCTGTATCGCAAATTGGCCGAGCACGGCGTGGAATGAACCTGTCCGGTCCTGTGACTCGGTCGTGTCACAGAATCGGACATCTGATCCAGGTGCCGTCGCGCAAGTCGTTGATTTGACTGGGACTCCTCGCTGGCATGCGGTTTGCGTCCAATGCAGACGTATCCACTGCCGGCTCAAGGAGTCCGCCATGTTCCGACGCACGCTATTCCCGTTTGCCCTCGCGGCGGGCTTCGCCACGGCCGCCGCCGTCGCGGCGCCGCCGCCGGTTCCGCCGCCGCCCACGGCTGGCATGACCGCGCCCACGGTGGCGCAAGGCCAGGTCCAGCGGCTGCTGCTCAACCCCTACGGGGAGATCGATGGCCTGCGCCTGACGGACGGCACGCTGGTGCAGTTCCCTCCGCACCTGTCGCAGGCGCTGAGCGCCGCCGTCAAGCCTGGCGACGCGGTGCGCATCATCGGCCGGCAGCAGGCGCGCGATGCGGTCAGGGCGGACGCCATTGTCAACACCCGCAGCGGACAGACCCTGTACGACCAGCCCCCCTCGCCGGGAGCGGGACTGCCGCCGCCGCCGCACCTGCGCGCCCAGGCGCTGCGTCCGCAACGGGTCGAGGGCCGGGTCGACGCGGTGCTGACCGGTCCGCGCGGCGAAGCCAACGGCGTTCTCCTGACCGACGGCAGCATCGTGCGCTTTCCGCCCGAAAGCCTGCGCCTGTCGGTACTGCCCGGCGCGCCATTCGCGGCCGACGGTCTGGGAACGCGCAACGCCCTGGGCATCTCGCTGGAGGCCACCAGCCTGGGAACCAGCCTTGCCACGCTGCAACCCCTGTACGACCGCGCGCCCTGATCGCCTGCATGCCGCCGCGGATCCGGTCGTCCGCGGCGGCATGCCTTGTCTTTCCCGGATTTTTCCATGTTGTCTCCAAAGTTTTTGCCCGTCCTCCTGCTGCTGGTGTCCAACGTCTTCATGACCTTTGCCTGGTATGGCCATCTCAGGTTCGGCGAACGTCCGTTGTACGTGGTCGTGCTGGTCAGCTGGTTCATCGCCCTGGCCGAGTACTGCTTCGCGGTGCCGGCGAACCGCATCGGCCATACCGTCTACAGTGCCGCCGAACTCAAGACGATGCAGGAGGTCATCACCCTGACCGTGTTCGCCGTGTTCTCGGTGTTCTACCTGGGCGAAAAACTGACGCTCAATCACCTGGTGGGGTTCGGCTGTATCGGGCTGGGCGCCTTCTTCGTCTTCAAGGGGCCGTTGCCTTAGGAGCCCACGATGGTGGCACTGAACGCGCACGGCGACTCGCGCCGCTGGCTCGCAGGCGTCAATTTCTTCCTGGCGGATGTGCGCGACGGCCTTGGGCCGTTCCTGGGTGTGTTCCTGGTGGGACATGGCTGGCGCGCCGACGACATCGGTTACCTGATGACCGCGGCCGGACTGGCGGGCATGCTGGCCACCGCGCCGATGGGGGCCTGGGTGGACGCCTCGCGCCGCAAGCGCGGGTTGCTGGCGGGCGCCTCCCTGGCGCTGATTGTCTGCAACCTGGCGCTGTGGGCCGCGCCCGTCGCTGGCGTCGCCGCCATCACGCAGATTCTCGGCGCCATCATCGGGGCGCTGTTCGCGCCGGCCATCATGGGACTGACGCTGGGACTGGTCGGTCCACGCGGGCTGTCGCGGCAGTTGGGGGTCAACGAAGCCTGGAACCACGCCGGCAACGTCGCGGCCGCCGCCTTGGCCGGCCTGGCGGGCTACCGGTGGGGCCTGTCGGCGGTGTTTGTCCTCATGACGGTGATGCCTTGCGGGGCGTTCATTTGCCTGCGCCGCATCCGGCCGCGCGACATCGACCATGGCGTCGCGCGGGGCCTGGAACCCGGCGGGGCGGAGGCGCCGGTGCCCTCGGTCTGGCAAGTACTGGCGGGTTCACGCGATCTGCGCCTGGTGGCGCTGGTCATGATGCTGTTCCATCTCGGCAACGCGGCGATGTTGCCGCTGCTCGGCCAGGCCGCCATTGCCCGCGGCCAGGGCGACCCCAGCGCCTATACCGCGTTGACGATCATCATTGCGCAACTCGTGATGATTCCCGCGGCGTTGCTGGCCGGGCGATTCGCCCGGCACTTCGGCTACTGGAGGCTGGTCGCGTTCGCTTGCTGGGTGCTGCCCGCGCGCGGATTGCTGGCCGCGGCGTTGCCGCCGTCGTGCGCCCTGATTCCGGCGCAGGTCATGGATGGCGTTGCCGCCGGGCTCCTGGGCGTCGCGCTGCCGGGATTGGTGGCTTCGGTCTTGCGCGGCAGCGGCCATGTGAACCTGGGGCTGGGCGCAGTCATGTCCATCCAGGGCGTCGGGGCCGCGCTCAGCCCGGCGCTGGCGGGATGGGTGGCGCAACGCCATGGCTACGCGTCGGCCTTCGTGGGATTGAGCGCGGTCGCGGCCGCGGCGCTGGTGTTGCTGGCGTTGCGCCCGCGCATTTCAGCGCGGCGCCCGTTCGCAATCGCCCAATCCCGCCAAGACGGCTGAATTGCGAAGGGCTGGGCCTTGCGGTCGTTGCCGAGGTCGAACGTGGTGAAGGTGCGCATCCTATGGCGTTCCCGGCTGCACATCACGATGCAGCGCGACGATCTCGGCGTTGCCTTGCACAACGGCGGGATAGCGCAAGCGCACCAGCGGATCGTGGCCCGGCACGATGTGGTCGGCGCTTTCGGCGTACTTCAGCAGGGTCGCGTAACCGGCCAGCATGTCGGCCACGTTCAGCACGATGGGAAAGGGCGCATCCAGCCTCATGTTGTCGTAGTAGTGGCTGGCGTCGGAAGCCAGCACGATCCACCCCCGCGCCGTATGCACGCGCACGGCCTGCAGTCCTTGGGTGTGGCCGCCGATGTGCAGCAGCTGCAGGCCCGGCGCCAGCTCGTCGTGGCCGTGGTAGAAGTCCACCCGCTTGTCATAGACGCCGCGCACCACGTCGACCACATCTTCGACCGCGTAGGCGTGGCGCAGCATGTCGAAGCGCATGTTGCACCCGCAGGCGTAGTGCAGTTCGCTTTCCTGCAAGTGCAGCCGGGCGCGCGGCAGCTTGCGCAGGTTGCCGGCGTGGTCGTAGTGCAGGTGGGTGACGATAACGTCCTGGATGTCGGCCGGGGCGATGCCCAGGGTCCGCAGCGCATCGATGGGGCAGCGCAGGAACTCGCGGCCGCGCGCCCGGGCCGCGGCTTCGTTGAATCCTGTGTCGACCAGCCAGACGCGCGGACCCTGGCGGATGACCCAGACGAAATAATCCATCGGCATTGGGCCGTCATGCGGGTCGGGCGGCGAGATGAAGTTCTGGCCGCGGCGGCGCGCGACGGTGGCGTAGCGCAATGCATAGACTTCGTGGTTGGGCAGCATCATTGGATTCCCCGGGCGGTGCGGATGTGGTCGAGTTCGGGCATCAGATAGTCCAGCAGCCGTTGCGGATTCTCGACCATGGGAAAGTGGCCCAGCTCCGGCATGACGGTGAATCGCGCGCCCGGAATCCGCGCGGCGACGCGGCGGCTGTCGTCGGGGCTGGCGGAGTAGTCGTAGGCGCCGGTCAGGAGCGACACACCGAAGCGCGCGGTATCCAGGCCGGTCAGGTGCTCGGCGGCGTCGAAGTCCTCGCTGTAAAAGCACAGGTCGTTGGCGTAGACGTTGAAACCGCCCTGCGCGTAGATCCAGGCGGCGTCGCGGCGCGCCGCCAGCGTGGCGGCCGGTCCCATCAGCCCGCGCACGTAGGCCGGGTTGTGCGCCGCCTGGTTGACCTGCGGATGGCATAGCATGGGCGTGCGCCGGCCCGTGGCTTTCCAGGGGGCTTCCAGCGCCACGACGCCCGCCACGTCGCCGGGACTGCGGGCGGCGGCAACGAGCGCCATCGCGGCGCCCATCGAACAGCCCAGCAGGACGGCGGGCGCGCCGGCCACCTGGCGTATGACGGCCAGGCAGGTCTGCAGATAGGCGTCGCGGGTCAGGCCCGTTTCGGTCCAGGCGCGGCCTGGCAGCGGCATGCTGCGGCCATGGCCGGGCAGATCGAAGGCGATCATGCGCCATTGGCGGCGCAGGGCCGCGTCCGCCATCAGCGCGTGGTACTGGCGCGAATCGGCGCCGGCGGTGTGCAGCATCAGCAGCGGCGGGCCATCCGACAGCCCGCTGGTTTCATAGTAGAGGGAGGCGGACGCCGCGCCCAGGTCCAGGTTGGCGTAATGGCCGGCGATGGCGCCGCGGTCAAGCAGGGCGGGGGCGGCGTCGATCTGGCCCCGCAGGATCTCGAACAGCCGTTCCAGGGGATGCAGGGCCTGGGCGATGGCCAGGGCATCGCCCTTGACGCGCAGGCCCTGGGCCTGGCGCTGCGCGGCGGTGAACGAGTGGTAGCCGGGAGGGGGCACGGGATCCAGCAGCTTGCGCCAGGTGTCGGGCGGCGCGCTGATGACGAGGCATTGCGAGGGGGCGGCGGGCTGGCCCGCCCAGGCAGGGACCCGGTCTTGCGGATCCGCGCCGGCTTGCAGCCAGATGGCGCACGGCAGGCCCCTGGCTGCGGCGATGAATTCGCTATCCTGCTGCGCCAGGGCCGCCGCGGCCCTCAGTTCCTGGACGATCGCCTTCACTTGCGGATGCCTCCTCTTGTTGGCGCCTGAGCACGTCGAGCGCGGTGCGTTCCGCGTTGACGATATGGCTCTGTGCGGCCGCCTGGGCGCCTTGTGGATCCCGAGCATGGATGCGCTCGAAGATGTAGTCGATTTCGGCCATGCTTTCCGGTAGCCGTTCCGGGCGCGCGAACGAGGTCGCCCGCAGCAGGTTGATGCGCGACAGCAGGCCGGGCAGCATGTCCTTGATCAGGTCGTTGTCGCAGCCCGACAGCAGCACGTCGTAGAAATCGCGCTTGGCCGCCAGCAATGCCGATTTGTTGCTGCCCTTGGCCTGGCGGTGCAGCGCGTCGACGGCCTTGCGCAGGCGTTCGACGTCGCTGTCGCTGGCCAGCCGCGCGAATTCATGCGCGGCGTAGCCTTCCAGCAGGGCGCGCAGCGAATAGAGGTCGCGGGCCGCCTTTTCGGTGATGCGCACCACCGTCGGGCCGCGGTGCGGCTCGATGGAGATCAGGCGCTCGGCTTCCAGCGTGCGCAGCGCTTCGCGCAGCGTGCTGCGGCTGATGTTCAACTGTTCGCACAGTTCGACTTCGCGCAGGCGTTCGCCGCCCTTGATGCGCCCGTCCATGATGGAGGCGCGCAGGTATTCCTCGACGCGGGTGCGCAGGGTGGTCGGTTTTTCGAATACTGCGCCGGTGGGGGTGGGCATGGCTGTCTCTCGCTTAGCATAGCGGCGGGCGCGGGCGGCAACGCGGGCTTTTGGCCCGGCCGCGGCGAACCGCCGGTTCAACGTAAAGACGCAATATATCCCGCCGGCGGCCCATGGTTACAGCCCGAGGTAGGCGGCGCGCACGCGGCTGTCTTCCAGCAGGCTGCCGCTGGGCCCGGACAGCACCATCGTGCCGGACTGCAACACATAGGCGTGCTCGGCCACGGACAGGGCCAGCCGGGTGTTCTGCTCCACCAGCAGGATGGTCAAGCCGCTGCGATGGATGTCGATCATGGCCTGGTGCATTTCCTCGACCACCTTGGGCGCCAGGCCGTGGCTGGGTTCGTCCAGCAGCAGCAGGCGCGGATCCAGCATCAGCGCGCGGCCGAAGGCGACCATCTGCTGTTCGCCGCCGGACAGCGTGCCGGCCAACTGCCGGCGCCGCTCATGCAGCCGGGGGAACAGGGCATAGACGCGCTCGCAACCGCGCTTCAGGCCCGCCGCGTCCCGGCGCCGCGTGTAGCCGCCCAGGTACAGGTTTTCCTCCACCGTCATTTCGGGAAAGACGTGGCGCCCTTCCGGGACGTGGGCGATGCCCAACTCCGGGATGCGGTGCGGCGGCAGGCGCAGGATCTGGCGGCCGTCGAAAGCGATGCTGCCGCCGACCTTGTCCAGCAGCCCGGAAATGCAGCGCAATAGCGTGCTCTTGCCCGCCGTGTTGGCGCCGACGACGGCGATGAAACTGCCTTCGGGCACGTCCAGCGATACGTCGTGAAGCACGGGGCTGCGGTCGTAGGAGGCGGTCAGCCCTTGAATCTGCAGCAGGCTCATGCGGCCACCTCCACCTGTTCCATCGATTTGCCCAGATAGACTTCGATCACCGTCGGGTCGGCGGCGATGGCGGCCGGGGCGCCTTCGGCGATCTTCTGGCCGAAAGACAGCACCAGGATGCGGTTGCACAGGCGCATGATGGCGCGCATGTGGTGTTCGACCACGATGAAGGTGATGCCGGACTCGTCGCGCAGCGCGCGGATCAGGTCCAGCAGCGCATCCATCTCGGATTCGTTCAGCGCCGCCATCACCTCGTCCAGCAGAAATACCTTGGGATCGGTGCACAGCGCGCGCGCCAGTTCCACCCGCGCCTGTTCGGGGAAAGACAGCTCGCCGGCGGGCTTGGCGGCGATGGCGGACAGGCCGACCCGGTCCAGGTTGTCGCGCGCGACCCGGCGCGCCCGCGCCACGTCATGGCGCAGCAGCCCGCCGACCAGCACGTTGTCCAGCACGGTCATCTCGGGAAACAGCGCGACGTTCTGGAACGTCTTGGTCATGCCGCGCGCGGCGATCTGATGGGGGCGCAGCCGGGTTATGTCCTCGCCGTCCAGCTCGATGCGGCCGCCCTGGCTGGCGTACAGGCCGACCAGCAGGTTGAACAATGTGGTCTTGCCGGCGCCGTTGGGACCGATCAGCCCCAGGATGTCGCCGCGGGCCACGCTGAACGACACGTCGTCCACCGCCTTCAGGCCGCCGAAGCGGCGCTGGATGTTCGATACCTTCAGGATGTCAGGCATGCTGGCCCCGCGTCAGGTTGCGCAGCCGCGTCCATAGCGCCGACAGGCCGCGCGGCTCGATCAGGATGATGGCGATCAGGATCAGGCCGAACGCCAGCTGGGAAACCCCGGCGGTGTGGCCCGACAGCCAGTCGTTGAACACTTCTTCCAGCGGAATGATGACCAGCGCGCCGATCAGCGGCCCGGCCACGGTGCCCACGCCGCCAATGATGCAGATCAGCGCCACGCGCACCGAAATGCCCACCAGCGAGAACACGGTGTCGGGATCGAAGAAGTAGATGAACTGCGCGTACAGCGTGCCGCATGCGCCCATCAGCGCGGCCGAGATGACGGCGGCCAGGATGCGGGTGCGCGCCGTGTCCACGCCGATCACCTCCGCCGCCTGCGGATTGGCCTTTACGGCGCGCAGCCGGTAGCCCAGGCGCGAATGGCTGATCACGGCGAAGACGACCGACGTGATCAGCGCGGCGCCCAGCATCAGGTAGTAATACGGGATGCTGGACTTGAACTGCATCTGCGCCAGGCCTTCCGAAAACGGAATGGACAGGCCGACCGGCCCGCCCGTCACCGACGCCCAGGTGTTGGCGATGGCGCGCAGCACTTCACCGAACGCCAGCGTGGCCAGCGCGAAGTAGTGGCCGCGCAGCCGCATGGTGGGCAGGCTGAGCAGCGCGCCCGCGACGGCGGCCACCGCCATCGCGGCCACGATGCCCAGCCAGGGAGAAATGCCGTAGCGCATCAGCAACAGGGTGGAGGTATACGCGCCCAGGCCGAAGAACGCGGCGTGGCCCAGCGAAATCTGGTTGGCCAGGCCGCCCACGATGTTCCAGGATTGGCCCATCGCGGCGAACAGCAGCACCAGCGTCAGGACGCGGATGCCGTAACCCTGGTCCTCGAACATCCAGGGCGCGGCCAAGGCAACGGCCAGCAGCGCGGCCCACGGAAGGAGTTGTCGATTCATGGCCATCACGCAGCCCTTTTCAGAAGACCTTCCGGGCGCACGGCCAGGACCAGTATGAAGATGGCGAACAGCACCAGGTTCTGTAGCTGCATGGGCAGCACGAGCGAGGACAGCGACTGGATGACGCCGACCGCGATGCCGCCGACGACCGCGCCCATCACGCTGCCCAGCCCGCCCAGCACCACCGCCGTGAACATCAGCACGCTGAACTGCGCGCCCACGGTGGTGGAGGCGGTCAGGTAGGGCAGGATGATGCCGCCGCCCAGCGCTGTCAGTCCCACGCCCAGGCCGAAGGCAAGCTGGTGCACGCGATGGGTGGAAATGCCGGACAGGCGCGCCGCCATGGGATCCTGCGCCGTCGCCCGCACCGCCATGCCCCACCACGTTTTCTTCAGCACCCACCACAGCGCCAGCCCGGCCACCGAGGCCACGGTGAAGGCCAGCAGATACGGCGCCGCCAGCAGGATCGGGCCGACCGCCAGCGCGGTCATCTGGTACGGGGTCTGCACCGAGCGGAACTCCGACCCGAACAGGATCAAGGCCAGGTTTTCCATGACGATGAGCAAGCCCACCGTCAGGAATATCTGCGCGACCGCCGGGGCCCTCAGCACGCGGTCTATCAGGAACTTCTGCGTCAGCACGCCCAGCACGAAGGCCACCGCGAACGACAGCAGCGATCCCGCCAGCGGGTCCAGCCCCAACAGTTTCCAGGCGAAGTACGCCACGAACATGCCCACCATCAGGAATTCGGCCTGGGCGAAGTTGACGATGGAGACCACCCCGAACACGAGCGTCAGCCCGATCGAGATGACCGCGTAAACGCCGCCCAGCAGAATGCCGTCCACCAGCGCCTGCAAGAATTGCATGTCGATCCTCCGGTTCGCGCCGCGTGCTCAGCTGGCGGTGATGACGCGGCCCTTGGCCAGCGCCTGGGGCCACACCGAGACCAGCTCGTTGTCCTGCCACTGGACCATGACGGGCTGCGCCAGGGTGTTCAGGCCGTTGGCGTCGAAGTGCACGCCGCCGCCCGACATCACGCCCGCCCAGCCCTGGTCGTACTTTTGCGCGCGCAGCGCTTTGGACACCGCCTCGGGCTTGTCGGATGCGGCCACCTCCAGCGCCTGGGCCAGCACGCCCGCGCATACCGCATGTTCCAGCGCTTCATGGGGCATGAAAGTGCCGAAGCGTTTGCGGTAGCGTTCGGTGTATTCCGGCGCCTGGTCGTAGTTGGCAGGGGCGATCGACAACACCGCCTGGGAATACTGGCCCAGCGCTTTCGCGAAATCGGGGATCACGTAGCCCGCCGCGCCGCCCACGATGGGCACCGTCAACCGCTGCTGGCGCATCACGCGGATGATCAGCAGGCTGTCGTTCAGGTAGGAAACCGGGAACACGATCTGGGCATCCGACGCCCGCAGCTTGCTGATCAGTGGCGTGACGTCGGTGATGCCCAGCGGGTAGGCTTCGTCCAGCACGATCTGCGCGCCGGCCGCCTTGGCCGCATTGCGCACGCCGACGGCCTGCGATGTGCCGTAGGCCGTGTCTTCGTACAGCAGCGCGATCTTCCTGATTTCGGACGCGCCGGCCACGACGGATGCGGCGTAGTCGTATTGGGCCCGGCCCAGCACCGAGCCCTTGGACACCACCTGGAAGATGTGCTTGAAGCCGCGTTCGGTCAGCACATCCGAAAACGACATGGTCAGCAGGGGAATGCCGCGGCGTTCGGTCACCTCGGACACGGCCAGCGTCAGCGACGACGCGTAGGCGCCGATCAGCGCCACGCAGCGGTTCTGCGTGATGAGACGCTGGGCGACCGTGGCGGCGGTGGTGGGCTGCGAGGTGGCGTCGGCGATGATGAGCTTGAGTCTGGCGCCGCCCAGCGATTTGATGCCGCCGGCCGCATTGATTTCGTCGGCGGCCAGTTCCAGGCCTTGCCGCGAATTGATGCCGAACTGCGCGTTGGCGCCGGACAGCGGCAGGATCACGCCGACATTGATGTCGGCGGGCGCCGCCAGCGCGCGGCCGGGAAGCGAGGCCGCCAGGGCGGCCGCGCCCAGGCCGGCGACGAATTGCCGGCGCCCTTGGCGCACGGCCTGCTTGGGGTGGTTGTTCATGCTTGTCTCCTGGCTTTTTGTGGGGGAGGTGCGCACGGCAGCCAGCCCGGCGCTTTGCCGCATTATTGTGTTCATTTTTTAAGCGGTCAAGCATATTGTCTGACAATAGGACTATTGACGTTCGGACGAAAATTGACTGACAATCAGACAAACGAGGCCGAACCAGCGCCGGTTCGACGCCCGTCGTCACCACCAACGAGGAACCCAATGGCAGACACCAAATCCGAAACCCAAGCCCTCTTTGACCAAGGCCTGGACCTGCGCCGCGAGGTGCTCGGCACCGAATACGTGGACGGCTCGCTGGCCCGCGCCAACGATTTCATGATGGCGTTCCAGCGCATCACGACCGAGTGGTGCTGGGGCTACGCCTGGGGCCGTCCTGGCCTGGAGAAGAAGACGCGCAGCATGTTGAACCTGGCCATGCTCACGGCGCTGAACCGTCCGGCCGAGATCAAGCTGCACGTCAAGGGCGCGCTGAACAACGGCGTCAGCGTCGAGGAGATCAAGGAAATCCTGCTGCAGGCCACCGTGTATTGCGGCATTCCCGCGGGCCTGGACGCTTTCAAGGTGGCCAACCAGGTGCTGGAGGAAGAGGGCGCCTTCAAGGAGCAACGGGCATGAGCGCATCGCTAGAACGCGCGGGCCTGATCGGCATCGGCAGCATGGGCTGGCCGATGGCGGCGCGCCTGGCGCAGGCCGGCTACGCAGTGACGGTCTACGACGCCGTGCCGGGCCAGGCCGACAGGTTCGCGCAAGAGGTCGGCGGCCAGGCTGCCGCCACCTGCGCGGCGCTGGCGGCGCAATCGGACATCGTCTTCACCATGCTGCCCACCAGCGCCATCGTCGAGCAGGTGCTGTCCGGCGAACAAGGCGTGCTGGCGGGCCTGCGACCGGGCAGCGTCGTGGTCGACATGAGTTCCGGCGTGCCGGCGCATACGCAGCGGCTGGCCCAGGCCGTGGCCGCCGCCGGCAGCCAGATGGTGGACGCGCCGGTGTCGGGCGGGGTGCCGCGTGCGCGCAGCGGGGAACTGGCGATCATGTTCGGCGGCCCCGCCGCCACCTTGGAACGCGTGCGGCCCGCGCTGTCCGCCATGGGCACCTCGATCACGGCCGTGGGCGAGGTGGGCAGCGCCCACGCCATGAAAGCCTTGAACAACCTGGTGTCGGCCGGCGGTTTCCTGATCGGCGTCGAGGCCATGTTGATTGGCCAGCAGTTCGGCCTGGATCCCGAAGTGATCGTCGATGTCTTGAATGCGTCGACGGGGATGAACAATTCCACGCAGAAAAAGTTCAAGCAATTCGTGCTGTCGCGCCAGTTCAATTCCGGCTTTGGCCTGGACCTGATGGTCAAGGACCTGGGCATCGCGCTGGGTATCGCCACGGATACCGGCACGCCCACCCCGTTCGCCGCGCTGTGCCGCGAGCTGTGGGCCGCCGCGGGCAAGACCCTGGGCAAGGGACAGGACCACACCGCCGTCGCGCGCCTGTCCGAGCAGTTGGCCGGCGTGGAGCTGGCCGCCAGGAAGCGCTAGGTCGCTTCGACACGGCGCGGCCGCGGTCGCGCCGCCTTTTCAACCTGCATCACGAGAATCCGCCAGGACAAGGCGGAGGGCCGGCTGCCGCCGGCGAACACAGCGAGGAGCAAGACATGAAGAAGACTTTTCTGGCGACCCTGGGCGCCGGCCTGATCGCGCTTGGCGCCAACGCATCGGCGCAAGACTATCCCACGCGCGCCATCTCGATGGTGGTGCCGTACGCCGCGGGCGGATCCACCGACGGGCTGGCCCGCATCGTGGCGCAGGCCATGGGCGAAAACCTGGGCCAGACCGTGGTGGTGGAAAACCTGGGCGGTGGCGGCACCATGATCGGCAACCAGCGCGTGACCCGCGCCGCGCCCGACGGCTACACCATCACCTTCGGCAACATGGGTTCGCTGGCCATTGCGCCGTCGCTGTACCCCAAGAGCAAGTTCGACCCGCGCCGCGACATGAGCGCGGTGGGGCTGGTGGCGACGGTGCCGATGGTGCTGTCGGTCAGCAAGAAAAGCGGCATCGCCACGCTGCCCGAGTTCGTCGCGCGCTTGAAGAAAAACGGCGCCGACGTGAATTTCGGCAACGCCGGGTCCGGATCCACCAGCCATATCGCCGCGGCCTATTTCATGCACGTGACCCATACGCAAGGGATGCAGATCCCGTATCGCGGCGCGGGCCCGGCGATCGCCGACCTGATGGCGGGCACGGTGGACGCCGTGATCGACCAGACCGTCACGATGATTCCCATCCACGAGGGCAAACGCGTCACGGCCCTGGCGGTGGCGTCCGCCGCCCGCCTGCCGCAGATTCCCGACGTGCCGACGTTCGCCGAGGCGGGCGTGCCGGATTTCAATATGAGCGTGTGGAACGGCATCGCCGCGCCCGCCGGCACCCCGCCCGCCGTGGTCGCGCGGCTGGAACAGGCCCTGGCCGGGGCGCTGAAAAGCCCCGGCGTGCGCGAATCCCTGGACAAGCTGGCGGCCCAGGCGCCGGCCGAGCAGGAGCAGGGGGCGGCCGCTTTCCAGGCGCTCATCGCCCGGGATGTCCCGCGGTTTGCCGACCTGATCAAACAGGCGAACATCACGGTGAACTGAGCGTTTCCTTGTGCCCCGCCGCATGCGGGCGGCGCGGGCAACGCTATTGCGCCGCTAGTCGGCGGGGGGCAGCGATCCGAGAAACGCAGTGATATCGCGCGCATCCTGTTCGTCCAGGCCGAGGTTGGGCATCGCGGATCCCGGTTTCACCGCGGAAGGGTCGCGCAGCCAGCGTTCCATATTGGCCGAGGTGTTGGGCACCCCGCCCGCGATGTACGGCCGTTGCGAGATACCGGCCAGTGAAGGCCCGACATGATGGCGCGCGCCCGCCACGCCCGGAATGACGTGGCAGGTCGCGCAGAGATGCTGTTGCAGCGCTGCGCGACCGGCAACGGGGTCCCCCGCGCGTGTCGTGGTTGGCGCCGGCCTGGCAGGCGGCGAGGGTGCCGCCCCCGTTTCCCACTTCCCGTAGGCCTCGGGCGACAGCGTCGGCAGGACGCGCAGGAACGCGACAATGCTCCAGATTTCGGCGTCCGTCAGCCGATACTGCCAGGCGGGCATGCCCGTCATCTTGATTCCTTGCCGGGTGATCCAGAAGATATCGGCCGCGCTGCGGTCGCGGGCCGTTGCGACAAGCGCGGCGGGAGCCGGGTTCAATCCCCGCGCATAAGGTTCGGGAGCGATGCCCGGCGCGCCGTGGCACTGCAGGCAATGCCGCTGGTAGAGCGCATATCCCTCTTGCTGCATGCGCGGCGCGTTCAGGTCCGGGACGTCGATGCTGCTCGCCCGGCGCCTTACCGAGCGTGTCTGCGCCGTATCCAGCAGTTCGTGCACGACGGCGGTATGCGAGCCGGTGGCGCTTACGTCGTACCAGCCGAACCAGACGGCCGCCGCGCCCAGCACAGCGCCGGCCGCCACGCATGCCAGGATGGTCAGGCCGGCGACTTTCAGGCTGCTCATGGCGGTGTCCGGGAGCTCAACGGCGGCTGAGCAGGAAGGCGGCGATATCACGCGCTTGTGAGGGCGTGAGGTCCGCGGCGGGCATGGCGGTGCGGGGATTGACCGCGGGCGGGTCAAGCAGCCAGCGCACCAGATTGTCAGGGGTGTTCGGCAACCAGCCACCCAGGTAGGCCCGCCTGCCCACGTCAGTGAGCGGTGGCCCGATTCGAGAGGCCGGACCGCTTATTCCCGCAACCCTGTGGCAGCTCAGGCATCCCCTTTCGGATATCAGGAGCCGGCCCCGGACGGGATCGGCGCCCTCCAGTTGCCCTGGCCGGCCGGGAGGCGCCAGCGATTGACGGGCGTCTCCGCACGCACCCAATAGCATGAGGGCGACGGCCAGGAGCGCCGGAGCGGGGCGGGCGAGGCGGTGCAAGGTCTGGGCCTGTAGAGACGTTGACTCCCGCGCTCAGCAAATGCCGTACCGGTAGACTGCACGCGCATACCGGGCATGCCACATGCTGAAGCGGGTCCTCAAGTTCGGTCATCCGCGCAGGCCGGCGGTTCGGCCTGCCCCTGACAATTTCTTCGTGGCGCCGCTCGTGGATATGTCACCCCTTTTTCCCTCCATAGTGGCCACTGCCTCTCCCGGTGCGTGGGCGGGCATGCCATCGGTCCTGCATCCAAGGGGGGAAGAGGCTGCCTCGATCGCCGAAACCGCCTGGGTATTGTCGGTGGGGGCCGGACTGATTTTCCTGTTGACGTTGATCATGCTCGGCGCGGCGATGTTCGGGCCCGCAAGGCTTCGCGGCATGCTTGGCCGGCCCAGGTTGATCGTGGTGGCAGGGGTGGCGTTCCCCGTCGCCATTCTTACGGCGTTGCTTGCCTACGCGCTGCAGGTGGCCGCAACCATGGGGCGCGGCCCGGAAGCCGCGATTAGTATCGATGTCGCGGGAGAACTCTGGTGGTGGCGAGTGCATTATCGGGACAGGACTGGCGCGCTGCTGTTTGAAACGGCGAATGACATACGGATCCCTGTCGGCGCGTCGGTCGAGATCAGGCTGACCTCGGCCAATGTCATCCACAGCTTCTGGGTGCCCGCTCTGGCCGGGAAATTGGATTTGATTCCCGGGAAGGTCAACCGACTGCGCCTGCTGGCACGCGAGCCGGGCGTGTTTCGTGGCCTGTGCGCGGAGTACTGCGGCGCGCAGCACGCCAAGATGCAGTTCGACGTGCAGGCGCTGAGCGCCGCGGACTTCGATGCATGGCTGATGGCGCAACGCCGTTCAGCCGCCGAGCCGGGCGCCGAATTGCGAGCGGGTGCGAATATCTTCCTGCGCGACTGCGCCCAGTGCCACACCGTGCGGGGCTCGCAGGCGGCAGGCACCTTGGGGCCGGATCTGACCCACGTGGCCGACCGGCGCCGACTGGCGGCGGGTACGCTGGCCAACAACACAGGCGCGTTGGCAGGCTGGATCGCGGGCAGCCAGCACATCAAGCCAGGAAATCTCATGCCAGCCTTTGGCAACCTGTCCGGCGAAGAATTGCGCGCCGTGGCTGGCTATCTTGGATCCCTGAAGTGAAGCCGGATCCGACACGTGCCCGCGCGCCAAGCGAGCTCCCCAATCCCCTCCCGCGCCCGGACGGAGAGCTGGAGGGCCTGCAACGCGCATGGCGCCGTCCCACCGGGTGGCGCGCGCTGACGATCGTCAACAACACGTCCATAGGCCTGCTCTATATCGGCACCGCCATGCTGTTCTTCCTGCTGGCTGGCGTGCTCGCGCTCGTCATGCGTACCCAGTTGGCAGTGCCGGACAATGCGCTGGTCGGGCATGCGCTGTACAACCAACTGTTCACCATGCACGGGACGGTGATGATGTTCCTCTTCGCCGTGCCAGCAGTGGAGGCTGTCGCGGTGCTGCTCTTGCCGAACATGCTGGGCGCGCGCGATCTGCCGTTTCCGCGCTTGTCCGCCTACGCATACTGGGCGTACGCCATCGGCGGCCTGGTCTTCTTCTGCAGCATCTTCGTCGGGCTCGCGCCGGATGGCGGCTGGTTCATGTATCCGCCATTGACGAGCGCCGCATACTCGCCGGCCCTGAATGCAGACCTGTGGTTGCTCGGCATCGGATTCATTGAAATTTCGGCAATCGCCGGAGCGATAGAGCTGGCCGTGGGCATACTGCGCACGCGTGCCCCCGGGATGACATTGGACAGGATGCCGATCTACGCCTGGGTGATGCTGGTTTTCTGTGGCATGGTGATCATTGCGTTCCCGGCCGTCATCGTTGCCACCATGCTCCTGGAACTGGAACGGGCCTTCGACATGCCCTTCTTCATCGTCGAACGTGGCGGAGCGCCGTTATTGTGGCAGCACCTGTTCTGGTTCTTCGGCCACCCCGAGGTCTACATCATTTTCCTGCCAGCGGCCGGCATGGTGTCGATGATCATCCCTGCCATGACGGGAGCGCGCCTGGTGGGATACCCGCTTGTGGTGGCGGCCGTGGTAGGAACGGGATTCATCAGCTTCGGGCTCTGGGTGCACCACATGTACGCCACGGGCATCGCGCCGCTCTCGCTCAGTTTCGCGTCGGCCGCCAGCATGGCGGTATCGGTGCCGACGGCGATTCAGGTGTTCGCCTGGATCGCCACCATCGCCGCCGCGACCCGGCTGCGGCCCCTGAAGACGCCGATGCTCTTCATATTGGGATTCTTCTTCACGTTCGTCCTGGGCGGGTTGACCGGCGTCATGGTGGCCGTCATCCCGTTTGACCTGCAAGTGCACGACACCTACTTTGTCGTCGCCCATCTGCACTATGTGCTGTTCGGCGGAATGGTGTTTCCGCTGTTCGCCGCGTTCTACTACTGGATGCCCTTCGTCAGCGCGCGGGCGCTTTCCGAACGCCTGGGCCGCTGGTCGTTCTGGCTGATGTTCTCAGGATTCAATCTGGCCTTCTTTCCGATGCACTTCACTGGCCTGGCCGGGATGCCCCGGCGGGTATACACCTATGCCGAGAGCCAGGGGTGGAGCGCATTGAACCTCCTGTCCACGGCTGGCGCCTATCTCATTGCCGCCGGCGTACTGGTGTTCCTGTTCGATTTGGTCCGCCGCTTTCGGCCCACCCTGGGCGCGGGGGCGGGAAACATCTGGGATGCCGGCACGCTGGAATGGCTGCCGGCCGACACTTATGGCGTGCGCAGCGTGCCACGAGTCGCCAGCCGCGAACCGTTGTGGGACCAGCCCGAACTGGCCGCGCAGGTCGAGGCCGGCAGGCATTTCCTGCCCCATGCTCCCGCGGGCCTGCGCACCACGCTGGTCACCAGCGCGGTGGACGCCCGGCCCGACTACGTGTTGGCGTTGCCCGGCCCGGCCTGGTCGCCGTTGTTGGCGGCCGTGGGCACCGCGGGATTTTTCCTTTTGCTCACCTTCAAGCTGCCCATGGTTGCGGGTCTGTTCGGCCTGCTGGCTGTCGTGTCGTTGTGGCGCTGGCTCTGGGATACCGACACGGCGCCGGACCGGATGGAGGTGGACATAGGCGCAGGGCTGCGGTTGCCCACGGCGTGCATGGGCAGCGGATCGCATGCCTGGTGGGCGATGATCATGCTGGTGATGGTATGCGCGAGCATCTTCGGTTCGCTGGCCTTTTCGCACCTCTTCCTGCGGATGGCGGCTCCGGCGAAGTCCTTCCCGGTTGGCGACGGCCTGGCTTCGGCATGGGTTTGGCTATCGGCTGCGCTCCTGTTGGGATCGTCGGCGATGGTGGCCTTGGCCGGGCGCGCGCTGCGAAGAGGCCGGCCTGGATACCTGAAATCGGCTATTGCCCTGGCGATTGCCTTGTTATCGGTATCGGTGTGCCTGGACGCACAGGAGCATTGGCGGGCCGGCTTGCGGCCGCAGGCATCCGCTTACGAAGCCTCGGTCTATGCGCTGGTGGGCCTGCAGGCCGCCTTCGTCGCGTTTTGCGCCCTGATGGGCGCATTCACGATCGCCAGGAGCGCGGCTGGCAGGCTCAGCGCGTCCCGCCGGGCCTGTTTCGACAGCACGGCGATTCTTTGGCACTACACCGTGGCGCAGGGATGTTTGAGCCTGGGCTTGACACACGGCTTCCCCCTTCTGGCAGGCTAGCGCCATGAAATCACGCTCCGGGGCTGACCTGCTTCTCCTGGTTGCGCCGCCCATGATATGGCTGGCTCACTACCTTTTCATCTATGCGATCAACGCCACGGCGTGCGCGGGTCATGTCCCGACCGCGCCTTGGCTCGGGTTGGCGGCATCGTCATGGATCATCGTGGCCGCCAGCGCTTCAGCCCTTGCCGGCATGGGCGCGGTGGCCCTGCGCCAGTACAGGCGCGTCCGCACCCGCGGCCTGCCAGCGTTTCACGCCAGGTTGACCGGGCTGCTCTGTGCTCTTTGCTCGGTCGCGATCGCCTGGGAGACACTGCCGGTCTTCACGACCTCCCCGTGTGGCTGACGGCTTCGATTGACCAGGCAGGGCATGCTGCTTGCTGCGCAACGGCATGTCCGCGCGGCAAGCACGCCAGGCAACGCATCCACACACACGCCAAGGAGCACATTATGACGCGTCTATCTGAAATCATGACCCCCGAACCGGCCTACATCGTCCAGGGAGAATCAATTCGGCGGGCCGCCGAATTGATGGCGGACCTCGATGTTGGAGAGCTTCCTATTTGCGACGGCAGGCGGCTGGTGGGCGTCATCACCGATCGGGATATCACCGTTCGGTGTACTGCTCGTGGCGCGGCGCCCGATGCGGCCACGGTTGACGATGCGATGTCGGAGCGGCCCATTTGGTGCTACGAGGACGACCCGATCGAGGTGGCGAAGTCGATGATGGAATCTGAAATGGTGCGCCGCGTGCTGGTCCTGAACAGGGACAAGCAGTTGGTTGGCGTAGTGTCCCTGGGTGATATCGCGGCCAAGGCCGATGGGGCGGGCGCAACCCTGGCGCAGGTGTCTGAACCGGCGCAACCGGCGAGGTGACCCCGCGCGCAGGCGGTGGTAGCGAGCGCGTGGCACCGCGATGGCCGGCGCCGGTCGCTCAGGAGGAGATTGACGTGACCCCCAATATCGTGGACAGGTACGTTTTGACCGTACATCCCGTGCACGCCGTATTCCTGGCGGGGATGTTTCCCTTGTTTCTCGGGACGGCCCTCAGCGATATAGCGTATGCGAAATCTTTACACGTCCAGTGGAATAATTTCGCCGCCTGGCTGCTCCTGGGGGCGTTGGTGTTCGGCGGTATCGCGCTGGCCTTCGCCATTGTCGATTTGTTCCGGCGTGGCCGGCAGCCGCGCAGGACCGTGCCCTATGCGTTGCTACTCGCGGCCGTGTGGATAATTGGCGTTTTCAACGCGCTGGTACATGCCAGCGACGCATGGGGCAGCATGCCGGTTGGCCTGGCCCTGTCGGTGGTTACGACGGTGCTTGCCTGTGCGGCGATGTGGCTGGGCTTGCGCGCTCCGTATGTCAGGGGAACCGTATGAGATACGTGGGCTTGTTTGCCGCATTCCCGCTGTCAGTCATGGTTGGGGTTTGTAGCGGCCAAGCGGAAACCGCGCAGGTGGGTCCGTCTCCCGATTTGCCGAAGCCGCAGCGCAGGCTGTTGCCCGACATGGTGATCGCGCAGCCCAAGCAATGGCGCGATAGCGTTCCGACAGTGCCTGATGGCTATAGGGTAAAAGCCATCGCGACCGGGTTGAAAATTCCGAGGCAGACGCTGGTATTACCCAATGGCGACATCCTGGTGGCGGAGGGCCGGGGCGGCAACGCTGCCAAGCTCAGGCCCAAGGACGTGATAGCCGGCATCATCAAGGCCCGCGGCACAAGCCAGGTGGAAGGCGGCAACCGGTTGGGCCTGCTGCGCGATACCGACGGCGATGGCATTTACGAGGTTTCGACTTTTGCCGAGAACCTGAATGCGCCTTATGGCCTCGCGTTGGTAGGCGACAAGCTCTATGTTGCCAACCAGGATGCCGTGGTGCGGTTCGACTACCAGCCGGGGCAGACCAAGGCGACGGGTCCGCCCCAGGTGGTGGCGCTGCTGCCATCGGAAATCAACCATCACTGGACCAAGGCGCTGGCTGCCAGCGCGGATGGCCGATATCTCTATGTCGGCATTGGTTCCAACAGCAATATCACGGAGCGGGGCATGGCGGCGGAGGTTGATCGAGCGCGTATCTGGCGGATAAACGCAAGCACCGGCGAATACAAGACCTACGCCACGGGGTTGCGCAACCCGACGGCGTTGGCCATTGAGCCGGATACAGGCCAGCTGTGGGCCGTCGTAAACGAACGGGATGAGATCGGCCCGGACCTGGTCCCCGATTATCTGACGGCGGTGCGAGAGGGCGCTTTTTATGGCTGGCCATACAGTTATTGGGGGCAGAATATCGATGTTCGCGTAAGGCCTCAGGACCCGGCCAAGGTCGCGGCGGCGATCAAGCCGGATTACAGCCTGGGTGCGCACGTTGCGGCATTGGGCGTCGACTTTTCGACGGATGCGATGGGGCGGCGGTTCGCCAACGGGGTCTTCGTTGGCGAACACGGCAGCTGGAATCGCAGCGAGCCCGTGGGTTACAAAGTGGTGTTCGTCCCGTTCCGGGACGGCAGGCCGTCTGGTCCGCCGGTCGATTTCGTCACCGGGTTTCGCGATAGCGATGGCACGACTCGCGGCCGCCCCGTAGGCGTGACGGTTGACCCGAAAGGTGCGCTGATCGTCGCCGACGATCTATCGAACACGATCTGGCGCGTAACGCCAGTGCCTACAGCGCAGTCGTCGCGGTCCGTGCCCAACGCCCAGAGCGAATGAGCCAGATGGCTTATGTGGCTTGCCGCTACTGCGACCAGCGCCACACGAGGCCAACCAGGAGCAGGACGGCGACCACCAGAATCCAAAGGGCCAACAGCTGCCATGGCCCCCGGGTACGCCGTGGCGTGTGGATTGCCTGCCTTTCGCCCCGGCCGCCGCGAGGCATGCGGGAATCTTCCGAATTGCGCATTGCTGTCCCCTTGCGCCCAGCGAGGCGGTTGGATTGACGCGCCAAGCCGAATGTCCGCCGTTGTCTTCCTTGGCGTGGGCTCGCGTTCCTTGGGCGCCAGCATGGATCGTGCCAGCAAGAGAGGGGGGCGGCGCCCTGGCGGAGCGGGCGGCGCCTGGCTAGGGGGTATGCACGAAACACAGCTTGTTGCCTTCCGGATCCAGGCAATAAGCCGCATAGAAATCAGGCGCGTACCGGGGACGCAGACCTGGTCGGCCCAAGTCCTTGCCAGACGCGGCAAGCGCTTCTTCCCAGGCGGCATCCACCGCGCTTCGGCTGGGCGCCAGGAAGCTCACCTGCGAGCCGTTTGCCGTCGTTGCCGGCTCGCCGTTGAGGGGCAGATTGATGACGAACTGGGGCCAGCGTGCACCGGGCCTGCGCCAGATGACACCGGCCGGCCCGATCTGGCGCAGGTCGGTGAGGCGCACCAAGTCTAGCTCGTGCAGCACCCGATCATAGAAGGTGGTCATGCCGTGGAGGTCATGAACACCAATCTGGATGTGAGCGTACATGGGAAAGCCCCCGGAAATCTTCACCGGCCTGTTCATGCCGGCCAGGGCCCGTGGCGTAGGGCGCGGAGCATTGCAGTCCGTTCGTGATGTTCGTAGCGGTCGGCCGTGATGTCTCGCCAGCCCAGGTCACACCTCTTCTGCGCTGGGCCCTATGGGAATTCAGGCTTTACCGTCGGGGTGGAGACGGTTATTAGTGTTGTCCCGATCGGGGGGCGACGCAATAGTGCTGCTGCACTGGCCAGGTGCGCCGCGGTCCTTGGGATGTTTGCCAGCGTAACTTTGCTGAATGGTCCGCCCGGGTGCAACGGTTGGCAAGGCTTGTGACGCCGGTAGGCTGTTCTTACTCTTGCTTTCCGATCGCTGCCGTGCGGCATGAGATCCTGACTGCTTCTGACAGAGGCCGCGTATGGACAGTGAAGAATTGTTGGCCATGATGATCTCGACACCCGCACCCGCGCCGAACCTCGACGACTGGGATCGCGTGCTGGTGATCTATGCCGGCCATTTGGAGCGACTCGCCCCGAAGCTTGACGAGAAGGATCTTGGCGCGCTGGTCGCCAGCGGCGCGATGTTCTACCGGACGCTGCGGCAGGCCGAGGCTGCGCGGCTGCAAGCGCTTGAGCGGTGGACCGGGCCGCGCCGCCGAGGTTAGGAGGCGAGTTGGCCAGCTGCGGCCCACCCGCGACACGCGGCGAAGAAGGCGCGTGACCGGGTGGATGTCCCGCGGAGGTTTCCACCCCCTCCAAGGGCATCGGAAAATTACATCGGGTTCCGATGTCGTGCAATACGGCATTTGTCGAAGCTGGCGCTGCTAATGGCTGCTGTCTTTTTCCGGAGCCTTGTCGGCAGCCTTGGCCTCATCGCGTATGAGGGGAAGGCGTGCATTGACGCACTCGTGCCAACCGTGCTCCCACGCTTCAACTTTCTCGCGCCAGTGAGTGAGATTTTCGCCTGTGCGAGTGGGCAACTTGTCGGCCCGCATAAAAGGGCACGACTCTAGCGACTGTCCGCGCGCTGCCGCCCGATATCCCATATGTCGAGCCGCGTCTTTCATCGCGAATCCTCCTCTGCCTGTTTGACGCGTCAGAGGTGTCGAGTATGGCGGATGGTGCGGAATGTCGCCATGGTTTTCATCGTTGGACACAACTGTCAGCGTGGCGCATACGCGAATTGAATCAACGGCCGCCCCGCATGCTGTATTGCCATGCGATGCGGGGATGTCGAGGCGGCGCATTCCGCAATGAGTTTTCCCAGATACTGATCGCCGCGGGCAGCCGGCAGCCGGCCATCGGAGAGATGCCACTGCCCGCCGATGTCGCGCCAAAACGGGGGCCACGCGGCCACCTTCGCGGCTATAGTGTTGTGCCATTCCGGCCTCCCGTCCTGGCGGCGGGCCGGGACTTGTCTTTTGATTCAGGAAACTTGCATGACCATGACCGCCGAACAGTTCCACAAACGCATATGGGAGATCCTGGACCCCGTGGACTCCGCGTATTTCGAGGTGGTGGCCGCGCCCGCGCCCGATGCGGCCGCGATCGCGAGCCTGGAGGCCGCTGTCGGGTTCCCGCTGCCGGTGGCGTTCGCGGCCTTCTGCCAGCGCACCAACGGCCTGTGCGTGATGGCGCGCGAGGAAGTCTGGCCGCGCCCCAAGGAGTTCGAAGTCGGCCCGGCCTGGACCTTCTGGCGCGGCGTGGTGCTGTTGGGCATCGATGCGCCGGAGTTGCCCGAATGGGCCAGCATTTCGGCGCAGCAACGTCAGCTTGCCGAGGCCGGTCTGCCCGGCATCCTGCCGGTGCTGAAGATCGTGGGCGACGGCAGCCGGATCTGGGGCGTGGACCAGGCGGGGGCCGTCGTGGCGATCGACGACGGAGCTGATCCGGAGCCGGTGGGCGGCGATCTCATCGATCTTTATGCCGAGCAGATCGCCGACCTGATGCAGCGCCAGCAGGACATGGCGCTGCGACTGGCCGAACGCGCCGAGCACAAACACGGCAAGCTGCCGGGATAGCGGGCAGCGGGGCGCGGTGTCAGCGCGCGGACGCTGCCGTTTGGGGCGGATCGAAGGCCCGGACCGGCGGCAATGGTCCGTCATGGCGCTCAACCTGCACCGCCGTCAACTGGCCGCTGCAACCCTGCGCCAGCGACGAGGTGCCGACGTCACGTGTCAGGATGTTGGGATTGCCGTGGCCGCACATCGTCACTTCGCCCTGCGCGTCCCGCACCGGGTCGTACCAGGCGCCGGTGGGCAGTTGCGCCACGCCTGGCATGATGCGGTCGCTGAGCGTGGCGCTGGCCAGGCAGGCGCCGCGATCGTTGAACAGCCGCACGATGTCGCCTTCGCCGATGCCGCGGGCCGCCGCGTCGCCGGGATGCAGCGTGCTCCGAGGAGCCGCGCCGGCGCGGCCTCTTTTATACTGAGCGCAGGCTGCACTACTCGCTGGCCGACAACGAGGCCTCAACGAGCGGCTTCGCCCAATCAGGCGTGTCCCGCATCTGCGCAAGCGAAGTGGGATAGTGCACCTGGCCCTCGTCCACGTAGAGGACCAGAGCCGGCTCAGGCACGGCCTCGCCAGGCTCTACGTCCACGCTGTTGTCGTAGACCCGCAAGCTGACCAGGCGCGGCATCAATTTCAGCAGATTGCGGCAGGACGTCTTGCAGCGTTCGCGGATGCGTTCTTCGGGGATGTCGTGGCCGCCGCGCGCCACCCGGGCCCGCACTCGCGCGATATGGTGCTCGGCGTCGCGCAGGCCGCAGTACCAGACCAGCACATCGTGTGTCGACGCCGCGGCGATGAGCTTTTCCACGATGGTCTGGCCGCCCAGAGTGGTTTCGAAGGCGAACGACCCGCCCGCCGCCACGGCCGCGTCCAGCCGCCGCACCCCTTCCGCCCAGGCCTCGGCATTGGCCTGGTCCTGGGACCGGCCCAAGCGCTGTACAAGCTCACGAGCGAAGGTGTCAGGGTTGAACCAGGCCATGCCGGCCTGAGTCAGGATATGGCCGCCCACTGAGCTTTTGCCGGCGCCATTCACTCCCGCCAGCACGTACAGAATCGGGCGTTCCATCAAAATGTGGATCCGGCCTTAACCCGGCCAGCCAACGGGCCAGGGTTGCGCATAACGCTTCGCAGGCGCTCGGCCGCGTCGGGGGCGGACAGCGCGGCAAGTCGTTGATCAAAGCTGCGGCGCAGGTCTTCGACCAGGTCCGGCACGGCGGCCTGGGCAGCGCTCAGCGCGTCCATGATCCGTGTGTACTCGGCCACCGTCATGATCACGGCCTCCGGCTCATCGTGGTTCGTGACGACGAGCCTTCCTTCGGCGGCGGCAAGACTGCGCACGACACCCCGCCAGCCGTCCTTCTTGACTGCCGAGGCGGGCTTCGTCGGCAGGCGGGTGATAGGTTCAGCGAGCAATGCGGAAGCAGCCATGATCGTTCTCCCTACAGCGGGTTGGTTGAGCCTTAATAGGCTTTTTGCCCATTTTACCCTTTTTCCCTTAATTGGCCTTATGGAACTGCACGGGGAGGCTGGCAGGAGAGACACCGTAATTTCTTGGGAGCCCGCCTCCCGCCGACATACAGGTGGTGCGGCGAGTCTGTCAAAAGTGCTGCCGTTAATCTGTTGTGCCGTCGTTTGTTCCAATCAGACCGCCACGGATGTGCAGACTCTATGGACCCGTACGAAAATATTGTCATAGGAAACTTTCTTTAGAGTTTGGGCTTGATCGTTGGGCAACAGACCGGCGGAGAGATGCGCCCCATATGCGTAAATCTGCTGCAGCAATCCCCCATGGACCCACCTCTAGGGGATGTGCTGATCGAGAACGCGGGCGTTACCCGCTTGATCGCGTTCAAGCGTGAGCAAAATGATTCGATGAAGGAGGAGACAAAGCGCTTGATGCTCGAACGCATATTGGGAGGAAACGCGCGGCTGCAGTCTGTCTCGCGCGAGATCCTTCAGACGCTTGCATGTGGACCCGCTAAGGGAAAGTATCGGGTTCAGAAAGCGCCAGCCCATGAGCAATACGATCCTTCAGCGCCAACAGCTCTCCCACATATCGTCGCGCCACCGGCGCGCATGGTTCGTCAGTCGTCAGACTTAGATTCAGCGCCATCGTCCGACCGCTCGACAGTCTCAGAGGCGTCGACATCGCAACTACGCCAGGCTGCCAGGACGCGACGCAGTAGCCATCGGCGTGAACTTGGGCGATCGCGGCGTCGATTTCGGCGCCGACCGGCTTCCAAGTTGTGCTGCGGTAGCTCCGCTTGATGCCGCGTATCAGCGCATCGCGAGCGGCGGCGTCCAGTGTGGCCAGATAGGCGCGTCCCAGCGATGTCAGTTCAATAGGCACTCGCTGGCCTGCCACGATCGTGCGTAGGGCCGGTTTGCGGTTGTACCTGATGGATTCCAGGTAAATCATCTCGGCGCGATCCGGCGCGGCCAGGCCGACATTGACCTTGAGCTTGTTGGAGAGCTCCTGCATCAGCGGGGTGGCCGCCTTCAGAGCGGGCGAGGCGGCGCGCATGGCGTGCCCCAGGCTCAGCACTGGCACGGCAAGCCGGTAGGCGCGTGCTGCCCGGTCGTGTTCCAGAAAGCCGCTCGTCACCAGGGTTTGCGTCAGTCGGCTGACCGTCGCCGCCGACAGTCCGGTGCGTTCCGCCAGTTCGCCATTGCCCAATAAATCGGTGCCAGGTCGAAACGCGCGCAGTATTTCCAAGCCGCGTTCGAGGGATCGATTCTGGCTGATGCCATCGAAACGATCACGAGTTCGAGTAGAGGGCTCGGGCTTAGCAGACGCAGCCATGCAATTCCATCCTGTGGAAATAAGGAAGTGTTTTCAGCAACTGTACCGCTTACTGTGTCATCAGAGCTAGCCAGGAAAAATTCCGCAACGGGAACCGCTGGCGTTTCGATATCACGGAGCTTAGAGATGGCGGACTACGAATTCATCAAACTTCAAACGGATCAGGGCGTGGCAACACTGACGTTGAACCGGCCGGAGAAGCGCAACGCGATCAGTGACCCGATGCGTGCTGAGCTGATCCATGCACTGGAATCCGTTTCCCAGGATCGCGCCATCAAGGCGCTGGTGTTGACTGGCGCGGGGAAGGGGTTCTGCGCAGGCGGGGATATCTCGGGCATGCAGCGCCGCATGGATGCGCCCGCGGGCGAGGTGGCTTTCAATGGTTGGTCCCGCCAGCAGCGGGTGCACCATGCGGTCAGTCTGCTGTTCCGCATGCCCAAGCCGACGATTGCGGCGGTGAATGGCGCGGCCGCCGGCCTGGGTGCGGATACCGCATTGAGCTGCGATTTCATTGTTGCGTCCGAAAACGCGACTTTTACCTGGAGCTACATCGCCCGGGGGCTGATTCCGGACGGGGGCGGCATGTACTTCCTGCCTCGCCGGGTGGGTCTTGCGCGCGCCAAGGACTTGATCTATTCCGGCCGCAAGGTCGCGGCTGATGAAGCGCTCACGCTGGGCATTGCCGACCGCCTGGCCCCTGCCGGCGATGAACTGAGGACAGCGCAGGCGTGGGCCGCGGAATTGTCGCAAGGATCCGCCACTGCGCTGGCCCTGAGCAAGTCGATTCTGGATCAGAGCTCCGAACTGACGGCGGATCAGGTGTTCGCGATGGGCAGTCAGGCTCAGGGAATTTGCTACACGAGCACTGAGCATCGCGATTCCGTGACCGCGTTTCTGGCCAAGATGGCCCAGGCCAAGGGAGACGCAAAGTGAGCGGCCTTGAGAAGTTGCTACAACCCCAAAGCGTAGCCGTCGTCGGGGCATCTGCCGATCCGATCAAGACATCGGGCCGGCCGGTGGGTTACTTGCGCAAGCATGGATTTCCGGGACGGATCTACCCTGTGAATCCCAAGGCTTCCGAAATAGATGGCCTGCGTTGCTATCCCGACGTGCATTCCTTGCCGGAGGCGCCCGACGTGGCGATCGTGCTGCTCGGAGCCGAGCGTACGCAACAGGCCATCCGCGATCTGGCTGCTATTGGTACGGGCGCGGCAATCGTGCTTGCCAGCGGCTATTCCGAGACGGGCGAGGAGGGCGCTCGCCGTCAGCGCGAATTACGTGAAGCGGCAGGCAGTATGCGGATCCTGGGGCCGAACACGATCGGGCTGGTCAATCTGACTGATCGTATCACTTTGTCCGCTAGCGGGGCGCTGGCGATGGACCAGCTCCACAGCGGCGCAATTGGCCTGGTGTCGCAAAGTGGCGGCATCCTGGGCGCGTTGCTGTCGCGCGCCGCGGCCCGGGGCATCGGCTTCTCCAAGCTGATCTCCACGAGCAACGAAGTCGATTTGGACCTGGCCGACTTTGTAGACGCGCTGGCCGACGATCCGGCGACCCGTGTGATCGCGCTGTACGTGGAGACCATTCGCAACCCCAGGACATTCCGCGCGGCCGCGCGTAAGGCCGCACTCGTTGGCAAGCCCATCGTGGCCTTCAAGATCGGGCGGTCGGAGTCCGGGGCGCAAGCCGCAGCGTCGCACACGGGTGCGTTGGCGGGCGCAGACGGCATGTATGACGCGTTGTTCGAAGAGGTCGGCATCATTCGCGCGCAAACCTTTTCGGATCTGCTGGATATTCCGGCGGCCTTGGCTAACGAACGCAAGCTCGGCGGCCGCCGGGTGGCGATCCTGACGTCGACAGGCGGGGCGGGCACGCTAGTCGCGGACTGCCTGGGCGTCGCGGGCTTCGCGCTGCCGGCCCCGGATGCGCGCACCGGCGAGGCGCTGCGAGCGCTGCAAAAGGGGGACCACGCGGCCTTGGACCGGAACCCGATCGACGTCACGCTGGCGGGCTTGCAGCCGGACCTGCTGCGCAGCGCAATCCGCATCGTGCTCGAAAGCGATGATTACGATGCACTCGTCGTGATCGTGGGCTCGTCCGCGGTGGCGCAGCCGGAACTGATGGCGGATGCGCTCAGGGACTCGCTCGCGCTTAGCGTCAAGCCACTGCTGGCCTATATCAGCCCGCATGCCCCAGACGCGGCGGAGATGCTCAGTCGCTACGGTATTCCCGCGTTCCACGCGCCGGAGAGCGTCAGCGCGGCCTTGTCGGCGATGTGGCAAGTGCAGGCGCGCGCGGTGCACTCGGAGTCGGACCATACGCGAACCGCAGCGCAGGAGCCAGTTACTTGCGAAGAGCACGGTTCGCTCGATGAAGCCCAGGCCAAGGCGTTGTTCGCCCGCTTTGGTGTTCAAGGCGTCAGGGAGTTCGTGGTGAGCACCGAAGCGCAGGCCGTTGACGCCGCCCAGAAGCTGGGACCGCGCGTGGTACTGAAGCTCTTGTCCGGCGAAATCACGCACAAAAGCGATGTCGGCGGCGTTGCCGTCAATGTTTCCCCGCAAGACATCGGCCAACGGATGCGGCAGATGGCGGCCGATGTGCAGCGGCATACGGGTAGGGAGCCCAAGGCGTATCTGGTCCAGGAAATGGTGTCCGGCGCGGCGGAGGTGATCGTGGGGTTGCACAAGGACCCGTTGGGCACCGCCATTTTGCTGGGCATGGGCGGCGTGGTTGCCGAACTGGTCCGCGACACGACTTTGCTGCTGCTGCCGGCGGATGGCTCGGCGTTGAGAGCGGATCAGGTCGAAGCGGCCCTGCGGCGCCTGAAGACGTGGCCTTTGCTGGATGGATATCGCGGACGGGAGCCTGCAGACGTCCCGGCGCTTGTCGAGGCGGTGCTGGCGTTCTCGCGTATGGCCGAGGCTTTGCAGGATCAATTACTGGAAGCCGAGATCAATCCGCTGTTTGTCCGGCCTTTGGGGCTGGGTGTGTGCGCGGCCGACGGCATCGCCGTCTTGCGGGATACGTCTGCCTAGTTCCAACAGGTGGAATTCGTGAGGTGGCAAACAAGTTTGCCACTTCTACACTTTTCTCATGCGCTGCACTCAGACAGGCGCAGGAAATATCAGGAGACAAATCATGAAATCTAGCCGGGTCGCGACGCGACGTATCAAGGCGTTCGGCGCCATTTTGTTGGCGACGGGCATGTTGTCGGCGCCGCAGGCATGGGCTGCCTTTCCGGATCGGCCATTGCGGATCGTAGTGCCGTTTACGCCTGGCGGTGGTACCGATATTGTTGCTCGTCAGTTGGCCAAAGGGTTGACTGATGAATTGGGTCAGTCAGTGGTGGTTGAGAATCGTCCGGGTGGCAGCACGATCATCGGCACCGAGAACGTCGCAAAGAGTCCGGCGGACGGTTACACCCTGTTGATGTCGACCTTTGCGCACGCGGTCAACCCTGCCATACACAAGAAGCTGCCCTATGACACGGATAAGGCGTTTGCACCAGTGGCGATGATTGGAAAGTCTCCCAATGTGCTGGTGGTGTCACCCAAGTCCCGGTTCAAGAGTGTGCAGGATATTCTCACGTATGCACGGGCCAATCCGGGCAAGTTGACGTTCGGCTCGTACGGCAACGGCACGTCTGCGCATTTGGCGGGGGAGCTGTTCAAGAGTCTGGGAAAGATCGACATCCTGCACGTACCCTACAAGGGCGCGGGGCCCGGGATCAATGACCTCATGGGCGGGCAGATCGACATGATCTTCTCTACGTCGGCCAGCGTCAGCGGCCACGTAAAGAGTGGGCAATTGCGGGCATTGGCGGTGACGACCAAGGAGCGCTCGCCGGCCTATCCGGGCGTTCCCACGGTGGCTGAATCTGGCGAGCCGGGGTATTTCGTCGATAGCTGGTACGGTGTGTTCGTGCCGGAAGGCACCCCCAAGGAGGTTATCGACCAGTTAAACAAGGCAATCAAGAAGGCGTCGAACGAGCCTGACTTCCAAAAGGCATTGGAACTGGAAGGCCTAGTCGCCGCTGTGGGAACGCCCGCCGGGCTCGGTGAATACGTGAAGCAGGAAGAGAGCCGCTGGACCAAGATCATCAAGGATGCTGGAATCACTGACAACCCTTGAACGCCGGCGGATAACAGGAATGCAAAGCGCGCCCCGAGTGGGGCGCGCCGCATGTGGGCTTTGGGATCGCCCTATTCGGCTTTGACGTTGCCCGCCTTGATGACCGCCGCCCATTTTGCGGTGTCTTTTTGCACCAGATCGCGGAATGCTTCGGGCGACGAGGGGCTGGGTTCCACACCCAGGCTGGCCAGATTGGCGATCAGTGCGTTGGCCTTCAGGCTGTTGCGTACGGCTTCGTTCAGTTTGGCCACGACCTCCGGCGACGCGCCCTTCGGTGCGAACACGCCATACCAGTTGCTCGCCTCTACGTTCGGAATGCCCTGCTCCGCCAGCGTGGGCACGTTGGGCAAGGACTTCAAGCGTGCGGGCGCCGCGACGCCCAGCGCTACAAGCTGTCCGTCATTGATGAACGGCATCAAGCCCGAGACATCGCCAAAAAATGCCTCTACGTGACCGCCGATGGTGTCGGCGATGGCCGGCGCGGCGCCCTTGTAGGCCACATGCAGGAAGTCGACCTTCGTCTGGTTCTTGAATAGCTCAATGGTCATGTGAGGCATGCTGCCTACGCCCGACGAGGCAAGAGTAGCGGGTTCACTGCGTTTGGCCGCGGCGGAGACATAGTCCGAGGCGGTCTTGATCGGATTCTTGGGAGAGACCACCAGCACTTCGGGCGTGTGCACCACTAGCGCAATCGGCGTGAGGTCTGCGGTCGGCTTGTAAGACAGGCTGGTATACAGAGACGGGTTGATCGCGATGGCGCCCGCCGAACTCAGGAACAGCACGCTGCCGTCTGCGGGGCTGCGCATCACATAGTTTGCGGCGATGGCGCCGTTGGCGCCCGGCTTGTTTTCAACGATGACGGTCGTGTTGAGCTCGGTTTCAAGCTCCTTGGCCAGAATGCGCGCCAAGGAATCGGCGGGACCGCCCGGGGGAAAAGCGACGACCAGACGCGTAGGCTGCGCGGCGATGCTGACGCTGGCAAACGTGAATGCGGTCGCCAAGGCGCCGCCCAGAATGGTGCTGAGGATTCTATTTTTCATGGTGTGGGGACTCCTGGAAGCCGGCAATTCAACCGCCGGGCGCTCCTTGGGTGTTGACGTATAAGGAGTAAATGGATGTGCATGACGCCATGAACAGGCGATTGCGGTGCGTGCCGCCGAAACACAGGTTTGCGCAGCGTTCGGGAAGGGCGATATGTCCGATGGCTTCGCCGTCGGGCGAGAAGATGCGCACGCCGTCGAGTTCTTCGGTGCCCATTCCCCAACCGCACCAGAGGTTGCCGTCGACATCGACGCGAAAGCCGTCGGGCGTTCCGGAACCGGCGTTCAACAGCACATCCGGCCGCGACAGCGTGACGCCGTCGTCCTGAACCTGAAACACCAGGATGTTGCGCGGGCGTGCGCGCGATTCGATGACATACAGCAGCTTTTCATCGGACGAGAACGCCAGTCCATTGGGACCATTCACGCCTTCGGCAGCAACGGTGAGTTCTCCCGATACACCGTCGATCCGGTAGATGTTTGCGGGCAGTTCCTGGCGGGCAGGTTCGCCTTGATAGTGACCGACGATGCCGAAGGGCGGGTCGGTGAACCAGATGGAGCCATCCGACTTGACCACGACATCGTTCGGTGAATTGAGCGGCCGGCCCGCGTGACTGTCTGCCAGCACGGTGATGCGTCCATCGTGCTCGGTGCGGGTCACGCGGCGGCTGCGGTGTTCGCAGGTGATCAGCCGGCCTTGGCGGTCGCGCGTGTTGCCGTTGGCGTGGTTGGATGGCGTGCGGTAGACGTGGACCGAATTGCTGATCTCATCCCAGCGCAGGATGCGGTCGTTGGGCACATCGCTCCACAGCAGATAGCGGCCATCTCCAGACCATACGGGGCCTTCGGCCCAGCGGCAGCCCGTTGCCAAGCGTTCCACGGCGGCGGACAGCAGGTGGTACTTCTCAAATTGGGGCGCCAGCGTTCGAATGGCGGGGTCGGGGTAGCGCTGAGAGGGTTCCCACATAGGGCCTCCACAAGAAGGGATGGATGAACTTAGCCGTAGAGCCGGCGGGGGTTGCCGTGCAGCACGGCATCCAGCACGGCAGGGTCTTCGCCGCAGGCGCGCCGCAGCAGGGCAAGCAGGTCGGGCAAGCGCGGTTGGGGGTAGCGGATATTGACGTGCGGCCA
The DNA here is from genome assembly GCF_052906545.1 of Achromobacter sp. CSND-B12. Classification (NCBI taxonomy): domain Bacteria; kingdom Pseudomonadati; phylum Pseudomonadota; class Betaproteobacteria; order Burkholderiales; family Alcaligenaceae; genus Achromobacter; species Achromobacter sp. CSND-B12. The sequence goes on along the minus strand of NZ_JBREGJ010000001.1, from coordinate 856,873 downwards.
ATCACTGCCCCAGATGGCGCGGGTGGGAGCGCCCTGGATCAGCGCCGACATCAGCGGCAGCGCGGCCTGGAAACCGTTCGCGCCATCCGTCACGCGGTCAGCCCCCGAGACCTTGATCCAGAGGTTGGGGTGATGCAGCAGTGCCAGCAGCGGCTGCCATTCCTGCGGGCGTGCGACGGGCGCGCGGGCCATGTGGTCGATGATGAGCGGTACGTCATACCGAAGCAGGGCGGGCACGGTGGCAAGCACATCGGCCATCTCTGCATGCACCAGCGCGTGCCAGCCATAGGGCTTGATGCGCGCCAGCAGCTCGCCCATACGCGAGACATCCGGCTTGCCGGCCAGATGTTTCATCATCCCCAGGCGTATGCCGCGCACGCCGTGCTGGTGCATGTGGGCGAGGTTTTCCTCGGACGTGTTTTCCGTGATGACGGCAATGCCGCGATACGCGCCGTGGCTGGCGGACAGTGCTGCCAGCAACGCGCGGTGGTCATCGCCATAAGGCGTGGCCTGGACGATGACACCGCGAGTGATGCCGGATTCGGCATGCAAGGCTTGTAGAGCATGGAACGGGGCTTCGTCGGGCACATAGGTGGGGCGCTCGGCAAGCGGGTATTCGTTCCAGGGGCCAAAGATGTGTGTATGGCAATCCCAGGGTTCGCGGGCCAGGGGCATGGGTGGGCTCGATTCAGTTTGAGGTGGCGCCGGTTTCTTTGATGATGGCGCTCCAGCGCCGGTATTCAGACGTGATCAAGTCGCCATACCGCGCGGGCGTGCCGGGCGTGGCTTCGGCGCCCTGCGCGTCCAGGCTGGCCTTGAGCGAGGGGTCGTTGACGGCATCGTTGACAGCCTGGTTCAGGCGCGCAGTCACATCGGTGGGCATGCCGGCTGGACCAACAATGCCTTGCCAGGTGCCGGAATCGAAGCCGGGGGCGACAGTCTCGGCCAGGGTGGGAACCTCCGGCAGTGCCGACACGCGTTTTGCCGTCGTGACGGCCAGCGCCTTCAACTTGCCTTCCTTCACGTAGGGCAGGAACGCGTTCAGGCTGCCGGACATCATGAATTCAATGCGGCCGGAAAGCAGGTCAGGAAGCGCCGCGGCATTGCCCTTGTAGGGCACATGCGCGAAGTCGGTTGCGGTCTGGCGGGCGAAAAGAATGCTGGTCAAATGATCGATGGTGCCGTTGCCGGAGGAACCCATGTTCAGCTTGCCAGGCTTTTCCTTGAGTAGCTTGACGAATTCCACAGCCGTATTGGCGGAGACTTCGGGGTTGACGATCAACACCAAGGGTACGTTCGCTACCGAGGCGACGGGGGTGAAGATCTTCCCCGGGTCGAGCTTGTCGTTGGCGAACAATGCCGGCGATATCGCAATGGACGAACTGTTGTAGAGCAACGTGTAGCCATCGGCGGGCGCGTTCGCGACCATTTCGGCGGCGATGTTGCCGCCCGCGCCGGGCTTGTTTTCTACCACGACCTGCTGGCCCAGGCCATCGCCCAGGCGCTTGGCGACCAGCCGCGCCAGCACGTCCGTCGGCCCACCCGGCGAGAACGCGACGATCAGCCGGATCGGCTTTTCGGGATAGGCGCCAGCCAGCGCGGGTGCGCCGCCACATGCCAACAGCGCCGCACCTGCTAGAGTGTGCAAGATGCGCCTGCGCTGGAACGAGAAGAACTGCGTCGAATCATGCATGATGTCTCCTGGGAGGCGCTTGGTGCGCCTCTCTCTATTCAATGGGCGATGTCAGTCGCAGCGCACGCTCATGCCGCCGTCGACGATGATCTCGGTTCCGGTAACGAACCGGGCTTCGTCGGAGGCAAGGAACAGCGCCGCATTTGCGGTGTCTGTGCCATCTCCCATGAAGCCCAGGGGAATGCGGGCCTGGCGCTCAGCCAGCAGGGCATCCACGTTGCCGCCTGCGCGCTGTCCGGCCAGCCGCGCTTCGACCATGGGGGTGTGCATCTGTCCCGGAACCACCGTATTCACGCGGATATTGTGCTTGGCGTATTCCACGGCGACGACGCGAGACAGCTGGATGATGCCGGCTTTGGCTGATGCGTAACCAACCTGCGCCGCTCCGGTCCAGCGGATGCCGGATGTGGACGCGGTGTTCACGATGGCCCCGCCGCCTTGGCCTTGCATGATGGGGATAACGTGTTTGCAGGCCAGGAATACGCTCTTCAGATTGAAGTCCATCTGCGCATCCCAGTCGGCTTCGGACAAGTCCACCGGCCCGCCGCGGCGCGACCCGCCGACGTTGTTGACCAGGATGTCGACGCGCCCATAGCGTTCGACGCAAGCCTGCACCATGGCGTGGACGTCGGCGCTGACCGTCGCGTCACCCGTCCAGGCGGTGATGTCTCCGCCCGCATCCTTGGCTCGCAGCAGCGTTTCCGCCATGGCGTCCGCGCTTTTGTCCACCGCGAAAACCTTGGCGCCTTCCTGCGCGAAGCGCACCGCCACGGCGCGTCCATTTCCCCAACCGGGGCCGACGCAGCCCGCGCCGGTGACGATCGCAACTTTTCCTTCCAGCCTCTTGCTCATGGTCCTCGCTCTATCTGTTGATGACATGCCGTGTTTAAGGAGTGACGCTGTCTGCGGCTTTCAGCTCGTGTGACTCGCCCTCGGGCGGGTCTATCTGAAAGACATTCAGCGTCATCGAAATCAGGGTGTAGTAACCGGCCAGCGCCACCAGGTCGATGACGCCGTGCTGGCCAAACATGGCTTCGGCGCGTGCGTAGACGTCGTCAGACACGCGGCGTTTCTCGTGCAGCTGCGTCAGGAACTCGTGGATCAAAGCTTCATCGGCTTCTGCAAACGGGATGGGCTTACCATCACGCAACGCGTCGATCACCGCCTCTGACACGCCCGCCTTGAGCGCGATTGCCTTATGCGCCCACCATTCGAATTCCGAGCCCCACCAGCGTGCGAGCACGAGAATTCCGAGTTCGGACAATCGGGGAGAGAGGGAGCTGTCGTAGCGGCAGAACTGGCCCAGCGCCTGCGCGGGTTCGGCCATGGATGGCCGGTGCAGCCATACCGCCAGCGGGCCGCGCACGCGGCCGCGCGGGCCGGAGGCGATGAGGTCGTAAATACGCTTCTGTTCGGGGGACATGTCCCGAACCTGCGGGGGGCTGACGCGTGCCATGCTTACTCCTGAATTATTCGGGCTTGATGCCCAGGTCCTGAACCACCTTGCCCCATTGGGAAATCTCGTTGCGGATCGTGGCGGTGAATTCGGCGGGCGTGCCGCCTGTCGGTTCGGCGCCATCGGCCAACAATTTCTCGCGGGCTTCCGGGGCCAGCAATGCGCGATTGACGGCGGCGTTGAGCTTCTCAACGATGGCGGCGGGCAGGTCCTTGGGGCCGATCAAGCCGTACCAGAGCGTGGCGTCGTAGCCAGGCAGACCGGATTCGGCGATTGTCGGCACATTGGGTAATGCGGCGATGCGGGTTGCGGTGGTGACGGCCAGCGCCTTCATCTTGCCGGAGGCAACATGTGGCAGCGCGCTGGCGGTAGCCGCGAAATAGAGTTGCACCTGGCCGGCCATCAGATCATTCTGTGCGTTGCCGCCGCCCTTGTAAGGGATGTGCGTCATCTCGACACCCGCCTTGCGGTTGAACATTTCATTGGCCAGATGGATGACGCTGCCTTGGCCCGAAGACGCATAGTTGATGGCGCCTGGATGCTTCTTGGCGTAGTCGATCAGTTCGGGCACGGTATTGGGGGCGAAGCCGGGGCTGGCTACTACCAGCAAGGGGCCGCGCGATACCTGCACGATGGGCGTAATGTCCGCGACCGGGTCGAACGTCATCCGGTACAGGCTGGGGTTTACCGTGTAGCTCGAGGAAATCAGGGTCAGTGTGTAGCCGTCCGCGGGCGCGTTGCGGCCCGTCTCCACGCCGATCATGCCACCGGCGCCAGGCCGATTCTCTACTACCACCGTCTGCTTCAGATCGGTCGTCAAGGCCTGGCCCAGGTATCGCGCCAACAGGTCGGCGCCACCGCCGGGGACGAACGTCACGATCAGGCGGATGGGGCGTTCGGGATAGTCGGCTTTCGCCCCCCCGCTAACCGCGGCCAGCACGCAAGTGCCAATTGCTGCAAACCATCGAGAATAGGGGCTGCGCATGAAAGTCTCCGATATGAATCTTGTTCTAGTGGGCGATTCTGCTTATTCTGTGTAATAGCCGTCCAATATGTTTTTCGGATGTCAGTAATTCTTCTTCGGAATTACTGAATTTGGCGGTCTCCTCCAAACTTTTCTATTTCTGACGCCCCGCGCTATGGATGTGAAGTCGATGCGCATGTTTCTTGCGCTTGCTGAAGAGCTCCACTACGGGCGCGCCGCCGCGCGCCTGTTCATTTCCCAGCCGCCGTTGACCAAGGCGATCCAGCAGTTGGAAGAGCGGCTGGGCGTCACGCTTTTTGACCGCAACAAACGCAGCGTCAAGCTGACGGTGGCCGGCACGGCGCTGGTCCAGGAAGCCCGCAGATTGTTGGCGCAGACCGAGCTTTCCATCCGCACGGTGCAGCGTGCCGAACGTGGCGATGCCGGGCGCCTGCGCATTGGCTTTGTGGCGGCGGTCTTGTTCATGGACATCAGGGAAGTGGTGCTGGGTTTGGAACGCGATCTTCCGGGTCTGGAAAGCGTGTGGGAAGAAATGGGGTCGTGGGAGCAGCTTCAGGCGCTGGAGCAGGACCGCATCGACATCGGTTTTGCCCAGGTTTCTCAGGGCGTGGGCGACATGAGGTCGATACCCGTGGGACGCGTCGGGCTGGTGATCGCGCTTGACGAAGGGCACCGGTTGGCGCGAAGCAGGCGCGTCAAGCTGCAAGAGTTGGCCGAAGATGCCTTCGTCGCCATTCCCCGGCACAGCGGGCCAAGCTTTCATGACCTGACAATCGCCGCTTGCATGGAGGCTGGGTTCAGCCCCAGGATCATGCATTACGCCAAGCACCTCGTGTCCGTGGTGAGCCTGGTGGCGATGGGGCGAGGCGTGTCGCTTGTGCCACGGTCATTCGCCCGCGCAGGCGTCCCGGGCGTGGTGTTCAAGGACATCGATGGCCTCGTGGTCGAAGCGGAATACTCGGCGGTATGGAATCCAGCCAATACCTTGCCGCTCCTGCCCCACGTTTTGAGTCTGTTGGGCGGCAAGCGCTAGCGCCTGTCTCCCGCGCCTTTCGCATCGTCTGGTACCTAATTTCATTAGATGGAATTTCCTCGTTGCGGCGGCCTCGCTGGCGGCCCTAGACTCGGCAGGGCTGGCCAGATGACCAGACACCTTTGAGAAAATCGAATGTCACGTGGAAGCTGCCGCATGCATGCCATAGAAGTTCTGAGCGCATTTGCCGACAAGATTCAACAGGAGCCTCTGCCCACAGAGGTCAGCCGGCACGCCAAGCGCGCCCTGATCGATTGGTATGCCGCAGCCTACCCCGGTGCGTCTGATCCTGCCGTGGGAATATTGCGTTCGTTGCTGCTAGACGAACCCGCCTGCGACGTGGCCGATTTGGTGGCGGGGGGGCAGGCGACGGCGCGCTCGGCGGCCCTCGTCCATGGGGCGGCCGCGCATGCCGCGGAACTGGACGACAGCTATCGGGACGCGATGTATCACCCCGGGGCCGCAACCATCGCTGCGGCGCTCGCGGCCTGCCAGGAACAGGGTCTGAGCGGGGAGCGGCTTTTGAAGGCCATCGTGACAGGTTATGAAGTGTCCACCCGTATCGGCGTGGTGCTGGGCCGCGCGCATTATCAGTACTGGCATAGCACCGGGACAGTGGGCGCGTTCGGCGCGGCCGCTGCAGCCGGTTCCGCCTACGGTCTGACCCAAGCGCAGTTTGCCCATGCCCTTGGCACCGCCGCCAGCTTTTCGGCGGGTTTGCAGCAAGCCTTTCGCACCGACTCCATGTCAAAACCCCTGCATGCTGCGCGGGCGGCAGAAGCCGGCGTGCTCGCCTCGAAGGCCGCATGGCGGGGGCTGACGGGGGCTTGGGACATGCTGGACGGAAAAGGGGGGCTGGGCCAAGCCATGAGCGATGGCCCCTCCTGGGATGGCGTGGGCGACACCTTGGGCAAGGACTTTCACATTACTCGGCTGACGTTCAAGAATCATGTGGGTTGCGGCCATACATTCGCGGCCATCGATGCCGCGCTCGCACTGCGCGCGGGCGAGGATTTCAACATCCGGGACGCCAGCCGAATCCATGTCCACACCTATCGTCCCGCGTTGGACATCGCTTGCCATGGCAAGCCCGCGAGCTCCAACGAGGCACGCTTCAGCCTGCGCTACGTCGTGGCGCACGCCTTGCTTCACGGCAGCGTCCGCTTGAACGCCTATGACGATGAACGTGTCCACGACCCTGTGCTCGGCGCGCTGATCGACCGTATCGACGTGCATGCGGATCCCGATATCGACGCCGCGTTCCCGGCGAATCGTTCCGCTCGGATCGAGATTGAATTCATGTCCGGGGAGCGGCGGACTCACGTCCAGGCGAATCGAAAGGGCGACCCGGAGGATCCGCTCAGCGACGCCGAGCTTGAGTCAAAGTTCATCGAGCTCGCGACCCCATGCCTGGGCGCCGCTGCGGCCAAGGAAAAGCTGGCGGATCTTTGGCGCATCGATCAGCGCGCTGACCTGCGCAACATGGCGTAGTCAGACATATAACTGTTGGTCGAAATCGATATTGGACTGTGTTGAAGCCGCAAAGATAGAGTGCTTGCAAGGACGCGACAGACCGTCCGCGCCATTCGCAGTCGGCACCCGCAACCGTGAGAGCGCGGTGTGCGCTGCGGATGAACTCTACATCCCTGGCTGGAGACAACATGAAGTCCAATCAACGTCGCGCGCTCCTGCGCGCAAGCCTGCCCTTGGCGGCACTGATCGCCTCTGGCGCGGCAGCCCTCCCCGCCACCGCATGGGCCGATACGACGTACCCGAAACAGAAGGCGATCACCCTGGTGGTGCCGTATACCCCAGGCGGATCCATCGATACGATGGCGCGTCTGGTGGCCGAACAATTGCAGGCCAGGCTGGGCCAGAGCATCATCGTCGAGAACCGCGCTGGCGCTTCGGGATTGATCGGCGCTGAATACGTTGCGCGCGCTGCACCCGATGGCTACACCTTGCTGTTCAACGCGTCGAGCCAGGTGGAAATGCCCTTGGTGATGGGACGCGCCACCTATGACGCAGAGAAGGACTTCACCGCCATCGCGCAGGTCGGATACGTGCCCTTGCTGGTGGTGACGCATCCCGGCATACCCGCCAAGGACTTGCGTGAATTCACGTCGCTGGTCAAAGGCGGGAAGAACAAATACACCTGGGCGACGTCCGGCTATGGCACGTCGGGCCATCTGGCTGAAGAACTCATCAAGCATGGACTGAAGCTGGACATGGACATCATCTCCTACAAGGGCGCGGCGCCGCAGCTCACGGATGTGATGGGCGGCCACGTGTCCGCCGCCGTGTCGCCCATGCCCGGCGTCTATCCCCACGTCAAATCCGGCAAGTTGCGGCCGCTGGCGGTAACCAGCGCTGAGCGTCTGCCGCAAATGCCAGATGTACCCACCGTCGCAGAGAGCGGTCTGCCGGGTTTCGAACTGCTGTCGTGGTACGGCGTGTGGGGGCCGGCAGGGATGCCCGAGCCGGTCGTGCAGCGCTTGGCGCAGGAAGTCGAGACGGTGAAAACCAATACCGCCTTGCAAGCCAGATTCCAGGAACTGTCGTTTGTCACCGTCCCGTCGACGCCGGCGGCCTTCGCAGAGGTGATTCGCAAAGATATCGAGAAGGTGAAAGGCATTGTCTCGGATGCGAACATTCGCGTGGCGTTTTAAGGAGAAGCAGTGATGACGACCACCACGAAGGCGCTTGCGCAATGGATTTCAGGTCTGCGGCGCGATGACGTGCCAGAGGGCGTGCGGCGCGCCTTGCGTCTGCTGGCCATGGATACGTTCGCGTGCGCAATGGTAGGAGGCGCGCAGCCGTGGACCCAGGCCATCCGGTCTTGGGCGCTGGCGCCGGGTTCCGGCTTGCAGGGGGTGTCGCGGATTTGGGGAGAGTCCACAGGACGACTGCGAGCGGCCGACGCCGCCATGGTGAACGGCGCGGCCGCCCATGCCTTTGAGTTGGATGACTTCCACAACGCCAAGGTACATCTGGGTGCAGTGGTTGTGCCAACGGTGTTTGCACTGGCTGAAAGCCACGACGCCACGCCCGAACGTGTCGAGACCGCACTGGCCGCGGGCTACGAGATCATCATCCGAAGTTCCCTGGCGCTTAAGCCCGCGCTGGCGCGGCTGCACGGTTGGCACTTGACCGCCGTGTGCGGTCCGTTGGGCGCTGCGGCGGCGGCTTCTGTAATGCTGGGGCTGGATGCCGAGCGTACCAGCTGGGCCTTGGGGCTGGCGGGAACGCAGTCGGGCGGACTGTTTGCGTTTACGGCAGACGGAGCGTCTTCAAAACGCTTTCACCCGGGGCGCGCTGCGCATGCCGGCGTGATGGCGGCGGAACTGGCGAGCCTGGGCTTGACCGGTCCTACCCAGCTGTTCGAGGCGGAAGACGGAGGATGGCTGCGCGCATTCTCGGAAGATCCGGACGAATCCGCGCTGACTGATCGCCTTGGCACGCATTGGCACGCTCCAGAGACAAATTTCAAGCCTTATGCGTGCTGCGGCAGCGTGCATGCGCATGTGGACGCCGCGATCGCGCTTCGGCCCCACTGGGCGCCGGGCGGCCGCGTGCGCGTGGGCATGCCCGAGGTGGTTCGGGTGCAGTGCGGTTACGACTATTTGCCCGGCAGTGCGCTGAATGCACAGATGAGCGGCCGATACAGTGTGGCGGTGGCGCTGCTGGACGGCGCGGCGCTGCCCGAGCAATTCGAGGCGGGCAGGATGCAGTCGGAGGATGTCATCAGGCTCGCTGGGCAGCTGGAGCTGATCCACGACAAAGACCTGGACGCGCTTTACCCGCGCAATTTTTGCGGTTGGGTCGAAGTGCAGTGTCTGGATGGCGAGTGGAAGCGGTACACGGTGTTGAATCCGTCGGGGTCAGCGGCCAACGCCTCGCGTGGCGAGGCGATAGAGGCCAAGACCGCTACCCTTTTGACACCGCTGTTGGGCTCGAACGGTGCGGCGAGATTGCGTGAATCGTTCAAGACGCTGGCCGAAACGCCAATCCGTGAACTGTTGGCCAACGCAACCGTTCACGACATGGCCGAGCCGGCGCCGCCCGCTCGCCACTGTGCCTAGGGACGCTCAGGAAATAGGGGGCTCAAGAATGCCGCGGACCACGTTGGCGACAACGTCCGAGGGGTTCTTGGGGTTCCAGATGGCGCAGATGCGGACGCGTTGCTGCACCTGGTCAAGCTTGCGGTAGACCACGCCAGGTACGGCGCTCTGCGCGAATGAACTGGGCACAAACGCGATGCCCAGCCCCAGGCTGACCATTTGGAAAATCGTCAGCGCGTGCCGCGCCGTATGCGCGATCTTGGGGCTGAAGCCCGCCTCGGCGCAAGCGGCGATGAAGCTGTCGAAGAGCGCGGGTGCATACTCGCGCGAGAACGCCACGAATGCCTGATCGCGCATTTCGCCCAACGGTATGTCCGTGCGTGCGGCGAAGGCGTGGCCGGAAGGAATGGCCAAGCTGAAAGGCTCGGTAAATATCGGTAGCGCAGCCAGCTCTTCAATGTGGGGCTGTTCGTGAATGATGCCGATATCGATCTTGTCCTGAAGCACCGCCCGAATCTGGTCTCGGGACCCCATATCGGTGACGGCCACATTCACTTTTGGAAACCGGGCCTGTAGCCGCCCCAGTATCTTTGGCATCACGTGAAACACGGCCGACGTCGCCATACCCAGCCGCAATTCCCCGATGTCGCCTTTTGCCGTTTTGAGCGTGGTGTCGACCGCAGCTTGCAGATGCGCAAGCACCGATCGGCTTTCGCGTAGGAACACCTTCCCTGCATCCGTCAATTTCACTTCGCGCCGCGTGCGCAGGAAGAGTACTACACCCATCTCTTCTTCTAGCGCCTTGATCTGCTGGGAAAGTGGCGGCTGCGACATGTGCAGCTTCGTCGCCGCGCGGCTGAAATTCAGTTCTTCCGCGACGGTAACGAAGTAACGAAGCTGGCGAATGTCCATTAGTCAGAGTTCCGATAACTGTTAGCTGAATTCAATATTGGATGGATGCTTGGCGAGCGCCTAGAGTGCTAAGCGCGGGTTCTTTTCAGAAGTGAAAATCTTAAATGCAATCAGGAGCGCGAATGGAATCGGTTGTCCAACAGTCTCGCATGGAACGAGAAGCCGAAGCAGATAAATCTGATGTTTGCGCAACAAGCGCATTCTTTGTCGAACGTGGGAATGGCGTTCGTATCGAGGTGTATGCGCAAGGGCAGGGGGATTTGCTTGTCATGCTGCCCTCGCTCGGTCGAGGCGCGGTGGATATGGAAGAGATTTCAACGCCTTTGGCCGCCGCGGGATACCGGGTGCTGCGGCCGGAGCCGCGCGGAAATGGACGCAGTGTGGGCCCGCTGGAAGACAAAACCTTGCACGATTGGGCGGAGGATATCGCCGCGGTCGTGGAAAGCCAGAACGCCGGTCCAGCATTCATCCTGGGCCATGCGCATGGGAATTGGATTGCAAGAACGCTGGCGTCTGACCGCCCGGACTTGGTGCGCGCGCTGTTGCTGCTGGCAGGTTCTGCTGGAAAGGTGCCCGAGGGCTTTGAGGGACTGCCGATCAGCCATGAAACACGGGCGGTTATTGAACGTTGTGGAGACACGTCGCTTCCCACGGACGTGCGTCTCAGGAGCCTGCAAGAAGTATTTTTTGCGCCGGGCAATGACGCCAGTGTATGGCTGACAGGATGGAACACGCGGCTATTGACCATGCAGACGCTCGCGCAAAAGCGTACGCCCGTGGACGATTTCTTTTCGGGCGGGGTCGCACCCATCCTGAACTTGCAGGCGCAATACGACGTGATCGCGCCGCAACGCTTCGCGCGGGTATTGAGCGATCGTCTGGGCGATCGGGTGACCAACGTCACGATTCCCAATGCCGCGCATGCGTTGCTGCCAGAGCAACCAGAGGCAGTGGTTGCTGTCGTATTGGACTACCTTAGCAAACATCGCTCGCGTTAACATGCTGGAGCGGAGCCAACACGTATGGACCGACTGCATAGGTGCGAGTTGACGAGGCCTAATCGCACGTCGAACAGCGACCGGAAGAAGGTCGCCTTCATGCAGCCGGCGGCTGATATTTTCCGGTGCACGACCGAGCTATTGCAAGTATCTCCAGTCAGCTCATCGCGCCGCGCTTGAACGCTCAATGGGGCACGTTCAGCGCGACAGCGGCCAGAGCCGGCGCGTTGCCGACTTCCTGGTTGGATGAGGGGAGTGTGGAGGGTTCGATCCAACAACCTGTGGGCCGTGGATGAGGGCATTGCCGAGGACATGGGGATCGTCTTTCGCCTGGTCGCGCGTGCCAACAGCTACGCGGACACGTTTGGCTCGGCACGCAATTCGAGGGTCATCGTGAGCGTATGGCGGCACGAGCAGTTGAATGACAGTCATTCTCGGCCGAGCGTCCCGGGCCAGCTAAGCATGGCCTAGTCTTGCGATCCATATAACCCTTTCCAAGGCGAATGGCATTGCTCAACAGATCGCCGGCGGTAGGGCGATTTTTTTCGCTTTCTTGGCGCTGATGGGGCGGAGGCTAGCCGCCTTTCGCCGTCTGGATTGTTGTCCTTCGAATTCACGGACACCTGCATCAAGGCGGCGAACTTCAACAAAAAAGGCGAACTTTATTCCTGCCGCTCAGGGATTCCCCCAATCACATTTCCCTTGCGGAAAATCAATGCTCTATAGGACACTTTGTGTCATAGCCGCGATCCAGCGGCGGACACAAGGGGAATCCTATGAAGCGCATGATCATGGCCGCCGCGCTGGCGGTGGCCGCAGGGGCGGGTAGCGGCGCGCAGGCCGCGTTTCCGGATCATCCGATCCGGCTGGTGGTGCCGTTCGGCGCCGGCGGCATCACCGATATCGTGGCGCGCCAGGTGGGCAAGGGCATGGGCGATGCGCTCGGCCAGAGCGTGGTGGTGGAGAACCGGCCCGGCGCGGGCGGCGTGATCGCGGCGCAGGTGGCGGCGACGGCGCCGGCCGACGGGTATACGATCTTCATGGGCACGGTGGGCACGCAGGTGGTGAATCCGCTGATCTACGCCAAGCTCAGCTACGACGCCGACAAGTTCGCGCCGGTCGGACTGGTGTCCGGCTCGCCCTATCTGCTGGCGGTGCGCGGCGACCTGCCGGCGGCGAACTTCGCCGACTTCGTGACGTACGCCAAGGTGCACCCGGCCAAGCTGAATTTCGGTTCGGCGGGCACGGCCAGTTCGCCGCACCTGGGGCTGGAACTGCTCAAGCTGACGGCGGGCGTGGATATCGTGCACGTGCCGTTCAAGAGCGGCAGCGAAGCGGTCAACGCAGCCATCGGCGGGCAGGTGGACGTGGTGATGGATGCCAGTCCGGTGATCATGCCGCACGTGGCGTCGGGCAAGCTGCGCGCGCTGGCGGTGGCGGCGGACCAGCGCCTGCCGTCGGCGCCGCAGGTGCCGGCCGCGGGCGAGGCTGGCGACGCGGGGCTGCAGATCAGCTCGTGGAATGCGTTCTTCGCGCCGGCCGGCACGCCGCCGGCGGTGCTGGAAAAACTCAACGCGGCGCTGCGCCAGACGCTGGCCTCGCCTGAATTGAAGGCGAGGCTGGCGGCGCAGGGCACGCAGCTGTACACCGGCGCGCCGGACGAATACCAGCGCTTCATCGCGGCCGAAAAGAAAAAATGGGCCGAGATCGTCAAGCGCGCCGATATCAGGATGGATTGACGATGACCACGCATCCCTTGGCGGGACAGCCGCTGGAACTGGCCGATACGCTGCGTTCGGGCAATGCCTGGAAGATCCGGCTGGCCTGCGGTTACATGGGGTTGGCGCTGACGCGCCGCACCTTCGATATCGTGCAGGGCGACCTGGAGACCGAGGCCTTCGGCCGCATCAATCCGTGGCGCCAGGTGCCCGCGCTGCGCACGCCCGAAGGCGTGTGGCTGGCGGAGTCGCAGGCGATCCTGTGGTATCTGGGCCGGGGCACGCCGTGGCTGCCCGAGGGGCGGCTGGCGCAGGCGCAGGTGGCCAGCTGGCTGAGCTTCGAGCAGACCCAGCACATGCACGCCTTCGCGCAGCCGCGGCTGTTGATCCACCTGCGCGGCACGGCGCGGGTGGATGACCCGGCGATGGTCGAGTGGCGCCGCGCCGGCATGCGCGCGGCGGCGTGGATGGAGGACCATCTGGCGGGCCGCGCCTTCCTGGTAGGCGAGGCGCCGACCATTGCCGACATCGCGCTGTATCCCTACACCAGCATGGCGGAGCAGGGCGGCTACGACCTGTCCGCCTTTCCCCACATCAACGCCTGGCTGGCGCGCATGCGCGCGCTGCCGGGTTTTACGCCGTTGTTGGAAACGGCATAGCAAGGAGTCAAAGATGGCCGATACGATGCATTTGGGCAAGGATGAACTGATCGCGCGGGCCAAGGCCGAGATGCAGCGCCAGTTCGACACGCCCGACTGGACGCTGCGCGAGCGCCTGGCGCTGACCTGCCGCATCCTGTTCGACGGCGGGCACGATTCGGGCCTGGCCGGCCAGATCACGGCGCGCGCGCCGGAACCGAACCGCTACTACACCCAGCGGCTGGGCCTGGGGTTCGACGAGATCACAGCCGGCAACCTGCTGCTGGTGGACGAGGACCTGCGGGTGCAGGAAGGCGGCGGCATGCCCAACCCGGCCAACCGTTTCCATTCCTGGATCTACCGGGCGCGGCCGGACGTCAACTGCATCATCCACACGCACCCGCTGCACGCGGCCTCGCTGTCGATGCTGGAGGTGCCGCTGGAGGTCTCGCACATGGACAACTGCCCGCTGTATGGCGACGTGGCGTTCCTGAAGGACTGGCCGGGCGTGCCGGTGGGCAACGAGGAAGGCGAGATCATCTCGGCGGCGCTGGGCGACAAGCGCGCCATCCTGCTGTCGCACCACGGCATGCTGGTGGCCGCGGGCTCGGTGGAAGAGGCCTGCGTGCTGGCGCTGCAGTTCGAGCGCGCCGCGCGCATGCAGCTGCTGGCGATGGCGGCCGGCACGATCCAGCCGATTCCGCCGGCGCTGGGGCGCGAGGCGCACGACTGGATCCTGACGCCCAAGCGCTCGCAGGTGGGTTTTTCGTACTACGCGCGGCGGGCGTTGCGCCAGCACCCGGACGTGCTGGGCGCGTAGCGCGGTCCGCCCCGGGGCGCGGGCCGGTCATGGCGCCCCGGATGGGCAGGGGAGGCCGACTCGACGGCCGGACGGGTTTCGGGCATGCTTACCGGTCGTTTCCGCCATTTTCCCGCCCATGATCGACCTGCCTCACCGCCTGCGCGCGCTGCGCCGCCAACAATCCCTGTCCCTGGAACAGCTGGGCGAGCGCACGGGCCTGACCAAGAGCTATCTGTCCAAGCTGGAGCGGGGCCTGAGCGAGCCCTCGATCTCCACCGTGCTGCGGCTGGCCGAAGCCTATGGCGTGGGCGTGTCGCAATTGGTGGGCGGCGATGGCGCGGCGCAGGACGAGGTCGTCAGCCTGGTGCGGGTGGCCGATCGCGAAGCGCTGCAGCGGCGCGACCTGGGCACTGAATACCATTACGAATCGCTCGCCGGGCGCCGCAAGGTCAAGGCCATGGAACCCTTCATCGTGCACCCGCCGCGCGAGTTTCCCGACGCGGCCGCGGTGTTTCCGCACCCCGGCGAGGAATTCCTGCTGGTGCTCAAGGGCGCCATCGAGGTCCAGGTCGGCGAACGCGAGTTCCGCCTGGACGCCGGCGATTCGCTCTATTTCGATTCCGAACTGCCGCATCGCATGCGCACGGTCAGCCGCGGCGCGGCCGAGGTGCTCGTGGTAGCGGCGCATTGAACTCCAAGGAAAGCGCAGTGAAGCATGATCAATCGCGGCTGGTCCGCATCGACGCCGGCCCCATGAAGAATCCGGTGCCCGGCAAGCCCAAGCGTCCCCTCTCGGGCGACGCGGCGTTCCGCACCGTGACCGCGTTCGAAGGCAACGGCGGCCGCGCCGAGGCCGGCGTGTGGGAGAGCACGGCCGGCAGTTTCCAGTCCAACACCACCGGCTATATCGAATTCGGCTACATCGTCGAAGGCGCGGCGCGCCTGGTTGACCCGGATGGCACCGTGCACGAACTGACCGTGGGCGAGGCCTTCGTGATGCCGGAGGGCTATACCGGCCGCTGGGAAGTCGATACCTTCGTCAAGAAGATCTATTTCATCAGCCGCACCGCCTGAACGCGCGGCGCTGAAGACGCCCTACGGCGTCGGCCGCTGCGGATAGGCCGAGGTGCCGAAGGTGTTGCCCATGCGGTTGCCGATGGTGGCGGGCGTGGGAAGGCCCATCTGGTTGGGCGGCCGTTGCGTGATGGCTTCGGAGCCCAGCGCGGGCGGCGGCCTGGGCGCCGCGTCGGGCGCCATCTTCTGGTTCAGGCAGCCATACGACAGGGCGCGGTAGCCGTTGACCTCGGTCTCGATGCAGGCGCCGCCGGGCGCGGGCCCGGCCGTCGACGCGGGCGGCGGCACCGGCGTGGCCTGCGCGGCGGGCGCGGTCTGGGCGCCCGCCGTCAGGGGCGCGAGCGCCAGCGCGGCCAGCAACAGCAGACCGGCGCGGTGCGGAAAGGGGCAAGGGATGCGCATGCGGGCTCCTTGGAAAAAGGCCCGGCGACCAGTGGCCACCGTGCCATCAGTATAGGGACAGATGATCGCGCGCAGGTGACGATTGCGTGGCGGGCCGGCGTCGCGTGCATGTGGCGTGTCACGATTGCGTCATTCACGCGTCCTAGCATGGCGCCTTTCCTTCGAGGCGGGTGCGCCGGCACTCGCGACAACGGCAATGCCTGGCATTTTTCCTCCATGTTGGCGTCCATGACCTTTGCCTGTCCGCCGGGCGGGGGCTGGATGGGACGCGCCTGCCTGGCGTTGGGGATGTGGGCGCTGGCCGGCGCGGGCAGCGCCGGGGCGCCGCCGCGCGAGATGGCATTCGCCATTGCCGCGCAGCCGCTGGACCAGGCGCTGGCGGAGTACAGCCTGGCCAGCGGCCGCACGGTGCTGGTCGACACCGCCTTGACCGCCGGCCGACACGCGCCCGCGGTGATAGGCACCTATACCCCCGGGGATGCCCTGCGCAGGCTGCTGGCGGGGGCGCCGTTGGCGATCCGCTATGCCAGCACGCATTCGTTCACGCTGGTGGCCGCGCCGCACACGGCGCCGGCGGTGCGCGCGGCCAGCGCGGCGCGGTTGCGAGACACGCCCTACGCGGCCGCGCTGCAAGGCGCGCTCAAACAGGCGCTGTGCAGGGGCTCGGGGGCCGAGCCGGGCCGCTATCGCGCCCTCGTTAAGCTCTGGTTCGACAAGACCTGGCGCGTTGACAGGGTGGATTGGGTATCGGACACGGGATCGGCGCCATTGAATCGCCAGCTGGAGACCGCGCTGCGCGGGGTGACGGCCGGGCCATTGCCCGCCGGCATGCGGCAGCCGGTGACGATATTGCTGCGGGCCGGTGGCGCTGACGACTGCGCCGCGCCGCGAGGGGCGGGCCATGCGGGATGACAGGTCGCCGGGCTCGCTGCGCGCGCTGTTCCTGGAGCGCTACAACGATTTCCGCAGCCAGCTCAGGCGCCGACTGGGGTCCGATGACCTGGCCCATGATGCGATGCAGGAAGCCTTCCTGAAAGTGAACGACCTGCCGGCGAGTTCGTCGATCCAGCAGCCGGCGGCCTATCTGTTCCGGGTGGCGCTGAACATCGCCGAGGACCAGCGCCGCCGTGATTCACGTCTATTGACGGGGGTGGAGATCAGCGAGCTGATCGGCGGCACGGACGAAGCCGCCGATCCGGCACGCATCGCGCAAGGCCGCAGCCAGATCGACGCGTTCCGTCGCGCCTTGCGCCAGTTGCCCGAGCGCACCCAGCAGATGCTGTTGGCTGCCCGGGTGCACGACGTGCCGCATGCGGAGATCGCCAGGCGCTATGGCGTGTCGGAACGCATCGTGTCCAAGGAGCTCAAGCGCGCATTGGTCCATTGCGGCAAGGTGCTGCAAGCGCAGGAGGAGCCAGCGCGACGCGCCGGCGAGGAAGACGAAACATGACGCTGACGGGGCTGCCAGGAAGGCGCAAGGGCGAGGCGTCGGCGCATGACCGCGATGCGCGCGAATGGTTGTTGATGCTGACTTCGGGCGCCGCAACCGAGGCCGATGCGCAGGCATTCCGCGCCTGGCTGCGCCAGGACGCGCGCCACGAGGCCGCGTTCGCCGAACAGAAGCGCCTGTGGCAGGCGCTGGGACCGGCGGTGCGCGAAGAGGCGAAGGCATGGGCCGCGCCGCGTCGTCCGTCGCCGTCGGGCCGGCGCGCCTTCCTGGGGGGCGCGGTGGCGGCGTCGGTCGCGTATCTGGCCTGGCGTCCTCCGCTGGGACTGTGGCCCGGCCTGGGAGAATTCGGCGCCGATTACCGCACCGCCACCGGCGAGCAGCGGCGGGTGGCGCTGGGCGAGGCGCTGGAACTGGAGCTCAATACTCAGACGCGCATCAACGTGCGCTCGGCGCCCGACGCCGGCGCGGTGATCGAACTGGAGGCGGGCGAGGCCGAAGTCCGCGTTGGCCGGCCGCTGAATGCGCGTGGCGAAGCGGCGGCGCCGGCGACACAGGTGGTGGCCGGCGCCGGCCGCATCACCGCGCGCGAGGCGCGGTTCAACCTGCGCTATCTCGACGGCGAAGCCAGCTTGTGCTGCCTGTCCGGCAGTTTGCGGCTGGCGCACGCGCTGGGGGCGTATGACGTGGCCGCCGGGCAGGAGCTGCGCTACGACGGCCAGCGGGTGATGCCGCCGGTGGCGGCGGATACCGAGGCCGTAACGGCCTGGCGCCGCGGCTGGCTGGTGTTCGATCGAGTGCCGCTGGCGGACGTGGTGGAGGAACTGAACCGCTATCGTCGCGGCCGCCTGGTGCTGCTCAACAGCCGGCTGGGCCGGCGCCAGGTGCAGGCGCGCTTCGCGCTGGCGCAGGTGGCGGACGCCGAGCAGTTGATTCGTGACGCCTACGGCGCCGAGGTGACTCGATTGCCCGGAGGCGTGGTGTTGCTGTCCTGAGCTGCCACCAATGTCGGGCCGGGAAACTGCATGAATTATTTATGACAGGGTTCCGGTCGGCATTTTTCCATCCGTCTGTCTTGTTCCAGGTGGCGACACCCCGATAGGAATGAGGAAGGACGATCATGCAGACACGGTTGGCGCAACGCGGCGGTAGGGCATTGAGGGCGCGTAAGGCGGGGCGCGGCCGTCCGCGCTGGCGTCCGACACCGGTGACGCAGGCGTTGGCGGTGCTGCTGGTGGCGGGCGGCTGGAGCGGCGCGGCGCAGGCCCAGGCGCGTGCCTTCAGCCCGGGCTGGTTCGCGGACAAGGGCGCGGTGCAGTCGACCGCGCAGCGCACCGGCCGCATGCCCGACGGCAGCCTGGCCGGCATCGGCAACAGCGCCCGCCAGCAGGCGCAGTCGCGCCAGCAGTTGCAGCGCTCGCTGGACAACCTGAATCGCACCGCCGCGGCGGTGGCCGCGCAGCAGGCGGCGCAGGCGGCGGCGCGCGCGGCCGCGGCGGCCAACGGCGCCGCCGTGCCGGACGGACTGGCGCAGGGCGGGCTGTGGATCGCCGAGGGCGCGCAGGCCAAATGGGAAGGCGCCAACAAGCCGCGCACCGGCACCGAGGGCGGGCGCCAGCTGGTGACCATCGAGCAAACGCAGTCGCGCGCCATCCTGAATTGGGACACGTTCAACGTGGGCCGCAACACCACGCTGCGGTTCCAACAAAAGGCCGACGACGCGGTGCTGAACCGGGTGGTGGGCGCGTCGGCGCGGCCCAGCCAGATCCAGGGCGCGATCCAGGCCGACGGCACGGTGCTGGTGGTGAACCAGAACGGCGTGATCTTCAGCGGCACCAGCCAGGTCAACGCGCGCAACCTGGTGGTGGCCGCCGCCACCATGAGCGACGCGCAGTTCCGCGGCAATGGCCTGTATGGCGACAATGGCCAGCCGACTTTCCGCGACGCCGCCGGCCGCATCGAGGTGCAGGCGGGCGCGCGCCTCCAGACCTCGACGCCGGCCTCCTCGACCACGGGCGGCGGTTATGTGCTGCTGCTGGGCAAGGAGGCCGTCAACGCCGGCACGATCGATACCCCGGGGGGCCAGGCACAACTGGCGGCCGGCGACAGCTTCGTCATCAAGCGCGGGCAGGGGACGGCGGGCAATCAGTTGTCCACCACCCGGGGCAACGAGGTGACGCCCGCGGGCGCGACGGGCCGTGTCGAAAACACCGGCCTGATCCAGGCCGCCCTGGGCGACGTGACATTGACCGGCGCCGAGGTGGCGCAGCGCGGTGTGCTGTTGTCGAGCACTTCGGTGAACGCCCGCGGCACCCTGCACTTGGCCGCGGCGGGCGCGGATGGCCGGATCACGCTGGCCGCAGGCAGCGCCACGGCGATCCTGCTGGATCGGGGCGGCGACCTGGCGCTGGACAGCCAGCGCGATGGCCTGCGCGTGCCCCTGGGCGCGCAGACCGATGCGCCCATGGCCGCGGCAGGCAGCGACCGGCGCGACCTGTCCCGCGTGGAAATCCGCAGCGGCGGCACGGTCGATTTCGCGGCGGATTCCATGACGCTGGCCACGGGCGGGCAGATCGTGGTCCACGCCGCACGGCGCAGCCTGCTGCGCGACGGCGCGGTGCTGGACGTGGCCGGCGCGGTGGGCGTGCCCGTCGCCATGGAAAACAACAACATCAAAATCAACGTGCAGGGCAACGAGCAGCGCGACGCCCCGCTCAATCGCGACAGCGGCAAGCTCAACAGCAGCGATGTGTGGGTGGATCTGCGCGAGCTGGTGTGGGTGCCGGCGGGAACCAACGGCTATGCCACCGATCGCTGGTACACGGCGGGGGGGCTACTGGAAGTGAGCGGCTATCTCGGCACGCGGCCGCACGCGGTCGGCGAATGGATGGCGCAAGGCGGCAATGTCGAGTTCAGTGGCGGCGACGTGGTGACGCGCGCCGGTTCGTCCATCAATCTGTCTGGCGGCACCCTGGACGTGCAGGACGGCATGATCCGCCAGAGCTGGTTGCGAGGCGCGGACGGCCGCTTGTATGAGGTGTCGCGCGCGCCGGGCGACCTGGCCTATGCCGGCCTGTACCTGGGGTACGAGGCGCGCAGCGCGCGCTGGGGCCAGACGCGGTATTTCTACAACCCGCTGCTCGCCCCGCGCGAGCGATTCGAGACCGGCTATACCGTGGGCCGCGATGCGGGCAGGCTGCTGGTGGGCACCAGCGGCGCGGTGCTGGAGGGTGAACTGCTCGGCGCCACCTTCCTGGGCGAGCGCCAGAGCGTCGCCGCGCGCTCTGACCTGGATGGCTACCAGCAATCGCAACGCGCCGCGGCGCGCGGCGCGCAATTGGTGGTGGGCGCCTACACGCCCTATTACGACAAGCGCACCGGGGCGTTGCGGTACACATTGGAACGCAATCAGAACACCGCCGCGCGCGTCGTGCTGGACGGGTGGGTGGCGGCCATCGCCGGCGGCCTGGAACTGGACACCGCCCTGCCCGCGGACCGCGGCGCCAACCTCTTGCTCGACAGCGCACGGTTGAGCGCGTCGGGCCTGGGCGCCGTCAGGATCGCCGCCGCCGACATTGACGCGCGCGCCGACCTGGCGGTGGCGCCCGGCGGCGAGATCACGCTGTTTGCCGAGCGGGTGTCGGTGGACGCCACGTTGAGCGCGCGCGGGGGCGCGCTGCGCCTGGGCAGCGTCATGACGCAGGCCACGCCGACCGGCATGCTCGACACCCTGGCGGGCGGCAACGGCGCGGACGAGCGCGTGGCGCTGGGCGCGAACGCCCGCCTGGACGCGTCGGGGCTGTGGCGCAATCTGGCGCCGGCGCAGGCCGGCGCCCTGGCTTATCTGGATGGCGGCAGCGTGTCGGTGCGAGGACGCGGCGATCTGCTGCTGGATGCGGGCAGCACGATCGACGTGGGCTCGGGCGCCGCATTGCGCGCGCCGGGCAAGCTGACCGGTGGCAGGGGCGGCGACATCACGCTGGAGACGCTGGCGGCCGACGGTTCGGCAGGCGGCCGCTTGCGCCTGGCGGCCGACTTGCGCGGCTATGGGGTGGAGGGCGGCGGCACCTTGGCGGTAACGGCGCCAAAGGTGGTGCTCGGCGATGCCGGCGCGGCGGGCGACGGCGCGCTGGTGCTGGAGGCGGCGCTGTTCCAGCGCGGCTTTTCGCGCTACCAGATCGCGGGCAGCGAAGGCCTGGCCGTGGCCGACGACGCGCGCATCGACGTCGCGATGCCGGTCTACCGGCCCGGCGCCGATGCGGCCGAAGTGCCGACCGGCTCGCGGCCGGCCGTGGCGCTGCAAGCCTGGCTGCCGCCGGTCTATCAGCATGATCCGGTGGCGGCAACGATCACGCGCCGTCGCGGCGCCAGCCTGTCACTGCAGAGCGGCCGCAACCTGGCGACGGCCGGCGCCGACGTCGATGCGGCGCTGACGATCGGCCGCGGCGCGCGCGTCACCGTCGACCCCGGCCAGACCCTGCGGCTGCGGGGCGCGGGCCAGATCACGGTGCTGGGCGCATTGAGCGCCGCCGGCGGCAGGATCGACATCCGGCAATTGCGGCTGGGCGATATCGACGTGGCCGAGTCGGTGGAAACCGCCAGCGGACGGGTCCACGACCGGTCCATTCTGGTGGGAGAGCAGGCGCTGCTGGATGTCGCCGGCCGCGCCGAGGCTGGCGTGGACGCGCGCGGGCGCAGGTACGGCGTGGCGGATCAGGGCGGCGCCATCGTCATCGGCGGGGAAATCGACCACGAGCGCGCCACCGCGACCTCCTCCGATGCCTATGTGATCGTGCGGCCCGGGGCGCGGCTGGAGGCCTCGGGCGCCAGCGTGGATCTGGACGTGCAGGGCGTCGGGCCGCTGCGGCTGGACCGCGATGGCGGCCGGATTTCGCTCAGTTCGTACCTGGGCCTGCAGCTGGACGGCCAGTTGGCGGCGCGCGCGGGAGGCCCCGGGGCCGCTGGCGGCACGCTCGATATCGCGCTGGAAACGCCGTTGTACCGCCTATGGGGCGGTGATACGGCCACGGCCGCGGTGCAAGTGCCGCGCGAATTAGTGCTGACGAGCGGCGCCGCCGCGCGCGAGCCGCGTTATGGCCAGGCGCGGCTGGACCTGGCGCGCGTGTTGGCCGGCGCGGGCTTCGATCACATCGGCCTGTTGTCCAACGGCCTGATGTCCTTTGACGGCGCGGTCGACCTGGCGGCCGCGGGCAGTCTGCGGCTTTATGCCGGCGCGTTTTCCCTGGCGACGGGGGCCGACGCGGCGGACAGCCGGGTGGTGCTGTCGGCCCCGTATGTGCGCCTGTCGGGCCCGGGCAGATACTTCGCCACCAATGGCCTGACGCGGCCCCGGGTGCTGTTCGGCGATGCGGCCACGGTGGGGGCGGGCAACTTCACCGTGCGTGCCGGCGGCTTGCTGGAGGTCGGCAACAGCCTGTCCTTTGGCACCCAGGGCCAGATCCAAGTCGCCGGCGCCACGCCGCTCGTGGTGACGCGACCAGGCTTTGACCGTGTCGAGCTGCGCAGCGGCGGCGACATGCGCTTCCTGGCCCCCAACGATGATCAGCCGCGCACGCGCCTGTGGACGCGCGGCGACCTGGATCTGGTCGCCGCGCAACTCTATCCGGCCACGGGAGCTGATGCGGAGGTGCTGGCCGGCCACACCCGCGACCTCGCATCCGGCGCACTGGTGTTCGATCCGGCGCGGACCTTGCGCGTCGGCCGTGTGGACGCGGCCGCGGCATTGCCGCCCGTGCCGTATTCCGCGTTCGGCACGCTGCGCCTGGCCGCCGCCAGCGTCGAGCAGGGTGGCGTGCTGCGGGCCCCGCTGGGCGCGATCGTCCTGGGCGACCTGAGCGAACGGTTGGGGACACGGCGCCTGACCCTGCTGCCGGGCAGCGTCACGTCCGTCAGCGGCGCCGGCCTGGTGATGCCTTACGGCGGCACCTCGGATGGGGTGTCATACCGGTTCCAGGGCGAGGAGGTGGCGCTGGTCGGCGTGGGCGGGGCGACGGGCTTCGAGCAGGGCGCCTATCTGCGCACCGGCATCACGCTGGCGTTTCGCGACGTGGATGCGGCGCCGGGCGCGTTGCTGGATCTGTCGGGCGGCGGCGAACTGGCCGGCGCTGGCTTCGTGTCGGGCCGCGGCGGTTCGACCGATGCGCGCTACTTTCCGCTGGTGCGCAACACGCCCGACGGCGGTTTTTTCCTGCCGGCCCTGGCGGACCATCCGGTCTATGCCATCGTGCCGGGCGCGCAACCCGGCTATGCGCCCGCGGGCGGCGAGGCAGGCGCGTCGAGGCCGGGCGTGGGGCGCCAGATCACGGTGGGCGCGGGCGTGCCCGGCTTGCCGGCCGGCACCTATACCTTGATGCCTTCCACCTTCGCGCTGTTGCCGGGCGCCTTCCGCGTCGAGATCAACGGCGCCGCGGCCGCGGGGCCGGCCATCGCGCCGATGCGGCTGCGCAACCTGTCATGGGCGGCCAGCGGCACGTTGTCCACTGCCGGCACGGCCTTGACCGACAGTTTGCCGAGCCAGGTGATCCTGACGCCGGCCGCCGTGCTGCGAACCTATTCGCAATACAACGAGACCAGCTACGCCAGCTTCGTGCGTGCCGACGCGGTCAGGCGGGGCGTGCCGCGCGCGATGTTGCCGGCCGACGCGCGCACGCTGCGGCTGACGATATTCCCGGGGACGTCCGACGGCCAGGCGCTGCGCTTTGACGGCGTTGCCGATTTCCGGGCGGCGGCGGGCGGTTTCGCCGGCACCGCGGCGCTCAACGGCGGCAGCAGCCAGGTGGAAATCCTGCCGGCCGGCCAGGCGCCGAGCGCCGGCTTTGGCGGCGCATCGGTGCAGGCGGATGCGCTGGCGGCCCTGGGTGCCAACCGGTTGGTGATCGGCGCCCTGCCGGTGGTCGAGTATGGACAGGGCGGCCGCTTCTACACCTTCCAGGGCGGCGCGCAGCGGGTGATCCTGCGGTCCGGTGCGCAGCTGGCCACGCCCGAGATCCTGGTCTCGTCGCGCGAGATCGAAGTCGAGGCCGGCGCGGGGCTGTCGACGCTGGGACGCGGCGCGCCGTCGGTGGATTCGACGCAGGGCTATGCCTTCCAGCCTGGCGCGGTGGCGCTGTTGGCGCTGTCCAATGGGCGCCTGGATGTGCTGGCGCCCGACGCGCAGGCCGCCGGGTCGATCCGCATCGGCACCTGCGCGGCGGTGCCGTGTCCCTCGGCAACGGGGCTGTACTCCGAAGGCACCATCGCCGCGGCGGTCAATGGCGTGTTCGACCTGGGCGAGGCGGTGCGCTACGGAACCCGCAACCTGACGCTGGCGGTCGGCGCAGTCAATGTCGGCACGGCCACCGCGCTGGAGCAGGCGGCGGTGCGTGGCGTGCTGCCGAGCGGCCTGACCTTGAACCAGGAAATTCTCGCCCGGCTCCTGCGTGGCGATGTCAGTAGCGGCGCGCCGGGGCTCGAAGTGCTGACGCTGACCGCGCGCGACGCCATCAATTTCTATGGCTCCGTGGCGCTCGATACGCGCGACCCGGCCAGCGGCCGCTACAGCCTGGCCACACTGGCGCTGGGCACGCCGGCCCTGTACGGCTACGGTGAAAGCGGCGACGAGGCCGCCATCCGCACCGGGCATCTGGTCTGGAACGGGGCCACGCAGGCGCCCGGCGCGGTGGCGGCGGGCGGCGCCGGCACCGGCCGGGGCACCCTGCGCATTGACGCCGAGCGCATCGAGTTCGGCTACGGCCAGGGGGCGCAGCCCAACGGCGTGGACGACAACGCCCGCCTGGCACTGGGCTTCGGCGCTGTCGTGCTCAATGCCAGCGAACGCGTCACCGCGAACCATCGCGGCAGCCTGGCGGTGTACCAGTCGCAAGGCGCCTATGGCAGCGGTGGCTACGCGTACAGCGGTGGCGACCTGACGGTGAACACGCCGCTGCTGACCGGTGTCGCCGGCTCCGTCAACCGTTTCATCGCGGGTGGCGACGTGCGGGTCGTGGCGCCGGCGGGCGCGCCGGTCGCGCCGGTTCAGGCGCTGGGCGCGGAGCTGAGCCTGACGGGGGCGAACGTGCGGATCGACGGGGCCATTGTGCTGCCCAGCGGCAAGCTGACGCTGACGGGGCGCGACAGTGTGTTGTTGGGGGCGGGCTCCACGCTGGACCTGGCGGGCCGCGCCATCGCCTTCAACGACGTATGGCGCTACAGCTGGGGCGGCGAACTGATCCTGGAAAGCGGCCTGGGCGCCATCCGCCAGGAAAGCGGAGCGTTGATCGACCTGTCGGCGCGCGAGAACGACGCCGGCGCCCTGCGCGCGGTGGCGCTGTCCCCGACCGGCGGCGAGGTGGCCTTGCTCGGCCGCATACTGGGCGGCGCGTCGGGGCGCTACGACGCGGCAGGCACGCTGGTGCCGTATCGGGCCGGCAGCATCGACATTCGCGCGCAGCGCCTGGGCGCGGCGGGCTCGCTGGATGCCGATTTCGACGCCCTGAATCAACGCCTGAACGAGGGCGGCGTGAGCGGCGCGCGCAGTTTCCAGATCAAGCAGGGCAACCTGACGGTGGGCGACGCCTTGCGCGCCAACGATATCAATCTGTCGCTGGACGGCGGCCACCTGACCGTGGCGGGCCGTGTCGACGCCAGCGGCGAACGGGTCGGCCGCATCCGGCTGGCGGCGCGCGAAGGGCTGACGCTGGCGTCCGGCGCCGTGCTCGATGCGCACGGCACGCTGCTGCGCGTGGACAGCTACGGCAAGATCATCGACGCGCCCAACCGCGCCGTCGTCGAACTCAATGCCGGCCAGGGCGTGCTGACCCTGGCCGGGGGCGCGCGCATCGACTTGCGCCATGGCACGGCGGCCACCCAAGGCACGGCGGCGGGGCAGCACGATGGCGCCGCGCGCGGCACGCTGGAATTGCTGGCGCCGCGCGTCGATGCGGCCGGCAACGCCGGCATCAACGGGGGCGGCGCGCCGGATGCCGCCGCCACATATGGCGACATTGCCATCGAGGCGCGCGGACCTCTGGCCATCGAGGGCGCCAAGGCAATCACGCTGATCGCCACGCAGCGCTACGACGATGCCCGTCCCGGTGATCCCGCCGAGCGCAGCGGCGGGCGCGAATACCAGATCATCGACCAG
This sequence comes from Achromobacter sp. CSND-B12, assembly GCF_052906545.1. Classification (NCBI taxonomy): domain Bacteria; kingdom Pseudomonadati; phylum Pseudomonadota; class Betaproteobacteria; order Burkholderiales; family Alcaligenaceae; genus Achromobacter; species Achromobacter sp. CSND-B12. Next base: position 830,512 of record NZ_JBREGJ010000001.1, on the reverse strand, counting down.
GATTACCTGAACGAAAAGCATGCCGACAGTGCGGCTTTCATGGGCCGCGCGCTGGCCAACGGCAACCTGCTCGGCGGCAAGCTCGCCGGCCTGAACAATGCCGTCTATCGCGACGTGTTCCATCTGCGGCCCGGCGTCGAGATCGTCAGCCGCAGTGCGGACGGCGACCTGGTCGTGCAAGGCGACCTGGACCTGTCGGGCTATCGCTATGCCAGCCTGAATCCGCGCACGCCGCTGGGCGCCGCGTATGGCTCCGGCGAGGCGGGCGCGCTGGTGCTGCGGGCCAAGGGCAACCTGGATGTATATGGCAGCATCAACGACGGTTTCGCCCCGCCGCCGGCGTCGCCGGACGACGAGAACGGCTGGATCCTGACCCCGGGGACGCAGCCCTTCGGCGGTGACGTGGTCCTGCCGCGCGGGGGAGTGGAGCTGGCCGAAGGCACCGAGTTCCCGGGCGGGCGCACCCTGAATTACCCCTTGCCCTTGCAGGCGACCACGCTGGCGGCGGGGACGCGCCTGCCGGTGGAGGCGGTGCTGGACCAGAGCCTGTCGCTGGCCCCGGGCACGGTGGTGTCCGGGGACGTGCGCGATGCGGCCGGACAGTTGCTGTACGGGGCCGGCACCGTGCTGGCGCAGGCCGTGGAACTGCCTGCGGGGACGCGCTTGGGCGCGGGCACGCTGCTGGCGCAGGGCACGGCCTTGCAGGCGTTCACCTGGCCGGCGGACGTGGCCCTGCCGAACCTGCACACCACCCAGGGCAATGAGGCCAACGTGCTGCGTCTGGCGGGCACGATCACGCTCAAGCTGGGCGCGCTGATCCCGTCGCAGGCCAAGCTGGTGCTTCCGGCCGGCACCGAATACGTGCCATTGCGGCCGGACGCCACGGCGGCGCAGCGGCGCAATTGGGCGTTGGCGCCGATGCTGCCCGCCGGCAGCCAGTCGTGGTCGGTCCAGCTGGTGGCGGGCGCCGACCTGGAGGCGGCCGATCCGCGCCGCGTCCTGCCGGGCGCAGGCCACCTGACGCTGGCCGACAGCCATTACAACGTCAGTCTGGAGCAGGGCAACGCCCGGCTGGTGTGGGGGCCTGACGCGCCGGATTACGGCGCCGAACCGGGCAAACCGGTGCCGGACGAAATGCAGTGGCTGTGCGATGTCACGCCCGGCCTGTGCGTGCCGCCGCCGCCCTGGGTGTGGGCCGAGGACAACTGGCTGGGGTTCCCCGGAGGCGAGCCGGTGGCCGATGGCGACCTGGCGCTGTGCAAGACATTTCCCGATCAATGCGTCGCGAACAAGACCACCCTGACGATCGTTAACCATACGCAGAACTTCAGCGTGCTGCGCACGGGCACGGGCGATCTGGCGCTGGCGGCGGGGGGAGACATCAGCCTGCGGTCGGCCTATGGCGTCTACACGGCGGGCACGCAAGCGGCCGACGTGGCGCCGGCCTACCTGCTGTCGCGCGGCCGTTATGGCGGCACGGTGCTGGGGGATGCCTACGCCTCGACCTATGAGCCGTTCGTGGCGGACGGCGCCTACCAGGCCTGGTATCCCGAGGCGGGCGGCAATCTCGACCTGTATGCCGGCGGCGCGCTGCGCGGCGACGTATGGGGCAGGACCGTGCCCGCCTCCCTCGAGGGACGCGTGATCGATCCCAGCGTCGGCGTCGGCAACTGGCTGTGGCGCCAGGGCACGGGCAGCGCCAACGGCGGTGACACACCCACGGCATGGTGGATCAACTTCGGCAGCTATACGCAGGCCCCTGCTTCGTTCAAGGATGGCACGCCTTTGCTGGCTGGTTTCACCGGATTTGGCGCGCTGGGCGGCGGCAACGTCAGCGTGCGCGCCGACGGCGACGCCGGCAATATCGACGCGCGCGGCACCGCTTCGGACCCGCGCAGCCAGGGCCTGGTCGTTGCGGTGGGCAGCACTGGCCGCGTCGCCGCCGACGGCGCCCTCGCATTGACCGGCGGCGGGGATATCGACGTGCGCATCGGCGGCCGGCTGAATCCGACCCAGAACGCGCGCGGACTGGTGTCGACGACGACGGGCGCCAAGCCCTTCTATGGCGACCCGGCCCTGGACCTGCAGGGCGCCCTGATCAACCTGCGAGGCAGCGTGCGCCTCTCGGCGGGCGCGGTGGGCGGCCTGGCGCTGCAATATGGCAACAACGCGACCCTGCAGGACGCCAAGGAAAGCCGCGGCTACGATCCCTACACGTCCACCCTGGCCAGCGCCACGGGGGGGCTGGTGCTGATGCCTGGCGACGCGGTCATGCGCGTTGATACGCGCGGCGACCTGGTGCTGGGCGGGGCTGGCGACCCTGGCCGTGTCGCAGTGCCCAACAGCACGCCGTTCCGGCTGCCCGACGGCACCGCGCTGGCGGGCGGCGGCTACAGCTGGTTTTCGATGTGGACCGACAGCACCGCCATTGAACTGGCCAGCGCTGGCGGCAACCTCGCGCCCAGCCGCCAGACCGCGCACAGCGCCCGCAATTCACCGCTGCAGACGGGGCGCAACACGTCGGCCTCGGACGCGCGCTATCTGTATCCGTCGATACTGCGCGCCACCGCCTACGACGGCAGCGTCTACGCCGGCGCGTCCGCGGGCTACCTGAACAGCGAAATCGATGGCGTGCCGTATTCGCTTACCCTGGCGCCGGGCGCTCGCGGCCAACTGGAACTGCTGGCCGGCGACTCGATCTACGCTGGCGGCTACGCCATCAATCGATCCGGCGCCGATCCGACCGTGATGGCGAGCGTGCGCAACCCCGCCTTCGCCGGTTATGACTCCCTGGCCAGCGATGCGGTATTGCTGGGCAACCAGGGGGCCGGCGGTGGCGCCGCGACGCGCGGTATCCATTACCCCCTGTTCCATTTCGGCGCACCGACCGCGGGCGCCGCCGGCTCCAACGCCGTGACGCGGCTATATGCGCGCGACGGCGACATCGTCGGGTTGCGCAGCGGCGAGCTGATCAGCGTGGCGCAGGGGCCGCAGGCCGGCCTGAACTGGTTCGAGGCCGCCGGCCCGGTCTGGATGATGGCGGGACGGGACATCGTGGCCTCGGGCACCGACATCGGCAAGCCCACCGCGGTGCCCACCAGCAACGGCTATACCTTCGGGATCGGCGACGGTGTGTCCAGCGGCAATCTGTTCCTGCATCGGGACGGGCTCGATGTTTCGCGGGTCGCGGCGGGCCGCGACATCCTGTACAGCACGTTCCAGGTGGCGGGGCCGGGCGTGCTGGAGGTCACGGCGGGCCGCCACGTGCTGATGGCCGACCGGGCCGCCATCGGCAGCCTCGGCCCGGTGCTGCCGGGCGATCCGCGGCCGGGAGCGTCGATCGCCGTGCAGGCGGGGGTGGGCGCGGCCGGGCCGGACTACGCCGGGTTCCTGGCGCGCTACCTGGATCCGGCGCGGCTGGCCGATGCCGGCCGGCCGCGTGAAGACCAGGGCCTGCCCTTCAAGACCTATGAGGCGGAACTGCTGCTGTGGTTGACGCAGCGCTACGGTTTCGCGGGCAGCGGCGAGCAGGCGCGCGCCTACTTCGACGCCTTGCCCGCCGAGCAGCAGCGGATCTTTGCGCGCCAGGTGTATTTTGCCGAACTGCGCGCAGGCGGCCGCGAATACAACGACAAGTCAGGTCCGCGCAGCGCCAGTTACCTGCGCGGCCGCCAGGCCATCGCGGCGCTGTTCCCGGATACCGCGCCCGGTGCCTACCAGGGCGATCTCACGCTGTATGGCGCGGCCGGTATCCGCACCGCTTTCGGCGGCGACATCCAGCTGCTGACGCCGGGCGGACAGCAGGTGTTCGGCGTGGAAGGCGCGGCGCCGCCCGCCACGGCCGGCATCATTACACAGGGCGAAGGCGATATCCAGCTGTATGCGCTGGGCAGCATCCTGTTGGGCCAGAGCCGCGTCATGACCACGTTCGGCGGCGGCATCACCGCCTGGTCCGCGCAGGGGGACATCAACGCGGGCCGTGGTTCCAAGACCAGTGTGCTGTACACACCTCCCAAACGTGTCTACGACAGCGTCGGCAATGTGACGCTGTCGCCCGCCGCGCCCAGCACGGGCGCGGGCATCGCGACGCTGGCGCCGCTGCCCGAGGTGCCAGCAGGCGATGTGGACCTGTACGCCCCGCTTGGCACCATTGACGCGGGGGAGGCTGGCATCCGGGTCTCGGGCAACGTCAACATCGCCGCCTTGCAGGTGGTCAACGCGGCCAACATCCAGGCCCAGGGCGACAGCCAGGGCGTCCCGGTGGCGGCTGCGGCCAACACAGGCGCGCTGGCGTCGGCCAGTGCCGCCGCCAGTTCCGCGGTCAACGCCGCGCAGGATTCCGTCCAGCGCGCCCAAAGCCAGGCACGCCGGAACCTGCCATCGGTGATCACCGTGCAGATCCTGGGACACGGCGATGAGCCGCTGGCGGGCGCGTCCCGGCCGGCGGCGCCGGGGCCGGCCACCGGCTACGACGCCGCCAGCGCGGTGCAGGTCCTGGGGGCCGGGACGCTGGACGACAGCGAGATGCGCGCGCTCAGCCCGATCGAGAAAAGTCGGCTGGCGATGTAAGGGCGGACGGCGCGCGGGTGACGCGCACATGACGATTGCCGGGCGATGCGGCCTCGATCGTCACGCGGGCGTCACCCGACCGTCACATGCGGCCGCTACCATGCCGCTTCCGCCCTGCGTCCGGCCGTCGCCGGCACGCAGTCGCCACGCCATCTTAGAGACATCGGGGTGTTATGACAGTCACGCAGGCGCCTGGGGCCGCTTGGGCGTTCGCATGGTGGTTCGCGCTCGGCCTGTCGATGCTGCCGCCGGCCGCGCTGGCCCAGCAGCGGGCCGCCGAAACCGCGTTGATCCCGTTCGACATCGCCGCGCAGCCGCTGGATGCGGCGCTGGCCGCGTATACCCAGGCCACCGGCATGGCGGTGCTGGTCACCAGCCGCGTGACGGCGGGCCGGCAAGGCGCCGCGGTGCGCGGCCGCCTGGCGCCGCGCGAGGCGCTGCGCCAGTTGCTGGCCGGCACCGGCCTGCAGGCGCGCTACACCAGCGCGTCGGCGTTCACGCTGGTGGAGGCCGCGGCTCCCGCGGCGGCGCGCGCGCCGGCCGCCGGCGCGCCAGCGGGCGCCGTGACGCGTTACGCCGGCGTGCTGCAGAACACCGTGACGCGCGCGCTGTGCCAATGGACCGGCGCGCAGTTCGGCCGCTACCGCGCCTCGCTGCAATTGTGGATCGGGCGCAATGGCGTGGTGCGCCAGGCCCGCGTGCTGGCGGGCACCGGCGACGCGCGCCGCGACGAGGCACTGGCCGGGGTGCTGGCGGGATTGATCATGGACACGCCGCCGCCGGCCGACCTGCCGCAGCCGGTGACCATCGTGCTGGCGCCGCGCCCGGATCCGCGGGCCGATTGCCGCCTGGCCGGCGCGGCGGGTTGACGCGCATGGCCATGACCGGCGACGCCCTGCGCAACCTGTTCCTGTCCAAGTACCAGGAATTCCGCAAGCGCCTGCGCATCCGGCTGGGGTCGGAAGACCTGGCCAACGACGCCATGCAGGAAGCGTGGCTGCGGGTCGACAGCCTGGCCGAGACCGCGCCGGTGGAGTATCCAGCCGCCTATCTCTTCAAGATCGCCTCGAACATCGCCGAGGACCAGCGCCGCGCCAATGCGCGCATCCTGTCGATGGCCGAGATCGAGGAGCTGTACGACATGGCCGACGAGGCGGCCGGCCCGGCGCAGGTGGCGGAGGGCCGCCAGCAGGTCGAGGCGCTGGAAGCGGCGCTGGCCGAACTGCCGCGCCGGCGCCAGGCGATCGTGATCGCGGCGCGGGTGGACGACGTGCCGCACCGCGAGATCGCCGAACGTTTCGGCATCTCGGTGCGGACCGTGGAAAAGGAATTGCGCGCGGGGCTGGAGCACTGTTGCGAGAAATTGGAAAAAAAGTATGTCCAGCGCTACGGTCCCCGGCCCCGGGAAACGTCTTAGCTATATGACACCCCTGTTCAGACGCTCCCGCCCCGGTGGCGACCCCGCGGCCGCGCTCAAGCGCGAGGCCCAGGCCTGGGTCGTGCGCCTGGCTTCGGGCCAGGCCAGCGTGGCCGATGGCGAGGCCTTTCGCCGCTGGTGCGGACAGAGCGCCGAGCACGCCCGCATCTTCAAGGAAACGCGCAGCGCCTGGCAGCAATTGGCGCCGGCCGCGCGCCAGGTCCAGGCGGCGCAGGCGCGCCGCGGCCGCAGCGCGCGGCCGGCGCGGCGCGCCTTCCTGGGCGGCGCGGTGGCGGCCTGCGGCGCGTGGCTGGCGTTCAAGCCGCCGCTGGGCCTGTGGCCAGCCGTCGACGAACTGACCGCCGACGTGCGCAGCGGCACCGGCGAGCAGCGCCGGGTGGCGCTGGCGGGCGATGCCAGCGTGCAGTTGAACACGCAGACCCGCATCAACCTGTCGCGCAGCGGCCAGGCGCAGCAGATCGACCTGCTGGCCGGCGAGGTCGAGCTGGCGACGGCCGGCCAGCCCGTCAGCCTGACGGCGGGCGCCGGCCGGATCAACGCCACGTCGGGTTGCGTCAACGTGCGCTACACCGACGGCCAGGTCCGCGTGACCTGCCTGGAGGGCAGCGCCCGCGTCACATCGCGGCAGGACTCGCTGGAACTGACCGCCGCGCAGCAGGTGGTGCTGGGCGCGGCCGGCGCCAGCGGACCGCGGCGGGTGGACCTGGACGCGGTCACCGCCTGGCGCCGCGGGGTGCTGGAGTTCAACGGCGTGCCGCTGGCGCAGGTGGTCGACGAGATCAACCGCTATCGCCCCGGCCGCATCGTGCTGGTGGGCGACCGCCTGGCGGGCAGCCTGGTGCAGGCGCGCTTTTCGCTGGACCAGCTGGCCGATGCCGCGCTGCTGATCCGCGACGTGTACGGCGCCCAGGTCACGTCGCTGCCCGGCGGCATCGTGCTGCTGAGCTGAGTCCGCCGCAGGTCGCGGCCGCCGCGTCCAAAACCTGAAATATGAAATTTTTGTGAAAAAGCGCAGTCGATGACGCTTCAGACGGTCTAGGCACCCATGCGCAGAATCGCCCGGTCCGTGCCGCCGTTTTTCCCGGCGAACCGGCCCCGGCGCTGCAGATGCCAGATCCGATTCCAGGAAGGAAAAGCCGTCATGCCCAGCCGTAATCACGCTCTTGTTTCCCGCAGTTCCCCGCGGCGTTCGCGCCGTCCCGCCTGGCGCCTGAGGCCGGTGACGCAGGCGTTGGCGGTGCTGCTGGTGGCGGGCGGCTGGAGCGGCGCGGCGCAGGCCCAGGCGCGTGCCTTCAGCCCGGGCTGGTTCGCGGACAAGGGCGCGGTGCAGTCGACCGCGCAGCGCACCGGCCGCATGCCCGACGGCAGCCTGGCCGGCATCGGCAACAGCGCCCGCCAGCAGGCGCAGTCGCGCCAGCAGTTGCAGCGCTCGCTGGACAACCTGAATCGCACCGCCGCGGCGGTGGCCGCGCAGCAGGCGGCGCAGGCGGCGGCGCGCGCGGCCGCGGCGGCCAACGGCGCCGCCGTGCCGGACGGACTGGCGCAGGGCGGGCTGTGGATCGCCGAGGGCGCGCAGGCCAAATGGGAAGGCGCCAACAAGCCGCGCACCGGCACCGAGGGCGGGCGCCAGCTGGTGACCATCGAGCAAACGCAGTCGCGCGCCATCCTGAATTGGGACACGTTCAACGTGGGCCGCAACACCACGCTGCGGTTCCAACAAAAGGCCGACGACGCGGTGCTGAACCGGGTGGTGGGCGCGTCGGCGCGGCCCAGCCAGATCCAGGGCGCGATCCAGGCCGACGGCACGGTGCTGGTGGTGAACCAGAACGGCGTGATCTTCAGCGGCACCAGCCAGGTCAACGCGCGCAACCTGGTGGTGGCCGCCGCCACCATGAGCGACGCGCAGTTCCGCGAGCGCGGCATCTACGCCGACGCCGACGGGAAGATCGCCACTTTCCAGGACGCGCTCGGCAGGATCGAGGTGCAGCCCGGCGCGCGCCTGGCCACCGCCGCGCCCGGCAGCGCCACGCGCGGCGGCGGCTACGTGCTGCTGGCGGGCAAGGAAGTGCTCAATGCCGGCGAGATCAGCACGCCGCAGGGCCAGGCGCTGCTGGCTGCCGGCGACAATTTCATCATCCGCCGCGGCCAGGGATCGGACAGCAACATCGCGTCCACCACCCGCGGCAACGAGGTGCAGGTGGCCGGCGCCGGGCTGGCGCGCAACACCGGCCTGATCCAGGCGCCGCAAGGCGACGTCACCCTTACCGCCCAGCGCGTTGAGCAGGCCGGCGTGGTGGTGTCGACCACCTCGGTCGACGCGCGCGGCACCATCCATCTGGACGCGCGCGGCAATGGCGCCGCCGTGACGCTGGCCGAGAGCGCCGTCAGCGCCATCCTGGTGGACGCCGGCCTGGCGACGGCGCTGGACGGCCAGCGCGGCAGCCTGCTGCAACCGGCCGTGAGCGGCAATACCGCGCTGGTTCCCGGCGACGAATTCCGCCGCGACCTGTCGCTGCTGCGCATCAGCAGCCAGGGCACGGTGGATTTCCAGGGCGGCTCGCTGTCGCTGGCCACCGGCGGCCAGGTGGCGGTCAAGGCCGATGGCCGCGCGCTGGTGCGCGACGGCGCCCGCATCGACGTGAGCGGCGCGGTCGGCGTGAGCGTGTCGATGGAGTCCAACAACCTCAAGATCAACCTGCAGGGCAACGAACAGCGCGACGCTCCGGTCAACCGCGACAGCAAGCTGCTGAACAACAGCGAGGTGTGGCTCGACCGGCGCGACCTGGTGCGCCTGGCGGCGGGCAGCGGCGGCAACGACACCGACCGCTGGTACACGGCCGGCGGGCTGCTGGAAGTGGGCGGCTACCTGGGCACGCTGGGCGTGCCGGTGAGCCACTGGCTGGCGCAGGGCGGGGTGGTGCGCTTCGATGGCGCCGAGGTGGTCACGCAGGCTGGCTCGGCCATCAACCTGTCGGGCGGCACGCTCGACGTGCAGAGCGGCGAGATCCGCCAGAGCTGGCTGCGCGGCGAGGACGGCCGCCTGTACCTGGCCGACCGCGCGCCGGGCGACCTGCTCTACAGCGGCCTGTACCGGGGCTACGAGGCCGTGTCGCGACGCTGGGGCGAGAACGCCACGCGGCGCTTCTACAACCCGCTGATCGCGCCGCCGACGCGCTACGAGTCGGGCTACACCGTGGGCCGCGACGCCGGCACGCTGGTGGTCTCGACCCGCAACGCGGTGCTGGACGGCGATCTGATCAGCGACACCTACCAGGGCGACCGCCAGACGCGCGCGCCGGTGGCCGGCCAGGACGGCTACAGCCAGTCGCACCGCAACGCGGCGCGCGCGGCGCAGTTCGTGGTGGGCAGCTACAAGCCGTACTACGACACCGCCGGCAATTTCCTGCGCTACCAGCTGGGCGCCACCGGCACGGCCGCCGAGGTGGCGGTGGGCAAGGACCTGGCGGGCCGTTCCGCCGGCCTGGACCTGGCCGATGCGCTGCCCGCCGACCTGAAGGGCAAGCTGTTCCTGGACGCCGACCGCCTGAACGGCTTCGGCCTGGGCGCCATCCGCATTGCCGCCAGCCGCGGCATCAGCGTCGACGCCGCCTTGCGCAGCGCCGATGGCGGCGAGATCACCCTGTACGCGCCCGCCGTCGACATCAACGCCGACCTGGTCAGCCGCGGCGGCCTGATCCAGGCCGGCAACCTGCTGCGCCAGCCTGGCCAGACCGGTCGCGTCGAGGACGTCGCGCTGGCGCCGGCGGCCGGCGCCAAGGCCGCGCTGCGCGTGGCGGGCGGGGTCGTGCTCGATACGCGCGGCGTGTGGAGCAACCTCAAGCAGGACCCGGCCGCGCAACGCGGCCTGGCCGTCATCGATGGCGGCCGCGTGTCGCTGCGCGGCACCGGCGACGTGGCGCTGGCGGCGGGCAGCCTCATCGATGTGTCGTCGGGCGCGGCGCTGCTGACCAGCGGCGCGGTGCAGGGCGGACGCGGCGGCAGTGTGACGCTGGAAGCCAACGCCGTCAGCACGCAGGCCGAGTCGGGCGGCAAGGTGTCGCTGGCCGGCGCGGTGCGCGGTTACGGCATGAGCGGCGGCGGGGCCTTCAGCCTCGCCAGCGGCGGCACCGTCGTGCTGGGCGGCCCGGCCGACGGCCTGGCGGCCGATGCCGTGCGGCTGGATCCGTCCTTGTTCCAGGCCGGCTTCGCCAGCTATGACATCAACGGCCATGGCGGCTTGCGGGTCGCCGAGGGCGCCGACATCGCCGTCGCCATGCCGGCATGGCGCATGCGGCGCGAAGCCGGCGCGCTGCCGGTATCGGGCGCCGACCCGGCCCAGGCCCTGGCGCTGTGGACGCCGCCGCTCTACACGGAAGACCCCAAGCGCGCCAGGCTGAGCCAGCGTGGCGGCGCCAGCCTGACGCTGCGCTCGGATCGCGCCGCCCTGGGCGGCGTGCTCGAGGTGGGCGAGGGCGCGCGGGTGGCGGTGGATCCGGGCCAGTCGATCCGCCTGGTCGGGGGCGACCAGATCACGGTGCTGGGCCGGTTGCTGGCGCCCGGCGGCCTGATCTCGATCCTGGACACGCGCGTGAATTCGCAGCAGAACTACACCCCCAAGGCCAACGGCCGCTCGGTGTGGATCGGCGGGCGCGCGGTGCTGGACGTGGCCGGCGACAGCCACGTCGCGCTGGCCACCGACGGCCGCCGCTATGGCGTGGCGCGCGCCGGCGGCAAGATCGAGATCGGCGGCATGCTGGACTGGGAAGCCGATGCCTACGCTCCGCGCCGGCCGATGGATCGGCACCTGATCCTGCGTCCCGGCTCGCTGCTGGACGCATCCGGATCACAGGCGCTGGTGGACCTGCCCGGCCGCGGCGCCACGCTGCTGGCCTACAACGGCGGCAGCATCGTGCTGGCCTCGGCCAACAGCCTGTACCTGGACGGCGACCTGCGCGCCGCCGCGGGGGGAGCGGGCGCGGTGGGTGGCACCCTGGGCGTGGCGCTGGCGCCCGCCTTCTACCTGAGAAGCCTGGCCGAGGCCGCGGTGCTGACGCCGCGCGTGCTGACGCTGTCGCAGCAGCGGGGCGCCCCGCTGCTGCCCGCCGACCTGCGTCCGGGCGAGCTTGCCGCGGACCTGCGCTATGGCGCCGGCGGCCTGGGCGTGGATCAGGTCCAGGCCGGCGGTTTCGGCAACCTGGCGTTGTTCGCGTCGGTAAGGGCCGAGAAGGGCCTGTCGCTGGCCATGCCCCAGAGCCTGCGCCTGTCGGGCCCGTTGATGCTGAGCGAGAACGCGCCCGCGGACAGCCTGGTGCACCTGGCGGCGCCCTATGTGTTCCTGAATCACGCGGCCTATGAGCCGCCGTTGGGGTCCGACAGCGTGGTGCAGGTCGGCATGGTGGCGCCGGATTGGCTCAAGCGCGGGCATCGCCTGGTGCTGGACGCCGGCATGATGGATCTGCGCGGCATGCGCGACTTGCGCAGCTTCGATGATGTCCAGATCAACCTGGCCGGCGACCTGCGCCTGGCGAGGGTGTCGGTGGGCCAGGACTTCAATGGCAATACGCTGCTTGGCGCGCCGAACCGCCTGACCATCACCGCGGCCCAGATCTATCCCACCACCGGCGGCGGCGGCGGGATCGCCGCGGGCGAATACTACGGGCAGGGGGGCGGCAATGTACTGAGAAATCCGGATGCGGTGCTGACGATCCGGCGCGCCACGGATGAATTGCCCGATATGCCGTATTCCGCCTTCGGTTCGGTGACGCTGTCGGGGCCCAATATCGTCCAGGGCGGCGTGGTGCGCGCGCCGCTTGGCTCGATTTTCTTCATGGGGCCTGAAGACGCGCCGTCCAGCGTGCGTTTCCTGGCCGGCAGCGTAACGTCGATCAGCGGCCAGGGGCTGGTAATGCCCTATGGAGGGACAACCGACGGCATCAAGTACCTGTACGGCGGGCAGGAAATCCGCACCACGGGCGTGGGGGGCAATGATCTGAACGGCGCGCCGCCCCGCATGATCCAGATCAACATGAAATCCATCGTGGCCGACGCCGGCTCGCTGCTGGACCTGTCAGGCGGCGGCGAACTGACCGGCGCCGCGTTCGTGCGCGGACGCGGCGGTTCCGTGGACGTGCTCAAGTACGCCATGGCCGACGCCAATCCCGGCTTCGGTTTCAGCAAGTCCGGCAATGCCGTCTATGCCATCGTGCCCGGCTTCGGCGGCGACTATGCGCCGGCCACGAAAGACGCCGCCATGCCTGCGTACGGCCAGCGCGTCACCATCGGCGCCGGCGTGCCGGGCTTGCCGCCCGGCACCTACACGCTGTTGCCCGCCAATTTCGCCATGCTGCCGGGCGCGTTCCGCGTCGAGGCTGGCGCGCCGGGCGTGTTCGACGCCGCGCAGGCCGCGCCGACCCGCGGCGGCTCCTGGGTGACCACGGGCCGGATGACGGCGCCGGGCGTCAACCCGGGCGCGGTGGCCGCCAGTCAGCTGCTGGTGACGCCGGGCGAGGTGGTGCGTCGCCATGCGCAATACAACGAAACCTCGTACAGCGCCTTCCTGGTGGCGAACGCGGCGCGCACCGGCACGCCGTTGCCGATGCAGCTGGCCGACGCGGGCATGCTGCGCCTGAAACTGACGCCGGGCGCGGGCCGCGAAGGCACGCCCGCCCTGTCGTTCGGCGGCGTGGCGCGCTTCTCCGCGGCGCCGGGCAGCACCGGCGCGGGCGGCACCCTGGCCGTGGACGTGCGCGGTGGCGGCCTGGAAATCCTGGGTCCGGGGCAGGCGCCGGCCCTGGCCGGCCCTGGCGTGGCCGTTTCCGCGGACGCGCTCAACGCCCTGCGTCCGGCGCGCATGGTGCTGGGTGGCGTGATAGGCGCCTCCACCCAGGCCGATGCGCTCGGCGCGATCAGCCTGGGCGGCGACGCCCAGCGCGTGCTGGTGCGCGGCGGCGCCAGCCTGTACGCGCCGGAGATCGTGCTGTTCTCACCCCACAACGGCAATATCACCATCGAGCAGGGGGCCGTCCTGTCCACCGTCGGGCTGGGGCCGGCGCCGCAGGACGCGCGTGGCGGCTATTACTATTCGGTCCAGTCCAACGGCGCGCTGGTCCTGTCCAATGGGCTGGTCAACCTGCGACCGCCGACGCAGGACGGCCGTGTGGCCATCGACATCGGCGCCTGCGCGGGTGTCTGCTCGGGAACCACGCGCCTGGTGTCCGAAGGCACCATCGGCGCCGCCACCAACGGCGCCTTCACGCTGCGCGACAACGTCGAGTACGGCACGCGCAACCTGATGCTGAGCGTGTCCGGCTTGAATCTGGGCTCGCCGCAGGCGCTGGCCCAGGCCGCGGCGGCAGGACAATTGCCGCCCGGACTGGCGCTGGACCAGGATGCCCTGGCGCGGCTGCTGCGCGGCAATACGGCGTTGGGCGCGCCCGCGCTGGAAAGCCTGATCGTCAATGCCGCTGAATCCATCAACGTGTATGGCGCGGTGACGCTGGACACCCGCGCCGCGGCCGGCCCCTCGGCCTTGCGGCGGCTGGTGCTGGGCGCGCCGGCGGTGTATGGCTATGGCGCGGCGGGCGACACGGCGCGCATCAGTGCGTCGGAATTCGTCTGGGCCGGCTCGGTCAGGGCCGCGGTGGCCGGCAACGTGCCGTTGGGCTACGACCAGCCCGCGGCGCCGGGCGGCGCGGTGCTGGATCGCCTGGGCGACGGCAGCCTGACCATCGCGGCCGATGTCATCCGCTTCGACTACTCGCCCTACACGGTGCCGGCCTCGCTGGTGCCGGCCAACCGGCTGGCGCTGGGCTTTGCCGCGGTCAACCTGGAGGCGGCCCAGATGATCACGGGCGTGTCGACCGGTAGCCTGCACGTCTATCACAAGCAGAACGGCTATGTGGCGGAAGAAGGCTGGCGCTACCAGGGCGGCGATCTGACGCTGCGCACGCCGCTGTTGACGGGCGAGGCGGGCGCGACGCTGGCGTTGCGCGCCGGCGGCGCGCTGGCGCTGACGGGCACCGGCGCCGTGGCGCCCGCCCGCGACGTGCTGGGCGCCACGCTCGATCTGAAGGCGCAGCGCGTCACGCTGGATTCGACCGTGGCGCTGCCGTCGGGCAAGCTGGCCGTCAAGGCCGATGGCGACATCACGTTGGGCGCGGGGGCGCGCATCGACCTGGCGGGACGCGCCTTCACGGCGTTCGATGCCATCCGCTACAGCTGGGGCGGCGACCTCGAACTGAACAGCGTGGCCGGCAACATCGTCCAGGCCGCCGGGTCGGTCATCGACCTGTCGGCGCGCAACCAGCGCGGCGGCCGCATGCAGGCCTTGGCGCTGGGCGCGGCCGGCGGCCGCGTGGCGCTGGACGGCGTCATTCTGGGCGGGGCCAGCGGCGAGCACGATGCCGGCGGCACGCGCGTGCCCTATGACGGCGCCGAGATCACCCTGCGCGCGCAGACGCTGGCGGATTTCGCCGGCCTGAACCAACGGCTGAACCAGGGCGGCGTCACCGGCGCCCGCCGCTTCCAACTCAAGCAGGGCGACCTGGTGGTGGGCGACGAGGTGCGCGCGCGCGTGGTCGAGATCAGCGTCGACGGCGGCAGCCTGACGGTCAATGGCCGCATCGACGCCAGCGGCCGCCAGGTCGGCAGCATCCGCCTGGCGGCGCGCGACGACCTGCGCATCAACGGCCTGCTGGACACGCATGGCACGCGCCTGCGCCTGGACAGCTATGGCAAGGTCATCGACGCCGCCAACCGCGCCATCATCGAACTGACCTCGCGCGACGGCACGTTGGCGCTGGACGCCGGCGCACGCTTCGACCTGCGCGCCGGCACCGACGACGCCAGCCGCCTGGGCGGCCGCCAACTCGGCACGCTCGACCTGAACGCCCGCCGCCTGGGCGGCGGCGGCGAGCGCGGCGCCATTGCCGGTTCCGGCGACGGCGCCAATGACGTGGCCATCGGCATCACGGGCACGCCGCAGATCCTGGGCGCCAAGACCGTGGCCGTGCATGCCTTCCGCCGCTACGACGACGCGCCGCTGGCGCCCAAGCCGGACGTCAGCGGCAAGACGCCGCAGCTGATCACGCAGGCCTACCTGGACGGCATCGACGGCGAAAGCGTGGCCTACATGAACGCCGCGCTCGGCAACGGCGCGCTGGCCGCCCGCCTGGCGGCCCTGGGGCCGTACCACCTGCGTCCCGGCGTCGAGATCGTCAGCGCCACGCCCGATGGCAACCTGACGGTGTCGGGCGACATCGACCTGTCGAACTACCGCTACGGCCCCAACGCCAACCGCGCGGTGGCCGCGCTGCGCGGCTACGGCGAGCCCGGCAAGCTGGTGCTGCGCGCCGGCGGCGACCTGGCCATCCACGGCAGCATCAACGACGGCTTCGCGCCGCCGCCCGAGACCCTCGACGACAGTGGCTGGAAGCTGGTCGAAGGGCGGTTCCTGGACAATGGCCAGACGCCGTTCGGGGAAGACCTGGTGGTGCCCATCGATGGCGTCCAGCTGGAAACGGGCACCATCTTCCCGGCCGGCCGCGCGCTGAACTACGACCTGCCGGCGCAGGCCGCCACGCTGCCGGCCGGCACCGTGCTGCCGATGGCGGCGACGCTGAACGGCCCGCTGGCGCTACCCGCCGGCCTGGTGCTGACCGGCGACCTGACGCTGGCCGACGGCCGCGTGCTGCGCGCCGGCTCGGTGCTGCAGGAGGCGCTGACGCTGGGCGCGGGCGCCCGCCTGGGCGTGGGCTTTACGCTGCGCAACGAGGCGGCGCTGCAGGCCTTCACCTGGCCCAAGGGCGTGCCGCTGCCGGCCGCGCTCAAGGCCAGCGCGCGCCTGGACCTGGCGCGCGGCTCGCTGATCCCGTCGCAGACCTTCATCGAACTGCCCGGCGACCAGCCCATCAACCTGCGTCCGGTCGGCCCGGACGGCCGGCAGGGCCGCAACTGGGCCCTGGCGCCGATGCTGGGCGAAGGCGCCAGCGCCTGGAGCCTGATGGCGGTGGCGGGCGCGGACCTGACCGCGGCCGACATGGCGGCGCGGCGCGCCGACGGGCAGGGCGACATCATCCTGGCCGACACGCACTACGGCCGGCTGGGCTTTGGCACCAAGACCATCACCAGCGTCTTCATCGGCGACCGTGTGCTGACGCAGCTCGCCATCACGGACCTTGGCTTGGACCCGTCGTTGCTCGGGACCTCGCCAAAGGCCATCGCCGAGAGCTTCTTCATGACCGAGGATGAGTTCTGCGCTGGCACGGGCTACTGCGAAACGGCCTCGCGCACGCTGACGCTGGCCGGGGCGATCATGTATTTCGGCGACCCTGCCTACGTCGGCTACTCCGTCAAGAAACTGGCGGAAGAGTGGTTCATCGATGAGAACGAGGTGTGCTTCGACGCCAGTTATTGCGAAGGCGGCGGCCGCATGGAGACCACCGTGAAGCGCGACTACCGCTACGCCGATCGCGCGCCGCTGTTCAGCGTGCTGCGCACCGGCACCGGCGACCTGTCGCTGCTGGCCGGGCGCGACGTCGGCATGGCCTCGGTCTACGGCGTGTACACGGCCGGCGCGCCCTCGTCGCTGGGGGCGCCGCTGGACGCGCGCTTCAACCTGCCGCGCGGCACCACCGACGATGACGCCGTGCTGGGCACCATCCAGCATGATGGCAAGTACGACGCGGCGCTGGCCGCCTATCGCGCCTGGTACCCGGACCAGGGCGGCAACCTGACCGTGGCGGCGGGCCGCGACATCTACGGCGATGCATGGAGCGCGAATTCCATGAACGCCCAGCGCTATGGCACCCAGGATGTCGAATACACCAAATACCCCAGCGCCGCGCTCAGCAACTGGTTGTGGCACCAGGGCAGCGTGGGCATGCCGGGCGTGAACGACATCGCGTCGAGCTGGTGGATCAACTTCGGCACGTACGCGGCCAATGCCTCGACCAACAGCCAGCAGCCGCGGGTCGTGGGCTTCACCGGCTTCGGCACCCTGGGCGGCGGCAATCTCAGTATCAGCGCCGGACGCGATGCCGGCGTGCGCGATGCGCGCGGCGACGCGCTGCTCAACAACAATCTGGCATCCGGCCGTTCGCAGGCCCTGGTGGCCGTGGTGGCCGGCACCGGCCGGGTGGTCGACGGCGACCTGGTGTTGACGGGCGGCGGCGACATGGATCTGCGCATCGGTGGCGCGTACAACCCCAATCTGCGCGCGATGCAGCAGACCGACGGCAGCGCTGGCACCGGCACCGGCTACGCCGGCAACTTCGAGGATGTCGATCTGAACGGGCTGCTGGTCAATCTGCGCGGGCAACTGGCGTTGACGGCGGGCCGCGTCGGCGGCATCTCGCTGTTCTATGGCGACGGCGCTCAACTACGCGCGCCCGATATGTCCGCGGTGGGCGGCGGCAAGCCCATGGGCGGGCCGCGCCTGCTGCTGGGCGATGCGGTGGCCTCGCTGGATACGCGCGGCGACCTGGTGCTGGCTGATGCGCCGGACCCCGGCCGCGTGCGCCAGATCAACACCAGCCCCTACACCCAGGGCAGCCTGTCCAAGGGCGGCGGCGCCGAAAGCTGGTTCACATTGTGGACGCCGGCCACGGCCATCGACCTGTTCTCGGCGGGCGGCAACCTGACGCCGCTGACCACCAACAATACCTTCAAGCCGGGCACCGACCTGCAGATCGATGAAACGACCCGCGTCGGCGCGCAGCGGCAGGTGAGCTACCTCTACCCGTCCAAGCTGGGCGTGACGGCGGCCGGCGGCAATATCATCCTGGCCGCCACCACGCGCGACGCGGAAAGCGTCAATCACGTGCTGTTGCTGGCGCCGTCGTCCAGCGGTGAATTGTCGATGCTGGCCGGCGGCTCGATCTTCGCCGCGGGCGCTCACGCGGTGTCGATCTCCGGCGCGGACACGCCGCTGCCGACGCCGTGGCGCCCCGGCTTCATGGCCATCAACGCGGGCGAGAACAACGACCAGACCATTTTCAATGTCTCGGTCGAGGGCAACAAGGTCTGGCAGAACTCGCCCAAGCCGTTGTTCACGTTCGGTCCCAATACGCCATTGGATGCGTCGCCGCGCCAAGGCGGAACGGCAGTGGCGCGTTTCCATGCCGTGGATGGCGATATCGTCGGCCTGCGCGCCGGCGCCGAGACGCGGATCATGACGGATGCCTTGCAGGGGCGGCCGCGCACCGTGCTGACCTGGTACGAGGCCGCGTTGCCGGTCTCGGTGCGGGCGGGACGCGACATCCTCGGGATGAGCGCGCTGGGCCTGCACAGCAACGCCAACGACCTGTCGCAGGTGAGCGCCGGGCGTGACATCGTGCGGGCCGACCTGACGGTGGCTGGCCCCGGCACGCTGCTGGTACAGGCCGGCCGCAACATTCGCCAGGACGACGTGGCCAGCATCGTCAGCGTCGGCGCCATCGTGCGCGGCGACGCGCGCCCCGGCGCCAGCGTTGCCGTGCTGGCGGGCGTCGGCCCGCAGGGGCCGGACTACGCCGGCCTGCTGGCGCGCTACCTGGATCCGGCGCGGGCGCTGGCCGCCGGCCAGACGCTGGGCGCCAATCCGGACCGCGTGGCGCAATCCTACGCCGGTGAACTGTCGCTGGCCGGCTGGCTGCGGCAGGTGTATGGCTACCAGGGCGACGAGGCCGGCGCGCCGGCGGAACTGTCGCAGCGCCAGGCGCAGCTGGATGCCGAGGTGGCGGCCGATCCGTCGCGCAAGCGCCGCGACCTGATGCAGGACTATCGCCAGGAAAGCGAGCTGCACCTGGTCAACTGGCTGCGCGCGCACCATGGCTACGACGGCGGCGAAGACGGCGCGCGCGCGGCGCTGGATGCCCTGGCGTCCGAGCAGCAGGGCATCTACGCGCGCCAGCTGTACTTCGCCGAACTGCGCAAGGGCGGCCGCGAGTACAACGAGCAGGACGGCCCGCGCAGCGGCAGCTACCTGCGCGGCCGCCGCGTCATCGCGGCGCTGTTCCCGCAGACCGACGCCGAAGGCGCGCAGCGCCTGTACCAGGGCGACTTCACCATGTATGGCGGCGCCGGCCTGCGCACGCAGTTCGGCGGCAACATCCAGGTGCTGACCCCGGGCGGACAGCAGGTGCTGGGCATCGAAGGCGCGGCGCCGCCGGCGACGGCGGGCGTGGTGACGCAGGGGCAGGGCGACATCCAGCTGTACGCGCTGGGCAGCGTGCTGCTGGGACAGAGCCGCATCATGACCACCTTCGGCGGCCACATCCAGGCCTGGTCGGCCGAGGGTGACATCAACGCCGGCCGCGGCGCCAAGACCACCGTGCTGTATACGCCGCCCAAGCGCGTCTATGACGCCCTGGGCAACGTCACCCTGGCGCCGACGGCGCCGTCCACGGGCGCCGGCATCGCCACGCTGGCGCCGATCGCCGAGGTGCCGGCGGGCGACGTCGACCTGATCGCGCCGCTGGGCACCATCGACGCGGGCGAGGCCGGCATCCGCGTGTCGGGCAACGTCAACGTGGCGGCGCTGCATGTGGTCAATGCCGCCAACATCCAGGTGCAGGGCGACAGCAAGGGCATCCCGGTGACGGCGGTGGTCAACACCGGCGCGCTGTCGTCGGCCAGCGCGGCGTCCTCGGCCGCGTCCGGCGCGGCGCAGGAATCGGTGCAGCGCGCCCGCCAGCAGGCGCGCCAGAACCAGCCGTCCATCATCAGCGTGCAGGTCCTGGGCAACGGCAACGAACCGCTGACCGGCGCCGGCGCGGCGCCGCAACCGCGCGCGGCCGCGCCGTCCTATCGTCCCGACGGCGTGGTGCAGGTGCAGGGCGTGGACAACGGCGGTTGATGCCAGGGTTGCAACCGGTCGGAAAAAATCCGGCCGGTTGTCATGCCCGCGTCATGAAAGCACGGCGCAAAACGCGTGGCAGGGCCCGGTGAAAACCGGGCCCTGATTCTTTTCTGCGCACCTTTTCCGCGGGCCGGCGCTGTTTCATGAAATTTTTCTTACAACGCGCAGTCCGCGCCGTCCGGGAACGTCTAGTAACAAGCAGAAGCTGTAGACGCGGGTATGCGGGCAGAAAGCCGTAACAGGATTGTCGCAAGCGCGCTGCACGGTAGCGGCCGGTGCCAGACCGGCTATCACACAAGGAGCTGAGTGCATCGCTATGCATGATTTCGAGAGCAGGGGCGGCGCGCTGCGCGCCATGATGCGCGGCGCGCCGGGAGCGGTGGCGCTGGCGTTGGCCGTGAACGTGGCCTGGGCGCAGCCGGCGCCGGCCGCGCAGGAGGCGCGCCGCGTCAACATCAACGAGTACATCGTGCGCGGCAATACCGTGCTGGAAGCCCGCGACATCGAGAAGGCCGTCTATCCCTACCTGGGGCCCGACCGCACGCTGGCCGACATCGAGGCCGCGCGCGAAGCCTTGCAGGCCGTCTACCAGGAACGGGGCTACCAATCCGTGTACGTCGATCTGCCCGAGCAGCAGGTGGCCGACGGCATCGTGTTCCTGCAGGTGGCCGAAACCAAGGTCGGCCGCGTGCGCGTGGTGGGGGCCAAGCACTATTCGCCGCTGGCCATCCGCGACGAGGTGCCGGCGCTGCGGGAAGGCGAGGTGCCCAACTTCAACCAGGCGCAGGCCGAGCTGACAGACCTGAACAAGGGCGCCAGCCGCCAGGTGGTGCCGCTGGTCAAGGAAGGCCGCATCCCCGGCACCATGGACGTGGACCTCAAGGTCGAGGACAAGAATCCGTGGCACGCCAGCCTGGGCCTGAACAATGACTACAGCGCCGACACCTCGCGCCTGCGCAGCACCGCGTCGCTGGGCTATGACAACCTGTGGCAGCTGGGCCATTCGGTCAGCCTGACCTTCTTCACGGCGCCGCAGGAAACCGACAACGCCAAGGTCTGGTCCGGCTCGTACTCGATGCCGCTGGACAAGCAATGGAGCCTGCAGTTCACCGGCTACAAGAGCGACAGCAACGTTGCCACCATCGGCGGCACCAACGTGCTGGGCAAGGGCTATTCGTTCGGCATGAGCGCCATCTACACCCTGGCGCCGCAGGGCGATTGGTACAACTCGCTGTCGGTCGGCCTGGACTACAAGAAGTTCGACGAGACCACGCGCTTCGGCGGCAACGAAGACCTGATCCCGCTGAAGTACGTGCCGTTCACTTTCTCGTACAACGGCTACCGCTATTCCGAAGCGTCGCAGAGCAGCATCGGCCTGTCGCTCGTCGGCGCCAGCCGCTCGTTCTTCGGCCTGGGCAGCGACTGGAAGGAATTCGACGACAAGCGCTACCGCGCCAGCCCCAGCTTCGCGCTGCTGCGCGGCGACGGCACCCATACCCAGAACCTGTTCGGCGACTGGCAGCTGGGCTTGCGCGCCGGCTTCCAGCTGGCCTCGGGCGCGCTGGTGTCGAACGAGCAGTTCTCCGCCGGCGGCAGCACCAGCGTGCGCGGCTATCTGGCGGCCGAGCGCACCGGCGACGACGGCTTCCTGGGTTCGGTCGAGTGGCGCACGCCGTCGCTGGCGCGCTGGCTCGGCAGCAATGTCAACGAATGGCGCTTCTACGCCTTTGCCGATGCCGCCACGCTGCGCTTGCGCGATCCGCTGCCCGAGCAGGATTCGAGCTACTCGCTGGCCAGCGTCGGCCTGGGCACGCGCCTGCAGGTGCTGGACTGGCTGTCCGGCTCGCTGGACTGGGGTTATCCGCTCAAGGACGGCCCCAACACCAAGAAACACGATCCCCGATTGAACTTCAGCGTCCGCGCCAGCTTCTGAGCGCGCGCGAAACCGTATTTATCCCGGAGTCCTGACCATGCAACGCTTATTGATGCTCCTACTGACCGTGCTGGCCGGCGTGCTGCCGTCCGCCGCCAACGCCTGGTGGCAACCCGACTGGCAGTACCGCAAGCAGATCACCGTCGACAGCACGCCGCAGGGCGCGCCCTTGGGCGGGCCCGCTGGCCGCACGCCGCTGCTGGTGCGCCTGCACACCGGCAATTTTACCTTCGACGGCATCAACGAGAAGGGCGCCGACATCCGTTTCGTGGCCGGCGACGACCAGACCGTGCTGAACCACCAGCTGGAAGCCTTCGATCCGCTGCTGGGCATGGCGCTGGTGTGGGTCGACCTGCCGGACCTGGCCGATGGCCAGCGCCAGGACATCTGGATGTACTACGGCAACCAGAAGGCGCCGGCATCGGCCAACGGCCAGCTGACGTTCGATCCGAACTACACGCTGGTCTACCACTTCGACAATGCCGCCGGCGCCCCGCCGCGCGACACCACCGGCAACAGCAACAATGCCCAGACGCCCATGGCCGCCGCGGTCGACGGCGTGATTGGCCGCGCCGCGCAATTCGCCGGCGGCGCGCCGCTGATGCTGCCCGCCAGCCCCTCGCTGGCCGTGCCCGCCGCGGGCGCCTTCAGCTTCAGCGCCTGGGTGCGCGCCGACCAGCCGGCCGGTGAGCAACTGGTGTATGCGCGCCGCGACGCCGGCAACGCGCTGCTGATCGGTATCAACCAGGGCGTGCCCTTCGTCGAAGTGAACGGCCAGCGCAGCCAGCCCGGCCAGTCGCTCACGCCGGCCGCCTGGCAGCACCTGGCCGTGACGGCCGACGGCAGCCGCGTCACGCTGTACGTGAACGGCCGCGCCACGTCCTCGCTGGCCGCCAGCCTGCCGCCGCTGAACACGCCCGCCGCCCTGGGCGGCGACGTGCCGGCCCCGGCCGTGGCCGCCGCGCCGGCCGCGCCCGCCAATGGCGAAGCCGGCGCCGCGCCGGCCGAAGCGGCCGCCGCCCCGGCGCCGCATGTGTACGCGCCGTTCGTCGGCGCCATCGACGAAGTGCGCCTGTCGCGCGTCGCCCGTCCCGCCGCGCTGCTGCTGGCCGACGCGACCTCGCAGGGCGCCGAGTCGCGCCTGGTGGCCTACGGCAACGACGAAGAACAGTCGGGCTTCGGTTTCGGCGGCCTGGGCTTCCTGCTCAAGGCCGTGCCGGTCGACGCCTGGGTCATCATCGCCATCCTGGTGCTGATGATGGTGCAGTCGTGGGTCATCATGATCAAGAAGAGCCGCAACGTGGCGCGCGTGGCCAGCGCCAACGAGACCTTCCGCGAGTCCTTCGCCAAGGTCGGCCAGCGCCTGGAACTGCTGGCCGACGACGCCGCCCTGGCCAAGCGCCTGGAGCACGCCTCGCTGTGGCGCCTGTACCGCGTGGCGGTCAATGAAATCCGCACCCGCCGCGAACAGGGCGCCGACACCAGTTCGATCTCGGCCGCCACCATCGAAGCGATCCGCGCCTCGATGGACGCCGTGCGCACCAAGGAAAACCAGGTGCTGGGCGCCAAGCTCGGCTCGCTCTCGAACGCCATTGCGGGCGGCCCGTACATCGGCCTGCTGGGCACGGTGCTGGGGATCATGGTGGTGTTCCTGGGCACCGCCATGGCCGGCGACGTCAACATCAACGCCATCGCCCCGGGCATGGCCGCCGCGCTGCTGGCCACCGCCATGGGCCTGTTCGTCGCCATCCCGGCGCTGTTTGGCTACAACCGCCTGGTCTCGCGCAACAAGGAAGTCAGCGCCGACATGCGCGTGTTCGTTGACGAGTTCGTGACGCGATTGGCCGAAGTGCATGGCGAAAGCCAGGCCCAGGAAGCCGCCCACCAAGGCGGCGCGCGCGCCGCGGCCGCCGCCCGCCCGGCCGCGCGCGAGCCGCAGCCGGCCGCCGCCGAAGCATAAGGAGACGACCCCCATGGCTTCCGTATCCGCATCCCAGGACGACGATGACGACGCGCCCGTCGACGGCATCAACATCACGCCGCTGGTCGACGTGCTCATGGTCGTGCTGGTCATGTTCATCCTGACCGCCACGGCGCAGATCGCCGGCATCAAGGTCAACCTGCCCAAGGCCAGTTCGTCCATCGCCCTGTCGCAGCCCAAGACGAAGGCGATTTCCGTCAACGACGCGGGCCAGGTGTTCCTGGACGCCTATCCGGTGACCCTCCCCGAGCTGGAAGACCGGCTGCGCACGGAAAAAGCGTTGAACCCGGACTTTCCGGTGATCGTGCGCGGCGACTCCGCCGTGCAGTACCAGAAAGTGGTGGAAGTGCTGGACCTGCTGCGCCGGCTGGAACTGGCCCAGGTCGGGCTGGTCACCGGCAAGCCGCGATAGGAGCCGAGGCGACCGTCATGCCGCAACACGCATCCGATTCCCCGCGCACGCCGCACCCCGCGCGCCGCTGGCTCAAGCTGGCCGCGGTCGCGGTGGCGCTGATCGCGGCGGCCTACGCGCTATGGCGCTGGGCCAACGACATGGCCGGGGTGCGCCGCGAGGCGCCCAAGGCCACCGCGATCATCCCGCTGCCGCCGCCGCCTCCGCCGCCGCCCGAGCCGGAAAAGCCGCCCGAGCCCGAGCCGCCCAAGGAAGAGCCGGTGGCGCCGCCCGAGCCCGAGCCCGAGCCGCAGCCCACGCCCGAACCGCCCAAGCCGCAGGACGAGGCGCCGCCGCGCCCGGCCGACGACCTGGCCAACCCGATGCAGATCGATGGCGATGCCCAGGCCGGCACCGACGCGTTCAACATCGGCGCCGGCCAGGGCAAGGGCATGGCCGGCGGCGGAGGAGGGCGCGGTGGCAACGGCACCTACAACCAGTACGTCGCCTACGCGCTGCAGAAGATCCTGAGCCAGGACGACCGCACCCGCAATCTGAGTTTCCGCACGTATGTGGACATCTGGTTCGACGCCGACGGAAAGATCACGCGCGTGTCGCTGGGTCGCGCCGGCGCCGACGCCGAGATCGATGCCCGCGTGGTGGAGACGTTGCGCGCCGTGCCCCGTATCGACGAGCGGCCGCCCGCCTCCATGGGCATGCCGATGCGAATCCTGGTGACGGGTCGCCGTCCCTCTCCCTGAAGTGCTGAATTGAACCGATCCTGGAGTGCCAAGAGAATGAAGTTCCAATTGAACCGGTTGGCGGCATCGCTGGCCCTGGCCGCGGCGGGCGCCGCCGCCGCGTTGCCGGTCACGGCCAACGCCGCGCCCGCCCCGTCCGAAAACGCCACCATCAACCTGATCCGCCTGCTGGTGCAGCAGGGCGTGCTCAAGCCGGAGCAGGCCGACGCCCTGGTGGCCCAGGCCGAAGCCGAAGCCAAGGCCGCCCGCGCCGCGCCGCAGGATCGCGGCGCCGCCGTGGCCCAGGCGGGCGACGTGCGCGTGCCGTACATCCCGCAGACCGTGCGCGACCAGATCCGCGACGAGGTCAAGGCCGAAGTGATGGTGCAGGCCAAGGAAGAGAACTGGGCCCAGCCCAACACGTTCCCCGACTGGGTTTCGCGCATCACCATCGATGGCGACGTGCGCGTGCGCGACGAGTCGCGCCTGTACTCGGGCGGCAACAGCAACGAAATCGTCGATTTCGCCAAGCTCAACGCCAAGGGGCCGTACGACCTGAACCGCAACACCAACGGCAACTATCCGCCGATGCTGAACACGCGCGAGGACCGCCGCAACCAGCTGCGCGTGCGCGCCCGCCTGGGCGTGCGCGCCGACATCTCGGAAGCGTGGACGGCCGGCATCCGCCTGGCCACCGGCAGCGACGACAGCCCGGTCTCGACCACCCAGACGCTGGGCGGCGGCATGGGCAAGAAGGACATCTGGCTGGACCAGGCCTACCTGACCTACCGTCCCGCCAAGTGGGCCACGGTGACGGGTGGCCGCATCGCCAATCCGTTCGAGTCCACCGACATGCTGTTCTCGAACGACCTGAACTTCGACGGCGTCGCCGCGATCTTCAAGCACCCGCTGGAAGGCCGCGACGTGACCCTGTTCGGCACCCTGGGCGCGTTTTCGACCGAGTACGGCTCGAACGGCTGGAACTCGTCGTCGTTCTCGGAAGGCAAGAGCGAAGACAAGTGGCTGCTGGCCGCCCAGGCCGGCGCCGACTGGAAGATCGACAGCCGCAACAGCCTGCGCGGCGCGCTGGCCTACTATCACTTCGACAACATCGCCGGCAAGCGCTCCAGCCCCTGCTCGCCGTGGGCCGGCCAGGAAAACTGCGACACCGACTGGTCGCGCCCGGCCTTCATGCAGAAGGGCAACACCCTGTTCCTGCTGCGCGATATCACCTCCAACCCGCAGGATCCGGCCAACACGCCGCAGCCGCAGTACGTCGGCCTGGCGTCCAAGTTCGACCTGCTCGACGTGAACCTGCGCTGGGACACGCGCGTGTTCAACGGCCTGGGCCTGCGCGTGAACGCCAACTACATCCGCAACCTGGCCTACAGCAAGAGCAAGATGATGAACCGCTCGCAAGGCAACATCGTCAACAACTTCGGCGAGAACGGCGATGTCGAGAGCGGTCCCAACGCCTGGATGCTGCAGGCCACGCTGGGCCGGTCGTACGACCTGAAGGAGAAGGGCGACTGGCTGGCCTTCGTCGGCTACAAGTACATCCAGCCGGATGCGCTGCCCGACGCCTTCAACGATTCGTCGTTCCACCAGGGCGGCACCAACGCCCGCGGCTACTACATCGGCGGCGGCTACGCCTTCGACAAGAACGTGTACGGCGTCCTGCGCTGGATGAGCACGCGCGAGATCTACGGCGCGCCGCTGTCCATCGACACCATGCAGTTCGAGATCAACGCCAGGTTCTGAGGCCATGGACATGCATACCTTGTGGGATGAATCGCGCCAGCCGCGGGCGCGGGAACGCGGCCGGCGGCTGGCCGCCGCCGCGGCCCTGTGCGCCGCGGGCCTGAGCGTGGCGCTGCCGGCGCAGGCCGAGAGCATGGAAGAGCGCCTGCGCGCCCAGTTGCGCAGCACCACCCAGCAACTGCAGCAGCTGCAAAGCGAGCAGGCCCAGGTCAACGCCGCCAAGGCCGCGGCCGAAGCGCAGCGCGACGCCGCCCAGAAAGAACTGGCCGCCTTGCGCAGCCAGCTGGCGAGCGCCAAGGGCCAGGCCGAGAAGCTGGCCGGGCAGCAGGAGGCCGTGATGGAAAGCGCCCAGGCGCAGGTGGCCGCCAGCCACGCCCAGCTGGGCAAGTTCAAGGGCGCCTACGACGAGCTGTTGACGCTGTCGCGCGCCAAGGAGGCGGAACGGCAGACGCTGGCCCGCACCCTGGCGCAGCGCGACACCGAGGCCAAGGCCTGCATCGCCAAGAACCGCGAGATGTACGAGGCCGGCAAGGAAATCCTGAACGCCTACGAACGCATTGGCACCGGCGGCATCCTGGCCATGAAACAGCCGTTCGCCGGCAGCGCGCGCGTCAAGTTCGAGGAGCAGGCGCAGGCGTATGGCGACAAGCTGTACGACGCGCAGGTCGGCGCGACAGCGCCGGCGGCGCCGGCGGCCCAACCCTGAGCGTCCAGGCGCTGTCTTATCTCTTTCATGCAGGGAGACTGTAATGAACGGCTTTGCTTGCGAACCGATCTCTCTGAATTGATCTCTCTGAATTGATCTCTTTTACCTAGGAATGACTGTAATGACCGACTCCAGCCTGATTCGCGACGTGAACGCCGAACGCCTGCAGGAACTGCTGCAATCCGCGGGCTATCGCGTCACCGTGTCCGAGCAGAACGGCATGGTGCAACTGCTGAGCGCCAGCCAGGGCGTGGGCTTTGCCGCGCGCATGGGCAACCCCGCCGTCGAACCCGGCAGCTACCTGGACTACACGCTGAGCTGCGCGCTGCGCGTGCAGGGCGAACTGCCGCCCGGACTGGCCGAGCGCTGGAACGTCGAAAAGCGCTTCGCCCGCCTGACGGTGCAGGGCGTGTTCCTGGTGCTGGAACTGGACGTGATCCTGGCCGGCGGCGTGTCCGAGAACTACCTGCGCGCCACCGCCGAACTGTGGGATCGCCTGCTGCAGGAATTCCTGTTGTTCCTGCGCGCCAACGCCAGCGCCGAAGCCGGCGCCGATACCGACGCCGTTGAACCGCGGCAGGACGCCGCCACCGAGGCGCTGAACTGATCCTTCCGCCAGGCCCGGCGCCTGGCGTTCGGGACGGCAATGTCCCCAACCCCCAGGCCGCCGTGGCGGCGAATGGCGCATCCAAGCAAGCGAGGTTCCGACCATGAACATTCTTTCCAATCAGCCCGCGCGGCTGCGCGTGACCGCCGCGGTGCTGCTGATCGCGGTGCTGGCCGGCGCGGTGGCGCTGATGCGCGGCAGCCCGGCGCAGAGCAGCGAATCCAGTCCCGTGCCCGCCAAGGCGGCGGCCGCGCCGGAAAAGGGCGCGGCTCCGGCCGCCGCCGCCGCCCAGCCGGCCCCGGCCAAGGCGCCGGCCGTGGCCACCCTGGGCGCGGTGCAGGTGGACCGCGACGAACTGGTGCGCCAGCTGGAGGCGCTGCCGCCCGAGGCCCGCGCCCAGCTCAAGGGCAACCGCGCCGGGCTGGACCAGTGGCTGCGCGCCCGCCTGGCCGAGAAGGCGCTGGTCGAGCAGGCCCGCGCCCAGGGCTGGCAGGAGCGCCCCGAGCTCAAGCGCGCCTTCCAGGCGGCGCAGGAGCGCATCGTGCTGCAGACCTACCTGGATTCGGTCAGCCGCGCGCCTGACGACTACCCGGCCGAAGCCGACCTGCGGGCCGCCTACGAGCGCGCCAAGCCGCAGCTGGCGCAGCCGGCGTTGTACCGCGTCAGCCAGATCTTCCTGCCGGCGGCGCCGGGCGACGGCGACGCGGTGGCGGCCGCGCGCAAGCAGGCGCTGGACCTGGTCAAGCGCGCCCAGGCGCCCAAGGCCGATTTCGCCGCGCTGGCCAGGAGCCATTCGCAGGACGCCTCGACCCGCGCGCAGGGCGGCGACATCGGCTACGTGCCGCTGGCGCAGCTGACGCCGGAAATGCGGCCCGTGATCGAACAGCTCAAGGCGGGCGAGGTCGCGGCGCCGGTGCAGTCGGCGGCGGGCTTCCATATTCTGAAACTGGTGGATCTGCGCGCGGCCAGTGTGGCGCCGTACGAGCAGGTCAAGGATGAGTTGCGTGCCGCGTTGCGGACCCAACGCCAGGAACTGGCGGCGAGGGCTTACCTGGAGGGGTTGCTGAATGCAGGAACCGTCAGCATTGATGGCGCGGCCCTCAATGCCGCCTTCGACCAAACCGCGGCTGCCACGACGGCCCAGCCCGCCGTCGCCGCCCGCGCTCCCTGAGCCGGGCGGCATCGCGGCGGCGCTGGAGGCGCGGCTCAGCCAGGCCCTGGGCCAGTCCGGGCCGCCCGCCAGCCTGCAGTGCGCGGCCGCGCTGTTGCAGTCGTTGCGCGTGGCGTTCGCCGGCGAGCTGCTGCACTGGCTGGCGCTGGTGCCGCGGGTCGAACCCGGCCGGCCGCGCGATCCGCTGCGCGACCACAGCCTGGACCTGGCCGACCTGCGCGTGCTGTACCGGGCGTTACGGGTGGCGTGGCTGGCCGAGCTGGTGTTCGGCGGCGTGGAAGATGCGCGGCGCTGGCTCTGCAGCCCCAAGCGCCGGCTGCATGGCCGGGTGCCGTTGCTGCTGTGCCAGCACGGCCGCTACGCCGTGCTGATCGAACAGTGGCTGATCAACATCGATGAAGGAAACGGCCCATGACCGCGCTCTGGCGCTTGAGCAACAGCCAGGACCTGATGCCGCGCGCCCGCCCCCCGGGCCGCTGGCATGCCGTCGGCGCGGCGGTGGTGGTGCTGGACGCCACCCCCGCCGCCGCCGTGTTCGCGCGCCTGGCGCAGGCCGAGGTGGCGCATCCACGCGCCCTGCCGCGCAACTACTTCCTGCTGGAAGTGCGGGTGCCGGTGGCCGCCGTGGCCGAACCGCGCCCGCCGGCCGGCTGGCAGACCGACCTGCAGGCCTCGCGCGCCTTCGGCAACGCCTGGCTGGCGCGCGGCGATACCTTGCTGCTGAAGGTGCCGTCGGCGGCCGGCAGTTGCCAGTACCTGCTGAACGCCGATCACCCACAGCTGGCGCAGTGCCAGATCGTCTCATCGCTGGGCTACCCGTTCGCGCCGCACCTGGCCGGCATCGACGGCGCGGTGCTGGACGGGGCCGGCTGGCTGGCCGCCGCGCCGGACTGACGGGAAGGGCGGCGGCCCTGGCGGCGGCGGGGCCTGCCGCCGGCAAGAGGGGGGCGGCTGGGCATAGAATAGGGCGCATCCCGTCTCTGTCCGCAGGAGCCTTCCGTATGACCGCCATTCCCGCTGCCCCGACGCCCGGCGCAGCGCTGCCCGCCGTGACCGCGCGGGTCGACGTCGTTTCCATCCAATCCCAGGTCGTCTATGGCTGCGTCGGCAACAACGCCGCCATGCCGATATTCCGCCAGGCCGGGCTGCGGGCCGTCGCGCTGCCCACGGTCATTCTGAGCAATACCCCGCACTATCCCACGCTGCACGGCGGCGCGGTGCCGCTGGACTGGTTCCAGGGCCTGCTGCGCGGGCTGGACGAGCGCGGTGTGACCGCGGTGGCGCGCGTCGTGGTCTGCGGCTACCTGGGCCAGCCCGGCCAGGCCGACCTGCTGGCGGACTGGCTGCGCGGGCTGCGGGCCGCGCGGCCCGAGCTGCGGGTGCATATCGATCCGGTCATGGGCGACCGCAACGATGGCCTGTATGTGGACGCCGGGCTGGTGGCGCAGTATCGCCGCAAGCTGGTGCCGCACGCCCATGGCATGACCCCCAACCATTTCGAGCTGGAGCAGATGGTGGGCCGGCCGCTGGCCTCGATCGACGAGGTGGCGGCGGCCGCGCGCGAACTGATCGCCGAAGGGCCGGAGTGGATCGTGGTGACCAGCGCCGCGCCGCAGACGGCCGCGCCCGGCACGCTGCAGCTGGCGGTGGTCACGCGCGACGACTGCGTGGTGCTGAGCCATCCCGAGATCGCCATCCCGCCGTCGGTGCACGGCACCGGCGACGTGTTCATGGCGGCCATCACCACCCGGCTGCTGGCCGGCGATGCGCTGGAAGACGCGGCGCGTGACGCGGCGGCGGCGGTGACCGGCGCCCTGGCCCGCACCCGCGACCTGGGCTGGGAAGAACTGGCGGTGGAAGGCTGACGCGGGCGGGCCGTTGCGCCCGCCCGGCCGCTTCAATACGTCTTGTAAGGCAGGAACTTGCCGCTCATCACGATCTGCACGCGGTCGCCCTTGGGGTCGGCCTCGCGCGTCAGGTCCATCTTGAAGTCGATGGCGCTCATGATGCCGTCGCCGAACTCCTCGTTGATGAGCGCCTTGAACGTGGTGCCGTAGACGTTGATCAGTTCATAGAAGCGGTAGATCAGCGGGTCGGTGGGCACCGTGGTGGGCAGCGAGCCCTTGTAGGGCACCACCTGCAGTTGCACCACCGCGTCGGCGGGCAGGTCCAGCAGGCGGGCGACGGCCAGGGCCTGTTGCTCGGTCAGGGTCATCTGGCCCAGCAGCGCGGCGGTGGTCCATTCCTTGCTCTGGCCGACGGCCTCGGCGATGGCGGCCCAGGACAGCTTCTTTTCCAGGCGGCGGGTGACGATCAGTTCGGTGACTTCGGCGCGGGACATCATGGGGGTTCACTCCTTGTGGGAAGCCTTGTCGACCAGGAAGTCGACGAGATGGTTGCGGATTTCGTAATAGCGCGGCTCGTGGTGCAGGCTGGCGCGGGTGCGGCCGCGCGGCAGGTCCACCTCGACCGACTCGGCGATGCGGGCATGGGGGCCCGCGCTCATCAGCAGGATGCGGTCCGACAGCAGGATGGCCTCGTCCACGTCGTGCGTGATCATGAAGACGGTCTGGCGGGTTTCCTGCACGATGGCGCGCAGTTCGTCCTGGATGGTGCCGCGCGTCAGCGCGTCGAGCGCGCCGAAGGGTTCGTCCAGCAGCAGCATGCGCGGCTGGATGGCGAAGGCGCGGGCGATGCCCACGCGCTGCTTCATGCCGCCCGACAGCTCGCACGGCTTCTTGTCGGCGGCGCGGGCCAGGCCGACCATGTCCAGGTAGCGCAGGCTGTGCTCGCGCACCTGGGCGCGGGAATAGGCCGGCCAGCGCGAACGCACGCCGAATTCGACGTTCTGCAGCGCGCTCAGCCAGGGCAGCAGGGCGTGCGCCTGGAACACCACGCCGCGCGCCAGCGACGGGCCGGCGATCTCGCGCCCGTCCATGATGACGACGCCTTCGCTGGCCTCGTCGATGCCGGCCAGGATGTTCAGGATGGTGGTCTTGCCGCAGCCCGAATGGCCGATCACGCAGACGAACTGGCCCTGTTCGATGTCGAAGTCGATGTTCTCGAACACCGGCGCCGCCGGCCGGCCGTCGCGGCCCGGGTAGCGCTTGGCCAGCGCCTGCACTTGCAGAAAGGGTGGGCTCATGGCGTTCACTCCCGGTAGCTGACCAGCCGCGCGGCGCGCGCCAGCACGGTGTCCAGCAGCATGCCGATCAACCCGATGAAGAGGATGGCGCAGATGATGTTGGCGATGGACAGGTTGTTCCATTCGTTCCAGACGAAGTAGCCGATGCCGGTGCCGCCGATCAGCATTTCGGCCGCCACGATCACCAGCCAGGCGATGCCGACCGAGATGCGCATGCCGGTCATGATGGTGGGCGCGGCCGCCGGCAGGATCACCTGCAGGGCGGTGCGCAGCCGCGACACTTCCAGCGTGCGCGCCACGTTCAGCCAGTCCTGCCGCACGGCGCCCACGCCGAATGCCGTGTTCACCAGCATCGGCCACAGCGAGCAGATGAAGATCACGAAGATGGCGGAGGTGTCGGCGTCCTTGATGGTGTACAGCGCCAGCGGCATCCAGGCCAGCGGCGAGATCGGCTTGAGCACCTGGATGAACGGGTCGAAGGCGCGGTAGACGGTCCTGGACATGCCGATCAGGAATCCCAGCGGAATCGCCACCAGCGCCGCCAGCAGGAAGCCGGTCAGCACCCGCGCCACCGAATACGCCAGCTGGATGCCGATGCCCTTGTCGTTGGGGCCGCGGTCGTAGAACGGATCGCGCAGGTGCTGCCACAATCGGGCGCCGACCTCGGCCGGGCCGGGGAAGGGCGTCTGCGAGCCGCTGGCGGCGGCGTTGCCAACCAGCGCCGCATAGGCCGGATCGACGGTCGCCCCGCCGGCGGCTGGGCGGGTGGCGACGTGCCACAGCAGCAGGAACAGCAGGAACAGGATGACGGACAGGAAGGTCGCCCGCCAGGGTTGCACGGCCCGCATCAGCTCCTCCGGATCTTGAAGCCGGCCAGGTAGGCCTCGGGCTGGGTCGGATCGAAGGGCTTGCCCATCACGCTGAAGGTCTTGGCGGCGTCGGCGGGCGGGGTCAGGCCGGCCTCGCGCATCAGGCGCAGCGCGTCGGTCGCCAGGAACACCTCGTTGGCGACTTTCTGATAGTCGACATCGCCTTTTATCTGGCCCCAACGCTTCATCTGCGTCAGGATCCACACCGCGAACGAGCCCCACGGCATGGGATCGAAGTCGATGCGCTGCGGGTCCTTGAGCACGTTGCCCAGGCCGTCGGCGTAGGTGCCGGTCAGCACCTGTTCCACCACCGTGACCGGCTGGTTCAGGTAGTTGGGCGCGGCGATGGCTGCGGCAATCTCCTTGCGGTGGGCCGGGTCGCGGGCGTAGGCGGTGGCCTCGATGATGGCCTTGAGCAGGGCCTGGTAGGTATTGGGCTGGGCGGTCACGAATTCGCGGCTGGCCGAGAACGCGCAGCACGGATGGCCGTCCCAGATGGCCTTGGACAGGGTGTGGATGAAGCCCACGCC
Source organism: Achromobacter sp. CSND-B12 (assembly GCF_052906545.1). Classification (NCBI taxonomy): domain Bacteria; kingdom Pseudomonadati; phylum Pseudomonadota; class Betaproteobacteria; order Burkholderiales; family Alcaligenaceae; genus Achromobacter; species Achromobacter sp. CSND-B12. Next base: position 796,834 of record NZ_JBREGJ010000001.1, on the reverse strand, counting down.
GTCATAGACCGCGCGCTGGTTGACCGGGTCCGGCGCCAGGAATCCGTCGATGTTGTCGGCGCGCAGGTTGGCCACCATTTCGGGCGGCGGCACGGAACGGATCTGCACGTCGGTGTCCGGATCCAGGCCATGTTCGGCCAGGTAGTAGCGCAACAGGTAGTTGTGCATGGAATAGTCGAACGGCACCGCGAACTTGAAGCCCTTCCAGTCCTTCGGATCGCGCCGGTCCTTGTGCTTCATGGACAGGGTGATGGCCTGGCCGTTGATGTTCTCCACGGCGGGCATGGTCCATGGCACGGCGCGGCTGGCGCCCACGCCCAGCGAGATGGCCAGCGGCATGGGCGACAGCATGTGCGCGGCGTCGTACTCGCCGGACATGGCCTTGTCGCGGATGAGCGCCCAGCCGGCGGTCTTGACCACTTCCACGTCCAGCCCCTGCTTGCCATAGAACCCCATCGGGTGCGCTATGATGATGGGCGTGGCGCAGGTGATGGGGATGAAGCCCACCTTCAGCTTCTGCTTCTCCAGCGGGCCGGCGGATTGGGCAAAGGCCTCCTTGGCGGCCGCCAGCGGGAACAGCGCGGCGACGGCGGCCATGGCCGTGCCCCCGCCGACCGCGCGCAGGAAGCGGCGGCGCAGCGGGTCCTGCGGGAACAGGGCGCGCATGACGGCGCCTTCAACGGCGCGGTCAAAGGCGGCGTCGCCGGACGCCGCGCCTGCGCGGGCCTCCTGGCCGCCCGCCGCCGCGCGCGCGTGCTCGGCCTGAGAGGCATGGCGGCCGCAGGCGCAGGCCAGGCGGCTGGCGGGATCGAACGGATTGCTGAACAGGGACATGGAGGCCTCCAGGGTTCGGAATGCCTCCATCTTGGGGCGCGCCGCCGGCGCCCGGTATCGCCGGTTCGACGATATCCGTGTAGGGGGCGCACTACACGGTGCGCGGCCGCGCCGGGCCGGTGCGCGTGGCGCTCAGCGCGCACCCAGGTGGTGCGCGCGGGCATAGTCCACCAGCTCGACCAGCGTGCGCACGCCCAGCTTCTCGAAGATGCGGGCGCGGTAGGTGGAAATGGTGTTCACCGACAGCGCCAGTTGCTCGCCGATGGCCGACACCGATTTGCCAGCCGCCAGCAACTGCAGCACCTGGAATTCGCGGTTGGACAGCAGCTCGTGCGGCGGCCGGGTGCTGTCCTGGCGCACGGTGTGCGCCAGCAGTTCGGCAACGGTCGGCGTCACGTACATCCGGCCGGCGGCGGCATTGATGAGCGCCGCCAGCAGCTCGTCCGGATCGCAGCCTTTGTTCAGATAGGCATGGGCGCCGGCGCGCAGGGCCCGCACCGCGAACTGCGATTCCGGATAGACCGACAGCATCACCACGCCCAGCGCCGGATGGTCGGCGCGCACCGTCTTGAGCACGTCCAGGCCGTCGCGCTCGCCCAGCGCCACGTCCAGCACCATCGCGTCGAAGGGCTCCTGGCGCAGCGCGCGCAGGGCGGCGGGGGCGTCGGCGGCCTCCCGCACCAGGCCCACGCGCGGGTCTTCCTGCAGGATGCGGGCCAGGCCGCGGCGGATGATGAGGTGGTCGTCGACGATCAGCAGGTTCAGAGGCATGGCGTCGTCTCCTCAGGCCGCTTGCGGGTTCAGGCGCAGGCGGGCGCACAGGCCGGCGCCGGGCGCGCTGTCCAGCTCCAGGTCGCCGCCGATGGCGCGGGCCCGTTCGCGCATGCCCAGGATGCCGAAGGTCTGGCGCGTCTCGGGCAACCGCATGCCCACGCCGTCGTCTTCCACTTCCAGCAGCAGGCCATCCTCGCCCCAGACCGCGCTGACGCTGACGCTGCGGGCCCGCGCGTGGCGCTGCACATTGGTCAGCAGTTCCTGCACGATGCGGTAGACGGCGATTTCCGCCTCGGGCGCCAGGCGGCGGCTTTCGGTGTCGGGCGGGCACAGGTAGCGGCAGCGCAGCCCGCTGCGCGCCTGCAGGTCCTGCAGCAGCGTTTCCAGCGCCGCCCACAGGCCCAGGTGGTCCAGCACCACCGGCCGCAGGTCGTTGAGGATGCGGCGGGTGGCGTCCATGGCCGTCTGGGTCACCTCCAGCATGCGGTCCAGGTGGGCCTGCAAGGGCGGCTCGCCCGCCAGTTGCCGGCGCAGCCAGTTCAGGTCCAGTTGCAGCGCGGTGAACGAGGCGCCCAGGTCGTCGTGGATATTGCGGGCGATGTGGGCGCGTTCCTGCTCGCGCAGCGTGCTCAGGTGCGAGGCCAGCCGCCGCAGCGACTCATGGGCGGCGCTGAGTTCGGCGGTGCGCACCTGCACCCGCGCTTCCAGTTGCGCCCGGGTGGCTTGCAGCTCGCGCTCGATGCGCTTGCGCGCGCTGATGTCCGAAAACGTCACCACCGCGCCCACCACCTCCTGGTCGTTGCGGATCGGATACGAGGCGTACTGGGCGTCGAAGCAGGAGCCGTCGCGGCGCCACAGCACCTCGTCGTCGACCCGTTCGCCGCGGCCGTCGCGGAAGGCCTTGAAGATGCGGCAATCGTGCACCGGCATCAGGCTGCGGTCGGCGTGGGAATGATGGATCAGGTAATGCATGTTGCGGCCCACCACCTCGTCGGGGGTGTAGCCCAGCATGGCGGCGCCGGCGCCGTTGATGAAGATGCAGCGGCCGCGCAGGTCGATGCCGTAGATGCCCTCGCCGGCCGACTCCAGCAACATTTCCAGCTGGCGGCGCCAGGCCGCGTGGTGCGACAGATGTTTCAGATCCGCGAACATAGCCTTTAGACGGGCCTGGCCGGCCCGATTCCCCTGGTTCGGGCGGTTTCCGCCCTGTTTTTCCTTTCCGGGCAGTGTACGGCAGGCCGGCGCGTTTATCGTATTTATCAAACACACCGTTCCACCAGGCCGAACAAGTCACCCGCGGCAGGCAGGTAAAATCACCGGTTGTCCACCACGCTGGGAGCCAGAGTGCAGCCGGTCATTTCAGTTCAAGGGCTATCCAAGCGATACGCCTCGGGATTCCAGGCGCTCAAGAGCGTCGACCTGGAAATCCAACGCGGCGAGATCTTCGCCTTGCTCGGCCCCAACGGCGCCGGCAAGACCACGCTCATCAGCATCATCTGCGGCATCGTCAACCCGACCGAGGGCCGGGTGCTGGCCGACGGCCACGACATCCTCACTGACTACCGCGCCGCCCGCAGCGCCATCGGCCTGGTGCCGCAGGAGATCTCCACCGACGCCTTCGAAAGCGTGTGGAACACGGTCACCTTCAGCCGCGGCCTGTTCGGCAAGCCGGCCAATCCCGAGTACATCGAGAAGGTGCTGCGCGACCTGTCGCTGTGGGACAAGAAGGACAGCCGTATCATGGCCCTGTCCGGCGGCATGAAGCGGCGCGTGATGATCGCCAAGGCGCTGTCGCACGAACCCAAGATCCTGTTCCTGGACGAGCCCACCGCCGGCGTCGACGTCGAATTGCGGCGCGGCATGTGGGAGATGGTGCGGCGCCTGCGCGAGAACGGCGTCACCATCATCCTGACCACCCACTACATCGAGGAAGCCCAGGAAATGGCCGACCGCGTGGGCGTGATCCGCAAGGGCGAGATCATCTTGGTCGAGGAAAAGAACGCCCTCATGACCAAGCTGGGCAAGCGCCGCCTGACGCTGACGCTGAAGGCGCCGCTGCCGGGTATCCCCACCGCGCTGGAGCCGTTCCACCTGGAAATGTCGGCCGACGGCCGCCAGCTGGTCTACACCTACGACAACCAGGGCGGCGGCCAGATCTCCGGCCTGCTGCGGCGCCTGACCGAGCTGGACATCGAATTCACCGACCTCAACTCCTCGGAAAGCTCGCTCGAGGAAATCTTCGTCAGCCTGGTGCACGGACAATCATGAATTTCTACGCAATCCGCGCCATCTACCGCTTCGAAATGGCCCGCGCCTGGCGCACGCTGATGCAGAGCGTGCTGTCGCCGGTCATTTCCACCTCGCTGTACTTCGTGGTGTTCGGCTCGGCCATCGGTTCGCACATGGTGCAGATCGACGGCGTCAGCTACGGCGCCTTCATCGTGCCGGGCCTGATCATGCTGTCGCTGTTGACCCAGAGCGTGGCCAACGCTTCGTTCGGCATCTACATGCCGCGCTTCTCGGGCACCATCTACGAAATCCATTCGGCGCCCATCTCGTACCTGGAGATCGTCGCCGGCTACGTCGGGGCGGCCGCCAGCAAGTCCGTCATCCTGGGGCTGATCATGCTGGCCACGGCGCGCCTGTTCGTGCCGTTCGAGATCGCGCATCCGTTCTGGATGCTGGGGTTCCTGCTGCTCACCGCCGTCACCTTCAGCCTGTTCGGCTTCATCATCGGCGTGTGGGCCGACGGCTTCGAGAAACTGCAGATCATTCCGCTGATGATCATCACGCCGCTGACCTTCCTGGGCGGCACCTTCTATTCCATCAAGATGCTGCCGCCGTTCTGGCAGGGCGTGACGCTGTTCAACCCGGTGGTGTACCTGGTCAGCGGCTTTCGCTGGGCGTTCTATGGCGTGGCCGACGTCAACGTCACGGTCAGCGTCGCCATGACGCTGGTGTTCCTGGCCGTCTGCCTGGTGGTGGTGCGCTGGATCTTCAAGACCGGCTATCGCCTGAAGACCTGAGCCTGTCCGTCGGCCGCCCGCCGGAGCAGGGGGGCGGCCCGCGCCAGGCGCCCGCGTGTGCGCCTGGCGCCAGCGCCGGACCGGCTACGCCGCCGCCACGGGCGCCTGGCGCGCCAGCCCGCCATGGGCATCGAGCAGCCGCTCGCGCCACGCGGCCACCGGATCGTCGGCCGCCAGCAGTTCCAGCGCGCTGGTGCAGCGCGCCCACATGAAGAAACCGAACACCGCGTAATCCGCATAGGCCGGCTGCTGGCCGGCCAGGTACGGCCGCCGCGCCAGCGTCTGGCGCAACGGCAGCAGCGAGGCGCGCAGGGCCGCCAGTTGTTCCTCCCGCAGCGCGGGCAGGTCTTCGAGCGGGCCGAAGCGCTTTTCGCGGGTATGGCGGAAGTAGTCCTTGTCCTTGGCGTCGATCAGGGCGTGGATCTCCGGCAGCAGCAGCCGCGCCAGCGTCGGCACCAGGGTGGTGTCGGCCCAGGTGTTGGCGAACAGGCTGAGCGCGCGGCCGGTGTCGCCGCCGAACAGCGAGGGGCGTTCGGGGAACGTGTCTTCCAGGTAGCAGGCGATCTGCCAGGAATCGCTGATCACGTGCTCGCCGTGCACCAGCACCGGCACCAGCTTCTGGCCCGAGAATTCGATCGCTTCCTTGTCGGTGAAGCGCCACGGCACGGTGTTGGCGGACAGGCCCTTGTGGGCCAGCGCCATGTGCGTTTTCCAGCAATGGGGGCTGAAGCGCAGCGTCGGATCGGCGCCGGCCAGGTCATACAGGGTGAGATCGATGGTCAAGATGCCGCACTCCTTGGAAGTATCCCGTTAGGATACCGCCAAGGCGCGGCCGGCAGGGCAGGCGGGGAAAGACGGACGGACCTACTGCACCGTCGCGCCAGCCTTGCCCATCTTCATCAGGCGCTCCTTGAGCTGGGGATTCTGCTGCACGGCCTGGCCGATGCCATTGAATTCCTCCACGGACAGGCCATCGGCCTGCACCAGCTTGACCATCTTGGCGTCGGCTTCCTGGATCACTTTCTGTTTGTCCGCATCGGTCTTGGCGGCGTCGACCTTGGGACGGTATTCGTCCACCACGCCCGACACCTTCTGCGACGCCGAGGCGAAGCGCTGCAGTTGCTGGTCGGTGGGCTGCACCGCTGCCGGCGCCATGGGCGTCTGGCTGGCGGGGGCGTTCTGCGCCAGGACGGGGGCACCGGACAGCGCGGCCGTCAACATGATGGCCGACAGGATTGCGGTTTTGGAATACGGCATGAAACCTCCTTGTTCCGGATGAATGTCCGACCATGATGGCAAGGCACCCCGGGAGGCTTCAAGTTTCGCAATGTGTTTTCCTGTGTCGGCAGGCCACGAGGGGCCGGCCGCGCACAGCAGGGCGGCGCCCGGAGGCGCCGCGGAAACGTTTACGCGCAGTTCTGTGACGTCTTAAAACGAGGGCGTGACCCTTTTTTAGACCATTTCCAGCGCGATCGCGGTGGCCTCGCCGCCGCCGATGCACAACGTGGCGACGCCGCGCTTGCCCTGCGTTGCCTTCAATGCGCCCAACAGCGACACCATGATGCGCGCGCCCGACGCGCCGATGGGATGGCCGACCGCGCAGGCGCCGCCGTGGATGTTGACCTTGTCGCGCGGGATGTCGTGTTCCTTCATGGCCGCCATGGTCACCGCGGCGAAGGCCTCGTTGATCTCGAACAGGTCCACGTCGGCGGTCTTCCAGCCGGTCTTGTCATAGAGCTTCTTGATCGCGCCCACGGGCGCGGTGGTGAACCATTCGGGTTCCTGCGCGAAGCTGGCGTGGCCGACGATGCGGGCGATCGGCTTGCAGCCGAGCTTGCTGGCGGTGGATTCGCGCATCAGCACCAGCGCGGCGGCGCCGTCGGCGTTGCCCGACGAGGACGCGGCGGTGATGGTGCCGTTGGCGGCGAAGGCGGGCTTGAGGGTCGGGATCTTCTCGACGTTGAGCTTCTGCGGACGCTCGTCCAGCTCGATCACCGTGTCGCCCTTCTTGGACTTGATGGTGACGGGCACGGTTTCCCATTTCAGCACGCCGTCGCGCGCGGCCTTCTGCGCCCGCGAGACCGATTCCACCGCGAAGGTGTCCTGTTCTTCGCGGGTGAAGCCGTATTTGGCGGCGCAGTCCTCGCCGAACGTGCCCATGGCGCGGCCCACCTGGTAGGCGTCTTCCAGGCCGTCGAGCATCATGTGGTCGTACATGGTGGCGTGGCCGGCGCGATAGCCGCCGCGCGCCTTGGTCAGCAGGTAGGGCGCGTTGGTCATGGATTCCATGCCGCCGGCCACCACCACGCCATAGGTGTCGGCGATGATGCCGTCGTGCGCCAGCATCGCGGCCTGCATGCCCGAACCGCACACCTTGGACACCGTGATGGCGCCCACCGACGACGGGATGCCCGCCTTGATCGAGGCCTGCCGCGCCGGCGCCTGGCCCTGGCCGGCCTGCAGCACATTGCCCATCAGCACCGCGTCGACCTGGTCGGGCTTGAGTCCGGCGCGCTCGAGCGCGGCGCCGATGGCGACGGCGCCCAGCTCGTTGGCGGAGAGGGTGGAAAATTCGCCCTGGAAGGCGGCCAGCGGGGTGCGCGCGGCACTCACGATAACGATGGGATCAGACATTTGAACGCTCCTTGTCGATGGGAACAACGTAAGGGGGGAGATGCTTCAATGGCCAATTTCCAAGGCAGTATAGACGTGGCCTTGTGCACTGCGATAGCCGCATTCAAACAGGCGACCCGGCCCGAATTCCGGCGTCGCGGCGCGCAGCAGGCGCAGTTCCAGGCACTGCCGCGCCGGATCGATCCGGGTGACGGAAACGTCGGCGAAATCGAACGCCACCCGCGTGAGCGGCTGCATGCATTTGTAGAACGCCTCCTTGGCCGAGAACAGCAGCGTGGCGAACTCGGCGCGGGTCAGCGCGCCGGCATCGAACGCGCGTTCCTCGGGCCGCATGCAGAGCGATTCGATCGCCTCCACGGAGGAGGGGTCGGCAATCGCTTCGATGTCGATGCCGACCGCGCGCACGTCGCTGTGACGCGCCACCGCCACGCCTACCAGCCGGCGGCTGTGGCTGATGGAGCCGACGTAGCCCGCGGGCCAGATGGGTGAGCGGTCCGCGGCCACGCCGACATCGGTGGCGGGCGCGCGCAGCGCCGCCAGTAGCGCCGCCGCCAGCCGCCGGCCGGCCTGGAACTCCGCCTGGCGGCGCTGTGCCGGCGGCAGGCCGCCGGCGGCGCTGGCGCCGGGCGTGATCCATTCCAGCCGCTGCGCCAGGCGGGCGCTCAACGGCAGCGAGGGCAGGGCCTCGGTCGAGTCGCCGGTCATGGCCGGCCGCCGCGGACAAGCGGCGCGAAAAAAGAGGTGGCGCGCAGGTGCATGAAAAGGAATGAAACGGGGTGGAAAAACCCGCCTGAAACCGCTGGAAAAAGCCCATTCCAGGTGCCGGAAGCTTCTTATACACTGGCGCCTCGAAGCCCGCACGGACAAGATGCGGGCCGCCAGAAAAGCGCGGTGGATTCCGCCGCGCAACGGCAAGACCGGCACGCTATCCGGGGAGACAATATGAGTGACTTTCACCTGACATTGCTCGCCTTCAAGGAATCTCCCGCGCCGCAGGTCATCTGCAGCGCGCGCAAGATCTCGGAATGCAATCACTCCTTCGCAAATCTGTTCGGCTACACGCGCAGGGAACTGGTGGGCAAATCGATACTCCAGCTTTACCCCTCGCTTTCCGATTTTCACCAGATCGGCCAGCGCTGCCTCAAACACCTGGAAAGCAATTGCTACTACGAAGACGAGCGCTTCATGCAGCACCGCAGCCGCGAGGTGTTCTGGGCGCGCGCGCGCGGCATCACCCTGACCCCGGAAGACCCTTTCGACCTGATGATCTGGAGCTTCGAGCGCATCGCCGAAAACTGCCTGCGCACGGCCAACCTGACGCGGCGCGAACGCGAAATATCCGCTTACGTCGCCAACGGCCTGAGCTGTAAGGAGATCGCCATGCGGCTGGACATCTCCTATCGCACGGTGGAGGTGCATCGCGCCCGCATCATGCGCAAGCTGGACGCGAAGAACACCGCCGAACTGGTGTCCAAGATCATCCTGGTCGACAACATGGCCTGAGCGGGGCCGCGCGTACCGCTTCATTTTCCGAGCATCATCTCAGGCAGGATCGTGACGATGACAGGGAAAAAGAACAGGATCAGCGTGGTCACCACCTCCATGATGACGAACCACCAGGCGCCGTGGAAGATCCGCGTCAACGGCGTCTGGCGGTCTATGCCCGCGATGACGAACACATTCAGCCCGACCGGAGGCGTGATCAGGCCGATCTCGCACATCTTCACGGCCAGGATGCCGAACCAGATCGGGTCAAAGCCCAGCGACACCACCGTGGGGAACATGATCGGCAGCGTGATCACCAGCATCGAGAAGGCATCCAGGAACATGCCCAGCGGGAAGTAGGCCAGCAGCATCAGCCCCACCACCAGCAGTGGCGGGATGTCCGAGGACACGATCACCTCGGCGATCTGCTGCGGGATCTGCACCAGGCTCAGGAACAGGCTGAAAAGGCCCGCGCCCAGCATGGTGAACAGGATCATCACGGTGGTGGTGACGGCGTTGCGCAGGCTTTCGACCAGCTTGCCGCCCAGTTCGCCGCGCGCCTGCCGGGCGCACAGCAGCATCACGAACGCGGCGAACGCGCCGACCGCGGCGGCCTCGGTCGCCGTCACGAAACCCAGGTAGATGCCGCCCAGCACGATCAGGAACAGCACCAGCACCTGCCAGCCGTTGCGGATCGACAGCACGCGTTCGCGCCACGGGCTCTTGGGCAGCACCGTCGCGGCCATCTGCGGCGAAGCGCTGATGACGCGGATGCCCAGGATGAACACCAGCGTCGACAGCAGTCCGGGCAGCACCCCGGCCACCAGCATCTTGCCGGCCGAGACCTCGGTCAGGGCGGCATAGAAGATCAGCAGCACGCTGGGCGGGATCAGCACGCCCAGTACACCGCCGGCCGCCACCGCGCCCGCCGACAGGCGCGCGTCGTAGCCGGCGCGCTTCATCTCGGGGATGGCGACCGCGCCCACGGTGGCAGCCGTGGCCACGCTGGAGCCCGACGTGGCGGCGAAGCCGGCGCAGGTCAGCACGCTGGCGATGGCCAGTCCGCCGGGCATGTGGCCGACCCACTTGCGCGCCATGTCGAACAGCCTGCGGCCCACGCCCGCGTGATGGGCGAAGGCGCCCATCAGGATGAAGAGCGGGATCACGGTCAGCAGGTACGAGGCCGACTGCGCATAGGAATACGACTTGAGACGGTTCAGCACGAAAGCGCTGTCCTCGACCAGGACCAGGCCGGTGATGCCGGCCAGCGCCAGCGCGGCGAAGACCGGCGCGCCCAGCAGCAGGAATACGAAGATCAGGCCGGTGGCGACCAGGGTTATGGTGACGTCGTCCATGGAGGAAATTCCCGCGAGAGGGTCAATGCGAGGCCAGCGCCGGGGTGGCGCGGGCAGCGGGTTCGGCGCGGCACAGGCTGCAGCCAGCCTGGGCCAGCATCTGCAGCGCGCCGAACCACAGGCCGAGGGCGACGATGGCCTTGGTCCACCAGATCGGCACTTCCACGTAGCCCCAGCGGAACTCGCGGATCTCGATCGATTCCAGCGCCTCGCCGGTGGCGGGATAGGCCAGCATCGCCAGCACCGCGGCGGCGGCCAGCCATGCCAGCGCGTCCATCCATTGCGCCACGCGCGGCGGCACCTTCTTGTGCAGCAGCGTGACGCGGATATGGGCGTCGTCCATCTGGGTCCAGCCCAGGCCGAAGAAGACGATCACGACCAGGCTCAGTTCGGACATCTCGAACAGGCCGGGAATGGAATGGCCGTAGATGGCCCGCACGATGGCGTCGAGCGTGATGCCGAACATCAGGAACAGCAGGAACAGCGTGGCGATGGCGCCGAGCACGTTGGAGACAGCGCGCAGCGCCACGCCCAGTCGGGAGGAATAGTCCATGGGTCTCTGCCTGTGGCGGCCCGGCGCGCGCCGGGCCGCGGGGAAGGAAACGGCGTCAGGCCTCGGCGGCCAGTTCGTCGAAGCGTTTCAAGCTGCCCTGCGCGTCGTACTTGGCGATGGCCTGGTTGACCAGGGCCTGCATCGCCAGGCCGTCCAGGCCGGCGGGCTTGGCCACCCGCTCGACCCAGCCCTCGGTCTGCGCCGGCTGCACCAGGGTGCGCGCCCGGTCCTTCTCGGCCTGCGACAGCGACGAGAACTTGGCGCCCTCGGCCTTGGCGGTCTTGACGTACTGGCGCGCGGCCGCCTCGTAGATGCGCGCGTATTCGCCGCCGTAGATTTCGCTGACGATCTGGTCACTGACCTGCTTGACCGGATCGGGGAAGTTGTTCCACACGCGGGCGTTGATGATGGTCGCGGCCGGGCCGTGCGGGCCGTCGCCGATATCGGTGAAGTAGGGCGCGATCTCGTGCAGCTTGTAGGCCACGGCGGTGATGAAGTCAAAGCCGTAGACGCCGTCCAGCACGCCGCGCTCCAGCGCGGTGTAGACCTCGGGCGCGGCCATCGGCACGGCGGTGCCGCCCAGGCGCTCGATGACCTCGTTGGCGGCGCCGTAGCCGCGGATGCGCTTGCCGCGGATGTCCGCGATCGAGTTGATCGGCTGGCGCGTCACCAGCGGCGCGTAGTACCAGTTGGTCCAGTACAGCACCTTGCTGTTGTAGCGCCGCTCCCATTCGTCGCGTAGCGGCTGGTACTCGGCGTAGACGTCGCGGCACAGCCATTGCAGCGCGTCCGAGCGGTGCATGCGGTAGTACCAGTCCAGCCCGCGCGTGACCGGCAGCTGGGCCTGGTAGTAGCCCGGCGAGATAAGCGACATTTCCGAGGTGCCGTCACGCACGGCGGACAGGTGCTCGCCGACCTTGTTGAGCGACTGCGCCCAGTAGCGTCGCACCTTGACCGCGCCGTTGCTGCGGGTCTCCAGCTGCTTCAGGTACCACTCGTCCAGCCGCGAGGGGCCCGACGTCTCGCTGATGTAGCTGTCGAACTTCAGGGTGACCGGCTTGGCCGCGGCGGCCGCGCGGCCGGTCCAGATGGCCGGGGCCGATGCGCTGGCCAGCAGGCTGGCGGCCTTGATGAAATCGCGTCTTCTCATGCTCTCCTCCTTGGGGGATTCCGGCTTCTGATGCGCCGGTTCATCGGCCTGGGCTGGCATCTCCCTGGCCGCCTGGTTCCGCGCTGCGCAAGGCTTCGCGCAATGCGGTCTTGAGAATCTTGCCGTAGCTGTTCTTGGGCAGCTCTTCATGGAATACGTAGCGCTTGGGCTTCTTGAACGAGGCGATTTCGCCGCGGCACCAGGCGTCCAGTTCCTCGGGCGCCAGGGTCGCGCCGGGGCGCGACACCACGAAGGCCACCACCTCTTCGCCCCATTGCGCGCTGGGCGCGCCGACCACCGCCACCTCGCGCACGCCGGGATGGCGCGCCAGCGTTTCCTCGACTTCGCGCGGATAGATGTTGGAGCCGCCGGAGATGATCACGTCCTTGCTGCGGTCGGTCAGCGTCAGGAAACCCGAATGGTCGAGCCGGCCGATGTCGCCCGTGCGCAGCCAGCCGTCCACCAGCGTTTCAGCGGTGGCGGGATCGTTGCGCCAGTAGCCCTGCATCACGGCGTTGCCGCGCACCAGCACCTCGCCCTCGGTGCAGGACGGCACGGCCCGCAGCGCGGCGTCGACCACGCGCAGCTCCATGCAGCTCTGCGCGGTGCCGACCGAAGCCAGCCGCGCGGCGCGCTCGGGGTGGGCGGCATCGGCAATCACCTCGCGCGACAGCGCGGTGATGGTCATCGGGCTTTCGCCCTGGCCGTAGATCTGCACGAAGCGCTGGCCCAGCACCGCCAGGGCTTCTTCCAGGTCGGCCAGGTACATCGGCGCGCCGCCGTAGATGATGGTCTTGATGCCGCGGCCGTCGCGGCCGCCGGCGCGCGCCTGCTCGACCAGGCGCTTGATCATGGTGGGCGCGGCGAAGAACGACAGCGGGCCGGTCTGCTCGGCCAGCGCCAGGATCTCGGCCGGCTCGAAGCCGCGCGATTCGGGCACGACGTGGCGCGCGGCCTTGCGAACGTAGAGCACGTGGTACAGCCCGGCGCCGTGCGACATGGGCGCGGCGTACAGCATGCCGTCGCCGGGCTCCACGGTTTCCACGTCCACCGCATAGCACAGGCCCATGGCCACCAGATTGCGGTGGCTCAGCATCACGCCCTTGGGCCGGCCGGTGGTGCCGGAGGTATAGAACAGCCAGGCCAGCGCATCCGCGGCCAGCGGCGCCGGGGGCGCCCAGGGGCCGGTCCCGGCACAGGCCCGGGCGTAGTCGGCGCCGTCGATCTCCAGGTGGCGGCAGCCATCCGGCAGGCAGCCCGCCGGCAGATCGTCGAGCCGGTCGGTGAAGATCACGCTGGCGTCGGCATTGGCGGCGATCCAGCCGACTTCCTTGGGATGCAGCTTGGGGTTGATCGGCACCGCCACCGCGCCCAGCCACCAGGCCGCGTACAGCAGCTCCAGGTATTCGACGCGGTTGCGCGCGAACAGCGCGACGCGATCGCCCGGGGCCAGGCCATGGTCGCGTTGCAGCCAATCGGCCAACGCCGCGGCGCGGCGGGCGAAGTCACGGTAGTTCGCATGCAGGCGCAGGCCCGTATGCAGGGCCGGCCGGCCTCCGTGCTCCAGCGCGGCCGCCTGCAACCAGTTCGCGATATTCATGCCATTACGCCCGCACCGCCTCGAGCACCGACGCGTAGTTCGCCACGGCCATGCCGCCCATGTTGAAAACCAGCCCGAGCTCGGCGCCGGGGCGCTGCATGTCGCCGGCGCGGCCGGTCAGCTGGCGGTAGGCCAGCGCGTGCATCGACACGCCGGTGGCGCCGACCGGATGGCCCTTGGCCTTGAGTCCGCCCGACAGGTTGACCGGCAGATCGCCGTCGCGGCGCACCGTGCCCTCGCTGAGCACGCGATGCCCTTCGCCGGGCGCGGCCAGGCCCATGGCCTCGTAGATCAGCAGTTCGGCGATGGTGAAGCAGTCGTGCACCTCGGCGAAATCCAGATCCTGCAGCTGGATGCCGGCATCCGAGTAGGCGCGCTGCATGGCGCGGTGCGGACCCTCGAACGCCAGCAGGTCGCGGCCCTCCAGCGGCAGCATGTCGTTGACTTGGGTGGCGGCGCGAAAGCGCACCTGGCGCGCATAGCGCGGCGCGCGCCGCTCGCAGGTCAGGATGACGGCGGCGGCGCCGTCGCTGATGGGCGAACAGTCGGTCATGCGCAGCGGCGCCGCGATCATGGGATTGCGTTCCGAGATCGTGTTGCAGAAGTCGGCGTCCAGCTCGCGCCGCAGCTGCGCCAGCGGATTGCGCAGCGCATTGGCGTGGTTCTTGGCGGCGATGGCGGCCATGACCGGCAGCGGGTCCTCGTAGCGCTCGGCGTATTTCTCGGCCAGGCGCGCGAACTGCTGCGGAAAGCTCATGGCGCTTTCGCGCGGATCGTTCTTGTAGCCGGCGCAGGCCAGCGCCTCGGTCACCTCGGGCGTGCTGCGCGAGGTCATCTTCTCGACGCCGATCACCAGCACGGTGCCGGCCGCGCCCGACTGGATCGCGCGCAGGCCGGCGTGGATCGCGGCCGAGCCCGAGGCACAGGCGTTCTCGCAGCGCGTGGCGGGCTTGAAGCGCAAGGCCGGATGCGCCTGGTGCACCAGCGAGGCGGGGAAGGCATCGGGAACCAGCCCCGCGTTGAAATGCCCCAGGTAGATCGCGTCGATCTCGGCGGGGTCGATGCCGGCGTCCTCGATCGCCTCGTTGGCCGCCATCACGATGAGTTGCTCAAGATTCAGAGCGTCCAATTTGCCGAACGGCGTATGGCCGCTGCCCACGATCGAAACGCCCGAATGATCGAACATGTCCCTCTCCCCATGCACGGTGATGTGCGGCGGTGGTGTGCTTGTGCGATCAAGTGTAGGACTGCGCCAATACGTATCTCTATACGTGCATCCACGTACGCGAATACGTAGTGGGGGGATGCGCATGTCGACCCGTACGTACCGGACGGGCCGCGCATCGATGCGCGAAATCGCGCCGTCGTGGAGTGGCGATATGACGCTCGAAATACGGCGTAGAGGCGCGGATTCAGGCGCTTGCGAGCATGTTCACATGTGTTCCAAATGGCGTTTGACCGCGCCAGGCGCGAACGGCCGGGACGTGTTTTTTTGCTCGAAGAAATGGGGGTGTACGTACGTGTTTGGAGGCAGTGACGCGTCTGGAATTTTCAAATCATCTGTATAAGAATTCGTCGACGCGAGCATGCGGGCGGCAGGCAACGCATTAGAAAAAAACGTGCTGCCGCCAGGGTCAGAATGTCTTTCATAGGAAGAACAGATCATGACGAGTTTCGTATCGCTTTTGGTTGGAGACGGCAGTGTCCTGGTTCGTTGCGGCGAACTGCTGATGGCAAAGGGACACCGCATACAGGCAGTGATTTCCACCGATTTGACCGTGCGCGCGTGGGCCGCCAAGGCCGGCATCCCGCAGTACGCGCTGGACGACGCGGTCAAGCCGGAATCCCGGCTGTCGGCCGACATCCTCTTCAGTATCGGCAACTACTCGGTGATCCCCGATGCGCTGCTCGAGCGCGTGCGGCGCATGAGCATCAACTACCACTATGGCCCGTTGCCGGAATACTCGGGCCTGCACGTGCCGGCCTGGGCGGTGTACGACCGCGCCATCGACTACGCCATCACCTGGCACCGCATCGGCGAGATCATCGACGGCGGCGGCATTCTCAAGCGCGTCGCGGTGCCGATCGAATCGACCGACACGGCCCTGTCGCTGGGCCTGAAGTGCGACGAGACCGCCATCCAGAGTTTCGGCGCGCTGGTCGACGACCTGGCCGCCGGCCGCGAGCGCGAGACGCCGCAGGACCTGTCGCGGCGCCGCTATTTCTCGCGCCATTCGCAATTCTCGGCCGAAGGCCTGATCGACTGGCACCAGGACGCCGAGCAGATCGCCGCCATGGTGCGCGCCACCGACCACGGCCCCTTCAGCAGCCCGCTGGTGTGGCCCAAGGCCTTGATCGATGGCCGTGTGCTGGCCGTGCGCAAGGTCAGCGTCGAGGCGCGCGCCGCGGGCGCGGCGCCGGGCGATGTGGTGGCGGTGGATGCCTTCGGCGCCAGCATCGCCACCGGCAATCGCGCGCTGCGCCTGGAAGCGCTGTGCACGCTCGAGGGCGAGGACGTCGCCATCGCCGACCTGGCCAGCGCCGGCAGCCTGCGGGCGGGCGCGCGCCTGGCCTCGGCCAGCGAGCAGGTGCGCGCCCAGGTCACGGCCGCCGGCACCGCCGCGTCGGGTTCCGCCGCCTTCTGGCGCGGCCAGTGGGCCGCCTGGCAACCGTACCGCCTGCCGTATGCGCGGCCGACCGCCCCCGAGACCAACACGGCGCCTATCGTGGGCAAGCTGCCCGCCGCGCCGCAGGGCGCCGGGCGCGAGCAGGCCTTCATCGAGCAGGCCGCGGGCGGCCTGTGCACCTTCCTGGCGCGCGCCTCGGGCGCGGCCGACGTCCACCTGGCGGTGGCGCTGCCGCGCACCGACGTGGACCCGGAGTGCCGCGATGTGTTCTGCGCCTGGGCGCCGGTGCTGGCGCACATGGACCCGGCGGCGCCGGTGTCGCGCAACCTGGACGCCGTGGCCGGGGCGTTGGGCCAGGCGCGCGAGCATGGCCTGATCCGGCGCGACCTGATCGGCCGCGACGCGGCGCTGGCCGCCCGCCATGCGCGCGGTGAACTGACGCCGGACGTGCTCGTGTCCAGCCAGGTGCCCGCGGCCTACGCGGCGGACGAGGATCGTCCGGCGCTGGAGTTCGTGCTGCTGGCTGGCAGTGAAGCCTTCGAACTGCATTTCAATCCGCGCAAGATCACGCGCCGCGCCGCGGCGCAGCTGGCCGCGCAGGTGGCGGACTGGTGCCGCCGCCTGCCGGCCTCGACCGACCGCAAGCTGGGCGAGGTCGAGGCCTTGTCGGCGAGCGAGCGGCAATCGCTGGTGGAGCAGTTCAACGCCACCGGCGATACCGCCACGCTCGGCGCGGTGGTGCACGAACTGTTCGAGCACGCCGCGGTCCAGCACGAGGGCAGGGTGGCGCTGCGCTGCGCCGACCAGTCCATGTCGTATGGCGAACTGAACGCCGCCGCCAACCGCGTGGCCGGCGTGCTGCGCGGCAAGGGCATTGGCCGCGGCCAGCTGGTGGGCGTATGCCTGGACCGTTCCATCGACATGGTCGTGGCGCTGCTGGCCGTGCTCAAGACCGGCGCCGCCTATGTGCCGGTCGACATGGCGTTCCCGGCCGAGCGCATCCGCCAGATGCTGGAGGCCGCCCAGCCGGCGCTGCTGATCGCGCCGCCGGCGGCGCGCGACGCCAGCCTGAGCGCCTGGGCCGAGCGCTGCCTGGATCTGGGCGCGGCCCTGGCCCAGGCCGGCGACGACAGCGCCAATGCGCCGTCCTCGGCGCAGGCCGACGACCTGGCCTACGTCATCTTCACCTCGGGGTCCACCGGCAAGCCCAAGGGCGTGGAAGTCACCCACGGCGCGTTGGGCAACTTCCTGCTGTCGATGCGCGCCGCGCCCGGCTGCGACGCCGGCGACAGCCTGCTCGCGGTGACCACGATTTCCTTCGACATCGCGGCGCTGGAACTGTTCCTGCCGCTGATCAGCGGCGCCAGCGTGGTGATCGCGCGCCAGCAGGAAAGCCTGGACGGCCAGACGCTGCTGGACCTGATGCGCCGCCACGCCGTCACCATGATGCAGGCCACGCCCACCACCTGGCAGCTGTTGCTGCAATCGGGCTGGCCGCGCGCCGTGGCGCTCAAGCGCCTGCTGTGCGGCGGCGAAGCGCTGCCGCGCGCGCTGGCCGACGAGCTGCTGGCGCGCGCCGAGTCGGTGTGGAACATGTATGGCCCGACCGAGACCACCGTGTGGTCCAGCGTCTGGCAGGTTCGTCCGGGCGAGGACATCGTCATCGGCCAGCCCATCGCCAACACCCAGCTGTACGTGCTGGACGCCAACCTGGCGCCGGTGCCGGCCGGCTTTGCCGGCGAGCTGTGCATCGGCGGCGCCGGCGTGGCGCGCGGCTATCACAAGGACCCGGCGCAGACGGCGGCGCAGTTCGGCGCCAACCCGTTCGCGCCCGGCGCCCTGTACCGCACCGGCGACCTGGCCTGCTTCAAGGAGCCGGGCAAGCTGGTGGTGCTGGGCCGCAACGACGGCCAGATCAAGCTGCGGGGCTTCCGCATCGAACTGGGCGAGGTCGAGGCCGCCGTGGCCAGCCACGAAGACATCGGCCGCGCCGTGGTGGTGGGCCGCAACGACCAGCTGGTCGCCTACTGCCTGCGCAACAGCTCGCCGGCCAGCGCCGCGCAGGACCGCCGCGCCGAGACCACCGCCGTGACCGAATGGCGCGATGTCTGGGACCGGGCCTACGAGCCCGGCGCGGCCGATCCCACCTTCAACACCGCCGGCTGGCACAACAGCTACGACGGCCTGCCGTTCGCCGCCGACGAAATGCGCGACTGGCAGCAACGCACTGTCGACCGCATCCTGGCCACCAGCCCCGAGCGCGTCTTCGAGATCGGTTCGGGAACCGGCCTGGTGCTGTTCGGCGTCGCGCCCAAGGTCGCCCAGTACCGGGCCATCGACGCCTCCAGCCAGGCGGTGGAACAGATCAACCGCCACCTGGGCGGCCTGCCGCAGGCCTCGTGCGAACACCGCCTGGCCAACGATTTGCCGGAGGTGGAGCCGGGCAGCTTCGACACCGTGGTCATCAACTCGGTGGCGCAGTACTTCCCCAGCGCCGGCTATCTGCTGTCGGTGCTGGACTGGGCCACCCAGGCCGTGACCGAGGGCCGCATCTTCGTCGGTGACGTGCGCGACCTGGCGCTGCTCGAGGCATTCCATGCCGACGTGGCCAACTTCCAGGGCCTGTGCAGCCTGTCTCCCGACGAGCTGCGGCGGCGCGCGCAGCGCGGCCTGCGCTCGGAACGCGAGCTGGTGCTGGCGCCCGAGTTCTTCGCCAACCTGCCGGCGCTGTACCCGCAGATCTCGCGCGTTGAAATCCTGCTGCGCGACGGCGCCTACGTCAACGAGATGTCGCGCTTTCGCTTCGACGTGATCCTGCACGTCGGCGCGCCGGCTTCCGGCCGCGCCAGGCCGCGGGCCATGACGGCGCTCGATTGGGGCCGAGATGGATTCGACCTGCCGGAGCTGGCGCGGCGCCTGGGCAAGGGCGGCAAGCCGCTGGCCATCGCCAATATTCCCAACGGCCGCCTGGCCGACGTGCACCAACGCGTGAGCCATGTGCTACAGGCGCAGGCCACTACCGGCCCGGGCCAGTGGGTCGACCCGCGCGACCTGGCGCAGGCGGCCGAGGCGGCCGGCTATCGCATGGCCATGCTGCCGAGCCGCGCGCGCGACATCTGGGCATTCGACGCGGTGTTCTGGCAGGCCGGCGAACAGCCCGACCTGGGCTGGCAGGCGCCCCAGGCGCTCGACCGCGATGCGCTGGCGCAATGGGCCAACCAGCCCGCGGCCGGCGCGCCGCCGCGCCCCGCGCTGCAACGCGTGCTGCGGCCCTGGCTGGAAGCGCGCCTGCCGGGCTACATGATTCCGGACTTCTTCGTCGAACTGGACGAGTTCCCGCTGACGCCGAACGGCAAGATCGACCGCAAGGCGCTGCCCGAACCCACCGAGGTGATGCTGGAGCCGGCGGTGCAGCCCACCAATGAGCTGGAACAGCAGTTGCAGGCGGTCTGGGCCGAAGTGCTGGGCCATGACCGCATCGGCATCCACGACAGCTTCTTCAAGATCGGCGGCAATTCGCTGCGGGTGGTGCGGGTGCAGGCCGAGCTGCAGAAGCTGCTGGGCCGCAACGTGTCGACCTCGACGCTGTACGAGCATTTCACCATCAAGGACCTGGCCGCGCATCTGGCCGGCAACAAGAAGGCCGCGCTCAACACGCCCAAGCGCCGCAATGCGCTGGCCGACGAACCCATCGCCATCGTCTCGATGGCCTGCCGCCTGCCGGGCAACGTCAACAGTCCCGAAGACCTGTGGAACCTGCTCGAGCGCGGCGGCGACGGCATCGTCGAAGTGCCCAGGGAACGCTGGGACGCGGCCGCCATCTACGACGCCGACCCGGACGCGCGCGGCAAGTCGTACTGCATGCGCGGCGGCTTCGTGACGCCGATCGACCTGTTCGACGCGCCGTTCTTCGGCATCTCGCCGCGCGAGGCGCGGGCGCTCGACCCCGCCCAACGCATGATGCTCGAAGTCACCTCCGAGGCGATCGAGCTGGCCGGCTATTCGATGGACCAGTTGCGCGGCAGCCAGACCGGCGTGTTCGTCGGCATCGGCAAGGGCTACCACGAGTACGGCCTGGCGCTGGCCGGCGGCCTGGCCGACCTGGACGGCTACGTCGGCACCGGCTCGGCCGGCAGCACCATGTCCGGCCGGGTCTCGTATGTGCTGGGCCTGGAAGGGCCGAGCATGACGGTGGACACCGCCTGCTCGTCGTCGCTGGTCACCACGCACCTGGCCTGCAATGCCCTGCGCCAGGGCGAGTGCGACCTGGCGGTGGCGGCCGGCGTCACGCTGATGCTGTCGCCCGACCTGCACGTGGAATTCAGCCGCCTGCGCGGCATGTCGCCGGACGGCCGCTGCAAGTCGTTCTCGTCCAGCACCGACGGCACCGGCTGGAGCGAAGGCGCCGCCGTGGTGGTGCTCAAGCGCCTGTCGGACGCGCAGCGCGACGGCGATCCGATCCTGGCCGTCCTGCGCGGCACCGCGGTCAACCACGCCGGCCATAGCGCCAGCCTGACCACGCCCAGCGGCCCGGCGCAGCAGCGCGTGATCCGCCAGGCACTGGCCATGTCCGGATTGCAGCCTTCCGACATCGATTACCTGGAAGCGCATGGCACCGGCACCAAGCTCGGCGACCCGATCGAGGGCAATGGCCTGGCGGCGGTGTTCGGCGGCAGCCATACGCCCGAGCGGCCGTTGTGGGTCGGCTCGGTCAAGTCCAACCTGGGTCACACGCAGGCGGCGGCCGGCCTGGCGGGCGTCATGAAGGCGGTGCTGGCCATGCATCATGACAAGCTGCCCATCACGCTGCACGTGGTCGAGCCGACCCCGGCGGTGGACTGGGCCGCGGCGCAGATGGCGCTGGTGCAGCAGGAGCAGCCGTGGCCGGCGGGCGAACGCCCGCGCCGCGCCGGCGTCAGCTCGTTCGGCATCGGCGGCACCAATGCCCATGTCATCGTGGAAGAGCCGCCCAAGGCCGCCGCGCCGGCCCGCGCCGCCAAGCCTGCGGCCACGCCCGAGTCGCTGCCGTTCGTGCTGTCGGCCTTCACCGTGCCCGCGCTGCGGGCCCAGGCCGACAAGCTGCACCTGCACATGGGCATGAACATCCAGGACCGCTTCCTGGACGTGGCCTATTCGCTGGCCACCACCCGCACGCACTTCCGCAAGCGCCTGGTGGTGTTCGCCAAGGGCAAGTCCGACCTGCTGGACGCGCTGGCCTCGTACGGCCGCACCGGCGAGGTGCCGGCGGGCGCGGTCAGCATGGTCGATGACCGCGACCGCGAATGCCGCCTGGCCCTGCTGTTCACCGGCCAGGGCAGCCAGCTGCCGCGCATGGGTCACGGCCTGTACCAGTCCAACCCGGTCTTCCGCCAGGCGCTGGACGAGATCGCGCAGCGTTTCACCACGCTGGAAAAACCGCTGCTGGAGGTGATGTTCGCCGAGGCCGGCAGCGACGAGGCCGCCTTGCTCAACCGCACCGACTTCACCCAGCCAGCCCTGTTCGCGCTGGAAGTGGCGTTGTGGCGGGTGTGGCAAAGCTGGGGCGTGCAGCCCGAGCTGCTGCTGGGCCACAGTATCGGCGAGATCGCCGCAGCCCATGCGGCAGGGGTGTTCGACCTGGACGACGCCTGCCGTCTGGTGGCCGCGCGCGGCCGCCTGATGCAGGCGCTGCCCGCCGGCGGCGGCATGGCCTCGCTGGAAGCCAGCGCCGACGAGGTCGAGAAGGCGCTGGCCGCGCTCGGCCTGGCCGCCCGTGTCTCGCTGGCCGGCCTGAACGCGCCGCAGCAGACGGTGGTGTCCGGCGACATCGACAGCATCGAAAAGGTGGTGGCGCACTTCAAGCAGCAACAGCGCAAGGCCAAGCGGCTGGAGGTCTCGCACGCGTTCCACTCGCATCTGCTGGAGCCGATGCTGGGCGCCTTCCGCCAGGTGGCGCAGTCGCTCGACTACGCCACGCCGAAGCTGGCCCTGGTCAGCAGCCTGACCGGCGAGCTGGCCAGGCGCGGCGAGATGACCCAGCCTGAATACTGGGTGCAGCAGGCGCGCCAGGCGGTGCGCTTCAATGCCGGCATGCGCACGCTCTACCAGCAGGGCATCAACGCCTTCCTGGAACTGGGTCCGCAGCCGGTGCTGTCCGGCATGGGCGCGGCCTGCCTGGCCGATGACGGCCCGGTGACCTGGGTGGCCTCGCTCAACCCGGCCAAGGACGAGACCCAGACCATGCAGAAAGGCCTGGCCGAGCTGCACGTGCTGGGCGCGCCGGTGGACTGGCGCGGCTTCTTCGCCCCGTATGGCGGCGAACGGGTCAAGCTGCCCACCTACGCCTTCCAGCGCGAGCGCTACTGGCTCGAACCCATGCCCACGCGCACGGTCGGCGCCGGCCTGAACGACGCCAATCACCAGTTGCTGGGCGGCGGCGTGCAGATCGCCGGCACCGACATGACGATGTTCACGACCGTGGTGGCGGCCGACGAGCCGGCCTGGGTGCAGGAGCACCAGGTGATGGACGCGGTGCTGATGCCGGGCACGGCGTTCTTCGAGGCCATGCGCGCCGCGGGCCGGCAGGTCAAGGGCCAGTGGGACCTGGCCGACGTGATCATCCTGGCGCCGATGGTGCTGGCGCCCGGCGTATCGCTGCGCATGCAGATCACCGTGGGCGCGGAATCGGGCGGCGCCCGCACCGTGCACGTCTACAGCGCGCCGGAGTCGGACGAGGACGGCGAATGGCAGCTGCATGCCGAAGGCAAGCTGGTGCCGGCCCAGGCCGCACGCCAGGATTCGGTCGAGCTGCCGCCGCCGGATGGCGATCCGATCGACGTGACCGCGCTCTACCAGGATCTGCATGAACTGGGCTACGGCTACGGCCCGACGTTCCAGGGCATCAATGCCGCCTGGCACGTCGACGGCGACGTCTGGGCGCGGGTGGCGCTGCCGGAAGCGGCCGCGTCGTCGGCCATCCGCTACGGGCTGCATCCCGCGCTGCTGGATTCGTCGATGCATTCGCTGCTGCTGACCCAGCGCCTGAAAGCGCAGGTGGGCGATGACGTGTTCGTGCCGTTCGAGGCCGAGCGCCTGTCGGTCTGGAAAGACGGCCTGGCCGAAGTGTGGGTCAAGGTGGCGGAGTTCGAGCTGGGCGAGGGCGAGTTCTGGGCCTCGCTGGACCTGTACGACACCAGTGGCGAGCACGTGGGCCGGCTGCAGCGCCTGCATGCGCGCCGCATCCACCGCGCGGCGCTGCGGCGCCTGGCGGCGGCCGGGGTCGACCGCTTCCTGTTCCGCACCGAATGGCAACCGGTCGAGGCGCCCGAGGCCGTGTTCGGCGGCACCTGGGGCCTGCTGGGCGGCGCCGACGCGCCCTGGGCCGATGAGATCCGTTCGCGCCTCATGCAGGCCGGCGCGCAGGTCGTCGACATCGCCCGATTGAGCGAGGCCGAGGCCTGCGATGGCGTGATCCAGCTGTGGGGCGGCGATGGCCAGGTGGCCGAGTCGTCGCACCGCCAGGCCGCCAGCGCGCTGGTGCAGGTGCAGGAACTGGCGCTGGCCGGCTTCGCCAAGCCCATCATCTGGCTGACGCGCGGCGCCGTCGGCACCAGCAGCGACGATCCGGTGTCCGACCTGGGCGCCAGCCCGTTGTGGGGCCTGCTGCGCACCGCGCGCAACGAGCATCCGGAACTGGCCCTGCGCATCGTCGACCTGGGCGAGACCGCGGCCGACCTGGACACCCTGGCGTCCGCGCTGGCGCTGGCGGACGAGCCCGAGTGCGCGATGCGCGGCGCCAAGGTGCTGGCGCCGCGCCTGAAGAAGGCGCCGGCCAACGCCGGCCTGGTGTTGCCGGCCGAGGGCAACTGGCGCCTGGAGATCGCCACCAAGGGCCGCCTGGATCAGCCGCTGTCGGTCAAGACGCTGGTGGACGAGCCGCTCGCGGCGGGCGAGATCCGCGCCGCGGTCAAGGCCACCGGCGTGAACTTCCTGGACGTGCTGAACGCCCTGGGCATGGTCGAGATTCCGGCGCTGGGCCTGGAGTTCGCCGGCGTGGTCACGGAAGTCGGCAGCGCCGTCAAGCACCTCAAGCCGGGCGACCCGGTGCTGGGGCTGGCGCGCGGCGCCTTCGGTTCCTCCATCGTGGTGGACGCGCGGCAGGTGGTGGCCAAGCCCGACAATCTCAGCTTCGAGGAAGCGGCCACCATCCCCATGACCTTCCTGACGGCATGGTACGGCCTGCACGTGCTGGGCAACATGCAGCCGGGCGAGCGCGTGCTGGTGCATGCCGCGGCCGGCGGCGTCGGCATGGCGGCGGTGCAACTGGCGCTGCTGCATGGCGCCGAGGTCTACGGCACCGCCAGCGAACCGAAGTGGCCTGCGCTGCGCAAGCTGGGCCTGGCCGATGACCACATCGGCACCTCGCGCAGCCTGGACTTCGCGCAGACCTTCGCCGAAACGGCGCCGGGCCGCGGCTTCGACATCGTGCTCAACTCGCTGGCGCGCGAGTTCATCGATGCCAGCTTCGCCATGCTCAAGCCGGGCGGCCGCTTCCTGGAGATGGGCAAGATCGACCTGCGCGACCAGGCCTGGGTCGAGGCCAATCATCCGGGCGTGACCTACCGCGTCTACAACCTGCCCGAGGCCGGCGTCGAGCGCATCCAGGAAATGCTGGGCGCGATCGCCGCGCTGTTCGCCGAAGGCAAGCTCAAGCCGCTGCCGCTGCGCACCTTCCCGCTGGACAGCGCCTCCGACGCGCTGCGCTTCATCGCGCAGGCCCGCCACGTGGGCAAGGTGGTGCTGGTGCCGACGCAGCGCCGCGGCATGGTCGATCCGGACGGCGCGGTGCTGGTCACCGGCGGCCTGGGCGGGCTGGGCCGCTACGTGTCCAAGTGGCTGGTGCAGAACCACCAGGTGCGTGAGCTGGTGCTGACCTCGCGCAGCGGCATGCGTTCGCCGGATGCCGAGGCTTTCGTGGCCGAATTGGCCGAACTGGGCGCCCGCGCCACCGTGGTGGCGTGCGACGCGGCCGACGCCGACGGCCTGCAACGGGTCATGGGCGAGTTCGGCGAAGACCGGCCGCTGCGCGGCGTGGTGCACGCGGCCGGGGTGCTGGACGACGGCATGCTCGCCGGCCAGACGCCGGAACGCTTCGACACCGTGTTCGCGCCCAAGGTCGACGGCGCCTGGCACCTGCATCGCCTGACGCAGGACCTGCCGCTGGACTTCTTCGTGCTGTTCTCGTCGATCTCCGGCGTGACCGGCGCGCCAGGCCAGGGCAACTACGCCGCCGCCAACACCTTCCTGGACGCGCTGGCGCACCATCGCCGCGCCAAGGGCCTGGCGGCGACTTCGGTGGCCTGGGGCGCCTGGGACGGGCAGGGCATGGCCGCGCGCCTGAGCGACGCCGACAAGACGCGCTTCAGCCGCCAGGGCATGGAGGCGCTGGGCCCAACCGAGGCGCTGGACCTGTTCGAGGCCGCCGTGATGAGCGACGCGCCGATGGCCGTGGCCGCCGCGCTCGACCTGGGCCGCCTGCAGCGCACGCTGGAGGACAACAACGGCGGCAGCGCGCCGGCCCTGTACCGCGAGCTGTTCAGCCGCGCGGCGGGCGGGCGCGGCGCGGGCGGTGGCGCGGGCGGCGGCGCCGGCCTGCGCAAGCTGCTGGTGGAGACCGCGGTCGAACAGCGCGAGGCCGCGGTGCTGGAGGCGGTGCGCGCCGAGGTGGCCAAGGCGCTGGAGTTCGCCTCGCCGGAGGACGTGGACGTCAGCCTGCCGCTGCAGGATATCGGCATCGACTCGCTCACCGCCGTGCTGCTGCGCAACCAGCTCTCGGACATGACCGGCCTGGCGCTGCCCGCCAAGATCGCCTTCGACCATCCCAACCTGCGGGCGCTGAGCCAGTTCCTGCTGGAGAAGCTGACCGAGGCGGGGCTGGACAGCCAGGAGGCCCCGGCCGAGGCCGGCGCGGCGGCGAAGGAGGCGGCCGGCGGCCGTCGCCTGGACGACCGCGTGGCGCGTCGCGGCTACCTGGAGCCGGAATTGCAGTTCGACAACGTGCTGGCGATGGAGGCCGAGCCCGAAGCCGTGTTCGTTACCGGCTCCACCGGCTTTGTCGGCGCCTTCCTGTTGCACGAGCTGCTGCGCGCCAACATCATCGCCTACTGCCTGGTGCGGGCCGACGACGCCGAGAAGGCCATGGCGCGGCAGGTGGAGATCCTGCAGAAATACGATCTCTGGAAGCCGGAGTACGCGGCGCTGCTGAACCCGGTGGTCGGCGACCTGACCCAGCCGCTGTTCGGCCTGTCCGAGCACGAGTTCGACCAGTTGGCGAACCAGGTGGATGCCATCTGCCATTCGGGCGCGCTGGTCGACTGGATGCTGCCGCTGGACAACTACCTGGCGCCCAACGTGGTGGGCACGCACGAGGTGCTGCGACTGGCCTCGCGCGGCCGCGGCAAGGCGGTGCACTTCGTCTCGACCGCCGCCACGCTGCCGCGCTACCTGGGCTACGAGGTGTCCAAGGACGAACGCGAGTACGGCTACCTCAGCTCCAAGTACATGGCCGAGCAGATGGTGGCGGCGGCGCGCTGGCGCGGGGCCAAGGCCTCGATCTACCGCCTGCCGTTCGTCGGCGCCAGCGCCAGCAGCGGCCATTTCCGGCTCGATCGCGGCGATTTCCTGCACAACCTGATCTCGGGCTGCATCGCCATGGGCAGTTTCCCGCTGCTGGGTTCGGACATCGGCGGCGTGCTGCCGGTGGACTACCTGGCGGGGGTCATCGCCCGGGTCATGACCCGCGACCAGGACCGCATCGGCCAGGACTACGACTTCGCCAACCCGCAGGCGCCTGGCTTCAACAGCCTGGTGCAGCACATCCGCGGCGCCGGCGCGCAGGTCGGCAGCCTGCCGTTCGAGCAGTGGCGGGAGGAAGCCCTGGCGTATGCGCAGGCCAACCCCAGGAGCGCCATCGCGCGCATCGCGGCGGTGCTGGACGGCCTGGGCGTGCAGAGCGACCTGGAGCAGATGTTCGACTGCTTCCCGGTGGGCCGGCAGGTGTTCGGCGGCGAGGTCTATCCCTGCCCGCCGGTCGATGCCCGGCACGTCCGGCCGTATGTGGAACGCATCCTGGCCGCCGCGCCGGCCGCCGCGCAAGCGCAGGAGTTGTCGCCGGTATCCCAGCCGGCTTGAGCAAGTTCGACCCGCCGCCGGGGCAGCGCCATGCAGGCGCTGCCCGCCGGGCGGCGTCCTCAGACCGATTTCCACGACCCGTGGAGGATTTGAATGACTACCCTCGAATTGCAAGAGCAACCACAAGCCGCCGCCCCCGAAGCCCAGGGCACCGGCATCTGGCAGAAGACCGGCACGTTCCTGAACGAGGCGGCCGGCGTGCACGCCCGCCACCTGGTGCGCGTGCTGGACCGCTACAGCGCCGACCCGGCCGCCGTGGCCTCGCGCCTGCCGCCGAACCGCGCGCTCAACGCCTGCTGCTTCTATCCCGAGCACCAGCCCACCCAGGTCATCCAGATGAACGTGGACGCCGACCTGGCCGGCAAGCTGCGCCGCGAACTGCGCCTGCAGGCCAAGGTGGCGGGCACGTTCTCGGACACCTCCGTGGGAACCTATTTCCCGCTGTCCACCATGTTCGAGAACAGCGCGCTCTTCATCCCCTCGGCCAAGCGTTTCTACGACGACAACCAGGACAAGGTGATGGAGCACTTCCCGCAGGCGGCCACCACCGTGGTCAATGCCTTCGTGGTGCCGGCCGGCAAGAAGCCCTACGGCACCCACTCGGCCAGCGGCATCGCGCTGCAGATCCCGTCGCTGGTCAAGAAGGGCCTGGGCTTTCCCAAGCACTACAAGAGCTTCCACACCGCCCTGACGCCCACCCCGATCACGCGCCAGCCCTTCGTCATCTTCGAGGACGCCGAGGTCGAGGCCCCGAACCTGAACTTCGTCTACATGAAGATGCTGGAGATGGACCTGGACGCCGAGGAGCGCGCCGCCGTCGACAAGGCGCTGTACCTGTACACCGAAGGGCTGCTGTCGGAAATCGACCTGCCCACGGTGCGCGACTTCCTGATGGCCAAGTACTGGGAAAAGAAATACGCCGACAAGCCCTCGTCCGGCTGGTTCTGCGACTCCAAGGTGGGCCAGGCGCTGTTCTTCGACAACTACCGCGCCCACGCCGACAGCACCTTGCCGCAGGCCACCGAGGACCGCGTCACCATCGACTTCCGCTGCTTCTCCAAGGTGGAGTATCCGGCGGGCATGACCAGCGGCCTGGACTTCATCGTCGACCCCAAGGAACGCGCCTACCAGACCAAGCGCAAGCGCGCCGGCATCGAGTTCCTGCTGACCGCGCTGGGCTACCACGACATCGACGAATTCCTGAAGATGATCTTCGGCACGCCCTACGGCCACATCAACCCGTTCGAGCTGCTGACCGACCTGCAGTTCGGCGTCTACAACAAGACCCGCCATCATCTGCTCGACCAGAACCTGGACGCTCACTACGAGCGGGTCGAGCGCCTGTACGAGCGGATCGAGCGCGACGGCGAATACGTGTTGCCGGAGCGCGCGCGCCAGTGCCTGGCGGCGATGGCGGGGAGTTGATGATGGCGCAAACCGCGCAAGATCCGGCCTTCGCCGCCATCCTGGAAAAGTACTTCGCCATCACCCGGGTGCCGTATGACGCCTTCACCCGCGCGTTCCTGGGACGCTGCCAGTCGTTCTCGGTGAAGGTCGACGGCGGCGTCTACAAGTACTACCGGCGCGGCGCCGGCCCCACCGTGGTGCTGGCGCATGGCATCCACAGCCACCTGGGCAGCATGGTGCCGATCGCCGAGCAGTTGCTGGACCTGGGCTACGAGGTGGTGCTGTTCGACATGCCGGCGCATGGCGAAGCCGCGGGCAGCGGCACCGACCCGGTGCAGGTGCGCGACTTCATCCGCAAGGTCTGCGCCCGGGTGGGCGACATCCACGCGGTGGTGAGCCATTCGCTGGGCGGGTTGTGGGCGCTGTCGGCCATGCACCAGGGGTTCCGCGCCGATGCCTTCGTCTCGATCTCGACGCCGTCCACCACGCGCTTCCTGGTCGAGAAGTTCGTCCAGCTCAACCAGCTCGACGCCGAGGTCGAGACCCGGCTGTGCGCCGAGCTGGAGCGGCGCTACGGCGCCTCGCTGTGGACCGACTATGCGCCCCGGCACATCGCCGGCGCGCTCGACGTGCCCGGCCTGGTCATCCACGGCGCCAAGGACGACTTCGTGCCGCCGGCGCACGCGCAAGCGCTGTATGACGCGTGGCCCGGCGCCACGCTGGAGATCGTCGATGGCGCGGGCCACTTCGAGATCCTGGGCCTGGCCGCCGTGGGCAAGCGGGTCGGCGCCTATCTGCGGGAGGTGCCGGTGGCCGCCGCGGCATGAGCGGCCCGCCCCGGCGCCGGCGGGGCCGGGGCGTCTTTTTCCATAAAACGCTTTTGACAGGACTTGGGATCTCAGATGAAACACGCGACGCAAGTAGAAACCCTGCGCAAGATGTTCAAGCTGCGCGAAGTGGACCGCGACGAGGACATGCTGGGCCGGGTGGTGCAAGTGCCGGCCAGCGTCTATATGGACAACGCCGTGCTGGAGCGCGAACTGGAAACGGCCTTCCGCGACTATCCCCTGGTGGTGGGCGCCTCGACCCAGGTGCGCGAGCCGGGCTCCTACCTGCTCAGCCCGTGGGACCGACTGCCGTTCGTGGTGGTGCGCGACAAGGGCGGCGCGCTGCGCGCCTTCCTCAACGTCTGCCGCCATCGCGGCGCGCGCCTGGTGTCGGGCAATGAGAAGGAACTGAAGTTCTTCACCTGTCCCTTCCATGGCTGGGTCTACGGCCTGGACGGCGAACTGAAGGGCGTGACCAAGCCCTATAACTTCCCCGACCTGGACTGCGGCAAGCACAAACTGGTGGAGCTGGCGGTGACCGAGCGCTCGGGGCTGGTCTGGCTGCATCCGACGCCGGGCGCGACCATCGACCTGGACGCCAGCCTGGGCGCCGACATGAGCGAGGAGATCGCCGGCTTCAAGCTCGACGAACTTTCCCTGCACAGCCGCAAGGTCAGCACCCTGAACGCCAACTGGAAGCTGCTGCTCAAGACTTACCTGGAGCGCTACCACGTGCCCATCCTGCACAAGAACACCATCGGCCCGGTGTTCGAGAAAGGGGTGATCGCGCACTTCGAACACGGCCTGCACATCCGCATCGCCGCGGCCAAGACCAACCTGATGGACGCGGCCGCCGCCGACCCGCAGTCGTGGCGCATCCTGGACTACGCATCGGTGTTCTACACGCTGTTCCCCAATACCTTCCTGATCAACCACGCCAACATCGTCTCGCTCAATTCCTTCTATCCGATCGCGCCCGACAAGACCATCTGGACCCACGACATGCTGTACCGCGAGGCCGATTACGCCGGCGAGGAAGGGCAGGCGACGCTGGCGCAGCGCTTCGGCAACATCGACGCGGTGTTCCATCGCGAGGACTTCGGCATCGTCGAAGGCGTGCAGGCCGGCCTGCACTGCGGCGCCAACCCGCAGCACACGCTGGGGCTCGAAGAGGGGCTGCTGGGCATGTTCCAGCACAACATCGACCGCGTGACCGCCTGACGGAGCCGCGCCATGACCGGCATCGATTGGGTCTTCGTCCTGGGCACGGCCGCCATCCTGCTCACGCCCGGTCCGACCAACACCCTGCTGGCGGCCGCGGGGCTGGCGCAGGGCTTTCGCCGCGCCGCGCCGCTGGTGGGTTTCGAACTGGCCGGCTACCTGGTCGGCATCACGGCGTGGGGCCTGTTCCTGGCGTCGGCGCAGGCCGCCTATCCCTGGATAGGCATCGTGGTGCGCGTGGCCAGCAGTGTCTACCTGGCCCACGTCGCGGTCAGGATCTGGTGCGCGGCGGGCGAGGATGTGACGACGCGCAAAGAGCCCATCGGGCCCTACGCGCTGTTCATCGCCACGCTGCTCAACCCCAAGGGCCTGGTGTTCGCGTCGACGCTGTTCCCGCCGCATGCGTTCGAGCACATGCCGGGCTACCTGGCCGCGATGGCGCAGTTCATCTGCCTGCTGGCGCCGATCGCGTTCCTGTGGATCAAGTTCGGCGCCGTGCTCGCCGGGCAGCGCATCGGCTTCATCAACCCGGAACGATTGCAGCGCACCGCCGCGCTGGTAATCGGGGTATTCTCTGTATCGATTGTTGGGTCCGCCGTTCGCTTGTCTCTGCTACCAGGATGAAACGACGTATGACGACTGAAAACAAGCTCTCCGCCGTTGCCGCCGCCGACACGGGCGCCGCGCGCAAGCCTCGCAAGAAACCCTTCCTGGCCAGCGCCATCGGCGCCGTGTTCGGCTTTGCCGGCACCGTGGCGCCGGGCGCCACCGCCAAGGTGGTGCAGAAGCTGCTGTTCACGCCCACAAGGCTCAAGCCCTCCGAGCCCGGACGCAGCGTGCTGGCGCAGGCGCGCGCCGAGCCGCACGAGATCGACGGCCAGACCGTCTACTACTACGTCTGGGGCGACAGCGGCCCGCGCGTGCTGCTGGTGCATGGCTGGGGCGGCGACGCCGCGCAGATGACGGCCTACGTCGAACCGCTGCGCCAGCGCGGCTACCAGGTCGTGGCCATCGACATGCCGGCCCATGGCCGCTCCACCGGCAAGCAGGCCTCGGTGCGCCACTTCGAACCCTGCGTGGCCCACGCCGCCCAGGCCTACGGACCGTTCCATGGCGTGATCGCGCATTCGCTGGGCGCGGCCGCCGTCACCTTTGCGCTGTCGCGTGGCTTTACCGTCGAGCGCGCGGTGTTCCTGGGGCCGGTCAGCCGCTACGACAGCGTCTGGGAATATTCGCGGCGCATGATGAACCTGCCGCCCAAGGTCATGCCGCTGGTGCTCAAGCGCGCCCAGGACTGGCTCGGCATCACCTTTCCCGAGATGGAGCCGGCGCGGCTGGCGCCGTCCATGACGACGCCGCTGCTGATCGTCCACGACCGTGCGGACCGCGAGAGCCCCTACGAGGATGCCGCCGTGCTGGCGCAGGCCTGGCCGGGCGCCGAACTGGTGGCCACCGAGAAGATGGGACACACCCGCGCATTGCGCGATCCCGCGCTGGTGGCGCAGGTGGCGGCTTTCGCCGCGCAATAGCGTCGCCCTGGCGCTTGGAGCGCCGGGGCGCGCCGGCCCGCGGCACGGCGCGTCGGACGGGCCGCGCGGCCGTTCAGGCCAGCGCCATGCTCAGCAGCACCAGCGCCAGCAGCGCCACGTACACCCGCGCATGCAGCCGGTCCGGGATGCGCGGGATCAGCGGCGCCGCCAGGCGGATTCCCGCCAGCGACCCCAGCGCCAATGCCGCGAAGGCCAGCAGGTCCACGTAGCCGATGATCCACGGCGCCAGCGGCGCGGGCAGCGCGCGCGCCGCCGCCATGTAGGCCAGCGTGCCGACGATGGCCACCGGCAGCGTCAGCGGATTGGCCATGGCCGCGGCCTTGGCCATGGCCAGGCCGCGCCGCCGCAGCAGCGGCACCGTCATCACGCTGCCGCCCACGCCCAGGAAGGTGGCGATCACGCCGATCACCACGCCGCCGCCCACGGTCACGCCCTGGCCCAGCGGCCGCGCCGCCTGCGCCTCGTGGCGCGCCATGAAGCCCTGGCGCAGCAGGCAGTCGAGGATGGTCACGGCCAGGTAGGCGATGAAGGCATAGCGCACCACGTCGCCGCTGGCGCGGGTGGCGGCCCAGGCGCCCAGCAAGGCGCCCACGCCGATGAAGCCGGCCAGCGGCCAGACATAGGCGCGCACGATGTTGCCGGCGCGCTGGTGCTTGCGGGTGGCGGCCACCG
The DNA here is from genome assembly GCF_052906545.1 of Achromobacter sp. CSND-B12. NCBI lineage: Bacteria > Pseudomonadati > Pseudomonadota > Betaproteobacteria > Burkholderiales > Alcaligenaceae > Achromobacter > Achromobacter sp. CSND-B12. The sequence continues at coordinate 763,950 of NZ_JBREGJ010000001.1, read as the reverse complement.
AGTTGACGATCATCACGCAGGTCGAGGTCGCCACCGCGATGTGCATCGCGGCCTGGCCGATGGCGTCCTGCGCGCCGTGGGTGGCGGTCAGCACGCCATACAGCACCGGCACCACCACGAAGCCGCCGCCGAAGCCGAACAGCACCGTGGTCACGCCGCTCAGGGCGCCAAACAGCGCCAGGGTCACATACAACATCGCAAACGTCCTTTCCGGGCAAAACGCCACGATAGGGCGGGGCGCGGTGGCTCGCTTTCGAGGATTGGACAATAATGTTCGCATTCCGGCCAATCCCGCCATGCGCAACACTCACATCGACCTGCACGACCGCCTGGACCGCGAGGTGGTCGCCATCGGCAACGACTATCCGCCCGGCCATCTGCTGCCGGCGCACACGCATCGCCGCGCCCAGCTGCTGTACGGCGCCACCGGCGTCATGCACGTGGCCACGCGCGACGGCAACTGGGTGGTGCCGCCGCAGCGCGCCGTCTGGATTCCCGCCGGGCTGGCGCACCAGGTGCGGATGCAGGACGTCAGCACCCGCAGCGCCTACATCGAGCCGGGCGCGGCGCGTGCCGCCAGCACGGCCTGCGAAGTGGTCGAGGTGTCGCCGCTGCTGCGCCAGCTGCTGCTGGCCGCGGTGGACATGCCGGCGCGCTACGACGTGGCCGGCCGCGACGGCGCGCTGGCGGCGCTGCTGCTGCACGAAGTGGCGCGCGCGCCGGTGCTGCCGCTGCACATCCCGCTGCCGCGCGACAAGCGCCTGGCGCCGCTGTGCCGCGCCTTCATCGCCGCGCCCGACGTGCGCCAGTCGCCCGAGGCCTGGGCCGAGCGCCTGCACATGAGCCCGCGCACCTTCAGCCGCCACTTCCGCCAGCAGACCGGCATGGCGTTCTCGGCCTGGCGCCAGCGCGCCTGCGTGGTGCTGGCGCTGGCGCGGCTGGCGGCGGGCACGCCGGTGACGGCCATCGCGCTGGATTTCGGCTACCAGAGCCCGGCGGCATTCTCGACCATGTTCCGGCGCGTGCTGGGCCGTCCGCCCACCGGCTACCTGCAACAGCCCGAGTGAACGGCGCGGACGCTAGCGCCGCAGCTTCATCGACACGTCGGTGTGCGTGCCACGGTCCAGGTCCGCGCCCAGGGATTGGCTCCAGTCTGGTAGCTTGAGCAATTCGTTGCCGGTTTCGCCCGCTTCGATGCGCCGCGCGATGTCATCGAGCAACTGCGTGCGGTTGGCAAATCCGCGTCCCTGCAGGCCGCGCGCGAACAACCGGTAGGTCAGGTTGGGTTCGACCCCCTTCATCACCCCGAGATCGAGGATGCGGCCATGTTCGTCGCGCAGCAGCAAGTGGCCTGGGCGGGCGTAGATGCGGTAGATGCGCCAAGGCGAGGCCACTGCGGCATGGTCGCGCGGCGCGGCCGGCCGCGTGGCGGGGTCCGGCGGCGTCGCGGGCGGGAGCAGTTTCACGCAGGCGTTGGCGAATCTGGCGATGGACCTTCTGATGACGCTCACGTGCGCTCCGCGACAGGCGCGCGCGGCGGTTGGAACGATTGCGCCGGGGAGCGCGGGGGGGCGCGATGCGCGGCGGGCGCCGCGTGTTTGCTGTGGTCATGGCGCATGGGCGTCGTCCTCCTGTATGGCGATACGGCGAGGTGACGCGCGTTCAAGCACCATGTCCGCAGGATACGCGCTTTCTCGCGCGCTGACGGCGTCTCCCGCCACGAAAGTGATTCAGGACATCACGGCCGCCCTAATTGGAAACACCCGTTGACTTTCCGGGGCTGGGCACCCATAGTCGATTGAAGCTGTTCGAGCATCGTGATTTTCGTCCGGTATCGCACCCTCCCAGGGGCGCCTCATTGTTCGCTATCCTTTCCTTGACTGGCTCTTTCTCGGGCAGCGCCCGTCATGCAAGGAGTGGAAATATGGAAACCGGAATCGTGAAGTGGTTCAACGACGCCAAGGGCTTTGGCTTCATCATGCCCGAAAATGGCGGCAAGGATCTGTTCGCGCATTTTTCTGAAATCGTCGGCGACGGCCATAAGGCTCTGGTCGAGAATCAGCGCGTCAGCTACGTCACCGCGCAAGGCGCGAAAGGCCCTCACGCAACGCAGATTCGCGCAATGTGAGCGCAGGCCCCCACGGCCCGTATCTCGGATGGGAGCGAACATGTTTCATAACAACATGGTCTACAAGGGTTACCGGCTGACCGCCAGTGTTTCCCGCATTTCCGTGGATGGCAGCGGCAGGCCCGCTTTCACCGCGACCGTGGCGGTGGAGCTGGCCGCCGAACAGGATCGCCGCAACGACCACCACGTCGTGGTGCCCTTGTTCGCATCAGGCGGCTCTGTCTCCAGCCCCGTCATGGCGGTGGATGCGGCCATCCACCATGGCCGCTTGCTGGTGGACAGCCACGCGCGCTCCGCCAGCGCGGCGCTGCAACGGTAGGCCCGCCTTCGTAACCAGCCGCGATCGCGCCGACCGGCGCGGCGGGGCCGCGCTGCCTACGCCGCGTACCACAGCACCGCGAAGAAATGGCACACCGTGCCCGTCAGCACGAACAAGTGCCAGACGAAATGCGCATAGCGCCAGCGGTTGTCGAACACGAAGAACACCACGCCGCCGGTGTAGGCCAGTCCGCCCGCCACCAGCCACCACAGGCCGCCCTCGGGCACCCGTTCCAGCAGCGGCTTGACGGCGATGATGACCAGCCAGCCCATGGCCAGGTACAGTCCGGTCGAGATCGCCGGCCGGTTGAGCCGCTTGCTGGCTTTCAGGCCCACGCCCAGCAGGGCCAGCCCCCACACCAGCCCGAACAGCGTCCAGCCCCACGGCCCGCGCAGCGCGCCCAGCGCGAACGGCGTATAGGTGCCGGCGATCAACAGGTAGATGGCCGAGTGGTCGAGCACGTTGAAGAGGCGCTTGGCGCGGTTTTCGGGCAGCGCGTGGTAGATGGTGGAGGCCAGGTACAGCAGGCACATGCTGGCGGCGAACACCGCCGCGCCGGCGATGAAGGCGGCGTCGCCCTGGCGCGCGGCGGCGACGATCAGGATGGGGGCGGCGGCCAGCGCGCCGGCCGCGCCCAGGCCGTGGCTGATGGTGTTGGCGATTTCTTCGCCCAGGGTCTGGCGGCGGTCGTTCGGGAACATGGTTTGCTGGCGGCGCGTGGCTTGGATTCTCAGGGTTTCCACCATAAGGGTTTTGGGCCGCCACCTCAAGCCGGACCGCCGCGCGCGGGGGGATGGCTTGATTTTCTGCAAACCGCATCGCCGCCGGCATGCCTCAGGAGCATCGATGGAAAGTTACTGTGTGATACATTTCACACGCTCGATCAGCCGCCCGCAGAGGCGGCGCTTTTGCTGCATGGCGTTATCGAGGGCAGCGCATCCGGCGGGCCCGCAAGACTCTTCAAGGGGAGGCTCTTCTATGATTCCGGCAATCGGCCTGATGGTTGGGGCGTATATCATCACGCGCATGACCGCGATGTTGACCCAGCCTGGCACCAGCAAAGTCCTCAAGGTACTTTCCCTCATCACGATCGCGGTGGCGCTGGTGTCCTGTCTGGACCTGTTGACCGGCAGCGCGGCGATCCCGCCGGGCCGGTTCTGACGGGATTTCCAGCCCGAACCATGGCGCGCAGTCTGACCCATCTCTTTTTCAATGCCGCAAAGAAGCTGAGCAAGATCCAGCGCGCGGCCTTGCGCATGGCCGCGCCCCGGCGCGCCCGCAAGCGGTCCGCCCCGGCGCGCCAGGCCGTGGTCCGTTCCGGCGCGGCCAGCCCCGCGGCAGCCAACCTGGGCGGTGGCCGCTGGGAGGCCTCGCGGCAGTTTTCCGACGCCCATGGGCGGCGCCTCACGTTCGCCCGCTATACCCCGCCGGCCGCGCCGCGCCAGGGCATGCCGCTGGTGGTGATGCTGCATGGTTGTCGCCAGACCGCGCTGGCGTTCGCGCGCGGCTCGCGCATGAATCAATGGGCCGACGCGGGCGGCTTCATGGTGCTGTATCCGCAGCAGTCGATGACGCGGCAGGTGCAGCGCTGCTGGCGCTGGTTCCAGCCTGATGCCCTGCATGGTGGCGCCGAGGCCGACCTGCTCGCCGCCTTGATCCGGGCCGAGGTGGCGCGCCATGGCCTGGATCCGCAACGTGTCTACATCGCCGGCCTGTCGGCGGGCGCCGGCATGGCGGCGCTGGTGGCGCTGCGCCCCCCGCGCTGATCGCCGCGCTGGCCATGCATTCCGGGCCGGTGGTGGGAGACGCGCACAGCGCCACGGCCGGGCTGCACACGATGCGCCGCGGCACGCTCAGGCCGCTGCTGCCGCTGGTGCAGGCCGTGGCCGACCCGGCGCTGTTCCAGCTGGGCATGCCGACCATGATCCTGCACGGGCAAATGGATCCGGCGGTGGCGCCGCGCAACGCCCGGCAGTTGTTCGAGCAGTTCCGCGCGGTCAATGGCCTGGCGCCGGACGAGCCCACCGTCGAGCGCGTGCTCGGCCTGGGGACCGAAAAGGCCTACCGCCGCGTCGACCTGCTGCGCGACCGCAAGGTGGTGCTGCGGTTGTGCGAGATCACGCGGGTCGAGCATGGATGGAGCGGTGGCGATGCCTCGGTGCGCTATCACGCGCGCAGCGGGCCGGATGCCTCGGCGCTGGCCTGGCGTTTCTTCCAGGGCCAGCGGCGCGTGCTCGTGTCTTCCTAGGACCTGTTGGCGCCATTGTTCAGAAAGCGGAAACAGACATGTCGCCCCGCCCGTCGCGCGCGTGCCATGGCGCGGCGGTAACATCGCGGCACGCCCGCGATCCCCGGCGCCGTTCCGGTTGCCGGCCGGGCAAGCCTATTCGGAACTTCCCATCATGTCCCTGTCCATTTACAAGGCCTCGGTGCCTGTCTTCATTCGCGGCCTGAGCGTCTTGGCCACATTGCTGGAAAAAGGCGCGGCGCACGCGGCCGCCAATGGCATCGATCCCGCCGAGCTGGTCAATGCCCGGTTGGCGCCGGACATGTATCCCTTGTCCGGCCAGGTGCAACGCGCCAGCGACGCGTCCAAGTTCGCCGTGCAGCGCCTGTCGCAAGTCGAATCGCCGCGCTTTCCGGACGAGGAAACCACCTTGGAGCAACTGCGGCAGCGCGTCGCCGATACGATTGCCTACCTGCGCTCGGTGCCGGCCGACAAGCTCGACGGCGCCGAAGCCCGCACGATCACGCTCAGCTTCGGCGAGTTCAAGCCCGAATTCCGGGGCGACGCCTACTTGCTGACGTTCGCGCTGCCGAACTTCTACTTCCACGTCACCACCGCCTACGACATCCTGCGCCACGCCGGCGTGCCGATCGGCAAGCTGGACTTCCTGGGCCCATACCCGGCCTGACGCCGGGCGCGCGTGCCGGCGGCGCGCCGCCGACCGCGCATTGCCATTCAACCCGGCTTGCGGGCCGGATCGCCGCAGCCTTCCATCGGGCCCATCTTGGCCATGTTCGCCTGGATCTCCTCGGGCGTCAGGTCTTCCTTGTGGGTGGCGATGGACCAGCGGTGGCCGAACGGGTCCACCACCTGGCCGTAGCGGTCGCCCCAGAACATATCGGCCGCCGGCATGGTGACCTGCGCGCCCGCCGCCACCGCCTGCTTGATTGCCGCGTCGACGTCTTCCACGTACAGGTGCAGGGTCACCGGCGTGCCCTTGAGCGCCTTGGGTCCCAGGCTGCCCCACTCGGGAAAATCGTCCATCAGCATCACCACCGAATCGCCGATGCGGATGGCCGCGTGCATCACCTTGCCGCCTGGACCGGGCAGGCGCGCCAGTTCCTGCGCGTCGAAGGCCTTGCGATAGAACGCGATCGCGTCCGAGGCGCCTTCGCACACGATGTGCGGGGTCAGGGTGTGCATGCCGTCGGGAATCGCCTGCTTTGCGGGGGTCGCCATGATGTGTCTCCGAAATTCCTGGATGAAAGTTGCTCGTGGAAGGGGCGGCGCGCCTGCGCGAACCTGCCCGTCCTTGCCCTACGACGAACGGAGGCCGCCGGGATCGACACGCCGTCCGGTTTTTTTTACTGGGCGCGGGCCGATTTGCCGACCAGCGTGGTGAATCCGCCCCAGCACATGCGCTTGAAGTCGAACACGCCTTCGCACGACACGCTGTTCAGGCGCGGATCGGCCATGACCTTGGCGTTGATGCGGTCGCGCTCGGCCTTGCTGGTGAACACGATCCACGAGAACACCACCGTCTCGCCTTCGCGCGCGCTGGCCGCGGCGCTGAACGAGCCGAAGCCTTCGCCGTCGATGTCGTCCGCCACGCATTCGCGATACTCCAGCGCGCCGTTCTCCAGCCAGATCGAGCCGGCCAGATCGGCCATCTTGCGGTAGGCCTCGAGGTTGGCCTTGGGGACGCTCAACAGGTAACCGTCTATGTACTGTTCCATCTGATGCTCCTTGACTTGGTGTTGTTGTGGGCCCCGGCGCGGAACCCGCCAGTCCGCGCGGGCCATGTCGGCAGCGATGCCGGCAGATGTCACTGTATCGGGATCGGCGGCGCTTTCAGATAGGCGTTTGCGACATTCTTGAGGGTGGATTGCGACAGGCCGCAGGCGTATGCTTGGCGGCATGAAAAACATCGCGTTCCTGCTGCCCAGCGGCGCCAATATCGCTTCGCTGGAAACCGCCCGGCACGGCTTTCTGGTGGCCAACGAATACCTGGCCGCGCAGGGGCGGCCGGCGCGCTTCACGGTGCGCACGCTGGCCGCCACGCGCCAGGTCAGCCTGGACGACGGCCGCATCACCGTGCAGGCCGACCTGGTGCTGGACGAGGCCCGCGATATCGACATCTGCATCGCGCCGCCATTGCTGGGCGCGGTGTCCGACGCGGTGCTGTCGAACCGCGATCTCATCGAGTGGCTGTCCCGCCACTACCGCGGCGGCGGCGAAGTGGCCAGCCTGTGCCTGGGCGCGGCCTTGCTGGCCGCCGGGGGCTTGCTGGACGGCCAGCAGGCGGTGGTGCATTGGGCCGCGCGCAATCTGTACGCCAACCTGTTTCCGTCGGTCGACTGGAGCTGCGACCGCGTGGTCCAGTCCGGCAACGGCATCTACACCAGCGGCGGCGCCTTCTCGGCGGCGCACCTGGTGCTGCACCTGATCGAGAAATACACCGATCGCGACACCGCCATCTGGTGCGCCAAGTACTTCCAGCTGGACTGGAGCCGCCAGAGCCAGCTGCCGTTCTCGGTGTTCATGGGCCAGAAGTCGCACGCCGACCAGGTGGTGCGGGCGGTGCAGGATTTCATCGAAAGCCGCTACACCGAGAAGATCACCGTCGAGGACCTGGCCGACCGCCACGCCATGGGCCGCCGCACGCTGGAGCGGCGCTTTCGCCAGGCCACCGGCAACAGCATCGTCGAATACGTGCAGCGGGTGCGGGTCGAGGCCGCCAAGAAACGCCTGGAAAGCTCGCGCAAAAGCGTGGCCGAAGTGATGTACGAGGTCGGCTACAACGACACCAAGGCCTTTCGCGACATCTTCAACAAGTACTGCGGCATGTCGCCGGTGGGCTACCGCGAACGCTATCAATGACGGCGGGCGGCGTTGCCGCAAGCCGGAGGTCGCGCGGTTCGCCGGAACGCGCGGCGCCCGGCCCGGGCGGGGCCGCTACGAGGCCGCCAGGGCCTGGCGGGTCCGCCGCGCCAGGCGTTCGAGCAGGGCGCTGCTCAGGCACCCGGCCAGCGCGAACGCCACCGCCACCCACAAGGCCCAGGTGGCGCCGCCGCGGGCATTGAAGGCAAAGCATGCCGCCACGAACGCCGCGCCCATGGTCTGGCCCAGTAGCCGCGCCAGGCCGGACAGGCCGCTGGCCACGCTGGCGCGGTGCGCCGGCACGCTGAACATGATGAAGCGCTGGTTGGGCGACAGGAACAGCCCGAACCCCGTGCCGCACAACGCCATGGGCAGCATCACCGCCCATATCGGCGCGCCAGCGGGCAGCCCGCTCAGGATCAGCAGGCCGGCGGCCAGCAGCGCCAGGCCGACCGCGCCCAGCAGGCTGGCGGACATGCGGTCCGACCACTTGCCCGAGAACGGCGCCAGGCAAGCCCCCATCACCGGCCAGGGCGCGATCAGCATCCCGACTTCGGCGATGCCGCGGCCGAGCGTCTGGTTCAGCAGGAACGGCAGCGCCACCATGGCGGCGCCCTGCGCCGCGAAGGCCAGCACGCACACCAGCACGGCCATCGAGAAGGGCGCCAGGCGCAGCAGGTCCAGCGGCACGATCGCGTGCGCGCTCAGGCGTTCGCGGCGCAGCAGCAGTGCCCAACTCAGCGCGCAGCATGCCCAGATCAGGGCGGTGCCCCAGTCCGGTTGCGCCGCGCGTTCCAGGCCCTGCACGGCCAGCCCGAACGCCAGCGCGCACAGCACGGCCGCGCCGGCGTCGAGCGCCTTGCCATCGCCGGGCAAGCGTGGCAGGTGCCGGCCGGCCAGCATCAACGCCACCAGGCAGAAGGGCACGTTCACATAGAACAGCCAGTGCCAACTCAGCACCGTCAGCATCGCCGACGCCAGCACCGGCCCGCCGGCCAGCGACGCCGCCGCGATCATCGCGTTCAGGCCCATGCCGCGGCCCAGTTCCTCCTTGCGATAGATGGCGCTCACCAGCGCCATGTTGCAGCCCATCAGCGCCGCGGCAGCCAGGCCCTGGGCTGCCCGCGCCGCTTCCAGCGACCACAGCGACTGCGCCGCGCCGCACCAGACCGAGGCGGCCAGGAACAGCCACAGCGCCGGCAGGAACACCCGCCGGTGCCCGATCTTGCCCGCCAGCGCGGCAAGCGGCAGCATCGTCGCCACCATGACCAGCTGATAGACGGTGACCACGCCGATCACGTCGGCCGCGCCGACGCCCAACTGCGACGCCATCGACGGCAACGCCGTGTTGGTCATGGAGGTATCGAGCGTCGCCATCGAGATCGACAGGGACACGGCCAGCATCGCGTAGCGGCGCGCGGCGGGTGTCAGGGGGGCGGGGGAGGAAGCGGGGGAAGCTGGCATCGCGGCACGCAGGGAGACTGGCAAGGAGACAGAAAACGTGAGACAGAAGAACGTGGACAGAAGAACGTGAGACCGAAATCGGGCCATGGAAAACGGTCCCAGTATGAAAGCCTCGCTTCTTGCGGTGAATAGCAAAATCCGGAAAGCAGCCTTGCAGATATGAAATACTGGAACCGATTAGCATGGCCGCGGAACGCGTCGAAAGCGAGGGCAGGGTGAACCGATCGGAAGGCATGGCGCTGCTGGTGGCGGCCGTGGACCAGGGCAGTCTCAGCGGCGCTTCGCGCGTCAGCGGGATTTCATTGGCGTCCGTCAGCCGGCGCATCAGCGCGCTGGAGGAACGCGTGGGTACCCGCCTGCTGGTGCGCTCGACCCGCGCCCTGCGCCTGACCGAGGCGGGGCAGCGCTATTACGCCGAGGCCAAGCGCCTGCTGGCCGAGATGGACGAACTGGAAAGCAGCATGCGGATCGACGCCGCCGAGCCCTCGGGCCGGCTGCGCGTCACGGCGCCGACGCTGTATGGGCGGGTGCACCTGCAGCCCTTGCTGGCGAAGTTCCTGATGCAGCATCCCAAGGTCGCGCTCGACCTGCATTTGCTGGACCGCCCCGTCAACCTGCTGGAGGAGGGCATCGACCTGGCCGTGCTGGTCGGCGAACAGCCCAGCTCCAGCCTCGTCGCCCGGCGCCTGGGCTCCATCCGCTGGGTCCTGAGCGCCTCGCCCGACTACCTGGCGCGGCGCGGCATCCCTCACAGCCTGCAGGACCTGGCGCAACACGACGGCCTGGTGTACAGCCACCTGGCGACGGAGGATGCGTGGACGCTGATGGACAAGGGCAAGCCCACCATCGTGCGGGTGTCGACCCGCATGCGCTCGAACACGGTAGATGGCGTCGTCACGGCCGCCGCCGCAGGCGCCGGCATCGTCTATGCGCCCGCCTGGGCCATCGCCGACCACGTTGCGGCGGGCCGCCTGCGACCCTTGATGGTGGCTTCGGAAACCCCGCCCCGTCCGGTGTTCGCCTTGATGACGCACCAGCGGCTGATGGCCGGCAAGGTACGGTCGCTGGTGGAGTTCCTGGTGGAAAAACTGCGGGAAAAGTCCCTCAACGAGCTGTGACCTGGCACCCGCGAGTGGCGTTTTCCCCCGCAGGCCGGTGTTCAGAGGCCGTCCAGCAGCGCCTCGCCGGTCTCGCTCGCCGACTTGCCCTGGTTGACGGCATCGGTCAGCGTCGTCACGAACCCCGTCAGCACCAGCTTGGTGTCGGGATCGGACAGGCGGATTGAGCCATGTTTTGTCCGAATGACGTCACAGAATGCGCTCCTGTTGAAATCCTCGGAGCAATTTGTGAACTCGCCAGAATTCTTGCCGCCGGAAGCGGTATGCCAGGACGCGGTGCTGGAACCGCATCAGATCGACCAGCTCAATACCAGTATTCCTTCTTCGGAAATCAGTCATGCCCTGGTCCGGTTGAACTGCAAGCGGATCGCCTTGCATGGCCCATCGGGTACGGGAAAGACAACGTTGGCGCGCTGGTTGGCGGCTCAGCTCGGACGGCCTTTGTTGATCGTGCGCACAGCGGATCTCCTGCCGACCGCTGGCGCCCAACGGATCGCTGCCATGACGTCCCAAGCGTGCCATCAAGGCGCCGTCCTGCTATTGGAGGACGCGGATTTTCTGCTGCACCGGGGGCGTCCTGGCAGAGAGATATGGGAAGTGGCGCTTGCGCACGAGGTCGAGTCCGCGCTGGGCAAATATCAAGGTGTCGCCATTGCATCGAGCAGCCTTTGCGAAGTGCCGGATCCGGGCTCGTTGCGGCAGTTCGAGATGAATATCCGCGTCGATTATCTGAGGGAGGAGGATGCCTGGACGCTGTTCATGGAAGCCGCCGCCAGCTTGAACATTGAAGATCTGCTGACGGTGGCGCCGCGCGAGCTTGCCCGGCTTTATCTGCTTGCACCCGCGGATTTCGCTAGCGTTGTGCGGCAGGCGAGGTTTCGACCTGTGAAAGACCTGCGCGAACTTTACGTCCGCTTGTATGCGGAGTTCAGCCTGAAACTGCGGCCTTGGGAGCGACTTGGGGCTTTGCGCTCGCAGGCGCGGGGCATGGCATGAAACATCGCAAGCTTCGTCTGTCGTGTGAATTGCTGAATATGCTGCGTGCACCCCGAGAGGTCGTGGTCATCACGGGTTCGGGATTGGGGGTCGCCAGCGGCCTGCCTGCCAGCCGCGACGGCCTTGATGGCCTTTGGAGCCGGCATGACCCGCAAGATCTGGCCACGGCCGAAGGATTCAGGCGTGATCCCGCGTCGGTATGGGCGTGGAATTCGGACCGTCGGGTGCGTGCCAGTAGGGCGATGCCAAATGCGGCGCATCGGGCGATAGCGGAATTGGCGAAAGTTGTCCCGTTGATGACGGTCATTACCCAGAACGGCGACAATTTGCACGAGCGCGCGGGAACACGGCGTACGATCTATCTACATGGCCGATTGGATGATGCCTGGTGTCCTGCCTGTGGGGTTCCCCACGTTTCTCAACCCTACGGCAACAACTCTGCCAATCGATCGCCCAGACACGCCCATTCGGCGCCTCCTGCATGCCGGCTCTGCGGGGCATTTGTGCGTCCCGGCCGTCTCTGGCATGGAGAAAGGCCGCAGGCAGCATTGTGGAGGACTTGCCACATCGTGGCCACGTCCGCGCATCTTGTGCTGACCGTCGGTACGTCCTGCCAATCCCCAGCCGCGGCCGAGCTCTGTTATGCGGCGCTGGCGGCGGGTGCGAAACTGGTGCAGATCAATCCAAATCCGACCCCAATGGATCGATTGGCCTCGCATAATTTGCGCGGCAAGGCCGAAATTCTCCTGCCCTTGCTTCTCACATACGGGTGGCCCGGCACCTGACTGTGTTTCCGCGGGTCAGGTATAGCGTTCGACCAGTCGTCGGGCATTGTCGGCAAAGCTGGTCCGGACCGACTCGGGTTGCAGGACCTCGATGGAGCAGCCGTAACCATGCAGCAGTTGCCATAACATGGTCGAAGGCTTCACTGTCGCCCGCAATACAAATCCGCCGTCGCATTCCTGCATGCGCTGATCCTGCGCCAGCCAGAATTCGCGCAGCGGATGACGACGGGGGCGGCCATCCTCCATCAGGGGCTCATCAACCTTGAGTACGATTTCAATGTTCTCACTGCTGTGAAAATTGAGGGCGTCCTCCCGCCGTACGTAGTCCTCCAGGTCGAAAGAAGGATCCTCATCAGCGGCCTCGTCAAGTACTTGTACGTGGGATAAGCGGTCCATCCGGAAGAGAAATCGCCGCCCGGGACGTTGCGTTCCCCAAGCCACCATATACAAGACGCCGGCCCGGTCGACCATGGCCAGCGGCGTCATGACGTAGATCCGCTCGGCGGGCGCTTTCTCGCCGAATTGGGTGTTGCGAAACGACAGCTTTCGTCCGTAATACAGGGCTTCCGTGACGGGGCGGTACACGTCCGCGCTGAAACGGGGGAGCACGACCGGATGTGTGCCGTCGATGCGCAAGGTCTTGCGCGCCCAGCTGTGCGCACGGCCAGCGCCCGGATGTCCTTGGTGGGCGGCAAGAAAGCGCGTGGCATCCGCGAAGGTGTCGGCCAGATCCTCCAGTACGACCGTTGGCAGATGGCGGTCTGCCACTTGCTTTAGCGCACACATGGCCATCGCCATGTTGACATTCATGTTCTGGATATTGAATTCGCTGCGTCGAATCGTGCGATACCAACGGGTTGCCCGGGTTGCGCCGCGGAAACCCACGCTGTCGAGCTTGAGCAGGGTCCGGCGGATCTGGCGTGAATCCGGGACCGGCTGATGCATGCTGGCAAGTCGTTCGCGAATTTCCGACATCGATATGCCACCGTCTTCGGATTCTTCGTCTTCGATATAAGGAAGAATTCTCAACAGGCTGGCCAGCAGAAGTTGTTGTCTATCCATTTAAACCAGTCACAAATCGGAATGCTGCGCGATTCTATCCCCGGTGCGGCCGAAATATGCGTGGGTCGCGCGTTCTAACGAACCCTCAGGGCGGCGAATTACTTTCGCTGCGACACGATATGTCGCAGCGGTTTTCCTTGAGGAAGGGTGGGTTGCGACGGTTGATCACGCTTTCTCTTGATTTGAAGTCAAGGGCATGGCCCAGGATGAGCGCAGGAGTGTTTTTCGTGGGGGCGTCATTAATAATGCGGGTATTATTATCTGACGCATTCAGTTACTACCAGAAAACGCTATGCCTGAGTTACAGATTGGCTTCGTGGCACAACTTCCCTGTTCTGTCGGACTTGCGGCGCCCCCGTATTCCGTCCGATGACCACGCGCCCCAAAAATCTGGCCACGTTGCGCATGGCCCTGGATTTGATTCAGCGCATCCCCCATCACCGAAAAATTACCGCGGTCGAGTTGCATCGGCAATTGCTGGCCGCGGGCCATATTCGTGATCTGCGCACGGTTCAACGGCAGCTGGAAATGTTGAGCGTGCATTTCGATGTCGAACGGGACGATCGAAACAAGCCGTTTGGATATCGCCGCAGATCCCGATATTCGAATGCCGTGGAGGCGGACAGCGAGTCGACGCCGCCATTGGCGTACACGGCGACAAACCCTCGCAGAAAAAACGTGTTGCATGCGGTCAGCGATGCGCTTGGTGCCGGGCGCTGGCTGGAATTGAGCTACGGCAAGGACGGCGCGCCCTCTTTGCCTGACAAGGTGGGGCCATTGGGGCTGACGCAGCACGGCGATGACGTTTTGCTGGTGTACAGCGTGCTGGCTCCAGTGCGCGTGGGCTGTCTGGCGCTGGACCGCATTGTCGCGGCACGCGTCACGAACATTCCCTTTGAACGCCCGGAGGGATTCCGGCTGCAACGCTTGGATGCAGAGGCGGTTGTGGATGTGGGCGGTATGGAAACGATTGACGAGTGGGCTCAACCGGGTGTCTGTCATCAATGCTGAGTCGCAAGGGAGTACGAAGCGGTGCCCGCGCCGCGACGAGAGCAACAAAGGCGGCCGGCGGTCCGGGAACAAGGAAAAAAAAGACGGCGCTTCAAGTCGCTCCGTCGACGGCGAAGAAAGCGGCGCCGCGTTTTAATGTGCTGGTGATGGCGACGGTCAGCGCTGGCAAGAGCTCGCTGATCAATGCCCTGATCGGCCGCGAATTACTGCATTCGGCGAATGAGGCGACCACGGCGTGCGTGGCTTCCATTGAGCATCGCCCTGACCAAAGCGGGTTTCATGGACGCTGCCTATCGAGTACGGGGCGCGAACTGGTTCGTCACGACGACGTTTCCGCTGATCAGATCCGGAGCTGGAATGGCGACGCTCACGTACGCCGGATAGATCTGAGCGGCCCTTTTCGCAGTTCCAGGGGCCTGGCCAACCGGTTGGTATTGCACGATACGCCGGGCCCAAACAACAGTATGGACGCCGACCACGAAAAACGCGTGTTCGACGCCTGGCGCAAGATCCCGGTCCAGTTCGTGCTCTACGTGTTGGATATCGGCCAGCTCACGACTGCGGACAACAAGGCGTTGTTGCTCAAACTGCATCGGCGGATCAAGGCCCGGCCCGGCCTGCGCATCGCGTTCGTTCTCAACAAGGTTGACTTGCTTGACCGAGAGCGTGGCGAAGACCTGCAAGCCTATGTGGCGCAGGCTCGCGCTTTTCTGGAAGAAGCCGGCTTTGCTGAGCCGATGGTCATTCCCACCATGGCGGCCGCTGCCCTCTACGCCACCATGGCCCGGCATGACGAGCCGCTGACCCGGGGGCAGCGCGCCAGGCTGCGGCAGGCCTTGCAGGCTATGGAAGACCACGAACAAGGACTGGTGTCAGCCGCGATCGTCCCGGCAGCGGTGCGGCGGCGCGTGCTCAAGGATCTGTCCGAACTCGAGCCGATCCGCCCGGCCCTGTCTGGCGGCGACCAGGCGCTTGCCACCGAAGACTGGCAGCGCTTGGTTTGCATGAGCGGCATCAGAACCATCGAACACCTGATCAAACATCAACGCAATGCCTACGAAAAATCATGAACTGCATCGATATCACCCATAATCCATTTATCGTTGAGACGACCTTCCTGATCAACGGCGAAGTGCCGGCCGAAGGCTGCAAATTATCGAGTTATCGCGAAAGCCGCCTTCAGACCTGGATAGAGCGGCTGTTTGACGAGTTGAGCCAACTCTTCAATGGCGATGACCGGTTCAAGGTCAGCTTCAAGGGCGTGGAATCGGATTATCTGGATGTCGCGGAGGCCGCGCAGGCAGCCAGGAACCGGGGCATGCAGGTGGAGCTTGATTGGGTTCGCACCGAGCATACTGAAGTACGGTTGGAAAAGATCCGCGAACTCGTGGACGAAGCGCTATCGCACCCGAAGCTGCAGTCCTACTTCAACGACAACGCCGATGCGAAAGCCGCATTGGACGAGGCGCTCGGCAACGACTTCGATGTCTGCGTCGTCGCCACCATGTCTGCGGGCAAATCGACGTTGATCAACGCGATGCTGGGCCGCGATTTGCTGCCCGCCGCGAACGAGGCGACGACGGCCACGATCGCCCGGATCGTTCATAACGGCGACCTCGGGGAACGCTTTAGCGCCGCCCGCATTACCCGTGATGGAGAGCAGGCGGAAGCTTCCGAGCAGGCCGGGCTTGAGTTGATTCAGCGGTGGAACCGGATGGAGGATACGGCCATGATCGAGCTCGAGGGGGCGATTCCGGCCGTCCGGGACCGCGACAATGTACGTCTGGTGCTGACCGATACCCCTGGGCCGAACAACAGCCAGGATGAAAATCACGAGCGCGTCACCATGGGTTTCATCCAGGATTCGCGGCGCAATCCGCTGATCCTGTATGTCCTGAACGCCAGCCAGCTGAGTATTGACGATGACCGCAATCTGCTCGAATTGGTCGGCCAGGCAATGCGCAAGGGCGGTAAACAAAGCAAGGATCGTTTCATCTTCGTGGTCAACAAGATGGACGTGTTTGATCCCGAAAAGGGCGAGGATCCGAAAGAAATTCTGGAACGGGTGAAGCAGTACCTGGTGAGCAACGGCATCCAGAATCCCTTGGTCTATCCGGTATCCGCGAATCTGACGCGCCTGATTCGCAAGCCTGGCGATCTGCATTCACGCAAGGAACGAGGCGATTACAGCACCATGGCGGAGCTGTTTGACCTGGAGCCTTGCATGAATATGCTCCAGTACATGCCATTGACGTCCCGGGTCAGCATGGCGTTGGCCGACAAGCAGTATTCGCCTCTGTTGCTCAGCAGCGGCCTGCCGGCAGTGGAGACAATGATCGACGAATACATCGACAAATACAGCTTGCCTCATCGAGCCAAACGCGCCAGCGAAGCGCTGAGCCGGGTCATTGAAATGGGCTTGAACGAGGCGGGCCTGGCCGACCAGCTGAATACGGACGAGCGCGCGCTGAAAAAACTCAATGATGAGCTGGAAGGCTTGCAGCAGCGGCGCGCGCGGGGATCCGATGTGGACGCATATGTCGAGGAATTGCGCTCGAGCGAGAGGAGCCTGCCTTCACGGACGATCGAAACCCTTGTCGAACTGGAAGCCGAGATGATTGCGTCGATTCGCAAGGTGTCGGATGGCTTCTCCGGAAAGAGCGAATTGTCCAAGGCGAAAGCCAGGGTGGAGCAGGCCTCGTCCCAGCTTCGTTTCGAGTACAACAGGCTCGCCAATCTGTACCAGGGCGCATTCGAGGCCAGCCAGAAATACGTGGCCGAAGACCTGCAGAAAACGTACCAGGAATACGTTCTCGAGATCTTCCAAGACTATGAGGAGCTTGAGTTTCCGGCCATGGAGAGCCTTCGGAGAAGCGTTGCCGATATCTCCTTGAATCTGGACATACGCAAGGCCGAGGTCGAGCGGGAGCAAGTGGTGGTCGGGTACCGGAAAGTCAGCACGAGCCGGTGGTACAACCCGTTTTCATGGGGCGACGAGAAGTCCGTGCCTGTCTTCGGTGACGAAGAATTCGTCGATCTCGCGAAGGTGTGGAAGAGCAGGCAAACCCAGGTGCAGGCGGAGTTCACCAACCTGAGCCTGGCCGAGGTCGCGCGGATAAAAGCGGGCAGGGATCAGTTGGTCGACCAGTTCCTGGCATTCATGGCCGACGAGTTCGACCAACGGTTCAACGAATTGGTGGAATCCGTGAGGGACAAGGCGCGTGACCGCGATGCCCGCGAGCGGGCCGTGGAAGAAGGCAGGGCGTTGCGCGCATGGATTGCCACATTCAAAAACAGGCTCGAAGCCACGCTGGCGGTCTGAAACGGAGCATATGAGCATGACGACGAATTTCATTCCATCCGACAACCTCAAGCACTACGTCGAAGCGGGCGAGTTAAGTACGGCGCGCGCGGCGCTGTTCATGGAACTCGATGACTCCGAGCTTGAGGCAGCCGACCTGCGCGCCGCGCAAGCCTGGGCGGCCAGCCGCGTGGCCGGCCTGTACGAGGCATACGCCGAATCCGCCTTCGCACGCGCTATTGACCGTGAAGAAGACCATTGGAAGGTCGAATATTTCGATACGCAGATGGTGTATTTGAAGATGAACTTCTGCGAGGCGCGCTTTTTGCATCTGATTTCCGTTCGCCAGAAGTTACGGGATGCCAGCGTGGGACGGTTTCAGGCCAAGGCCGCGCCCGAGGATGTTTCGCGCGGCAACCATCGCCCTGCGGCGTCGCCTTCGAAATCGGCACTGCCTCCGGCGGTGCGCGCGCTCTTGATCGTCGGCGGCGCTGCCGCTGCGCTGGCGTTGTTCCTGACTATGTGGGGGAAATAGGCCGTGAACGCAGTCATTCCAAACGCCGCCGCATTGCAACACGTCCGTGAGAACGCGGCCCAGACGCTGGATGCCGCGCGCGTGCTGATCAACCGCAGCTATTTGTCCGAACTGCAGCATTACGCCGTTCGGCCGTATTCAAGCGCGACGCCTGCGTTCAAGTCCGCCGCCGACCTGCGGATATTCCGCATCGATCGCATCGTCCAGAATAACAAGCAGTCCGTCCTGGAAAGCACCACCGCCGCCTATACCGCGTTGGGCGCGGCGGGCCATGCCGTGTTCCTGCTGCTGCGGTCGGACGGTGTCGAGACGGAGGTCTATATCGGTAGCCGGGGTAAATCCGGCAAGATGCTGGGGCACAACGCCGGCGAGCTGCTGCGCGAAACGTTCCGGGGGCATTTCAGCGGCAGTGCGCTGCAGGCGCTGAACCAGCAGGCGGTGGACAGTCTGCTCGACGGGGTTGCGTCGAGCAAGGACGACCCTTCTTCCAGCGTTACCGCGGTCACCGGGGTTCCCGCCTTGTCCAGCGCGGATCGGGAGCAGTTTGCCCAGGGGTTGGAGCGGTTTATCGACGCCGCCGAGCAACGGGTGTATCAAGCGATCATTCTGGCCGAACCCATTGCCTTGCAGGATCTGGACCTGATCCGGACCGGCTATGAGCAGGTTGCCACGCAGCTGTCGCCATTGCTTACGCAACAACTCGCCTTTGGTGTCCAGGAAAGCGACAGTATCGGCTTCAGCATCAGCCAGGGGTTGAGCGAATCGCTCGGTCATAGTCTTGGCTTGACCTGCACGACAGGCCAATCGCAGACGCGCGGTACGTCGACCACGGAGACCACGGGCAGTTCCAGGAATTCCAGTTCACATACCGCAGCCTCGAAGACCGGCAGCATCATTGGTGCCTCCGCAGGCGTGCTGGCCGGTTCATTCTTCGGTCCCCTGGGGGTGGTGATTGGCAGTCAGGTGGGAGCGGCGATCGGTACTGTCCTCAGCGAACAGGAGTCCGCAGGTACGAGTCACTCCCAGGCGGAAGGCCGCAGCGAGAGTCACACTGATTCCTGGGGGGAGTCGAGGGCGAAGACGGAATCCGTCACCCACTCGACCAGCCGTACGGACTCGCGTTCGGCGAACCGCACGACCGGCGCCAATCGTCAGGTTTCGATCGACTTGACCGACAAGAGCATCGAGCAGTTGCTCGGGCGGATAGACCATCATTTGATGCGTATCGACGAGGCCAAGACGTACGGCGGTTGGAACTCGGCCGCCTATTTCATCGGCGATAGCACCGCCTCTTCCGAGGCCTTGGCCAGCCTGTTCCTGGGGCTGATCCGCGGCAGTAAATCCAGCCACGAGGACTTTGCCCTGACCACCTGGAACTCGGCGCGAAAGTCGGCGGCACTGGATTGGTTGGCCGCGGTCAGCCATCCGCAGCTCGATCATCATTTCTCGAAGCGTATTCCGATCCCGTACGTTACTCCGGCGACCCTGGTGTCGGGACGGGAATTGGCGATTCAACTGAGCCTGCCACGCCGATCCACGTCTACCGTGGCGGTGGTGGAAACACAGGCTTTCGGCCGCAAGGTCCAGTATGTGGATGGCCGGCGAGCCGTTCCTGCCGGCAAGGGCACGCGCACGTTGAAGCTGGGACAGATGCGCCACCTCTGGGAGAACCTTCCGCAAAGCATCACTCTTGCGCTGGACCAGTTGACGAGCCACGTCTTTGTCAGCGGATCGACGGGCGCAGGCAAGAGCAACACGATGTACCAGATTCTCAGCCAGATCGAGGCCAACGAAATCCCGTTCCTGGTCATCGAACCGGCCAAGGGCGAGTACAAGCACGTATTCGGCCACAATCCCCGCGTCAGGGTGTATGGCACGAATCCGGCGCACTCCGAACTGTTGCGCATCAATCCATTCCGCTTTCCTGAAGCCATTCATGTGCTCGAGCACGTGGATCGCCTGATCGAGATTTTCAGTGTCTGCTGGCCCATGTACGCGGCAATGCCGGCGGTATTGAAAGAGGCCCTGCTGCTTGCCTACGAGCAGTGTGGCTGGGATCTGGAACTGTCCGTCAATCCTGGCTACGCGGATCTATATCCGAGTTTCGGCGATCTGCTTGCCACGTTGCACAGCGTGATCGATGCGTCGGTCTATTCACAGGAAGTGAAAGGCAACTATATCGGCTCGTTGACGACCCGGGTCCAATCCCTGACCAATGGCCTGAATGGCCGGATCTTCGCCGCCGACGAGATTGATGCCGACGATCTGTTCGAACGTTCCGCCATTGTCGATCTGAGCCGTGTCGGTTCCGCGGAGACCAAGGCTTTGATCATGGGCGTCCTGGTCATGCGCTTGAATGAACACCGGATGGCGAAAGGAGGCATGAACCAACCCCTGCGCCACGTCACGGTGCTTGAGGAGGCGCATCATCTTCTGAAGCGCGACCCCGTCGGCACGGGCGCCGAAGGCGCGGGCGTGGCAGGGAAGTCGGTCGAAATGCTGACCAACGCCATCGCCGAAATGCGCACCTATGGGGAAGGGTTCATCATTGTCGATCAGTCTCCCAACGCGGTCGATGTCGCGGCGATCCGTAATACGAACACCAAGATCATCATGCGCTTGCCCGACGAGGCGGACCGGCGTCTGATCGGCAAATCGGCCGGGCTGCGTGATGATCAACTGGAAGAGATTGCGCGCTTGCCCAAGGGCGTGGCCGTCGTGCACCAGAACGACTGGCTGGAGCCCGTGCTTTGCCAGGTGACGAAGTTCGAGGGCGAGACACGTCCTTATGCCTATGAGGTGCCGCGGCAAGCGGCAAGTTTCGCGCGCGAGACGTTCAATCACCAGGCGCTGCGCTTGTTATTGGCAAAACGGGTTCATGCGCCTTATCCGGTGGATCCGGGTGTTGTGGAGCGCGGCTTGCGTGAGCTGCCCCTGCGGGCGCCGGACAAGATTGCGGTGCATGACGTACTACGCTTGTTCCGTCAGGGGGAAGCCATTGCCCTATGGCAGCCGCAAGCATTTGAAAGCCTGGCCCGCCTGGTCGTCAATGTGCTTGGATGCCGACCCGAGATACGCAAACTGATCGAAACAGCAGCGGATTATGAACAGCTGCAGGCGGGCTTGGACGCCATCGTCAGGGCGCTGGTCCGGCATGTGGAGGATGACCTTTGCTTGGCGATACAGCAGTGCGTGATGAAAGACTATAGTCTGCAACGCGACAGCCACCTGGAGATCTACGCCGCTTGGCGCACCAACATCGAAAACAGGAAATCAGCATGAATTTCGAACACCTGCGTGCCGTTGGCGGCGATGCCCCGTGCCGTCTGGCGCAGTTGGCCTGGGATATGCCAGGAAAATGCGTACTGATCGCGGAACTGGACCGGCCGATGGTGGTGACGCAAGACATGCGCCAGGATCTACCGCCGCTGAGCGATGAGCGACGGGACCGGCTTGAGAGCCGCGGCTACCCGGACACGATTCTGGACGCCATCGGTAGCGACGCCGAAGCGAATATTTATGAAAATGCGGATTTGAAACCAGAGACGGTCAATGGAAAGGACGTGTTGATCCGCGGTGATATCGATTATGACCGGGAGGATGCGTTCGGCAAGACCAATCTGGAAAGAATGCGGGATGGCCGTGCGCCGCTCGACGACGGCGGGAAACCCATAGAGCTTCACCATATAGGCCAGTCGCAGGATTCTCCCCTTGCCGAACTGACGGGTTCGGAGCATCGGGGCAACGGCAATGACAATATCCTGCACAATAAATTGAAGGAATCGGAGATCGATCGGGGAAATTTTGGCGACGAGCGTGGCGACCATTGGAAGGCGCGTGCCACGCAGATTGATAATCAACGTGATCGGGAAACGTCATGAACGAACTTACCGCGCTGGTCGAGCGCAACCATGCCACCATTCGTCCTGCCCGGGGCGAGGATATTCAGCAGCTGGGAGAGAGTCTGGGCTTCGCTCTGGCCGATGAATACGTCGATTATCTGTCCACGTTTGGCGTCATTGTGTTTGGCGCTACTGAAACCTACGGGTTGGGAGTTCCGCCGGACTATTACTTGAATGTGCGGAACATGTACGCCGATCTGAGCCGCGACGCGACTTATCCCAGGCTCGCGGTGCCGCTGGTGGATGCGGGTGACGGGCATTACTACCTGTATGACAATGGCAGCCGACGAATCCTGTTGTGGGCGACACCCAATGGGGGCATCGTCCAGACCCTGAACGAAGGACTTGAAGCGTTTTTGGTCAAGCAGATCTTTCGTCCTTGACATGACCCGTGCCGTGGCGCGGCAGCACAAATTGGCAGATTGGCCGCGGCGTAACGCCGTCGCGGCAATTGCGCCGGCCGCAGGCCCATCTGCAGCGGGAGCAGGCCGGCCAACACTGAACGCAACGCACGGGAGCGCCATCATGTCTGCCACGGCCAGGCGCGGCGCCATCCCAGTCGGTCCGGCCGGCGCTCCGGCATCCTTCCGGTGTTGACGGTGGCCGGCCAGTAACGTATCGTTTTGCGCAGTTACCGGCCACCCCCCCCATGCATTCCCGTTTCGACCGATTCCGCGCCACCCCTCTCGGGCAGCAGCTCGAGGCCCTGATTGACGAGCCGGGCCGCTACCTCGAGTACGCGGCGCTGTCGCGGGTCGGCGTGGCCGCCGTCGCCGCCATCAGCGACGACGTCGAAACGATGTTCCCCGAAGTCGCGGCGGACACCACCGCGCGGCAGTTCTGCGGCGCGCTCGTGGCCGACCTGATGCGGCGCCATGGTCATGAGGTGGTGCAGGCGCGCGGCCGCGTGGCGGGCGCGATCTTCAGCTATGGCGCGGTGTTCAGCCCGCGGCCCGTGGCGCTGCCGTTCTCCGGGGTCATCGACGGGCTGGCGCGCATGCCGGACGCCGTGGCCAGCCTGATGGCGCGCGTGCGGGCGCCCTGGCGTACCCGCCGGCCCGAGGGAACCGGGTTTTCGGCCACCGAACACGTCTGCCTCCTGCGCGGCCTGGATACCGTGTTCGTCCAGCGCATCGAGGCCATTCTTGCCGCGCCGCTGCCGCGCATCGATTCCGTCGACGGCAGCGCCCTGGCGGCCGAGCGCGATTACCAGGAGCAGGACCCGGACGCCGCGCTGGCCTCGTTCCGCCGCGGCCGGGCGCAGTTGTGCGCCTCGCTGCGCAAGCTGGACGCGACGGCGCTGGCGCGGTGCGGCCTGCGCGACGGCCTGCACCGCATGACGCTCGAACAGATCGTGCGCGAGCTGCTCGAGCACGACCGCACCCATTGCCAGGAACTGGAAGAACTGCTCGCCGAACTGGCCCCGCCGACCGCTCGTGGCGAACGCGGCGCCGCATGAGCCGCGGCGCCCGCCGCCACGCCCGTGCCGCGGGTCCGCGACCGCATCGGCTATATTGCCAGCGCCCCTTTTCTTTCTCGCGGGCCGCCGCCGGCCCCATCGAATCCCATGCCTGAAAAACCCGTAGAACCGCAAGCCGTCCTCAGCCCCAACGCCCGCTACGCGATCTTCATCGTCGCCACGCTGAACCCCGGCGCCGACAACGCCGCCGCCGTGCGCGCCTGGTGTGAAGACGTCGGCAACCTGGTGCGCACCGTCGGCACGCGCGCGGTGGCCGCCGACCTGTCCTGTGTCTGTGGCTTCGGCTCGGCCGCCTGGGACACGCTGTTCGGCGCGCCGCGGCCCGCCGGCCTGCATCCGTTCCGCGAAATCGGCACGGGCGAGCGCGTCGCCGTGTCGACGCCGGGCGACATCCTGCTGCACATCCGCGCCGAAGCCATGGACGCCTGTTTCGAGCTGGCCACCTTGCTGGTGGCCGCGCTGGGCTCGGCGGCCACGGTGGTCGATGAAGTGCACGGCTTCCGCTACTTCGACCGGCGCGCCATCATCGGCTTCGTCGACGGCACCGAGAACCCGCAGGGGTTCGAACTGCCCGGCTACACCCTGATCGGCGACGAGGACGCAGCCTTCGCCGGCGGCAGCTACGTGCTGGTGCAGAAGTACCTGCACGACATGAGCGCCTGGGAAAAGCTGTCCACCGAACAGCAGGAACTCATCATCGGCCGCCGCAAGCTCACCAACGTCGAGCTGCCCGACGACGTCAAGCCGTCGTACTCGCACAGCGCCCTGACCACCCTGGAAGAAGATGGCCAGGAGATCAAGATCCTGCGCGACAACATGCCGTTCGGCCGCGCCGGCGCCGGCGAATTCGGCACCTATTTCATCGGCTACGCGCGTTCGCCCAAGCCGATCGAACAGATGCTCGAGAACATGTTCGTGGGCCGTCCTGCCGGCAACTACGACCGCCTGCTGGACTACAGCCGCGCCGTCACCGGCAGCCTGTTCTTCGTGCCGTCGGCCGAGCTGCTGGACGAGCTGGCTGAACGCGCAGGCTGATCGGCCTCAGTCGGGGATCTGCGGCTCGACCAGCCGCATCAGCTGGGCCAGCGACTCCTGCCAGCCCAGGTAGCACATCTCCGTCGGGATCACCGCGGGGATGTTCTCCTGCACCACGGTCATCTCCGTGCCGCAGGACACCTTGCGCAAGGTGATCGTGGTCTGCATGCGACCCGGCAGGTTCGGGTCGTCGAACTCATCGGTGTAGCGGATCTTCTCGCCCGGCACCAGTTCCAGGTATTCGCCGCCGAAGCCGTGGGCGTGGCCGGTGCCGAAATTGCGGAACGCCATGCGGTGCCTGCCGCCGACCTTGGCATCAAGCTCGAAGACCTCGCAGGTGAAGCCATACGGGGGCAGCCAGCGCACGACCGCGTCTGGCTCGAGGAAGGCGCGGTAAACGGTGTCGGGTGATGCGCGCAGGACGCGATGCAGGGTAACAGTGCCAGTCGTCATGATGAATCCGCCTTTGAAGGAAGTGGTGCGTATCGGGACGACGTATGAGCTTGGGGCGGATCGACAGGCCGGGCATTGGGACAAACCCTGAGTCCGGTCAAATTGCCGCGTCCGCCATCTCCCGCAACAGCACGTCCTCGTAGAACGCGCCGATCGGCAGCGTCCGGTCGCGCACCTGGATCTCCAGCACCCAGATGCCGTCGGCCGGCACGAATTCGGCCTGCGCCAGCCGGTGCCGGCCGTACAGCGCGTGCGGAAAATCCGCCACCCGGTGGCCCGGCACCTCGCGCACCAGCTCGCAGCCATAGTCGCGCGCGTAGGCCTCGGCGCGGTCGTACAGGGCCGCGCCGGTCAGCCCGCGCAGCCAGTCCTCGCGGGTGCGCCGGAACACCTGGCGCGCGGCTTCGGCGCAGCGCCGGCGGTCGGCATCCGCGCCCAGCACGAAGGTGTCGCCATAGTCACCCTCGTAGCCGTCCCAGACCGGGCCGATGTCCACCACGAACACGTCATCGTCGCGCAGCCGGCGCTGGAAGTCGGTGGGCTGCACCGCCGGCGACTGCGAGTCGGGGCCGAAGCGCACGTAGGTCGGATGCCAGTTGTGCGACGCGCCCATGCGGCGCAGGTGGGCGTCGGCCGCCGTGACCGCCTCGCGCGTGGTCATGCCGGGCCGCAGCAGCGCGGCAATCTCGCGCACCGCCTCGCGCGACCGGCGGCGGGCGTCGAGGATGCCGTCCAGGCTGAAACGCTGGCCGACCTGTTCCCACGGGTGGGCCGGGGCGGGCGCGACGCGCGTGGCGGGCCGATCCCGCGCCGGCACGAAGGCTTCGGACACGAAGCGGTCCGGCGGCAGGCCGGCCGCGCACAACCGATCCCGCGCCGCGCGCACCATGGCCGGGTTGCCGCAGGCGTAGGCCACCGTGCGCGGCCAGTCGTGGTCCGCGGCCAGGGCGGCGTCCTGCACGTGCCAGGCGGGCGTGGCGGATGCTCGCGACAGCACCGCCTGCCATTGGAACCCGCTGTGCTTGCCTTGCAGCGCGTTGAGCAGCGGGCCCGCGTAGCAGTCGTCCTCGTCGCGGCCGCCCCAGTAGAGCGTGACGCGCCTGATGCGCGGGTCCTGCAATGCCGCCATCATGATCGCGTGGACGCCGGCATAGCCGGTGCCGGTGGCCAGCAGCACCAGCTCCTGGACCACCTCGGCCCAGCCCCGCGCCGGCCAGACGCAGGCGCCGTGCGGGCCCGCCAGGGTGAGCGTGTCGCCGGGCATCAGGCGCGGCAGCACCCGTTCGGTGAAACCGCCGCCGGGCATGCGCCGGATGTGGAATTCGAGTCGGGCGGGGCCGGCCGCGGCTGGCACGCTGGCGATGGAGAACGGGCGCTCGCCGCCATCTTCCATCAGGAAGCGCACATGCTGCCCGGCCTGCCAGGTGAAGGCCCCGGCGGCGTCGTGGGGCGCCACGATCAGCCGGGTCACGTCGGCGGTCAGCGGCACCCGCGACAGCACCGTCACCGGGTAGTGGCGCGCCGGTTGCGCCGGCGCCTGCCAGTGCGCAAAGCGCAGCGCCAGGTCGCCGGTCGCCCGGCACTGGCACATCAGCAATTCGTCGGCGGCGGTGACATAGGTGCGCTCGGTGGGCGGCGCGATGCGGGCGTAGGCGCCGCCGGCCACCTGGGCCCGGCATGAACCGCACTCGCCGCGCTGACAGGAAAACGGCACGGCCACGCCCTGGGCCAGCGCGGCTTCCAGGATCGAGGTGCTGCCATCGCTGGTGAAGCGGCCGTGCTCGAGGACGATGGTGTGGGCGGGCGTGGACATGGCGCGATTCCGGTGGCGTGCCCCGGGGGGCGATGGGGGCAATGTAGCGATAGAATGGCTCGATGAAATAGGGCCATTTTCATGAACCAGACCAAGCCACTTTCGCGCGATACCCGCCAGGAGGCCAGCCTGGACCTGCCGGTCGATCCGCCGCGCCCTGACGAATCCAAGCAGTCCTGGGTGTACCGGCAGATCCGCGAGCGCATCCTGCGCGGCGTCCTGCCCTCGGGCGGGCGGCTGCCGTCCACCCGCAGCCTGGCGGCGCGCTGGCATGTTGCCCGTTCCACCGTCGAGGCCGCCTACGACCAGTTGCGCGGCGAAGGCTATACCGCCGGCGCGGTCGGGTCCGGCACCTATGTGGCGGCGGTCATCCCGGATAATTTCTTTCGCCACGGACTGCCGGGCGATACGGCCACGGCGCCCGCTGCCGCCACGCGCGGCGCGCCGCCCGCGCCGCGCTCGGCCCCGCGGGATGCCGACCGTTCGGTTCCTCCCTTGCGGCACGAACCGCCTTTCACCGCGCGCGGCGCCGACGCCTCGCTGTTCCCCATGGCGGCCTGGCGCCAGGGCCTGCTGGCCAGCGCCCGGCGGGTGACGGCGGCGCAACTGGCGCGCGAGGATCCGCAGGGCTGGTATCCCCTGCGCGAACAGATTGCGCGCTATCTCGGCGCGGCGCGCGGCATTGCCTGCGATGCCGACCAGGTGGTGGTGCTGACCGGCATCCGCGACGGCCTCGATCTCAGCGGGCGCATTCTGCTCACGCCGCGCGACAAGGTGCTGGTGGAAGACCCCGGCTACCTCAATGCCATGCCGCTGTTCAGCCAGTACACGCGGCGCGTGGTGCCGGTGGCCATCGACCAGCACGGCTTTTCCGTGGCGCGCGCCCGCCGCCATCGCGGCGTCAGGCTGGTGCATGTGACGCCGGCGCACCAGTCGCCCACCGGCGTCACCATGCCGGTGTCGCGCCGCCTGGAGCTGCTGGACTGGGCCGAGCAGGCCGGTTGCTGGATCCTGGACGACGACTACGACAGCGAATTCAACTACGACGGCGCGCCGCTGGCGGCCCTGAAAAGCCTGGACCGCGCCGACCGCGTGATTCACTGCGGCAGTTTCAACAAGACCCTGTTCAACGCCCTGCGCATCGGCTACGCGGTGCTGCCCCGGCCGCTGGTGGCGGACTTCGCCCGCGCCCGCTACCTGACGGGCCGCTCCGGCAGCATCGTCGAGCAGATGACGCTGGCGGCGTTCCTGGAGAACGGCGGCTTCGCGCGCCATGTGCGGCGGGCGCGGCCGGTCTATGCGCAGCGGCGCGATCGGGTGCTGCGCATGTTGCGCCAGGCGGTGGGCGCGGCGTCGCTGCAAGTCAGCGGCGAACATGCGGGCTTTCACCTGGTGTGGTGGCCGCCGCCCGGCATCGACGTGGCGGCATTGCTGGCGCGGGCGCGCGCGCTGGGTGTGGGGCTGCAGCCGGTCGCGGATTTCTGTCGGCGCGTGTCCTGGCCGGCGGGCGTGGTGATCGGCTACAGCGCGCGCCAGGAGGCGGAACTGGACAGCCTGGAGGCGCTGCTGCGGGAAGTCGCGGGCGTTTCGTAGCAAAATGCGGCATGGCGGCGCCGCGTCCCGCCTTCACCGTTTTTTCCAGGATTCCTCATGCCGCAACTCGATCTCTACCAGGTGGACGCCTTTTCCGCCGCGCCCTTTGGCGGCAACCCCGCCGCGGTGGTGCCGCTGGAGGCGTGGCTGCCGGATGCCACACTGCAACGCATCGCCGAAGAAAACAACCTGTCCGAGACCGCCTACGTCGTGCGCCGCGGCGACATCCACGAGCTGCGCTGGTTCACGCCCGCAGTCGAGGTCGACCTGTGCGGCCATGCGACCCTGGCGACCGCCTGGGTGCTGTTCGAGCAATTGGGCGCCAGCGAAGAGGTGCTGCGCTTTGCCACCCGCAGCGGCGAACTGCAGGTGCGGCGCGCCGGCGACGGGCTGGCGATGGATTTTCCCGCCAGGCGCCCGGTGGCCGAAGCCATCCCCGACGGCCTGCTGAGGGCGCTCGGCCTGCCGGCGGCGCGCGCGCTGTACCGCACCGACGACTACCTGGTGGTGATCGACGACGAAAGCCTGATCGACGGTCTCGCGCCCGACTTCGCCGCGCTGGCGGCGTTCGACGTGCGCGGCGTGGCGGTGACGGCGCCGTCCACCCGCTACGACTTCGTGTCGCGCTGGTTCGGGCCGCGCGTCGGCGTCAACGAAGACCCGGTCACGGGGTCGGCGCACACCTCGCTGGCGCCTTATTGGGGCGAGCGGCTGGGCAAGACCCGGCTCACCGCCGAGCAGGGCGGGGCGCGCAAGGGCCAGCTGCGCTGCGAGCTGCGCGACAACGGCCGCGTCATCATCAGCGGCCAGGCCGCGTTGTACCTGCGCGGCACGATCTTCCTGTGAACCGCGCCGCCATCACCGAAAACCTATTGCCTCATCAACACTTCAAATAAGGCCGCCGCGACACGCGCCTAGAATCTGCCGTCACGAGAGCCGGACGGAACGATCCTTCCGCCGCCGGACACGACAACAAGGAGACGCAGGGCAATGGATGCGGTGTGGATAGTCGCCGTCGGGGCGGCCGTGGCGGGATTCGTGCAGGGCCTGTCGGGCTTTGCCTTCGGCATGGTGGCCATGTCGTTCTGGGCCTGGGTGCTGGATCCGCGGCTGGCGGCGGCGCTGGCCGTGTTCGGCGCGCTCACCGGCCAGCTGCTGGCGGTATTCTCGGTGCGGCGCGGCTTCAACTGGCCCTTGCTGTGGCCCTTCCTGCTAGGTGGCCTGGCGGGTATTCCGCTGGGCGTCCTGATCCTGCCGCACCTGGACGTGGACTGGTTCAAGGCGGTGCTGGGCGCGCTGCTGGCGCTGTGGTGTCCGGTCATGCTGATGGCGCAGCGCCTGCCGCGCATCGGCGGCAATCGCTGGGGGGACGGCGCGGTCGGGCTGGTGGGCGGCGTGATGGGCGGCATCGGCGGCTTTGCCGGCAGCGTGCCGACGCTGTGGTGCACGCTGCGCGGTTTCGGCAAGGACACGCAGCGCGCCGTGATCCAGAATTTCAACCTGTCGATGCTGGCCGTGACCATGGCCACCTACCTGGCCACGGGCATCGTCACGCGCGACATGGCGCCCATGTTCGCCGTGGTGGCGCCGGCCATGCTGATCCCCACGCTGCTGGGCACGCGCCTGTACATCGGCATCTCCGAAGTCGCGTTCCGCCGCCTGGTGCTGGGGCTGCTGACCTGCTCGGGGCTGACGCTGCTGGCGTCGTCGGTGCCGCGGCTGCTGGGGTATTGAGGGCCGGTCCGCGTCGGGCCCGCTCCCGGCCTGTGCTCTGCCGCAATGGCTTTACGACAGTCCCACCCCCTCCCGCACGCTCGCCGCCAGCATCTGCGCCGTGGCCGCCGACAGCGTCCAGCCCAGGTGCCCATGGCCGGTGTTGTAGAACACGCCGGGCCGCTTGCCGGGGCCGACGCGCGGCATCATGTCGGGCATCATCGGCCGCAACCCGCACCAGGGCACCACGCGCGCCGTGCGCACGCCGGGAAAGTGGCGGCGGGTCCAGTCCACCAGCGGCTGGATGCGTTCGGCGCGGATGTCCAGGTTGAAGCCGTTGAACTCGGCCGTGCCGGCCACGCGGAAACGGTCGCCCAGGCGGCTGGTGACGATCTTGGCGGCCTCGTCCAGCAGGCTCACGCTGGGCGCGGCGGCCTGGCTGGCGGCGTCGTCCAGGTGCACGCTGATCGAATAGCCCTTGACCGGATAGATGTTCAGCCTGTCGCCCAATTGCCGCGCGAACTGGCGGCTGGCGGCGCCGGCGCAGACCACGATGGCGTCGGTTTCGTGCTGTTCGCGCCGCGTGCCGTCCTCGCGCGCCAGGTCCAGCACATAGGGCAGGCCGTCGCGGCTGATGGCGCGGATGTCGGCATCCTGTTCGAAGCGCACGCCGCGGCGCGCGCAGGCCCGCGCCAGGCCGCTGGTGAACTTGTGGATGTCGCCGGTGGCGTCGGACGGCGTATAGAAGCCGCCGTGGCAGGGCGTTTGCAGCGTCGGCTCGATGCCGCGGATTTCCTCCGGCGTGACCGCGTGCCGCTCCAGCCCGCCTTCGCGCAGCAGCGCGTTGGCGCGGCGCGCGGTCTCGAAGCTGGCGGCATCGTGGTAGATGTGCAGGATGCCGCGGCGCTCCAGGTCGAAATCGATGCCTTCCTCCTCGGCCATGGCGTACAGGTGCTGGCGCGCCTCGATCGCCATGCGCGTGGTGGCGATAGTGTTCTGGCGATAGTTGCGGATCTGCCCCATGAACTGGGCCAGCCATGAATACTTGTGCCAGCTCGGACGCGGATTGAGCAGCAGCGGCGCGTCGTGGCGGCCGAGCCAGCGCAGGCCCTTCATGATGGTGGCGGCGCTGTTCCAGACTTCGGCATTGCTGGCGGACAACTGGCCGCCGTTGGCGTAGGACGTCTCCATGGCGGGATAGCGCTGACGGTCGTAGACGGTGACGTCGTAGCCCAGTTTGCTCAAGGCGTAGGCGGACGTGACGCCGGTGATACCGGCGCCGATGATGGCGATGCGGGGCATGATGGCTCCAGATGGCGTGGCCACGATCCGATGATCGCGGCACCCCATCTGTCTCTGTACCTGAGAGCTTCACCCGGGCGCGAGGGCGCGGGTTCCCCTTCGGTGGGCGCCAGGCGCCTCTCTCCAGATTGTCTAGACCGCGCAGTCCTGTTGCCTGAGAGTTTCCGGGGCGGTTGCTCCGTCGGCGCCCGCCACGGGGACGGGACTCTTCTGCGGGGTTTTGAATCGACGCAGTGAGAATAGCCAAAATCTGCCGCGAGCGGGACTCAGGGTTAATACCAGGAAGGAGGCGGATAGGCTCTACACTGGGCGCCAACCCGCGCGGCACGCGCCGGTCAGAAAACGAAAGGACGATCCCGCATGCGCGCTCCGGCAATGTTCCGTATTTCCCTGCTATCCACGACGTTGGCGCTGGCCCTGGCCGGCACCGCCTCGGCCAGCCCGGCCGTTGCGCAAGCGCCGGCCGCCAAGGCAGCCACGGCATCGGCCTCCGCATCCACGCCCGCCAAGGCCGATCGCGCCACCGCCGCCGTCGACGCCGCGGTGGCCGAGGTCATGCGCCAATATGGCATCGACGGCATGGCCATCGGCGTCAGCCACAATGGCGAGCAGCGCTTCTTCAACTATGGCGACGCCTCGCGCCAGCCGCGCCGCGCCGTTTCCAGCGACACCCTGTTCGAACTGGGTTCGATCAGCAAGACCTTCACCGTCACGCTGGCCGCCTACGCGCAGGCCACGGGCCGCCTGTCGCTGGCCGACAGTCCGGCCAAGTGGGTGCCCGAGCTGCAAGGCAGCGAATTCGCCAAGCTGACGCTGGTGAACCTGGCCACGCACACCGCCGGCGGCTTTCCCTTGCAGGTGCCGGACGCGGTCCAGAACACGGCGCAACTGATGGACTACCTCAAGGCCTGGACCCCGCGGTATGCGCCCGGCACGAAGCGCACCTATGCCAACCCCAGCATCGGCATGCTGGGCGTGGTGGCGGCGCGCGCGCTGGGCGAGTCCTACGTGGCGGCGATGGAGCAGCAGCTGTTTCCCAAGCTGGGCCTGCGCGACACCTGGCTCGAAGTGCCGCCGCGCAAGATGCCCGACTACGCCCAGGGCTACGACAAGCAGGACGCGCCGGTGCGCCTGAACCCGGGCGTGCTGGCCGACGAGGCCTACGGCGTGAAGTCCAGCGCCCGCGACATGCTGCGTTTCGTCGAGATCAACCTGGGCGCCGCGCCGGTCGACGCCACGCTGCAGCGCGCCATCGCCGAGACCCACACCGGCTATTACCAGTTGGGCGCGATGACGCAGGACCTGATCTGGGAACAGTATCGCTACCCGGTGTCGGTGGACGACCTGGTGCGCGGCAACTCCGCCCAGTTCGCGTTCGAGACCCTGCCGGTCAAGGCCCAGCAACCGCCGCTGGCGCCGCAGCAGGCGGTGTGGGTCAACAAGACCGGCGCCACCAATGGCTTTGGCGCCTACGTGGCGTTCGTGCCGTCGCGCAAGCTCGGCATCGTGATCCTGGCCAACCGCAACTATCCCAACGAGGCGCGGGTGCGGTTGGCGCTGCGGGTGCTCGAGGCGCTGGCGCCGTGAATGCCGCCGCCCGGCGCGCGGCGGCCTTCAGGATCGGGCCGCAGGGGGCGCCTGGCCGGCCGCCCTGGCGCCATCGAACCTCGGCAGCAACCCCATGATCTCCAGCCGCGCGCACAACTCGCCCAGCCGCCGCAACTTGTACGCTTCGACGTCCATGCCGCCATAGTCGTAGAAGCCTTGCCCTTCGCGCAGGCCGTTGCGCCCCTGTTCCATGTTGCGTTCGATGATGGCCGGGGCCGCGAAGCGCGCATCTAGCGCGCCGGACAGGTAGTGCGAGGCGTAGTAGAGGATGTCGCCGCCGCCCCAGTCGATGAACTCCAGCAGGCCCAGCACCGAGAAGCGCAGGCCGAAGCCCAGCCGCACGGCGGTGTCGACGTCCTCGGCGCTGGCCACGCCTTCCTCGACCATGCGGGCCGCCTCGTTCATGGCCAGCGCCTGGATGCGCGGCACGATGTAGCCGGCGGCGGGCGCGCACCGCACCGGCGTCTTGCCGGCCAGGCGCAGCACCGCCAGCAGGTCCTGCAACGCCGCGTCGCTGGTCCGCGGGCCGGGGCTCACCTCCACCAGCGGGATCAGGTAGGCGGGATTGAGCCAGTGCGCGTTCAGGAAGCGGCCGGGCGCGCGCACCATGTCGGCCAGTTCGGTGACCAGGAAGGTCGAGGTGGTGGAGGCGATAACGCTGTCCGGCGCGCAGGCCTCGCCGAGCCAGTCGAAGGTGTCGCGCTTGATGTCCAGTTGCTCGGGCACCGCCTCGAACACCACGCGGGCGCGGGCCAGGTCGGCCAGGGCGTCCTCGCGCGCCACCAGGCGCACGCGGCCCAGCGCGGTGTCGGCCTGGGCCTCGTCCAGCAGGCCTAACCGCACGAGCGTGCCCAGTTCGCGCCGCAGGCCGCCCAGCACGCGGGCGAAGGTTTCGGCGCGCTCGCCGCGCGCGCGCGGCTTGATGTCGATCAGCGTAACGTCCAGTCCGGCATGGATGTATGACAGGGCGATGCCCATGCCCATGCGGCCGGCGCCGACCACGCACAAGGTCCGTTCCATGGTCAGCATCCTTGCGCGAGCAGCGCGGCCATGTCGGCGCGCGACAGGGCGTCCAGCCCCAGCGCCTCCAGCGTGCGGCCCTCGGCGTACAGGTCGCGGCCGGTCACGGCCGAGGCCACGCTCAACAGGCCCTGCGCCACCGGCGTGGGCACGCCGGCCCAGCGGCCGGTCGACACCAGGAACGACAGGCCCAGGCGCGTGTCTTCCAGCATGTAGCGGTGCGTGCCCAGGTCGATGGTTTCGCGCCAGTCGCCGCTGTCGGTCAGCTTGCCGTGGGCGCCGCGGCCATACATCCATTCGTCGCCCTCGCTGGCATAGTGGTCGGCCAGCGGAAAATGCGGCGCGGCGTAGCCCAGCGCGGCGCGGATGGCGATGCGTTCGGCGTCCAGCGCGTCGGTCACGCGGCGGATCGACGGCTGCGTGCCCTCGTTGTGGATGTCCCAGCGTTCGAAGTGTTCGAGCGGACCGGCGTTCATCAGGATCAGCGGCGGGTGGATCACCGGGCCGGCGTTCATCAGCGCCCCGGACAGCGCGTCCTCGATCGGCTCGACGCTCGGATAGGCCTGCGCCAGCGTTGCCAGCGCGGAGCCGGCCAGGCGACTCGGGAACACGCCGGTGGGCAGGCGCGTGGCGTAGGCGCTGATGACGACGCGGTCGCCGTGCTTGCGCGCCAGATAGGGCAGGGTGCCGGTTTCGGCAAAGGCGACCTCGGCCGGGTTGCCGACCTGGCGCAGGGCGCGGGCAAACAGATAGCTGCCGAAGGTGCCGGGTGGCAGGAACACCACCTGGCCGTCGCGCAGGTGCGGCGCCAGCTCGGGCGCCAGCGCCGCATGCGAGGTGGACGGCAGCGGAATCACCAGCAGTTGCGCGCCCGCGGCGGCGGCGGCCAGGTCGGCCGTCAGCTCGATCTGGCCGGGCGCCTCGCCCAGGGCGATACGGCGGGTGCCGCGATAGTCGGTGACTTCCAGGGCGCCGGCGCGGCGCAGGCTGTCGAACGCCGCCGCGTCGCGGCGCCACAGGCGCACCCGATGTCCTTTTTCCGCCAGGTCGGCGGTCGCCGCGTAGCAGCCGTGGCCGCCTCCAATAACGCCGATGCGCATGATCGAGCTCCTTCGTGAGAGCTTCGATCCTAGCGATGGCCGGCACGGCGGACTGCGCCGCAGGCGCAAGCGGAATACGGAATCGGCAAGGGAATGCGCGGCGGGGCGCGGCCCGCTGCGTCGGCAGGCGCGACCCGCCACCGCAATGGGCCTGGCGCCCCGCGCTTGAACAGACCTCGCGCGCCGCCCTTCAACAGGCGCGGGCGCGGCCCTGCCGGAGCGTGTCGGACGGCAGGCAGCCGTAGCGCTTGCGGTAGTGCGTGGCGAAATGGCCGAAGCTGGTCACGCCGCAGCGCAGCAGGATGTCGGTGACGCTGTCGCCGTCGCCGGCGTTGCCCAGCGCCGCGTGCGCCAGCGCCAGGCGGCGGTTGCGCAGGTAGTCGCTGGGGCTCTGCTGCAGGAACTGGGTGAAGCCGTTCTGCAAGGTGCGGATCGAGACGCCGCAATGCGCGGCCAGGTCGGGCAGGGCGATGGGCGCGTCGATGTGGTCTTCGATGTAGTCGCGCGCGCGCCGCACGTGCAGCGGCAGCGGCTGGCGGCGATCGGCGCGCAGCGCCTCGGAATAGTTGTGCGGCAGCTGCATCAGCAGCAGCGAGACCAGGTAGTCGGAAAAGCCCGCCGCCAATGTCTGCGTCACGCCTTCGATGGCGGGGTGCTGGTACAGCCTGCACAGGTAGTCCAGCGTTTCCTGCACCGCCGCCAGGCCTGCCGAACCGGGCGCCGCCTCCAGGTCGAACACCAGCGCCTGGCGCAGCGGACGGTCCAGCAACTGTTGCAGCTGGCGTTCCAGCGCCTGCCGCTCGACCCGCAGGATCAGGCTGCGGCAATCCGGGCCGATGCGCAGCACGCTGCGCTCGGAGGGCGACGAAATGGTCAGGCCGCCTTCGCGCAGGGCCGCGCTGCGCTTGCCCAGCGTGACCTGTCCGGCGCCTTGCAGCGTGACGCGCACCAGGTAGTAGCGGGCGATGTCGCCGGCGTCGATCTCGACCTCGGCGCCATAGTGCAGGTCGAACAGCGCGGCGCTGCCGAAGAACACGCCATACAGGCGCGATTGCAGGGGATCGCCGCGCGCCACGCACATGCGGTGCGACCACAGGTGCTGGCTGACCTGGTCGGTGATCTCGGAAAGATTGCCCGAATCCAGCAGGCAATGGCGTTGCAGCGGATAGGTATCGTGGAACATGCTTTCCTGCGCCCCGGGAATAGCCGTTGCGCGCCCGGTATAGAGCCGGCCGGCGCAAAGGCCTACAACAGATGCAGCCATCGGAATGGCGAACCAGACAGCGGGACGCCGCCACCGCCTCGATGCGGCCGGCGCGATCCCATTGCGATACAAGGGAAGAACATGACGGGCGATACCGGAACCGACGCGGCGCAGAAACGCTATGCCTATGAATGGTATGTCGTCCTGATCTGCATGCTAGCGTACATATTTTCGTTCGTCGACAGGCAGATCCTGGCCCTGATGATCGAACCCATCAAGCGCGACCTGCAGCTCTCGGACACCCAGTTCAGCCTGCTGCACGGGCTGGCCTTCTCGCTGTTCTACGCCTTCATGGGCATCCCCATCGCGCTGCTGGCCGACCGCTATTCGCGGCCCCGCATCATCGCCATCGGCGTGGCCTTCTGGAGCCTGGCGACCGCCGCCTGCGGCCTGTCGAAGAACTTCGGCCAGATGTTCCTGGCGCGCATCGGCGTGGGGGTGGGCGAGGCGGCGCTGTCGCCGGCCACGTATTCGATGCTCAGCGACATGTTCCCGCGCCACAAGCTCGGGCGCGCCGTGGGCATCTATTCGATCGGCTCGTTCATCGGCGGCGGCCTGGCTTTCCTGATCGGCGGCTATGTCATCGACCTGCTCAAGAGCGTGGATAGCGTGCGCCTGCCCGGCGTGGGCGAACTGCGGCCGTGGCAGGTGACGTTCTTCATCGTCGGCCTGCCCGGCGTGCTGGTGGCGCTGCTGATCCTGCTGACCGTGCGCGATCCGCAACGCAAGGGCCTGCGCCACGACGCCGACGGGCGGGTGCAGAAGCCCACCGCGGGCGCATTGTTCCGCTTCCTGGGCCGCCATCGCGGCACCTTCTGCTGCCATTACCTGGGGTTCTCGTTCTACGCCATGATCCTGTTCTGCCTGCTGGGCTGGACGCCGGCCTTCTACATGCGCAAGTTCGGCCTGTCGCCGGTGGAGGCGGGCTACATGCTGGGCACCGTGGTGCTGGTGGCCAACACCGCGGGCGTGTTCTGCGGCGGCTGGCTGATGGACTGGCTGGCGCGGCGCGGCTACAGCGACGCGCCTCTGCGCGCCGGCGTCATCGGCGCGATCGGCATGGCGCTGCCGGCCGTGGCCTTCACCCAGGCGAACGGGTTGTGGCTGTCGGTGGGCCTGCTGCTGCCGGCGATGTTCTTCGCCTCGTTCCCCATGCCGACGTCCACGGCGGCCATGCAGATCCTGCCGCCGAACCAGCTGCGCGCCCAGGTGTCGGCGCTGTTCCTGCTGATCTCCAACCTGGTCGGGTTGGGGCTGGGCACCACGGCGGTGGCGCTGCTGACCGACCGCCTGTTCCGCGACCCGGCGGCGGTGGGGCATTCCATGTCGCTGCTGATCGGCGTGGCCACGCTGCTGTGCATCGGCCTGCTGGCGGCAGGCTGCGGCAAGTACCGGCGCAGCCTGGCGCGGGAAGAAGGCGAGCGCGCCGCACCCGCCGCGCAGGTTGCGGCGCCAGCGCGCGCGCCTGCCGGGCAGACGCCGTGACGCGCGCGATGCCGCAAGCCCGGTGAGGCGGCATACGGCTGCCGCGCCCGCGCCGGGGCGCGGCGGTCAGGCCGGGCCATCCCGGACCGGCGTCCGCCTTTGTCCTGGCGCAAACCTCCAGGCCCCGTCCAGCCCCCCGCGATTCGCCACTGCGGCGATAATCGCGCGCATGACCTACCAATTACTCAAAATGCTGCATGTCGCCGCCGTGGTCGCATGGCTGGGCGGCTCCCTGTTCGTGTCGCTGTTCCTGCTGTCGTCGCAGCCGCCCGACAGCGACGAGGCGCCCAAGGAACGCAAGATGCTGGGCGCCCTGCGCCGCTGGACGCTGTTCGTCACCACGCCGGCGATGGTGCTGGCCTGGCTGGTCGGCCTGCACCTGGCCGTGACCTTCGGCTGGTTCGCCATGACCTGGATCTGGATCAAGATCGCGCTGGCGCTGGTCCTGTCGGGCCTGCTGGGCGTGCAGAGCGCGGCCTTGCGCCGCCAGGCCCAGGGCGGCGCGAAGCGCGCGCCGCTGGTCGACCTGTACGCGCCGCTCACGGTGGTCGCCGCGGCGGTCATCGTGACCCTGGTGGTGGTCAAGCCGTTCTGAGGCCCGGCCTGCGGCGTGGCCACGCGGCGCCGGCATGCCGGGCCGGCGCGCGCCGTCGGCGCGGGGCGCGGCCGCTTATGCGCCGGCGCCATATCCAAACACCCCCGTAATAACGACTCAACGAAGTATTCGTTCGTGGCCGCGGGGGCCATCCCTAGAATCGTCTCCTCATAACCGTATCGACTGAGAGGCGATTTCCATATGACTCCCCGTACTTACAGCGCCCGCGCGGGCACGTTGGCCAAGGCCCTGCTGGGCGCCGTGCTGGCCGCCGCCGCCATGTTCCACGGGCCGGCGTTCTCCGCCGATCCCAAGCCGCTCAAGGTCGGCGTGCGCGGCGGCGTCGACGAACAGATCTGGGAAGTGGTGGCGCAGGTCGCCAAGAGGAACGGCCTGGCGGTCGAGCCGGTGGTCATCACCGGCACCGCCAGCCCCAACGAGGCGCTCAACAACGGCGACCTGGACGCCAACGCGTTCCAGCACATCCCGTTCCTGAACGACCAGATCAAGCAGCGCGGCTACAAGCTGGTGTCGGTCGCCAATACGCTGATCTCGCCCATCGCCTTCTATTCGAAGAAATACAAGTCGCTGCAGGCCCTGCCCGAGGGCGCCAAGGTCGGCATTCCCAACGATCCCAGCAACCAGACCCGCGCGCTGGTGATCCTGCGCGACCAGGGCCTGATCACGCTCAAGGACGGCTTCGATCCGGCCACCGGCACCGCCACGCTGGCCGACGTGACCTCCAACCCGCGCAAGCTCGACTTCGTCGAAAGCGCCTCGGTGGTGCTGGCGCGTTCACTGCCCGACGTCGACACCGCGGCCATCGTCAACAGCTTCGCCTACCAGGCCGGGCTGATCGCCACCCGCGACGGCATCGCGGTCGAGAAGAAAGAGAACAACCCCTACGTCAACATCATCGCCGTGCGCGAGAAAGACAGGAACGCGCCCTGGGTGCCCGAGCTGGTCAAGGCCTACCACTCCGAGGAAGTGCGCCAGTTCATCCTGAGCAAATACGAAGGCTCGGTGATCCCGGTCTTCTGAGCCGGAAGGCGCGGCGGCGCCAGCCGGCGCCGCCGCCATCCTCGTTCGCGGGGCGGCACGCGCCGCCGCGCGGGCGGCTCGGGAACACAGCATGATGCAACACGACATTCCCCTGGCGGATCCGGCCCTGCGGCCCGCCGCCGACGCGGCGCGCGACGCCCACATCGTTTTCGACGGACTGCAGAAACGCTACCAGGGCCCGCAGGGCACGGTAACGGCGCTGTCCGATATCTCCTTTGCCATCGGGCGCGGCGAGGTGTTCGGCATCATCGGCCGCAGCGGCGCCGGCAAGTCGACCCTGCTGCGCTCGATCAACATGCTGGAGCGGCCCAGCGCCGGCCAGGTGCGGGTCGACGGCGTCGACGTCGGCGGCCTGGACGAGGACGCGCTGGTCGGCCTGCGGCGCCGCATCGGCATGATCTTCCAGCACTTCAACCTGCTGTCGGCCAAGACGGTGGCGCAGAACGTGGCCCTGCCGCTGCGCGTCGCGGGCGTCAGGCCGGCCGAGGCGCGCGCCAAGGTCGACGCGCTGCTGGACCTGGTCGGATTGCGCGACAAGGCCGACACCTATCCGTCCAAGCTGTCCGGCGGCCAGAAGCAGCGCGTGGGCATCGCCCGCGCCCTGGTGCACGACCCCGAAATCCTGCTGTGCGACGAAGCCACCTCGGCGCTCGACCCCGAAACCACCCAGTCGATCCTGGCGCTGCTGCGCGACATCAACCGCAAGCTGGGCCTGACGGTGGTGCTGATCACGCACGACATGGCGGTGATCCGCGAGGTCTGCCACAAGGTGCTGGTGCTGGACGGCGGCCGCAAGGTCGAGCACGGCGAGGTCTGGCGCGTGTTCGGCAATCCGCAGGCCGACGCCACCCGCGCGCTGTTGCGGCCCTTGCAGCATGACCTGCCGGCCGACCTGGCGGCGCGGCTGGCGCCGGACCTGGCGGGCCTGTCGGGCAGGGCCGGCGTGGCGGTGCTGCGCCTGCGCTTCACCGGCCAGGGCCGCCCCGACGGCGTGTCGCTGCAGGCGCTGGCGGCGCTGGGCCCGGGCGCGACGCTGCTGCACGGCGGGCTGGACCGCCTGCGCGGCCACGCCCAGGGCAGCCTGCTGGTGTCGGTGCCTGCCGCCGTTCTACAGGAAGAGGCCGCGCGCGCCGCGCTGGTGGCCGATCAGATCGAGGTTCTGGGCTATGTCGCTGCCGATGCTTGATAAATACCTGCAGGCCTTCCTGCAGACGCTGACCATGGTGGGCGTGTCCGCGCTCATCGCGATCGCCGCGGGCCTGGCGCTGGCGGTGGTGCTGACGATCACCGCGCCGGGCAACCTGTATCCGCGGCCGCGCCTGAACAAGGCGCTGTCGATCACCGTGAACACGTTCCGCGCCATCCCCTTCATCATCCTGCTGGTGGCGATGTTGCCGTTCACGCGCATGCTGGTCGGCACCACGCTCGGCACCTGGGCCGCGATCGTGCCGCTGTCTGCCAACCTGGTGCCGTTCTTCGCGCGCATCGCCCAGGTCAGCCTGAACGACGTCGACCATGGCCTGGTGGAAGCCGCGCGCGCCATGGGCTGCCGCCGCTGGCACATCGTGCGCCACGTGCTGCTGCCCGAGGCGCTGCCCGGCATCATCGGCGGCATGACCGTCAGCGTCATCGCCATGATCAACGCCTCGGCCATGGCCGGCGCGGTGGGCGCCGGCGGCCTGGGCGACCTGGCGATCCGCTACGGCTACGAACGCTATGAAACCCGCGTGATGTTCGAAGTGATCGTGAT
Organism: Achromobacter sp. CSND-B12; assembly: GCF_052906545.1. Taxonomy (NCBI): domain Bacteria; kingdom Pseudomonadati; phylum Pseudomonadota; class Betaproteobacteria; order Burkholderiales; family Alcaligenaceae; genus Achromobacter; species Achromobacter sp. CSND-B12. The sequence continues at coordinate 722,949 of NZ_JBREGJ010000001.1, read as the reverse complement.
CCTGATCGCGCTGGTCTCGATCGTGCAATTCACCGGCGAATGGCTGTCGCGCCGCGCCGACCACAAGCGTTGACGGCGCCGCGCCGTCCGCTTTCCTGAACCGATTTCCGGAGACTCCCATGTCCGACACGTCACACCACGGCTTCGCCACCCGCGCCATCCACCTGGGCTACGACCCGCTGGACGAACAGGGGGCGCTGTCGCCGCCCCTTTACCTGACGTCCACCTACACCCAGGACAGCATCGAGGCCTTCGACCGCATCCGCCTGGGCGAACAATCGGGCTACGTCTACGGCCGCACCCGCAACCCGACCCAGGCCTTGCTGGAAGAGCGGCTGGCCTCGCTCGAAGGGGCCGAGGCCGGCGTGGTCACGGCCTCCGGCATGGCGGCGATCTCGGCCACGCTGCTGTCGCTGCTGCAAAGCGGCGACGAGATCGTGGTCGACCAGATCGTCTACGGCACTGCCTTCACGCTGTTCGCGCAGGGGTTGCCGCGCCTGGGCATCAACGCCGTGTTCGCCGACTTCACGCACCCGGAAACGGTGGCCGCCGCCATCGGCCCCAAGACCCGCGCGGTCTATTTCGAGACGCCGGCCAACCCCAACCTGCGGCTGGTCGACATTGCCGCCATCTCGGCCATCGCGCGCGGCAAGGGCCTCTTGACCATCGTCGACAACACCTTCGCCACGCCGGTGCTGCAACGGCCGCTGCAGCACGGCGCCGACATCGTGCTGCACTCGGCCACCAAGTACCTGGGCGGCCACGGCGACCTGCTCGCCGGCGCGGTGGTCGGCCGCAAGCAGCACATCGACGCGATCCGCCTGCAAGGCCTGCGCTACTTCACCGGCGCGACGCTGTCGCCGTTCACCGCCTTCCTGGTGTTGCGCGGCCTGAAGACGCTGGAATTGCGGGTCGAGCGCCACAGCGAATCGGCATTGAAGGTGGCGAAGTTCCTGCGCGAGCACGCGGCGGTAGCCGACGTGTTCTACCCGGGCCTGCCCGGCACGGCCGGCGCCGAGGTCGCGCAGCGCCAGCAGGCGGCCGGCGGCGGCCTGGTGGCGTTCGAACTGAAGGGCGGGCTGGCCGCCGGCCGGCGCCTGCTCGACAGCCTGAAGCTGGCGCGCATCGCCGTCAGCCTGGGCGACCCGGAAACCCTGATCCAGCATCCGGCCACCATGACGCACGCCAGCTACACCGCCGAGGACCGCGAGAAGTACGGCTTGTCGGAGGGGCTGCTGCGATTGTCCGTGGGCCTGGAAACCGCCGCGGACATCCTGGCCGATCTCAAGCAGGGACTGGACCGCGCGGCGCGGTGACGGCGAGCCGGCCGGCTCCACGCAGGTTCGAGCGCCAGTCCCTCAGCGCAGCACCGAGGTCAGGCTGTCGAACTGCTGCGCCTCCAGCCGCGCGCGTTCCTCGGTCAACTGGCGCACGGCCAGCTGGTGCGCGCGGAAGCGGTTCAACAGGCTGTCGCGGTCGAACACGATCTCGTTGTGTTCCACGCGCCAGGAACGGCGGTTGTCGTCGAGCAGATTGATCATCTTCTCGAACTCGGCCAGCGTCTGGCGCTCCAGGTCCCAGTTGCGGGCCAGCATTGCGCGTTGCTGCGGGCGCGCCTTGATCGCGCCCTCGACCATCTGGTTCTTCTGCTGCTCGCTCAGGTCGAGCGAACGGATGGTGGCGGGCACGTCCCCCAGCAACCGCTGATTCTGCTGGCTGTATTTCTGCACCACGCGCTGCGATTGCTCCAGGATCAGCCGGCTCTCCACCAGCCCTCGGTCGCGCGCCAGCCGGTTGGGAATGAACAGGTCGGACAGCCGCACTTCGTCCAGTTCCCGCATGTAGGCGCGGTACTGCGCCACCCGTTGTCCCAGCATGATCTTGACGCCGCGTTCGATCTCGCCATACACGCCGCGCGCCTTGGGTGTGGCGTCGATGTCCGGCACGTCGCCGGGCGGATGGTCGGGGGCGTTGATCGCCGCGCGCATCCACTCGCCGGTGCGGCGGATCTCGGCCAGGGCAGTGGCTTTTTGCGCCTCGCGATAGGCCGAGAGGCTGGCCAGCGCGGCGACCGCCACCGCCAGCACCACGCCGATGGCGAATGCGGCGCGCATGCGGTGCAACGGGGTGCGAAAGCGCTTGAACAACGACAACACGCCGATCGCGATGGCAGCGGGCAGCAGCAGCAGGAGCGCGCAGCCCAACGCGCTGCCGACGCGGTAGCCCAGCGATTCGGCCGCGCTGGCCGCGCCGGGCGTGTCGTCGCGCTTGATGGCCAGCAGCGCCAGCCACAAGCCGATGTACAGGACCCAGGTCCAGGCGCGCAGCGCCGCGCTGGGCAAGGGCCGCGCGGCAGTGGCCGGCGGCGGGGGCAGCGGCGTGTCGGCGCCTTGCAGGGTGGGTTCTCTACGCGTGTCCACGGCGGCGCCGGTCATGAAATATTCTGCATCAGATGTTACCGTGCAGCCCGGTCAGGCGCAACGCGGCTCGCGCCGCCAGCCCACCCATTCGCCCTCGCCGGCAAAGTGCCGCGGTCCGCGGGCGGCCTGCGCCAGGCCCTCGCGTAGCGGCCGCAAGTCCAGCCCCGGCAGATGGCGCAGCAGGGCGGGCGGCAGCGCGTCGGCGTCGAGATGCTCCTGGCCGAACTCCACCGCCATCGGCGTGCCGTCTTCGATGACGCGCAGGTACCACAGGCCTTCCATGTAGTCGCCGTACCAGGGATCGGGGAAAAGCGCCGGCGTGAAACGAAAGCCGAACTCGCACACGGCATCCCAGGGCCAGGACTGCCGCCGGCCGGTGCCGTCGGGGACGCCCAGCGCGCGCGTGAAGCCCGCGTCATCGAAGCGGAAGGTCTCGGCGTAGGGATCCGGGGCGGCGGGCGGGCGAACGAAAAGCCGTTTGAGGCGTGACCACATGCTGGCGGCAGGGCGATGGCGATGGCGGCAGTGTAGCGGGGCGATCGGGCGAGGAATGCTGCAAGAATGTTACAAGCATTGATTCACATCAACTCCGCGCCCCACCGCGCGGGGTAGGGTAGATGTTTTTTCCTGACGGCTCGCCGGCGACCGGCCGGCCGCGTCGGATCGCACGACACGCATAGCAAGGACTGTATTGATGACGGACAAGATCGCGCCAGCCTCCGAACCTCCCGAAACCGGCAAGGACGAACCCCGCGCCGCCAAGCGCACCGCCGCGCCGCGGCGCACGCGCACGGCTGCCAGCCCGGCCGCCAGGCAAGCCACTTCCAGGCAAGCCACTTCCAGGCAAGCCACTTCCAGGCAAGCCACTTCCAGGCAAGCCACTTCCAGGCAAGCCACCGCCGAACGGTCCACCGCCAAACCGCCTGCCTCCAAACGCTCCGCCGCCAAGCCGTCCTCGCCGCAGCCGCCCGCCTCGCCTGCCCTGGAGCCCGCGCTGCAGGCGCGCAAGCGTGTCAGCGCGCGCGAAGTCGCGGCGCGCCAGGAAACCACCGCGGTGTTGGCGGACATCGCCCGCCGCTACCAGGTGGGGCAGTCCGGCGAAGCCCACGAAGCGCTGCGAGCGGTCATCGAGGAACTGTCGCCGGACGATGCCGTGGCGGTGCATCGCGCGCTGCTGCAGGCCAACACCCAGGCCCCGGCCGCCCGGCGCAATCCCGACGAGGAACTGGCCACCGACTGGCGCGAGGGCATCTATCCCTATCGTCACCGCATGCTGCGGCACAATTACGAAAAGCAGAAGTACGCCCTGCAGGTCGAGCTGCTGAAATTGCAGGCCTGGGTCAAGGCCACCGGCCAGCGCGTGGTGATTCTGTTCGAGGGCCGCGACGCGGCAGGCAAGGGCGGCACCATCAAGCGCATGATGGAACATCTCAATCCGCGCGGCGCGCGCGTGGTGGCGCTGGAAAAACCGTCCGATACCGAGCGCGGCCAGTGGTACTTCCAGCGCTACGTGCAGCACCTGCCGACCGCCGGCGAGATCGTCATGTTCGACCGCTCCTGGTACAACCGCGCCGGCGTCGAGCGCGTGATGGGTTTTTGCTCGGAAGACGAATACCTGCAATTCCTGCACCAGGTGCCCGACTTCGAACGGCACCTGGTCACCAGCGGCATCCACCTGATCAAGTTCTGGTTCTCGGTCAGCCAGGAGGAGCAACGCCGCCGTTTCCTGCAGCGCAAGGTGCATCCGCTCAAGCAGTGGAAACTCAGCCCGGTGGACCTGGCGTCGCTCGACAAGTGGGACGACTACACCCGCGCCAAGGAAGCCATGTTCGCGCACACCGACACCGCCGATGCGCCGTGGATCGTGGTCAAGTCCGACTGCAAGAAGCGCGCGCGCCTGAACGCCATGCGCTACGTGCTGACCCGCTTGCCGTACGAAGGCAAGAGCGGCGCGCCGGAACTGGCGCTGGATCCATTGATCGTGGGGCGGGCGCTGTAGCCGCGCCGCATGCGGGCGCGGCCTACTTGCCGCGCATCTGGTCGATCAGGCGCCTGTCGCGCTTGGTCGGCCGCCCCGCCGCGATGTCCAGCGCCGGCTCGGGCGCCAGGCGCCGCATCTCGGCCGCGCGTTCGCGCGCGGCCACGCTCTCGGGGGTTTCCTCGTACAGCTGGCGCGCCGCCGGCGCCGGGCCGCGCACGCCGCTGACCGCCACCACCCGCACGTGCACCGCGGGGTCTTCCTTGCGGATGCTGACCACGTCGCCGGCGCCGACCTCGCGCGCCGGCTTGGCCGGCTGGCCGTTGACCTGCACGCGGCCCTTGCCGATCTCGTCCACCGCCAGGCTGCGCGTCTTGTAGAACCGCGCCGCCCACAGCCATTTGTCGATCCGTATCTTGTCCATCGTCGTCATCGCGAAATTGCGCCCTCAAGCGCACATGATAGCGGCTGGCGTCACGGCCCCTCGCGCAGCAGCGCGGCGAAGGCGCTGGCGGGCAGGGCGCGGCTGAAGAGAAAGCCCTGCATCGCATCGCAGCCTTCCTCGATCAGCATCTGGCGCTGCGCCTCGGTCTCCACGCCTTCGGCCAGCGTGCGCATGCCCAGCGAATGGGCCAGCCGCACCACGCCGCGGATCACGGCCGTGGCGGTTGGCACCTTGCCCAGCGCCCACACGAACGACTGGTCGATCTTGAGCGTGTCGATCGGCAGCCGCACCAGGTAGGCCAGGCTCGAATAGCCCGACCCGAAATCGTCCAGCGACGCCGAAATGCCGGCCTCGCGCAGCGCCGCCAGAATGCCGGAGGCTTTCTCCACGTCGCTCATCAGCGAGTTCTCGGTGACTTCCACGTCCAGCAGCGTCGGCGGCACGCCATGCACTGTCGCCAGGCGCACGATGGTCTTGGGCAGGTCGGGCGCGACCAGCTGGCGCGCCGACAGGTTGAACGAGATGCGCGGCACCGGCAGGCCTTCGGCCAGCCATTCGCTGATGTGCAGGCAGGTGGCGTTGGCCACCCATTCGGTCAGCGCCGATTCCAGCGGTGAATCCAGGATCACATCCAGGAATGCCGCCGGCCCGAGCAGGCCGCGGGTCGGGTGGCGCCAGCGCAGCAACGCCTCGGCGCCGCACAGCGAACCGTCGTGCATGCTGACCTGCGGCTGGAAGTGCAGTTCGAACTGGTTGTTGGTGAGCGCGCCCTGGATGTCGCCACGCAGCGACAGGCGCGCGCCCAGGCCCTGCATCAGCTCGCGGTGATAGGCGCGCACCTGGAAGCGGCCGGCCGACTTGGCGGCATACATCGCGGCGTCGGCGTAGTTCAACAGCGTTTCGGCGGACTCGCCGGGCGAGTTCAGCAGCGCGATGCCGATGCTGGCGCCCAGCGACAGCGAGCGTCCGTGCACATCGCTGGGACGCGACAGGGAATTCAGGATTGAATTGGCCAGGGCTTCGGCCGCGCGTTCGTTGGTGTCGCGCAGCACCAGCAGGAATTCGTCGCCGCCAACGCGGGCGCAGAAGATCGACGGCGTCAGGAATTTGCGCAGGCGATCCGCCACGTCGCACAGCAGCAGGTCGCCCTCGGCGTGGCCGAAGGCGTCATTGACTTCCTTGAAGCGGTCCAGGTCCAGGAACAGCACGGCCAGCGTGGCGCCCCGCGCGGCCAGCGCGGGTTCGGCCTCGGCAATCGCCGCCGACAGCGTCTCCATGCACTGGCGCCGGTTGGGCAGGCCGGTGAGGTAATCGTGGGTGGCCTGGTACTTGAGCTGCGCGGTCTCTTCGCGTTCGCGCGAGACGTCGCGCAACAGGATCGCCAGGCCGCCTTCATGGGGAAAGGCGCGCGCTTCGAACCAGGTGGCCAGGGGCGCGTAATAGCCGGTGTGATGAGCGGGGCGGCCGGTCTGCGCGGCCGCGCGACAGGCATCGTAATAGCCGGTGCCGACCAGGTCCGGACAGCTGTCCCACAGGCCGTGGCCCACCAGATCCTGCCTGCTGCGCCGCAGCAGCCGTTCGGCGCCCGGATTGAGATAAGCGACGCGCCAGTCGCGGTCCAGCGACAGGAAACCGTCGGCCAGGGCATCGAGCGTGGCGCCGTCGACGCCGGCCGCCAGGCGCGCCGCCGCGTCGGGGGAGGGGGATGAGTCGTCGCTTGCCTGGTTCATCACGTTCCGGATTTCCCTGAGCACGATCAATGTGCTGTTTTATCGCATCGGCGAGTCGGCGTAAAAGCAAAAAAAACGGCGCCCCGAAGGGCGCCCAAGACCGGCAAACCGGTATGCGGGCGCAGGGCGCCCGCCAGTACTCGATCCTCAATCCAGCTTCAGGCCGGCTTCCTTGACCACGCGCTGCCACTTGTCGATCTCGGCGCGGCGGAAGGTGTCCAGCTCGGCCGGCGTGGAGCCGATCGGCTCGGCGCCGATGCCTTCGAGCTGTTCGGCGATCTGCGGGTCCTTCAGCACCTTGGCCAGCGCCTGCGACACTTTGTTGACGATTTCCGGCGGCGTGCCGGCGGGCGCGAACACCGCGTTCCATTCGTAGGTTTCATAGCCGGGCACGCCGGATTCGGCGATGGTGGGCAGGTCCGGCGCGGCCTTGGAGCGTTGCGCGCCGCCGACGGCCACCGCGCGCAGCTTGCCGTTCTTCACGTGCTGCCAGGCCGAGCCCATGCTCGCGAACATCACCGGCACCTGGCCCGACATCACGTCGATCATGGCCGGGCCGCCGCCCTTGTAGGCGACGTGCTGCAGCTGGGTCTTGGCCAGCAGGTTGAACAGTTCGCCGGCCAGGTGCTGGGCCGAGCCGGGGCCGGCCGAGGCGAAGTAGACCTGTTCCTTGCCGCCGGGTTGGCCCAGGCGGATCAGGTCGGCCACCGTCTTCACTTCGTACGACGGCGTCACCACCAGCACGTTGGGCACGCGCAACAGCAGCGACACCGGCGCGAAGGCGGTCAGGGTGTCGAACTGCATCTTGGGGTGCAGGGCCGGGTTCTGCGCGTGGTTGGAGGCGTCCAGCATCAGCGTGTAGCCGTCGGGCTGGGCCTTGGCGACCACCGCCCCGCCGATCATGCCGCCGGCGCCGCCACGGTTTTCAATGACCACCGGCTGGCCCAGTTCGGCCGCCAGCTTGGGGCCCAGCAGGCGGGCCACTACGTCCACCGTGCCGCCGGGCGGGTAGGTCACGACCAGCGTGACGGCGCGCTCGGGATAGGCGGCGGATGCCGCGCCGGCGGCGCTGGCCAACAGGCCGGCGGCGGCCAGCAGGCTGGCGCGGCGCGCGAGGCGTTTGAACAGAGGGGTCATTGGAATTCTCCTTGGAATTGGAACAGCCGCAACGGCGTGTCGGCGAGTACGGCGCGCCGTTGCGCGGGGTCATCGATCCAGTCGTCCAGCCACTGCGTGGCAGCGGCATACGACGCCAGGTGGCGATGCTCGGTATGGGGCCAGTCGCTGCCCCACATCAGGTGGGCCGGCGTGTAGGCGTCCAGCAGTTGCCGCGCGGCCTCGCGGCCCGACGTGGCACAGGCGGGGCCGGTCCAGTTGCGGTAGGGGGCCGACAGCTTGACCCAGACGCGGCCGCTGCCGGCTTGCCGCAGCAGGTACTGGAAGCCGGGGTCGGCGATGCCTTGCGCCGGATCGGGGCGGCCGAAATGGTCGACCACCACGCGGCATCCTGCCTGCAGCAAGGCCGGCATGATATCGGCCAGGCGCGCGGCCTGCACGTGGATCTCGACGTGCCAGCCGAGCGCGTTGACGCGCTCGAGCAGGTGGCGCCAGGCGGGCGCCGCCAGGTCGGGCAGGTCCAGGCCGATCAGGTTCAGGCGGATGCCGACCACGCCGGCCGCGGCCAGGGCCTGCAGCCCGGCGTCGTCGATGGCGGGGTCCACCACCGCCACGCCACGCAGCCGCGCCGGCGCGGCGCGCAGCGCCTGGAGCAGATGGCTGTTGTCGGTGCCCAGGAAGCTGGGCTGCACCAGCACTCCATGCGACAGCCCATGCCCGTCCAGCAGCTCCAGGTACTGGGCCAGCGTGGCGTCGTAGTCGGGCGTGTGGCGGCGCGTGTCCGCCAGGGCCAGTCCCTGGTGGAAGACGTGGGCGTGGGTGTCGACGGCGGCGGTGGCCGGTAGGGGCAAGGCTGTCTCCTGCGATTCGCGGTGCATGCCCCAAGGGGGTGCACATCTGTAAGGTTCTGTAAGCGGGATTCTAGGCAGACAAGGTATAGTTTTCTATTCTGTAAAACTGCTTTATTCATATTGGATTGATATGGAAACCCGGCACCTGCGCTATTTCCTCGCCGTGGTCGACCACGGCAGCGTGAGCCGCGCCTCGGAATGGCTGGGCATCGCCCAGCCCGCCCTGAGCCAGGCCCTGGGCCGCATGGAAAAGGACCTGGGCGTGCGCCTGTTCGAACGCTCGCGCCAGGGTTCCACGCCGACGCCGGCGGCCTTGGCCATCCTGGAGGACGTGCGCGCCAGCATCGCCCGCATCGATGCCGCCGCGCGGCGCGCCCGGGAGATCGGCCGCGGCAGCGCCGGTCAGCTGACGGTGGGGCTGGTGTCGTCGGCGCTGTTCAACACCTTGCCGCGGGCGCTGCGCGAGATGCGGCGGCAGGCGCCCGGCGTGCGCGTGATCCTGCGCGAGATGAGCAACGCCGAGCAGGCCGAGGCCCTGCAGACCGGCGAGATCGATATCGGCCTGATGCACACGCCGGTGGCGGTGGGCGGCCGCATGCGCGAACGCCAGCTGCTGCGCGACCGGCTGGTGGCGGCGGTGCCGGACGAGTTCGACGTCGCCGCCGACGGCCAGGTGTCGATGGCGCAGATCGCCCAGGCCGGCCTGGTGATGTATCCGCAGTCGCAGTTGCCGGCGTTCTACGCCGACATCCTCGATGCCATGCGCAAGGGCGGCCATGACGCCCAGGTGGCGCAGGAGGCCAACCGCACGCTGACCGTGCTGGCCTGCGTGGCGGGCGGCTGCGGCGTGGCGCTGCTGCCCAGCTGGATCCGTTCCATGGATTTCCGCGGCGTGCGCTTTTGCGAGGTGCGCGACGGCGAACGCCTGCCCAGCTTCGACCTGAGCGCCATCTGGCCGGCCCGTTCGGTGCCGACGCTGGCGGACCTGTTCGCCAACCTCGACCTGGGCGGCGACTGAGCTTTCAGACTGAGCTTTCAATCCGCCCGGAGAATGCCTTTCAATTCGTCCGAAGAACGCTTAAGCCACGCTTAAGACGGCATTTTCGCCGGAACTGCGACATCCCCGCCGCTCTAAACAGAAACGGCTTCGACGGGATGATTCATGGACCTGGACTGGCAGCAACAGTTGTGGGAAAGCGCGTGGTGGATGGCGCGCGCATTCGGCATCAGCGCCATCGCGCTGGCGCTGGTCGCGTGGGCGCTGTCGCGCTGGACCGATTGGGGACGCAAGTTCTGGCGCCTGGCCTGGCCCTACCTGACGCCGCGGCGCAGCTGGCGGCCGCTGCTGACGCTGGCCGCGCTGCTGTTCCTGGCGATGTTCTCGGTCCGCATGACCGTGCTGTTCTCGTTCTGGTACAACGGCTTCTACAGCGCATTGCAGGCGCTCGACCCGAGCGCGTTCTGGCGCTTGCTGGGCATTTTCTCGATCCTGGCCACGGTGCACGTGGTGCGCGCGCTGATCGACAGCTACGCCGGCCAGGCCTTCGACATCCATTGGCGCGTCTGGCTCAACGATCGGCTGACGGGCGATTGGCTGGACGCGCGCGCCTACTATCGCGGCCATTTCATCGAAGAACCGGTGGACAACCCCGACCAGCGCATCGAGCAGGACATCGCGGCGTTCGTGACCGGCTCGCGCACGCTGGCGATCGGCGCCCTCAGCGCCGTGGTGTCGCTGGTGGCGTTCACCGCGATCCTGTGGAACCTGTCCGGCGCGCTGGACGTGGCGGGGGTGGAGATCCCGCGCGCCATGGTGTTCATGGTGTACCTGTACGTCATCGTGGCCACGCTGTTCGCCTTTCGCATCGGCCGGCCGCTGATCCGCCTGAACTTCCTGTCCGAACGGCTGACCGCCAACTTCCGCTACGCGCTGCTGCGACTGCGCGAGAACGCCGAGAACGTGGCCTTCTACCAGGGCGAGGCGGTCGAGCGCGCCGCGCTCTGGACGCGCTTTTCGGCCTACATCGCCAACCTGTGGGCGCGTGTGTACCGGGGTTTGAAGTTCGACGGCTTCAACCTGGTCGTGAGCCAGGTGGCGGTGGTGTTTCCGTTCCTGCTGCAGGCGCAGCGCTTTTTCAGCGGCGCGATCAAGCTGGGCGACGTGATGCAGACCTCGCAGGCGTTCGGCCAGGTGCAGGATTCGCTGTCGTTCTTTCGCACCTCGTACGACGCGTTCGCGCAGTACCGCGCCACCCTCAACCGCCTGGCCGGCTTCCTCGATGCCAACGCGGCGGCGCGCGCGCTGCCGGCGATCGAGGCGCAGCCGCTGCCGGACGCGCTGCAGATCACCGGACTGGACGTGTCGCGTCCCGATGGCCGGGCGTTGCTGCGGAGCCTGGATCTTTCGCTGCGTCCGGGGCAGGCGCTGCTGATCAAGGGGCCGTCCGGCAGCGGCAAGACCACCTTGCTGCGCGCCCTGGCGGGCCTGTGGCCCCATGCGCGCGGAACGGTGCGGCGGCCGCAGGGCGCGGCGGCGCTGTTCCTGTCGCAGCGTCCCTATCTGCCGCTGGGCAAGCTGCGCGATGCCGTGGCCTATCCCGGGCATGCGCGGCCGGGGGACGATGCGCGCCTTGCGTTGGCACTGCGCGCGGTGAACCTGGGGCACCTGGCCGGCCGGCTGGATCACGAGGCCGACTGGTCGCGCATCCTCTCGATCGGCGAACAGCAGCGCGTGGCATTCGCCCGCGTGCTGTTCAACCGGCCGGCCATCGTGTTTCTGGACGAGGCCACCTCGGCCACCGACGAAGGGCTGGAACACATGCTGTACGGCTTGCTGCGCGAGCAACTGCCCGGCGCCATGCTGGTCAGCGTCGGCCATCGCAGCACGCTCGATGCGTTCCATACCCACCGGCTGGATCTGGATGGCAAAGGCGGCTGGAACACCGGCTCGCTGGCCGCGGGGCCCGTGCCGGCGTTGGCGTGTGCGGCGGCCTAGTGCGCTGTCCCGCAGATACGCCCGGCGCCTGTCAGGTGCCCACCCGCAGCGGACCGGTCAGCTTGCGCAGCGCCGCGATCACGCTCTGCGCGGTGATGCGGCCGGTCTTGGGATTGGCCGACGGGATGTTCTGGATTTCCATCGAGAACGAGGCGGAATCGGACACCACTTCGACGCGGTGCACGTTGCGTTCCAGCGACGGGTCGGCCCAGATCTCCAGCGTGGTGCGGTCCGGGCCGATGCCGGCCAGCGACACGCTCACGGCCACGTTCAGGTTGGCCGGGAAACCCACCGCCGCTTCGCGCGGCGAGCCGCGGAAGATCAGGCGCGGTTCGGTGATGCCGTCGATGTCGATGTTGTTGTCGGTCAGGTAGGGCGCGCCCAGCAGGCCGCGCACCGGCTTGCGCGTGATCATCGTGACCGAGTGGATCTCGCCCTCGGCCGCGGCGGTGATGGCGTCCAGCCCCAGGATGGCGCCGGACGGCACCAGGATCTGGCCCTGGTGGCGCCGCGCCAGTTCGATCAGGTCGTCGTGGCGCAGCAGCGCGCCGGAACTCAGCACCACCAGCTTCTTGCCGGCCTTGAGCACCGGCTCGGCCAGTTCGCGGAACACGGCGGCGGGAGCGCATTCGACCACCACGTCGCAATGCCCGGCCAGTTCGCCGATGGTGGTGAAAACCGGCGTGGCGTTCTGCCAGGCCACCGCGGGCGCGGCCTTGGGATCGCGCACCGCCACGGCGGCCAGGGTCAGGCCGGGCAGGCCGGCGTCCAGGGATTGCGCCACGGCCTGGCCGATGGCGCCGAAGCCGGCGATGCCGACGCGGTAGCTGTTCATGGAGTTTTCCGGAAGGTGGGGCGCGGCGCGCCGCGCAAGCTTGGAAGCCGGCCGGCGGCAGCTGATCCGGCCAGGGTCGGCGGTCACTGTAGCGATGGCCCGGGCAGGCGTCAATCGGATGCCGGTGGCGCGGGCCGCGCGGCGTACACTCGCCCTTCGTGTCCCACCATCACCAGGAGCAGGGCCATGCGGATTTCCGCTGAAACCCCCGACGAGATCGCGGCCATCTTCGCCTTGACCCAGGAGGCCTTTCGCGACCACCCGCACAGCCAGCATACCGAGGGCTACATCATCGACGCCCTGCGCGCGGCCGGCGCGTTGACGCTGTCGCTGGTGGCGCATGAAGCGGGCATGGCGGTGGGGCACGCGGCCTTTTCGCCGGTCGCCATCGGCGACGGCGCGGCCGGCTGGTACGGGTTGGGGCCGGTGGCGGTGCTGCCGGCCATGCAGGGCCGTGGCATCGGCGCGGCGTTGATCGAGGCGGGCCTGGTCGAGCTCCAGGCGCGCGGCGCGGCCGGTTGCGTGGTGCTGGGCGAGCCGGCGTACTACACGCGTTTCGGCTTTGCGCGGATGCCGGCGCTGACCTATCCCGGCGTGCCGCCGGAGTACTTCATGGCGCGGGTTTTCACGCGGCCGGCGGCCGGCGTGGTGACCTACCACGCGGGGTTCGCGGCCAGCGGGCCGGCCGCCGGCTGACGCAGCGGCGTTCGCCGTGCCGCCCGGCATGCGCCCGCGCACGTGCGCCGCCTGCGTGTGCCACCGGCTCCGCGCCAGTGGCACACGTCCCGTCGCTAGCTGCCTTTCTTGGCCTTGGCCATGTAGTCCACCGTCAGGTTCGACAGCGCCCGCACGCCGTTGATCAGCCCCGACTCGTCCACGTAGAAGCGCGGCGAATGGTTGGGTGCGGCGGTCTCGGGATTGACGTCCTTGGGCGTGACGCCCAGATAGAAGAACATGCCCGGCACCTTCTCCTGGTAGAACGAGAAGTCCTCCGACGCCGTCGACTTGGGCTGCAGGCCGTAGTTGCCTTCGCCCGCCACGCGCCGCAGCGTCGCGCCCATTTCCTCGGTCAGGCCGGGGTTGTTGACGGTAGCGTTGTACAGCTCCACCACGCGCACGTCGGCCTTGGCCCCGGCGCTTTGCGCGATCTGCGTGGCGGTGCGTTCGATGCGCTGGTGGATGTCCTTCTTCATGCCCTCGTCGTACGTGCGGATGGTGCCCGTCATGGCGACGCTGTCCGGCACGATGTTCATGCGGTTGCCGCCGTGGATCGCGCCCACGGTGATGACGGCCGGCTCCAGCATGCTGTTGATCTGGCGGCTGGGAATGGTCTGCAGGCCCAGGATGATCTGCGAACTGACCACGATCGGGTCGATGCCCGACCACGGCCGCGCGCCATGCGTCTGCTTGCCGGTCACGTCGATCCAGAATTGGTCGGCCGCGGCCATCGCCGGGCCGCTGCGCCACGACAGCTTGCCCACCGGATAGCTGCTGGACACATGCAGGCCGAAGATCGCGTCGACCTTGGGATTGTCCAGCACGCCTTCCTGCACCATCATCTTGGCGCCCCAGATCTTCTTGCCGTCCGGCTCGAAGTCGGCCGGGCTTTCCTCGGCCGGCTGGAAGATGAACTTGACGCTGCCGGGCAACTGGTCCTTCATGCCGGCGAGCACTTCGGCGGTGGCCATCAGGATGGCGGTGTGGGCGTCATGGCCGCAGGCGTGCATCACGTCCACTTCCTTGCCCAGGTAGGTGCCCTTGGCCTTGGAGGCGAACGGCACGTCCACCTGTTCCTTCACCGGCAGCGCGTCCATGTCGGCGCGCAGCGCCACCACCGGGCCGGGCTTGCCGCCCTTGAGCAAGGCCACCACGCCGGTGCCGGCCACGCCGGTCTTCACTTCCATGCCGAGCGCGCGCAGATGGTCGGCCACCAGCTTGGACGTGCGCGTTTCCTGGTTGCCCAGTTCGGGGTGCTGGTGGATGTCGCGGCGCCAGGCGATGAGCTTGTCTTCGATGGCCTTGGCGCGCTGGTCGATCTGCGTGGCCAGCTCGGGGATGGGCGCGGGCGCCAGCGGCCCCTGCGTGCCGGGCGCGCTTTGCGCGGCGGCCGGGCCGCTGAACGCCAGGTGCGCGGCCAGCGCCAGCGGGGCCAGCCGGAACAGGATCTTGCGGTGTTGCATGGCATGTCTCCTCTTGGTTGTTAACCTGTTATTGGGCGGAGATATTACCGGAGCGCACCCGCGATGGCGCGCTTGTTACGCCTGCTTAAAAACGCGGCTGTTTGATTCCGGGCGCTGGAATTCCGCGCCTTGGAATTGCGCGTCCCGCCCGGGTTTCGGCCGCTCGCCGCGAGGCCCGCGCAGCGTCGTCGTATCCACGCGGCGGCGGTTCGCGCGGCGGCGTCCGGCGTCGCCGCGACGATGCGCGCGCCTGTCGCCTACGCGGCCCGCAGCACCGGCCGCGCGCCGCGCGTGACCCACAACAGCAGCAGCGCCGCCAGCAGCGAGGCCACGCCGGCGCCGGCCATGGCGGCATGGAAACCGTCGGCCAATGCGTCGGCGAACAACGCCGCCACGCCATCGGGTTGCGCCGGCAGCACGTGCTGGGTGACCGCCACGCGCGCCACCGCCCGCGCATCCGCCTGGCCCAGCCGCGCCAGCGCCGCGGCCAGGTGGTCGACCGCGCGGCCGCTCATCAGCGCGCCCAGCAGCGCGATGCCGATGGTCATGCCAGTCTGGCGCAGCGCGTTCATGGTGGCCGAAGCCATGCCCGAGCGCTCGCGCGGCACCGTCGCCATCACCGCCATGCTGGTGGCCGGGACCGCCAATCCCATGCCCAGGCCCAGCAGCACCATCAACGATCCGGAAAGCGCGTAGGGCGTGTGCGCGTCGAAACTCATCATGCCCAGCATGGCCGCGCCGACCATGCCGTAGCCGGCGATCATCAGCCGCGGCAGGCCGAAGCGCGGGTTCAGGCGGCCGAACACCGTCGACACGATCCCGGTGGCCACGAATTGCGGCGCCAGCTGCCAGCCGGCTTCCAGCGGCGACAGGCCGCGCACGTGCTGCAGGTAGAGCGAGAAGAAGAACAGGCTGCTGTAGGCGCCGAATCCCATCACGAACGAGGCGAAGTTGGTGCTGGCGAAGCCGGCGTCGCGGAACAGGCCCAGCGGCAGGATGGGGCGCGCCACGGTGTGCTCGACCCACAGGAAGGCGACCAGCCCGATCGCGGCCACGGCCAGCGCGGCGATAGTGGCCGGCGCCTGCCAGCCGTGCTCGCCGGCGGTGATCAGGCCATAGGTCAGCGCGCCCAGCCAGACCACGCTCAGGGCCTGGCCGGCGGGATCGAAGGCGGCATGTTCGGGATGCGCGCTTTCCTGGATGCCCCAGGCGCCCAGCGCGATCGCCAGCGCCCCCACCGGCAGGTTGATCAGGAAGATGCTCTGCCAGCTGAAGTGCGCCACCAGCAGGCCGCCCAGCATCGGGCCGACGATCAGCGAGATGGCATTGCACGACGCCCACAGGCCGATGGCGCGGGCGCGCTCGGCGGGGTCGGGAAAGGCCTGGGTCAGCAGCGACATCGCGCCCGGTATCAGCAGTGCGCCGGCCACGCCCTGCACCGCGCGGCCCGCCAGCAGCAGCGGCAGGTTGTCGGCCAGCCCGCAGAACGCCGAGCCGATCGTGAACAGCACCACGCCCGCCAGCCACGAACGCTTGCGGCCATAGCGGTCGCCCAGCGGCCCGGCCGACAGCATGAACGCCGACAGGAACAGCGCGTAGGCGTCCACCACCCATTGCAGGCCGGCCATATCGATGCGCAGCGCCGCCTGCATGGTGGGCAGGGCGACGTTGACGATGCTGATGTCCAGGATGGTGATGAAACTGCCCAGGTTGACGGCGATCGCCAGGGCGCGGCGGCGGGAGGCAAGCATGCGGAAGGGCCGTGAAGGGGATGGAAAATCGTATTCTAGTAATCGACTGACCGTCGGTCAATAAATAAAAAGACGCATTCCCGATTGTTCCCGGGCCGCGCGCCAGGCGCGTCCTCTACACTGGAGATCGTTGAAAATGAAAGGATTCCCGCCCGCGATGGCCTCCGCTTCCGCCAAGTCCGCCGCCAGGACGCCCACGTCCGCCGAGCCCGCGCCGCGCACCAAACCCGCGCCGGTGCGCCTGGACGAATTGATGGCGGCCGCCGAAGACCTGTTCGTGCGCCAGGGCGTCGAAGCCACCACCATCGACCAGATCGTGGCGCGGGCCGGCGTGGCCAAGGGCACCTTCTATCACTACTTTTCGTCCAAGGCGGATGTGCTGGCGGCGCTGCGCGCCAAGTTCTCGCAGGGGTTCCTGGACCGCATCGACGCGGCCATGGCGGCCTGTGCGCCGGACGACGGCGTGGCGCGGCTGCGGGCCTGGACGCGCGCCGGCGTGCACGCCTATTTCGACGGCTATGCCTTGCACGACGTCGTGTTCCACGACGTCAACCACCCGCATCGCGGCGCCGCCGAGCGCGCGGCGGTGCTGGCGCAGGCCGAGGCCATGTTGCGCGCCGGCCAGCAATCCGGCTGCTGGCGGCTGACGCAGCCGGGGTTGACCGCGATCCTGCTGTACCACGGCATGCATGGCGCGGTCGATGACGCCATCGCGCGCGGCGCGGCCGACGCCGACGCGCTGGCCGCCAGTCTGATCCCCCCGTTCCTGCGGCTGGTAGGCGCGCCTACTGCAGCTTGATCCCCAGTTCCTTGATCAACGGCCCCATCTCGGCGCGATCGGCGGCGATGGTGTCGGCCAGCTCCCGCGCGCTGCCGCCGATCGGAATCATGCCCAGCGTTTCCATCTGCGCCTTCATCGCGGGTTCCTTGAGGATGTCCGCCACCGATTGCTGGATCCGCGCCACGCGCTCGGCCGGCACGCCGGCTGGCGCCATCAGGCCGATCCACGGCTGCGGCGCATAGTCGCCCATGCCCGATTCGCGCAGGGTCGGCGTGTCGGGCAGGCCGGCGAAGCGGGTCGGGCTGGTGATGGCCAGCGCGCGCAGGCGGCCGCTGTCGATCAGGCCCTTGGAGCTTGAAGGCGCGTCCAGCCCCACGTCGAGTTGTCCGCCGATCAGGTCGTTCTGCGTCTTGCCGGACGAGGACGACGGGATATACAAGGCCTTGATGCCGGCGCGCCGCGCGGTCTGTTCCCACACCAGGTGGAAGGCCGTGCCGATGGAGAACGAGCCCACCGCCAGGCTGCGCGTCTTGCTTTCGCGCACGAAATCCTGCCAGGTCCTGATCGGGCTGTCGCTGGGTACGATGAAGATGAACGGCGTGCGCGCCACCAGCGCCACCGGCTGCAGGTCTTTCTGCGGATCGAACGGCAGGCTGTCGACCGCGAACGGCACGATGGTCACCGACGACGCCACCACCATGCCCAGCGTGTAGCCGTCGGGCGCCGACTTCACCAGCGCGCCGGTGCTGATAATGCCCGACGCGCCCGGCTTGTTCTCCACCACTACCGGCTGGCCCCAGGCGGTCGACAGCTTGCTGGCGAGCACGCGCAGCATCACGTCCACCGGGCCGCCTGGCGGGTTGGAAACGATGATCTTGACCGGCTTGTCCGGATAGGCCGCGCCGGCGGCCGCGGGCAGCAGCAGGGCGAGCGCGAAGGCGAGTTGCTTGAGCATTGGTATTCCCCTTGTCGGTGTTGGATGCGCCGGGTCTTGCGCCCGGCGTCCGGCTTCAGGCCAGGACTTGCTGATGCGGCGCGGGCGCCCAGCCGGGCGCCTCGCCGCGGATGAATGCGATCCAGGCGCGTTGCGTCGCCCGGGCCAGCGTGGCGGCCTGCGTGGGCGGCAGGCCGCGCAGCATGGGCGCGGCGGCAAAGGCCGCGAGCGTGTCGAAGACGAACGGCAGCTCGATGCAATGGCAGGCCCGGAAGCGAGGCGTGGGCGCCACGTCGAAGCGCGCCAGCCAGGCCTGGCGGCCCTGCGCGGCGGCATCCGCGGCCCATTGCCGCGAGGGCGCGCCGAACACGGCTTCGCTGGCCAGCGCGCAGTCGGGGCCGTCGCCGTCCGGGAAGGCGGCCATTTCGTCGCGGGTGTAGCTGACCAGCACGTCCGCGCGGCCGGCCGCCGATTTCAAGGCGGGCGCGATGTCGGTGGGCAGCACCAGGCCGTCCAGCACCGGCCCGAACAGGCTGCGGCGGCTGCCTTCGGCCTCGAGGGCGGCAATCACCTGGGGCGCCCGCTGCGCGCTCAGCAGGCGCTCGACCGGCAGGGCGCGGGCCTGTTCAAGATCGCCGGCGCCGGCGGCATCCAGAAACACCTGCCCCAATGCCGCGGCCTGCGCGCTGCTGCGAAAGCCGCGGCCGAGCGCCGCGCTTTGCAGGATGGCGCGGCCAAAGCGCGGGCGCCGCGCCAGCATGGCGCAGATCGACGACGCGCCGGCCGACTGGCCCATCAGCGTGACGCGGGCGGGGTCGCCGCCCAGGTCCTGGATGTTGCCGAGCACCCAGTCGATGGCGCATTCCTGGTCCAGCAGTCCCACGTTGGCGGTCTGGCCGGGCACGTGCAGCCAGCCCAGCGCGGCCAGCCGGTAGTTCACCGCGACCACCACCAGGTCGCCGCGCGCCGCCAGGGCGGCGCCGTCATACCAGTCGAGCGCGCCGCCACCGCTTTGCCAGGCGCCGCCATGCAGCCACACCACCACCGGCCGGCGGCGCTCATCGGCGGCGGGCGTCCACACCGTCAGGTGCAGGCAGTCTTCGGCCTGCGGCGCCTCGAAGTCACCCATGGCGCCGCGCAGGCGCGACGGTAGTTGCGGCGCTACGTTGCCCGGGCGGGTGGCGTCGCGCGGACCTTGCCAGCGGGCCGGCTCGGGCGGCGCGAAGCGCAGCGGACCGACGGGCGGCTCGGCGTAGGGAATGGCGCTGAAGCGGCACACGCCGCCGTCGCGAAAACCGGTCAACATGCCGGCGCGCAGCCGGGCCTGGACGGTGTCAGTCATGTGGTCTTGCCCCTTGTCGTCATGGTCCCTGGCGGGCGGCGTGCAGGGCCGCCGTCCGCTCGGGACTATGGTAGGGACGAAAGGGGCCGGGCGGGCATGCCGGTTTCGAACCGGGTCATGCGCAACCCGCATGGCCGGGCCGCGGGCGCGGACCGGCCCATTCGGACCGGCCTACTGGACCGGCCTACTTCAGGATGCGCGCATCCATGCTGTTGTCGGCCAGCGCCTGGGCCTGCGCCTGGCTCATGCCCAGGTGCTCGTAGAGCGCGTGGAAATTCTCTGTGACGTAGCCGCCGAAATAGGCCGGATCGTCGGAGTTGACCGTGACCTTCACGCCGGCATCCAGCAGCGACAGGATGTTGTGCTGCGACATGTGTTCGAACACGCGCAGGCGGGTGTTCGACAGCGGACACACGGTCAGCGGGATCTGTTCGTCGATCAGGCGCGCCATCAGGCGCGGGTCCTCGGCGGCGCGCACGCCATGGTCGATGCGCAGCACCTTCAACAGGTCCAGCGCCTCCCAGATGTATTCGGGCGGGCCTTCCTCGCCGGCATGGGCCACTGCCGGCAGGCCCTCGGCGCGGGCGCGGTCGAAGACGCGTTGGAACAGGCGCGGCGGAAAGCCCTTTTCGCTGCTGTCCAGGCCCACGGCGATGAAAGCGTCGCGGTAGGGCAGCGCTTCTTCCAGCGTGCGCATGGCCTGTTCCTCGGGCAGGTGGCGCAGGAAGCTGAGGATCAGCCCGCTGCTGATGCCGAGCTTCTTGCTGCCGTCCTCCAGCGCCTGGCTGATGCCGTCCAGCACCACCTTGAACGGCACGCCGCGGTCGGTGTGGGTCTGCGGATCGAAGAAGGGCTCGGTGTGCACCACGTTCTGCTCGTGGCACTTGACCAGGTAGTCCCAGGTCAGGTCGTAGAAGTCCTGCTCGGTGCGCAGCACGTCGGCGCCGCGGTAGTACAGGTCGAGGAATTCCTGCAGGTTGCCGTAGTCATAGGCCGCGCGCAGGGCATCCATATCGGGCCACGGCAGCGCCACGCCGTTGCGGTGGGCCAGCCGGAACAGCAGCTCGGGTTCGAGCGTGCCTTCCAGATGCAGGTGCAGTTCCGCCTTGGGCAAGGTGTTGAGCCAGTCGTACATGGGCGCTCCTAAGTAGGGGTATTGATGGCCAGCGCCACGGTGTCGGCGAAGGCGCGGGCCTGGCGGGTGCTGGGACGGTCGCGGCGCCAGATGGCCGCCAGCGGCGATCTGCGCAGCGCCGGCCGGGCCGCCAGCACCAGCACTTCGCCGCGCGCCGCGCGCACCGCCGCGACGCTGCCCGGCAGCATCCACAGGTAAGGACCGACCGTGAGCATCTCGCGGCCGAATTCCAGCGACAGGGCGCCGATCATATCCGGAATCGGCAGGCCTTCGCGGTGCAGCACCATTTCCAGTTCGCCGCGGATGCGGCTGCCGGGCAGGGCGGTGATCCACGGATAGGCCACGCAGTCGGCCAGCGTGGCGTCGGCGCGGTCCGCCAGCGGATGATCGGGGGCGCAGACCAGCACCACCGGGTCGTCCAGCAGGTTGGCCGAGCGGTAGATGCGCGGATCCACCGTGGACGAGAAGCGGCTGATCAGCACGTCCAGCGCGCCCGCGTCCAGATCGTCGATCAGCCGCTCGTGGGTGCCGATCTCCAGCGTCAGCGTGATGCGCGGATAGGCCTGGCGAAAACGCGTGGCCGCCTGCGCCACCGGCCAGCCGGCGAACATCGAGAAACAGCCCACGGTCAGGCTGCCCTCGTCGCCGCGCGACAGCGCCGCCAGGTCGATCTCGGCCTTGCGGAACCCGGTCAGCAACTGGCGCGCGTGGCGGCACATGGCCTCGCCCAGCGGCGTGCAACTGGTGCCGCGGGCGGTGCGCTCGAACAGCCGCGCGCCCACCAGCTCCTCGATCTCGGCGATGGCGCGCGACAGGCCGGATTGCGTGCTGTGCAGCTGCGCCGCCGCCTTGGACAGATTGCCCAGCTCGGCCACCGTCAGCACGATTTCCAGGTGCCGGGTGCGGAGTTTTCCTTTGAAGGGCGTCATGGCGGGCAGGGCAGTGGCGATGCGCCGATTATTCTCCCGCGCCGGGTCCTTGGCAACGCGGCCCTGGCGTTTCGGTATAGTTCGTCGCCAGGGAGGCGGCTGTGCGATGCGCATGACGACAAGGCGGGAATCCGGGCGGCCCAGGGCCGCGCCAAGATGGCTGATGGCGGCGCTGGCGCTGGCGACGCTGGCCGGCTGCGGCGTGTCGACCGTGGACGAGGTGCGCGTGGCCTGGCCGCCGTTCAAGGACGGCACCGCGCTGGCGCTGCCGTCGGACCCCGCGCAATGTCCGGACCTGTCCGGCACCTACCGCGTCGCGGGCGAACCGCGCGCGGGCGAGGCGGCCGCCGGGGTTGGCGACCTGCGCCGTTTCCTGGCCTACACGCTGGACCTGCCGGGCCTGCCGGATACCGCGGAGCACGCCTGGCGCCCCACGCCGGCCGCCAGCGTCACCTTCAACGCGGCGCCGCAAGGCTGGCAAGTGGTGGCCGACGACGGCCAAGGGGGCCGGTTCACGGGCCTGCTGCCCCTGCGCGACGCCACGGCCGGCGTTGACCGCCCGGCCGACGGCCCGCTGGCGGCCCTGCCCGGCGTCCAGCATTTCGGCGGCTGCACCCAGGGCCGTTTCTGGATCAGTGCCCGGCGCGACTGGCGCCAGTACGAATCCATGGGCGTGTTCCGCACCGTGGCGCTGCTGCGGCCACAGGCGGGCGGGCTGCTGGTGAGCGTGCAGCGCGAGTCGCACAGCATCGGCCTGCTGCCGTGGTATTCGTCGGATGAGGTGCGGTCGCAGTATTGGTTCGGGCCGGAGCGCGCGAGCCGTTAGCGAAGCACGGGTAACGCCCCATTTCTCTTGGCAATGCGCCGGTTCGATTTCGGCGCCCGCTCGCGGTACGATCCGGGCTGACTTCGATTTTTCAGGATAACCATGCGACAGAATGCGCTTCGCACCCGAATCGATCCCCTGGCGCGCGCCGTCCTGGCCGCCGCGCTGAGCGTTGCCGCCCTGGGCACGGCCCAGGCCCAGTCGCCTGCTTCGGCCACCGGCACGCGCAGTCCCGGCGCGCAGCCCGCCACGTCCGGGCCGGTGCTGACGCCAAAGCGCAGCTTCGACGATCCGGCCACGCCGGCCGCCGCGCCCGTGGCGACGCCCGACGATACGCGAGCCGCCCCGCCGACGAATGTGCGCGTGCCCGATGCCGCGCCCGCCACCGCGGCGCCTGCCGCCGCTCCGGCCGCCACGCCCGCGGCGGCGCCGGCCCATGCCCCCGCCACGACCGTCGCCCCTGCCTCGACCGCCGCCCCCGCCGCGCCCACGGTCATCATCCCGACCGAACTCGACACCAAGGCGTGTATCGCCAAGCTGCGCAAGGGCGCCACCGCCAACGGCCTGACCGTGGCCGACTGGGACAAGTACACCGCCAAGGCCAAGCTGCTGCCCACCACCGTGGCATCCGCCCAGGGCCAGCCCGAGGGCCGCGAAAGCTGGTGGGACTACATCGCCAAGACGGTCGACGAAGAACGCGTCAGCGACGGCCGCGCGGTGCTCGCCAAGTACGGCAAGCAATTGGGCGACATCAGCCAGCAGTACCAGGTGGACCCGGCCACGCTGGTCGCCATTTTCGGCATCGAGACCAACTACGGCCGCCAGGTCGGCAAGACCGACGTGCTCAATGCCTGGCTGACCCGCGCCTGCACCGAGAACAAGACACTGTGGGAAAAGAACGCCTACGCTTCCGTGCGCCTGCTGCGCGACGGCGTGGTGCCGGCCGACAACTTCGTCGGCTCCTGGAGCGGCGCCTTCGGCATGACGCAGTTCATCCCCACCTCGTTCTACGAGCTGGCGGCGGACGGCGACGGCGACGGCAAGATCGACCTGTACAACTCGCTGCCCGACGCCCTGGCCTCGACCGCCAACCACCTGCGCAAGCGCCGCGCCAAATGGACCCACGGCCTGCCGGCGGTGGTGGAGGTGCGCGTGCCGGCCGACGTGGCCGCCGCCATCCCGCCCGCGCCCGACGCCGAATACGTCGGCTCGCAGGACCGCCGCAGCATCGCGCAGTGGGCCCAGGCGGGTCTCAAGCAGGGCGACGGCTCGGCGCTCAAGCTGGCCGCCGGCAACGACCAGCAGGCCTACCTGTTCGCCCCCACCGGCGCCAAGGGCCCGGTGTTCCTGGCCACCGTCAATTTCGACGCGATCCTGCACTACAACCAGTCGCGCCGCTATGGGCTGGCGGTGGCGTTGCTGCTGAACCGCCTGCAGGGCGGCTCGGCGCTGGCCACGGCCTGGCCGACGGACGACCCCGGCCTGTCGCGCGCGCAGATCAAGGAAGTGCAGGAGATGCTCAACGCCCGCGGCTATGACGTCGGCACCGCCGACGGCATCCCCGGCGCCAAGACCCGCGACGCGGTGCGCGCCGAGCAGGAAAAGCGCAACCTGCCGCAGGACGGCCGCGTCGGCAAGCGCATCTACGACGCGCTCAAGGCCAAATGAGCGCCGCCGATCCCGCGCAAGCTGTCGACGGCGGCGGGGCCGTGGTCTCGGGCACCCAGGGTTACGGCGAAAACGCCGCGGCCCTGGCCGAGCAGTACGAGAGCATCGCTTTCGCGGATGTGCATCGCGACGTGGCGCACCTGATCCCGGCGACGCCGTCGCGCATCGCCGACATCGGCGCCGGCTCGGGCCGCGATGCCGCCGCGCTGGCGCGCATGGGCCACCAGGTGGTGGCGGCCGAGCCCACGCCCGAACTGCGGCGCGAGGGCCAGCGCCGCCACGCGCTGCCCAACCTGGAATGGGTCGATGACGCCTTGCCCGAACTCGCGGGCCTGCAAGGGCGCGAGTTCGACGTGATCATGCTGACCGCCGTCTGGATGCACCTGGACGCGCACGAGCGCGCCCGTGGCATGGCGGCGCTGGCGGCCTTGCTGGCGCCCGGTGGCCAGATCCTGATGTCGCTGCGCCACGGCCCGGTGCCGCCCGGCCGCCGCATGTTCGACGTGTCGGCCGAGGAGACCATCGCGCTGGCGGCCGGGCATGGCCTGTCGGCGCATCACCTCGTCAGGCGCGAAGACATGCTGGACCGCGCCGACGTGCACTGGAGCTTCCTGGGCCTGCGGCGCGGCTAGCAGGGTGTGTCCACGGTGCGAAAGTGCGATGGCATGCAGGGGCGGGCATGGATATGATGCAAGGCACCGTGTGTGTCCATGCTTCGAGATCATGCCGCCCGTCCTGCTGCCCGAATCCTTCGTCACCCGGCGCCTGCGCGCCGAGCGCATGTCGTCGACCCATCTGCCCTTCATCACCGCGATGCACGCCGACGCTGCCCTGATGGCCACCATGGGCGGCACCCGCGACGCCACGGCCAGCCGGCGCTACGTCGAGCACAACATGCTGCATTGGGCCGAACATGGCTATGGCATGTATGTGCTGAGCGAGCGCGACAGCGGCGCACTGGCCGGCCGAGCCGGCCTCAAGCTGGCGCTGTCGGGCAAGATCGAGCGGGTCGAGATCGCCTACGCGTTCCTGCCCACCTGTTGGGGCCGGGGCTACGCCTCGGAAATCACCCGCGCCCTGCTGGCGCTGGGATTCGAACGCCTGCCGGTGGACGCGCTGAGCGCCGTGGCCATACAGGCCAACGCCGCATCGCTGCGCGTCATGGAAAAATGCGGGATGCGCTGGATCGAGACCACCGGCGAAGGCGAGGCGCGCAAGCTGCGCTACGAGATCCGGCGCCAGCAATGGCGGGCGCTGGCGGACGAAGCGGCGCCGATCGGCGCTAACATGCGGCCATGAGTCCCGCGAATACCCCCGATACCCCGAACACCACTCCGCCCGCCGACGACGATCCGCCGCCCGTGCCGCCCGAGGCCCCCGCGCCCGAGGAATGCTGCAACAGCGGCTGTATCCCCTGCGTCTACGATACCTACAACGAAGCCATGGACGAATACCGCGCCGCGCTCAAGGCGTGGCGGGCTCGGCATGGCGAGGCGGGGTAGGGGGCGGGCAACCGCCGTTTGGGCGCGGCTTTGCCGTACCGCGAGATTCAACGATTGCCCGGCGATGAATCCGGCGTTGGCCACTGCCGAGCCGCATGCAGCACACGCAGCATGCGCACCAGATCGTTCGTCACGTCGTAGATCAATAGATAGTTCGGGTGCGCCACCAGCTCCCGGGTGCCAGCGACACGGCCCGGACGACCCAGGCCGGGATGATCGGCCAGGCGTCCCGCCTGCTGTTCAAGCAGCTCATCAAGCATCAGCGCCGCAACGGGGCTGTCGGCCTCGATGAAATCGTAGATCGCTTCCCGGTCCTGGATCGCTTCGGGCGTCCAGCGCAATGCCCTCACTTGGATGTTGCAAGCCGGCGACGGGTCGCGGCGCGACGGGCCGCGAATTTGGTTTCGACCTCGGCGGCCGGCGCCAGGCGGCCGGCGTTGGCGGAATCCAGGCCCGCTTGCACCTGGCGGCGGAACCAGGCGTCATGCTGGGCTGCTTCCTGTTGTTGCTGCACGTACTCCCGCATGAAGTCACGCAGAAGCTGCGCGCCGGTGCGGTCTCGGGCCTTGGCGGCCATGGCGAACTCGTTTTTCAAGGCTTCATCCACTCGAAAGGTAAAGGTAGCGTCGCTCATGGTGCGGTTCTCATGTGTTACACGATAAGTGCAGCGTAGCACACCGTGCCCATGGCGCTTGTGTGGAGCATTCTCCACTCGTGCGGGAAAGGCAATCTGGTAAGCCGTCAGTCGAGTGATATATCCAGCACGCCCATCGGACCCGTGCGGCCTTATCCGCGTCGGAGTCCTCTCGCCGGCTAGTAAGGATGATCGCGGCCCAGGGCGGGCGCAGGGCTTCCTGGTGCCGCTCCGGGGGCGTGGACCCTGACGTCCGCCTCAGCCCGCCAGCTTCATATGGATGATCGGCCGCGGCCGCCCCGCGTCGTCGGTTTCCGAACGGCCCACGTCTTCAAAGCCATAGTGCTTGTAGAAGCCATGCGCCTGCGGGTTCTGCTCGTTGACGTCGACCCGCAGGCTGCCGTGCAGCGACAGCGCGAAATTCAGCAGGCGCCGCCCGGCGCCCTTGCCGCGCTTGTTGGCGTCGACGAACAGCATCTCGACCTTGTTGCCGTTCAGGCCCATGAAGCCGGCGACTTCGCCGGCATCGTCCTCACAGACCCAGACGCGCACCGACGGCAGGTGGGTGTTGAGCACCTGCGGGTACATGGCTTGGATTTCCTTTTCGGACAGGAACGTATGGGTGGCCCGTACCGAACGGAGCCAGATGTCCACCAGGGCGAGGTCGTCGCCGTGGTTGCGTTCTCGGATGTTCATGTCGGGCGCTTGCTAATGTCCGGAGCGGTGGATATCGGTCGCCGCCAGGACGGTTTCCATTTGCACAGTATGCGCGAAAACGAAGCGGTCTCCGTACACGGTTTCATCCGGAAACTCGGAGATCAGCGCCATCGGCAGCTCTTCCCGGTCGGTCTCCGTGACCTGCACGGGAATGCCGTTCAGCACATCGAATCCGGTTTCGAGCGCGTGCGCGTGGAATAGTTCAAGCTGGCGCGCATTGAATTCGACCAGGCCGGGCACGTTGCGGGCCAGCCGCGCCGTCACGCCCTCGATCAGGCGGCGGGCGCGCTCGCTCCAGCCCGGGTGGTGGCGCAGCACCAGGAAGAAGCCCTTGGGGATGGTCCACAGCTCGAAATTGCGCGGCAGGTAGCCCGACAGGGGGCGGGTCCACTCGTGGGCCGGGTAGCCGTGCAGGTTGATGTGCAACTGCGCGCCGCTGATGGCGTGGGCCTGGTGGCGGCCTTCGCGTTCGAAGAATGGCGCGTGCTCGCGGTAGGCGATGTCGTCGCCCAGCGCGCTATAGCGCGAGGCGTGCAGCATGTGGCGCGGATGCTGTTCGCGCAGGCGGTTAAAGAGCGCGTAGCCGTCCGGATTCTCGGCCGCGATCAGCGCGAAATGGGCGTCGCCGCGCGCCTTCAGCGCTTGCGCCGCGCGCAGCGCGCCGACCACGCCGGAGGTCTCGTTGGCGTGCTGCGCGCCCGAGATGAAGACCGCCGGGCCGGGCCCGCGCAGGTAGGTGCCCAGCACCGGGCGTCCCTGGCGCGAAACGGCCTGGAAGGCGTCGCCGCCCAGCGCGGTCATGCAGCCGGCGATCTGCGCGGCGGCCAGCGGCTGGCGCAGTTCGGCCAGCGGCGCGTCCAGCGCCACGGGCGCCACCGGCGCCGGCGGCGCGAAGGGTTCCAGCGTCACCTGCACGCGCGCCGCGCCGTCGTGGCGGCGGATGTCGGGAATGATCTGGCCGGGTTGCAGGCCGCGGTCGCCGGAGGGGCGGCCGGAATGGTGCTGGAAGTGTTCGAGCAGCGTGAAGTACAGGTCTTCGTGCAGCGCCTCGAAGGTGCTGACGATTTCCTCGTCGACCGGCAGCGCGAAGTCCATGCCGGGCAGGTCGACGCGGATCTCCAGCCGGTCGAAATACGGCTCGTGCGCGCCCCAGGGATGGTTGCGCACCGTGTCGACGATGCTGCGGAAGGCCTGCTGGTATTCGGTGGCCTGGGCCGCGTCGGTCTGGATGGCGCCGTCGGCGTCGCGCACGCGCAGCCACCCCGTGGGCGACAGTTCGGGCTTGCCGTCCTGCGCCTGGCCAAGCTGGTTGGGCGCGAACACGCGATCTTCACGGCGTCGGCCGTCGGCGTAGACGAGCGTGACGTCGTAGTGCAGGTCGGACGATCCCGGCTTCATCGTCACGCGCACGCCTTGCAGCAGCGCCACCAGCGGGTAGGCTTCGAGGGTGAAGCGCTTGGCCTGGGCGTGCTCGTGCCGCGGGTAGCGCAGCTCGACCGCCACCAGGCCGTCGCGCTCGACCTCTTCCAGGAAGTAGTGCAGCAGCGGCTTGTAGGCGCTGCGAAAGCGCGCCGTCACGCCGGCCTGCGCCAGCCGCGCCTCGGCCTCGCGGCGCGCCTCGACGCCCTCGAACAGCCAGCCTTCGACGGCCGCGCCGCGCCAGCCCGGGGCCTTGTAGGCATGGATCCAGGCGTCCAGCGTGCGGTCGAATGTCTTTTCCAGCAATGCCATCGTCAGTAGTCCTCAAGTGCCTGCCGGAGCAGGCCGCCCCAGGGCGGGGGCATAACATTTACACCTTGCCGGTGGGGTCCAGGCGATCGCGCAGCCAGTCGCCCAGCAGGTTCAGGCCCAGCACGGTCAGCATGATCGCCAGGCCGGGGAACACGCTCACCCACCACGCCGTCTGCATGTAGGTGCGGCCATCGGCCAGCATACCGCCCCAGCTCGGGATCATGGGATCCACGCCCAGGCCCAGGAAGGTCAGGCTGCTTTCCAGCAGGATGTTGTTGGCGACGTTCAGCGTCATCAGGATCACCAGCGGGCCCAGCAGGTTGGGCACGATGTGATGGCGGATCATGGCCAGGTCGCGCACGCCGAAGGCGCGCGCCGCCAGCACGAACTCGCGCTCGCGCAGCGCCAGCACCTGGGCCCGCACCAGGCGCGCGTACTGCACCCACTGCGAGATGATCATGAAGAAGATCACGTTGAACAGGCCGCCGCCGAGGATGGCGATGAAGGTGATGGCCACCAGGATGAACGGCAGCGCCAGTTGCACGTCGGCGAAGCGCATCACGATCATGTCCCAGAAGCCGCGGTAGTAGCCGGCGATCAGGCCCATGATGATGCCGAGCAGGGCGCCGCCCAGCACCGACGCGAAGCCCACCAGCAGCGAGATCTTGCCGCCGACGATGACGCGCGCCAGCACGTCGCGGCCCAGCGGGTCGGTGCCGAACAGGTGGGCGGCGCTGGTGAAGGGCGCCATCAGGCGGGCGGTCAGGTCCATGGACTCGCCGCCATCGGGAAACAGCCAGCCCGAGGCCAGCACCAGGACGACCATGATGCCGGTCAGCACGGCGCCCAGCACGAACTCCAGCGAGCGGTAGCGGCTGCGCGGCTTGATTGCCTTGGGGGCGGCGGGGGAAGTAGTGGTCTGCATGGGGCTCACCGCGTGCGGATACGGGGATCGACGATGCCGTAGGCGATGTCGACGATCAGGTTGACCAGGACGATGACGGCGGCCAGCACGGTGACCGTGCCTTGCAGCACCGGGTAGTCGCGGCCGGAG
Organism: Achromobacter sp. CSND-B12; assembly: GCF_052906545.1. Taxonomy (NCBI): domain Bacteria; kingdom Pseudomonadati; phylum Pseudomonadota; class Betaproteobacteria; order Burkholderiales; family Alcaligenaceae; genus Achromobacter; species Achromobacter sp. CSND-B12. The sequence continues at coordinate 693,395 of NZ_JBREGJ010000001.1, read as the reverse complement.
ATGGCGTCGAACGCCAGCGTGCCCAGGCCGGGCCAGTTGAACACCATCTCGATGACGACGATGCCGCCGATCAGGCCGCCGAACTGCAGACCCAGGTAGGTGATGAGGGGAATGGCGCAGTTGCGCAGCGCGTGCTTGTACAGCACGATGCGTTCCTTCAGGCCCTTGCTGCGCGCCACCATGATGTACTGGGCCGACAGCGTCTCCAGCATGGTGGTGCGCACCAGCCGGATGTTGGTGGCCGACAGGATGATGGCCATGGTCAGCGACGGCAGCACCAGGCTGGCCGGACCGCTCCAGCCCGAGGGCGGCAGCAGTGGGAAGGTGATCGACAGCAGCAGCACCAGCATCAGCGCCAGCCAGAAGTTGGGGAACGACAGCCCCACCAGCGACAGGATGCGGATCGCCTGGTCGGTGGGCTTGCCGCGCTTGATGGCGGCCTGGATGCCCAGCGGCAGCGAAATCAGGATCGACGCGATCAGCGAGGTGAACGCCAGCATCAGCGTGGCCGGCAGCGCGTCGCCGATCAGCTTGGCGACCGAGGTGCCGCCCATGAAGCTGCGGCCGAAGTCGCCGTGCAGCAGCCCCTGCATGTAGCTCAGGTATTGCTCGTGGAACGGCCGGTTCAGGCCCAGCGCCTGGCGGATGTTGGCCAGGTCCTGCTCGGTGACGCTGCCCGAGCCCTGGCTGAGCATCAGCGCGGGGTCGCCGGTCAGGCGCACGGCATAGGAGACGAGCAGCGTCACGGCCACGATCACGAAGACCGCCTGCAACACGCGTTTAATCAGAAATCCGGTCATGAGGCTCCGCCAGGGCTTTCGCCCCGGCGAATCAGTAGGGTTAATGCGTCAAATGCTTCAAGTGCCACACAGACATCACGACGCCCAATCAGGCATCGCCCTTAAGCGGGATGCCGCGGATCCGGCTCCGCCGGTCCGCAGGCATGCCCCTGGGGGAAGGCGCGCAGCGCCTCGGGGGGGCTCTACTCCACGGTCGTATCGACGAACCGGAAGCGGATGTCGCCCGGCACTTCCAGGTTCTTCACGCGCTTGTTCACGCCGACGATGGTGTTCAGGCTGTACAGCGGCAGTTCCAGCGCCTGGTCGGCCACGTAGCCGGCGATCTCCTGCAGCATGGCTTCGCGCTTCTTCACGTCATAGACGGTGCGCTGCGCTTCCAGCATGGCGTTCAGCTTGGGATCGTTGTCGTACGGATTCCACTTCTGGCCCGAGTGGTACATCAGGTAGGCCGTGTTGTCGTAGTCGTAGGTCCAACCGCCCCATTGGTTCTGCCACATCTCGCCGGTCTTGCCGCCGGGGATGATGTCGTTGAGCAGCACGCCGGTTTCGTACGGCTTGATGGTGGCGCGCACGCCCACCGCCTGCAGATAGCCCGACACCGCCTGGGCCACTTCGCGGAAGTTCGAATCGCTGCCGCGCACGTCGATCTGCACCGTCGCGCCCGGCTTGATGCCGGCGCCGGCCAGCAGCTTCTTGGCTTCGGCGGGGTTGAAGGGCAGGGGTTTCTGCTCGGGGTTGTAGCCGAACGACTGCGGACCCTGGAAGCTGGCGATGGTCTTGGCCTGGCCCAGCAGGAGTTGCTTGACGATGGTGTCGCGGTCCACCGCCATGATCAGCGCGCGGCGCACGTCGCGGTTCTGGGTGATGCCGTTCTTGGTGTTGTAGCGCAGCGCGAAGGCCACCGGGCCGCCGGTCGAGATGACGTCGGCGTTGCCCGACTTCTTGACCGTTTCGATCAGGCCCAGCGGGATCAGCGTGGCGATGTCCACGCGCCCGGCCTGCAGTTCGGCGACCTGGGTGCCGGGCTCGCTGATGAAGCGGTACACCACCTTGTCCAGCTTGGGCTTGCCGCCCCAGTAGTCGTCATTGCGCGCCAGGGTCACGTTGACCTTGGGCTGGTAGCTCTCGAACTTGAACGGGCCGGTGCCGACCGGATGGGTGTTGAAGTTCCCTTCCCCCTTTTCCTGGATGTACTTGGGCGGCACGATCATGGCGCCGTAGCCGGCCAGCTTGGTCAGCAGCACCGGATCGGGTTGCTTGAGGATGAAGTCGACGGTGTACTCGTCCACCACCTTGACCTCGCCGATCGAGTCGTAGTTCGACTTCTGCGGGCCTTTGGCCCCTTCCGCGCCCAGCAGGCGCTCGAACGTGAACTTGACGGCCTCGGCGTTGAACGGCTCGCCATTGTGGAACTTGACGCCCTGGCGCAGCGTGAAGCGCAGGCGCTTGTTGTCGTCCAGGTATTCCCACTTGGTGGCCAGGCCGGGTTGCAGCTTCAGGTCGGCGCCGCGCATGGTCAGGCCGTCGTACAGGTTGCTGCCGACCGAACCCCAGAACGTCACGAAGGTGTCGATCGGATCCCAGCTGCCCGGATCCTGGTTGATGGCGACGTTGAGCGTGCCGGCGGCCTGGGCGGTCGACAGGACCGCGGGCAGCGCGCCGCCCAGCGCCAGGGCCAGGGCGGTGGCGGTGAAGGTTTTGCGTAGGGAGAGCATGTTCAACTCCAGGGACGGGAAATCGGCCGGGCCGACGTGTAGAAAACGGAAGGTTCAGGCGGCGCGGGCCACGCGGTGGCCGGGCGCGAATTCAACCAGGGGAATGATCGCCGGCTCGTCGCCCACGCGCCGCACCGGGCTGGGGATTTCGCCCTCGATCAGCGAGGTGTCGATGTGGCGGCCGGGCTCGGCCACCGGCACGGCGGCCAGCAGCTTGCGGGTGTAGGCATGCTGCGGCGATTCGAAGATCTGGCGGCGCGTGCCCAGTTCCACGATCTGGCCCAGGTACAGCACCGCCACGCGGTGGCTGACCTTCTCCACCACCGCCATGTCGTGGGTGATGAACAGGTACGACAGGCCGCGGTCCTTCTGCAGGTCCATCAGCAGGTTCAGGATCTGCGCCTGGATCGACACGTCCAGCGCCGACACCGATTCGTCGGCGATGATCAGCTTGGGGTCGCTGGCCAGGGCGCGGGCGATGCAGACGCGCTGGCGCTGGCCGCCGGAGAATTCATGCGGATAGCGGCGCGCGTGCTCGGGTTTCAGGCCCACCTGTTCCAGCAGCTCGCCGACGCGGCGCGCGATGGCGGCCTCGTCGGTCAGCAGGCGATGGGTGCGGATCGGCTCGGCGATGCTGAAGGCCACGGTCTTGCGCGGGTCCAGCGAGGCATACGGATCCTGGAAGATGTACTGGATCTCCTGGCGCAGGCGCTGGCGGCCGGCGGCGTCCATCGAGAAGATGTCCTGGCCGTTGTAGCGCACCGCGCCCGAGGTCGGCGCCACCAGCTGCTGCAGGGTCTTGCCGATGGTCGACTTGCCGCTGCCCGATTCGCCCACCAGCGCCAGCGTCTCGCCGGGGTAGACGTCGAAGCTGACTTCCTCGACCGCGTGCACGCGGTGGGTGACACGGCCGAACAGGTTGTGGCCGACGTCAAAGCGCGTGGTCAGCTTCTCGACGCGCAGCACCGGCTCGTCGTAGCGGGCCGTGTCCTGCTCGCGGGTCTCGCCCACTTCGCGCAGCGTGTCGCCTTCCAGCACCGTCTGCGGCGTGCGCAGCGGCAGGTCGCGGCCGGTCAGGCTGCCCAGGCGCGGCACGGCGGCCAGCAGGGCGCGGGTATAGGGATGCTTGGGCGCGCGGAAGATCTCTTCCACCGAGCCCTGCTCGACCTTCCTGCCGCGCAGCATCACCACCACGTCGTCGGCCATCTCGGCCACCACGCCCATATCGTGGGTGATGAAGATCACGGCGGTGCCCAGGTCGCGCTGCAGTTCGCGGATGGTGTTCAGGATCTGCGCCTGGATGGTCACGTCCAGCGCGGTGGTGGGTTCGTCGGCGATCAGCAGGCGCGGCTGGCACGACAGCGCCATCGCGATCATCACGCGCTGGCGCATGCCGCCCGACAACTGGTGCGGATAGCGGTCCAGCAATTGCTCGGCGTCCGGCAGGCGCACCTTCTCCAGCAGCGCGCGCGCCGCCTTGCGGGCGGCCGAGCGCGACAGCTGCTGGTGCAGCATGATGGCCTCGATGATCTGGTCGCCGATGGTGAACACCGGGTTCAGCGAGGTCATCGGCTCCTGGAAGATCATGGCGATGTCGTTGCCGCGGATCGCGCGCATCCGCTCGTCGGACGCGGCCGTCAGGTCGACCTCGCGGTCGTCGCCGTCGCGGAACAGGATCTGGCCGGTGGCGATGCGGCCGTTGTTGTAGTCCGTCAGCCGCATGATGGCCATGGACGTCACCGACTTGCCCGAGCCGGACTCGCCGACGATGGCCAGCGTCTTGCCCGGCCGCACGTCGAAGTCCAGGTTCTCGACGGCGCGGAACACGCCGTTTTCGGTATTGAAGTCCACCGAGACGCCGCGCACGGAGAGCAGCGGCTGGGCGGAGGAGGCGGGAATGCTAGACAACGTGGATTCTCACAGCGAGGTGGCGGCGCGCGCGGCCTGGTCGTACAGGCCCGACAAGGCGCGCAGGGTATTGGCCAGCTGGTGGCTGGCATCGTCCGCGGCGGGGGAGTCGATGAAGGGTTTCACCAGGCATTGCTCGCGCACTTCGGCGTAGCGCTGGATCGCGGCGGCGCCGGCATCGGTGGTGGTGTAGATCACTTCCTTGCCGGTCTTGGCGCTTTGCACCACGCCCAGCCGCTCCAGCTTCTTGAGCGAATAGTTCACCAGGTGGGTGTCTTCGACATTGAGCGTGAAGCAGATGTCCGCCAGTTTCTTGCCGCGGCCGCGATGGAACACGTGGTTCAGCACCAGGATGTCCAGCGAGGTCAGCTCGGGCAGCCCGGCACAGGCCATGCAGCGGACCATCCAGCGGTTGAAGGCGTGCGAGGCGATGATCAGGCCGAACTCCACCTCGGACAGCTCCGGGGCGGACGAGGCAAGATGGGAGGAGGAAACAATGGCGTCCCGGACGGAAACGGACATGGGCGGCGGTGGGGACGGATCGACGACAAAACGTTGGCGAATTATTGACGATTTGTGGATATGGAGGCATCCGGGATAACCCGTGGATATAAGCCGCCCCGGGACATCATGACTGCCGGTTATTCAAGCCGCCGCGCCGCCCGCGGCCAACCGTGGGCGCTACGCGTTGCCCACGGACTCCTGCAGCAGCCCCAGGTCGGGCGGCCGGTTCTCGATGATGGCTTCCATGCTGAAGAACCCCGTCACCGTGGACAGCTCGAAATCGGTGATCAGCTTCTGGTAGAAGCGGTCGTACCCCGCGATGCCGCGGCAGACCACCTGGATCAGGTAGTCCCAGTCGCCGCCGATGCGGTAGAACCCGGTCACTTCGGGCAGGCGTTCCACGTGCTTGCGGAAACCGTCGGCCCATTCCTTGGCATGGTGGCTGGTGCGGATCATCACGAACACCGTCAGGTCCAGCCCGAGTTCCGCCAGGTTCACCTCGGCGCGGGTGCCGCGGATGATGCCGCAGGCGTTCAGCCGCTGCAGCCGCCGCCAGCACGCGTTCTGCGACAACCCCACCCGATCGGCCAGCTCGCGCTGCGACAGCGAACCCTCGCGTTGCAGGCAGGAAATGATATTCAGATCAAACTTGTCTATTTTTTCCATATATTCGTTCAAAAGATCGAATTTTGACGATTTTAAGGAAAATTTAGGTGAGGTTTCAAATTTCCTTCCATCGTATGATATTTCGCTAACTCTCCTGCCAGCCGTTTCATCGAATCTGCACCATGTCTACCCAAGCGACCCCGGCCGCCACAGGGCCGTTGCGCCAGTTCCAGCAATCCCTGCAATCCCCCGACATCATCGCCAGCCTGGCCGACGGCCTGATCGGCAAGGACGCCGTCATCGAAGGCCCGTTCGGCCTCAAGCCGCTGGTCTACGCCGATTACGTGGCTTCCGGCCGCGCGCTCATGCCGGTCGAGCGCTTCGTGCTCGAGCACGTGCTGCCGTACTACGCCAATTCGCACACCGAGGCCTCGTTCTGCGGCGGTTTCATCACGCGCCTGCGGCGCGAGGCGCGCGCCGTGGTCGGCCGCTGCTGCGGCGCGGGCGACGAGCATGCCGTGATCTTCTCCGGCTCGGGCGCCACCATGGGCATCAATCGCCTGGTGCACCTGCTGGGCGTGCCGGCCGCGCTGGCGACGGGCCGCAAGGTGCGCGTCGTCATGGGCCCCTACGAGCATCACTCGAACATCCTGCCGTGGCGTGAATGCGGCGCCGATATCGTGGTGTTGGCCGAAAGTGCGCAGGGCGGGCCGGACCTGGACGAACTCGATGCCGCGCTGCAAGCGCCGGCGGGCACGCTGGTCATCTGCGCGCTGTCGGCCGCCTCCAATGTCACCGGCATCGTCGCCGACGTCGAAGCGATCACGCGCCGCGTCAAGCGCGCCGGCGCCCGGATGATCTGGGACTACGCCGGCGGCGCGCCGTACCTGGACATCCGCATGACGCCCGCGCCCGACGCGCCCATCGACGCCATCGTGTTCTCGCCGCACAAGTTCATCGGCGGGCCCGGCGCCTCGGGCATCCTGATCGTGCGGCGCGACGCGGTCGTGCCGACCACGCCCACTTTCCCGGGCGGCGGCACCGTCAAGTTCGTCTCGCCCATGAACCACGACTACAGCGCCAGCCTGGAAGCGCGCGAAGAGGCCGGCACCCCCAACGTGGTCGGCGACATCCGCGCCGCGCTGGTGCTGCTGGTCAAGGAGGCGCTGGGCGCCGACCTGATGGCGCGGCGCAACGCCGCCTTCGTGCAGCGCGCGCTGGCCCGCTGGCAGGACCATCCCCGCCTGGAACTGCTGGGTTCATTGAGCGCGCCGCGCCTGCCGATCTTCTCGTTCCGCGTGCGCAACGGCCAGGGCGGCTACGTCCACCAGCAACTGGTCACGCGCATGCTGAGCGACCGCTTCGGCATCCAGGCCCGCGGCGGCTGCGCCTGCGCCGGTCCCTACGTGCATCATCTGCTGGAGATCGACGAGGCCGAATCGGCGCGCATGCGCCAGGCCATCCTCGACGGCCGCGAGATCGAAAAGCCGGGTTTCATCCGCCTGAACTTCAGCGTGCTGCTGTCGGACGCCAAGGCCGATTTCATCCTCGATTCGGTGCTGGCCCTGGCCGCGGACGCCACCGAGTTCGAAGACCGCTACGACTTCGACCCCGCCCGCGCCATCTTCTTCCCGCGGCCCGCGGCGGCCGCCACGGCCGCCTGACGCGCCTGGCCGTTGCACGGCGCGCGGCGGCCTGCCCGCGCGTTGCGGCGGCCGCGCTATTGCTTCATGTAGGGGCCGCAGGTGTCGATCCACGCGCTCTTGCGCGCGGCCAGGTTGTCCGAGCGGTCCTGCATCGCGCGCGCGGTCTGCTCGGGAAACTTCCCGCCGTTGCGCGCGCATTGTTCGTAGTCGTCGACCAGCGCGAACTCCATGTCCAGCAGGTCCAGCCGCCCCTGGCACAGCAACCCGTTCAGTTCCTGCCAGTTGGCCGTCTCGCGCCCCTTCTGCACGCCCACGGCTTCCTGGTAGCGGGCCACGCCCGCGTCGAACCGCGCCACGCATTCCTCGGCCGCGTGGGCCGGCAGGGTACAGGCGAACAGGAAAAGGGCGGACAGGGGGCGAAGCGGGAACATGGACTGGGACTTCCGTTGCGGGCCGGCCGCGAATGCGATGGACGCATCATAACTGCCGTGCAATATCGGACCAGTCCAATAGGCAGGTCCGCGCGCGCAAAGCATATTGCTTTCCCTCGGAGCAGGAGGGAATGTGATGCGCAAGTTGCGCAAGTTGAAATATATCGCCAATCGGGCGCTGTTCAGGCTGTCGCCTGTGCTGGCCGAACGCGTGGGAATCGATTTCAGGCTGGATACGCCCAGCCGGGTATTTCTCGAGACGCGCGTGTTCGCCTATCTGAACCGGCTGGCCGCCTTCCAGCGCGAACCGCAACAGTTGCTGTTCCTCGGCCTGGATAAACACAACTGGCACTATCCCAGGCTGCTGCGCGCGACCTTCCATTCGTTGGATATCTCGCCGCGCAATGCGGTCTACGGCCGGCCGGGGCTGCACCGGATCGGCGATGCGCTCGACATGGCGGAACACTATGGCGCGGACGCCTTCGATGTGGTGGTCGCCAACGGCCTGCTCGGCTTCGGCATTGACGGCGAGACCGGCCTGCACCGCCTGCTGGCGCAATGCCACGCGGTGCTCAGGCCTGGCGGCGTGCTGGTGCTGGGCTACAACGATCTTCCGGAGCGCACGCCGTTTCCGGTCGAGGTGGGCCCGGAATTCGAAGAGTTCGTGCCCGCCATCGATGGGGTCATCGCTTCGCGCCACATGGTCGACGATCCCTATCGGCACGTTTACTGCTTTTGCCGCAAGAGTGGCTGAGGCTCGGACCGGGGCCGGGTGTCGAAGGGGCGTGTGACGGCTTCACTGTGAAAAAACCCAGTTTACCGTCGCCCGAAACTGTCCTACCGTGCATGACGAATCAGTCGCTGGCGACGCGCCCCGGCACGTTGGGCACCTTGGCCGGCCTCTGATGGCAAGTTCTGTTTTATCAACACGTTGCGTTGGAGATGAAAGAGAATGGCAAACACCCTCATCCAGGTCGACCTGGCCCAGTCCCCCTACGAAAACAAGCAGATCCACAACCGCTGGCATCCGGATATCCCGATGGCTGTCTGGGTCAAGCCCGGCGACGATTTCATCCTGGAAACCTACGACTGGACCGGCGGCGCCATCAAGAACGACGACAGCGCCGATGACGTGCGCGACGTCGATCTTTCCACCGTGCACTTCCTGTCCGGCCCCGTCGGCGTCGAAGGCGCCGAGCCCGGCGACCTGCTGGTGGTGGACCTGCTGGACATCGGCGCCAAGCCCGACAGCCTGTGGGGCTTCAACGGCTTCTTCAGCCGCAACAATGGCGGCGGCTTCCTCACCGACCATTTCCCCCATGCGCAGAAATCCATCTGGGATTTCCATGGCATGTTCACCTCGTCGCGCCACATCCCGGGCGTCAGCTTCGCCGGGCTGATCCATCCCGGCCTGATCGGCTGCCTGCCCGACAAGAAGCTGCTGGACACCTGGAACCAGCGCGAGCAGGCGCTGATCGACACCAACCCGAACCGCGTGCCGCCACTGGCCAATCCGCCGGCGCCCAAGACGGCGCACATGGGCGCGCTGCAAGGGGCCGACCGCGACCGCGCGGCCGCCGAAGGAGCGCGCACCGTGCCGCCGCGCGAGCACGGCGGCAACTGCGACATCAAGGACCTGTCGCGCGGCGCGCGCGTGTTCTTTCCGGTCTACGTCAAGGGCGGCGGCCTGTCGGTGGGCGACCTGCACTTCTCGCAGGGCGATGGCGAGATCACCTTCTGCGGCGCCATCGAAATGGCCGGCTGGGTGCACATGCGCGTCACGCTGATCAAGGGCGGCATGGACAAGTACGCCATCCGCAACCCGATCTTCAAGCCCAGCCCGATCACGCCGGCCTACAAGGACTTCCTGATCTTCGAAGGCATCTCGGTGGACGAGGGCGGCAAGCAGCACTACCTGGACGTGAACGTGGCCTATCGCCAGGCCTGCCTTAACGCCATCGAATACCTGAAGAAGTTCGGCTATTCGGGGGCGCAGGCGTACTCGATACTGGGCACGGCGCCGGTGCAGGGGCACATCAGCGGGGTGGTGGACATTCCCAACTCCTGCGCCACGCTGTGGCTGCCGACCGAGATCTTCGATTTCGACATCCAGCCGTCGGCCTCCGGTCCGGTCAAGCACATCAAGGGCGGCATCGACATGCCCTTGTCGCGCGACCGCTAGGCCTTGCGCGCAGGAGACCGACATGCCCATGTATGACTACGCCTGCGCCGATTGCGGCGAATTCACGGCGCTGCGGCCGCTGGCGCAGTGGCGCGACCCGGCCGACTGTCCGCGATGCGGCGCCGCCTCGAACCGCATCGTCGGCGGCGCGCCCGCGATCTCGGCGCTGTCGTCGGCCGTCAATCGCGCCCATGCCGCCAACGAACGCAGCGCCAACGAACCGCGCAGCTCGCGGTCGGGCCACGGCATGAACTGCGGTTGCTGTTCGGGCGCCCGCCGGTCCGGCAAGACCCGCGCCACGCCCGACGGCGCCAAGTCCTTCGCCGGTTCGCGGCCCTGGATGATCAGCCACTGACGGCGGTGGCGATCCCTGTCGCTGGCGGCCCGCGCGGCGGGCCGCCAGCGACGGTTCACAGCAGGCGGCGGCGCGGCAGGCAAGGCGCGTGATGCCACCGCGTGGCAGGCTCGCGGCGAGCAATCGAGCGGGGTGGCGGCTACGCTGCCTTTTATTGCGGCGCCGCTTCCAATGGCGCCACGGCGGCGCCCTGGATCTTGTGGCGCGCCAGCGCCTCGGCCACGAAGCCGCTTTTCTTCATCGCTTCGACAAAGGCGGCCAGGTACGCGCTGGCCTTGGCGCCGCGGCTCTTGGGCACGCCCATGGCCTGGCGGATCAGCATGAAGTGGCCGTCCAGCAGGCGCAGGCCGCCCAGGCGGTGCGCGTCGGCCTCCAACTGTTGCCTGACGCCAGCCGCCACTTCCATGTTTTCCTTCACGAAGGTGTCGACCACGGCGGGCGAGGTGGGCGCGCGAAAGAGTTCGGCGTGCTTGATCTCGCGCGTCAGGTACAGGTCATAGGCGCTGCCCTTGCCGACCACCACGCGCTGGCCGGCTCGGTCCACTTCTTCCATGCGGGTGATGGGGGAATCGTCGCGCACCAGGTAGGCGCCTTCGATTACCACGTACGGCGCGGTGAAGGCGATCTGTTCGCCCCGCAGCGGATCGATCGCGAAGAAGCCCACGTCAGCCTGTTCGGCGGCGACCGCGTTGACCGACTCGCCGGCGGACTTGAACACCACCAGCTCCAGTTTCACGTCGAGCCGGCGCGCCAGTTCGGTGGCCAGGTCGACCGACACGCCGCCGGGCGCGCCGCTGTCGGGATGGGTGTTGGCAAGGATGGGATTGCCCAGGTTGATGGAGGCGCGCAGCGCGCCGGTCGGGGCAAACGCGTCGAGCAGTTCGTGATCGGTCTTCATGGATCTTCCTTCCGTGGGGGCATCTTCCGGCGCGGGCGGCGCGGCCTGTGCAGCCCAGAGAATAGCCGCAAGCGCGGCATCTGCGCGGCATCACGGCGGCGAATGGGGCGCGGATCGCACGGGCATCATGGCGCGGCGCCCGCCGCCTGCGCGGGCAGGTGCTGCGGCGCTATTGCGCGCGCCGCAGCACGTAGTGCGGCGCCAGTGGGCCGGTGGGCCGGGTGCCGTCGCGGTACAGCATGATCACCTGGTTCTCGGCGATGAAATAGCGCTGGCTGTCGCCCGAGGCGTCCAGGCGGATGGTGCTGCCGTCCGATTCCCAGCTGAAGGTGCCGGCGACCGTTTCAGGCTGCGGCTCGCGGTCCAGGTACTGGGTGGCGCGCTCGTAGCGGCCGTCCTGCATCAAGGTCAGGCGGGTGCGGATGCCGGGGCAATCGGCGCAAGGCAGGGTGCCTTCGTAGCTGCCCGGCCAGTCGAGTGAATCGCGCGCCGTGTGATTGTCCACGGGCACGGAACGCGCGCTGATCGGTTTGGAGGGGGCGCAGCCGGCAAGCAGGGCGACTGTCAGGGTGCAGGTCAAGGTGGTTCTCATCATGGCGAGCTCCTGTGTTGCGGTGCGCCCACGATACGGACGCATGCCCATCCTTGCTGAAACGGGATGTAAAGGCAAGCGCGGCGCGCCCGTCGTGGATGCGTGGGATCCCGCCGGCTCCGTCGCCCGGAGCGCGTCAGCGCGGGGCCGCGGCCAGCAGGCCCGGATGGGGCGCGCGGGCGATGAGGATGGTGCCCGTCACCGACTCGGTGCAGAACAGCGTGCGGCCGTCCTCGCCGCCAAAGGCCAGGTTGGTGGTCGACATGCCGTTGGGGCTGCGCCAGACGATCACCGGTTCGGCGCGATGGTTCAGCAGCCAGACGTAGCCCAGGCCGGGATTGCAGACCAGCAGATTGCCTTCGCGGTCCACCGCCAGGCCGTCCGGGCCGCTGGGACCGTACGAGGTGAAGAACTGGCTCACCTTGCTGACGCTGCCGTCCGCCATCAGCGGCACGCGCCAGACGCAGTTGCCGCGCGTCACGGCCAGGTACAGCACCTTGCCGTCCGGCGACAGCGCCACGCCGTTGGGACTGGGCACATTGTCCAGCAGGCAATCCAGCCGGCCGTCGGCGCGCAGGCGGTACAGCCGGCCGCTGGGGTCGTGCAGGCCGCTCTGGCCCTGGTCCGTGAAGTAGATATTGCCGTGCGCATCGAAGATCAGGTCGTTCACGCCCTTGAAGCGCTCGCTGTTGCGGCGGGCCAGGTAGGGCGTGACCTGGCCGCTGGCCACGTCCAGGACCATCAGGCCGTTCTTGTAGTCCGTGATCAGCAGTCGGCCGTCGTCCAGGAACTTCATGCCGTTGGGCTCGCCGTCGTATTCTGTCACCAACGACCATTGGCCGTCGGGCCCGATGCGGAACACCCGCCCCCACGGAATGTCGGTGACGTAGAGGTTGCCGTGGCGATCGAACACCGGGCCCTCCAGGAACGAATCGACCGGCGCCCCGCCGCGGTTGGCGTCGGCCCAGTCGCTGCGCTGGTGGCGGCGGAAGTGGTCGGGCATGGCGCTCCATGCGTCCAATTGCGCCACCTGGGGCGGTTGCGGGAAAAACATGGCGTCTCCTCGGTGTCTATTTGGCGTCGTAGCCGATGCTGCGGGCCACGTTGCCCCACATCACGTTGCTGTCGGCCAGGATGCGGCCGAATTCCGCCGCGTCGGCGGCGCGCGGCTCGGCACCCATCTTGGTGGCGAAGGTCTGCATTTCCTCCGACGCCATGGCCTTGGCGACCTCGCGTTGCAGGCGTTCTGTGACTTCCGGCGGCGTGCCCTTGGGCGCCCACAGGCCGGTCCAGTTGACCACGCCGAAATCCTTCACGCCAGCCTGCGCGAATGTCGGCACGTCGGGAAGCACCGCCAGCCGCTTGGCGCCGCTCACGGCCAGCAGGCGCAACTGTCCGCCCTGCGCCGGCCCCATCAGGCCGGTGGTCGAGGCGAACTGGAAGTCGATCACCTTGCCCAGCACCGCCTGCGTGGCTTCGGCGGCGCCCTTGAACGGAACGTGCATGAATTTCACGCCGGTCGCCCGCGCCAGCCCTTCGGCGGCAAAGTGCGGCGTGGTGCCGGCGCCGCCCGAGCCGTACGTCACCGAGTCGGGCTTGGCGCGCGCCCGTGCCAGCAGATCGTCGAGCGTGCGATACGGGCTGTCGGCCGCTACCGCCAGCGCCATGGGCGCGAAGATGAAGGCCGTGACCGGCTGCAGGTCCGCCGCCGGATCGAAGGGCAGTTTCTTGAAGATGTGCGGCAGCAGCGAATAGGTGGTGTCGTTGGCCACCAGCGTGTAGCCATCGGCCGGCGCGCGGGCCACCTGGCTGACGCCGATGGTGCCGGTCGCGCCAGGCTTGTTCTCTACCACGAAACTCTGGCCGGTCTGCGTCGACAACATCTGCGCGACCTTGCGCGTGGCCACGTCGACCGCGCCGCCCGGGCCGTAGGGCACCACGATCCGCACGGGGCGGCTGGGCCAGGCGTCCGCGGCATGGGCAACGCCGCCCGCCAGGAGTGTCGCGGCGGCCGCGACGAGCAGCGCGGCGCGCCGGGGGGAGAAGCGGGTTCGATTACGGTGATTCATTTGTCGTCCTCTGTTTTTATGTGGGAATGTCTTTCGGCCTTGAGCCCTCGCTGGCCGCGTCATTCCTTGTGGATACCGGCCTCGGCCAGGATGCGCGCGGTCCATCGTTGCGGCATGGCGCGGCTCCTCAGGCGGGGGCGGCCGCGCGGGCCAGCACGTCCAGGGCATTGCGCGCGGCGGCCACGCCCATGTTGACGTAGGCGGCGCTGGTCACCCCGCCGACGTGCGGGCTGAGGAGAATGCGCGGCTCCTGCTGGAAGGGGTGGCCGGCCGTCATGGGCTCGACGGCGAAACTGTCCAGGCCGGCGGCGCGGACCTGGCCCGAGCGCACCGCCTGCAGCAACGCGTCTTCATCGACCAGGCCGCCGCGCGCGGTGTTGACCAGGACCACGCCGGGCTTGCACTGCGCCAGCGTCGCCGCGTTGACCATGCCGCGGTTCTCGTCGGTCAGGGGGCAATGCAGCGATACCACGTCGGCCTCGCGCCAGATCGCGTCCAGCGGCACGCTGGCGATGTACTCGGGCAGATCGCGCGCGTAGGGATCGAAGCCGATCACGCGCATGTTCATGCCGTGCGCCATGGCGGCCATGCGCCGGCCGATGGCGCCCAGGCCCACCAGGCCGATGGTCTTGCCGTCCAGCTCCAGGCTCTTGTGCGTCGACTTGTCCCAGTGTCCGGCGCGCATGCGCGCATCCAGGCCCACGACCGATTTGGCGCAGGCCAGCAGCAGCGCCAGGGCGTGTTCCGCCACGGCGGCGGCGTTCACGCCCACGGCGGCCACGACCTGGATGCCGCGCTGGGCGGCGGCGGCCTTGTCGATGGTGTCGGTGCCGCTGCCGTGCTTGGAAATCACGCGCAACGCGGGCGCGGCGTCCATGGCGGCGGCGCCCACCTTGCTGTAGCGCACGATGATGGCGACCGGGTTGTGCTCGCGGCACAAGGCCACGATTTCCTCTTCGGCGGGCGTCTTGCCGGCAAACACCAGATTGAAATCCTGCAGCAGCGCGATGGCTTCCGGGGCCAGGTCGGCCGCGGTCACGACGATGGCGGCCTTGCCTGTGGCGGTCTTGTTCACAGCGATTCCCCTTCCTTGAGCACGCCGGCGGCGCGCAGCGCCGCCGACAGCCACTTGGCCTCGGTGTCGCCGGCCTGGATCGCGGCGATGCGCGCGGCCTCGTCGCGCACCTTCTTTTCGGCGGCCGGCAGCAGGCCTTCGATTTTCTCGCGTTCGACCACCACCACGCCGTCGGCGTCGCCGATGACGAAGTCGCCGGGGTACACGGTCACGCCACCGACCGACACGGGATGGCCGATGCGGCCGGGCACGTTCTTGGTGGGGCCGTTCGGGTTGGTGCCGGCGGCGAACACCGGATAGTCCATTTCGATGATCTCCACGCTATCGCGCGCCGCGCCATCCATCACCACGCCGGCGATGCCCAGCTTGCGGCAGGCGTTCATCATGATGGTGCCCATCAGCGCCGAGCTGAGGTCGCCCTTGCCGTCGATCACCAGCACGTCGCCCGGCTTGGCCAGGGAAATCGCGGCATGGATCATGAGGTTGTCACCGGGGCGCACTTCCACCGTCAGCGCCGTGCCGGCCAGCTTCATGCCGGGGTGCAGCGGGCGGATGCGGCCGCTGAGCGCGCCGCGGCGGCCGGCCACGTCGGCCAGGATGGCCGGTTGCAGTGCCGCCGCGCGGCGCACGATGTCGGCGCCGACGCGCGGGAAGTCCTTGATGATGTCCTGGTTTGCCATGAGTGTTCCTGTGGAGGTGAGAGTCGGAAGGGCAGGGTCAGGCCGGCTTGATGCCGGCATCGCGGATGACCTTGCCCCATTTGTCGAAGTCCGCCCTGCGGGTGGTGTCCAGGGCCTGCGGCGTGCCGCCGGCCAGCGTGATGCCGAGCTGCTCGGCCAGCGCCGTGAGCGCCGGGCTCTGCAAGGCGCGTCCGATCCCGGCGTTGAGTCGGGCGATGACGGGCGCGGGCGTGGCGGCGGGGGCGAACACGGCCTGCCATTGCTCCACCACGAAATCGCTGAAGCCGGCCTCGGCCATGGTTGGCACCTGCGGCAAGGCCGGCAGACGCTGCGCCGACGTGGCGGCGAGCGCGCGCAGCGCGCCGGTCTGCACGTGCGGCAACGCGGCCGCCGCGGGAATGAAGGCGAATTGCACCTGACCGGCCAGCGTGTCCTGCAGCGCGGGCGTGTCGCCCTTGTAGGGCACGTGCAGGAACCGCGCGCCGCTCTTTTGCTGCAGCAGCTCGCCCTGCATGTGCAGGATCGTGCCCGTGCCGCCCGAGGCATACGCCAGGCTCTGGGGCGCCTTTTTCGCGGCCGTGATCAGGTCGGCGACCCTGTGGAACGGCTGCTCCTTGCCCACCACCAGGAGATGGGGAATGGTGCCGATCATGATGACGGGCGCGAAGTCCGCCACCGGGTCATAGGTCAGCTTGCCGAGCACGTGCGGCGCGATCGCCTGGGGGCCGATCGAGGTGCCCAGCAGCGTCAGGCCGTCCGGCTCGGCGCGCGCCACGCGGGCCGCGCCAATGGTGCCGGTGGCGCCGGGACGGTTGTCGACGATCACGCGCGTGGCCAGCAGCGCATCCAGTTGCTGCGCGATGGCGCGGCCCAGCACGTCGGTGCTGCCGCCGGCCGGATAGGGCACCACCCAGGTGATGGTCTTGCCGCCGGGCCAATCCTGCGCGGCGCGCGCGCCGAAGGCCGCGCCGGCCGCCACGGCCGCGCCCAGCGCGAGGAAGCGCCGGCGCGAGAGGGAATAAGAGGTCTGCATGGGTTGTCTCCGTATTGTTCTGGTACTCATGCCGCAAAGCCGTACAGGGCCGCCGGGTTGTGCACCAGGACCTGGCGCAGCCGGGCGCTGCCGGTCCAATCGGCCAGCCGGTCGAGCTGGCGCGCGTCGTCGGGCATGGGCTGCATGCCGGCCGACGCCGATGCGTGGGGCCAGTCGCTGCCCCAGACGATGCGTTCGGGATTGGCGTCGAGATAGCCGCGGGCCAGCGCGTCCAGCGCGGGATCCTCGACGCTGTGGCGCGGGCTGACGAGGTAGCCGCCCGACAGCTTGAGCCAGGCGCGGCCCTGGCCGAGCAGGCGCAGCACCAGGGCATGGGCCGGATGCGCGCCGGCCTGCGCCGGACTGATGCGGGCCATGTGATCGAACACGATCGGCGCCGGCAGGGCCGACAGCAGGCCCTCCAGTTGCGCCAGCCGCTCGGGCGGCATGAGCAACTGCACATGCCAGCCCAGCGGGGCGACCCGCGCCGCCAGCGGCCGGATCTGGTCGGCACGGCTCGTCACCCCCAGCGAGAGATTGAGCCGGATGCCGCGCACGCCGGCGTCGTGCAAGGCTTGCAGTTGCGCGTCACTTTCGCTGCCGTCGATCACGGCCACGCCGCGCGCCTGCCCGCCCAGTTGCGCCAAGGCGTCGAGCATGGGGCGGTTGTCGGCGCCATAGGTCGACGGCGTGACCAGCACCGCGCGCTGGATGCCAAGGCGGGCCTGGATCGCGCGGTACTGCGCCATGGACGCGTCCGGCGGCAGCAGCCTTGCGCCCTTCACCGTCGGGTAGCGGGCGTCATACGCGTGGAGGTGGCAGTCGCACGCCCCGGGCGGGGCGGCGGTGGCCGGCCTGGCGTCGCCGCTGGAGTAGGCGTAAAGGGCAGCCACGGCCGGATCACTCCACCTTCGCGCCCGAGTCCTTGACGATCTTGCCCCAGCGGATGCGGTCGTCGTGGATCAGCCTGGCGAACGCTTCCGGCGTGTCGGTGAGCACGCGCGCGCCCTGTTCCTGGTACTTGACGCGCAGCTCCGGCGTCTGGAGCGCCTTGTTGAACTCGGCATTCAGGCGCTGCACGATGTCCTTGGGCGTGCCGGCCGGCGCGGCCAGGCCGAACCAGGTCACGGCCTCGAAGCCGGGGAAACCGCGCTCGGCGATGGTGGGCACGTCGGGCATGTCGGGCACGCGCTGCGCCGAGGTCACCGCCAGCGCCCGCATCTTGCCGTTGCGCACGTGGCCGATGAGCGTCGGCACGGAAGACAAGTACATGTCGATCTGTCCGCCGATGAGATCGTTGGACGCCTGCGCCGCGCCCTTGTAGGGGATGTGCGTGAGCTGGATGCCCGCCGCGTTCTGCAATTGCACCGCCGCCAGGTGGGCCACCGTGCCGTTGCCGGAGCTGGCGAAGTTCAAGGCCCCCGGCTTGGCCTTGGCCGCCGCGATCATGTCCTCGAAGGTCTTGAGCGGCGAGTTGGCCGGCACCACGATCACCAGCGGCGCGTCGGCCACCAGGCCGATGGCGGTGAGGTCCTTCTCGGGGTCGTAGGGCAGCTTGGCGTACAGCGTCGGGTTGATCGCCAGGTTGCTGGTCTGGCCCAGCACCAGGGAATACCCGTCCGGCGCCGACTTGGCGACGGCGTCCACGCCGATGTTGCCGCCCGAGCCGGGGCGGTTTTCGGTGACGATGTTCCAGCCAGTGTTGCCGGCCACCTTGATCGCCGCTTCGCGGGCCAGCACGTCGGTGCCGCCCCCGGGCGGGAACGGCACGATCAGCCGGATGGGTTTGTCGGGGTAGCCCTGGGCGGCGCCCAGGCTGGTCATGCACATCAGGGCCAGGCCCGACAGCAAGCGTGCGAACGGCTTCATGTTTTGTCTCCGATATTTGTTTTTGATGGAAGGAATTGTCGGAGGATGTTCCGTCTAATACAATACGAGCTCATACAGCGGAACATGTTTCATATGACGAACGATGATCTGACCCCGGAATCCCCCGACGCGCCGGGCGAAGAGGGCGTCGTGGCCGTGCGCCGCGCGATGCGCATCCTCGAAGCCTTTGGCGTGGAGGATCCGCATCTGTCGCTGGCGGAACTGAGCCGGCGCACCGGCTGCCATCGCTCCACCGTGCTGCGGCTGGCGCGCACCCTGGCCATGGACGACTACCTGGCGCAGCGGCCCGACGGCACCTGGCGCCTGGCGCGCGCCGCCGGCTGGCTGGGCGCGTGTTACCAGGCCACCTTCAACATCGTCGAGGTGGTCCAGCCGATCCTGCGCGAGCTGTCGGCGGCAACCGGCGAAAGCGCGACGTTCTACGTGCGCGAAGGCAAGCAGCGCATCTGCATGGCGCGGGTCGAGGGCCCCAGGTCGATCCGGCACCACGTGCGCGTCGGCGCGGCCTTGCCGCTGGAACTGGGCAGCCCGGGCCGCGTGCTGCTCGCCTTTTCCGGCGAACCGGGCGAACCCTATGAGTCGGTGCGCCGCGCCGGCTACATGGTGTCGCTGGGCGAACGCGATCCCGAGGTCTCCAGCATCTCCGCGCCGGTCTATGGCATCAACTGGACGCTGCAAGGAGCTGTCTGTATTTCGGGGCCGATTTCGCGCCTGGGCGAAAGCGTGCTGCATGAGTTGAAGGAACCGATCCTCGCCGCGGCCAGCCGCCTGTCGCGCTCGCTGATGGGGGCGCGGCAAGGGCAGGGGGCCTGACGCGGCTGCGGCGACCGGCCAGGCCTTGCGCCGTGGCCCGCATGTCCGCCGCCGCCCGCCATCCTGGCCGTATCGGCGCGGCGCGCCGAGGCGGCCCGCGCTACGCTCATCGGCGGTAGCGCGCGTCGCCGTCCCCCGCCCGGCGCATGCGCTACGCTATCTATCTTTGCGCGCCGGCGTGGCGCGCCGCGAGGAAGCCGCAATGAAAGGCGAACACCATTACGACGTCGGCGTGACCTGGACCGGCAATACCGGCAAGGGCACCGCCGGCTACACCGCTTATGCCCGTGACCACGTGATCCAGTCGCCGGGCAAGCCCGATATCGCCGGTTCGGCCGATCCCGCATTCCGCGGCGACGCGGCACGCTGGAATCCCGAGGACCTGCTGGTGGCCTCGCTGTCGGCCTGCCACAAGCTCTGGTACCTGCACCTTTGCGCGGTCGAGAACATCATCGTCACGGCCTACCGCGATGACGCGCAAGGTGTCATGCGCGAAGATCCGGAGCGCGGCGGCGCCTTCGTCTCGGTCACATTGCGGCCCGAGGTCACCATCGCCGCGGGCGGCGACGCCGGCCTGGCCGAGGCCCTGCATGCCCGCGCGCATCATTTCTGCTTCATCGCCAATTCGGTCAACTTCCCCGTGCTGTGCGAGCCGCGCATCGTCGTGGCCGGCTGACGCGCCACTTGAAGGGATCTTGCGATGCTGACGATCTGGGGCCGGCGCAGTTCCTTCAACGTGCAGAAGGTTCTGTGGCTGGCGGGCGAACTGGGCCTGGCGTATGAGCACGTGCCGGCCGGCGGCCAGTTCGGGCTGCTCGATACGCCCGACTTCCTGCGGATGAATCCCCATGGCCGGGTGCCGCTGCTGCGCGACGGCGACACGGTGGTGTGGGAGTCGCACGCGATCCTGCGCTACCTGGCCGCGCGCCATGGCGCCGACGCCTTCTGGTCGGCCGATCCGGCGCGACGCGCGCGCTCCGATGGCTGGATGGACTGGGCCCAGACCGCGTTGCAGCCGGCCTTCCTGGCCGGCGTGTTCTGGGGCTATTACCGCACCCCCGAAGCGCAGCGCGACCTGCCGGCCATCGCGCGCAGCCTGGCCGCCACCCATGCCTGCCTGCGCCAGCTCGACGCGGTGCTGGCCGCGCAGCCCTACCTGGACGGCCAGGCGCTGACGCTGGCCGACATTCCCGCGGCCACCGCGCTGTACCGCTACTACGAGCTGGACATCGACCACGAGCCCCTGGCGCACGTGCGGGCCTGGTACGAGCGCCTGCGCGGACGCCCCGCCTACCGCGAACACGTCATGGTGCCGTTCGGCGAGTTGAAGGGCCGGCTGGATTTCTGAGGGCGCGCTGGCCTGTTAAGCTGTCCCGTGGCCGGCGCGAGGGCGCGCCGGCACTATCTTTGCGACGTGGCTTCCCCATGCTCCTGCCTCTTGCCGACTGGCCGCAACGCGCGCCTGACCTGGGTATCGCCGGCCTGCGCCTGCGTCCCTTGCGCGACACCGACGCGACACACTGGTATGCCTATCTGCGCGACGACAACGTGACCCGCCACACCAGTTGGCAGCTGGACGGCCTGGACGCGCTGGCGCCATTGATCCGCGGCTATGCCGACCCTGCCGCCAGCCGCTGCGTGCGCCTGGCCATCGTCGAGGCCGACGACCGCCTGATCGGCACGGTCGGGTTCAACGAGATCACGCCGGGCGCGCGTCGCGCCGAAATCGCCTACGACCTCGCGCCTTCGCACTGGCGCCGCGGCATCGCGTCGCGGGCCTGCGAGGCCATGACCGCGTGGGCCCTGCAGACGCTGGGCCTGGCGCGGGTGCAGGCCACGGTGCTGGACACCAATACCGCCTCGGCCGGCGTGCTGGAACGCTGCCATTTCCACCGCGAAGGGCTGCTGCACCATTACCGGCAGGTGCGCGGCGAACCGCGCCATTTCTGGATGTACGCGCGCATCTGGCCGCCCGCGCTGGTCGGCGCCGAATGCGGTTAGCCCGCCTTTCCGTTCCCGTGGGCCCGGCCTTGCCGGGCCGCGACCCACTTTTTCCGAGAGAACCATGACGTCCGCCCTGATCGTGATCGACGTGCAACGCGCCCTGTTCGAGACCACGCCGGAACCCGCCGATGCCAGCGCCGTGCTGGCGCGCATCAACGACCTGGCCGAGCGCGCCCGCGCCGCCGCCGCGCCCGTGATCTACGTGCAGCACGAGGCGGCGGGCAGCCCGCTGGCGCAAGGCGAACCTGGATGGCAGCTGGATACGCGCCTGCGGCCGGCCGACGGCGACATCCGGATACGCAAGACCACCCCCGATTCGTTCCTGCGCACCGGCCTGGACGATGCCTTGTCGCAGGCGGGCGTCACGCAGCTGGTGGTGTGCGGCTACGCCAGCGAATTCTGCGTCGACACCACCGTGCGCCGCGCCGCGGCGCTGGGCTATCCGGTCACCTTGGCGGCCGACGCCCACACCACCCAGGACAAGCCGCACGCGCCAGGCGCGCAGATCCGCGCGCACCACAACGCCACGCTCTCGTCGATGACCAGCTTCGGCGTGAAGATCGCCGCCGTGCCGGCCGCCGACATTGCCTTCGGCCAGGCGAGGTAACGGCCCATGGATCCCGAACTGCTGCAGCTGCTGGTGACGCGCACCATGCCTTTCGGCAAGTACCAGGGACGCCTCATCGCCGACCTGCCGGGGCCGTACCTGGCCTGGTTCGCGCGCAAGGGTTTTCCGCCGGGAGAACTGGGGCGCCTGCTGGCGTTGATGCACGAGCTGGACCACAACGGCCTGTCGTCCTTGCTGGCGCCCTTGCGCCAGCCGCCGGCGGCGCGCTGAACGGCGCCGGGGAAACCGCAAGAAACAAATCTCGCGGCTGGCGTAGCGTCTTGGCACGCCCCGCGGGCGCGCGTGGGGCTACGATAGACCGGCGCGTCACCGGGCGGGGTATCTGGCCCGGGCGCGACCAACAAAGAGAGGTCGTCATGAAGAAACTCCCGTTCACCGCCGTCCTGCTGGCCCTGGCCTGCCTGGGCGGCGCGGCCCAGGCGCAGAACGCGGCGCCGGTCACGCAGGAATTCCAATATCCCAGCCAGCGCTCCAAGGACGGCAGCCTGTCGCCGCCTTCCACCTTGCGCATGACCGTCACGCCCGATCCGAACTCGGCGCCGGCCGTGATCCGCGACACGCCCGAGAGCCAGGCGCAATACGTGCGCTGCCGCGAGGTCTCGGACCGCGCCGCCGTCTCCAACGCCCAGATGCAGGCCGGCGTCGCCCAGTGCCTGCGCGAGCTGGAGCAGCGTCGCCAGCAGCAGTAGGCGCCGCGCCCGCCGGGCTTGATCCGGCAGGGCTGCGTCAGGTCTGGCTCGGTCAGGCCAACCCGCTTCAGGCAGGGCCTGGTCAGGCCGGGCCGGCTGCCGTGGCGGCCCTGGCCGATCCGCGCGCCCAGTGCCAGGTCATCAGGCCGGCGGCCAGCACCACCGGCAGCATGGCGGCGTTCAGCGCCTCCCAGCCAAACGCGTCCAGCGCCGGCCCGGCGGCCAGCGTCGCCACCGCGGTGGCGGCATAGCGCAGCATCTCGGCCGCGCCCTGGGCGCGGGCGCGCTCGGACGGGCGGTACGACTGCGCCAGCAGCGTGGTGCCGCCGACGAACATGAAATTCCATCCCACTCCCAGGCAGAACAGCGCCGCGTAGAACGCCGGCAGCGACGGCGAGGCCATCGCGATCAGCGCGCAGGCCACGTTCAGCAGCATGCCCGCGCCCAGCACCTTGGCCAGGCCGAAGCGCTGGATCAGCGCGCCCGCGAAAAAAGCCGGCGCGTACATGCCGACCAGATGCCACTGCATGATGTTGGCGCCGTCGCCGATGCTGTGGCTGCACGCCACCGCCGCCAGCGGCGCGGCCGTCATGATGAACATCATCGACACCGATCCCACCACGTTGTTGGCCAGCGCGGCGATGAACACCGGCTGGCGCGCCACCGCGCGCAGCGGCCGCGGCGGCAGCCCGGCCTGCGCCTCGCCCGCGGCCACGGACGTTTCGGTATCGCGATAGAAACCGAACAGCAGGGCGGCGGACAACAGCGCCAGCAGCGCTACCATCAGGTAGGCGCCGGCAAACGTCACCGGCGCGAACAGGTCGCGGCTCCAGGCCGCCAGCGCCGGCCCGGCGATCGCGGCGATGACGCCGCCGGTCATCACCACCGAGATCGCGCGGCTCTTGGCGGCCGGTTCCACCGCGTCCGCCGCGGCCAGCCGGTAGTACTGCGCGAACGCCTGGAACACGCCCACCAGCGCGGTGCCCGCGCAGAAGGCCCAGAAGTGATCGTGGAACACCGCCCACACCGAGATGCCGCCGCCCGCCGCGCCGGCCAGCGCGCCCAGCGCGAAGCCGTTGCGGCGGCCGATGCGCTGCATCAGCAGCGAGGCGAACCACGTCACGACCGCGCCGGCGACGGTGATCAGCGCGAACGGCAGCGTCGACAGCGCCTTGTCCGGCGCCAGCATGTGGCCGGTCAACGCGGTCAGCGTCAGGTCGATGGAAATCGCGGCGATGAACAGGCCCTGGCACACGGCCAGGATGCGGGCGTTGCGGCGGCCCGTGGCGGGCGAGGGCGAGGAGGGCATGGGAAAGGAAGGGGCGGACAGGTCGGGTTTGACAGGCCCCACTGTATCGACGCACACTTTGGCGTGAATGACATAATTCCCTTAAAAAACGCCAATCCGTCATGACCCACCACGTCGCCTTCCTGCTGGTGCCCGATTTCCAGCTGCTGGACATGTCCGGCCCCGCGGCCGTGTTCCAGACCGCCGGCCGTTTCGCGCGGACGGCGGCTGGCCCGGCATACCGGGTCCACGTCGTGTCCGAGCATGGCGGCGAAGTGCGCAGTTCCTGCGGCATTGGCGTGCAGACGCGACCGTGGCGCGGCACGCCGGCCGATACCCTGGTGGTGCCGGGCGGCGAGGGCGCGCGCGAAACCGCCGTCACCGCCGCCTTGCGCGCCCGCCTGCTGGCCCAGCGCCAACAGGGCCGGCGGCTGGCCAGCGTGTGCACCGGCGCGCTGGTGCTGGCCGCCGCCGGCCTGCTCGATGGGCTGCGCGCCACCACCCATTGGCGCCATGCCGCGGCGTTGGCGCGCAACCATCCCACGGTCCGGGTCGAGCCCGACCGCATCCATGTGCGCGACGGCGACACCTGGACGTCGGCCGGCATCACCGCCGGCATCGACCTGGCGCTGGCCATGGTCGAGGCCGACCTGGGGGTGGACGTGGCGGCCGAGACCGCGCGCGAAATGGTGGTCTACCACCGGCGTTCGGGCGGCCAGTCGCAGTTCTCGGCCCTGCAGGACCTGGCGCCCGACAGCGAACGCATGCGCGCCGTGCTGGAACATATCCGCGGCAACCTGGGCGCGGCGCTGACGGTGGAACAACTGGCCGGGGTCGCCTGCGTCAGCCCGCGCCAGTTCCTGCGCAGCTTCAAGGCCGAGACCGGCGAAACGCCCGCCAAGGCGGTCGAGCGCATCCGAGCCGAGACCGCGCGCGCGCAGATCGAACAGGGCGATGGCAGTATCGACAGCGTCGCCCGGCGGGTCGGCTTCACCGACAGCGAACGCATGCGCCGCGCCTTCCTGCGGGTCTACGGCCAGCCACCGCAGGCGCTGCGGCGCGCCGCGCGCAATGCCGCGTTGGCATGAAATGGGCGAAAACGGTAATAATAGTCACTCTCAATAAAGCGTCGGGTCCCGCCCGGGCCCGCCACCGTGACCGCTTCGCATCCTGAACTCGACTGGGCCGTTCCGGCCGCCACGCCAGCCATGTCGCTGGCCGGCGGCACGTTACGCTTCGAGCGCGGCGAGCGGGTGCTCGAAGACCTGACACCCGGCCTGAAGCTGGTGCTGGTGCTGGAAGGGGAACTGCGCTACCGCGTGCCGGGCGCGCCGGCCGCGCAAGTCAGCGGACCGCTGCTGCACCTGAGCCTGTGCCGCGACCCGCTGCGCATGGAGCACGAGTTCGGCGCGCGCCGGTCGCTGCGCTTTGTCTCGCTGCGCACCTCGCTGGACCACCTGCGCGACTCCCTGTCGCTGGAACCCGCCGACATCGTCCGCCTGCTGCGCGCGCCGTGCCACGATGATTCCTACGCCGAGGCCAACCTGCGGCTGGCGCCGCCGCTGCAGGCCCTGGGCCGGCAGATGCTGGCCTGTCCCATGCAGGGCGCGCTCAAGCGCATGTACCTGTCCGCCAAGGCCCTCGAACTGACCGCGCTGGCGCTGGGCGCCCTGCAGCCGGCACAGGCCGCGGCGCCGCCGCCCGGCCTGTCGCGCGCCGATACCGAACGCCTGCACCACGCGCGCGACCTGCTGCTGGCCGATCTTCAGCATCCCCCCACCTTGCCCGAGCTGGCGCGCCGCGCCGGCGTCAACGTCAACAAGCTCACCACGGGCTTTCGCCGCGTGTTCGGATGCAGTGTCTACGCCTTCGTGCGCGAGCAGCGCATGGCCCAGGCGCACGCGCTGCTCGCCGCCGGCGAGATGAGCGTGTCGCAGGCCGCCTATGCCTGCGGCTATACCGATTCGCACTTCACCAAGGCCTTCCAGCGGCGCTACGGGGTGCTGCCCAGCGCGCTGGTTCCTGGTCGCTGAACATAGCAAGAGTCTTACAAACGCTTGCGCGCTGCGGATTCTCCTTCAAATTGTATGAGAATAATTCTCAGTATCAAAGAAGGAGAAGTACCCATGCGTTCAATGTCCAGGAACAAGGCGCGGCGCGCGCGGGCGGCGCGCCATTGGCCGCTCTGGCTGGCGGTGGCGGCGGGGCCGGCGCTGGCCGGCGACGCCAGGGATGCCAAGGACGCGGCCACGCTGCCGGCAGTCACCGTCAGCGGCGAACGCGAGGCCGCCAGTGCGCAACAGCCGACATTGGGCAAGCTGCCCTTGAGCGTGCGCGAGACGCCGCAATCGATCTCCGTGATCGGACCGGAGCAGATGCGCCAGCAGAACCTGCAAACCCTGGACGACGTCATGCGGCACGCCACGGGCATCACGGTGCAGCCGCACCATCACCTGACCACCGCCTACTATGCCCGCGGCTTCCAGATCGAATCTTTCGAACAGGACGGCGTGCCTGCCATGATGGGCAACCGCGCCGCCGCGCCGGAAGACATGGCCATCTACGAGCGCGTCGAGATCCTGCGCGGCGCCAATGGCCTGTTGCACGGCGCCGGCAATCCCTCGGCCACCGTCAACCTGGTACGCAAGCGTGCGCAGCGGCAATTCGCCTTCGGCGGTGAACTCAGCGCCGGCAGCTGGGACAACTATCGCGCCCAAGTCGATCTGGGCGGACCGCTCAACGACAGCGGCAGCGTGCGCGGCCGCGTCGTCGGCGTCATGGCCGATCGCGGCTTCTTCTATGAAGGCGCGAACGAGAAGACCGGGCTGTTCTACGGCACCGGCGAGGTCGACCTGGGCCCGGACACCGTGCTGTCGGCGGGCCTGCTGCACAGCCGCGTGCGCTCGCATCCGCCGCCCAGCATGGGCGGGCTGCCGCGCTACAAGGACGGCGCGCCGATCGGGCTGCGGCGCTCGGTCAACCTGGAATCCGCCGGCAGCCGTTCCGACTGGAACACGACGCGCGTGTTCGCGGACCTGGACCACCACTTCGGCCAGGGCTGGCGCGCGCGGCTCAGCGTCGATCATCTTCGCTCCGATTCCGAGATGAAGTACCTCACCGTCAACGGCGGGATCGACCGCGCGACAGGCCTGGGCGCCAAGCTGTCGGGAGGAGGCATCAAGTACGACAACAGCCAGACCAGCATCGATGCCTACGTCGGCGGTCCGGTGGAACTGTTCGGGCGGCGCCACGAACTGCTGTTCGGCGCCAACTCGCTGCGGACTTCGTACGAGAACCTGAATGCCGATGTCACCAGCCCTCAGTTGAACATGCCGATGGACGTGTTCCACTGGCATCCGCGCGACGTGCCCGGCTACGACATCGGCCCCTACAAGTCCGCGGGCATCAATCGCGACCGGGAGCAGGGCGTGTACGGCATGGGCCGCTTCTCGCTGGCCGATCCGCTGACGCTGGTGCTGGGCGGGCGCATGGACTGGAGCCGGCTGCAAGCGCCCAAAGCGAGCCAGCGCACCAATGCCAAATTCACGCCCTATGGCGGCCTGATCGTCGACCTGGACCGGCAGTGGTCGCTGTATGGCAGTTACGCGCAGGTATTCATGCCGCAAATTGACCAGCTCGATCGCAACGGCCAGCCGCTCGATCCGGTCACGGGCACCAACTACGAGGCCGGCGTCAAGGGCGAACTGATGGACGGCGCGCTGAACGTATCGCTGGCGCTGTTCCAGATCCAGCAGAAGAACCGCGCCCAGGCCGATCCCTCGGTGGCGTGCGTGGGCAAGCGCTGCCCCTCGGTCGCCGGGGGCGAGGTCCGCAGCCGCGGCTTCGAGGCCGAGGCCGCCGGCGCCATCACGCCCTACTGGACGGTGGCGGCGGGCTACACCTTCAACACCACCAAGTACAAGGTGGACACGCGCGCCGAGGGCCAGCCCTACGCCAGCTTCACGCCCAAGCACATCTTCCGCCTGTGGACCGAGTACGCCCTGCCGGCACTCGAGCGGCGCCTGAGCGTAGGTGGGGGCGTGCAGGTGCAATCGGGCTTTTACAACGTGGCCAAGACCATCACGCTGCGCCAGGGCGGCTACGCGCTGGCCGACATGCGCGTGGCCTACCGCGTCGACAAGCATGTGACGGTGGCGCTCAACGCCAACAACCTGTTCGACCGCGTCTACTACCAGCGCCTGAACGATGCCAGCTGGACCAACTACTACGGCGAGCCGCGCAATTTCATGCTGACGGTGCGCGCCGAGTATTGACCGTCGTCATCGCATGAGGCGGCCGCGCGCGTCGCATGGCGCGCGCCGGCCGCCTCGGCCCGCCCGGTAAAAAACTTCCGCAATCGCCAGCGAGACTTCCGCAATCGCCAGTGGCGCGCCACGTCGCTCTCTAGAATGGTTTGAGAATAATTCTCAGTAACCAGGAAAGAGGAACGGCGGTGCGATCAAGGTTCAGGAACAGGGCGGCACGGCCGCGCAAGGGCGCGGCGCGCCATTGGCCGGTGTGGCTGGCATTGACGGCGGCGGGGCCGGTGGCGGCGCAAGCGTCCGACGATGCCGCGACCTTGCCGGCGGTCACCGTCAGCGGCGAACGCGACGCCACCGCGCCGGCGCCCACGATGGGCAAGCTGCCCTTGACGGTGCGCGAGACGCCGCAGTCGATCACCGTGATCGGCCAGGAACAGATGCGGCAGCAGAACCTGCAGAGCCTGGACGAGGTGATGCGGCACGCCACCGGCATCACGGTGCGGCCCTACCAGCAACTGACCACCGCCTACTACGCCCGCGGCTTCCAGGTCGATTCGTACGAACAGGACGGCGTGCCGGTGCTGATGGGCAACCAGGCCGCGTCGCCCCAGGACATGGCGGTGTACGAGCGCGTCGAGATCCTGCGCGGCGCCAACGGCCTGTTGCACGGCGCCGGCAACCCCGCCGCCACCGTCAACCTGGTGCGCAAGCGTCCGCAGCGCGAGTTCGCCTTCAGCGGCGCGCTCAGCGCCGGCAGCTGGGACCGCTACCGCGCCGAGGCCGACCTGGGCGGCCCGCTCAACGACAGCGGCAGCGTGCGCGGCCGCATCGTCACGGCGCTCGAGGACCGCGGCTATTTCTACGACGTGGCGGACCAGAAGTCGGCGCTGTTCTACGGCATCGGCGAAGTCGACCTGGGCCCGGACACGGTGCTCTCGGCCGGCCTGCAATACCAGCGCATCCGCTCCACCACCAACATGGCGGGCGTGCCGCGCTACAAGGACGGCGGCGATATCGGCCTGAAGCGCTCGACCTACCTGGACGCGGCCTGGGACCGCTTCAACTGGAACACGACGCGCGTGTTCGCCGACCTGGAACACCGCTTCGGCCAGGGCTGGAGCGCCAAGCTCAGCGCCAACTACCTCACCGCCGACAGCAACCTGAAGTACGCCGGCGCCTATGGCGCGATCGACCGCCAGACCGGCCAGGGCTCGGCGCTGATGGGCGGCGCCTACAAGTTCGACAACACCCAGGCCAGCGTCGATGCCTACGTCAGCGGCCCGGTGCAACTGTTCGGCCGCCGCCACGAACTGCTGCTGGGCGGCAACGCCCAGCGCACCACGACCGAGCAGTACACCGGCCAGTTGTTGCCGGCGCTGCGCGTGCCGGTGAACGTGTTCGACTGGGACCCGCGCAGCGTGCCGGAGCCGGGCGTGGGGCCCTATACCTCGCCGGGCGAGACGCGCGCGCGCCAGCAGGGCGTCTACGGCATGGGCCGCTTCTCGCTGGCCGACCCGCTGACGCTGGTGCTGGGCGGACGCATGAGCTGGTGGAACCAGGACGCGCCCGCTTCGCGCCAGCGCATCGATCCCGAATTCACGCCCTACGGCGGGCTGATCGTCGACCTGGACCGCCAATGGTCGCTGTACGGCAGTTATGCCGAGGTGTTCCAGCCGCAGACCCAGCTGACGCGCGACGGCCAGGGGCTGGACCCGGTCACCGGCACCAACTACGAGGCCGGCATCAAGGGCGAACTGATGGACGGCGCGCTGAACGTATCGCTGGCCGTGTTCCAGATCCGCCAGAAGAATCGCGCGCAGCAGGATCCCGCCTGGCCCTGCGTCGGCCAGAACTGCTACTACGTGGCTGGCGGCGAGGTGCGCAGCCGCGGCTTCGAGGCCGAGGCCAGCGGCAACATCACGCCGTACTGGACGGTGGCCGCGGGCTACACCTTCAACACCAGCAAGTACCTGACCGACACGCAGGCGGGCGGCCAGCCGTTCGCCTGCTTCACGCCCAAGCACATCTTCCGGCTGTGGACGAACTATGCGCTGCCGACGATGCAGCGGCGCCTGAGCGTGGGCGGCGGCCTGCAGGTGCAGTCCGGCTACTCGACCGAGTCGGGCCCGGTCACGCTGCGCCAGGGCGGCTACGCGCTGGTGGACCTGCGCCTGGCCTACCGCGTCGACAAGCACCTGACCGCCGCGCTGAACGTCAACAACGTGTTCGACCGCGGCTATTACCAGAGCCTGTCGGGCACGGCCTGGAACAACCGCTACGGCGAACCGCGCAACCTCATGCTGACCCTGCGCGCCGAGTATTGAACGGCGCGCCCCACACGGGCGGCGCGCGCCGCCCGGCCATCATTCGAAGGAGTAAACGGATTGGCCACGCTCATCCCCCCGCCAGTGTTCGACTGGCTCGATCATTTCATGGCGCTCGGCGCCGACGGCGCCATGCGCGATATCGGCAAGCTGCGCCGCTTGGCGCCGCACGAAGGCTGGCTGGTCGGCGTCAAGGCCGCGGCCTGCGACGCCGACGTGCATGGCGACGTCTGGGAACGCCATCCCGCGGGCGAGGAAATGCTCTGCGTGCTGGAGGGCCGCGTGGTGCTGACGCTGATGGACGCGACCGGCGCCGAGACCGACGTGCTGCTGGACGCGCGGCGCAGCGTGGTGGTGCCGCGCGGCGTGTGGCACCGGCTGCACGTGGCCTGTCCGGCCCGCATCCTGTTCGTCACGCCCGGGCATGGCAGTGAACACCGCCGCGCCGGCGCGGCCTCGCAAGCTTGAAGGAAATCGACGTGAAGCCTATCGCCAATGCGCGCCTGTTCGTCATGATCGGCGCGCTGTATTTTTCCCAGGGCATTCCGCTGGGCGTGGCCATGGAGGCGCTGCCCACGCTGCTGCGGCGCGATGGCGCGCCCCTGCATGCGCTGGCCTGGCTGCCGCTGGTGGGGCTGCCCTGGGTGCTGAAGTTCCTGTGGGCGCCGCTGGTCGACAACCGCTGGCGCGCCACGCTCGGCCGGCGCCGCAGCTGGATCCTGCCGATGCAGGCCTTGGTGCTGGCCTGCCTGGCGGCGGTGGCCATGACCGGCATCGCCGCAGCCAGCGCGCCCTGGGTGGTGGGCCTGATGGCATTGGCCTCGCTGGCCAGCGCAACGCAGGACATCGCCACCGATGGCCTGACCGCCGAGCGCTTCCAGGGCCAGGCCCTGGCGCGCGCCAACGCCGTGCAGGTGGGCGGCACCATGGTCGGCTTCTTCGCCGGCGGGCCCGGTTGCCTGGTGCTGGCCGGCCGGCTGGGGCAGGGCGGCGCGCTGGCGCTGCTGGCCGCGGTGGTGGCGTTCAGCCTGCTGATGGCGCTGGGGTGGCGGGAAACCGCGCTGCCCGAACCCGCGGCCGCGCCGCGGCGCGCCTCGCTGGCCGGTTTCGCGCGCCGGCCCGGCGCCTGGGCGCTGGTACTGGCGGCGTTCCTGTCGGCGATGACGGCGGTGGCGGGCTATGGATTGTCCAAATTGTTCCTGGTCGATGCGGGCTGGCCGGTGGACGCGGTGGGGCAGCTCGGCATGGCCGGCGGCGCGGTGACGGTGCTGCTGGGGTGCGGCGGCGGCGCCTGGCTGGTCGGGCGCCTGGGCGCGCGCGGCGCATTGGCCCTGGGGCTGGCGGCCTCGGGCGCGGCCGCGGTGGCCTGGCTGGCGCAGGCGCGGGGCTGGGCCGCGCAGCCCGCGCTGATGGCCTACCTGGCCCAGGCGCTGGGTTCGTTCGGCGCCGGCGCCGCCTCGGTGGCGCTGATGACGCTGGCGATGCGCTTTGCCGCCCGCGGCACGCAGGCCGGCACCGACATGACGGCGGTGCAGAGCGCGCGCGACCTGGGCGAAATCCTGACCTCGTCGCTCATCACCGCGCTGGCCGCCCAGCTCGGCTACGCCGCCGGTTTCGGCGGCGGGCTGCTGGCGGCCGTGGTCACGCTGGTTTTCGTGGCGCTGGCGCTGCGCCGCCCCGGGTGACATGGCGTTTCGGGCGGTTGCGGCTACACTTGTGCGCCGTTTTGCTTTCAGCCCCCCGAATTTCCATGATTTCCACCGCATGCGGCGTCGACTTCGGCACGTCGAACTCCACCGTCGGCTGGAGCCGCCCCGACCAGCGCGCGCTCCTGGCTCTTGAAGACGGCAAGACCACCTTGCCCTCGGCCATCTTCTTTCACGATGAAGACGCCGAGGTCAGCTACGGCCGCGCGGCCATCTCCGACTACCTGGCGGGCTACGACGGGCGCCTGATGCGCTCGATGAAGAGCCTGCTGGGCAGCTCGCTGATCGACGGTTCCACCGAGGTGCAGGGCCGCTCGATCCCGTTCCGCGTGCTGCTGACGCGTTTCATCGCCGAGCTCAAGCGCCGAGCCGAAACCGCCGCCGGCCGCGACTTCACGCGCGCCGTGCTGGGCCGGCCGGTGTTCTTCGTCGACGACAACCCCGCCGCCGACCAGACCGCCCAGGACACCCTGGGCGAGATCGCGCGCAGCGTCGGCTTCACCGACATCGAATTCCAGTTCGAGCCGCTGGCCGCGGCCTTCGACTACGAGTCGCAGATCGACCGCGAGGAACTGGTGCTGGTCATCGATATCGGCGGCGGCACCTCGGACTTTTCGCTGATCCGTCTGGGTCCGGGCCGCGCCGCCAAGCCGGACCGGCGCGACGACATCCTGGCCTACGGCGGCGTGCACATCGGCGGCGTGGACTTCGACAAGCAGCTCAGCCTGGCGCACGTCATGCCGCTGCTGGGCCTGGGCAGCCAGTTGCGCAGCGGCAAGGACGTGCCGTCCACGCAGTACGGCAACCTGGCCTGCTGGCACACCATCAACCAGGCCTACACCCGCAAGGCCGCCGAGCACTTCGCCTACATCCGCGCCGAGGCCGGCGACCGCGACAAGATCGACCTGCTGCTGAACCTGGTCAAGCAGCGCGCCGGCCACTGGGTGGCGGTGCAGGTGGAAGAGGCCAAGATCGCGCTGTCCGAGGCGCCGGCGGCGCGCATCGACCTGTCGCGCATCGCGCCCGAACTTGGCGTGGACGTGAGCCGGCCGTCGTTCGACAACAGCGTGGCGCGGCTGATCGAGAAGATCGAGCAGACCGTCGGCACCCTGCTGCGCGACGCGGGCGTCGCGCCCGCCGATGTGGACACGGTGTTCTTCACCGGCGGTTCGAGTCGCGTGCCGCGACTGCGCGAATGCGTCTCGGCGCTGGTGCCGCAGGCGCGCAGCGTCGAGGGCGACCTGTTCGGCAGCATCGGCGCCGGCCTGGCGCTGGACGCGCGCCGCAAGTTCGACTGAGGCTCGGGCGGCGCTTGCCGCCCACACCGCGCGGCCGCCGCGCCGCGCGCTTTCGTCACCACGTCGCCAGCATCGCCGGCACCCGTTCGGCCAGCGCGTCGATCGCGGTGCGCGTCTTCGACGGCAGGTAGCGCGCCTGGGGCCACACCGCATGCACCGGCTGCGCCGCCATGCGGTCGCCGTGCATCAGCACATCCAGTTCGCCGGTGCGCACGTAGTGCGACAGCATCCAGCAAGGCAGCCAGGCCAGTCCGGCGCCCGCGATGGCCGCGTCGGCGATGGCTTGCAGATCGTCCATGCGCAGGCGCGGCGGCACGCGCAGCTGCACCACCTCGCCGTCCGCCTCCATCAACGACCAGCCCTTTTCGACGCCGCCACGGGCGTAGGCCACGCCCACGTGCTGGCGCATTTCATCCAGCGTTTGCGGGCGCCCATGCGCCGCAATGTAGGCCGGCGACGCGCCTATGCCCATGGTCTGCAGGCCCAGGCGCCGCGCCACCAGGCTCGCGCTGTCGGGTAGCGCGCCGATGCGGATGCCCAGGTCGTAGCCTTCCTCGATCAGGTCGACCACGCGGTCGTTGAACGAAATCTCGATCTGCAACTGCGGATGCCGCGCCGCCAGTTCGCGCAGTACCGGGGCCACGCAATGGCGGCCGAACACCACCGGCGCGCTGACGCGCAGGCGGCCCTGTGGCGAGCGGCGGCCGCTGTCCAGCTCCGCCTCGGCGTCGTACAGCTCGGCAAGCGCGCGCACGCAGCGGTCGTAATAGGCCTGGCCGGCGTCGGTCAGGCTCTGCTGGCGCGTGGTGCGATGGAACAGCCGCGCGCCCAGGCGGGCCTCGAGCCGCGCGATGGACTTGCCGACCGCCGAACGGGTCAGGTTCAGGCGCTCGGCCGCCAGCGCGAAACTGCCGGCCTCGGCGGCCTGCACGAAAACCTCGATGCCGCCGAGCCGGTCGTGGGGGAGGGGTGTAGCCATCATGCCTTCCTGGGCGTCGCCGCCTGCGATTGAATTGGTTCCTTAAAGGCAACATTGGTGAGAATGAATGCCATCACTGGATCGTATGGTTCCCATATATCGTACTGGCGCCAGGCCACGGCGTGAGGCTTTTTTTGCCGCCGGGCCGCCCCAAGGCAAAAACGCCCCCTCGGGGGGCAGCGACCCGCGCAGCGGCGAGCGTGGGGGGCTTTCTCTGCCGCCGGCCGCGCCCGTGCCGGCCGCGTTCGAGCGCCGGGCCTCGAGCCGTCACTTCGGCAAGATCGTGATCCGCGTCGACGCCTGAACGGCGCGGAGCCGATGGTAAGCTGCAAGCTCTTCGCGCGCGGGCCGGCACGGTTTCGCGCTGCCCCCGCGCTGAACTCCATCACGCCCGCCATGACCGACAAGCCCGATTCCCATCTGTACGAAGAACGCGTCTCCAGCGAGGTCGCCTACGACGGCCGTTTCCTCAAGATCCGCAACGACGTGGTGCGCCTGCCCAACGGCAACACCTCCACCCGCGAATACGTGGTGCATCCGGGCGCGGTGGTGGTGATCCCGCTGCTCGACGACGGCCGCGTGCTGCTCGAGCGCCAGTATCGCTATCCGATCGGCCGCGTCATGACGGAGTTTCCGGCCGGCAAGCTCGATCCCGGCGAGGACCCGCTGGCCTGCGGCAAGCGCGAACTGCTCGAGGAAACCGGCTATACCGCCACGCAGTGGGCCCGCGCCGGCGCCCTGCACCTGGCCATCGCCTATTCCACCGAGATCATCCACATCTACTTCGCGCGCGGGCTGCGCGCCGGGCCCCGGCAACTGGACCAGGATGAATTCCTGGACGTATTCAGCGCCGACCCCGCCGATCTGTACGCCGCCTGCGCCAAGGGCGAGGTCACCGACGCCAAGACGCTGACCTGCACGCTGTGGCTGCAGAACGTGCTGTCCGGCGCCTGGCAGCTGGACTGGCAGGAACACGCCGCCTGAGCGCCGGGGACAACGCCCATGCCGTCCTTTGCCGTGCTGTTGCAGCCGTCCGGCTGGCGCTTCGACGCCGATGCCGACACCTCCGTGCTGGCCGCGGCGCAGGCGGCCGGCATCAAGCTGCCCAGTTCCTGTCGCAACGGCACCTGCCGCGCGTGCATGTGCCAGCTGCGCGCGGGCGCGGTGCGCTACCGCATCGAGTGGCCCGGCCTGTCGCGCGACGAAAAGGACGAAGGCTGGATCCTGCCTTGCGTGGCCCACGCCACGGCGCCGCTCGAGATCCTGTCGCCACACGCCGAACGCATCACGGCCGCGCCCGAGGCGCCGGCGCGGCCCTTGACGGGCGCGCGCCGTTAGCGGGGCCGGGAGGGCGCCTACGCCGCGCCGGCCAGGTCGGCCGCCAGCCGGTCCATCGCGCCGGCCCAGCCGCTGCCATGGCTGTCGCGGGTGGCCTCGTCGACGAACGGGGTCTGCAGGAAGTCCAGGTCGGTGCCGTGGTCCGCGGGCGTAAATGTCAGCGTGATCAACGACGTTTCCTGCGGCGCGTCGCGCCAGGTCCAGGTGAAGACCAGTTTGCGCTGCGGCTGCACTTCCCGGTATTGGCCCCGGGCGTAGTGCGCCAGCCCGTCTTCGGTCGCAAAGCCGATGTGGTAGGCGCCGCCGACCCGCAGGTCGGTTTCGGCCAGCAGCACTTCGCGTGTTTCGGCGGGGCCGAACCAGCGCATCAGCGCTTGCGGTTCGGTCCAGGCTCGCCAGACGCGTTCGACGGGGGCGTTGAAGCGCCGCCGGAGGCGCAATTCGAGGTCGGTGTCGGTGGACATGGGTGGGTCTCCTCTTCGTGGTAAAGGTAGCGGGCCAGCGAGTCGAGCTGCCCGTTCCAGAATCTCTCGTAGCGCGCCAGCCAGTCGGACGCCGACCGCATCGGCCCGGCCGACAAGGTGCAGCGGACCACCCGGCCATCCTTGGCCCGGGCGATCAGGCCGGCGTCCTCCAGCACCCGCAAGTGCTTCATGAAGGCGGGCAGCGACATTGCATGGGGCCGGGCCAGCGTGCCGACGGAAGCCGGGCCCGGCTCCAGGTCGGCCAGCACCCGGCGCCGGGTGGCATCCGCCAGGGCGGAGAACACACGGTCCAGTTGAGCGTCGTCGAGCGGGGAATTCATTAACTTAACCATAAGGTTAAGTATTGGCCGAAGCGGCTGCCACCGCAAGCCCCCGGGCCGCACGCTTACACTTTTTTTCAAGGAACCCCGGCGCGACGGGCGAATTGCCGCGCCGTGGGAAGCCGGATCACTCGTGCCGGTGCATCGCCGACTGGTGCTTGGTGTCGCGCATGGTGGCGTACACCAGCAGCGAAATGAAGATCACGCCCGCCAGGTAGTAGTAGAACCACTGCTCGTGGCCCTGCTGCTTGAACCACAGGGCGATGGCCGGCGCGGTGCCGCCGAAGATGGACACGGTGATCGCGTATGGCACCGCCACGCCGGTGGCGCGGATGTTGGTGGGAAAGAGCTCGGCCTTCACCACCGCGTTGATCGAGGTGTAGCCGGCGGTGAAGAGCCAGGCCGCGCAGATCAGCAGGAAGGCGATGAACGGCGAGCGGGTATGCGACAACGTCATCAGCAACGGCACCGTGAGCAGCGCGCCCGCGATGCCGAAGAACACCAGCAGCGGCTTGCGCCCGATCTTGTCGGACAGCGCGCCGTACAGCGGCTGCAGGATCAGCGCGAAGATCAGCGACGCGGCGATCACGTAGGTGGTGACGATGTCGGAGAACCCGGCCGTCTGCCGCACGAAGGTCTGCATGTAGGTGGTGAAGGTGTAGAACGCCGCCGTGCCGCCGGCCGTCAGGCCGACCACGATCGCGACCTCGCGCGGATAGCGCAGCAGGCCGCGCAGCGAGCTGGTCTGCGGCTTGTGCTGGCTGGCCTGCTTGTAGGAATCGGTTTCCGGCATGTCGCGCCGCATGACGGCGGTGATGATGGCGAGCATGGCGCCGATCACGAAGGGAATGCGCCAGCCCCATTGCACCAGCTGCTCGTGCGTCAGGAACACGTTCTGCAGCAACAGCAGCACCAGGATGGCGCAGAGCTGCCCGCCGATCAGCGTGACGTACTGGAAGCTGGAATAGAAGCCGCGGTGGTTCGGATCGGCGATCTCGGTGAGATAGGTGGCGCTGGCGCCGTATTCGCCGCCCAGGCTCAGGCCTTCGATGACCCGCGCCAGCGCCAGCAGCGCCGGCGCCGCCAGCCCGATCGAGGCATAGGTGGGCGTGACCGCGATGATCAGCGACCCCACGCACATCATGCCCACCGACACCATCAGCGACAATCGTCGCCCGTGGCGGTCGGCCAGGTGGCCGAACAGCCAGCCGCCCAGCGGCCGCACGATGAAGCCGGCGGCGAACAGCGTGGCGGCGTTCAGTTGCTGCACGACCGGGTCGTGCGAGGGGAAGAAGGCGGGGGCGAAATACAGGGCGAAGGCGGTATAGGCGTAGAAGTCATACCATTCGACCAGGTTGCCCATGGAGCCGACGAAGATCGCCTTGATGCGGCGTTTGGCGTCGGGCATGTCGAGATACGCTTGGCTCATATCTGTCTTCCACGGAGACGGTACCTGCCTATGTTGCGCCTGTCGGCGCCAAAATGCACCCCTGCGTCCGTCCGGGATATTCGTTCAGTTTCGCGTCAATAACCGGCACATGGCTTTCCGGGCTATTTGCGCGGCGGCTCGATCACCGTGCAGGCGGCCGCGCCGGCTGGCGCGATCGCGTTTTCACCCAGCAGCGCGCGCGCGCCGCAGACCGAGCTGAACATGCCCTTGTTGTCGTGGCCGACGCCGGTCACTTCGAAGCCGGCCCGGTGCAGCGTCACGGGGTGGTTGCCGCGCGCCGCGACGATGCGCTCGTATTGCAGGTAGGCCGTGCCGCGCGCCAGCCGCGTGGCGCCTTGCGCCTCGGCGCCGCAGGTCTTGTCCAGCAGGCGGTGCTCGGGGTTGTTGTCCGCGCCGCCCAGCAGGTAGGTCACGTCGCGCTCCGCGTAGCGGATGAACAGGCGCGTGTCGTCGGTTTCCTGCGCGTACGCCGGCAACTTGTCGGTGCCGTACTTGTACTGGTTATAGGTGGGGCAGATGCCGCGTTCGTAGGGCGCGTAGCCCTTGCCGTCGGGGCGCGGGCGCTCGCGGGTCAGGTACAGGTAGGAGGAAGGATTCGCGATCACGTAGCGGATGGCGATGCCGTCGCGCCGCAGCGGGCCGTCGACGGGATTGAGCACCGCATAGCGCTGCACCAGCTGGCCGCCGCCGGAGTGGCCGGCCAGCACGATGCCGGCCAGTATCGGCAGGCGCTTGCGGTCGTCCAGGCTGCGCAGCAGGTCGTCGATCACCTGGAACGAGCTGACCGGCGCCGGTCGGCCGCTGGCCTGCACGCTGTCCTCGCCGTCCTCCCAGCTGGCCTTGCGCCACGCGGCCATGCCGGCGAAGCCCGAGTCGATCGAGCCGACGAAGCGCGGCGCCAGGATCAGCGTGTCATTGGCGCGGGCGGGATTGGCGGCCAGCAGCGTGGCGACGGTTTCGTAATAGGCGTCGGCGTTGCGCTTGACGCCGTGGAACACGATCACGATTTGCTTGATATCGCGCAGGTCGGCGCGCGCCAGGTTCCGGTTAGCATAGACCGGTACCTTGTAGCGATGGCCCGGCCTGCCCAATTCGAGCGCCTGCCAGCGCGGCACCGCCACCCGCTTGGGCGCGGGCACGGGTTCGTCGTAATCGTAGGGATCGGGCAGCGGCGTCTGCGCATGCGCCGCCAGGGGCAGCAGGGCCGCCAGGGCCAGCGCCGCCGCGCACCAGGCCCGGGGCGGGCGCGACAGGCGCGGCGCCGGGCAGGGCTGTGAGGCGCCGGGTGCGGCGGTGCGGCGCATGGCGCGGGCGGGCGTCAGCAGCCCTCGTGGCCCAGCAGTTGCTTGAGCGCGGGCTGGTCCAGGATGCGGACTTCGCGCTGGTTGATGCGGATCAGGCCGTCGCGCGCGAAACGCGAGAACAGCCGGCTGACCGTCTCCAGCGTCAGGCCCAGGAAGTTGCCGATTTCCTCGCGGCTCATGCGCAGCACGAACTCGGTGGACGAGTAGCCCAGCGAGGCATAGCGCTGCGACAGGTTCAGCAGGAACGCGGCCAGGCGCTGTTCGGAACGCATCGAGCCCAGCGACGCCAGCATCTGGTGCGAGCGCGTGATCTCGCGGCTCATCAGGCGGCGGAACTGCTGCTGCAGCGAGGGCAGGTGGGCGGCCACGCGGTCGACTTCGTTCAAGCGGATCACGCAGACTTCGGAGTCTTCCAGCGCGACGGCGGCCGAGACGTGCTTGCCGTCGAGCATGCCGTCCATGCCGACGATCTCGCCGGGCAGGTGGAAACCGGTGATCTGGATCTGGCCGGTGGCGTCCTCGAGCTGCGTTTTCAGGCTGCCGAAGCGCACGCCGTAGACGGCGTCCAGGGGGTGATCCAGCGAATACAGCGTCTTGCCCTTTTCAAGGCGCACACGCTCTTTCACCAGCTCGTCCAGCTTTTCCACTTCGGCGGCTGCCATCCCGACCGGGACACACACGTGGCCCAACATACACGTGGAACAGTGGGCGGCATCAGGGGCAACGGGAACCCGTTTTTGCATACGATGACCTTTATAGTGCCCGGACCCGGCGGGTGGCCTGGACGGGCTTAAAGCGTGAAGACAGGTACCCATTGTAGTCCGTTGTTACTACGGGTGTCTTACGGGGCGGTTTTGCAGTAGAACCTTACGGCGATACGGGGTGTCCGCGGGCCTGGCGGTAGGCGATCCAGTCGTCCGCGGCGACGTCCGGCGCCGCCCCGCGCCAGGCCGGATCGATGGGGTAGTACTGGCAGGCCACCGCGGCGGCGCCGGGCGGCGCCAGCGGGCGGGCCAGTACAGGCCGGCGCACGAAGCAGCCGGGCCGGCCGGGCGCGTATTCCTCGATCTCGTCCATCAGGGCGAGCAGGGCCGGGCAGACCGCGTAGATGTCGCCGCGCACGCGGCGGCCGTCCCGCACCGGGACCAGCCCGGGCCAGTCGCCGAAGTCCACCAGCGCGCCCGGCACGGTGGCCGCGCCGAGATGGCGGGCGGGCGGCAGCGCGCGCCGCGCGGCCGCTTGCGCCAGGTCGTTGATTTCGCCCGCGCGTAGCGTGCCGTAGACAAAAACGTATATGCTCATAGTTCAGATTGTTGCTGCACGCGGATGTGTCCACGGACATAAAGCCATGAGGCCGGCGAGGTATTGAAATTCTCGCATCCGGCCGCATATTCAGGTCATCGAGCCCGCCGGCGCGTATCGGTCAGGCTCACCAACAAGCCACAACGACCATTATGCGATTCGACAAACTGACCACCAAGTTCCAGCAAGCCCTGGCCGACGCTCAGAGTCTGGCCGCCCGCAACGATCACCCCTACATCGAGCCCGTCCACGTGCTGTCGGCGTTGCTGTCCGACCCCGACAGCGGCGCCGGCAGCCTGCTGGCGCGCGCCGGCGTGGCCGTCAACCGGCTGCAGCCGGCCCTGGATGCCGCGCTCAAGGCGCTGCCCCAGGTGCAGGGCGATGACAACGTCCAGGTCGGCCGCGACCTGCAGGGCGTGCTGACCCGCACCGACAAGGAAGCCGCGCGCCGCGGCGACACCTACATCGCCAGCGAACTTTTCCTGCTGGCCCTGGCCGACGACAAGGGCGAGGCCGGCCGCATCCTGCGCGAGGCGGGCCTGCAGAAAAAGGCCCTCGAAGCCGCCATCGACGCCGTGCGCGGCGGCGAGAACGTCTCCGGCGCCGAAGGCGAATCCAACCGCGAGGCGCTGGCCAAGTACACCCTGGACCTGACCGAGCGCGCCCGCCAGGGCAAGCTCGACCCGGTGATCGGCCGCGACGACGAAATCCGCCGCACCATCCAGATCCTGCAGCGCCGCACCAAGAACAACCCGGTGCTCATCGGTGAACCCGGCGTGGGCAAGACCGCCATCGTCGAGGGCCTGGCGCAGCGCATCGTCAACGACGAAGTGCCCGAGACCCTGCGCGGCAAGCGCGTGCTGTCGCTCGACCTGGCCGCGCTGCTGGCCGGTGCCAAGTTCCGCGGCGAATTCGAAGAGCGCCTGAAGGCCGTGCTCAAGGAACTGTCGCAGGACGACGGCAGCAACATCGTCTTCATCGACGAGCTGCACACCATGGTCGGCGCCGGCAAGGCCGAAGGCGCGATGGACGCCGGCAACATGCTCAAGCCGGCGCTGGCGCGCGGCGAGCTGCACTGCATCGGCGCCACCACGCTGGACGAATACCGCAAGTACATCGAAAAGGACGCCGCGCTCGAGCGCCGCTTCCAGAAGGTGCTGGTCGACGAACCCGATGTCGAGTCGACCATCGCCATCCTGCGCGGCCTGCAGGAACGCTATGAGATCCACCACGGCGTCGAGATCACCGACCCGGCCATCGTGGCCGCGGCCGAACTCTCGCACCGCTACATCACCGACCGCTTCCTGCCCGACAAGGCCATCGACCTGATCGACGAGGCCGGCGCCCGCATCCGCATGGAAATCGACTCCAAGCCGGAAGTGATGGACAAGCTCGACCGCCGCATCATCCAGCTCAAGATCGAGCGCGAGGCCGTCAAGAAGGAAACCGACGACGCTTCCAAGCGCCGCCTGGGCGTGATCGAGGACGAGCTCGAAAAGCTGCAACGCGAATACAACGACTTCGAGGAAATCTGGAAGGCCGAGAAGGCCGCGGTGCAGGGCACCCAGGCCATCAAGGAAGAGATCGACAGCGTGCGCGCCGAAATGGCCGAGCTGCAGCGCAAGGGCCAGTTCGACAAGCTGGCCGAGCTGCAGTACGGCAAGCTGCCCGACCTGGAAGCGCGCCTGAAGGCCGCCGAGGTCGGCGCCGCTGAAGCGGCCGAGGAGGCCGAGGGCGGCGAAGGTCGTCCGCGCCTCTTGCGCACCCGTGTCGGCGCCGAGGAAATCGCCGAGGTCGTGTCGCGCGCCACCGGCATCCCGGTATCCAAGATGATGCAGGGCGAACGCGAGAAGCTGCTGCACATGGAGGAATACCTGCACAAGCGCGTGGTTGGCCAGGACGAGGCCGTGCGCCTGGTGTCCGATGCCATCCGCCGTTCGCGCGCGGGCCTGGCGGATCCCTCGCGCCCGTACGGTTCGTTCCTGTTCCTGGGCCCCACCGGCGTGGGCAAGACCGAGCTGACGCGCGCGCTGGCCGAGTTCCTGTTCGACTCCGAAGAGCACATGATCCGCATCGACATGAGCGAATTCATGGAGAAGCACTCGGTGGCGCGGCTGATCGGCGCGCCGCCCGGATACGTGGGCTACGAAGAGGGCGGCTACCTGACCGAGGCCGTGCGCCGCAAGCCCTACAGCGTGGTGCTGCTCGATGAAGTCGAGAAGGCCCACCCGGACGTCTTCAACGTGCTGCTGCAGGTGCTGGACGATGGCCGCCTGACCGACGGCCAGGGCCGCACCGTGGACTTCCGCAACACGGTCATCGTGATGACGTCGAACCTCGGTTCGCAGCATATCCAGACGCTGGCCGGCCAGCCGTACGACGTGGTCAAGGAAGTGGTCTGGGGCGAACTCAAGCAGACGCTGCGGCCCGAGTTCCTGAACCGCATCGACGAAGTGGTGGTGTTCCACGGGCTGGAAGCGCAGCACATCGAGTCCATCGCCCGCATCCAGCTGCGCCGCCTGGCCGAGCGGCTGGAAAAGCAGGAGATGCGGCTGGAAGTGACCGAGCCCGCGCTGGCCGAACTGGCACGCGATGGCTTCGATCCGGTGTTCGGCGCGCGTCCGCTCAAGCGCGCGATCCAGCAGCAGATCGAGAACCCGGTCGCCAAGCTGATCCTGGAAGGCCAGTTCGGGCCGCGCGACGTGGTGCCGGTGGATTGGCGCGACGGCAAGTTCGTCTTCACGCGCACATTGCAGTAAGCGCCTACGCGCCGCCCGTCCAGGCGGCGTGTACAGAAAGCCCCGCAGGCGATCGCTTGCGGGGCTTTGTTTTGCCGGGCCGGGACCCGGGGGGCGGTGCCGGCCTACCGCATCAGGAGGCGGCGTAGTCCTGCCGCTGATCACCCAATTGCCGGCCCAGCCCTTGCAGCGTCCGCAGCACGAGCGCCAGCCCGCGCCGCGTATCCTCGTCGCGCGAGAGCTGGAACAGTCCGCCCAGGCCCGG
The DNA here is from genome assembly GCF_052906545.1 of Achromobacter sp. CSND-B12. NCBI lineage: Bacteria > Pseudomonadati > Pseudomonadota > Betaproteobacteria > Burkholderiales > Alcaligenaceae > Achromobacter > Achromobacter sp. CSND-B12. The sequence goes on along the minus strand of NZ_JBREGJ010000001.1, from coordinate 649,818 downwards.
CGGGCGCGCCTCTTGCAACCCTTGCGCCTGGGCCGCGCGCCAGGCGTTGGACAGGGTCCAGGCGGCGCCCGTGGCCTGCTCGGACAGCGCGCCCAGTTTTTCCACCATCGGCGCATCGAGCAGGTCGACCAGGTCGGACGCCAGCGCCAGCAGGTCGACGATATTGTCCAGGCGTCCGCTGTCGGCCAGCGGTTGCAGCTTGTCCGCCAGTTGCGCCAGCGCATCGTTGCCGCCGGCCGCGGGCGGCGCGTCGAACACGGCGGCGCATTGCCCGGCCGCGGGCAGGCTGTTGTCGTGCGGAGCGTTCATAGCATTCCCCTGGCGACGGACCAGTACAGGCCCCGGTTGAAACCATGCCGCAGCAACCCGCCCAGCTTGGTCGGCGGTGTCGGCCGCACGTCATGGGTGTAGTCGTACCAGAGCGGCATGCCGGCGTTCAGGCCCATCTGCGCCACGGCCTGGACCCGGCCGTCGTACGCGCTGCAGGGATGGCCCAGCCGGATCTCGCCGGCGATGTTGTTGGCGATGACGGGCGCCTGGTTGTGGCACGAGCCGCCGGCCTTGCTGACCGGCAGGTCCACGGTGTCGCCGATCACGTACACGTTGCGCAGGCCGTAGACCTGCATGGTCTCGTGATCGGTCGGCAGCCAGCCTTCGTTGTCGGGCGCCTGCGAGGCGCCCGATTCCAGCACCGCATCGACCGCGCGGATCGGCGGCGTGGCCATGAGGATGTCGAAGGGTTGCTCGACGCCTTCTTCCGAATAGGCGATGCGCCGGTCGGGGTCCACCTTCGCCAGCGTGAAGCCGCGCTGGAACCGGATGCCGCGCTGTTCGAAGATGGCCGGCAGCACTTCGCAGGTGGGCTTTTGCAGGAACAGGCAGTTGCGCAGCAGTTGCGAGGTGGTCGGGTAGGTGTAGACGATCTCGACGCGGTCGCGCACGCCGCGGCGGCGCAGATAGTCATCCAGCATCAGCGTGGTCTCGATCGGCGCGATGCCGCACTGGTGCGGCACGTTCGGCGTCTTGGGAAAGGTGACGCTGACGAATACGCGGCCGCGCTCGATCGTGGCCAGGCGGCTGGCCAGTTGCCGCGCCGGCTCGTACTGGTAGAAATGATCGCCCGCTTCGCGCAGTCCCTCGATGCGCTCGGGGGCGGGCACGCAGCCCGTGGCGATGACGAGGTAGTCGTAGCCGTGGCGCTTGCCGCCGCGGGTGTGCAGTTGCTGGGCATCGAAATCGAAGCGCGTCACCTTGTCGACGCGGAACTCGATCTCGGGCCGCAGCAGGGAACGTTCGGGGCGTTTGAGTTCTTCCTGAAAGAACAGATTGAACGCCACATACATGAAGGCCGGCTTGTAGTAATGATCCGGCGAATCGGACAGCAGCATGATGCTGACCTTGCCGGCCGCCACTTCGGGGTAGAGCTTGTGCACCAGTTGGTTGGCCAGCATGGTGCCGCCGACCCCGCCTCCCACGACAACAATTCGCTTGCTCATAAAAATCCTCCGATGAGAATAATCAGGAACCAAGTGCAGTTGCGCTCTCATATGTAGCAAGCGAGGGGTTGGAGGTAAACAAAATAACTGTGACTTATAAAAGAGAATCCGTGCCGCTCGCGTTTCGGGCCGGGCCGGCGCGGCTCGACATGCCGCGCCGGCGCGAGCCGTCCTACTGTTTGACGGTGACGAACACCGGATTCGAATAGAACCACAGGTCGTTGTAGTTGCGCGCGTTGATGGCGTTGAAGCGGGCCGCGTTGTCGGCCAGGTCGATCTTGGCGTCCGCCAGCGGTTCGCCGTTGGCGGTTTCACCGGCCACGTCGGGCGCCAGGTTGGTGCCGCGCAGGCGCAGGTACTGGCTCTTGTCCGCGGTCAGCTTGACCTTGATGACGCTGTAGCCGTCCTGGTCCACCGTCCAGTCCTTGCTGGTGTAGCGGCCCAGCACCCGGGTGCTCGGATTGGTGGCATTGTCATAGGCCGGGGTGCCGGCGGCGGCGCGGGCGCCGACGTCGCCCACGATCAGGTCGACGTGATGCACGGTCGGCTTGACGTAGGTCGGGTTGCCGCTTTCGATCGGGTACTCGTAATGGTTGCTGCCGGGGCTGCGGAAGCGGATGGTCACTTCCACCTGCTCGCCCTTGGCCGCCACCAGTTCGCCGCCCATCTGCGCGGTGCCCGAGGCGCCGCGCGCCTGGAATTCGAGCGCGTCGATCAGGTCGCCGAACACGCCGAACAGGCGGCCGCTCTTGAGGCCCGCGACCACCGCCGCCATGTCCTTGCCGTCCTTCCAGACCTAGGTCTTGGCGTATTCGCCCGGCGCGTAGCCGCTGCTGTACTGGCCGGTGGCGTTGACGCGGAAATGGAAGTCCGAATCGGCCACGGTCCAGATGCGGCGGCCTTCGCCCAGCAGCGCGTCCCAGGTGCCGCCGAGCTTGGCCACCAGGTAGTCGACGCCGCCGTAGGTGCGGTTGGGCAGTTTGTCGGCCGTGTAGGCCTCGGCGTAGCCGCCGCGGTCGGGTTCCATCTGGTTGCCCACCATGCCTTCGATGGCGAAGAAGATCGACGGCGCCAGGTCGTGTATCTCACGCAATTGGCCGATGGTGTACTTGCCGGCGTAGCGCGACGGGTGATTCAGCAGCATGTAGCTGTCGGGGTGCCTGTCGCGCAGCCACTTGAGCGCCGTCAGCGAATCGGCGTGGGTGGTGTAGGCGCGCGCCTGGCCGGCCAGGTCCGATACCAGCTGCGGATCGAACAGGTTGGCGGCCTTGTTGGTGTAGAGGTATTCGAACTCGGCCACGGCGCGCAGCGACTTCTCGGCCATCGGGTCGTTGGCGCCGATGCCGATGTTGACGTGATCGTGCGTGGGCATGTCCCACTCGAACGACGAGAAGATGATCTTGCCGGCGTAGCGGCCCGCGGCCTGTGCCTGTTTGATGAACGGCACTTCGTAGCGCGCCATGCCGGTCGAGAACGGAATCGATCCGCCCGGGATCGCCAGGCCGGTGTGGTCGCGCCCGGACATGCGCAGGTGGTTCGAGAGCGCGGCCCAGTCCAGTTTGTAGCGGTCGAAGGCCTGGTCCAGCACGCTTTCCAGCGTGGTCTGCGCGTCGTCGGACTGGATGGTGTGCACGTGCAGGTCGCCGGCGCTCCAGGCGCCCGTGCGGACCGGCGGCGTGGGGTCGGTCACGACCGGGGGCGGCGTGACGGCGGGGGCATCATCGTCGTCATCGCTGCCGCCGCAGGCGCTCAACAGGGTTACGCAAGCCAGCGACAGCGGCATCAGGGTCCGCCGCAGGCGGGTTACTTCGAACTGCATTCCATGCTCCAGCGTCATGCGGGCCGCAAGGAGGCGCGGCGCCGCGAAGGCCCGCACTATGAGGCGCGCGGGTGACGTGGCAATGACAGGGTATGCGGGGCGAGGCCGTGGCTGCGCCTCGGGCGGCGCGCGCGGCGCTCAGCGCCTGCGCGGATCGGCCGCCGGCGCGTCGGCGACGTCGGCCAGCGCCTGCCGGATGATGGCATTGGCGGTCCAGCGGGCGACCTCGGTGACCTCGGCCTGGCCGAGGCCCCAGATGTCCTTGAGCACCAGGAACACTTCGGTGCCGTAGACCAGCGACAGCGCCTGCGCCACGCGATCCTGCTGCGCCGGCGTCAGCACGCCGGCCAGCGGCGCGATGGCGCGCCTGAGGATGTCGACGCGATGGCCGCGCACCAGCCGGGGTTCGTTGCCGGCGCGGCCGGCGCTGGCATCCGCATGCTGCTGCAGCGACACCTGAATGGCGGCGCGCAGCGGCGCTTCGTGCGCTTGCAGGCGCGGATAGGCGAAACGCAGCAGTTCATCCACGCGGGTGGCGGCGTCCGGCGCGGCCGAGTCCCACGCCAGGATCGGGCCCAGGCTCTCGTCGACCACGGCGGCGATCAGCGCGCTCTGGCTGGGAAAGTAGCGGTAGGCGGTGGCGCGCGACACCTGGGCATGCTCGGCCAGTTCCGCCACCGACGGCGTGATGCCTTGCGCCATCAGCCGCTGCGCGGCGTCCAGCAGGATCTTGCGCATGCGCGCGCGCGGCCCGTGCGGCGGCTCGCCGCTGGCGGCGGCCTGGCGGCTGGCGGGCGCGATCAGGCGCGCGGGCGCGGCCGGCGGCTTGGGGGAGGATGTCGTGGTTTGACGTGAGACAGGTGTCTCAGTATGATTCTTTCGTCTCATTTCTTGATTCTACAGGCCCTGGGCGGCCCCAGACATATCGAGGCGCGCACCGAGTGTAGCCGCCCGCGGAGGAGTCATGACGCATTCGAATCGGCGGGTCTTCGTGGCCGCCACCTACGATACCAAGGGCCACGAGGCCGAGTACGTGGTTGCGCTGCTCAAGCGCGAAGGCCTGGACGTGGTCTCGGTGGACGTGTCCACCACGGGCGCGGCCAGCGCGGCGCAGGTGCAGGCGCGGGAAGTGGCCCGCAGCCATCCGCGGGGCGAGCAGGCCGTCTTCACCGGCGACCGCGGCACCGCCATCGCGGCCATGGCGCTGGCGTTCGAACGCTACGCGGCCGCCAACTCCGATATCGGCGCCTTGCTGGGCCTGGGCGGTTCCGGCGGCACCGCGCTCATCACGCCGGCCATGCGCGCGCTGCCCATCGGCGTGCCCAAGCTGATGGTATCGACCATGGCGTCGGGCAACGTCGCGCCCTACGTCGGGCCGTCGGACATCGCGATGATGTATTCCGTGACCGACGTGGCCGGCCTGAACCGCATCTCGCGCCGCGTGCTGGCCAATGCCGCCGGCGCCATCGGCGGCGCCTTCCGCCTGGCCGCCAGCGTGGCCGGCGACGACAGCCGTCCGGCCGTCGGCATCACCATGTTCGGCGTCACCACCGCCTGCGTGCAGCAGGTGACGCCGCTGCTCGAATCGCGCTACGACTGCCTGGTGTTCCACGCCACCGGCACCGGCGGCCAGTCGATGGAAAAGCTGCTCGACAGCCATCTGTTGTCCGGCGTGCTGGACCTGACCACCACCGAGGTCTGCGACTTCCTGTTCGGCGGCGTGCTGGCCTGCACCGAGGACCGCTTCGGCGCCGTGGCGCGCACCCGGGCGCCGTACGTGGGTTCCTGCGGCGCGCTCGACATGGTCAATTTCGGCGCCATGGACTCGGTGCCGGAACGCTACCGCGGCCGCACCTTCTACCCCCACAACCCGCAGGTGACGCTGATGCGCACCACCGCGGAAGAGAACCGCCGCCAGGGCGAATGGATCGCTGAGCGGCTGAACCGCTGCGACGGCCCCGTGCGCTTCCTGATCCCCGAAGGCGGCGTGTCGGCGTTGGACGCGCCGGGCCAGGCATTCTGGGACCCGCAGGCCGACGCGGCCTTGTTCGAGGCGCTGCAGGCCAATCTGGTGCAGACCGCCGACCGCCGCTTGGTGCGCGTGCCCTGCCACATCAACGACCCGCTGTTCGCCCGCACCGCGGTCGAACAGTTTCTCGACATCGCCACACACTGAGGATTGCCGCCATGCCGCGCTTTGACCGTAACCAACTGCTGGACAAGTTCCGCGCCATGGTGCGCGACCGCACCCCCATCGTGGGCGGCGGCGCCGGCACCGGACTGTCCGCCAAGTGCGAGGAAGCGGGCGGCATCGACCTGATCGTGATCTACAACTCGGGCCGCTACCGCATGGCCGGGCGCGGCTCGCTGGCCGGCCTGCTGGCCTACGGCAACGCCAACGAGATCGTGGTCGACATGGGCCGCGAAGTGCTGCCGGTGGTCAAGCGCACGCCGGTGCTGGCCGGCGTCAACGGCACCGATCCGTTCTGCGACTTCGACGTGTTCCTGGACGATCTCAAGCGCCAGGGTTTTGCCGGCGTGCAGAATTTCCCCACCGTGGGCCTGATCGACGGCACCTTCCGCGCCAACCTGGAAGAGACCGGCATGGGCTACGCGCTGGAAGTGGACATGATCCGCCTGGCGCACGAAAAGGGCATGCTGACCACGCCCTACGTGTTCAACGAGGACGACGCCGTGGCGATGACGCAGGCCGGCGCCGACATCATCGTCGCGCACATGGGCCTGACCACCGGCGGCTCGATCGGCGCCGAGACCGCGCTGACGCTGGATGACTGCGTCGCCGCCATCGACCGCATCGCCGCGGCCGCGCTGGCCGTGCGTCCGGACGTGATCGTGCTGTGCCACGGCGGCCCCATCGCCACGCCCGAGGACGCCGCCCACATCCTGCGCAACTGCCGGCATTGCCATGGCTTCTACGGCGCCAGCTCAATGGAGCGCCTGCCCACCGAACAGGCGCTGACCGCCGCCACCCGCGAGTTCAAGCAACTGACGTTCTGAGTTTTCCCCTTCATCCGTTTCCGCCGGGGCGCCGCGCGTCCGTCAGGAGTCCGCATGCCGCATACCGTCTACACCAGCGCCATCGTCCAGGCGCCGCTGGCCAAGGTCTGGCCGCTGTTTCGTGATTTCAACGGCCTGGCGGGATGGCATCCCGGCATCGCGCAAAGCCGTCTGGAAGAAGGCGGCCGCCACGATGCCATCGGCTCGGTGCGTTACCTGTCGCTCAAGCCCTCGGGCTTCGTGCGCGAGCAATTGCTGATGCTGGACGATCCGGGCACGGCGCTGCGCTATTCGATCATCGAGACCGACCTGCCGATGCGCGACTATGTCGCCGGCGTCGCCTTGCGCGCGATCACCGAGAGCGGTGCCACGCTGGTCGAATGGTGGGCCGACTTCCGCGTCGAGGATGGCGCCGACCTGCAGGCGGTGGCAACCGCCGTGGGGCAGGGCGTGTTCGCCGCCGGACTGGCGGCGCTGGACGAAAAGCTGCGCGCCTGAGCGGCGCGTATCGTCGCGGCGGGGCGGGCGCATGCCCCGCCGGCGTTGCCACGGCGACGCCGATGCGCCTCAGGCGCGCCGGCGGGTCGCGCCCGCGGCCAGCTTGCAGCCGGCCGGCAACGGCGCGCCGCGCAGGTAGTCGCGGATGGCGCGGATCAGCGCTTCGGCGGCCGGACTCAGCGCGTGCTCCTTGTGGCGGATGATGCACAGCGTGCGCACCACCGTGGGCCGCGCCAGCAGCGCGTAGTCCAGTCCGGGTTCCAGCACGCGTTGCGCCGCCAGCGCCGGCAGCAGCGCCACGCCCATGCCGGCCTTCACCAACGCTGCCTGGGAAGTGGTGCTGGAGGCCTCGTAGAACGGCGCGGCGGCTTCGATCGGCAGGTCCGCGCGCGCCCGCAGCAGCGCCATGATGCCGGTCTCGTCCACCACCCCCACCAGCTTGCGGCCCGCCAGGTCGGACCAGCGCATGGCGCCGTCGCGCCCCGGCCGCAGGCTGGCGTCGTCGCGCCGGTACAGCACGCCGAAGCGATCCTCCAGCAGCGCGTCGAACTGCAGGCCGGGCGCGTCGGCCCAGCGGCTGGTCAGGCCGAAATCGACTTCGCGCGCGGCCACCTTGCGCTGGATGCGGCCGGAGTTGTCGTCGCTCAGGTACAGGCGGATGGCGGGGTACTGCGCCGCGAATGCCGCCGCCGCCGGCGCGATCACCTGGGTGATGGCCGAGGGCGCGGCCGCCACGCCGACACGGCCGCGCTCCAGCGCGCCGAAGCGCACCACGTCCTCGATCGCGCCGTCGAAATCGGCCAACAGGCGCATCACGCGCGGCAGGAATTCCTCGCCCGCCGCGGTCAGCAGCACGCGCCGGCTGGTGCGCGCGAACAGCCGGGTGGCCAGCGCTTCCTCCAGCTGGCGCACCAGGCTGGTGACCGACGACTGGGTCTGGAACAGGCGCTTGCCGGCGTGGGTGAAACTGGACTCCTGCGCCACCGCGACGAACGCGGTAAGGTGCTTGAGGGTGACGTGCTTGGGCAGGCGATACATTTCAAATCACGATAGATGGATCAATAAAAACAATTTTTCCAGATTGATCGGCCGGACGATACTAGGGGCTTCATCAAGCACCAGGGCCGTCCACGGGCGGCCCGCACAAGCGGCCGGCGTCATCGCCGGCTCCATCAAGGCGGAAGTTGCATGCAGGAAAAACTGGATCTGGTCATCGAAGGCGGCTGGGTGATCGACGGGCTGGGCGGGCCGCGCCGCCGCGCCGACGTCGGCATCCGTGGCGAGCGCATCGCCGCCATCGGCGACCTGTCGGCCGCGCCAGCGGACCGGCGCCTCGATGCCGGCGGCAGGATCGTCGCGCCCGGCTTCATCGATACCCATGGCCACGATGACCTGATGTTCGTGGAAAAACCGGGCCTGGAATGGAAGACCAGCCAGGGCATCACGTCGGTGGTGGTCGGCAACTGCGGCATCAGCGGCGCGCCGGCGCCGCTGCCGGGCAATACCGCCGCGGCGTTGGCCCTGCTGGGCGACTCGCCGCTGTTCGCGGACATGGCCATGTACTTCGGCGCGCTGGAGGCGCAGCGGCCGATGATCAACGTGGCCGCCCTGGTGGGCCACGCCAACCTGCGCCTGGCCGCCATGCGCGATCCGGCGGCACAGCCCAGCGCGAAGGAGCAGCGGGCGATGGAGCGCATGCTGGCCGACGCGCTGGAGGCCGGCGCGGTGGGATTCAGCACGGGCCTGGCCTACCAGCCCGGCGGCGTCGCCGAGCAAGCCGAACTGGACGGCCTGGCGCGCGTCGCGGCGGCGCGCGGCGCGCTGCACACCAGCCACATCCGCAACGAGGGTGACGCAGTCGAGGCCGCCGTCGACGAGGTGCTGGCGGTCGGTCGCCGCACCGGCTGCGCCACGGTGCTGTCGCACCACAAATGCATGATGCCGGCCAACTGGGGCAAGAGCGCCGCCACGCTGGCCAACATCGACCGCGCCCGCGCCGCCGGCGTCGACGTGGCGCTGGACATCTACCCGTATCCGGGCAGCTCCACCATCCTGATACCCGAGCGCGCCGACCAGATCGACGACATCCGCATCACCTGGTCGACCCCGCATCCCGAATGCGGCGGCCAGTCGCTGGCCGAGATCGCCGCGCGCTGGGGCTGCGACGCGGTCACGGCGGCGCGCCGCCTGTGCCCGGCGGGCGCGATCTACTTTGCCATGGACGAGAACGAGGTGCGCCGCATCTTCCAGCACGAATGCTGCATGGTCGGCTCGGATGGCCTGCCCAACGATGCCCATCCGCACCCACGCCTGTGGGGCAGTTTCACGCGCGTGCTGGGCCGCTACGTGCGCGAAGCCGAACTGCTGACGCTGGAGGCCGCCGTGGCCAAGATGACCGCGCTGCCGGCGCGCGTGTTCGGCCTGGCCGATCGCGGCCGGCTGGCCGTGGGCGCCTGGGCCGACGTGGTCGTGTTCGACGCCGACACGGTGTGCGACCGCGCCACCTGGGACGCGCCGACGCTGGCCTCGGCCGGCATCGAGCACGTGCTGGTCAACGGCTGCGCGGTGTTCCCGCAAGCCCCCCCGTCGCATCGCCCCGGCAGGATCCTGCGCCGTGACGCCAGCATCGCCGGCGCGCCGGAATTTTCCCGATAACAAGCAGAACCGATCCCCACAGGAGACAACCCCATGATCCGCAAGACTTGCGCCGCCCTGGCGCTGGCCGCCCTGTTGCCCGCGGCGCACGCCGAATTCCCCGACCGTCCCATCACCTTGATCGTGCCGTTCCCGGCCGGCGGCCCCACCGATATCGTCGGCCGCCTGGCCGCCGCCAAGGCGGGCGAGATCCTGGGGCAGCAGGTCGTGGTCGAGAACCGCACCGGCGCCTCCGGCACCATCGGCATGGCCGCCACCGCGCGCGCCAAGCCGGACGGCTACACCGTGGGGCTGGCGACCGTCAGCACCCATGGCACCGCGCCGCACTTGTTCCCCAAGCTGGCCTACGACCCGGTCAAGGACTTCACGCCCATCAGCAACCTGGTGACCAGCCCCAACATCCTCAGCGTCAACCCGCAATACCCGGCGAAGACGCTGGCCGAGTTCGTGTCGCACGTGCGCGCCAATCCGGGCAAGGACGGCTACGCCAATGCCGGCGCCGGCGGCGTCAATGACCTGGGCATGATCTGGTTCCTGCAGATCACCGGGGGCAAGATGAACAGCATCTCGTACCGCGGCTCGGCGCCGGCCTTGACCGACACGGTGGGCGGCGTGGTGCCGGTGATCTTCGACAACTTCCCGTCGTCGCTGCCCTACATCAAGAGCAATCACCTGCGGGCGCTCGCCATCACCGGGACCGCGCGCAACCCGCGCCTGCCGGACGTGCCGACCTTCGCCGAGCAGGGCTACAAGGATTACGACGTCACCGCCTGGTACGGCGTGGTGGGGCCGGCGGGCATGCCGACGGACGTGCGCGACAAGCTGGCGCAGGCCTTCGCCCAGGCGGTGCGCGACCCCGCCACCGCCGCCAAGATGGAAGAGACCGGCGCCTTCCCGCTGGGCAATACGCCGGCCGAGTTCGGCGAACAGATCCGCGCCGAACGCGATCGTTGGAAATCGGTGATCGAGCGCGCGCAGATCAAGCTGCAATAAGGCCGGGAGCCGGCCGTCTCCGGGGGCGGCGGCCTTTCCGGCCAACCGGGTCACGGCGGCCAGGCGGTCCACGCGCGGGAAAATTCAAATAAGATAGGTCACCCGTTACGTGTTACCGGAGGTCGTCATGCTTGACTCGCAAGTCGTGGATCAGATCGGTCGTCACTGGGGTTGGGTGGCATTGCGCGGCGTCGTCGCCATCCTGTTCGGCCTGATGGCCATGTTCATGCCCGCGATCACCTTGTCGGCGCTGGTGCTGGTGTGGGGCGCGTTCGCGCTGGCCGACGGCGTGCTGGCGCTGATCGCCGGCATCCGCATCCGCGAGCGCGGCAAGCCGCTGTGGGCGCTGATCATCGTCGGCCTGTTGGGCGTGGCGGCCGGCATCGTCACCTTCCTGTGGCCCGGCCTGACGGCGTTGATCCTGCTCTACATCATCGCCATCTGGGCGCTGGTGGCTGGCGTGTTCCAGATCGTCGCCGCAATCCGCTTTCGCAAGGAAATCCGCAACGAGTGGTTCCTGGCGCTGTCCGGCCTGGTATCGATCCTGTTCGGCGCCATGCTGGTGTTGCAGCCGGGCGCCGGCGCACTGGCCCTGGTGTGGGTCATCGGCATCTACGCCGTGTTCTTTGGCATACTGCTGCTGGTCTTTTCCTTGCGCCTGAAGCAGCACCGCGCGCCCTGAGTCCATGTCCGCCTACCAGACCCTGATTCCCCTGAACTTCCTGGCCGTGGGCCTGGGCGCCATGTTCGGCGCCTGGGCGCGCTGGCTGGTCAGCCTGTGGCTCAACACCGAGTCGTGGCCCTGGGGCACGCTGGCGGTCAATCTGGCCGGGGGATATCTGGTGGGATTGGCGCTGGCGCTGGTGGCCGGCCATCCCGAATGGCCGGCCTGGGTGCGGCTGGGGGCCATCACCGGTTTCATGGGCGGGCTGACCACGTTTTCGACTTTCTCGGCCGAAACCGTGGCGATGCTCGAGCGCGGCGCCTATGGCGGCGCGCTGGGCTACGCCGGCTTCAGCCTGCTCGGGTCCCTGTTGCTGACGGGCCTGGGACTGGCGACGGCCAGCCTGTTGCGCTGAATCTGCCGCTGCCCGCGCCAAGGCGGCGCGGCGCGCGCCGATACGCGCCGGCGCATTGCCATTGGCGCTGCGCGCCTCAGTCGTCCGCCCGCGGATTCAGCACCCGCGCCGCGTCCAGGCCGCTGCGCACCGCGCCTTCCAGCACGCCGGGGTAGCCGGTGTCGGTCCAGTCGCCTGCCAGCGCCAGCGTCGGCCACGGCGTGCTGTTCAACGGCCGGGTCAGGCCCGGCACCGCCGCAAAGGTGGCGCGCTTTTCGATGAACAGTTCCGCCGCCGCGACTTCCGGCATCGGCGGCAGCCGCTGCGGATAGCCGGCGGCCTGCTCGGCCACCTGGTCGATGAGGGCCTCGATGGCCTGCTGGCGGTTGCGTTCGGCCAGGCCGGTGGCCGCGCTCGCCACCACCGCCAATTCACCGGCCTGGGCGTCGCCGGCCAGTTGCGCGCGGTCGAACAGCCATTGGCCGATATGGCCGCGGCCCGGTTCCTCGCGCAGCATCATCATGGGCTCGGGCAGGCGCCACGGGCCGGCCAGGCGCAGGTTGAGGGTGGCGATCGGCAGATAGTCGAAGGCCCGCAGCGCGTCCAGCAGGCCGGTCGCGCCCACTGCGCGCAGCGGCGCATCCAGCAGGCGCGCGGCGAACGCCGGCGGCACCGCCAGCACGGCGGCGTCGAAACGTTCCTGGTTGATGTCGATGCCGTCCTGCGAGGGCCGCAGCTGGCGCACCGTGCTGCCGTAGCGCATCGTGACCTGGCGCGCGGCGGCGTCGGGCCACAGCGCCGACAGGTCGGTGCAGGGCAGCAGCAGGTCGCTGTCTTCACGGCGGCCGGCCAGGCTGTCGCGCAGCACGCGGGCGAACAGCGCGGCGCTGGCGCTGGCCACCGGCGTGTTCAGCGCGGCCAGGCACAGCGGTTCCCAGACCTGGCGGATCAGGGCGTCGGACTGCGCGTGATAGTGCAGCAGCTGCTGCACGGTCCAGTCGCGCGGCGGGGTCCAGGACATGGCGCGCAGGCCGCGCATCAGGCGCAGCGTGGCGTAGCGGTCGGCCCACGACAGGCCGCGCGCGCCCAGGATCGCCACCGCCATGTGCAGGGGCGCGGGCAGGCGCGGCGCCGACAGGCGGAAGCGCCCATCCAGGCTGGCCAGCCGCAGCGGGCGGCGCATCAGCAGGGCATCGGGATTGCGGCCCACGCGGCGCATCAGCGCCAGCGTGTGCTTGTAGGCGCCCGACAGCAGATGCTGGCCGTTGTCCAGCGGCGATTCGAAGCCGTCATGGAACACGCGCCGGGCGCGGCCGCCGGGCGTGTGGCCGGCTTCGAACACGGTGACCTTGGCGCCGGCCTCGCGCAGGGCGACGCTGGCCGCCAGGCCAGCCCAGCCGGCGCCGATGACCGCGGCCTTCACCGTGCCAACCGGCGGACCAGCCCGCGTCCGCCGCCCACCCAGGTTTTCCACGCCAGCCACAGCTTGCGCAGCGGCGTCAGCGAGATGCGCTGGTGCAGCACTTGCCAGTTGTCGCGCTCGATCTCATCGAGCAGGGCATGGTAGATCGCCGCCATCATCAGGCCGGGACGCTGCGCGCGCCGGTCGGCTTCGGGCAGCGTGCGCATCGCTTCGCGGTACAGCTCGCGGGCGCGTTCGGCCTGGAACTTCATCAGCGCCGAGAAGCGTTCGGAATATTCGCCGTTCAGGATGTCCGAGGCCTTGACCTCGAACTGCTGCATGTCGTTGACCGGGATGTAGATGCGGCCGCGGCGGGCATCGTCGCCGACGTCGCGGATGATGTTGGTCATCTGGAACGCCAGGCCGAGCTTCTCGGCGTAGACCAGCGTGGCCGGATCGGTGTAGCCGAAGACGCCGGCCGACAGTTCGCCGACCACGCCGGCGGCGTGCCAGCAATACTTGCGCAAGCCGGGCCAGTCCAGGTAGCGGGTCTGGTCCAGGTCCATTTCCATGCCGTCCACCACCGCCAGCAGGCGCTCGCGGGTGATCGAACAGCTCTGCAGGTGCGGCTGCAGCGCGCGGGTCACGGGATGGTCGGGCTTGCCGTCGAACATCTGGTCGACCTGCGTGCGCCACCAGGCCAGCTTGATGCGCGCCAGCGACGGGTCGGTGCATTCGTCCACCACGTCGTCGACCTCGCGGCAATAGGCGTACAGCGCCGTGATGGCGCGACGCCGCTCGGGCGGCAGGAACAGGAAGGAATAGTAGAAGCTGGAACCGCTCTTGGCGGCTTTCTCCTGGCAGTACTCGTCAGGGGTCATAGTTGGCAGGGCCGGTTGCTTACTTGATGGAGCGCCAGAGCATGATGGCCCAGTCCTTGGCGCCCAATTCGGGTCGGTTCATGAATACATCGTAGCCGCTCGCCTCGATCCGCTCCAGCACGCGCAGCCCGCCTTGCACCACCAGGCGCAGCTCCAGGCCGATGCGGCCCGGCAGGCGGCGCGCCAGCGGAGCGCCGAAGTGTAGCAGTGCGCGGGTGCGTTCCACCTCGAATGCCATCAGGGCGCGCCAGCCCGGCGTCAGGCGGCAGGCGGCCAGGTCATCTTCCGAGACGTCGAAGCGGTTCAGGTCTTCCTGCGGCAGGTAGACGCGGTGCTTGTGCCAATCGACCCGCACGTCCTGCCAGAAGTTCACCAATTGCAGCCCGGTGCAGATGGCGTCCGATTGTTCCACGTCGCGCGGATCGGTGGCGTCGAACAGGTGCAGCATCAGCCGCCCGACGGGGTTGGCCGAGCGGGTGCAGTAGTCGGCCAGCGCGGCGTAATCGTCGTAGCGCTTGACGCTGATGTCCTGCTCGAAGGCCGACAGCAGGTCGTAGAAGGGCGTGATGGGCAACTGGTGGCGGGCGATGGTGGCCGCCAGCGGCACGAAGATGCCGGCCAGTTCGGGGGCGCCGGGGGCCGGCACCGCGCCCGGTTCGGCGCCGATACGATGCAGCTCGGCGCGGAATGCGGCCAATTGGGCCAACCGTTCGTCGTCGCTGGCCGCGCCTTCGTCGGCGATATCGTCGGCGGCGCGGGCGAACCGGTACAGATCGGTCACGGCGCCACGCAGCCGACGCGGCAACAGCAGCGAGGCGACGGGAAAATTCTCGTAGTGATCGATGGGCATGGGTCTGGTCCTGCGGTCCTGCGGGGTTGCTTTTTTGCGCGGCGCTCCGGCCGCGCCGGCGCAAGTGCGGCCCAGGCGGGAGGCTGACCCATTTTAGATGACCGGCGCGCCCGCGGCCCCGCGCCGCCGCCGCGCCGATCAGTTAGACTTAAGCGCCACAGGATCTCATACCATGCCCCGCCCAATTTCCGCCACCGTTTCCGTTTCCGCCCTGGCCCACAACCTGGCCGCCGTGCGCCGCCACCTCGACCAGACCGCCGCCGCCGCGTCCGGCGTGGCGCCGTCGATCTGGGCGGTGATCAAGGCCAATGCCTATGGCCACGGCATCGAGCAGGCGGTCGCCGGCTTCTCCAAGGCGCAGGGCCTGGCCATGCTCGACCTGGACGAAGCGGTGCGCTGCCGCGAGGCCGGCTGGGGCGGGCCGATCCTGCTGCTCGAAGGCTTCTTCAATCCGTCCGATCTCGACATCGTCGACCGCTACCACCTGAGCGTCACGGTGCACCAGCGCGAGCAGCTCGACATGCTGGCCCGCGCGCGCCTGTCGCGGCGGGTCGACATCATGCTCAAGCTCAACAGCGGCATGAACCGGCTGGGTTTTTCCCCGGCCGCCTATCCCGCCGCCCACGAGCGCGCGCTGCTGCTGCAACAGCAAGGCGTGATCGGCTCGCTCGGCAAGATGACCCATTTCGCCTGCGCCGACGGCCCCCAGGGCATCACCGAGCAACTGGCCGTGTTCAATTCGGTGACGCATAAGATGGCGGCGGGGCCCATCAGCGTCTGCAACTCCGCGGCCACGCTGCGCTTTGCCGAGGTCGCCGTGGGGTCCGAGGCCCAGGCCCACTGGGTGCGCCCCGGCATCTGCCTGTACGGCGCCTCGCCATTCGCCGACGCCGAGGCCGCCGCCTTCGGCCTCAAGCCGGCCATGTCGCTGCGCTCCGAGATCATCGCGGTGCAGGAATTGAAGGCCGGCGATTCGGTTGGCTACGGCGCGTTGTTCCGGGCCGACCGGCCCATGCGGGTCGGCATCGTGGCCTGCGGCTACGCCGACGGCTATCCGCGCCACGCCGCCACCGGCACCCCGGTGGTCGTGGCCGGCATCCGCACCCGGTTGGTGGGCCGGGTTTCGATGGATATGCTGATCGTCGACCTGGACCCGATTCCGGCCGCGGGCGTCGGCGCCCCGGTTTCGCTGTGGGGCGAAGAGGGGCCGTCGGTGGACGAAGTCGCGCTGGCGGCCGGCACCATTGGTTACGAGCTGCTCTGCGCCCTGGCGCCCCGCGTCCCGGTCACCCGGGACGCCTGATGCGTTCCGGCGCGGTCGCTGGCCACCGCTTGATCGTTTTTTGAGCACTCCAGGCGCGTTTTGCCGGCGCCTGGGCAGCGGGCGCCTTCCAAGCGCCTGATTTTTCTCCGGAAAGCCGCGCGCCCGATCCGAGGCGGAGGGTGTCCGGCACGCAAGAATTGCTACGCAATTTACAAGACAGGCAACGCCGGATGGTGTCTACTTGAAGACCGGGCGCCCAAGCGCCCGTTTTCGCCCCAGTAACGAACAACGAGGTTTCGATCCATGAAGGACAAATGCGTGCTCATCACGGGCGCCACCAAAGGCATAGGCTGGGCCCTTACTCAGCGGCTGTCCGACATGGGTTGTCATGTGGTCGGTATCGCGCGCAATACCGGCGATGTGGACTTTCCCGGCTACCTCTATGCCTGTGACCTGGCCGACGCCGGCCGCACCGAGGAAGTGCTGCGCGAGATCCGCGAGAAATTCCCGGTCGATGCCGTGGTCAACAACGTCGGCATCGCCTCGCCCCAGCCGCTGGGCGAGATCGACCTGGCCACCCTCTACAACGTGCTGGACCTGAACGTGCGCGTCGCCGTGCAGGTCACCCAGGCGTTCATCGAATCGATGAAAGCGCGCCGCGCCGGCCGTATCGTCAACGTCTGCAGCCGCGCCATCCACGGCGGCCTGGAACGCACCGCCTATTCGGCCGCCAAGAGCGCGCTGGTCGGCTGCACCCGCACCTGGGCGCTGGAGCTGGCCGAATACGGCGTGACCGCCAACGCGGTGGCGCCGGGCCCCATCGAAACCGAGATGTTCCGCGCCACCCGTCCGGCGGGCAGCGAAGGCGAAAAGCGCGCGCTGGCCTCGGTGCCGATGAAGCGCCTGGGCACGCCGGCCGAAGTGGCCGCCGCCATCGCCTTCCTGCTGTCGGACGACGCCGGCTTCATCACCGGCCAGGTGCTGGGCGTGGATGGCGGCGGCAGCCTGGGCGGCCGCTCCTGATCGCCCGGATCGGGCCAGGCGGCACGGCCCATCTGGCTACGCCGTTCCTGGCCTCCGATGAAAAAAACGGCGGCCGTGGGCGCCGTTTTTTTTCGTTGCTTCCCGCCGGGCTCAGTACGGCCCTCCGGCCTTGGCGGCCGGCTTGACGTCCTTGAACTCGCCGACCAGCTTTTCGGCCGCGCGCGCCAGCAGCACCGCGTCCACGCCCACCGCGACGAAGGTCGCGCCCAGCGACAGGTAGTGCCTGGCCTGCGCCACGCCGCTGTGCAGGATGCCGGCCGCCTTGCCCGACTTGACGATGCGGCCGATGGCCGCGTCGATGGTGCGGGCGACCTCGGGATGCTCGGGCTGGCCCAGGTAGCCCATGCTGGCCGACAGGTCGGCCGGGCCGATGAAGGCGCCGTCCACGCCGTCCACCGCCAGGATGTCTTCCAGCGCATCGACGCCGCGCGGCGTCTCGATCTGCACCAGCACGCACATCTCGTCGTTGGCGCGCTCCAGGTAGTCGGGGATGCGGTTCCAGCGCGACGAACGGGCCAGCGCGCTGCCCACGCCACGGATGCCGGCGGGCGGATAACGCACCGCGGCCACGGCGGCGGCGGCCTCTTCGGCCGACTGCACCATCGGCACCAGCAGCGTCTGCGCGCCGGTGTCGAGGATCTGCTTGATCTGCACCGGATCGTTCCAGGCCGGACGCACCACCGGCGCCACCGGATAGGCGGCCACCGATTGCAGCTGCGCCAGCGTGGTCTGCAGGGTGTTTGGGGCGTGCTCGCCGTCGATCAGCAGCCAGTCGAAGCCGGCGCCGGCGATGATCTCGGAGGTGTAGGCGCTGGCCAGCCCGGCCCACAGGCCGATCTGGGGCGTGCCGGCGCGCAGCGCGCGCTTGAACTGATTGGTCAGGATATCCATGGGCCGCGTTGAGGTCAGATGAAGTGGCAGTTGACGGAGCCGAGCACGCCGTAGTCGACGTTGAAGGTGTCGCTGGGGCGCGCGGCCACCGGACGGGTGAAGGACCCCGACAGGATGATCTCGCCCGCTTCCAGCGCCACGTCGTGCGCGGCCAGCTTGTTCGCCAGCCATACTACGCCATTGGCGGGATGGTTCAAGACGCCGGCGGCCACGCCGGTTTCTTCGATCACCGCGTTGCGCGACAGGATCGCGCCGATCCAGCGCAGGTCCAGTTCGCCGATCTTCACCGGCCGGCCGCCTATCACCACGCCGGCGTTGGCCGCGTTGTCGGCGATGGTGTCGAACACCTTGCGCGGGCGCTTGCTGTCGGGATCGATGCCGTGCGAGCGGGCATCGATGATTTCCAGCGCCGGGATCACGTAGTCGACCGCGTCGTACACCTGGAACAGCGTCACGTTCGGGCCTTGCAGGCGCTTGCCCAGCACGAAGGCCAGCTCCACTTCCAGGCGCGGCAGGATGAAGCGGCCGGCGGGAATGTCGCCGCCGTCCTCGAAGAACATGTCATCGAGCAACATGCCGAAATCGGGCTCGTCGATCTGCGATGACAGTTGCATGGCGCGCGAGGTCAGGCCGATCTTGTGGCCGCGCTTGACGCGGCCCTCGCCCAGCTTGATGTCCATCCAGGCGCGCTGGATGGCGTAGGCGTCGGCGATGGTGATGTCGGGGTGGTCCAGCGAGATCTGGCGGATCTGCTGGCGGCTGCGTTCGGCGTCGTGCAGGCGCGCCGCCAAGGCGCGCACGGTGGAAGTGTCAAGCATGCGGGGAATATCCAGGTAAGGGAAATCAGGCGGGGCAGGGCACCAGCGTGCTGACGAGCCGGCCGATGCCGTCGATTTCGGTCACGACCTCGTCGCCCGGCTGCACGTTGACGATGCCGTCGGGCGTGCCGGTCAGGATCAGGTCGCCGGGCGACAGCGTCATGAAGCCGCTGAAGTACGCGATAAGGGCGGGGATGTCGAACACCATGTCGCGGGTGTTGCCGCGCTGGGTCTCGACACCGTTGACGGTGGTGCGCAGGTCCAGGTTCATCGGGTCGGCCACGTCGTCGCGGTCCACCAGCCACGGTCCCAGCGGCGTGCAGGTGTCGCGGCTCTTGACGCGCAGGTTGGGGCGATACCAGTTTTCCAGGTAGTCGCGCAGCGCGTAGTCGTTGGCCACGGTGTAGCCGGCCACGTAGTCGTAGGCCTGCGCGCGCGTCACGTTGCGGGCGGTCTTGCCGATTACCACGGCCAGCTCGCATTCGTAGTGCATGAAGCCCACGTCGGCCGGCCGCAGCGTGCGCGCGCGATGGCCGACGAAGGTGTTGGCGGCCTTGAGAAAACCCAGCGGTTCGGCCGGCGCCTTGAACGCCAGTTCCTTGGCGTGGTCGGCGTAGTTGATGGCCAGCGTGAAGGTGGTGCGCGGCTCGATCGGCGGCAGCCAGGTCACCGCGTCCTCGGCCAGCAGGCGGCCGTCCGCCAGGCGGATCTGGCCGTTGCCAGCGTCGGTGGCGGCGTGGATGGCGCCTTCGTAGGCGATGCGTGCGTGTTTCATGGCGGGTTCCGTGAGGGCGCCTCAGGCGCCGGCGATGAGCGTGTTGCCGAGCGCGCCGACCTGGGCGATGCGGATTTCGTAGCGTTGCCCGGCGCGCGCCAGCGGAGCGTCGGCGCGGGCGCCGGCCAGCAGGATGTCGCCGGGTTCGAAGCTCATGAATTCGGTGACGTCGGCGATCAGGCGGGCCACCGGCCGCACCAGGTCGGCGGTGCTGGCGCGCTGTGCCAGCGCGCCGTCGACCCAGACCTCGATGTCGAGCGCGTCGGGATCCGGCACCGCCGCGACCGGCGCCAGTTCGCGGCCGATCGGGCAGAAGCCGTCGCGGCACTGCTGCTTGAGCGCGGGCCGGAAATAGCTGTCGTGCGGCGCCGACAGGTCGGCCACCACGCGATAGCCGGCTACGTGGGCCAGGGCCTCGGCTTCGCTGACGCGGCTGGCGCGGCGGCCGAACACGATGCCCAGGCTGGCGCCGATGCGCACCTCGGGCACATCGGCTGGCAGCGTGATGGCATCGCCGTCGGCGGCATAGGTGTTGGCCGGCTTGATGTACAGCACCGGCGCGCGCGGCGCGGCCTGGTAGGGCGGCGCGTTCATCGCCTCGCCCAGCGCGGCCAGCGCCTGGCGCGTATTGAGCGCGGCGCCCGCAACGGTGCGCGGCAGCGCGGCGGCGCGGGCCGCCAGGTATTCGCGATAGTTGCTGTGCTTGTAGTTGAGCACCGCGTCGGCTTCCTCGACCTGCAGCGACAGGCCCAGCGGCCGGCGCGCCATTTCCGGCGCCAGCGCGTCGCGCAGGGCCTGGAACGTGCGCTCGCCCAATGCCGTTTGCTGCGCGGCGCTGCGGCCGTGGCCGATGCGCAGCAGCACATGGACGAAAGCGTTGTCGGGATGGCCGTCGGCGATCAGGTAGTCATCGATCCGCACGGCGCGGCTGCGGGCGCCCGCCAGCGGATACAGGCTGCCGTCGCCCACGGCGGCGTCCTGGACCGCGCGCATCAGGGCGCGGGTGTCCAGGTCGAGGTTGGCGGAATACTCAATCCAGATATGGGGCATGGCAGGCGCGGTACCGGGCCGATATAGTTAGCATGTTAATCATAATAGTGAAAAACCGGGGCCGCGGCAATCGACGCAGCTGGCGCGCGACAGGGGTTTTCCGCCGTTGACAGTGGCGCAAAGGCAGGCATAAAGTTAACTCGTTAACTAAATTTTCGCATCGCCGCCGGATTCCCTCCGCCGGCCATCGCGGGACGCGAGGAGACGCACGTGAGCATCAAGCACTGGATCAACGGCAAGCAGGTCGATAGCGCCGACCGCTTCACCACCTTCAACCCGGCCACGGGCGAGGCCATCGACGAAGTGGCCGCTGGCGGCCAGGCCGAGATCGATGCCGCCGTGGCGGCGGCGGCCGAGGCCTTTCCCAAGTGGGCCGGCACGCCCGCCAAGGAGCGCGCGCGCCTTATGCGGCGGCTGGGCGAACTGATCGACCGCAATGTGCCGCACTTGGCCGAGCTGGAAACGCGGGACACCGGCCTGCCGATCTCGCAGACGCGCAAGCAGCTGATTCCGCGCGCCTCCGAGAACTTCACCTTCTTCGCCGAAGTCTGCACCCGCATGAACGGCCACACCTACCCGGTGGACGACCAGATGCTGAACTACACGCTCTACCAGCCGGTGGGCGTGTGCGCGCTGGTATCGCCCTGGAACGTGCCTTTCATGACCGCGACCTGGAAGACCGCGCCCTGCCTGGCGCTGGGCAATACCGCCGTGCTGAAGATGTCGGAGCTGTCGCCGCTGACGGCCGACCAGCTCGGCCTGCTGGCGCTGGAAGCCGGCATCCCGCCCGGCGTGCTGAATGTGGTGCAGGGCTATGGCGCCACCGCCGGCGACGCGCTGGTGCGCCATCCCGGCGTGCGCGCGATCTCGTTCACCGGCGGCACCGTCACTGGCAAGAAGATCATGGCGAGCGCGGGCGGCATCAAGAAGTTCTCGATGGAGCTGGGCGGCAAGTCGCCGGTGCTGGTGTTCGACGACGCCGACGTCGAGCGCGCGCTGGACGCCGCGCTGTTCACCATCTTCTCGCTCAACGGCGAGCGCTGCACCGCGGGCTCGCGCATCTTCGTGCAGGAATCGATTTACGATGACTTCGTGCGCCGCTTCGCCGAGCGCGCCAATCGCCTGGTGGTGGGCGACCCGACCGATGACAAGACCAATGTGGGCGCGATGATCACGCGGCAGCACTGGGAAAAGGTCACCGGCTACATCCGCCTGGCCAAGGAAGAGGGCGCGCGCATCCTGGCGGGCGGCGCCGACGCGCCGCGGGGCCTGCCGGCGCACCTGGCCGGCGGCAATTTCGTGCGGCCCACGGTGCTGGCCGACGTCGACAACCGCATGCGCTGCGCCCAGGAAGAGATCTTCGGGCCCGTCGCCTGCCTGATTCCGTTCAAGGATGAGGCCCATGGCCTGGCGCTGGCCAACGACGTCAAGTACGGCCTGGCCTCCTACATCTGGACCCGCGATATCGGCCGTGCCCACCGGCTGGCGCGCGGCATCGAGGCCGGCATGGTGTTCATCAACAGCCAGAACGTGCGCGACCTGCGCCAGCCGTTCGGCGGCACCAAGGAGTCCGGCACCGGCCGCGAGGGCGGCGAATACAGTTATGAAGTGTTTGCCGAGATCAAGAACGTCTGCGTCTCGATGGGCAGCCACCACATTCCGAAGTGGGGCGTCTGAAGGACGCCCGGATACCGATAACGACAGGAGACAAGCATCATGGGCAAGCTCGCGCTGGCGGCCAAGGTAACGCATGTGCCGTCCATGTATCTATCTGAAATGCCCGGCCGCCATCACGGCTGCCGCGAGGCCGCCATCGAGGGCCATCGCCGCATTGGCCAGCGCTGCCGCGACCTGGACGTCGACACGCTGGTGGTGCTGGACGTGCACTGGCTGGTGAACGCCGGCTACCACATCAACTGCAACGAACGCTTCGCCGGCCGCTACACCAGCAACGAACTGCCGCACTTCATCAAGGACATGGACTACGCCTACCGCGGCGATCCGGCGCTGGGGCGGCGCATCGCCGAATGCGCCGGCGCCGCCGGCGTGCCTGCCCGCGCGCACGAGATCGCCAGCCTCGAACTGGAATACGGCACGCTGGTGCCGATGCGCTACATGAATGGCGACGACCGCTTCAAGGTGGTGTCGGTGGCGGCCTGGTGCGCCTGGCACGCGTTGGACGACAGCCGTCGCTTCGGTGCGGCCCTGCGGCAAGCCATCGAGCAGAACGACAGCCGCGTGGCGGTGCTGGCCAGCGGCTCGTTGTCGCACCGCTTCAACGATAACGGCAGCCCCGAGGCCGCCATGCACCAGATCAGCCGCGAGTTCTACCGCCAGGTCGACCTGCGCGTGGTGGACCTGTGGCGCCAGGGCGACTGGAAGACCTTCTGCGCCATGCTGCCGGAATACGCCGAACTGTGCGTGGGCGAGGGCGGCATGCATGACACCGCCATGCTGCTGGGATTGCTGGGCTGGGACGCCTACGACCGGCCGGCCGAGATCGTCACCGACTACTTCACCAGTTCGGGCACGGGGCAGATCAACGCCATCCTGCCCGTGCCCGACTGATTCATTCCGAGGCGGGGTCGCGCTTGATCAGCTCGACCATCGCGTCGACGTCGGTGTACAGGCGCTCGAGCAATTCCTTGCCGATCCGGTCTTCGATTTCCTGGTACTTGGCGTCCACTTGCGGACGCATGCGGTCGATCAGCTTGTTGCTCTTGGGCGTCAGGGAAATCTCCTGGCGCCGCTGGTCCGCGCTCGAACGCACCCGCTTGATCAGGCCCTGTTCCTCCATGCCCGCCAGCATGCGCGTCAGGCTGGGGCTGAGGATCTGGCAACTGCGGGCGATCTGGTTGGGCTCCATCGCGCCCACTTCGCTCAGGGTGCGCAACACCCGCCATTGCTGCTCGGTGACGCCGGCGGCATGCAGGATGGGCCGGAAATGCGCCATCAGGGTTTCGCGCGCGTAAAGCAGCAGGTGGGGGAGGTTGCGGTGGTGGAAGCTGGGACTCATGGCGGCTATGTTAGCAAGAAGCCGTTCTTTTTCTGTTTGATTTCCGGGGACATCAACGTCCAGGCCCGCGACGGGCGCGGGCCTGGCAAACGAACGGGGGAAGGAAAAAAGGGTCAGGAAGCCGGGTTCTGCTGCGCCAGTTCCTGCAGGTCGTCGGGCAGCGTCAGGTCTGGCGCGCCTTGCTGCAGTTCACGCAGCGCGGCCACGGCGTCTTCCTGCTGATCGTCCTGCATCAAGGCACGGATGTGCGCCACGCGCGCCTCGATGTCCTGGTCGCTGAAGGCAACGGGCTCGGCGCTGGCGGTTTGTTCGGCCGCGGGCTCCAGCGCCGCCGCCTGGGGCGCCGGCTCGGCCGTGGCCAGCTGGGGCGGGACGTTGGCTTGCGACTCGGCCGGCGGTTGCGCGGCGCGCTGGATTTCCGGGGCGGCCGCCTGCTGCGGCGCGGGCGCGTCGGTGCCCACCAGGCGCGGTGCCGGCGCGCGTTCGGGGCTGGCCTCGGCTTCCTGCGACACGGCCAGTTGCGGCGTCATGTCGATCATCTCGGCGTTTTCGCGCATGTCGGTCCAGGCGAACAGGCCGGCCACCAGCGCCGCGCAGGCGGCCGCGGCCCAGCCCGGGTGCCAACTGTGGCCGGGATGCCAGGTGCGGCGCACGGCCGCGTCCAGTTCGGGGCTGCCGCCGGTCCTGGGCTTGCGATACACGGCGCGCAAATCCAGTTCGTCGTCTTCGTCGAAGGGGGGGCGATAGGCAATGCTCATGCGCGTACTCCTCGCGCAGGCGCCTGGTGGCAGGGCGCATGCGCGTTTGACCTTTGCCCGCGCCGCGCCGGTGGTCCGGCGATCTCGTCCAGGCTGGGGGTCGTGTTCCGGTTTAGGTGGCCGCATGCACGGCCGACAGCTTGCAATGCGCCGCGATTTCCGTCGTGCCGTCGGGGTGGACGGCGGCGCCGGGTATGCCGCCATATAACCGGCGGTTCAACATTGCGCATCACCCGGTGATTATGCGCGATTTGCAGAAATCTGCCAGTGAATTTCTTGTGTTTGCATGGTGTAACTGCATGGCGTCCCTGTTTCTGCAAGCAGATTGAAAGCGGTATGCACCGGCATGGGGCCAAATGGGCTGGAAAAGCGGTGTCGCGGCCGCGCGCCGGCGACCCCGCGACCCGCCTGCTGCCGGTAAACTTGCGCCCATGGCCAAGACCCGAACCGTATACGTGTGCGCCGAATGCGGCGGCACCACCCCGAAATGGCAAGGCAAGTGTCCGCACTGCAATGCCTGGAACACCCTGGAAGAAACCGTCGAATCGTCCGTGCCCGCGGCCGCCGCCTCGCACCGCTACGCGCCGCTTGCCTCCAGCAGCCCCGTGCGCAGCCTGTCCGAGATCGAGGCGCGCGAAACCCCGCGTACCCCCACCGGGCTGGAGGAATTCGACCGCGTGCTGGGCGGCGGCCTGGTGGCCGGCGCCGTGGTGCTGATCGGCGGCGATCCCGGCATCGGCAAGTCGACCCTGCTGCTGCAGGCGCTGGCGTCGCTCTCGGAAAGCACCAACGTGCTTTATGTCACGGGCGAGGAATCGGCCGAGCAAGTGGCATTGCGCGCGCGCCGGCTGGGTTTGCAGACCGGCAACGTCAACCTGCTGGCGGAAATCCGCCTGGAGGCGATCCAGGCGGCGGTGTCCGAGCAGAAGCCCAGCGTGGCCGTGATCGACTCGATCCAGACCCTCTACAGCGGCGAACTGACCGCCGCGCCCGGCTCGGTGTCGCAGGTGCGCGAGTGCGCCGCGCAATTGACGCGCCTGGCCAAGCAGACCGGCATCGCCATCGTCATGATCGGCCACGTCACCAAGGACGGCGCGCTGGCCGGACCGCGCGTGCTCGAACACATCGTTGATACGGTGCTGTACTTCGAGGGCGACACGCACTCGTCGTTCCGCCTGGTGCGCGCCTTCAAGAACCGCTTCGGCGCGGTCAACGAGCTGGGCGTGTTCGCCATGACCGACCGCGGCCTGCGCGGCGTGGCCAACCCGTCGGCGCTGTTCCTGTCGCAGCACGAGCAGCAGGTGGCCGGCTCCTGCGTAATGGCCACGCAGGAGGGCACCCGTCCGCTGCTGGTCGAGATCCAGGCGCTGGTGGACAGTTCCCACGCGCCCAATCCGCGCCGCCTGACGGTCGGCCTGGAGGGCAACCGCCTGGCGATGCTGCTGGCGGTGCTGCACCGCCATGCCGGCGTCTCGACCTTCGACCAGGACGTGTTCGTCAACGCCGTGGGCGGGGTGCGCATCACCGAGCCCGCGGCCGACCTGCCGGTGCTGTTGGCCATCATGTCGTCGCTGCGCGACCGGCCCCTGCCGCGCGGGCTGATCGCCTTCGGCGAAGTCGGCCTGGCGGGCGAGATCCGGCCCGCGCCGCGCGGCCAGGAACGCCTGCGCGAAGCCGCCAAGCTGGGCTTCTCGATCGCGCTCATCCCCAAGGCCAATGCGCCGCGCCAGCCCATCGAGGGGCTGGAGATCTGGGCGGTGGACCGGCTCGACGCCGCGCTCGACAAGCTGCGCTGACGGGAGCCTCACGTGAGTCTGTTGCTGATCGCCCTGTGCCTGGGCGCGGGGTGCCTCATTGGCTTCATGGGCGGCGTGCTGGGCATCGGCGGCGGCATGATCGCGATTCCGGCGCTGGTGCTGCTGATGGGCATGTCGCAGCAGCTGGCGCAGGGCACCGCGCTGATCATGGTGCTGCCCACCATCATGATGGCGGTGCGCAAGTACAACCAGCAGACCCGCATCGACCGCCGCGTGGCGCTGGCGGGCGCGGGCGGCGCGGTGGTGTTCACCTGGGTCGGCGCGCGGCTGGCGCTGGGCATCGATTCGGGCGTGTTGCGCCTGAGCTTCGCTGTGTTCCTGTTCTTCATCGCGCTGTTCTACGCCTGGCAGACCTGGCGCGCCGGCCGCGCCCGGCGCGCGCCCAGGGCCGGCGGCAACGCCCCGGTGTTCACGCCGCGCCGCGCCGCCGCGCTGGGCGTGCTGTGCGGCACGCTGGGCGGCTTCTTCGGCGTCGGTGGCGCGGTGTTGGCGGTGCCCATCATCACCACGGTGTTCCGGCTGCCGCAGACCACCGCGCAGGCGCTGGCGCTGTGCATGGTGATCCCGGGTTCCGCGGTGGCGCTGGTGACGTACTCATGGGCCGGCCAGGCCGACTGGCTGGTGGGCCTGCCGCTGGCGGCGGGCAGCCTGCTGTTCGTGCCGGTCGGCGTGCGGCTGGCCTATCGTCTGCCTGAACGCAAGCTGAGAGCCAGCTTCGCGGCGATGCTGTTCGCCACCGTGGCGCTGCTGGTATTTGAAAGCTGAGCGCCGCTCGCCGGGAGTCGATTGTCACGATCCCATGACGAAGCGTTAACGTCGGAAAGGGCGCGAAAATTTCCCGCGGCGCGCTGAACCTTCGGCGGGGTGCCGGTTCCAACGGAGTACGGGTCATGCGGCGATGTTGCCGCCCCGTGTCGGAAAGGCCAGGGGCCAGCCCCGGGCCTTCACCATTAGGAGTTCATGTAATGACGACCCACTCCCGTATCGCTGCGTTCCTGTCCACTTCGGCCTTGTGCCTCGGCCTTGCCGCCGCGCCTTCGGCGTTCGCGGCGGGCGCCGATGCCACGACCAAGTCGGGCGAAACCAAGACCCAGGCGCAGCACAAGCATCACAAGTCCGACAAAACGTCCGCCAAGCAGGGCACCGAGAAATCGGGCGCCGCCAAGATGGACAAATCGGGCACCGCCACGGCGCCCGCGAAGTAAGGCAGTCACGCAGCATCGGACCGCGAGGTCCGGCAGTTCCTTTGCACGACGGACGGGTTTTCGGGCCTGGAAGTCGAAAGCCTCTCGGTATGGGCGCCGGGAGGCTTTTTCGTTTGTACTGCCTGCGTTTGTGTTGCCCGTATTCGAGCCACTTGCGTGGGCGCCGACGGCGCTGGCCGCGCCGCCGTTCCCGCCCGCGTCGTCAGTCCACCGGCGTGATCACGCGGCCGGTGTCGAAATACGCCGCCAGGTTTTCCAGCATCAGGTCTTCCATCGCCTGGCGCGTCTCCAGCGTGGCGCTGCCGATGTGCGGCAGCAGCACCGCCTGGTCGCTCTTGATCAGCGCCTCGGGCACCTTGGGTTCATGCTCGAACACGTCGAGCGCGGCGCAGCCGAGCTTGCCGGCCTCGAGCGCGGCCACCAGCGCGGCCTCGTCGATGACCGGACCGCGCGCGATGTTGACGATGATGCCGCGCGGGCCAAGCGCTTCCAGCACCTCGCGATTGACCAGGTGGCGCGTGGCGGGACCGCCCACGGTGGCCACGACCAGGAAATCGGCCCAGGCCGCCAGGTCGGTCAGCGAGGCCTCGTAGCCGTAGTCGACGTCGTCGCGCTTCCTGCGATTGTGATAGCGCACCTGCATGTCGAAGCCGAGGCCGCGGCGGGCGATGGCTTCGCCGATGCGGCCCAGGCCGACGATGCCGAGCTTCTTGCCGCTGACGCGCTGGCCCAGCGGAATGCTGCCATGCACCTGGCCCCACTGGCCGGCGCGCACGAAGCGTTCGCCCTGGCCCATGCGGCGGGCGCCGGCGATCATCAGGCCCCAGGCCAGGTCCGCCACGCAGTCGGTCAGCACGTCGGGCGTGTTGCTGACCTGCACGCCACGCGCATGCGCCGCCTGCACGTCGATGGTCTCGTAGCCCACGCCCCAGCTGCAGATGGCCTTCAGGTCGGGCAGGGCGTTGATGAGCTCGGCATTGGCGCCGAAGTTGGCCGAGGTGACGACGGCGGTGACGCCCTTGCCTAGTTCGGCCAGGGCGGCCTTGCGGTCGGGCTGCTTCCAGAGCTCGATGACGTCGTAGCGCTCCGCGAGGCGCTGGTTGGCGGAGGGCGAGCCGGCCAGCGAGCCGACCTGGATGATGCGATGCTTGGTGGTCATGTTGTCGTACAGGTGGGTGGCGAAACCTTCATGCTACTTGATCCGGCCTTGAATCCGGCTGAGAGGGGGCGGGCGGCGCGGCAGGCCGCCGGCCGCGCCGCCCGGCGGCCTTATTCCAGCTGGATGTTGGCCTTCTGGATCACGTCCTTCCAGCGCTTGACCTCGGCCTGCTGGAACGCGCTGAACTGCTGCGGCGTGTTGGCCACCACTTCGAAGCCCAGCCCGTGCAGCGTCTTTTCGGTCTGCGGGTCGCGCAGGGCGGCCTGCAGGGCCTTGGTCAGCTGTTGCACCACGTCCGGCGGGGTGCCCTTGGGCACCGCGAAGCCCTGCCACGAATACACGACCATGTCCTTGATGCCGGCCTCGGCCAGCGTCGGCACGTCCGGCAGATCGGCCGCGCGCGCATCGCCGGTGATGGCCAGCGCCTTGAGCTTGCCGGCCTTGATGTGGGTCTGCACCGCGCCCAGGTTCTGGAACGACACGTTGACCTGGCCGCCGATCAGGTCGGCGATGGCGGCGCCGCCGCCGCGGTACGGCACGTCCACGCCCGAGGTCTGCGTGCGCTGGCGGAACATCACCGCCGACAGGTGGTCGGACGAACCCGTGCCGGACGAAGCGTACGACACTTTGCCCGGATTCTTGTTCGCATAGTCCACCAGCTCGGCCACCGTGCTGGCCGGGAACGACGGCGAGGCCACCAGCACGTTGGGGTTGCGCACGGCCTGCGTCAGGTATTCGAAGTCCTTGCTCGGGTTGTACGAGAGGTTCTTGTATAGCGCCTCATTGATGGCGAAGGTGCCGATCGAGCCGACCATCATGGTGTAGCCGTCGGGCGTGGAGCGGGCCAGCGCCTGCGCGCCGATGGCGCTGTTGGCGCCCGGCTTGTTCTCGACCACGAAGGTCTGGCCGAGCGCCTTCGTCAGCCCGGGCGTGACGCTGCGTGCCGTGATGTCGGACGAGCCGCCCGGCACGAACGGCACGATCATCGTGACGGGCTTGGTGGGATAGCCGGCGGCGTGGGCCGCCGGCCCGGCAAGCAGGGCGGCGGCGGACAGCGCGACCGCGCATATCGATCTGTTCATGGTGTCTCCTGGTTCGCGTGATGATGAAGAACCCGGCGCCCACGCGTGGCGGCCGGGTCCGGACCGGCGCCGTTCAGTCGACCTTGGCGCCCGATTGCTTCACGACCGCGGCCCACTTGACGGTTTCCCGCGCCATGAACTGGGTGAACTGTGCCGGCGTGTTGCCCGACGGCGTGGCGCCCTGGGCCTGCAGCTGGGCGCGTACCGGCGCCTGCTGCAGCGCCGCGGCGACATCGCGCTGGATCTTGTCGACGATCTCGCGCGGCGTGCCGGCGGGGGCCAGCAGGCCGAACCAGCTGGAGGCCTCGTAGCCCGTCACGCCGGCCTCGGCCAACGTCGGCACGTCCGGCAGCGCCGGCGAGCGCGTGGCGGTGGTGACCGCCAGCGGCCGCAGCTTGCCGCCCTTGATGAAGCCCATCGACGAGGGCAGGTTGTCGAAGATCAGGTCGGCCGAGCCCGCCATTACGTCGGTCAGCGCCGGGCTGCTGCCCTTGTAGGGCACGTGCGTCATGCGGGTGCCGGTCATGGCCTGGAACAGCTCGCCGGACAGGTGGGTCGAGGTGCCGTTGCCGGTCGAGGCCATGTTGACGCTGCCGGGATTGGCCTTCAGGTACTTGATCAGGTCCGCCACGTTGCGGATGCCGTGCTTGTCGGCGAAACCGGGATTCAGTTCGAGCACGTTGGGCACCGGGATCACCAGCGTGACCGGCGTGAAGTCCTTGACCGGGTCGTAGGGCAGCTTGGCGTAAACGGACTGGTTGATGGCATGGGTGCTGACGGTGCCCATCAACAGGGTGTAGCCGTCGGGCGTGGCGCGAGCGGCTTCGGCGGTGCCGACGTTGCCGCCCGCGCCCGCCTTGTTGTCCACCACCACCGCCTTGCCCCAGGCCTTGCCCAGTTCGGCGGCCACCACGCGCGCGGCAATGTCGGCGGTGCCGCCGGCCGGGAAGGGCACGACGATCCTGACGTCGCGCGCCGGGTAATCGGCGCTGGCGCCTGCCGCGCACGGCAGCAGGGCTGCGGCGGCCAGGCAGGCGGCAAGGGCCAGGCGGCCGCGCAAAGGGGCTGCAAGCATGGAAATCGTCTCCTCGTGTGCGCGTGGCCGCGCATCGTTTGTGGGGTGTTCCTGCCGGGCCGGAGCCCGCTTGAGTGCTGCCGGCGTCTGTCGCGCCCTGCCGTCGTGATGCCGATGACTTGTAAAACGAATATAGGTATTGAGGGTCTACTTGTCAACCAAGTATACTTTTTGGAAGCCACTCATCTAACAACTGGATTCCGCCGCGGAATCCACCAGGAGACCCGCCATGAAAACCTCCCCGGTCACCGTCCAGGACCTGCAGCGTTCCGTCATCGCGGTGCCGCCGCTGGCGCGCCATGCGGACCTGTCCCTGAACGAAGCCGCCAACCAGGCCCTGCTGCGGCACCTGGAGGCGGGCGGGGTGCGCAACGTGATGTACGGCGGCAATGCCAACTTCTACAACGTCGGCGTGGGCGAGTACGCGCGCATCGTCGACCTGCTGGCGTCGCTGGCCGGGCCGGACACCTGGATCCTGCCGTCGGTCGGTCCGGATTTCGGCAAGATGATGGATCAGGCGGCAACCCTGCGCAGCCGCGCCTTTCCGACGGCCATGCTGCTGCCCATGTCGTTTCCCTACACCGATGCCGGCCTGGCCGATGGCGTGCGCCGCTTCACCGATGCGCTGGGCAAGCCCGCCGTGGTCTACATCAAGTCGGCCGATTACCTGGCGCCGGCAACGGCGGCGCGCCTGGTCGAGGAAGGCCGCATCGTCGCGTTCAAGTACGCCGTGGTGCGCGAGAATCCGGCGCGCGACGCCTACCTGTCGGCGTTGCTGCAAAGCGTGGACAGCAACCGCGTGGTCAGCGGCATTGGCGAACGTCCGGCCATCGTCCACTACCGCGACTTCGGGCTGAAGAGCTTCACCTCGGGCTCGGTCTGCGTTGCGCCGCGTGGTTCGATGCGCCTGCTTCAGCTGCTCAAGGAAGGCCGCTATGACGAAGCCGAAACGGTGCGCGCCAGCTACCTGGGCCTGGAGGACTGCCGCGATGCGATCAGCCCGATCCGCGTGCTGCACGACGCCGTGACCCTGTCCGGCGTGGCCGACATGGGGCCGATGCTGCCGCTGCTGACCGGCATCTCCAGCGCCGAGCGCGAACGGGTGGCGCCGGTGGCGCGCGCGCTGGCCGCCTGGGACCGCGACGCCGTGGCGGCCTGATGGCCGCGCGCGCGGCATTGACGGTACGATGAGCGCTGCCGATACGCCCCAGGAGATTTCGTGGCCCGACCCAAAGCATCGCCCCCATCCGCGCCGCCCGCGTCCGCCGAGCCGGACGCCATGGGCGTGCTGGTGCTGGAACGCGGCCACCGCGTCCGGCTGGCCGACCAGTTGTACGGGCAGATCTTCGAGCAGATCGTCGCCGGCAATCTGAACGTCGGCGACAAGCTGCCTTCCGAGAACGAGATCTGCGAACGCTTCGGCGTATCGCGGCCGGTGGTGCGCGAAGCGCTGCTGCGCCTGCGCGCCGACGGCCTCATCACCGCGCACCAGGGCCTGGGCACCTTCGTCAGCCACCAGCCGGCGCCGCGCCTGACCGCCTTCAGCGACGTGGGCAACGTCGGCGCCTACCTGCGCGCACAGGAACTGCGCGTGGCGCTCGAAGGCGATGCCGCGCGGCTGGCGGCGCTGCGCCGCACCGACGAGCAGTTGCACAAGATCGAGGCCGCGCATGCCGCCTTCGCCGACAGCCTGGCGCGCGGCCAGATGTCGGCCGAGGCCGACCTGGCGTTCCACGCCAGCATCACCGAGGCCACCGGCAACGACTTCTATCTCGGGGTGCTGGAAAGCATCCACGAGTCCATCAACGGCTTCATGCGCCTGACGCTCAACCTGACCCGCACCGGGTCGCGCCAGCGCGCCCAGCGCGTCCTGGACGAGCACGCCACCATCCTGGACGCGATCCGCGCCCAGGACGGCGAGCGCGCCCGGGTCGCCATGCAATTCCACCTGGGCCAGGCCCGCCACCGGCTGGTCGACCGCGAACGCGATTGACCGGCCCGCGCGCCGCCCCACGGACTTCACCGCGACGACACAGCAGGAGACATCGAGTGCAAGGCAATGGTACGGCAGGGATAGCGGCATCGGCGGGGCAGGTGCGAGAACAGATTCTGATCGTGTTGCAGGCCTGGGGCATGGCGCCCGACCTGGCCGCCATCACCGCCGGCCTGATGGCCGAGACGGATCTGCTGGGCATCGATTCGCACGGCATCTCGATGCTGCCTTCATACGAGGAAAAGCTGCGCGCGGGCACGCTCAGGCTCGACGCGCGGCCGCGCCTGGTGCGCGACGGCGGCGCCAGCGCATTGCTGGACGGCATGGGCGGCCTGGGCTACCCGGTGTCGGCGCAGGCCATGAACCTGGCCGTCGACAAGGCGCTGGAACACGGCGTGGGCGCGGTGTCGGTGTGCAATTCCCACCACTTCGGCGCGGCCGGCGTCTATGCGCGCATCGCGGTCGAACGCGGCGTGGTCGGGCTGGTCACCAGCAGCGCCAACGGCGTCATCATGGTGCCCACGCGCGGCGCCATGCCGATGCTGGGCACCAATCCCATCGCTTTCGGCGCGCCGGCCGCGCACAACGAGCCGTTCGTGCTCGACATGGCCACCACCACCGTGGCGGCCAACAAGGTCAAGGTGTACGACTTCCTCGGCAAGCCGCTGCCGCCGGGCTGGGCGGTGGACGGGCGGGGCGAGCCGGTCACCGCGGCCGATACCGCCATGCAGTTCATCTTCAAGCATCCCGAAGGCGGGCTGACGCCGCTGGGCGGCACGCCGGCCATGAGCAGCCACAAGGGCTACGGCCTGGCGATGATGGCGCAGATCCTGGGCGGCACGCTCAGCGGCAGCGCGCTGGCGGCGCGCCGCAACGTCACCCGGCGGCCGGGCGAGCCGGACGACGTCGGCCATTTCTTCCTGGCGCTCAATCCCGACGCGTTCCGCGCCAGCGGCTCATTTGAATCGGACATGGACGACCTGATCGACACGCTGCACGACACCCCGCCGGCGCGGCCCGACGAGCCGGTGCTGGTGGCCGGCGAGCCCGAGGCCGCCGAGCGCGCGCGCCGCCGGATCGACGGCATCCCGATCCCGCCCGCGCTGGCCGTGCGCCTGCGCGAGATCTGCCAGCGCGCTTCGGTGCCTTATCTGCTGGACTGAATGCGCCGTCCGGTCGCATGACGTTTTCCCCGCCGCGCGGCAACGACCGCGCGGTGATCCACCGACCCGGCCCACCGGGCGGCAAGCATTAGAAAAACACGACAAGGAGACAACCATGCAACACAAGACATCGCCGGCGCGCCGCCGGCTGGGACTGGCCGCCATCGCATTGGGCGCGGCCGCCGCGCTGGCGCCGGGCCTGCTGCTGGCGCAGGACTGGCCGACGCGGCCGGTCAAGCTGATCGTGCCGTTCCCCGCGGGCGGCAGCACCGACGCGGTCGGGCGCCTGCTGGCCGCCGAACTGTCCAGGGAACTGGGCCAGAGCGTGGTGGTCGAGAACAAGGGCGGCGCCAACGGCAACATCGGTTCCGACGTGGTCGCCAAGGCCGAGCCCGACGGCTACACGCTGCTGCTGTCGGGCGTGGGCTCGAACGCCATCAGCTATTCGCTCTACCAGAGCATGCCGTACCGCGACAGCGACTTCGCCCATATCTCGCTGCTGGCCACCGGGCCCAACGTGCTGGTGGCCAACATGGATTTCCCGGCCACCAACTTCGCCGACTTCATCAAGCTGGTGCGCGCCAGTCCCGGCAAGTACACCCACGCCAGCTCGGGCAACGGGTCGTCCGGCCACCTGGCCATGGAAATGCTCAAGCAGGCCGCCAAGCTCGACCTGGTGCACGTGCCCTACAAGGGCGGCGCCGCCGCCATCACCGACATGATCGGCGGGCGCGTGTCGGTGATGTTCCTGAACCAGGACTCGCTGCTGCCGCAGGTCAAGTCGGGCAAGCTGCGCGCCCTGGCGGTGGCCAGCGCCCAGCGCAACCCGGCCTATCCGGACACGCCCACGGTGGCGGAATCGGGCTATCCGGGCTTTGCCGCCGAATCGTGGTTCGGCCTGTCCGCGCCCGCCAAGACGCCGACGGCCATCATCCAGCGCCTGAACCAGGCCACCGTCAAGGCCCTGGCTTCACCGGATATCCGGCAGAAGCTGGAAAGCGTAGGCTTCGTGGTGGTGGGCGACGACCCCAAGGCGTTCTCGGCCTTCGTCCAATCCGAAATCACCAAGTGGGGCGCGGCGGCCAAGGCCTCCGGCGCCCGCATGGACTGAGGAATCGGTATCAACACACCCCGCGCGCCGAGCGCCCGGGGTTCATTCGATGGGAAACACGCAGCGATGACTTCACCCTTGCCCAACCGCTTTCGCCAACGCATCCTGGCGCGCGAACGCCTGATCGGTTTCTGGATGTGCATGTCCAGCCACGTCACCGCCGAGCTGGCGGGCCTGGCCGACTTCGACTGGCTGCTGCTGGATGGCGAGCATTCACCCAACACCGTGCCGATGTTCCTGCAGCAGTTGCAGGCCCTGCAGGGCAGCGCCAGCGCCGCCATCGGCCGGCCGACCTGGAATGATCCGGTCGAGATCAAGCGCCTGCTCGACATCGGCTTCTACAACCTGCTGATCCCCTTCATCGAATCCGAGGACGACGCGCGCCGCGCGGTGGCCGCGACCCGCTATCCGCCGCAGGGCATCCGCGGCGTGGCCGGCATGCAGCGCAGCAACCGCTACGGCACCGTGCCGGATTACCTCAAGACCATCAACGACAACATCTGCGTGCTGCTGCAGATCGAGAGCCGTCCGGGCATCGAGGCGGTCGACGAAATCGCCGCGGTCGAGGGCGTGGATGGGGTCTTCATCGGCCCGTCGGACCTGGCCGCGGCCCTGGGCCACCTGGGCAATCCGGGCCACCCGGAAGTGCAGGAAGCGATTCGCCACCTGTACCAGCGCGTCACCGCGCAGGGCAAGGCGGTGGGCATCCTTGCGCCGGTGCAGGCCGATGCGCGCCGCTACCTGGACATGGGCATGCACTTCGTCGCGGTCGGCACCGATCTGGGCGTGTTCAAGCAGGCCACCTTCGCCTTGCGCGAAGCCTTTCCCACCTGATCCTGCCTGATCGTGCGGCCGTCGCGTTCGCCACGGCCGCGCCTTGCCTTATTGCTCCAGCGCCAGCAGGTCGGCGACCGTCTGGCGGCGGCGGATCAGGCGCGCCTCGTTGCGGTCCAGCAGCACTTCGGCCGCCAGCGGCCGGGTGTTGTAGTTCGAGGACATCGACGCGCCGTAGGCGCCGGCGTTGTGGAACACCAGGAAATCACCGATGCGCGGCCGCGGCAGCGACTGGTCCGACACCACGCCGCCCGCGTCCTGCGTGAACACGTCGCCCGATTCGCACAGCGGGCCGGCCACGGCGATGCGGGTCTCGGCCGTGGGCGGCGTGGCGCCGTCCGGCGCGTGCACCGAGATGCGGTGGTAGCTGCCGTACATGGCCGGGCGCATCAGGTCGTTGAAGCCGGCGTCCACCAGCGCGAAGTCGCGCTCGGGGCGGCGGTTGATCGCATGCACTTCGGCCACCAGCGCGCCGGCCTCGGCCACCAGGAAGCGGCCCGGTTCGATCTCCAGGCGCACCGCGTGGCCCAGGCGCTGTTCGATGCGCTTGCGGGCCGCGTCCCATTGCTCGAAGTAGTGGTCGCAGTCGATGCGCGGCTCGCCTTCGCGATACGGAATCGACAGGCCGCCGCCGGCCGAGATGGCCTCGATGTCGTGGTCCAACGAAGCGACCACGTCGACCATCGCGTCGCACACGCTGGACAGGTGGCCGTAGTCCACGCCCGAGCCGATATGCATGTGGATGCCGACCAGCTTCAGGCCGTAGCGGCGCACGATGGCGACGGCAGCGGCGACGTCGTCGATCCAGATGCCGTGCTTGCTCTGCGGGCCGCCGGTGTTGGTCTTGTTGCTGTGGCCGTGGCCGAAGCCCGGGTTGATGCGCAGCCACACGCGGTGCCCCGGCGCGTTCTGGCCGACGCGTTCGAGCATGTCGAGCGAGCCGGCGTTGACGGTGATGCCGTGCTTGACGACGGTGGCCAGGGTGGCGTGGTCAATCAGGTCGGCCGTGAACACCACGCCGGCCGGCTCGCCCGCGGGCTCGAAGCCGGCGGCCAGGCTGCGCTCGATCTCGCCCAGCGACACCGCGTCCACCATCACGCCCTCGGCGCGCATCAGGCGCAGGATGTGCAGGTTGGAGCAGGCCTTCTGCGCGTAGCGGATGACGTCGAAGCGGCGCAGCTGGGCGATGCGCTCGCGGATGACGGCGGCATCGTAGACCCACAGCGGGGTGCCGTGCTCGGCGGCGAGTTGAGTGAGCTGGCGCGGATCGAAAGCCATCGCGGGTGAACCTTGTAGCGGGGGGAAAGGGAAATCAGGCCGGCATCATGCCCCAGCCAGGTCATCCAGTAAAATGCTTATATTTTCCA
The DNA here is from genome assembly GCF_052906545.1 of Achromobacter sp. CSND-B12. NCBI lineage: Bacteria > Pseudomonadati > Pseudomonadota > Betaproteobacteria > Burkholderiales > Alcaligenaceae > Achromobacter > Achromobacter sp. CSND-B12. The sequence goes on along the minus strand of NZ_JBREGJ010000001.1, from coordinate 612,726 downwards.
CATCGATTCATTCCTGATATGGATAGGGCATGCTGACCCATCGTCACGTCGAAGTCTTCCGCGCCCTCATGATCGCCGGCAGCGTGACCAAGGCCGCCGACCTGTTGTTCACCTCGCAGCCCACCGTCAGCCGCGAACTGGCGCGCATGGAGCAGACCATCGGCTTCGCCCTGTTCGAGCGGGTGCGCGGCCGCCTGCGGCCCACCATGCCCGCGCTGGCGCTGTACGACGAGGTGCGGCAGTCATACGCCGGGCTGGAGCGGGTGGCATCCACCGCGGCGCGCCTGCGCGCCTTCCAGGACGGGCAACTGGCGGTAATCGCGTTGCCGGCGTTTTCGCATTCGCTGCTGCCGGGGGCCTTCCGGCGCTTCAGCCAGGCCCATCCGGGCGTGAGCCTGGCGCTGGAGGCGCAGGAATCGCCGTTCCTGGAGGAATGGCTCACGGCCCAGCGCTACGACCTGGGCCTGACCGAGCACGAGTTGGAGCCGGCCGGCACCCGGCTGGCGTTATTGCTGGAGGTGGACGAGGTCTGCGTGCTGCCCGATGGCCATCGCTTGTTGGCGCGGCCGGCGCTGGAACTGGCCGATTTCGCCGGCGAACCGTTCGTCAGCCTGTCGTCAAGTGACCCCTACCGCATTCAGATCGACGAGGCCTTCGCGGCCGAAGGCGTGCTGCGGCGCGCGATCATCGAGACGCCGACGGCGGTCTCGGTATGCGCCTTCGTGCGCCAGGGGCTGGGCCTGGCCATCGTCAATCCATTGACGGCGCTGGATTTCATCGGCCGCGGCCTGCATATCCGGCCATTGCGGCGATCGTTCCCGTTCCGGGTCAACCTGGTGTTTCCGGAGCACCGGCCCAAGAACCCGCTGGTGGATGCCTTCACCGCCACCCTGCGCGACGAGGCCGAGCAGATCCGCGCCCGCCTCGCGGCCCGGCAGGACTGACGGGCGCTGCCGCCATCGGGCCATGCGGCTGGGGGCCGTGAACGGCAGTCGGCAATAGGTGGGAATGGGCAGGTGGCAGCAGCCGGCAATAGCGCAACGAGCCACTGGCAACAGGAACAGGCAACAAAAAAGGATGCCCGCGGGCATCCTTCTTCATTTGCCGTATTCATGACGCCCCGCATGGCGGGGCGGCAGAATGGCTTAGGCCAGCGCCTTGATGGCGGCGGCCAGGCGGCTCTTGTGGCGAGCGGCCTTGTTCTTGTGAATGATGTTCTTGTCGGCCACGCGATCGATCACGCTGCTGGCCTTTTGGAACACTTCGCCAGCCGCAGCCTTGTCGCCAGCGGCGATGGATTGGCGAACGCGCTTGATGGCGGTGCGCAGCATCGAGCGCAGGCTGGAATTGTGCTTGTTGCGCTCAACGGATTGGCGAGCGCGCTTGCGGGCTTGGGCGGTATTGGCCATGTTGCTATGTAAGTTGAATTCGGCAAAGTCGAACATTTTAGCAAGTCCCCGAGGGATTGCAAGCTTTAAATGCCGTGTCTGCCGATGGAGCGCCCGTCAACCGGGCGGGGGGCGCTGCGAGGAAAACCCCTCGGGCTGCAGAACCCGGGTGATGTACCCGGGCTGAGACCTGATGGGCGTCAATGGGATCGATCCATGGAACTGCCCATGGAGTATCCGTGGAAAACCTCCGCGGGAAAAATCCCTGGAATGGAACCATCGGATAAATCCCGGGCATCGACGCCTGACGGCGGTCCTGCCGCGCCTACTGGATAAAAATACGGTACCGAGTATACAACGAAGCGGCTTTTCGTTACAGCGCGGTGTCGGTGGCCGTGGTCAGGCCGCGACGTTGATCGAGACGAACCAGGGCGTATAGCGCCGCACGTGGATGGGCATCTGGTCCTGCAGCGCATCCAGCGCCGCGTCGGTGTCGTCCAGCGGGAAGTGGCCGGATACCGGCAGGCCGCCGGCGGCCATGGAGACGCGCAGCGTGCCGCTGCGGTAAGGGCGCAGGGCGGCGATGACTTCGGCCAGCGGGCGGCCGCGGGCGTCGACCCAGCCGGCTTCCCAGGCGGCTTCGGCCACCAGTTCGGCGCGTGGCGTGTCGATGCGCGAGACGTCGAAGCGCGCGCCGGTGCCGGCGCGGACGATGCCGTGGGCGCCGGCCATGGTTTCCACCACGACTTCGTGTTCATGCACCACCACCACCGTGCGCTGGGCCTGCTGGCGCACCATGTAGCGGGTGCCCAGGGCGCGCACGGTGCCCTCGGCGGTCTGCACCAGGAAGGGACGGCGCGCATCGGGCGCCACCGACACGGTGACGGCGCCATCCAGCAGGCGCACCTGGCGGTAGGCCGGGGTGAAATCGAGGTTGACGCGGCTGCGCGCGTCCAGCAGCAGCTGGCTGCCGTCGGACAAAATGTAGCGGCGGCGCTCGCCGGTGGCCGTGGCGGCATCGGCCGCGACATTGCTCAGGGGGTAGAAGGCGTTGCCCACGTAGGCGGCGCAGGCGCCCGCGCTGGCGAGCGCCACCGAGCCGGCCAGGAAGCGTCGGCGCGGCGGCACGCCGACGGCTGCGGGGGCCGGCGCAGAGGGAATCAACGGTGGCGGGGCCGCCGTGGCATAGCCGGCCGGATAGGCGTCGCCCAATCGGCCGAAATTCGATCCCGTCAGAGTGCCGGTCAATTGCTGCCAGGCATTCTCATGAAGAGGATCTGCTGCTCGCCACGCCAGGAAATCGTTGTAGTCCTGCGCTGTCGCTTTACCGGAGCGCAGCAGCAGCAACCAATTGATTACTTGGTCCGCCATGGGGTGTCCTTGGGCGTACTTCACTTCATCACGCCGCCTGCGAAAGCGTCAGGCGGGAATCCTTTCGATGGCAATTTGTAAATAATAAAGGTTTTTTACCAAAGATTACCGCCTCCTTGTCAATTCTTGACGGATCAAATGCAAAAAAAGCCGGCGGGTAGCCGGCTTTTTGCGGAGGTTGTGGCGAGAATGCCCGAAATCAGCCCGCCGCCCGGCGTCCGAAATCTCGGGGACGGAACCCAAACAGTAACAACATGCCGAAGTAGACCGCGCCGCTGGCCGCCAGCACGCCGCCCAGCCAGAGCGCGCGGTATCCGGTATGGGCCTGCAGGCCGATCCAGTCAATACGGCCGTCGGCGTAGACCAGCAGGGCCGCCAGCGCCGCCAGGGCCGGAATCAGCCGCAGGGCGAAACGGCCCCAGCCCGTGCCGGGCTGGTAGACGCCACGGCGCCGCAGCCCGATCAGCAGCGCCAGCGCGTTCAAGCAGGCGCCCAGGCCGATGGCGAGCGCCAGGCCGGCGTGGGCCAGCAGCGGCACCAACGCCAGGTTCATCAACTGGGTCAGGACCAGCACGCCGATGGCGATCTTCACGGGCGTGCGGATGTCCTGCTTGGCGTAGAAGCCGGGCGCCAGGATCTTCACCGCCAGCAGCCCGATCAGGCCGGCCGAATAGGAAATCACGGCCAGCCGGGTCTGCAGCACGTCCTGCGCCGAAAACGCGCCGTAGTGGAACAGCGTGGCCACCAGGCCGTCCGACAGCAGCGCCATGCCCACCGCCGCCGGCAGGCCCAGCAGCAGCACCAGCCGCAGGCCCCAATCCAGCAGGGCGCTGTAGCCGCCATGGTCGTCGCGGGCGTGGGCCGCCGACAGGCTGGGCAGCAGCACGGTGCCCAGCGCCACGCCCAGCAGCGCGGTCGGGAATTCCATCAGGCGGTCGGCGAACGACAGCCAGGTGACGCTGCCGGGCGTGAGCCAGGTGGCGATGTTGGTATTGATCAGCAGCGAGATCTGCGCCACCGATACGCCGAGCGTGGCCGGCGCCATCTGCTTGAGGATGCGCTGCACCGTCGGGTCGGCCCAGGCCTGGCGAAAGCGCAGCGAGAAACGCGGCGTCAGGCCCAGCCGCGCCAGCGCCACCCACTGCACGGCCAGTTGCGCCACGCCGCCTATCATCACCCCGATCGCCAGGGCGTAGACCGGCACGTCCATGCGTGGCGCCAGCCAGAGGCAGGCGCCGATCATGGACAGGTTCAGCAGGACGGGCGTGAACGCCGGCACCGCGAAGCGCCGCCAGGTGTTGAGCACGCCCGAGGCGAACGCGATCAGCGACATGCAGAAGATGTAGGGGAACATCACCCGCGTCATCCAGACGGCGGCGCCGAATTCGGTATCGCGGGCCGCGCCACGCAGGCCGCTGGCCATGGCCGACACCACCCACGGCGCGGCCACGATGCCGATCAGCGTGATCGCCATCAGGGCCGCGGTCAGCAGCAGGGCCACGCGGTCGAGCAGGGCGCGGACCTCGCTCTCGGAACGGTTGTTGCGGGCATGCCCCAGGATCGGCACGAAGGCCTGGGCGAAGGCGCCTTCGGCGAACAGCCGGCGCAACAGGTTGGGAATGCGGAAGGCGACCCAGAAGGCATCGGTGATGGGGCCGGCGCCAAAGGCGCGCGCCACCAGGATGTCGCGGACCAGCCCGGAAATACGGGACAGCAGGGTGAAGCTGCTGACGGTGGCCGCGGAACGGAACAGGCTCATTGGGGTGACGGCGAAAGAAAACGGGCGGGCCTGCCCGGGGTATTGCAAGGAAGCGGCGCCGGCTCGCCGGCGCCCAAAGCATCGCCCCCTCCGGGGAGGGGGCGTCGGGCGATTACTTCGGGGGCATCCGGATGGCGCCATCCAGGCGGATCGTCTCGCCGTTCAGCATGTCATTGGTGATGATGGCGTGCACCAGCTTGGCGTAGTCCTCCGGGCGGCCCAGGCGGGCGGGGAAGGGGATGCTGGCGGCCAGCGAATCCTGCACTTCCTGCGGCATGCCGAAGATCATCGGGGTGCCGAAGATGCCGGGGGCGATGGTCATGCAGCGGATGCCGGTCTTGGCCAGGTCGCGGGCGATCGGCAGCGTCATGCCAGCCACGCCCGCCTTCGATGCGGCGTAGGCCGCCTGGCCGATCTGGCCGTCGAACGCGGCGACCGACGCCGTGTTGATCATCACGCCGCGTTCGCCGGTGGGCTCGGGCGTGTTGCCGCTCATGGCCTCGGCGGCCAGGCGCATCATGTTGAAGCTGCCGATCAGGTTGATCGAAACGACCTTCTGGAACAGATCCAGCGGATGCGCGCCGTTCTTGCCGACGATCTTGGCGGCGGGGGCCACGCCGGCGCAGTTGACCAGACCGAACAGGGGGCCGAGTTCCTTGGCGGCGGCAACGGCGCGCTGGCCGTCGGCCTCTTGCGTCACGTCGCAGTGCACGTAGCGCTGGCCGAGTTCCTTGGCCAGTTCCTCGCCGGGACCGTCCTGCAGGTCGGCGATGACCACCTTGGCGCCGCTGGCCACCAGCATGCGCACGGTGCCGGCGCCCAGGCCGGATGCGCCGCCGGTAACGATGAATACCTTGTTCGCGATTTCCATGTCTCTACCACCAGATCAATTCAAGGGATGAAAACGGCGCGCCGGGCGCCGGATGCGACAAGGCCTTCGGGCCGGGGCCGGAACGCGTTGCGTCCGGCCGGCGCCGAAGGCCTGGGGCCTGCGAAGCGCCGATCAGCTCTTGACGGCTTCGAACAGGCGCGACTTGATTTCCTCGACCGCGCCGACGCCGGAGATCTTGCGATATTTCGGCGCGTCGGCGGGGCTCTGCTGCGCCCACGACGAGTAGTAGTCGACCAGCGGACGGGTCTGCTGGCGATACACGTTCAGGCGGTTGCGCACCGTTTCCTCGCGATCGTCGTCGCGCTGGATCAGGTCTTCGCCAGTGACGTCGTCCTTGCCTTCGACCTTGGGCGGGTTGAAGCGCACGTGGTAGCTGCGGCCGCTGGGCTGGTGCACGCGGCGCCCGCTCATGCGTTCGATGATGTCTTCTTCGGGGACTTCGATCTCGACCACGTAGTCCAGCTTGACGCCGGCGCTCTTGAGCGCGTCGGCCTGCGGGATGGTGCGGGGGAAGCCGTCGAACAGGTAGCCGTTGGCGCAGTCGGGCTGCTTCAGGCGATCCTGGACCAGGCCGATGATGATCTCATCCGAGACCAGGCCGCCGGCGTCCATGACCTTCTTGGCTTCGATGCCCAGGGGCGTGCCGGCCTTGACCGCCGCGCGCAGCATGTCGCCGGTGGAGATCTGCGGAATGCCGAAATGCTGGGTGAGAAACGCGGCCTGAGTGCCTTTGCCGGCGCCGGGAGGTCCGAGCAAGATGAGACGCATGAGTGCTCCTGAATGGGGTTTATTTTTTGTGATCCGAGCGATTATGCCGCAATGCAACAGCCTCTGCGGGGCCGCGCCATGCGAAATAACCCTTATATACGATTGCTGTAGATCAAGCGAACGCGTTCCAGGTCGGCCGGGGTATCTACGCCAGCGGCGGGAGGATGCGACGCCTGGTGGACGACGATGACGTGGCCGTGCTCCATGGCACGCAACTGTTCCAGCGATTCGAACCGTTCCAGCGCGCCTTGCGGCAGGGTGGGGAAGCGGCGCAGGAATGACACGCGGTAGGCGTACAGGCCGATGTGGTGCCAGGCCGGCAGCCCCTCGGCCAGCACGCGCTCGCCGCCGGCCAGCGCATCTCGCGCCCACGGGATCGGCGCGCGCGAGAAATACAGCGCGCGGCCGTCGGTGGCGCAGACCAGCTTGACCACGTTGGGATTGAACAGCGCCTGGACGTCCGCCAGCGGACAGGCGCAGGTGGCGATGTCCGCCTGCGGGCTGTCGGCCAGGCGCGCGGCCACGGCGTCGATGAGTTCGGGTTCGATCAGCGGCTCGTCACCCTGCACGTTGACCACGATGGCGTCGTCGGGCAGGCCGAGTTGTTCGACCGCCTCGGCCAGCCGGTCGGTGCCGGTGAGATGGTCGCCGCGCGTCATCAGCGCCCGCACGCCGTGGGCTTGGGCGGCCTGCTGCACGCGCGCGTCGTCGGTCGCGACATAGACCTGCGCGGCGCCGGACTGCGCGGCGCGTTCGGCGGTGCGCACCACCATCGGCTTGCCGGCGATGTCGGCCAGCGGCTTGTCGGGCAGGCGGGTCGAGGCGGCCCGCGCCGGAATCAGGGCGATGAAGCTCACGATGGGGACGGGTCAGGAAGAAGCGGGGGCGTCGTCCAGCGAGCGCGCCTCGGATTCAAGCATGACGGGAATGCCGTCGCGCAGCGGGAACGCCAGGCGGTCGGCGCGGCAGACCAGTTCGGCCTGGGTCCGGTCGTGTTCGAGGCGGCCCTTGCACAGGGGGCAGACGAGGATGTCGAGAAGGCGGGATTCCATGAGCGCGATTCTAAAACAGTTTGGGCGCGGGCAGCCCGCGGGCAGCCGCCCGACACGCCGGAAAGGGCGGACGCCAGGCCGCCGGATTACTTGTTCTGTTAATTATTGTCATATTTTGACGCGGCCGAAGGAAATTTCGGGACGGATAGTGGCCTATGATCCGCCGCGACGTGAGGAAAGAGGAAAAACAGGACAATGGATTCCAACACCATACGCATCGGCCTGATGCTCATCATCCTGGTCTGGTCGGTCATCAGCGCCATCACCTACATGGCGCGCCGCAGCGGCAACAAGGGCGCGCTGCGCGAACTCAAGCAGGAAGGCCAGCCGCTGCGGCGGCTGAGCGCGCAGGAGCAGGCGCTGGTGCAGCCGTTCCTGGTGCGGCCCGCCAAGCCCACCCAAAGTGTCGCGTTGCTGAATGACGGCGTGTTCCCGCTGCGCGGCGCCTTCGTGCGCCACGGGCTGGAATCGGGCCACGGCGCGGCCACCATGCACGACACCCTGGGCGGCGTCGACGTGGTGCTGCCTTATGACGCCCGCGACTATCTGCGCGAGGACAACCAGGCCGAAGTCGTGATGACGGAGAAATTCGCCATCGTGGTGGCGCTGAACGGCGAATTCGACCTGGCCGGCGGCCGCGAGCGCGAGGCGCGCCGGCAGAAGCAGAACCAGCAATGGTCCAGCGGCAAGCTGGGGGCGATGCAGAACGTGGTCGATGCCGAGGACGTCACCGCGGATGGCGCGGGCCAGGCGCCAGACGCCCAGGCCGAGCGCGAGTTCGCCGAGGCCATGCGGGTCGAGATCCTGAGCCAGCGCGAGGAAACGCCCGCCGAAATCGCCTGGCGCCGTCCGGCCGGCATCGCTTTCTGGCCCGCCATGCTGTGGCTGGCCGCGTTCGTCTGCCTGGGCGTCGCCGCGGCGGGCGGCGGCATGGCGTGGCTGGCCTCGGCCGCCGCGCCCGCGCTGCTGGCGGTCTGGCTGACCTGGCGCCGCCGCCCGCTGGGCGCGGCGCAGAAGGTGAACCGGGTGCGCGGCGAACTGAACGCGATCGTGCTGACCAATCCGGCCAACGCGCAGGCGGTGTCGACCCGGTTGTTCCTGGGCGACAAGGTGCCGGTGTCGCTGCCCGACCATTGGCGCGCCAACCTGGAGTTGCCGGACGACGGCCGCGTCGACGTGGACCTGCGGGTGGAAGACTATGCGGTGCTGCGCCTGGGCAATCGCTTTTCCGTCGATGAAGAGCAGCGCCTGTTCCCGCGGGTGGCCTGGGGCCGGCATGTGACGCTGGCGCTCGCCGGCCTGATTGCCGGCGCGGCGCTGGGCCTGATCGGCGGCGGCGATCTGCGCGGCGACATCGCGCTGGCGTCGGCCTGGGCGCGCGGCGCGCAGCCGCGGGTCTACGACACGGCCGCGGCGCTGGCCCAGGATCCGCCCGCGCCCGGAGACGTGGTGGCCTTGAAGGGCATGGGCCGCTGCCAGTTCCAGCCCGATGCGTACCGTCAGGACGAGGTGCGCTTCGACTGCGAGCGGATCCGTTGGCAGGGCGATGCGATCCAGGCCGACGAGCTGCGGGTGGCGCCGGCCGCGCTGGCGCTGTATTCCGGCGGTTTCCTCAAGACCCGGCCCAATCCGATGATGGACCTGCTGGTCCGCAACCGGATCTACGGCAGCATGGCCGGCAATCCGCTGGCCGCCTACAACGCCCGCAATGTGTCGGCGGTGACCGTGAACCGCGTGACCGACCTGGTGCTGACGATCGAGCTGGCCTGCGAGGCCGCCACCGGCCAGGCCATCGCCGAGTGCGATCGCCTCAAGGCCGAGACGGTCGACAGCCTGATGCTGGCGCGCGACGAGCCGGACAGCTGGCTGGCACTGCTGCGGCTGGCACAGGGCGGGGCCCTGAAGCAGCGGGGCAATGCCGATGACGGCGTCATCATCACACGCGCCGCCAACCTGCTGCGCGGCCTGGCCAGGAGCAGCATGGAGCCGCAGGTGCGCGAGGCCCTGGCGCGCGCGGGCAATGACCTGATGGCGCGCCAGCGCGGCGGTGTGGTCCTGCAAGTGTGGCCGGGCCGCTACGCCGATCTGCCGCAATTGCCGCCGCGCGACGACATGCCTGATCTGTTGCAGTCGTGGGTCCATCAGACCGCGATGCTGGCGGCCGATGGGGCCCGGCCGTTCCAGGCAGGCGGCGTGGTCACCGCGGTCGGGCGCGAGGCGTCCGGCGCCACTGTCGTCGACATCGATGCGCAGCGTTCGCTGGACGATCCGTGGCCGTCGCTGGCGCGCGTGCTATGGCTGGCGTTGGCACTGCTGCTGGTGGCCGTGCACGTGCCCCTGGCGGTGCTGCGGCTGCGCGCGGCGGCGGCCCGCAAGCGCGGCCTGGCGGAATACGCGCAGCGTCCGACCGCAGCGCGGCCCGCCTTCTTCTAGGAGCGGCGCGGGGCGCGCTGGCGCAGCGCCTGCGCCAGCCAATCGAACAGTTGCGGGTCGGAAAAACCGGCCCGCACCGGCACTTCCCACAGGCGCGCATCGTGCAACGCGGCGCACTTGATCGCGTCCTTGGACGTGACCAGGATGGCCTGCGCGGCCAGCGCCTGGAACGGTGAACTGGCGTAGTCGTGGTGGTCGGGCAGCGGCAACGTCGCCGCCAGTGTGATGCCCTGCGAGCGCAGGGTGCTGAAGAAGCGTTCGGGATTGCCGATGCCGGCGGCCGCTGCCACGTCCGGCTGGCCGGCGAAGGTGGCCAGCGGCCGGCGCGCGCCGCCCTCGATCTGGCGCGCCTCTCCAGGCTCCAGCCACATGTCGACCTGGCGCGGCCCCATGCCGGTCGACGCCGCCGCGCGGCCGTCGGGCACGCCGATATTGGTGATCACCGCGTCCACTTCACGCAGCCGGGAGGCCGGTTCGCGCAGGGGACCGGCGGGCAGCAGCCGGCCATTGCCGATGCCGCGCCGGTCCTGCACCACGATTTCCACATCCCGCGCCAACGCCAGGTGCTGCAGGCCATCGTCGGAGACGATCACGTCCACCCGCGGATGCGCCTGCAGCAGCGCCTGCGCCGCCAGCGCGCGGCGCGGGTGTACCGAGATGGGCGCGCCGGTGACGCGCGCGATCAGCGCGGGTTCATCGCCGAACCGGGCCGCGTCCAGCTCGCCCTGGCCGACCCGCGCCTGGGGCCCCAGCTTCACGCCGTAGCCGCGGCTGACCACGCCCGGCGTGTAGCCGCGGGCGCGCAGGCCCTCCACGGTGGCGATGACCATCGGAGTCTTGCCGGTGCCGCCGACGTAGATGTTGCCGATCACCACGACCGGCACGGGCGCGCGGTAGGCCGGCTTGCGGCCGTCGCGATAATCGGCGCGCTTGCGCGCCACGACGCGGGCGGTCAGCGCGGCCAGCGGCCGCAGCAGGGTGGAGAGCCAGCCGCCGTGCTGCCATTGGCGCGCAAGCAGCGAGGCCTTGGGGGACGGCGCGCTCACCGGGCGGTCTGGGCAGCGAAGTTGACGCGGCCGATGCCGGCCAGGCGGGCTGCTTCCATCACGTTGATCACGGACTGGTGAGTGGCCTGGGCATCGGCGTTGATGATCACCAGCGGTTCGGTCTTGCCGGCGGCGGCCTGGCGCAGCAGGTCGGCGATCTCGGGCGGCGTGGACACGTCGATCAGGGTGCCGTTGAGGGCGTAGCGCCCGTCCTGGCTGATGGCCACTTCCAGGGCCGGCGGGGTTTCCTGCTCGGCCGACGCCTGCGGCAGCGTGACCTTCAACTGGGTGTAGCGGGCGAACGAGGTGGTGGCCGCCAGGAAGATCAGAATGACCAGCAGGACGTCGATGAGCGGGATCAGGTTGATGTCCAGCTCGTCGCGGTCGCCCCGGGCGCCACGGAAATTCATGGGCGGTCCTCGCGCGAGGCGGGCGAGACGGCGCGCGCCAGGCGCGCCGCGGCGATTTCCATGGTGTTCAGGTAGCCCTCGACCCGGCCGCGCAGGTAGCGGTGGGCGATCATGGCGGGAATGGCGATGAGGATGCCGAAGCCGGTGTTGTACAACGCGATGGAGATGCCGCGCGCCAGCTGCGCCGGATCGCCGCCTTCCGGCGTGTACGAGCCGAATATCTCGATCATGCCGACCACGGTGCCGAACAGGCCCATCAGCGGCGCCACCACGGCGATGGTGCCGATGGCCGGGATGTAGCGGCTCAGGTCATGGGCGACGGCGCGGCCGGTGTCCTCGACCACGCTGCGCAGCTCCTCGCGCGGCAGGTGGCGGTGGCGCATGACCTCGGCCAGCACGCGGCCCAGCGGGGAATTGCGTTCCAGGCGGTTCAGGGCGTCGGGGCTGTCCTGGCGGTTGCGCAGCATCTCGGCCACCTGCTCGTTCAGGCCGCGTGGCATGACCTGGCTGCGGCGCAGGGACAGGAAGCGCTCGAAGATCAGCGCCAGGCCCAGCACGGAAGTCGCCAGCAAGGGCCAGATCGGCCAGCCGGCCTCGCGCAAGATGGAAAGCAAAACGGTCAACTCCAGGGGAGGGCCGAAGGGCGCGAAAGGGGGCCGCGCGTCGGCATCTGATCAAGCCGAAACTGTAACGGCGCGGCGGGGATGTGGCAAGGGCGGCCGGCCGCCAAGCTATCCACAGAATTTGTGGATAATTCTGTGCAAAACTTCGCCGGAAGGCTTGCGGGCACAGGGCTTGCGCTTGTTTGCGCTTATTTCGAGCAGCCTGTGTTGGGTAAAAATTCCATAAAAATCATATCCTTAGGTCGAATTTGCTGGCTTTCGGGCCAGCCGCGGCAAAAATGCCCGGACGCGGTATCATTGCGGCCCGCTACGTATGCCCTGTGGACAGGTACGCATCGGAAAGCCTTATGACAATTGAACTTGCAGTCACAAACAACGTATTCACGCGGGATATCCTGACAGTTGCCCAGCTGAACCAAGCTGTGGGGCAGTTGTTGGAGCGCAGCATCCCGGCGCTGTGGGTGCGCGGCGAGATTTCGAACTTCACGCAGGCGGCTTCCGGGCATTGGTACTTCACGCTCAAGGACAGCCGCGCCGCGGTGCGGGCCGTCATGTTCCGGGGGCGCGCCAGCGCGGTGGGTTTCGTGCCGCGCGCCGGCGACCAGGTTGAAATCAGGGTCAGGGTGTCGCTGTACGAGCCGCGCGGCGACTACCAACTGCAGGTCGACGCCATGCGCCGCGCCGGTATCGGCAACCTCTACGAGGCCTTCCTGCGCCTGAAGGAGCAGCTCAACGCGGAAGGCCTGTTCGATCCCGCCCGCAAGCGCGAACCGGTGCCGCTGCCACGCGCCATCGGCGTGGTCACCTCGCTGCACGCCGCCGCGCTGCGCGACGTGCTGTCGGCGCTGGCCCGGCGCGCGCCGCAGGTGCCCGTCATCATCTATCCGGCGCCGGTGCAGGGCGCCGACGCCGCCGGCCGGCTGGCGGCGCAGATCCGCCTGGCGAACGCCCGTTGCGAGGTCGACACGCTGCTGCTGGTGCGCGGCGGCGGCAGCATCGAGGATCTCTGGAGCTTCAATGACGAGGCCCTGGCGCGCGAGATCGACGCCAGCGCCATCACCACCATCAGCGGCGTCGGCCATGAAACCGACTTCACCATCGCCGACTTCGTCGCCGACGTGCGCGCGCCGACCCCGACCGCGGCCGCCGAGCTGGCCTGCGTGCCGCGTTCGGAACTGCTCGGTCGCGTCATGTATGCGGCCGAGACCCTGGCGCGCGGCCAACAGCGTCGACTGGAGCGGGCGGCGCAGCGGCTGGACCGCGCCGCCGCGCAACTGGTGTCGCCGGCCCAGCGCCTGGAGCACCAGCGCGAACGCCTGAACAGCCTGAGCTACCGCCTGGCCTCGGCCTGGGCCGGTCCGCAGGCCCGCCGCGGCGCCCGCGTCAATCTGCTGGCGCAGCGCCTGGCTCACCGCGTGCCCGACGTCCGGCGCGGCGCCGAACGGTTGGCCGCCGTGACGCGTCAATTGGGCCAGGCGCACGCGCGCCTGCTGGCGCGTCGGCGTGACCAGCTGGCCGCGGCCGGCGCGCAACTGCGCGCGCTCGATCCCGGCAATACGCTGGCGCGCGGCTACGCCATCGCCCGCGACGCCGACGGCCGCATCGTGCGCGATGCGGCCGGTTTGGCGGCGGGACAGGGCCTGGACCTGAGCTTCGCGCAGGGCGGCGCCCGCGTCGAGGTCAAAGAGGTCCGCGAAACGCGGGAGCCCTGACGCCGGGGCGGCAGGGCGGTGCAAGGTCAACTCGGCCCGCGCAATGGCCGGCCGGCGAGGTGGAACAATGCGGTTGAACACACGCAAGTCGGCGCGCGCGGCGCGCCCCGTTGCTCGGCGAGCGGTCCTGTGGGCGGCTCTGCTCGCCATCTCCATCGTGGCGGCGCAACCGGCGCGGGCCGAAGGCGCCGTAACCGCGACCGCAAAGGCCGCGACGCGCGCCGCGGACGCCTCGGCATCCGATATCCCGCTGGATCCGCCACCGCCGCCCGCCGCGCCCGCCACCGGGCCGGCGTCCAAGGCCGATTGCGATTGCACCTCGCCCTATCGCGACTACCGCGCGGCCGAAACATCCGACACCCGCGCCCTGTTCAGCGCGGTGGCCGCCAGCGACGAAGCCGCGTTCAGCGCCGCGTTGGGCAAGGTGGAGCGGCCGGGCGACTATGCCCTTGACGGCGTGCCGCTCCTGCACGCGCTGTTGACGCCTGCGGGCAAGCGCGGCAAACATGTGTATTGGGACATGCCGGCGCAAGAGGCCGCGCGCTTGCGCCAGGCCTATCGCGACGCGCTGCCAGCGCGCACGCGCATGCTCCAGGCCCTGCTGGCCACCAGGCCGGCGCTCGACGACATCACCTACGAATCGCGCCGCCCGTCGCTGCAACTGGCGCTGCTGTATGGCTCGCCCGAGATGATGGACATGCTGCTGGCCGCCGGCGCGCGGCCCGACCAGCGTGGCGACGAGAACAAGACCCCGCTGGAATTCCTGCTCAACCGCGACTTCGAATTCGCGGTGCGCATGACCTACCTGCCCAGGCTGCCCGATCGCCAGGAAACCACCCGCATGGTGCTGGCGCTGCTCAAGGCCGGCGCGGCGCGGCCGTTTGCCGCCATCGACGAACAGGCCGATGACGCCACGCGGCGCGCATTCAAGGACGCGGACGGCCAGCCGCGCAAGGCCGCGGATTATCTCGCGTGGGGGCCGCTGGTAGAACTGACCGAGGGCGCCGAGGTGGTGCGGGCCCTGGCCGCCACCGGCACCCGGCCGGCCTACGACGATGGCGCCAGCCCGCTGGCGCTGGCCGCCTACACAGGCAACGCCGGCGCGACCGCGGCGCTGGCCGAAATGGGCCCGCGCACCACCCCGGACAAAGCCTACGGCGCCACCGGCGACCTGGATCTTTGGCTGGACGCCGCGCAGGCCGCGGTCGTGGCGGGCCATGGCGACATCGCCGCGCCGCTGTTGCGCTCGGGCATGCCGTTCGACCAGCGCGGCCCGCGCAACGGCGCCGATCCCGCCGTCTTCGTCAGGATGCAGGCCGAGGAACAGCCCATCATGAACCTGGCCGCGGCCAAGGGCGACACGGCGACGCTGCAACGCCTGCTGGCATTGGGCGCGCCGGTCGACGGCGACGCCGGCGACGCGCAGGGCGACACGCCGCTGGCGGACGCCGTGCGCGCCGGCCAGACCGACGCGGCGCGCGCGCTGCTGGCCGGCGGCGCGAATCCGGCCGCGTGGCGGCAAGGGTATGAGCGCAAATCGGCCATCGAGCGCGCCATCGAGGCGGACAACGCGGCGCTGCTGCGCGAACTGCTCGCGGCCACGCCGCGCGAGGCCTTGCAGGCTCTGCTGGCCGACTCCGCGCATTCGCCGCTGGCGCTGGCCCTGCGCCAGCCCGGCAGGCAGGGCGCCGCCATGTTGCGGCTGCTGGCCGATGCCGGGCTGGACCTGAAGACGCTCGATGCGGACGCCATACGCCAGGCGCTGGAGAATCGCGATGTGGCAATGGCCACGTACCTGATCGAAGCCGGCGTGCCCGTCAATCCGGCGCCCGCCGCCGCCACGTCGAACGATGCGTTCGACGGCAAGGGCGTGCCGCCGTTGCTGGCGGCGGTGATTTCGGGCCAGGCCGCGATGGTCGACCTGCTGCTGGCCAGGGGCGCCGACCCGCTGGGCATCGCGCCGGACGGTCGCAGCGCCTTGTACTGGGCCATTGCCGGTGGCGACGATGCGATGCTCGAGCGCCTGCTGCGCGCCGGCGCCAGGATGGACGATCCGCGCCTGCCTCGCGCCCCGACGCCCCACGCCTTGTTGAATGCGGCGCTGCTCTCCGGCGACATGGCGCGGGTGGCGCGCGTGGCGCAAGGCAGCGGGCAATCCGCCGAGGCCGCGTGCCTGCCGCCGGGCGGCGAATATGTCCTGCTGGACCGGCCGGGCTATTTCGCGCAACTGCAGGCGGCCGGCTATCGCGGCGCGCGCGAAGATTGCGCGCGCCAGGAAGGGGGGGCTGCCGCAACGCCTGCTGTCGGCGTTGCTGCGCGACCGGCAACTGGCGGTCGCGCGACGCGACACCGTGGTCGACGTATTGCGGCGCGTGAAGGAAATGGGCGCGGACCTGGACGCGCCGCAAGGCGAGCGCGGCGCCACGCCGCTGGGCGCGGCCATCGAGCTGGGCCGCGCCGACCTGGCCGAAGCCCTGCTGGCCACGGGCGCCAGCGCGGATGCGGCCGATGCGCAGGGACGCAGCCCCGCCTGGTTGGCGCTGGCCAGCGGCCAGCCACGGATGCTGGCGTTGCTGGCGCGGCACCAGGCGCGCTTCGACGGCGCGGCCGCGCCGTCGGGGCAGTCTTTCAATCAGACGCTGGCATGCCAGGCGGCGCCGGACTTCGCGGCCGTGTTGCAGGCGGCCGGCGTCGTGCTTGAACAGACCTGCCCGCGCGCGCGGGCCGCCGGCAAGGCGACGGCCAAGTCGGCCGCGCGTATCCCCGGCCATTACTATCTGCGCGGCGTGCGTGAAGTGGGCAGCGAGCTGCTGCTGTCGGCCGACGGCAGCTTCGATTACCTGATGAGCTACGGCGCCACGGACATCCAGGCCAGCGGCACCTGGCGCAGCGATGGCAGGCAGGTGATCCTGGACACGCCGCCGATCCAGCCGTTTTCGGCGATCGGCAAGGTCGGCGCGGATGCGCGCGCGGCCGATGGCGACCAATTGACGGTGCGCGTGTATTACCAGGGGCGGCCCGTGAAGGTCGACGTGGCCATGTCCTCGGCCAGCGCCGATTACGCCGGCACGCCCAAGCAGTCGGAAGGGGCCGATGGCGTCAGCGCGCCGATCGCGCCGGGTGACCTGAAGGCCCTGGCCGTGTTCGTGCCCTTGCCCTCCGGCGCGCGCTGGCACAGCGTGGATGTGAGCAAGTCCGATATCACGGCGCGTGCCTTGCGCATCGATCTGGAATTGCCAGAATCCGCCAGTCGCACGCCGTTGCATATGACATTGGCATTGCGCGCCGATGGCGCGCTGGTGGCCGCGCAGGGCGGGCGCGAACTGCGCTATGAGAAAGAGTAGCGTTTACGCGCACGGTCATAAACACATACCTGTTAACCCCGCGTCGCCGCGGGGTTAACGCGGTATCCTCGTAGAGTTGCCGATACAATTGAACGGCTTGATCGTGCACTCAACAGAAGGAACCGACACATGGCACATACTCTTCCCCCCCTGCCTTACGAACTGGACGCGCTGGCTCCGCACATCTCGAAAGAGACGCTGGAGTTCCACTACGGCAAGCACCACCAGACCTACGTCACGAACCTGAACAACCTGATCCCGGGCACCGAGTTCGAGAACCTGTCGCTGGAAGACATCGTCAAGAAGTCCTCGGGTGGCATCTTCAACAACGCCGCGCAGATCTGGAACCACACCTTCTACTGGAACAGCCTGGCTCCCAAGGCCGGCGGCGCGCCGACCGGCAAGCTGGCCGACGCCATCAACGCCAAGTGGGGCAGCTTCGACGCCTTCAAGGAAGCCTTCAACAAGTCGGCCGCCGGCAACTTCGGTTCGGGCTGGACCTGGCTGGTCAAGAAGGCCGACGGCTCGGTCGACATCGTCAACACCAGCAACGCCGCCACCCCGCTGACCACGGCCGACAAGCCGCTGCTGACCTGTGATGTCTGGGAACACGCGTACTACATCGACTACCGCAATGCCCGTCCCAAGTACCTGGAAAACTTCTGGGCCCTGGTGAACTGGGACTTCGCGGCCAAGAATTTCGCCTGATTCCGCTGCGCGCCCGTCGCGCATCGCCAAGGCCGAGGCCCCTCGCATCGCGAGGGGCCTTTTTGTTTTCCGGGCCGTGGAAACGCCGTAGTAATTCTGTATTACATGGTCAAATTTTGTATATTGTCGAATCCATTTTGTCGAAAATGAGAATGAATCTCCCGTTCCTCCGGCCTAACCCGGGGAAAGGCAGCCGCTATTGTTGATGGCAGTCTGCGGCTGAGCCATGGGGCCAAGGACCGCGGCATGGCCGCCCGGTACCGTGGTGTCTGACGGGAAGGCAAGCATGTTGCGGTTTTTTTCGAGATTGCATATCGGCGCGCGCATCGGCGTGCGCCTGTCGGGGGCGTTCCTGCTGGTGGCGTTGCTGGGCGGCATCATTGGCGCGTTCGGGGTGTGGGGGCTGGCCCGTATCAACGACATGAATGATCAGATCGCCCAGATCGAATTCCGCGGACTGTCCGACATCAAGGAGGCCAACATCAGCCTGATCGCCGCGGGCCGCGCCCGCAAGAGCTACCTGGCGGCCACGACCCAGGAAGAACGCCAGGCGCTGCTCGCCGAATTCGATCGCGATGTCCAAAACCTGGAACGTCTGCGGGCAAAGGCCGCGCAGTCCTTCATCCGCGACAACGGCAAGCGGCTGCTGGCGCAGTTCACCGAAGCCGAGGAAGTCTGGAAACGCGAGGCCATCGAATTCTTCAACGCCGCGCAGGCCCAGCCGCTGGCGCAGGTCGATCCCGGCATTGCCAACATCACCAAGCGCGCGGCGGCGTCGTCGGGCAAGGCCGAAAGCCTGATGAGCGAGTTGGCGCAGGCCAAGGAAGAGGCCGCCGACCGCGCCGTGCAGGAAGTGACCGATCTGTACCGCAGCACCCGTCTCATCATGATCCTGCTGTCGCTGGCCGGCGTGGCCCTCGGCCTGCTGCTCGGCTGGCTGGTGACGCGCGGTATCACGCGGCCCCTGGGGCTGGCGGTGGACGCCGCGCGTCGCGTCGCCAACGGTGACCTCAGCAGCAACATCCAGGTCACTTCGCGCGACGAGACCGGCGACCTGATGGCCGCGCTCAAGGCCATGAACGAGAGCCTGTCGCGCATCGTGCGCGACGTGCGCGACGGCTGCGAAAGCATCGCCTCGGCCTCGTCGCAGATCGCGCAGGGCAACGCCGACCTGTCGCAGCGCACCGAGGAACAGGCCGCGTCGCTGGAACAGACCGCGGCTTCCATGGAACAACTCACCAGCACCGTGCAGCAGAACGCCAGCAATGCCGGCGAAGCCGAGAAGCTGGTCACCCAGGCCTCCGCGGTGGCGATCCGTGGCGGCGAGGTGGTCGACGTGGTGGTGCAGACCATGAGCGCCATCTCCGAAAGCTCGCGCCGCATCGCCGATATCACCAGCGTGATCGACGGCATCGCTTTCCAGACCAACATCCTGGCGCTGAACGCCGCGGTCGAGGCCGCGCGCGCCGGCGAGCAGGGCCGCGGTTTCGCCGTGGTGGCGGGCGAAGTGCGCACCCTGGCACAGCGTTCCGCCGTGGCCGCCAAGGAAATCAAGGCCCTGATCGACGAATCCGTCCATCGCGTCGAAGGCGGCACGCGCCAGGCCGACGAAGCCGGCAGCACCATGCGCGAAGTGGTCGACAGCGTGCGCCAGGCGGCGATCCTGGTGCACGAAATCGCCAGCGCCTCGGCCGAGCAATCGACGGGCATCGGCCAGGTCAACCAGGCCGTGGCGCAGATGGACACCGTGACCCAGCAGAATGCCGCGCTGGTGGAGCAGGCGGCCGCCGCGGCCGGCAGCATGCAGGATCAGGCGGGCCGGCTGTCGCAACAGGTGCGCCGCTTCAAGATCGATGCCGGCGTGGTGACGATGGGCGCGGAGCCGCAGGCCCGCCTGATCCAGGCCGGCCGCGCCACGCCGCATCCGGCGCCGGTGGCGCCGCGCCAAGAACCGGTGGTGGCGCGCCCGGCGCTCAAGCACAGCCCGGACGAGGACGACTGGTCGTCGTTCTGAAGCGCGGATGCCGCGGTTTGTGGGCTGGCCGTCAGGCGGCGATGGTAAGGTGTAGCCACTTCCGGTTCAGCCTTGTCCTGCCGCCTGGCTTCGCTCATGTCCCTGCCCACACCTTTGCGCCGCGTCGCCACCAGCTCGCGCCATCTCCTGCGCCGCAAGCTGCGCCAAACCAACCGTCTGTCGCGCAAGAGCCTGCCGATGGCCCTGTTGCTTGGCGGCGCGGCATTGGTGGCGCTGGTGTCGCTGGGCTTCGCCTATCTGGCCGACATGGCGTTGGAGTGGAATCGCGAATGGGTCGGCCGTGCTGGCTGGCTGGCCTTGCTGGTGCTGCCTTGCGCGCTGGCCGCCTTGCGCTGGGCCACGCTGCGGTTCGCGCCCAATGCCGCGGGCAGCGGCATTCCGCAGGTCATCGGCGCCTTGTCGCTGCCGCCCGGGCCAAGCCAGCGCAGCCTGGTGTCGCTGGCGCAGGTGCTGTGGAAGATCCCGCTGGCTTTCTGCGGCATGCTGGCCGGCGCCTCGATCGGACGCGAAGGGCCGTCGGTGCAGGTCGGCGCAGCCGTGATGCTGGCCTGGGGCGACTTCTGGAAACGCCGCGGCCTGCAGCTGCGCGGCTTCCATGCCAACGAATTGCTGGCGGCAGGCGCGGCCGGGGGACTGGCCGCGGCGTTCAATGCGCCGCTGGCCGGCGTCATCTTCGCCATCGAGGAATTGGGGCGCGGCACCGTGCTGCGCTGGCAGCGGCTGGTGCTGATCGGCGTGCTGGCCGCCGGCTTCCTGGTGGTCGCCGTGCAAGGCAACAACCCCTATTTCGGCACCTTTGCCGGCGCGCCGCTGGCCCACGGCATGCTGTGGTGGGTACTGATCTGCGCCGCGCTCAACGGCGCGCTGGGCGGCATCTTCGCGCGCCTGCTGGGCAAGGGGCCGGCGGCGATGGCGCCCGCGTCGTGGCGCGCCTGGATCCGCGCGCACCCCATCTGGACCGCCTTCGCCATGGGCCTGGCCCTGGCGCTGATCGGGCTGGCCACGGCCGGCAGCGTCTACGGCACCGGCTACGGCGCGGCGGCCGACCTGCTGTCGGGCGAAACCCAGCACGCGCTGCCCGCCGGCTTCGGCCTGGCCAAGCTGGCCGCCACCGTGGCGTCGTATTGGGCCGGCATTCCGGGCGGCATCTTCACCCCCGCGCTCACCACCGGCGCGGGCATTGGCCATCACATCTGGGAGCTGGCCGGCGAGGGCGTGGACCAGCGCGTGCTGGTGCTGGTGTCGATGGCCGCATTCCTGGCCGCCGCCACCCAGGCGCCGCTCACGGCAAGCGTGGTGGTCATGGAGATGACCGGCAGCCAGCCGATGCTGTTCTGGCTGCTGGTCGGCTCGCTGCTGGCCTCGGGCGTGTCGCGCCAGTTCTGCCCGCAGCCGTTCTATCACCTGGCCGCCGGGCGCTTTCGGCGCCAGGCCATCGTCGAGGCGGGCCGCGCGGCGCGCACGGGCACGTCGGCCGTACGGTGAGTGAACAGCTGCTGGACACCGTCCGTGCAGCGGACATCCGGGGAATGCACCAACTTGGCGCGAAAACCACTGCGTTAAGATCGACCGCATTCCATTTTTCCACTTCAATCCGAGCATCCCATGACCGTGCATGCCTTTATCTGTGACGCGATCCGCACCCCCTTCGGCCGCTATGGCGGCGCGCTGGCTTCCGTGCGCCCCGACGACCTCGCGGCCGTCGCCATCAAGGCGCTGGTGGCGCGCAACCCTGGCGTGCGCTGGGAAGAGCTCGACGATGCCATCATGGGCTGCGCCAACCAGGCCGGCGAAGACAACCGCAACGTCGCCCGCATGGCCACGCTGCTGGCCGGCCTGCCGGTCGAAGTGCCTGGCGCCACCGTCAACCGCCTGTGCGGTTCGGGCCTGGACGCCATCGGCAGCGCCGCGCGTGCCATCCGCGCCGGCGAAGCCGGCCTGATGCTGGCCGGCGGCGTCGAAAGCATGAGCCGCGCGCCGTTCGTCATGGGCAAGGCCGACAGCGCCTTCTCGCGCAACGCCGCCATCTACGACACCACCATCGGCTGGCGCTTCATCAACAAGCTGATGAAGGCCCAGTACGGCGTCGATTCCATGCCGGAAACCGCCGAGAACGTCGCCGACGATTTCAAGATCAACCGCGAAGACCAGGACCTGTTCGCGCTGGCCAGCCAGCAGAAGACGGCCCGCGCCCAGCAGGAAGGCTTCTTCGACGCCGAAATCGTGCCGGTCTCGATCGCCCAGAAGAAGGGCGATCCGATCATCGTCGCCAAGGATGAACACCCGCGCGAGACCAGCATCGAGGCGCTGGCCAAGCTCAAGGGCGTGGTGCGCGAGGGCGGCACGGTCACGGCCGGCAACGCCTCGGGTGTCAACGACGGCGCCGCCGCGCTGCTGCTGGCCGACGAAAAGGGCGCTGCCCGCCACGGCCTGACCCCGCGCGCCCGCGTCGTCGGCATGGCCACCGCCGGCGTCGCGCCGCGCATCATGGGCATCGGTCCGGCGCCCGCCACCCGCAAGGTGCTGGCCCAGACCGGCCTGACGCTGGACCAGATGGACGTGATCGAACTGAACGAGGCGTTCGCCGCCCAGGGCCTGGCCGTGCTGCGCCAGCTGGGCATCGCCGACAACGATCCGCGCGTCAATCCCAATGGTGGCGCCATCGCCCTGGGCCATCCGCTGGGCGCCAGCGGCGCGCGCCTGGCCGCCACCGCGATCAACCAGTTGCATCGCACCGGCGGCCGCTATGCGCTTTGCACCATGTGCATCGGCGTGGGCCAGGGCATCGCCCTGATCATCGAACGCGTCTGATTTTGCGGCGGCCCCCGCCCGGGCCGCGTCCGCCGGCGCAAGCTGTCCGGCGCGCCGGGCGGATATGCAAAAAGGGAGCCCGCGGGCTCCCTTTTTGCATGTCTCGCGGCGGCCGTCTCAGGGCAGGCCGTCGATTTTGCGGCCAGACTTGATGCCGTGCGCCTCGTACCAGCCCTGCGCCATTTCCAGCGCGTAGCGCACCGGTTTCTTGGAACAATGGGCGTCGTCGGTCTGCGGGGCCATGTCTTCGATGTTGACGATCGTGCCGTCGTCGGCGATAAAAGCGATCGACAGGGGCAGCAGGGTATTGCGCATCCAGAAGCACTGCACGTCGGGCTGTTCGAACACGAACAGCATGCCGTCGTTGCCGGGCAGTTCCTTGCGGAACATGAGGCCATCGCGGCGGGTGGCTTCCGTGTTGGCGACTTCTGCGCGGATAATATGGATACCGGCCGCCAGTTGCGTGGTGGGCAGCGGCGCCTGCGGACCCGACGGGACCTGGGCGCCGGCCGCCAGCGGCAGGGCCAGCGCGGCGGCGCTCAGCAGTGCCGTTGCCGTCCTGCGCGATGCCGCTTTAATGAACGCCGTCTTGAACAACGTACGACCGACATGAAACAAAGCAGCATTCTTCAGCATAACCCGACGCAGTAATAAGAAAATAACAAGGCGGGGCCCGAAAGCCCCGCCTGATAATGGCGCAACCTTACCGTTGCGCTGTAAAGGGTAACTCAGGCAGCGGTGATATTGAGCGCCTGTTTGCCTTTGGGCCCCTGGATTATCTCGAAAGCCACTTTCTGGCCTTCTTTCAGGGTTTTAAAACCATTCATCTGGATGGACGAGAAGTGGGCGAACAGATCTTCACCGCCGTCGTCGGGCGTAATGAAGCCGAACCCCTTTGCATCGTTGAACCATTTGACGGTACCCGTCGATTTGGGATTGTCCCCTTGGACGGCGGTTGCGGTCGTATCAGACATGCGGACTGCCTCATTGAATCGTATGTTGACAGAAGGGCATCGCGGCCTAGACCCCTGTCCCCCCTCCGGCTTCCTGGCAGATTTTCGATGAGTTGAAAACCCCAGAATGCGTGGATAATGCGCCGCTTTTCTTTGCGGAGTCAAGTATGGAAACTACGCATTTCTACGTGTAATTTTGCGTAAGTTACATGCAAGCCGTCCCCTGATTAAATAGAATAGCCGCCCTATGAGTTCTACCTTGGATACCCAGCACGATTTGGCCGTCGAAAAGGCACCGGCCCGCGCCGCGCCGCCCCCGATGTATCAGGTCCTGTTGCTCAATGACGACTACACCCCGATGGAGTTCGTCGTGAAGGTGCTGCAGAAGTTCTTCAATAAGAATCATGAAGAGGCCACGCGCATCATGTTGCAGGTGCATCACGAAGGCCGCGGCGTTTGCGGCGTCTATCCGCGCGACCTCGCCGCCACCCGGATCGCCCAGGTGGCGCAGTATGCGCGGGCCCGCCAGCATCCCTTGCAGTGCGTGATGGAACCGGTCTGAACTCGCAGGAACAGCGCCGCCACGACAGGCGGCGTTCTGCTGTACAGGGTTGCAAAAAAGCAGGAACCGCGCACCGAGAAGCGCGCGGCATTATCAGGTCGGCAGCTCCGCCGCAAAGGAGCATTGCATTCGAGTAGGCGGGGAGGTTTGCCGTGAGTGGAAAGAACAGCAAGACCTGGCTGGCGGTAGCTGGCGCGATCGTGGTGGCCGGCGCCATCGGGGTGGGATGGTGGATGGGCAAGGGCGACCAACCGTCCGCGCCCGCAACGCCGCAGACGGCTACGCCGGCGGCGACCACGGCCACGCCCGCCGCGACGGGCGGCGCCGCCCAGCCCGAGGCCCTGCCGGCCACGGCCACGGTCGGCACCGCCGACGCCTTCGCGGTGCTCAATTGCCAGCCGCGCCAGTACAACGATTCGCTGGCGCTGGCGGTCACCTTCACGCAGCCGGTCGAGGCCAAGGCCGACCTGAGCAAGTTCCTGCAGGTCACCGACACGGGCGCCGCTTCGGGCAAGCCCGACCAGGACACCGAGCGCAGCGCCAACGGCCAGCAGCCGAGCTCCGTCCAGCCGGGCGACGCCGCGCCCAAGGGCAAGATCGTCCAGGGCAACTGGGTGGTCGGCTCCAATCCGCGCATGGTCTATTTCCCCTACGTCCAGCCGCAACGCTCGTATTCGGTTTCGGTGCGCGCGGGCCTGCCGGGTCAGGGCGACAAGGTCGCGCTGGCCACCGGCTCGCACTGCGACGTGGTGACCGACGCCATGCCGCCTTCGTTCTATTTCGCCAGCCGCGGCGTGGTGCTGCCGGCCGGCCAGAACGGCGGCCTGCCGGTGGCAACCGTCAACATGCCCGAAGTCGACGTGCAATTCCTGCGCGTCGCGCCCGAGCGCGTGCCGGAACTGTTCGAGTCGGTGCTGGGCATCGGCCGCAGCACGGCCTCGTCGGATGAAGAGGAATCCGGCGGCTACGACGAAGATGATTGGCGCTATGCCGGCAACCGCAGCCTGAAGGGCTCGGTCAGCAACTGGGACCTGGACCGCCTGAATACGCTGACCACCAGCGTCTACCAGGGCCGCTTCCTGACGGACGACAAGCCGAACCGCCGCCACGTCACCTTCCTGCCGGTCGAAGGCATCAAGGAATTGCAGGAACCCGGCATCTACGTCGCGGTGATGAGCCAGCCCGGCCGTTTCCGCTATGAATACCAGGTCACCTATTTTTATGTCAGCGACATCGGCCTGCACGCGCGCCGCTACAGCGATCGCATCGAGGCCTACTCGGTGTCGCTCAAGAGCGGCCAGGCGATCTCCGGCGCGCTGTTCGAACTGGTGGACGGCGCCGGCAAGGTGCTGGCCAAGGCCCAGGCCGACGGCCAGGGCCACGTGCGCTTTGACGGCAGCTTCACCAACGCCCGCGTCATCCGCGCCTCGCGCGACAAGGAAATGACCGTGCTGGCGCTGGCCGAACCGGCGCTGGACCTGTCCGAATTCGATACCGGCGGGCATATCTCCCGCCCCAACAACCTGTTCGTCTACGCCGGCCGCAACCTCTATCGCCCCGGTGAAACCTTCCACGTGTCGGTGCTGCCGCGCGACCTCGACGGCCGCGTGATGCCGCCGTCGCCGCTGACAGCAACCCTCAAGCGCCCCGACGGCCGCGTGGTCTCGACCAATCTGTGGCAGCCCGCCAAGGACCTGCAGGGCTACGTCGAACGCGCCATCGATCTGCCGCCGGACGCCCAGACCGGCGCCTGGATGCTGGAATTGCGCGTCGATCCCGCTTCGCGCGCGCCGGATGCCTCCTGGAAGTTCCAGGTCGAGGAATTCCTGCCCGAACGCATGAAGATGGCGCTGACCTCCGACCAGGACGTGTTGTCGCCGGACGACACCCTGACCGTCGACGTGCAGGGCGACTATCTGTATGGCGCGCCGGCCGCCGGCAACCGCCTGCTGTCCAGCTTCCAGGTCAAGCGCGACCGCTACGCGTTGCCGCAGCAATGGCCCGGCTTCATTTTCGGCGACGTGGACGATGATTCGCGCCGCCATTTCGAGGAACTGCCGGAAGCGGCGCTGGATTCGACCGGCGCCGCGCAACTGGAGGTCGAACCGCGCACCGAAGGCACCCATTCGCCGATGAAGGTGCGGGTCTCGGCCAGCCTGCTGGAATCGGGCGGCCGCCCGGTGGTGCGCTCGATCGAGCGCAGCGTCTGGCCCGCCGACAAGCTGATCGCCGTGCGTCCGCAGTTCGACAGCGATGTCGCGCGCGAAGGCGCCCCGGCCGCCTTCGAAGTGCTGCGCGTGGACGCGCAGGGCAAGATCGCGCCGCTGGCGCAGGCCCAGATGCGCCTGTACCGCGAGGAACGCCAGTACTACTGGCGCTTCGACGACCAGCGCGGCTGGAACAGCGGCTACACCGAAACCGAGGAACTGCTGGACTCGCGCGAGATCGCGCTGAAGGACCGCAGCCAGTTCACGGTGCCGGTCAAGTGGGGCCGCTACCGCCTGGAAATCGCCGATCCCGAGACCGGCGAAACCCTGCGCTACCGCTTCTACGCGGGCTGGGACGCCCAGGACGCCGACGCCATGGGCAACCGCCCCGATCGCGTCCAGATGAAGCTGGAAGGCGTGCCCGCCAAGCCGGGCGACAGCGTCAAGCTGACCCTGACGCCGCCGCACGACGGCCAGGCCCTGATCACCGTCGAAGGCGACCGCATGCTGTGGTCGACCTGGGTGGCCGTGAAGGCGACCGGCACGCAAGTGGAAATCCCGATCGACAAGAGCTGGAAGCGCCATGACCTGTACGTGGCCGCGGCGGTGTTCCGCCCCGGCAGCGAAGGCGACCGCGTGACGCCGGCGCGCGCGCTGGGCCTGACGTTCCTGCCGATCGCCAGCGCCGACCGCAAGCTCGACGTCAAGCTGAGCGCCGCCGCCAAGACCGAACCCGAGACCAAGACCACGGTCCGCGTGAAGGTCGATGGCGCGCAGGGCAAGCAGGCCATGGTGACGCTGTCGGCGGTCGACGTCGGCATCCTCAACATCAACCAGTACCGCACGCCCGATCCGCTGGACTTCTTCTTCGGCAAGCACCGCTACGCGCCCGAACTGCTGGACATGTACGGCAAGCTGATCGAGAAGATGGACGGCACCAAGGGCAAGCTGAAGTGGGGCGGCGATGCCGCCATGCGCGGCGACAGCAAGAGCCTGCCCAAGAAGGTCAAGCTGGTCGATCTGTTCTCGGGTCCGGTCAAGCTCAACGACAAGGGCGAGGCCGACATCCCGCTGGACCTGCCCGACTTCAACGGCACGCTGCGCCTGATGGCCGTCGCGTTCACCGCCGACAACTACGGCAGCACCGACACCGAAATGGTGGTGGCGGCGCCGATCGTGGCCGAGCTGAACACGCCGCGCTTCATCACCCCGGGCGACCAGGCCGCCATCGCGCTGGACGTGACCAATCTGAGCGGCTCCGACCAGAAGGTGACGGTCAAGCTGGAGGCGCTGGATCCGGTCGGCATCGTCGACGGCACCCGCACCGTGACGCTCAAGGACAAGCAACGCACCACGCTGCGCTTCACCGCCAGCACCACCGGCTCGTATGGCCTGGGCCTGATGCGCCTGACGGTGGACGGGCAGGGCGGCGCCAAGCCGATCCACATCGTGCGCGAATCGGTGCTGCAGGTGCAGCCGGCCTACGCGGCCGAGCGCCAGGTGCGCCGTCTGCGCCTGAACCCCGGCGAATCGAACACGCCGCAGGCGTCGTGGGTGGCGTCCTACTATCCGGACTCCACCACGGTCAGCATGACGGTCTCGAACCGTCCGCCGATCAACGTCAACCGCGTGGTCGAAGGCCTGCTCAACTATCCCTATGGTTGCACCGAGCAGACCATCAGCGCGACCCTGCCGTGGGTGCTGATCGACGAAGAAGCGGCCAAGCAGTTCGGCCTCAAGCCGCGCACCCAGGCCGAGCGCGAAGCCAAGGTGGCTGGCGCCATCGGCCGCCTGTCCGGCATGCGCAACGCCGTCGGCTCCTACAACCTGTGGAGCAGCTCGTCGGCGCGCGACGTGTGGCTGACGGCCTACGCCGTGGGCTTCCTGCAGGATGCGCGCGACAAGGGCTTCACCATCCCCGAGGCCTCGCTGGACCGTTCGCGCCAGTGGCTGCTGGAGCAGGTGCAGCAGAGCAGCGGTTCGTTCGGCACCTGGTCGGCCAACCTGAAGCGCGACTTCGAGTCGGGCCGCCTGGACAGCAGCGGGCTGAGCGTGCTGCGCGAAGACCATCGCCGCTTCGCCGGCCTGGCCACGGCCGCCCTGGCGCTGGCGCGTGACAAGAAGGCGCCGCTGTCGACGGTGCGCCAGCTGTTCGACAACTACCAGGACCGCGCGCGTTCGCCGCTGCCCCTGATCCAGCTGGCCGCCGCGTTCAAGCTGATGGGCGACGAAGGGCGCATGAAGAGCGCGCTCGACCTGGCCATGACGCGCGAATACGGCATCACCCGCCGCGCCAACAGCTACTACGACGACTGGCTCGGCGACTACGGCAGCGCCGTGCGCGACTACGCGCTGGCGTACGCGCTGGCCAACCAGTACGAGCTGCGCCACGACCGCGTCGAGAACCTGATGACGCAGCTGGCCGCGCGCATGGGCAACCGTTCGTACCTGTCGACGCAGGAACAGATGGCCCTGCTGCTGGCCGCGCGCGCCGCCGGCGGCGACAAGTCGACCCCGTGGCAGGCCGCGCTGACCGTCAACGGCGTGCGCAAGGAGCTGGAAGGCGGCAGGTCCGACCGCACCGTGTCGCTGAGCGCGGCCGAGCTGGCCGGCACGCAGTTGCTCAACACCGGCAGCCAGTCGCTCTTCATCGAGTACGACATCCAGGGCAGCCCGACCACGGTGCCCGCGCCGCGCAACGACGTGATCCAGCTCAAGCGCGGCTGGTACCGTCCCGACGGCAAGCCGTGGGATGGCGGCACGCTGCAGACCGGCGACATGCTGGTGGTGTGGGTCCAGGCCAGCGCCAATCAGAACATCCCGGATGGCCTGCTGGTGGACCGCGTGCCCGCCGGCTTCGAGGTCGAGAACCTGAACCTGTCGCAAAGCCCCGAGATGCAGGACTGGAGCATCGGCGGGCGCCGCGTGGCCGACGCAATGGCCGACCCCAACATCAAGCACCGCGAATTCCGCGATGATCGTTATGTTGCGGCGGTTTCGCTGGGGCGCGGCAAGGTGGACGTGTTCTACCTGGTGCGGGTCGTGACGCCGGGCCGCTACGCGGTGCCGTCGACCGTGGCCGAAGACATGTACCGGCCCGAGATCCGTGGCGTAGGCGAGCAATGGAGCACGGTCGAGATCCGCGATCGCAGCGCCAAGCAGCGTCCTTGAACACCGCCGCCACCCCGCCGGCGGGCGCCTCGCGCGCCCGCCGCTGGCGGCGGCGCGGACTCTTCGCGGCCAGCGTGTTGTCAGCGCTGGCCGCGTTGTTATTCGTGCTCGACCGCCTCTATCCCTTGCCGGCCATCGACTCCGGCGGCGCGGCCGTGGTGGTCGCCGCCGACGGCACGCCGCTGCGCAACTATCCCAGCCGCGACGGCATCTGGCGCTACCCGGTCAAGCCTGACCAGGTGTCGCCGCACTATCTCGATACGCTGCTGACCTACGAGGACCGCTGGTTCTACTGGCACCCCGGCGTCAACCCGGTGTCGCTGGCGCGCGCCGGCTGGCAATGGGCCACCAACCGCCGCATCGTTTCGGGCGGTTCGACCCTGACGATGCAGGTGGCGCGCCTGATCGACCCGCAACTGGCCGGCAAGCCGTCGCGCTCGATGAGCGCCAAGCTGCGCCAGGCCTGGCGCGCGGTGCAGCTGGAAATGCACTACAGCAAGGACGAGATCCTGTCGCTGTACCTGACCCACGCGCCCATGGGCGGCATCGTCGAGGGCGTGGAAATGGGGTCGCGCCTGTGGCTGGGCAAGCCGGCGCGCGACCTCAGTCCGGCCGAGGCCGCCATGCTGACCGCCTTGCCGCAGGCGCCGTCGCGGCTGCGGCCGGACCGCCATCCCCAGGCCGCGCAGGCGGCGCGCGACAAGGTCCTGGACCGCATGGTGGAGCTGGGCCGCTGGACGCCGGCCGAGGTCGCCGACGCCAAGATCGAGCAGGTAGTGGCGCCGCCGCTGCGGGCCCGCTGGCTGGCGCCGCTGGCGGCGCAGCGCCTGTTGCAGGAGGCCGGCCGGCCGCAGGCGGGTTCGCGCCGTCCCGGCAGCCGTCCGCCGCTGCTGACCTCGACGCTGGATGCGGACATGCAGGCCGCGGTCGAGCGCATGTTGTTGGATCGGGTCGACAACCTCCCGCCCAAGGTTTCGATGGCGGTGCTGGTGATGGACAACGACACGCTGGAGGTCAAGGCCTACGCCGGTTCCGCCGATTTTTCCGATGATTCCCGCTACGCCCACGTGGATATGGTGCGCGGCGTGCGTTCGCCCGGCTCGACCCTCAAGCCATTCCTGTACGCGCAGGCGCTGGACGACGGCCTGATCCACTCGGAAAGCCTGCTGATCGACGCGCCGTTGTCGTTCGGCGGCTACGCGCCGGGCAATTTCCAGGCGTCCTTTTCGGGGCCGGTCAGTGTGGCGCAGGCGCTGCAGCGCTCGCTCAACGTGCCGGCCGTGGACCTGCTGGACCGCGTCGGGCCGACCCGTTTCGCCTCGGTTATGCTGACGGGCGGGGTCTGGTTACGTTTGCCGGCCGGGGCCGAACCGAATCTGAGCTTGATTTTGGGCGGGGGCGGCACCACATTGGAAGAACTGGTGGGCGCTTATCGGGCCCTGGCCCGTGGCGGCATTTCCGGGAGAGCGCGCCTGCGGCCGGAGCAGCCCCGGGTCGAGTCCCGTATGATGAGTGCTGGCGCGGCCTGGATCGTGCGTGACATCCTGGAAGGCGGCGGCCACCCGGACCGGCCCTTTTATCAGTCGGGCAGCCCGGCGCGGCAACTGGCCTGGAAAACCGGGACGAGTTTCGGATTCCGGGATGCCTGGGCGGTCGGTGTGACCGACAGCTGGACGATCGGCGTGTGGGTAGGCCGGCCGGACGGCACCCCCAACCCCGGATTTTTCGGGGCGAATGTGGCGGCGCCGCTACTGCAGGATATCGTCGCGGCCCTGCCGGAAGGCGCCCAGCATGTGCGCGTGCGGCCCGCCACGGTGCAGCCGGTCGTGACCTGCTGGCCGCTGGGTTACCGGCTGGGCAGCGTGCCGTCGGGCGAATGCCCCGAGCAGCGCGCGGCCTGGGCCTTGAATGACACGGTGCCGCCGTCGTTCGCCGGCTATGCCGATGCCACCCAAGGGCCGTTGCGCCTGGGGGGCGTGGCCACCGGGTCGGTATTGCGGCCGGTGCCTGGCAGCGCGCAGGTAGCGGTGGATGTGGATGTGCAGGGCGCCGAAGGCGAAGTTTGGTGGATGCTCGATGGTCGCGTGGTGGGTCATGCCGCGTCGGGTCGTCCGTTTAATCTGGTGCTGACGCGGGACGGACGGTATACGCTTACCGTCATGGACGCGCAAGGCCGTCATGACAGCGTGGTTTTTGAAATCGCTGGCGTTACGCCCTGATCGGCATAGAATATGAATCGTGTATTTGCCCGCTTCGATGCGTTACGGAGGAAGCGTGATTTCCCAAGAGCTTGAAGTCAGCCTGCATATGGCTTTTGTCGAGGCCCGTTCGGCCCGGCACGAATTTATTACCGTCGAGCACCTGTTGCTCGCGCTGCTCGATAACGCTTCCGCCGTCGAAGTGTTGCGCGCCTGCGCCGCCAACCTGGATGACCTGCGCCGCAACCTGCGTCAGTTCGTTTCGGAAAACACGCCGGTGATCCCCAGCGGCGCGGAAGTCGACACCCAGCCCACGCTGGGTTTCCAGCGCGTCATCCAGCGCGCGATCATGCACGTGTCCGCGGGCGGCACCGGCAAGAAGCCGGTCACCGGCGCGAACGTGCTCGTGGCCATTTTCGGCGAAAAGGATTCGCACGCCGTGTACTACCTGCAACAGCAGGGCGTGACGCGGCTGGACGTGGTGAATTTCCTGTCGCATGGCATTACCAAACAGCCACAGGTGGAGTCCGCCGCCGTGCAGAAAGAGCAGCAAACCAATGGTGAAGAACAGGGCGAATCGCGCCAGTCGCCGCTGGACCAGTATGCGACCGACCTGAACGCCGCGGCGTTGGCCGGGCGCATCGATCCGCTGATCGGGCGCGAGCACGAAGTCGAACGCGTGATCCAGGTGTTGTGCCGCCGCCGCAAGAACAACCCGCTGCTGGTCGGCGAGGCCGGCGTGGGCAAGACCGCGATCGCCGAGGGCCTGGCCTGGCGCATCACGCGCGGCGAGGTCCCCGAGATCCTGCAGGCGGCCCAAGTGTTCGCGCTGGACATGGGCGCGCTGCTGGCGGGCACCAAGTACCGCGGCGATTTCGAGCAACGCCTGAAGGGCGTGCTCAAGCAGATCCGCGGCAATCCCGACGCCATCCTGTTCATCGACGAAATCCACACGCTGGTCGGCGCCGGCTCGGCGTCGGGCGGCACGCTGGACGCGTCCAACCTGCTCAAGCCGGCCCTGTCCTCGGGTCAGCTCAAGTGCATCGGCGCCACCACGTATACGGAATACCGCGGGGTCTTCGAGAAAGACCACGCGCTGTCGCGCCGCTTCCAGAAGATCGACGTGGCCGAGCCCAGCGTCGAGCAGACCGTGCAGATCCTGCGCGGCCTGAAGAGCCGCTTCGAGGAACACCACAACGTGCGCTACTCGGCCGCGGCGCTGTCCGCCGCCGCCGAGCTGTCGGCGCGTTTCATCAACGACCGCCACCTGCCGGACAAGGCCATCGACGTGATCGACGAGGCCGGCGCCGCGCAGCGCCTGTTGCCGCGTTCGCGCCAGAAGAAGGTGATCGGCAAGGTCGACATCGAGAACATCGTTTCCAAGATCGCGCGTATTCCGCCGCAGTCCGTCTCCAACGACGACCGCAGCAAGCTCGCCACGCTCGACCGCGACCTCAAGACCGTGGTGTTCGGCCAGGACAACGCCATCGAGGCGCTGTCGGCCGCCATCAAGATGGCGCGCTCGGGCCTGGGCAAGCCGGAAAAGCCGATCGGCGCCTTCCTGTTCTCCGGCCCCACCGGCGTGGGCAAGACCGAAGTCGCGCGCCAGCTGGCCTTCACGCTGGGCGTGGAGCTGCTGCGCTTCGACATGTCCGAGTACATGGAACGCCATGCGGTGTCGCGCCTGATCGGCGCGCCGCCGGGATACGTCGGCTTCGACCAGGGCGGTCTCTTGACCGAGGCCATCACCAAGCAGCCGCATTGCGTGCTGCTGCTCGATGAAATCGAAAAGGCCCATCCGGACGTCTTCAACATCCTGCTGCAGGTCATGGACCATGGCACGCTGACGGACAACAACGGCCGCAAGGCGGACTTCCGCAACGTCATCCTCATCATGACGACCAACGCGGGCGCCGAGACCTTGAACCGTCCGTCCATCGGTTTTGCCAATTCGCGCGTGGTGGGCGACGAAATGGCGGAAATCCGCCGCATGTTCACGCCCGAGTTCCGCAACCGGCTGGATGCGATCATCCCGTTCGCGCCGCTGGATCGCGAGATCATCCTGCGCGTGGTCGACAAGTTCCTGATGCAGCTCGAAGACCAACTGCACGAGCGCCGCGTCGAAGCCGTGTTCACCACGGCCCTGCGCGAGCACCTGGCCAAGGAAGGCTTCGACCCGCTGATGGGTGCGCGGCCGATGCAGCGCCTGATCCAGGACACCATCCGGCGCGCGTTGGCCGACGAGCTGCTGTTCGGCAAGCTCGTCGATGGCGGCACCGTCACCGTGGACCTGGACGAGGCCGGCAAGGTCACGCTGGACTTCGACGACCACGGCAAGCCGCCGTCGGCCGCGCCCGACAAGCAGGAAGTCGAGCTCGTCGAATAGGCCCATGAGTAGCGCGGAGAGCCAGCCGCTGATCGAGTGCGAGCACTGCGCAAGCATCTATCGCCGACATCAGCTCGAACCTGGCGAGACCGCCAATTGCGCCCGCTGCGGTGCCACCCTGTGGCGCTACAGCGGGCTTACTTTGTCCAATTGGCTGGCGCTTGCCATCGCCGCGCTGATCATCTTCGGCGTGGCCAATGCCTATCCGGTCGCCTCAATGTCGGTGCAGGGCATGGTGCAGCAGGCCTCGCTGCTTGATGCCATCGACATCACCTGGCGCCAGGGGCATTACACCGTGGCCATCATGACCGGGCTGGCGGGCTTCGTGCTGCCGCTGGTGCAGCTGGCGGTGTTGCTGTGGGTGCTGGGCCCGCTGTCGCGCGGCGTCGAGCCGGCGGCGTTCCGGGGCGCGATGCGATTGCTGGGCCTGTTGCGGCCATGGTGCATGGTGCCGGTGTTCCTGCTCGGCGTGCTGGTGGCGGTGGTCAAGCTGGCCGGCATGGCGGCCGTTTCGCCCGGCGTCGGCCTGTTCGCCTTCGGCGTGCTCACTATCTTCCTGACCATGCTGGGCCGCCTGACGCCGCACGTGCTGTGGCGCTACGCCGAAAGCGACGGGGTGGTGCCGGTGCATGTGCCCGAGGCCGGCCCCGACGTGGTGCTGACAGGCTGTCATGTCTGTGGCCAGGTGCAGGCCGTGCCGCGCGACGCCGATCCCGAGGAAGAACACCACTGCGTGCGTTGCCACGCCGTGGTCCATTACCGCAAGCCCGATCACCTGAATCGCACCTGGGCCCTGTTGCTGGCGGCCGTGGTGTTCTATATTCCCGCCAACGTGCTGCCGGTGATGAAAGTCAGTTCGGTGCTGGGCGACAGCGCCCACACCATCCTGGGCGGCGTGGTGGAACTGTGGGACATGGGCTCCTGGGACATCGCGCTGATCGTCTTCATCGCCAGCGTGGCGGTGCCGCTGACCAAGTTGCTGGCGCTGATCCTGTTATTGTTGACCGAGCAGTGGCGCAGCACCACCAACCTGCGCCCGCGCACGCGGCTGTACCAGATGGTCGAATTCATCGGCCAATGGTCGATGCTGGACGTGTTCGTCGTGATCCTGCTGGCGGCCCTGGCCGATTTCCAGGGCCTGATGGAAATCAGTGCCGGCGCGGGCGCCGCGGCCTTCGGCGTGGTGGTCATCCTGACCATGCTGTCGGCCATGAGCTTCGACCTGCGCCGCAGTTGGGATCTGGAAGCGGTGAGTGAGTTGGACGCCACGGAGCCGGCAGCGGGCCGGCGCCCGGCGTCCGCTGGCGTGGAAGCGGGCTGAGTCCGGCGCGGCGCTGTCTGCCGCCTGGCGTTGTTCAAGAAGAAAAGGAAAAACCGATGTCCGACCAAGCACCTGGATCTGGTGAAGGGAAGTACGCGTCACCCACGATCTCGCGCAAGCGCAAGAGCCGGATTTCATGGATCTGGCTGGTGCCCGTCGTCGCGGCGCTGATGGGCCTGTCGCTGGTGGTGCGCACCTGGATGCAGGCCGGCCCCGACCTGTCGATCGAATTCAATACGGCCGAGGGGCTGGAAGTCGGCAAGACCCAGCTGCGCTACAAGGACGTGAACGTCGGTACCGTCAGGTCCATCGGTTTCAACGCCGATCGCAGCAAGGTTGTGGTGCAGGCCGAGCTGTCCAAGGATGTGGCCGATCTGGCGCGCGAGGGCACCAACTTCTGGGTGGTGCGCCCGCGCCTGGACGTCAGCGGCGTGTCGGGCCTGGGCACCTTGTTGTCCGGCGCCTACATCGGCGTCGATGCGGTCGAGGGCAAGGACTCGTCCAAGAAGGCGACCAAGCTGCATTTCGTCGGCCTGGAAACCCCGCCCGCCGTGACGCATGACCGCGCCGGCAAGCGCTTCAAGCTCAAGGCGGCGGACCTGGGGTCGCTGGACATCGGTTCGCCGGTGTATTTCCGTCGCATCAACGTGGGCCGCGTGATCGGCTACGAACTCGACAAGACCGGCAACGCCGTCAATGTCGAGGTATTCGTCGACGCGCCCAACGACAAGTTCGTGACCAATGGCACCCGTTTCTGGAATGCCAGCGGCGTGGACTTCAGCGTCAACGCCGAAGGCCTGAAGGTGCGTACCCAGTCGCTGGTGTCGATGGCGGTGGGCGGCGTGGCGTTCGAGCCGGTCTACAGCGCGCGCGATGCCAACACCCCGGCGGCGGCCGATACGCACTTCGAGCTGTATGCCACCGAGGCGGCGGCCAAGGCCAACCCGGACGGCGAAGCCTTCCCGATACGCATGCGCTTTGATCAGTCGATCCGCGGCCTGGCGGTGGGCGCGGCGATCGACTTCTCGGGCATCACGCTGGGCAACGTCACCCAGATCAACATGGATTTCGATCCCGTCAGCAAGCGTTTCTTCGCGCTGGTGGACGCCACGCTGTATCCGGAACGCCTGGGCCGGGTCTACGACGAGGTGCGCGAGCACGCCATCAAGGACGGCGACGAGGCCGGCGGACGCCTGCTGGGCATCATGATCAAGCATGGCCTGCGCGCCCAGTTGCGTACCGCCAACCTGCTGACCGGCCAGCTGTACGTGGTGCTGGACGAGTTCCCCAACGTCAAGCCGGTGGAATTCAAGATGACCACGCCGGCCATGATCCCGACCGTGCCGGGCCAGCTCGACCAATTGCAGCAGCAGGTCAGCAACATCGTCGCCAAGATCGACAAGATTCCGTTCGACAAGATCGGCGAGGACCTGCGCACCACGCTGGCCAGCACCTCCAAGCTGATGAACCGCCTGGACAAGCAGGTCGCGCCCGAGGCCCAGGGCGTGCTCAAGCAGGCGCGCGACTCCATGGCCAACCTCAATGCGCTCCTGGCCTCGGATGCCTCGCTGCCGGTCAACGCCGAGAAGGCCATGCAGGAATTGAGCCGCGCCGCCCGTTCGCTGCGGGCGCTGGCCGACTTCCTGCAATCGAATCCCGAATCGCTGCTGCGCGGCCGCGGCCAGGACCCGATCCCCGGCGCCGGCCCCGTCAGGAACTGAACCCATGACCCGACTCCGTTTCCGCCCCCTCCCGACTTCCCGTTCCGGCGCGTTTGGCCGCGGCCTGGCGTTGCTGGCCCTGCCGCTGCTGCTGGCCGCCTGCGCCTCATCGCCGCCCGTGCATTACTACACGCTGCAAGGGCCGGCGCCGAAGCCCCCGGCCGTGCCCCGCGCGGCCGCGCCGTTCCTGCTGGAAGTGCAGGGTGTCAACGTCGCGTCGCAGGCGGATCAGCCGCAATTGATGGTGCGCACGGGCGACGGCAGCGTGGCGGCGATGTATTCCGAGCGCTGGAGTTCGCCCTTGGGTGACGAGATTCGCGGCGCGCTGTCCGACGCGCTCAAGCACGACCTGGGCGCGCTGGACGTGCAGGTGGTCAAGCCCGGCCCGGCCGCGCCGGTGTGGCGGGTCCAGACCGACGTGCAGCGGTTTGACCTGGTGTCGGGCAGCATGGCGCAACTGGACGCAACCTGGCGGGTGCGGCCGGTAAACCTCAAGGGCCAGGGTCTGCTGTGCCGCAGCGTCGTCACCGAAACCGTGACGCAGGCCGGCATACCGGCGCTGGTCTCCGCGCAGCAGCGCGCGGTGGCCGCGCTGGCGGGCGCCATGGCGTCCGCCATGCGCGGGCAGACGCCGGATAGCGGCGGCGCGGTACAGATGCTGGGCTGCTCGCCGCTGCCCGATGTGGACAAGTCATAAACGGGGACGGGCAGGGCGCCAAAACCTGCCGTGATCTCAAACGGTTAACCCCTAGGGTTAACCTTAATACAAACCAGGTTGCAACCTGACTAGCATACGGTCCTACCGATGCCGGGCCCCTTTCGCGTGCCCGGTGTGACCTCTGCCATGCGACAGGAAGCAATCTCTTATGGCCAGCACCACCCTCGGCGTCAAGGTCGATGACGCGCTACGCGATCGCCTGAAGGCCGCCGCGCACAAACTCAACTGCACGCCGCACTGGCTGCACAAGCAGGCGATTCTCGCCTACCTGGACAAGATCGAGCGCGGCCACCTGCCCGCCGAGATGTCCCATCTGGGCGGGGAAGAGGGAGGCGATGACGAGGGGGGCGAACACCAGGCCGCCGCCACGCCGCCGTTCTACGAATTCGGCCAGGACGTGCAGCCGCAATCGGTGCTGCGCGCGGCCATTACCGCCGCCTACCGCCGCCCCGAGCCGGAATGCGTGCCGCTGCTGCTGGGCCAGGCGCGCATGCCGAACCTGGAAAAAGTGCATGCGATGGCCACTGACCTGGTCAAGAAGCTGCGCGGCAAGCGCACCGGCGGCGGGGTCGAAGGCCTGATCCAGGAATTCTCGCTATCCAGCCAGGAGGGCGTGGCGCTGATGTGCCTGGCCGAGGCGCTGCTGCGCATTCCCGACCGCGCCACGCGCGATGCGCTGATCCGCGACAAGGTCGCGCGCGGCGACTGGAAGTCGCACATGGGCGGCTCGCAATCATTGTTCGTCAACGCCGCCACCTGGGGCCTGATGATCACCGGCAAGCTGGTGGCCGTGAGCAGCGAGCAGTCGCTGTCCAAGGCGCTTACGCGCCTGATCGGCAAGGGCGGCGAGCCGCTGGTGCGCAAGGGCGTGAACATCGCCATGCGCATGATGGGCGAGCAGTTCGTGTCGGGCCAGACCATTTCCGAAGCGCTGGCCAACAACCGCAAGATGGAAGGCCGCGGCTTCCGCTATTCATACGACATGCTGGGCGAAGCGGCCACCACGGCCGAGGACGCCGAGCGCTATTACGCCTCGTACGAACAGGCCATCCACGCCATCGGCAAGGCCGCCGCCGGCCGCGGCATCTACGAAGGCCCCGGCATCTCCATCAAGCTGTCGGCGCTGCATCCGCGCTATTCGCGCGCCCAGCGCGAACGCGTCATGGCCGAGCTGCTGCCGCGCGTGAAGGCGCTGACCATCCTGGCGCGCAGCTACGACATCGGCCTGAACATCGATGCCGAAGAAGCCGACCGCCTGGAGATCTCGCTGGATCTGCTGGAGGCGCTGTGCTTCACGCCCGAGCTGGAAGGCTGGAACGGCATCGGCTTCGTGATCCAGGCCTACCAGAAGCGCGCGCCGTTCGTCATCGACTACGTCATCGACCTGGCGCGCCGCAGCCGCCACCGCGTGATGGTGCGCCTGGTCAAGGGGGCCTACTGGGACAGCGAGATCAAGCGCGCCCAGGTCGACGGCCTGGAGGGCTATCCGGTCTACACCCGCAAGGTCTACACCGACGTGGCCTACCTGGCCTGCGCCCGCAAGCTGCTGGGCGCGCCGGAAGCCGTGTATCCGCAGTTCGCCACCCACAACGCCTACACGCTGTCGGCGATCTACCAGCTGGCCGGCCAGAACTACTACCCGGGCCAGTATGAATTCCAATGCCTGCACGGCATGGGCGAACCGCTGTATGACGAAGTGGTCGGGCCGCTGGCCCAGGGCAAGCTGAACCGTCCGTGCCGCATCTACGCCCCGGTCGGCACGCACGAAACGCTGCTGGCCTACCTGGTGCGCCGCCTGCTGGAAAACGGCGCCAATACCTCGTTCGTCAACCTGATCGGCGACGAGAGCATTCCGGTCGAGACCCTGGTGGCCGATCCGGTCGAGGCCGCCTCGCGCATCGTGCCGCTGGGCGCGCCGCACGAGAAGATTCCGTTGCCGCGCGAGCTTTACGGCAATCCGCAACAGGGCGCGCGCGCCAACTCCGCGGGCCTGGACCTGAGCAACGAACACCGCCTGGGCTCGCTGTCGGCCGCGCTGCTGGCCAGCGCCGCCACGCCCTGGCGCGCCGCGCCCATGCTGGGCGAGGGCGACGGCGCCTGGGACGCGGCGCGCGCCATCGAGGTGCGCAACCCCGCCAACCTGCGCGACGTGGTCGGCCATGTCATCGAGGCCAATGGCGAGGAAGCCGAGGCCGCCCTGCGCGCCGCGGCCAATGCCGCGCCCATCTGGCAGTCGACCCCGGTGGCCGAGCGCGCGCAATGCCTGCGCCGCGCCGCCCAGTTGCTGGAAGAGCAGATGCAGACCCTGCTGGGCCTGATCGTGCGCGAGGCCGGCAAGTCGCTGCCCAACGCCATCGCCGAAGTGCGCGAGGCGGTGGACTTCCTGCGCTACTACGCCGACCAGGCCGACCGCGAATTCAGCAACGACACGCACCGCCCGCTGGGCACGGTGCTGTGCATCAGCCCCTGGAATTTCCCGCTGGCCATCTTCACCGGCCAGGTCGCGGCCGCGCTGGCCGCCGGCAACACCGTGCTGGCCAAGCCCGCCGAGCAGACGCCGCTGATCGCGGCGCAGGCGGTGGCGATCCTGCGCGCCGCCGGCGTGCCGGGCGGCGCGGTGCAACTGCTGCCGGGCCGCGGTGAAACCGTGGGCGCGCAACTGGTGGCCAGTCCCGGCGTGCGCGGCGTGATGTTCACCGGCTCGACCGACGTGGCGCGCATCATCGCGCGCACGCTGGCTGATCGGCTGGACGACGACGGCCACACCATTCCGCTGATCGCCGAGACCGGCGGCCAGAACGCCATGGTGGTCGACTCGTCGGCGCTGGCCGAGCAGGTGGTGTTCGACGTGCTCAGCTCCGCATTCGATTCGGCCGGCCAGCGCTGTTCGGCGCTGCGCGTGCTATGCGTGCAGGAAGACAATGCCGATCACGTCCTGACCATGCTGCGCGGCGCGATGCGCGAGCTCAGCGTGGGCAATCCGGACCGCCTGTCGGTCGACGTCGGTCCGGTCATCGATACGGAGGCGCGCAACAATATCCAGCGCCACATCGATGCGATGCGCACGGCGGGCCACCGCGTGGACCAGGTGGAACTGAATGGCGAATGCCGCCACGGCACGTTCGTGGCGCCCACCATCATCGAGATCGACCACATCAGCGAGCTGACGCGCGAGGTGTTCGGCCCGGTGCTGCACGTGGTGCGCTACGCCCGCGACGAGCTGGACGGGCTGCTGGACGCCATCAACGGCACCGGCTATGGCCTGACCTTCGGCGTGCATACCCGCATCGACGAGACCATCGCCCACGTGACCGGCCAGGTCCACGCCGGCAACGTCTACGTCAACCGCAACATCGTCGGCGCGGTGGTCGGCGTGCAGCCGTTCGGCGGCGAGTGCCTGTCGGGCACCGGCCCCAAGGCCGGCGGCCCGCTGTATATGTACCGCCTGCTGGGCACGCGGCCCGAGGGCCTGCCGCCGGCGCTGGACGCGGCGGCGCCGCTGCCGCAGCGCATCGCGCTGCCGGGTCCCACGGGCGAGACCAACACCTATATGGTGGAACCGCGCGGCGCGGTCTACTGCGTGGCGGCCACCGAGGCCGGCGCGCGCGCCCAGTGGGCCGCGGCGCGCCTGACGGGCAACCACGCCTGGTTCGCCGACACGCCGGCGGCGCAGGCGCTGCTGGCCACGCTGGATGCCGAGCAGCAGGGCCAGGCGGGTATCCTGGCCGATGCCGAGGTCGACCAGGCCGACTACCACGCGGTGCTGTTCGAGGGCGACGGCGACACGCTGCGCGCCCTGAACCAGCGCATCGCGCAGCGTCCGGGCGCGATCCTGGCGGTGCATGGGCTGACCTCGGACGCGTTGGCGGCCGGCGCCGCGTATGTGCCGGAACGCCTGCTTACCGAACGTTCCATCAGCGTCAATACGGCCGCGGCCGGCGGCAACGCCAGCCTCATGACCATCGGCTGAGCGTGACCGAGGGGTAACCCTTGGGAAACCAAGGGTTATCTCCAATATCTAGCGAGGTTGCACTGGAAGCAAAATCCGGTCGCACCTGAAGTTCGATTGTGGCAACCCGGCAATCGCACTCAAATAGATCACCTGGCCCAAAAGCCCAGGTATAACAAAGCCACATCCGACATACCGGAGGATTCCAATGAAGTTTCGCACCACTTTGAAGCTTGTCGCCGCCAGCATCGCCGCCGTCGGCATGGCCGCGGCCGCGCAGGCCGCCGACGTCAAGTTCGGCTTTGCCGCGCCCCTGACCGGTCCCCAGTCGCACTATGGCGAGGACATGCAGAACGGCCTGAACCTGGCGCTGGAAGAAGCCAACAAGAAGGGCGTGAAGGTCGACGGCCAGCCCGCCAAGTTCGTGCTGGTGTCGCGCGACGACCAGGCCGACCCGCGCGTGGGCGTGCAGGTGGCGCAGCAGCTGGTCGACGAGAACGTCGTCGGCATCCTGGGCCACTTCAACTCGGGCACCACGATTCCCGCTTCGCGCGTCTACCACGAAGCCGGCCTGCCGCAGATCGCCATGGCGACCTCGCCCGAGTACACCAAGCAGGGCTACGAAACCACCTTCCGCATGATGACCAGCGACACCCAGCAGGGCGCCGCGGTCGGCAAGTTCATGGTGCAGAGCCTGAAGGCCAAGAAGGTCGCCATCATCGACGACCGTACCGCCTACGGCCAGGGCCTGGCCGACGAGGTCGAGAAGGCCGTCAAGGCCGCCGGCGGCCAGGTGGTGCGCCGCGAGTACACGACCGACAAGGCCAACGACTTCACGGCCATCCTGACCAACATCAAGGGCTCGGCGCCCGACGCCATCTTCTACGGCGGCCTGGACGCGCAGTCCGGCCCGATGAAGCGCCAGTTGGCCACGCTCGGCCTGAAGGCGCCGCTGGTCTCGGGTGAAATGACCCGCAGCGACACCTTCATCAAGCTGGCCGGCGACGCCGCCGACGGCACCTACGCCTCGCTGGCCGGCGTGCCGCTGGACAAGATGGCCGCGGGCAAGGACTTCGAGCAGCGCTACCAGGCCCGCTTCAAGAAGGCCCCCGGCGTCTACGCGCCGTACGCCTATGACGGCGCCTGGAACATGATCGCGGCGATCGAAGCGGCCGGTTCGGCCAAGCCCGAGAAGTACCTGCCGGAACTGGCCAAGCTGAACCGCAAGGGCGCCACCAGCGAGCACATCGCCTACGACAAGAACGGCGACCTGAAGGAAATCTCGGTCACCATCTACGAAGTCAAGAATGGCAAGTGGGAGATGGTTGAAACGATGGTCAGCCAGGCCAACTAAGGCTGCCTGACCCGGCCAGGACGCGGCGCCGCCGCGCCTGGCCATCTTGATTGACCCCGCGCGCGCCGCCCGGCGCGGCGGCGATTTGCGCGAAGGCGGCCCCCGGGGCCGCGCCGCATCCGATCCTCGCGCGATTTTTCCAGGCTTATTTCCACGGCCCCTATGGATATCTTCATTCAACAACTGATTAACGGCGTCACGCTCGGCAGCGTGTACGCCCTGGTCGCCCTTGGCTACACCATGGTGTACGGCATCATCGGGCTGATCAACTTCGCGCATGGCGACGTCGTCATGATCGGCGCGATGGCGGCCACCACGATCGCCATCTCGCTGGTCGGCGGCGACCCGTCCGCGTCCGCCTTCATGGTGCTGGGCCTGGGCCTGCTGGTGTCCGTGCCGCTGTGCATGGCCGTGGGCTGGACCGCCGAGCGCGTGGCCTACCGGCCGCTGCGCCGCGCGCCGCGCCTGGCCGCCCTGATCACCGCCATCGGCGTGTCCATCATCCTGCAGAACGTGGCGATGATGGGCTGGGGCCGCAACTATCTGAACTTCCCGCAGGTGCTGACGCCGCAGGTGTTCGAGATCTTCGGCGCCCGCATGAGCACGCTGCAGATCGCCATCGTCGCGATCGCCGCGCTCATCATGGGCGGGTTGCTGGCCGTGGTGCACAAGACGCGCCTGGGCACCGCCATGCGCGCCACCGCGCAGAACCGCGAAGTGGCCGGCCTGATGGGCGTGAACATCAACACCGTGATCTCAGCGGCGTTCCTGATCGGCTCGGCGCTGGCCGCGGTGGCCGGCATGATGGTCGCCACCTACTACGGCGTGTCGCAGTACACCATGGGCTTCATGCTGGGCCTGAAGGCCTTCACGGCCGCGGTGCTGGGCGGCATCGGCAACCTGGTCGGCGCCATGGCGGGCGGCCTGCTGCTGGGCATCATCGAATCGCTGGGCGCCGGCTACATCGGCGACCTGACCGGCGGCTTCCTGGGCAGCCACTACCAGGACGTGTTCGC
This sequence comes from Achromobacter sp. CSND-B12, assembly GCF_052906545.1. Taxonomy (NCBI): domain Bacteria; kingdom Pseudomonadati; phylum Pseudomonadota; class Betaproteobacteria; order Burkholderiales; family Alcaligenaceae; genus Achromobacter; species Achromobacter sp. CSND-B12. The sequence continues at coordinate 568,818 of NZ_JBREGJ010000001.1, read as the reverse complement.
GTTCTTCGTGCTGGTGCTGGTGCTGATTTTCCGTCCGTCCGGCCTGCTGGGCGAGCGTGTGGGGGACCGCGCATGAGCACCACCCTGAAAAACAGCGGGCTGTCGACCCGCAACCTGATCGGCATCGCGCTGATCGGCATCGTGCTGGCGGTGCTGCCGTTCGTGATCGGCATGGCCGGCCAGAGCTGGGTCCGCATCCTGAACTTCGCGCTGCTGTACGTGATGCTGTCGCTGGGCCTGAACATCGTGGTGGGCTTTGCCGGCCTGCTGGACCTGGGCTACATCGCGTTCTACGCGGTGGGCGCCTACACCTGGGCGCTGCTGGCTTCGCCGCACTTCGGGCTGCACCTGCCGTTCTGGGCGATCCTGCCGATCGCGCTGGCGGTGGCGTGCCTGTTCGGGGTGCTGCTGGGGGCGCCGACGCTGAAATTGCGCGGCGACTACCTGGCCATCGTGACGCTGGGCTTCGGCGAGATCATCCGCATCTTCCTGAACAACCTGAACGCGCCGGTCAACATCACCAACGGCCCGCAGGGCATCAACCGCATCGACACCTTCAAGGTGGGCGAGTTCGCCTTTGGCCGCACCGAGAGCCTGCTGGGCATCCGCGTGACCGGGCCGGAGAAGTACTACTACCTGCTGCTGGCGCTGACGCTGATCATCATCCTGGTGTGCGTGCGGCTGCAGAACTCGCGCATCGGCCGCGCCTGGGAAGCCATCCGCGAAGACGAGATCGCCGCCAAGGCCATGGGCATCAACACCCGCAACATCAAGCTGCTGGCCTTCGCCATGGGCGCCTCGTTCGGCGGCGTGGCGGGCGCGCTGTTCGCGTCGATGCAGGGTTTCGTCAGCCCCGAGAGCTTCTCGCTGATGGAGTCCATTTCCATCCTGTGCATGGTGGTGCTGGGCGGCATGGGCCACATCCCGGGCGTGATCCTGGGCGCGCTGATCCTGGCCGCGTTGCCGGAATTCCTGCGCGCCGTGGTCGAGCCGGTGCAGCAGATGGTGTTCGGCGCGGTGGTGCTGGATCCCGAGGGCATCCGCATGCTGCTGTTCGGCCTGGCGATGGTGTGCGTGATGCTGTTCCGTCCCGCCGGCCTGTGGCCGTCGGCCGTGCGCAAGCGCGAGCTGGCCACCAAGACGCAGGGAGGCGCGGCATGAGCAAACTGCTGCAAGCCCAGGGACTGGGCAAACGCTTCGGCGGCCTGCAGGCCCTGTCGGACGTCAGTTTCGACATCGAGCAGGGCGAGATCTACGGCCTGATCGGCCCCAACGGCGCCGGCAAGACCACGCTGTTCAACGTGCTTACGGGCCTGTACATCCCGGAAGACGGCAGCTGCACCTTCAACGGCGCCTCGATGTCGGGCAAGAAACCGCACGAGGTGGCGCACGCCGGCCTGGCGCGTACCTTCCAGAACATCCGTCTGTTCGCCAACCTGAGCGCGATCGAGAACGTCATGATCGGCCGCCACATGCGCACCCGCGCCGGCGTGCTGGGCGCCGTGTTCCGCACCCGCGGCACGCGCGCCGAGGAAGCGGCCATCGAGGCCCGCGCCCAGGAGCTGCTGGACTACGTCGGCATCGGCCACCGCGCCAACGACGTGGCGCGTTCGCTTCCCTATGGCGACCAGCGCCGCCTGGAAATCGCGCGCGCCTTGGCCACCGATCCCAAGCTGCTGGCGCTGGACGAGCCGGCCGCCGGCATGAACGCCTCGGAAACCGTGGTGCTGCGCAAGCTGATCGAGAAGATCCGCGACGATGGCGTCACGGTGCTGCTGATCGAGCACGACATGAAGCTGGTCATGGGCCTGTGCGATCGCGTGCTGGTGCTGGAATACGGCAAGGTGCTGGCCATGGGCAGACCCGCCCAGGTGCAGCGCGACCCCAAGGTCATTGAAGCGTATCTGGGCGCGGGCGCCGCCCAGGATCCGCTGATTCATCAGGAGCGCCCGGCATGACGACGGCAAGCAAACCCCTACTGGAACTGCGCGGCCTGCAGGTCGCGTACGGCGGCATCCGCGCGGTGCGCGGCATCGACCTGCGCGTGGACGAAGGCGAACTGGTGTGCCTGATCGGCGCCAACGGCGCCGGTAAGAGCACGACGCTGCGCGCCATCTGCGGCCTGGTGCCGCTGGCCGGCGGCGAAGTGGTCTACGGCGGCCAGTCCATCGGCGGCCAGAAGTCGCACGAGCTGGTGCGCCAGGGCTTGGTGATGGTGCCCGAGGGACGCGGCATCTTCGGCCAGCTCACCATCGAGGAAAACCTGGCGATGGGCGCCTACATCCGGCGCGACGCCGCGCAGGTGCGGCAGGACACCGACCGCGTGTTCACGCTGTTCCCGCGCCTGGCCGAACGCCGCAAGCAGGCGGCCGGCACGCTCTCGGGCGGCGAGCAGCAGATGGTGGCCATGGGCCGCGCGATGATCGCGCGTCCGAAGCTGTTGTTGCTGGACGAACCCTCGATGGGTCTGGCGCCGCTGATGGTCGAGAAGGTCTTCGAGGTGGTGCGCACCATCGCCAGCGAAGGCGTCACGATCCTCTTGATCGAGCAGAACGCGCGCCTGGCGCTGGAGAACAGCCACCGCGGCTACGTGATGGAATCCGGCGAGATCACGCTGTCCGGTCCTGCGGCCGACATGCTGCACGATCCCAAGGTGCGCGCCGCGTACCTGGGGGAAGTGGAAGAGGCGTAGCCGCGTTCCGCTTGCCGCACAAAAAAAGCCCGGCCTGGCGGCCGGGCTTTTTTTGTGCCGCGCTGGCGGGCTACGCGGGTTGCGCCACGACCCGCTCGCGCCCGATCAGCAGGGCGATGACGGCGGCGATAAGGCCGGTGGCGCCGGCCGCGACGAAGGCCATCAGGTAGCTGCCTTGCGACTCGCGCACCACGCCCGCCATCCAGGCCGCGCTGGCCGCGCCCAACTGGTGGCCGGCAACGATCCAGCCGAACACGATGGGCGCCTCGCGGTCGCCGAAGGCTTCAGTGGCCAGGCGCAGCGTGGGCGGCACGGTGGCGATCCAGTCCAGGCCGAAGAACACCGCGAAGATCGCCAGGCCGTAGAACGAGAAGTCGGAATAGGGCAGATAGATCAGCGCCAGTCCGCGCAGCCCGTAGTAGACGAACAGCAGCTTGCGCGGATCGTAGCGGTCAGTCAGCCAGCCGGAGGCGGTGGTGCCGAACAGGTCGAAGATGCCCATGATCGCCAGCAGCCCCGCCGCCTGCACTTCGGGCATGCCATGGTCGCCGCACAGCGCGATCAGGTGCGTGCCGACCAGCCCATTGGTGGTGAAGCCGCAGATGAAGAAGGTGGCGAACAGGAACCAGAAGGTGCGGGTGCGGGCGGCGCGGGACAGGGCGCCGAAGGTGGCGGCGATCATGCCGGTGCGCGGCGTGGCGGGCGCGGGCGGTTCATGCGGGTCGCTGCCGAAAGGAACCAGGCCGACGCTGGCGGGGCGGTCGGGCACCAGCCACCAGGCCACCGGCACCAGCGCGGCGGCGGCGCCCGCCACGGTCCAGACCACCCGGGTCCAGTCGCCGGACGACGCCAGCGCCGCGAGGATGGGCAGGAAGATCAGTGTGCCGGTGGCGGTGCTGGCGGTCAGCAAGCCCATCATCAGGCCGCGATGCTTCGTGAACCAGCGGTTGACCACCGTGGCGCCCATGACCACGGCGACCGCGCCCGAGCCGACGCCGGAGAACACGCCCCAGGTCAGCAGCAGGTGCCACGGCTGGGTCATGTAGGCGCTGGCGGCGGTGGAGAGGGACATCACCGACAGCGCCGCGATCAGCACGCGGCGCACGCCGAAGCGTTCCATCGCGGCTGCCGCGAACGGCCCCACCAGTCCATACAGGAAGATGCCGACGGCGGCCGAGAACGAAGTGGTGCTGCGATTCCAGCCAAAGCTCTGCTCCAGCGGCACCAGCAGCACGCTGGGAGATGCGCGCAGGCCGGCCGAGACCAGGAGCGCCAGGAAGATCACGCCGACGACCACGAAAGCGTACTTCTGTCCCGCGCGGCGGAAGGGGATGGGAGGGTGGGCTATACTCATGTTACTGACCGGTACGTAATTGGGTTTGCGAATGGTACGTACCGGTCAGTAACGCCGTCAAGCGATATTTTCTGACGGCCGGTTTTCAGGGCTGCCGGCGTATGACGGCCGGTCTCAGCAAGGAGTTTTCGAATGGCCAGCAAATCCCCCGCGGGCGGCAACGACGCCAAATCTGCCGCCACACCCACCGCCAAGCCTCCCCTGGCGGCCGACCGCATCCGCCAGACGGCGCGCGAGATGTTCTACCGCGACGGCATCCGCGCGGTGGGGGTGGACGCCATCGTCAACCAGGCCGGCGTCACCAAGCCCAGCCTGTATCGCAGCTTCTCGTCCAAGGACGAGCTGGCGGCGGCCTATCTGCGCGACTACGACGCCGAATTCTGGGCGCGCTTTAACGCCGCCTGCGATGCCCACCCGGGCGATCCGCAGGCGCAACTGCGCGCTTACCTGTCGGGCCTGAGTGTGCGGGCGGTGCAAAGCGGCTATCGGGGCTGCGGCCTGACCAACGCGGCGGTCGAGTATCCGGAGGCCGGCCACCCGGCGCGGGAAGTCGCCGTCGCGCACAAGCTGGAACTGCGCCGGCGCCTGACCGCGATGGCGGCCGAAATGGGCGCGCCCGATGCCCAGGCCCTGGGCGACGGCTTGCTGCTCCTGATCGAAGGCGCCTTCGTGTCGAGCCAGTTGTTCGGCGAAGGCGGGCCGGCTGGCCGGGTGGCGGACATGGCGGACCTGATGATCGACGCCCACCTCGGCCGCCGTTGATTGCTGCGATGCACAATAATAGTGCCGGATACGGTGCCCGATGCACCGATTTGGTGGTGTTTGTACCCATTTCGCAACGCCAAAAATAATGCTAGGCGATTTTATTGCAACGCAGCAACCACGGATCTAAGATGAATTCGCGTTGTTCCCCATCGCGCTTTCTCAAGGAGAGAATCATGAGCGATACCGCGTTGAAAAATGCCCGCATGTCGGATGCGCTGGAGCAGTCCTTGATCCGCGAGGCCATCAAGGCGGAAACCCTGTCCGGGCCGTTCTCGCGCTCGGGCTGGCGCCGGCTCAAGCTGCGCATGCGCCGGTTCGGTGGCGCCATCGGTGAAGTGCTGCACGACATGGACGCCGGCCGCCGCCAGCATCCTGTGATTTCCGCCCACCGTTGAGCGGCGCATCCGCGCCAGGAGAAAAACGCCAGCTTTCGCTGGCGTTTTTTTATGCCCGACAGCCTTCAGGCCGTGCCCGCCGCGGCGTCGATGATCCAATCCAGGAAGGCCCTGACTTCCGGCCGTTCGGCCGCGCCCGGCACGGTGACGGCGTAGTAGGCGAATCGCGCCGGCCACGGCTTGTCCAGCACCTGCGCCAGCCGGCCGGCGGCGATCTCCTGCTGCGCGTACTGCTGCGGCACCAGGGCCAGCCCCTGGCCGGACTCCGCCGCGCGGATCAGCAGGAAGTCATCCTCGAAGGCATTGCCGCGTTCGGCGCGGGCATCCGCCGCCACGCCGCTGGCCGCCAGCCACAGCGGCCAGTCGGCGCGGTCCGAGTCATGCAATAGCGGGTAATCCAGGCAGTCGGCGGGTTCGCGGATCGCGCCCGGCGCGACCAGTTGCGGACTGGCCACGGGCACCAGCACCGGCGCCATCAGGCGCACGCTTTCCAGTCCGGGGTAGTCGCCCAGGCCGTGGCGCAGGGCGACATCGACCCGGTCGCGGCGCAGGTCGGTCAATGCCGAGGTCGCCTCCACGCGGATCTCGATTCCCGGATGCAATTGCTTGAACGCGCCCAGCCGCGGCACCAGCCACGAGGCGGCGAAGGTGGCGACCGTGCTGATGGTCAGCGTGTGTTGCCCCTTGCTGGCCTCCAGCGCCGCCATGGCCTGGTCGATCTGCGCGAAGGCCTGCAACAGGGCGGGATGCAGCGTGGCGCCGGCCGGCGTCAGGCGCAGGCCCTGGCGTTCGCGGGTGAACAGCGCCAGGCCGACGCGGTCTTCCAGCAGGCGGATCTGCTGGCTGATCGCGCCCGGGGTGACGTGCAGCGCCTGGGCCGCGGCCTTGATGCTGCCGCGTTGGCCGACTTCGACGAAGGTGCGCAGGGTCTGGAGCGGGACGGAGGACATCGAGTTTAGTTTTTCTAAAGAATGAGGGCAGAAATCATCGCTTCTGATTATAGGAGCTTGTTGCCATCATGGCGCGGTCGGTTTGAATTTCCGACGCCACGAAAACTAAACCGAGAGGATCGCTTTGATGACCCCTGCAACCCGTGTCCGGCAGCCTGTCCAGGTCGGGGCACAGCCATGATCGACCTGTATACCGACAGCTCCCCCAATGGTTTCAAGATCACCATCGCGCTGGAGGAACTGGGCCTGCCCTATACCCTCAGGCACGTGCATATCGACGCGGGGGAAAACCGGCGGCCGGCATTCCTGCGGCTCAATCCGCACGGCCGCATCCCGGTGCTGGTCGACCATGCCACCGGCATCACCCTGTTCGAGTCGGCGGCGATCCTGCTGTACCTGGCCGACAAGACGCGCCAGTTGTTGCCGATCGATCCCCCGGCGCGCTGGCAAGCGATCCAGTGGCTGATGTTCCATGCGGCCAGCGTCGGTCCCATCATCGGCCAGCGCGTGCACTTCGAGATTTTCTCCGCCACCCCGCAGCCCGAGGCGATCGAACGCTACCGCGGCCTGTGCGACGCCGCGTTCGGCGTGCTCGACGGGCAGCTGGCGCGGCATTCCCATGTCGCGGGCGAAGACTATTCGATTGCCGATATCGCGCACTTCGGCTGGACCCATATCGCCCGCATCGTCGGCTTCGATTTCAGCGCCCACGCCCATTTGAGCGCGTGGCATGAACGCATCGCCGCCCGGCCGGCGGTCCAGCGTGGCGTCACCTTGCCCGCGCCGGCCGTCGGCGCCTGAACCTGCTCAATCATGGAAACGCAAAATGCTTGAATCCACCACGACGTCCTCCGTATCCATCCCCACCGGCGCTTCCGCGCCAGCGTTCGCCGCCCATCCGGGTTATTGCCGCATGTTCGCGCCCGGCCAGCTCACCCTCGGCATGTTCCTGCCGCTGCGCTTCTACAACGGCGACATGCAGGTGCTGGCGGGGCAGTCGGAGCTCGTGACCGAGATCGACCGGCTCGGCTTTGCCGCCGTCTGGGTACGGGACGTGCCCTTGATGGACCTGGGCTTCGGCGATGCCGGACAGGTGTTCGATCCCTTCACCTACCTGTCGTTCCTGGCGGCCCGAACCCGTTCGATCGCGCTGGCCACCGGCAGCGCCATTTTCTCGTTGCGCCATCCGATCGACCTGGCCAAGGCCGCCGCCACCATCGACCAGTTGTCGGGCGGCCGGCTGGTGATGGGCATCGCCTCGGGCGACCGGCCCTCGGAGTTTCCGGCCTATGGCATCGAACACGAGCAGCGGGCCGAGCGCTTCCGCGATGCGGTGGCGTACTTCCGGCGGCTGCTGGGCAGCGCGGGCGGCACCATCGAATCGCCGTTGGGCCGCACCCTGAGCGGCACGCTGTTGCTGCCCAAGCCGGCAACGGGCGTGATCCCGCTGATGGTGACGGGCGGCTCCGGCCAGTCGCCGGCGTGGATCAGCGAACATGCGGACGGCTGGTTGAGCTATCCCGGCCCGTCGCACGACAAGAGCGGGCCGGCGCGGCTTGCCGACAAGATCCGCATCTGGCGCCAGGGCATACCGGACGGCGGTTTCCGGCCGCACATGACCAACGAGTGGCTGGATCTGGTCGACGACCCCGACCATCCGCGCACGCCGCTGCAGGGCGGCTTCGTGTTGCGCACGGGCAGGAACGGCTTGATCGCGTTGTTGCGGGAGTGGCAGGCCGCCGGGGTGAACCACGTGGCCCTGGGCATCCAGTTCTCGGAACGGCCGGCGGCCGAGATCATCCATGAGCTGGCCGAGGAAGTGCTGCCGCATTTTCCGTCGCTGCCGGGGCCGGCCCCGCGCGACGGCCGCTGGTGAGGATCACAGCACCATGTCCACCAGCAGGTAGCCGTCCAGCAGGATGATGCCAACGGTGGCGACCACGGCCGCCCAGGCCCAGGCGCCGCGCAATACGTGGCGGCCCATCACCTGCCTGCGGCGGGCCAGCACCACCAGCGGACCCAGCGCGAAAGGCAGGGCCAGGCTCAGGATGACCTGGCTCAGCACCAGCAACTGGTCCGGGTCCTGGCCGCCGGTGAAGGCCAGCAGGGCGGCGGCCACGGCGCCGGCGATCAGCCGCGTGGCCAGCGCGCGGCGGCGGTCGGACCAGCCGCTGTTGATCTGGAAGCCTTGCGACAGCATGCGGCCGGCCAGCACGCCGGTGATGGTGGAGCTTTGGCCCGCCGCGTACAGCGCGATCGCGAACACGATGGCGGCGCCGATGCCGAAAGTCTGGCCGATCACGGCATGGGCGTCGTCCAGGCTGGAGACGATGATGCCGGAGCCGGACAGCGAGGCCGCGGCGACGATCATGATGGCCGAGTTGATCAGCATGGCCACGCCCAGCGACAGCACGGTGTCGTTGCGCGCCACGCGCATGGCCAGGTCGCGCGCGTCGGCCGGCAGCACGCGGGCGCGTTGCGCCAGCGAACCGGAGTGCAGGTAGAGGTTGTGCGGCATCAGGGTCGCGCCCAGGATGCCCAGCGCGATCAGGAAGCCCTGCGGATCGCGCAGTGCCTGCCCGGTGCGCGCCATGCCGTGGGCGACGTCGGTCCAGGCGGGATTGGCCTTGAACAGGAGGAACACGAACGAGGCCGCCACGATCGACAGCAGCACGGCGATGACGCGCTCGTGGCGGTCGGCGTTGCCGCGCGTCAGGGCCAGCACGGCGAAGGTGCCGACGCCGGTGACGGCCACGCCGCCCAGCAGCGGCAGGTTGAACAGCAGGCGCAGCGCGATGGCGCCGCCGATGAGTTCGGCCAGCGCGGTGGCCAGGATGGCGGCCTCGCCGGCCAGCCAGGCCGCCTTGGCGGTGCGCGGCGACAGGTGGCGGGCGGTGAGGGTGGCCAGGTCTTCGCCGGTGACCAGCGCCAGGCGCGAGACCAGCACCTGGAAGCCCAGCGCCAGGATCGCCGATGCGATCACCACCAGCAGCAGGCCGTAGCCGAAGCCGCTGCCGCCGGCGATGTCGGTGGCCCAGTTGCCCGGATCGATGTAGCCCACCGCCACCAGGATGCCGGAGCCGACCACGCGGCGCAGGTTGGCGGTGACCTGGGCGTCCTGGCCGTAGGCCGCATTGCCGCCTGAAATCGCGTAGATGAATCGGGTCATGGTGATTTCCTGAGAATGGTTCTCATTTTCCATTTCTCGGGCATGACCGTCAAATTGATTTTCAGCAAGCGCGGGATAGGGCGGGCCAATGGCGCCGCCCGTGCCGCGGGCCGGCCGCGGCCGTTCAGGCCTTGAGCTTGGCGTCCATGGTGATCTTGGCGTTGAGCACCTTGGAGACCGGGCAACCCTTTTCGGCCTTGCGCGCGGCGTCCTCGAAGGCCTGGGCGCTGGCGCCGGGAATCACTGCTTCCACGGTCAGGTGGACGGCGGTGATGGCAAAGCCCCCCTCGACCTTGTCGAGCGTGACCTCGGCCTTGGTGTCCAGGCTTTGCGCCGTCAGGCCGGCTTCGCCCAGGATGTTGGACAGCGCCATGGTGAAGCAGCCGGCGTGCGCGGCGCCGAGCAGTTCTTCGGGATTGGTGCCCGGGGTGTCGCCGAAGCGCGTATTGAAGCCGTAGGGCTGGTTCTTGAGCGCGCCGCTCTGCGTGGAAATCGTACCCTTGCCCGTTTTCAGATCGCCCGACCAGGCGGCGGTTGCGGTTTTCTTCATGCGTGACTCCTGTTGAGGGAACGCGCCCGCGACGGACGCGTCCGGTTGGGGGAGAGCGCGGTCCGCCTGGCGGCGGCGCGCGTTGCCGGAAGGGGCACGGACCATGATACGGCGCGCGCGCCGGGGCGTCGCCTGCCTGGCGCCCGCATCCGGCAAGCCGATGTAACCGCCGCTTGCGCCGCCTTGCCAGCGCCGCGTGGCGCCGTCACACTTCGCCCCTGGCTCAACCCGAACAGGCATTGGATACAGATGGTAGTGATCGACACCGAACAAACCCGCCGCGCATTGTCGTTCGACGCGGCGATCCCGGCCTTGCGCGAGGCGTTCCGCCAGGGCGCCCACGTGCCCCCGCGCCACGTCCACGCCATCGAGTCGGGCGGCGCGCACGGCACCACGCTGATCATGCCGGCCTGGAACGAGCAGGGGTATTTCGGCGTCAAGGTCATCAACATCTTTCCCGAGAACACGCGCCAGTCGCTGCCCGGCTTGCATGCCACCTACAACCTGTACAGCGCGCGCACCGGCGTGCCGCTGGCGCAGGTGGACGGCGACCTGGTGACGGTGTTCCGCACCGCCGGCGCGGCGGCGCTGGGCGCGTCCTACCTGGCGCGGGAGGATGCGCGGGTGCTGACCATCGTCGGCTCGGGACGCATTGCCGGGCTGGTGGCGCAGGCCATGCGCACGGTGCGGCCGATCGACAAGGTGTGGGTCTGGAACGTGCGTCCGGCCGGCGCCGAAGCGCTGGCGGCGGCGCTGCGCGAGCGGGGCTTCGACGCCAGCAGCACCGTCGACCTGGAACAGGCCGTGCGCCAGGCCGACATCGTCAGCTGCGCGACGTTGTCGACCGTGCCGCTGGTGCGCGGCGACTGGCTGCGCCCGGGCACGCACCTGGACCTGATCGGCAGCTTCAAGCCCGACATGATCGAGACCGACACCGCCTGCTTCGACGGCACCACGGTCTACGTGGACACGGACGAGGCGCCCACCAAGGCGGGCGACCTGCTGGCCGCGTTCGAGGCCGGCGTGCTGGCCCGCGACGAGATCCGCGGCAATCTCACCGACCTGGTGCTGGGACGCGCGCCCGGCCGCACGCAGGCGAGCGAAGTGACGGTGTTCAAGGCCGTCGGCAGCGCGCTGGAGGACCTGACGCTGGCCGCGCTGGTCTACGAGGCCTGCAGCGGTCAGGCAAAATAACGCCATCCGCTGTTTTTCCATCCTGCGAGCTGTCGTCATGTCCCGTTTCTTCCTTCGCTACGCCTGCGCTGTCGCGCTGGCGGTTCCCGCCCTGTCCGTCCAAGCCGAGATCGTGATCGGCGTGGATGTCTCCACCACCGGCCCGGCCGCGGCGATCGGCATCCAGACCAACAACGCCATCCGCCTGTGGCCCAGCACGCTGGGCGGCGAGCCGGCGCGCTACGTGGTGCTGGACGACGGCACGGACGTCAGCCGCGCGGTCAAGAACCTGCGCAAGCTGACCTCGGAAGACAAGGTCGACGCCATCGTCGGTCCCAACACCACCGCCGCGGCGCTGGCCGCGCTGGACGTGCTGGCCGAGACCCGCACGCCGATGATCGCCCTGGCGGCCTCCAGCGTGATCGTCGAGCCGCTGTCCGACCCCAAGCGCGCCTGGGCCTTCAAGATGCCGCAGAACGATTCGCTGATGGCGACCGTGCTGGTCGAGGACATGAAGAAAAAGGGCTTCAAGAATGTGGCCTTCATCGGCTTCGCCGATTCCTACGGCGACAGCTGGTGGAAGGAGTTCTCCGCGGCCGCCGGCAACGACGTCAAGGTCGTGGCGCAGGAACGCTTCCAGCGCACCGACGCGTCGGTGGTGGGCCAGGTGCTCAAGGTGATCGCCGCCAAGCCCGATGCCGTGCTGATCGCCGGCGCCGGCACGCCGTCGGCGCTGCCGCAGAAGACGCTGCTCGAACGGGGCTACACCGGCGCCATCTACCAGACCCACGGCATCGGCACGCTGGAATTCCTGCAGGTGGGCGGGCGCGATGTCGAAGGCACGCTGTTCCCCACGGGCCCGGGCGTGGTGGCGCGCGAGCTGCCCGACTCGAACCCGGTCAAGAAGGTGGCGGTGGACTTCGCCGACAAGTACGAGCGTCAGTATGGCGCCAACACCCTGACGCAGTTCGCCGGCGACGCCTACGGCGCCTGGATGCTGCTGGATTCGGCCGTGGCGCGCGCCCTCAAGACCGGCGCCAAGCCCGGCACCCCGGAGTTCCGCGCCGCGCTGCGCGACGCCCTGGAAAGCACCCGCGACCTGGTCGTGCCCAACGGCGTGCTCAATATTTCCAAGGACAACCACCAGGGCTTCGACGAACGGGCCCGCGTCATGGGCGTGGTGCGCAACGGCAAATTCTCGTATGCGGAGGCGGCCCCGGCACAGAAATAGGGGACGACATAGTCGTCTACCCTTCGTAACGAGTTTTCACCCGCCATAGGGTGGAGATAGGGAAAAGCAGGCTTCGGCCTGCTTTTTTTCGTCCATATCATTAGAGGTGAAATGATTTAATGTCGTATCATTTTTAGCGAAGCGATGTACCTAGAAATAAATCAGGGAGAAAAAACCATGATCGTCCAACGCACCCGCCGCGTCCTGCTGGCCCTGGGCCTGGGCCTGCTGGCAGCCTGCTCAGACTCCGGTTCGGACAAGCCCGTCCAGGGGGCCAGCGCGCCCGCCGCCGGCGCCAGCACGCTGGAAGCCGCCAAGGCGGCCGGCAAGATCCGTATCGGTTACGCCAACGAAGCGCCGTTCGCCTTCATGGACAGCAAGGAGGCCAAGGTCACCGGTGAATCGGTGGAAATCGCCCGGGTAGTGCTCAAGCGCATGGGCATCAACGAGGTCGAAGGCGTGCTGACCGAATTCGGCTCGCTGATCCCCGGCCTGCAGGCCAAGCGCTTCGACATCATCGCGGCCGGCATGTACGTCACGCCGGAGCGCTGCGGCCAGGTGGCGTTCTCGAACCCGACCTATGGCGTGGGCCAGGCGTTCCTGGTCAAGCAGGGCAACCCAAAGAACCTGCACAGCTACGAGGACGTGGTGAAGAACCCCGACGCCAAGCTGGGCGTGGTGGTCGGCGCCATCGAGGCCGAATACGCCGCCAAGGTCAAGGTGCCCGCCGGCCAGATCGTGGTGTTCCCGGATGCGGTCAGCGCGCTGTCCGGCGTGCAGGCCGGCCGCGCCGACGCCTACGCGGCCACGGCATTGACGGTCAACGACCTGATGGGCAAGACCGACGCCGGCAGCGGCCTGGAGAAGGCCGAGCCGTTCACCGATCCGGTGATCGACGGCAAGGGCGTGCGCGGCTACGGCGCCTATGCCTTCCGCACGGACGACAAGGCCTTTGCAGATGCCTTCAATGCCGAGCTGGCCAAGTTCATCGGCACCGAGGAACACAAGAAACTGGTGGCGCCGTTCGGCTTCACGCCCGAGGAACTGCCCAAGGACGTCACGGCCGCCAAGCTCTGCGCCGCGAACTAGGGGGCGCCGATGCAGCTCATATCCGAACATATCGCCGAGCTGGTGCCGCCACTGCTGGAAGGCCTGGCGGTGACGCTGGAGATCATGGCGGGCGCCGTGGTGCTGGCGGTGCCGCTGGCGCTGGTGGCCGGGGTGGGGCGCCTGTCGACCGTGCGCCCCGTGCGCTGGCTGGCGTCGATCTACGTCGAGGTGTTCCGCGGCACGTCGGCGCTGGTGCAACTGTTCTGGTTCTATTTCGTGCTGCCGCTGTTCGGCGTGCAACTGCCGGCCATGCTGGTGGGCATCGTGGTGCTGGCGCTCAATGCCGGCGCCTATGGCGCCGAGGTGGTGCGCGGCGCGATCCGCGCGGTGCCGCCGGGCCAGCGCGAGGCCGGCGTGGCCCTGAACCTGACGCGTGGCCAGATCATGCGCCGCATCGTGGTGCCGCAGGCCATTCCGGCCATGCTGCCGCCGGCCGGCAACCTGCTGATCGAACTGCTCAAGAACACCGCGCTGGTGTCGCTCATCACCATCACCGACCTGACCTTCCGCGGCCAACTGCTGCGCAGCGAAACCCTGCGCACCACCGAGATCTTCACGCTCATGCTGCTGCTGTATTTCGCGGTGGCGCTGCTCATCACCGCCGGCGTGCGCCTGCTTGAACGGAGGGTCCGCGTCCGATGAAACCGATATTCGACTGGTCCTTCGCGCTGGAGATCCTGCCCACGCTGGGTTCGGCGCTGGTCATCACCATCCAGGCCACGGTGCTGGGCATGCTGGTGGCCGTGACGCTCGGCCTGGCGCTGGCGCTGCTGCGGCGTTCGCGCCTGGCGCTGCTGTCCTTGCCCACGGCCTTCGTGATCGAGTTCGTGCGCAGCACGCCGCTGCTGGTGCAGATGTATTTCCTGTTCTACGTGCTGCCCCTGACCGGGGTGCAGATGTCGCCCCTGGCGACCGGCATCGTGGCGCTCGGGCTGCACTACGCCACCTATTGCGCCGAGGTCTACCGCGCCGGCATCGAGGCGGTGCCGCGCGGCCAACTGGAAGCGGCGCGGGCGCTGAACATGTCGCCGTGGCGCACGGCCGTGGGCGTGGTGCTGCCGCAGGCGATCCCGCCGGTGGTGCCGGCGCTGGGCAACTACCTGGTGGCCATGTTCAAGGACACGCCGCTGCTGTCGGCGATCACGGTGGTCGAGCTGCTGCAGCAGAGCAAGATGATCGGCTCCACCACCTTCCGCTACACCGAGCCCCTGACGCTGGTCGGCGTGCTGTTCCTGGCGTTGAGCCTGATCGCGGCCTGGGGTGTGCGCGGCCTGGAGGCCCGCCTGCAACGATATGGAGGAAAGCGATGAGTTCCAGCATCACCATCAAGAACCTGCACAAGCGCTATGGCGAGCTGGAGGTACTCAAGGGCATCAACCTGGAGATTCCGGCGGGCCAGACGGTGGCCGTGATCGGGCCGTCCGGCTCCGGCAAGTCGACCCTGCTGCGCGTGTTGATGACGCTGGACCAGCCCAGCAGCGGCGAGATCGAGATCGATGGCGAGCCGATGTGGACCGACGCCCAGGGCCGCCCGGCCGGCCCCAATTCCGAGCACCTGCGCAAGGTGCGCGGCAAGATCGGCATGGTGTTCCAGCACTTCAACCTGTTCCCGCACATGACGGCGCTGGGCAACGCCATGGAGGCGCCGGTGCACGTGCTGGGGCTGTCGCGCGACCAGGCCCGCGAGCGCGCGGTGGAATACCTGGAGATGGTGGGGCTGGGCGACAAGCTCGACGTCTACCCGGCGCAGTTGTCGGGCGGCCAGAAGCAGCGCGTCGGCATCGCCCGCGCGCTGGCGATGTGCCCGGAGATCATGCTGTTCGACGAGGTCACCTCGGCGCTCGACCCGGAGCTGGTGGGCGGCATCCTGCAGATCCTGCGCGACCTGTCGGCGCGCAAGAGCATGACCATGATCATCGTCACGCACCAGATGAAGTTCGCCGAACGCAGTTCGGACCGCACGCTGTTCTTCGACGAAGGCAACATCGTCGAGGACGCCGAATCGCAGACGCTGTTCAGTGCGCCCAAGGAAGCGCGCACGCGCCAGTTCCTGGACAGCGTGATCGAGGGGCAATAAGCCGCGGTAATAAAGGTAAAGGGCGGGCCTCGTCCCGCCTTAAATCCACACGCGGGCGTCGGGATTGGCCGCGCGGGCGGATGCCGGCGCTATGCTGTGCATCCGCGTCCATCGCCCGGAGCCTTACGAATGAGTCATCTTTTCAGTCCCACGTCAGTCGGCAATGTCGAACTGGCCAACCGCATCGTCATCGCGCCCATGTGCGAGTACTCGGCCGACGAGGGCCGCGCCACCGATTGGCACATGATCCACCTGGGCCACCTGGCGCTGTCGGGCGCGGCGCTGCTGTTCACCGAAGCCACCGCGGTCGAGGCCGACGGCCGCATCTCCCCGGGTGACCTGGGCCTCTGGTCCGACGAGACCGAGGCCGCGCTGGGCCGCGTGGTGCAGGCGGTGCGCCGTTATTCGCCCATCAAGCTCGGCATCCAGCTTGGTCACGCCGGCCGCAAGGCGTCGAGCCATGCGCCCTGGGAGGGCGGCCAACTGGTGCCGCCGGAGCAGGGCGGCTGGCAGGGCTGGGCGCCGTCGGCGCTGCCGCACAAGGCGTCCGAGCCGGCGCCGCGCGCGCTCGACGCGGCCGGCCTGGCGCGGGTGCGCGACGCCTTCGTCGACAGCGCTCGCCGCGCCATCCGCCTGGGTTTCGACGCCATCGAGCTGCATGCGGCCCATGGCTATCTGCTGCACCAGTTCCTGTCGCCGCTAGCCAATCAGCGCGACGACAACTACGGCGGCTCGCTGGAAAACCGCATGCGCTTCCCGCTGGAAGTATTCCGCGCGGTGCGCGAGGTGACGCCTTCGTCGGTGGCGTTGGGCGTGCGGGTATCGGCCACGGATTGGGTCGAGGGCGGCTGGGATCCGGCGCAGACCGAGGCGTTCGCGCTGCGGCTCAAGGAATTGGGCTGTGAGTTCATCGACGTCTCCAGCGGCGGCGTTTCGCCATTGCAGAAGATCCCGGTGGCGCCGAACTACCAGGTGCCGTTCGCCGACGCCATCAAGCGCGCGGTCGGCCTGCCCACCATCACGGTGGGCCTGATCACCGAGGCGCAGCAGGCCGAGGACATCCTGGCGCAAGGGCAGGCCGACATGGTGGCGCTGGCCCGCGGCATGCTGTACGACCCGCGCTGGCCCTGGCATGCCGCCGCGCAACTGGGCGGGCAGGTCGCCGCGCCGCGCCAGTACTGGCGGTCGCAGCCGCGCGAGCTGAAGGAACTGTTCGGCGAGACGCGCTTCGGCCAGCGCTAGCGCGCGACCGTCGTCCAAGCAAAAAACGCCGCGTGATGCGGCGTTTTTCATGGGAGGACCGTGCGCGCCTAGAGGCGCGAATAGGCCGCTTCCAGTTCGCGGTGCAGGACGTCAGCGAAGTCGGCGCGGGCGGCGTCGTGCTGCGCCAGCAGGCGCGCCAGCACCACGTTGTCTTCCTCGCCGTTCCAGATCTTGATGTAGGTGCCTTCCTTGTAGCCATGTTGCTGGCGGAAGATGTTCAGCACGTTCTTGGAAACGTACTGGGTATAGGCATCGTTCCAGCTCATTTCGCAGGCGGTCATGCTCTGCTCGAGCAGCTTGAAGCTGGCGCGGCCGCACACCGCCAGGCCGCCGATCAGTTCGAGCAGTTCGGGCACGTTCAGGCTGGCCAGCGCGTAGCTCTTGCCGTCCAGCGTGATCGAGGCGGGGCCGGCCAGGTCGGCCACCAGCGCGGCGGCGGCGGCGTTGACATCGCCCTTGGCCTGCACGATGGTGTGCGACAGGTAGAAATGCAGGATGTCGACCAGTTCCATCTGCACCTGGGGCAGGTCGATGGTCTGCTTCTTCCACCACTTCCAGCCGTAGTGTTCCAGGGCCTCGGCCGATTCGACGAAGGCGGCGCGCAGGAAGCTGGCGCCGCCGTTGATCCAGTCCGGATTGATCATGCTGTTCAGGTCGCCTTGCAGCTTCAGCATCGTGGCCGCCTGGGCCTGGTTCAATCCGACAACGTTATTCACTTTCACTCCGGGTATTCATGGGGTCTATGCGAGGGCGGCGGAAATGTTAGCACCATTGCCGCCGAGGCCGGGCCGCTTCAGCCGTCCTTGCGGTACGACGAGGTCTTGAGCGGCGGCAGCTTTTCCAGCGGTCGCTTGCGCGGGTCGCGCGCGCCGCTGGCCGCCTTGAACAGCATCAGCGCGAAAAAGCCCAGGAACACCGCCGGCATGAAGTCGTCCAGGTCGAAGCGCGGCGCGTGCAGCGCCTTGAAGGCGACGTTGACGGCGGCCCAGCCGGCCACGGCGCCGGCGATGGTCAGGAAGATGCCCTGCTTGCGCTGGCGCGCGCGCTTGGCCAGCGAGACCGCTTCGGCTTCGGTCTGGCCCGGGGCGACGGTGGGCGGCACGCTGTCGGCGCGGTGCGATTGCGGCGGCGCCGTCTTGCCCCAGGCCAGGTCATTCAGGGATCCCGGGCTCGGGGCGGGCGCCGGCGTGGGCGTGGCGACCGGCGCGGTCGCTTGGCGCCTGGTCTCGGCCTTGCTCGGCACCCGTCCGGGCGTGGCGCCGCCCGCGCGCGACAGGTTTTCGATGTAGCGCGCGAAGTCGCCGTTCTTCGGCTCCATGTCGATGGCCATGCTGTTCTCCGCTAATTGCCGCGACGGATGCGCGCCGGCTGCCGGCGTTTGCGCATCATCGCGACCAGGAGTCCGCATCCTAGCAGCACCGAGAGTCCCGCGCCGATCATCATGGCGATCTGTTGCGCGTTTTCGGCCGCGCCCAGGCTGCGCGCGGTGATGTAGCCGGGCGCCAGCATCAGCGGCATCCACAGGATCGCCGACAGCACGTTGGCCATCTGGAAGCGGCCGTGGGCCATCCCCATGACGCCGGCCACCGTGGGGATGGTCGAGCGGATCGGTCCCAGGAAGCGGCCGACCAGCACCGAGGCGAAGCCATAGCGGTAGAAGAACAGGCGCGCCCGTGCCACGGCGGTACGCTGCTGCTTGAGCGGCCAGCGCCGCAGCACGTTGGGGCCGGCCCAGCGCCCCAGCCCGTAGGACAGCGCATCGCCGACGATGGCGCCGGCGATGCCCCATGCCATGATGCTCCACGGATCCAGCGTGCCGGCGCCGATCAGGCCGCCGGTCAGCAGCATCAGCGCGGTGGCGGGAATGAACAGGCCCAGCAGCACCATCGATTCTCCCAGCGTCAGCAGGAAGGTGATGGGGCCGGCCCAGGCCTGGTTGGTCTCGATCAGCACGCCGATCTTGTCGATGTATTGGTCCATGAGGCGGAAGTTGAAAATTAGCTGAACGCAATCGGGTATCTTAACGCCTGCATTGTGGACGCCGCGTGAAAGCGGCGTGCCACAGAAGGCTATCGTCGGAGTTCTATGGATTCGGTTACACAAGCCGTGCTGGGCGCGGGCATACAGGGGGCGCTGCTGGGGCGCGTGCAGGGGCGGCGGGCGCTCATCTACGGCGCGGCGCTGGCCACCGTGCCGGACCTGGACGTACTGATGCGCTACCCGGATCCGGTCTCGCTGATGACCTACCACCGGGGCTTCTCGCATTCGATCTTCGTGTTGACCGGCCTGGCGGCGCTGCTGACATGGTTGATACGCAAGTACTGGCCGCAGGCCCAATACAGCGCGGGGCGGCTGTTCCTGACCCTGTGGCTGGTATTGGTGACGCATCCGCTGCTGGATGCTTTCACCGTCTATGGCACGCAGCTGTTCTGGCCATTGCCATCGATCCCGGAAAGCTGGTCGGCCATCTTCATCATCGACCCCGTCTATACCGTGCCATTGCTGTTGGGGGCGGTGTACGCGGTGATCGTCGGCATGACCCGCAACGCCCGCCGCTTCCTGGCCGGGGCGCTGATCTTCAGCACCGCCTACCTCGGGTTCGGGCTCGCCGGCCGCATCGCCGCCGAACACCGGGTGCGCGATGCGATGCAGGCGCAGGGCATCGCCATTACCGAGCTGCGGGCCATTCCCATGCCGCTCAATACCTTGCTGTGGCGCGTCGTCGCCAAGACGCCCGACGGCCATTACTACGAGGCCGTCAGCAGCTGGTTCGACCGCGAGCCGCCGGAATGGCTGCGCCTGCCGCTCAACCCGGAACTGGGACAGGCGCTGGCCGATATGCCGCTGCTGCAGCGCCTGCGCTGGTTCACCGATGATTGGCTGCGCTATGACGCCGTGGGCGATGCGCTGGTGGTGACCGACCTGCGCATGGGCGTGGCCGGGCACTACAACTTCCGCTTCAAGATGGCCGAGCGGCAGGCCGGCGGCGGCTGGCGGCCGGTGACCCCGTCCAGCTGGCCGGGCGACCGTGGCGGCTGGGCGGAGTTCAAACTGGTGCTGGGACGCATCCTGCACGCGCAACCACCGCTGCCGCTGGCGCAATGGGCCGAGACCGCGACGCGCTAGAGCGCGCCGATCGGCGCCATCAGGAAGGCCCGCCCGACGTGGCGGGCTTTTTTTCGTCTGGTCGGCATGGGGCTTGATGAGAGGCCGCGCTTCGCGGACGGTGCTACCGCCAACCCGAGGGACCGCCCGTATTGACCGGAAATCCGCCGTTGCATTATTCTTGTTCCCTATTAAGGAACAATAGTTCCGGTTTTTGGAACAACAATGAGTATTCTCGATGGAGTCCAGCGGGTACTGGCGCTTTACGCGCAGGGCGAGGCGGAACTGAGCTTCACCGACGTGGCGCAGCGCCTGGCCATGCCCAAGAGCACGGCCTCGCGCCTGTTGAACCAGATGCAGCACTACGGCCTTCTGGACCAGGACGCGGCCACGCGCCGCTATCGCGCCGGCGCCTTGCTGTCGCAGGCGGTGCGCGCCGGGCAGGCCGCGACGCCGCTGGACGAGGCCTGCCGCAAGGTGCTGGCGCGCCTGTCCGACGACAGTGGCCTGACCGCCTACCTGTCCACCCTGAACCAGCGCGAAACCGTGGTGCTGCAACGCCTGAACGGCTCGCATCCGGTGCAGGTGCTGTCGCCGCCGGGTTCGCGCCGCGCCGCCTCGGACACGGCCATGGGACGCGCGCTGCTGTCGCGCCTGACCCAGGACGAGTTCGACGCGCTGTACGGCACCGATCCAGCCCGCCCCCTGCCGATGGAGGGCAAGGATTGCCCGGCCACCGTGGGCGAACTGGCGCAGCGCGTGGCGCAGATCCGCGCCGACCATTACGGCGTCGCCATCGACCAGGCCATGCCTGGCATCGGCGCCGTGGCGGCGGCGGTGCGCGATCCCTCCAGCGGCGAACTGCGCGGCCTGTGCCTGTCCTTCGTGTCGTTCCAGGTCGACGCCGCCCGCGTGGCGGCGCTGCGCGAGTCGCTGACGCGGCAGGTCGCGGCGCTGGGCCGCGAATTGAACGATCCCTATTGGCTGGCCTGACGCGCCGGCGCGAACCCGATTGACCGTATTGCCCTATCCAGCCGCGCGTGCGCGACACCCCGACTTTCCCGATTCCACGGAACTCCACTCATGAACCTTCTGCTTCTCAGCAATTCCAGCAGTGACGCTGGCTACCTGGTGCACGCGTTGCCCGACATCCGCGAACTGATCGCCGCGCTGCCGGCCGGCGCGCCGGCGGTGTTCGTGCCGTACGCGGGCGTCACCCGCAACTGGGACGACTACACCACCTTGGTCACCACGGCGCTGGCCGACACCGGCCTGGACATCCAGCCGCTGCATCGCGCCGCCGATCCCGTGGCCGCGCTGGAGAATGCCGCCGTCATCATCGTGGGCGGCGGCAACACCTTCAACCTACTCGGCCAATTGCGCCGCCAGGGCCTGCTGAGCGTGGTGGCGCGCCGCGTGCGCGAAGGCGCCGCCTACCTAGGCTGGAGCGCCGGTTCCAACCTGGCGTGCCCGAGCATCTGCACCACCAACGACATGCCGATCACCGACCCCGAAGGCTTCGATGCGCTCGGCCTGCTGTCCTTCCAGATCAACCCGCACTACACCAATGCCCATCCTCCCGGCCATCGCGGCGAAACGCGCGCGCAGCGCCTGGCCGAGTTCTGCACGCTGAACCCGACCATGCCGGTGCTGGGCCTGCCCGAAGGCGCCGGGCTGCGCGTGCGCGGGGCCGCCGTCACGCTTGTCGGCCCGCACGATGCGCCGCTGTTCATCGGCGCCGCCGAGCCGCGCGTGTTCACGCCCGGCCCGCTGGAGATCCCGGCATGAAGCAGGTCATCGACACCATCGAACTGCTGTCTTCGGCCCACATCACGGGTGAGGCGGTGGCACAGGCGCTGCGCGCGGCCGGCGACTGCGAGGTCGAGGTCACGCCGCTGGAGCGCGACGGCGCGGCCACCGAGTTCCTCTCCATCGTCATCCCGGGCGCCGACCCCGCCGCGCCGCAATTGGGCATCGTCGGCCGCCTGGGCGGCATCGGCGCGCGTCCGGCCGTCACCGGCCTGGTGTCCGACAGCGACGGCGCCGTGGTCGCCATCGCTGCCGCACTCAAGATCATGGCCATGGCGCGCCAGGGCGACGTGCTGCCCGGCACCGTGCGCATCCGCACCCACATCTGCCCGCGCGCCGGCACCCGTCCGCACCATCCCGTGCCGATGATGCGTTCGCCGTTCCCGATGCGCGAAATGATGTCGCACGAAGTCGACCCGCGCATGGACGCGATCCTGTCCGTCGACACCACCCGCGGCAACCGCCTGGTGAACCGGCGCGGCGTGGCGCTGACGCCGGTGGCCAAACAGGGCTATCTGCTGCGCATTCCCGAGACCATGCTGGACGTGATGGGCTGGGTCAGCGGCGAGCTGCCCCTGACGCTGCCGCTGACCACGCAGGACATCACGCCCTACGAAAACGGCCTGTGGCATGTCAATTCGCTGATGCAGCCGGCCATCGTCACCGGCGCGCCGGTGGTCGGCGTGGCGCTGACCGCGCAGACCACCGTGCCGGGTTGCGCCACCGGCGTGACCAACGCGGTCGACGCCGACGTGGCGATGCGCTTTTGCATCGAGATCGCCAAGCTCTTCGGGCAGGGCGCCATGACCTTCTTCGACGCCGCCGAATGGGACGCGCTGCAAGGCCGCTATGGCTCGATGGCGCACCTGCAGACCACCGGCCGCGAACCGGGCGCCGCGCAATGAGCGCGCGTCGCCCGCGCCGCGTGGCGTTCTTCACCATCGGCCAGTCGCCGCGCAGCGACGTGGTGCCGGAAATGGCGCCGCTGCTGGGCGAACACGTGCGCATCGACGAGTTCGGCGCGCTCGACGGCCTGGATGCCGCGGCGCTGGCCGCGCTGGCGCCGCGCCCGGGCGAGTATCGCTTCGCCACGCGCATGCGCGACGGCGCCCAGGTCGAACTGGACGCCGCCGCCGCCGAGGCGCGGCTGGCAGAGGTGATGCGCGAGGCCGACGCCGCCGGCTACGACGCGCTGGTGCCGCTGTGCACCGGCACCGCGATCGCGCCGATGCGCACGCTGGTGGTCGAGCCGCAGCAGGTCGTCGACCACCTGGTCGCCGGTTTGGCGCAGCACTGCCGCAAGGTCGGCCTGGTGGTGCCGCTGCAAGCCCAGGTCGACGCCTTCCACATGGCCGTGCCGCTGGAGTGCGCGACCACGGTGGTGCATGCCTCGCCCTACGAGGCCGACGCGGGACGCGCGGCGGCCAGTTTCAAGCAGGCCGGCCAGGACCTGGCCGACTGTGATTTTGTCGTCATGCATTGCATGGGTTACGCCGAGCGCATGCGGCAGGCGGTGGCACAGGCGTCGGGTCGCCCGGTGCTGTTGTCCAACCGCCTGGTCGCGCAGGCGCTCGCGCAAATATTGGAATAAGGGAATCGACTTCATGTTCAGCCGTACTTTGCAACGCGCCGTGGGCGCACTGTTCGCCGCCAGCACCCTGGCGGCGGCGCCGGCCCTGGCCGCCGACGCCTGGAAACCGACCAAGCCGGTGCGCCTGCTGGTGGGTTTTGCGCCCGGCGGTTCGGCCGACACGCTGGCGCGTCTGCTGGCCGAGCCGCTGTCGCAGCGCCTGGGCCAGACCGTGGTGGTGGAAAACCTGGCGGGCGCCGGCGGCAACATCATGGCCTTCCGCCTGTCGCAATCGCAGCCTGACGGCTACACCATCGGCATCGCCGCGGCCGGTTCCATGGCCATCACCCATGTGCTCAACGCCAAGGGCACCAGCTACAAGCCGACCGACTTCACGCCCATCACGCTGGCGGCAGTGCAGCCCAACGTGGTCATCGTCAACAAGGACGTGCCGGCCAACAACCTGGCCGAACTGAAGGACTACTTCCAGAAGACGCCGACCGCCACCTACGGCACCGCCGGCGTGGGCATCTCCAATCACCTGATCGCCGAAACCATGCTGTACAAGCTGGGCGTGAAGGTGCCGCACGCGGCCTACCGAGGCGCGGCGCCGGTCATCACCGACCTGCTGGGCGGCCACATCGCGATGACGATGGACAACATCTCCACCGCCGCGCCGCTGGCACTGCAGGGCAAGGTCAAGGCCATCGGCGTGGCCTCGCTCAAGCGCTCGGCGCAGTTGCCCAACGTGCCCACGCTCGACGAGCAGGGCCTGAAGGGCTTCGATATGCCCACCTGGCAGGGCGTGTTCGCCCCGGCCGGCCTGCCGGCGGACGTGCTGGCTGCCTATTACGCGGCGCTGCAGGACGTGCTCAAGCAGCCCGCCGTGAAGGAAAAGATGGCCGGCCTGGGTTCGGAACCCGTCACCGGCATGACGCCCGAGCAGTTCGGCCAGTTCCTGGAGAACGACCGCAAGCAGTGGGCCGACATCGTGCGCGCCGCCAACATCAGCCTGGAGCAATAAGCAGGCTGTCGCGTCCGCCGTTGCCGGCAGGCGCGGCGCGCGCCGCAAACAAAAACGCCAGACTCGCGTCTGGCGTTTTTTTTTGGCGGTTCGCGGATGGGCGGGATCAGGCCGGCAGCCGCGCCGCGATCTCGGCGATCAGGCGGCGCGCGGCGTCCAATTTGTCAGCCGCCGGCAGCGGGTGCGCGCCCTGCGCGTCGAACAGCACCAGTTCGGTGGTGTCCGCGTCCATCACCTTGTGCGCCAGGTTGCCCACCAGCAGCGGGATGCCCTTGCGCTGGCGTTTGGCCTCGGCGTGCTCGGCCAGTTTTTCGGTCTCTGCCGCAAAACCCACGCACCACGGCCCGTCCTTCAGTTTGGCCACCTCGGCCAGGATGTCCGGGTTGGGCTCGAACTCCATCTGCGGCGCGCCGCCGCCTTCGCTGGTCTTCTTCAGCTTCTGGTTGCTGACGTTCTTGACGCGCCAGTCGGCCACGGCGGCCACGGCGATGAAGATGTCGGCGTCGGCGGCGCTGGCCATCACGGCGTCGTGCATCTGGCGCGCCGTCATCACCGACAAGGCGGTGACGCCGCGCGGCACCGGCAGGGCGGTGGCGCCGGTGATCAGCGTGACGCGGGCGCCGGCTTCGCGCGCGGCGCGGGCCAGGGCGTAGCCGGTCTTGCCCGACGAGCGGTTGCTCAGCACGCGCACCGGATCGACCGGCTCGGAGGTGGGGCCGGCGGTCAGCAGCACGTGACGGCCGGCCAGCAGCTTGGGCTGGAAGAAGGCGATCAGGTCGGCCAGGATCTCGTGGGCTTCGAGCATGCGGCCGTCGCCGGTCTCGCCACAGGCCTGTTCGCCGGCGGCCGGGCCCAGGATGCTGATGCCGTCGGCGCGCAGTTGCGCCACGTTGCGCTGGGTGGCCGGGTTGGCCCACATCTCGCGGTTCATGGCGGGCGCCACCAGCAGCGGGCAGGCGCGCGCCACGCACAGCGTCGACAGCAGGTCGTCGGCCATGCCGTGGGCCAGCTTGGCCATGAAGTCGGTGCTGGCCGGCGCGATCAGCACGGCGTCGGCGCCGCGCGTCAGGTCGATGTGCGCCATGTTGTTGGGCACCCGCGGGTCCCACGCATCCACGAACACCGGGCGGCCGGACAGGGCCTGCATGGTCACGGGCGTGATGAAGTGCGTGGCGGCTTCGGTCATCACCACGTCGACGATGGCGCCTTGTTCGGTCATGCGCCGCACCAGCTCGGCGATTTTGTAGCAGGCGATGCCGCCGGTCAGGCCGAGGACGATGCGTTTGCGGGCGAGGTCGAGCATGGGCGTCGGACGGCGTTTGGATACCGTCGAATCAGGGAACGGACAGTGATTTTATTCCGCATTGCCGCATCGCGCCGTTCGCCATGCATGCAGGGGGGCTCAAATAGACAAAAACCCGGCCGAGGGCCGGGTTTCGAAGGGGCGGGGAGGGCGCGTCAGGCGCGCGGCTTGCGGGCCCGCAGCAGCTCGTCCAGCACCAGCAGCACGGCGCCGCAGCTGATGCCCACGTCCGCCAGGTTGAAGGCCGGAAAATACCAGTCGCGCCAGTAGAACAGCAGGAAGTCCACCACGTGGCCATACACCACGCGGTCGATCACGTTGCCGATGGCGCCGCCCAGGATCATCGCCAGCGCCAGGCAGAAGCGCGGCTGGCCGCGGGTGCGGCGCAGGATCACGGTGATGACCACGGCGGCAACGATGCCCAGGCCGGTGAACAGCCAGCGCTGCCAGCCTTCCTCGGACGCCAGGAAGCTGAACGCCGCGCCGCGGTTGTACAGCAGCGTGAAGTCGAAGAACGGCAGCAGGTTCAGGCGCTCGCCATACTGGTACGAGGTGTTGAAGTACACCTTGGTCAGCTGGTCCAGCACGATGATGGCCAGCGCGATGCCCAGCCAGCGGCCCACCCTTGCGGGGGGCGCGCCGGCGGACGCCGCGGTGGCCGTGCCTTGAGGGCCGGCCATGCTCAGGCCTTGTCGCGGGCTTCGCCCGAGCCGAACAGGTTGGACACGCAGCGGCCGCAGATCTCGGGGTGGTCCGGGTCCTGGCCGACGTCCAGGCGCCAGTGCCAGCAGCGCTCGCACTTCTTGTGCTTGGAGGGCGTCACCTCGATGCGCGTCTCGCCTTCGCCGGCGTGCACGGTGGCGCGCGAGACGATCAGCACGAAGCGCAGGTCGTCGCCCAGGCTGGCCAGCAGTTGCTGGTCTTCGCCGCTGGCGTACAGGTCGACCTCGGCCTGCAGCGACGAACCGATGTCGCCGGCCGTGCGCACTTCTTCCAGCTTGCGCTGGACCTCGGCGCGGATGGCGCGCAGGCGCGCCCACTTGGCCGACAGGGCCTCGGCGTCCGCGAACGGCGGCAGCGCGTGGTAGACCTCGGTGAAGATGGTGACGCGGGCCGCGTCGGCCTGGTGCTTCATGGCCGAGCCGACCAGTTCCTTCCAGGCCTCTTCGGCCGTGAACGACAGGATCGGCGCCATCAGCTTGAGCAGCGTCTGGGTGATGTCCAGCAGCGCGGTCTGGGCCGAGCGGCGGGCCGCGCTGTCCACCTTCGAGGTGTACAGGCGGTCTTTCAGGATATCCAGGTAGAACGCGCCCAGGTCTTCCGAGCAGAACGTCTGCAGGCGCGAGACCGCCGGGTGGAAGTCATAGCGCTCGTAGTGGCCCTGCACCTCGGCCTGCATCTGCGCGGTCATGGCCAGCGCATAGCGGTCGATCTCGAACAGCTCGCCGTAGGGCACGGACTGCGACACGGCGTCGAAGTCGGCCAGGTTGGCCAGCAGGAAGCGCAGCGTGTTGCGGATGCGGCGGTAGCCCTCGACCACGCGCTTGAGGATCTCGTCGGAGATCGACAATTCGCCCGAATAGTCGGTGGAGGCGACCCACAGGCGCAGGATCTCGGCGCCCAGCGAATCGGACACCTTCTGCGGCGCGATCACGTTGCCGACCGACTTGCTCATCTTGCGGCCCTGGCCGTCCACCACGAAGCCGTGCGTGAGCAGCGCCTTGTAGGGCGGCTGGCCATACAGCATGCAGCCGGTCAGCAGCGACGAATGGAACCAGCCGCGGTGCTGGTCGGAGCCTTCCAGGTAGAGGTCGGCGGGCCAGCCCAGTTCGGCGCCGTGCGAGCCGGCGAAATCGCCGTCCTTGCCGCCCAGCACGGTGGCGTGGGTGCTGCCCGAGTCGAACCACACGTCCAGCGTGTCGCGGTTCTTTTCGTATTGATCGGCTTCGTCGCCCAGCAGCTCGCGCGGGTCCAGCGTCTGCCAGGCCTCGATGCCGCCTTGCTCGACGCGTTGCGCGACCTGTTCCAGCAGCTCGGAAGTGCGCGGGTGCAGCGCGCCGGTTTCCCTGTGCACGAAGAAAGCCATCGGCGTGCCCCACTGGCGCTGGCGCGACAGGGTCCAGTCCGGACGGTTGGCGATCATGGCGTGCAGGCGGGCGCGGCCCCAGGCCGGGTAGAAGGCGGTGGCGTCGATGCCGGCCAGCGCCGATTCGCGCAGGGTCGGGCCGCCGTCCTTGGGCTTGATGTCCATGCCGGCGAACCATTGGCTGGTGGCGCGGTAGATGATGGGCGTCTTGTGGCGCCAGCAGTGCATGTAGCTGTGCTTGTGCTTTTCCACGTGCATCAGCGCGCCGGCTTCCTGCAGGGCCTCGACGATCTTGGGGTTGGCGTCCCAGATCGACAGGCCGCCGAACAGCGCCAGGCTGTCGACGTACTTGCCGTCGCCCATGACGGGGCTGATGAAGTCGGTGTCCTTCATGCCGTGCTCCTTGCACGAGATGAAGTCCTCGATACCGTAGGCGGGGGCCGAGTGCACCACGCCGGTGCCGGAGTCGGCCGTGACGTAGTCGCCCAGGTAGACCGGGGCCTTGCGGTCGTAGGCGGCTTCGAACTGCGCCAGCGGATGCCGGAATTCGATGCCCGACAGCGCCGCGCCGGGGGCGGTGGCGATGACTTCGCCTTCCAGGTTCCAGGCCTTCAGGCAGGCTTCGACGCGTTCGCGCGCGACCAGCAGCAGCGGGCCGAACTTGGGCGCGGGCGACACGCGCACCAGCGCGTATTCGATTTCGGGGTGCAGGTTCAGCGCCTGGTTGGACGGGATGGTCCAGGGCGTGGTGGTCCAGATGACGATGGCGCCATCGTCGACCTTGTCCAGGCCGAAGGCCTTGGCCAGCTTGCCGTGCTCGGCGAACGGGAAGGCCACGTCCACCGCCGGATCGACGCGGTCGGCGTATTCGACCTCGGCCTCGGCCAGCGCGGAACCACAGTCGAAACACCAGTTCACGGGCTTGAGGCCGCGGAACACGTAGCCCTTGTCCAGGATGCGGCCCAGGGCGCGGATCTCGTCGGCTTCATTGCTGAAGTTCATCGTCATGTAGGGACGATCCCACTCGCCCAGCACGCCCAGGCGCTTGAAGTCCTTGCGCTGGCGGTCGATCTGCTCGAGCGCGTAGGCGCGCGCCTTGGACTGCACCTCGGCCACGGGCAGGTGCTTGCCGTACTTCTTTTCGATCTGGATCTCGATCGGCATGCCGTGGCAATCCCAGCCCGGCACGTAGTGCGCGTCGTAGCCGGCCATGTTGCGGCTCTTGACGATGATGTCCTTCAGGATCTTGTTGACCGCGTGGCCGATGTGGATGTCACCGTTGGCGTAGGGCGGGCCGTCGTGCAGCACGAAGCGCGGACGGCCGCGGCTGGCGGCGCGGATGGCCTGGTAGACGTGGTTTTCCTCCCACTGCGCAATCCAGGCGGGCTCGCGCTTGGCGAGGTCGCCCCGCATGGGGAAGGGGGTATCGGGCAGGTTGAGGGTCTTTTTATAGTCCATGAACGGCAAAATAGGCGCGCGCGTTTCGCGCGTCTTCGGCGATGGCGGCAGTCAGGGAAGGGAGATCAGGAAATTTTTCTTCGTCCCGCAGCTTTTGCAGGAATTCGACACGCACGAGTTTACCGTATGCGTTGACGGTCTCGTCGAGCAGGTGCGCTTCCAGCAGCACGCGGCCGCGGTCCTCGACCGTCGGGCGCACGCCCAGGCTGGCCACCGCGGGCAGGGCGCGTTCGGCCAGGCCGTAGACCTGCACCACGTAGATGCCGGAACGGGCCGCGCAGCGTTCGGCCACCCGCAGGTTCATGGTTGGAAAGCCCAGGGTGCGGCCCAGTTTCTGGCCGTGGATCACGTGGCCGCTGATATGGAAGGGGTGGCCCAGCAGGTGGCGGGCGCGGTCCAGGTCGCCCACGGCCAGGGCGGTGCGCACCTCGGAACTGGAAATGCGGTGGCCGTGGCGGTCGGTGACGTCGGCCAGGGTCTGCACCTCGAAGCCATGGCGCAGGCCGGCTTCGCGCAGCAGGTCGATGTCGCCGCTGCGCTTGTGGCCGAAGCGGAAGTCCTCGCCCACCAGCAGCCACTTGGTATCCATCCCCCGCACCAGCAGGTTCTCGATGAAGGCGTTGGCCGACATTTCGGCCAGGCGGGCGTTGAAGCGCTCGACCACGACCTGGGAAATGCCGTAGCGCGCCAGCGCCGCCAGCTTGTCGCGCAAGCCGGAAATGCGGGTCGGCGCCAGTTCGGGGCGCTGGTTGAGCGTGGCGAAGTACTCGCGCGGGTGCGGCTCGAAGGTCATCACGGCGGGCGTCAGGCCCCGGTCGCGCGCGACCTGGCAGACGCGCGCCAGCATGGCCTGGTGTCCTCGGTGGACGCCGTCGAAATTGCCGATGGTCAGCGCGCTGGGAGCGCGCTGGGCGGGCGGCGGAAGGGATCGGTGGATGCGCAGCGGTGGTTTCACGAGCGAGAGTTTACAATTTTGGATTACGGGATTGTTCGTCATCCCCAATTTGGATCGCTCATCTTGCCGGAAACCTCTACACCACCGCGTCGCATCGTCATCCTGATCTCGGGACGAGGCAGCAACATGCAGGCGCTGGTCCAGGCCTGTCGCCAACAGGGCTGGCCCGCCACGATCGCCGCCGTGATCGCCAGCCGCCCGGACGCCGCAGGCCTGGAATGGGCCGCTGCGCAGGGCATCGCCACCGCGGCCCTCTACCACAAGGACTACGCCAGCCGCGAGGCCTTCGACGCCGCGCTGGCCGCTGAAATCGACCTGCACGCGCCGGATTACGTCATTCTGGCCGGCTTCATGCGGGTGCTGACCCCGGGCTTCGTCAACCGCTACAGCGGCCGGCTCGTCAACATCCATCCGTCGCTGCTGCCGGCGTTTCCGGGGCTGCACACCCACGCGCAGGCGCTGGCCACCGGCGTGCGCGTGCATGGCTGCACCGTGCATTTCGTGACGCCGGTGCTGGACCACGGCCCCATCATCGCCCAGGGCTGCGTGCCGATCCTGGCCGGCGATACGCCGGAAAGGCTGGCCGAGCGCGTGCTGGAAGTCGAACACCAGGCTTTTCCGGCCGCCGTGCGCTGGCTGGCCGAAGGCCGGGTTACCCTGACGAATGACCACCGGGTGGACGTGCAGGGCGATCCCGACCGCCTGTTCACCTGGTCCGCGGCGGCCTGAGCCGACGCCCGCCGCGCAGCCGGGCCGCCGACGGCCCTGAATCGCATTTATCGGGCGGCATGTGTCCGCCCCACTGGAATACACCATGAGCAAACCCCAATCTCCGCGTTCCCGCCCGGCAGCCGCCGGAGAGCGTGACGGCCGGTCCTTCTTCTCGCGCCCCAAGGGCGAGGCCCGCGCCGCCCAGGAGCGGGCGCCGCGCCCCGAGCGCGCCGCCGGTGGCCGGGAAGGCCGCGAAGGCCGTTCGGACGAGCGCCGCGACAGCCGTCCGACCCCGCGTCCGTCCTATGACGCGCCGCGTGGCGAAGGCCGCGGCGAACGCGGTTCCTTCGGCGGCGACCGGCGCGAAGGCGCGGGCCGCCCGACGCCGCGCCCTTCCTATGACGCGCCGCGTGGCGAGCGTGGCGCGTACGGCTCGGACCGCCGCGAAGGCCAAGGCCGTGGCGGTGAACGGGGTTCCTTTGGCTCGGACCGCCGTGAAGGCCAGGGCCGCCCGGATTCACGTCCCTCCTATGGCTCCCCGCGTGGCGAAGGCCGTGGCGGCGAGCGCGGTTCCTTCGGTTCGGACCGTCGCGAAGGCCAGGGCCGCCCGGATTCACGTCCCTCCTATGGCTCCCCGCGTGGCGAAGGCCGTGGCGGCGAGCGCGGTTCCTTCGGTTCGGACCGTCGCGAAGGCCAGGGTCGCCCGGATTCGCGCCCGTCCTACGGCGCTCCGCGTGGCGAAGGCCGTGGCGGCGAGCGTGGTTCCTTCGGTTCGGACCGCCGTGAAGGCTTCGGCCGTCCGGATTCGCGTCCCTCCTATGGCTCCCCGCGTGGCGAAGGCCGTGGCGGTGAGTATGGTTCCTTCGGTTCGGACCGCCGTGAAGGCCAGGGCCGTCCGGATTCGCGCCCGTCCTACGGCGCTCCGCGTGGCGAAGGCCGTGGCGGCGAGCGCGGTTCCTTCGGTTCGGACCGCCGCGAAGGCCAGGGCCAGCGTGACGCCGCCCCGCAGAAGCCGCAATTCAACCGCCCGCGCCTGTCGTATGCCGCCAGCCGCATCGACCAGGTGCAGCGCGTGCTGGGCGAGATCCTGCAATGGACCTACCCGGCCGACGCGGCCCTGTCGCACTGGCTGCGTGGCCATCCCGGCCTGGGCGCGCGTGACCGCTCGGAAGTGGCCGAAGCCGTCTACGACGTGCTGCGCCACCTGCGCCGCTATCGCCAGTTCGGCGAAAGCGGCGTCGGGCCGGCTTCGCGCCGCCTGGCCATCCTGGGCCTGGCCGCCACCCTGGGCAAGGAAACGCTGCAGGAAGGCCTGGACCCGGCCGAAGCCGAATGGCTCCAGCGCGTCCTGCAGATCGACCTGGCGACGCTGCCGCGCGCCGTCCGTGGCAGCATCCCCGACTGGCTCGACGAGCGCCTGGGCGCCATGGACAGCCCCGAAACCCTGATCGAGGCGCTCAACCGCCAGGCCAGCCTGGACCTGCGCGTCAATCCGCTCAAGGTCGAGCGCGACACCATGCTCGCCGAACTGCAACAGAGCGCCGGCCGCTACGAACCCGTGGCCATGCCGTACTCGCCCTGGGGCATCCGCATGGAAGGCCGCCCGGCCATCAACCGCTGGCCGCAGTTCGAGAACGGCAGCATCGAAGTACAGGACGAGGGCAGCCAGTTGCTGGCCCTGCTGGTGGCCCCGCGCCGCGGCGAAATGATCATCGACTTCTGCGCCGGCGCGGGCGGCAAGACCTTGCTGCTGGGCGCGCTGATGCGGTCCACCGGCAGGCTCTACGCCTTCGACGTCTCGGCCGCCCGCCTGGCGCGCGCCAAGCCGCGCTTTGCCCGCAGCGGCCTGTCCAACGTGGTGCCGGTGGCGATCGACAGCGAAAACGATGCCCGCGTCAAGCGCCTGGCCGGCAAGGCCCAGCGCGTGCTGGTCGACGCGCCGTGCAGCGGCATCGGCACGCTGCGCCGCAATCCCGACCTGAAATGGCGCCAGCACCCCGAAGCGCTGGCCGAGCTTGGCCAACTGCAGGAACGCATCCTCAACAGCGCCGCGCGCTGCGTCGCGCCCGGCGGGCGGCTGGTCTATGCCACCTGCAGCCTGCTGGCCGAGGAAAACGAAGTGCAGGCCGAACGCTTCCTGGCCAGCCATCCGGACTTCGAGCGCCTGGACGCCGCCGAGATCCTGGCGGGCCGTTGCGACAACCTGAAGCTCGAAGGGCCGTACGTCCAGCTGCGTCCGGACGTCCACGGCACCGACGGCTTCTTCGCCGCCGTTTTCGAGCGCCGCAAGAAGAACGCCGCCGCGGGCGAGGACGCGACGCAGGCCGCCATCGAGGCCGATGCCGAGGCGCTGCCGGAAGAAGGGGCCGAAGCGGCGGTTGCGGATGCGGATGAGACTGTCCCCGCAAGCGCTGCCGCCGACCAGGACAAGCCTTCGGCTTGAATCCGCTGCCGGTCAGGCCAACGGCGGGTCCATCGATGGGCCCGCCGGCGGCGGCACGGCCGCCTTCCCGGCGGATGACTTGCGGAAGCGGCGCGGTAGCCGCGCACGGCGGCCGTGCGGGGAGGCGCTGAAAGAGCAGCTCAGGGTGCCGCTCAGGCGCCGCTCGGGGGGCGTTCGGGGTGGGGGAGCGCTCAGGGAGCCGGCGCGATGCCGAGCGTGGCGCTGTAGCGGCGTGTTCCCACCGTCTTATTCTGGTATTTGACTTCCCACGCCAGCGAATCGGACCCAGGCTGCCTGGCCTGGTAGACCAGTTGCGCGATCGGCACTGTCTTATATGCGCAACGTCCCGAGTCGCTGGACTGGCCACGGGTCTGCACGATGCTGGCGGTGCCCAGCCGCGGCTGCAGGGTGATGGTCACGCGCGGCGCGCGCAGCGCCAGGCAGTCCGACCCGCGGATCTCGTAATAGGACGCCAATACGGCTATGTCCCCGGTTTTCAGCGACTGCGCGGCGGCCGGTGCAGCCACGGACGCGATTGCGGCGCTCAAGGCGGCAACGAAATGGGGATGGATTATTTTGCGGAGCATCGTATGACGGTGGGAGCGGTGACGGCGGACCGAAGTGTGCGCCAGGCGCGTGGCGCCTGCAAGACAGCGGCCCAGCCTGACAGGAACTTTAATCGCGAAAGCAGGCCAAAACCCAGTGATTGCGCGAAGACGATTCCCCGCCAGGAAAGCGCCAGTCGCGTCGCGAACGGGCCGCCAACCCGGCCGCGAGCTTGCCGTCAAAATGTCAAAAGCAGGGCTTAGTCCTTGATTTCGCTCAACAACTATTTTGAAACTCCGTTGTCATAACGCGGCAAAGGTAAGCTAAACTTCAGGCACTCTTCAAGCGAGGCTCACTACAGCTTTATGGATTACATCCTCTCCTTCATTGCCGGCGGTTTGACCCAAGCCACTTGGTGGCAGATCGTCGTTTTCACCCTGGTCATGACGCACATCACCATTGTGTCCGTCACCGTCTTCCTGCACCGCAGCCAGGCGCACCGGGGCCTGGATCTGCATCCGGCCGTCATGCACTTCTTCCGCTTCTGGCTCTGGATGACGACCGGCATGGTCACCAAGGAATGGGTTGCCATCCACCGCAAGCATCACGCCAAGTGCGAAAAGGAAGGCGATCCCCATTCGCCCATCCTGTTCGGCATCTGGAAGGTGCTGTTCCGCGGCGCCGAGCTCTACCGCGAAGAATCCAACAACAAGGAAACCATGGCCAAGTTCGGCCACGGCACGCCTGACGACTGGCTCGAACGCAACGTCTACAGCAAGCACAGCCTGTGGGGCGTGCTGACCATGCTCGCCATCGACATCGCCCTGTTCGGCGCGATCGGCGTCACGGTGTGGGCGGTGCAGATGGCCTGGATCCCCTTCTGGGCGGCCGGCGTCGTCAACGGCATCGGCCACTACTGGGGCTATCGCAACTACAACAGCCCGGACACCAGCACCAACGTGTTCCCGTGGGGCATCGTGATCGGCGGCGAAGAGCTGCACAACAACCACCACGCCCACGGCACGTCGGCCAAGTTCTCGGCCAAGTGGTACGAGTTCGACATCGGCTGGTGCTACATCAACATCCTGAAGTTCCTGGGCCTGGCCAAGATCAAGAAGGTCGCGCCCAAGCTCAAGCTGGATGACTCCAAGACCGGCATCGACCTGCGCACGCTGCAAGGCGTGATCACGCACCGCTACGAAGTCATGGCCCGCTACGCGGACGTGATCAAGAGCGCCGCCCGCGAGGAACTGGCCAAGCTGAAGGCCTCGCGCCAGGACGGCAACGCCGAATGCGGCTGGAACAAGCTGCACAAGGTGCGCCGCGCCATCCACCGCAACGAGGACATCCTGCAACCGGAGCAACTCGAAGCCGTGGACAAGGCCATCGCCCAGAACAAGTCGCTGTCGACGCTGGTGCAGATGCGCCGCGAACTCGGCCGCATCTGGGAAAGCTCCAGCGCCAGCAGCGAACAGCTCCTCCATGACCTGCAGGCCTGGTGCCAGCGCGCCCAGCAAAGCGGCATCGCCGGGCTCGAGCAATTCGCTCAACGTCTGCGCCGCTACGCGGCATGATGCTAGAGAAACTCAATCCTGAACAACGCGCCGCAGTAACGTTAGAACCGCAGCACGCCCTGGTCCTGGCCGGGGCGGGCAGCGGCAAGACCCGGGTGCTCACCACCCGCATGGCCTGGCTGATTCAAACCGGCCAGGCCTCGCCTTTTGGGCTGCTGGCGGTCACGTTCACCAACAAGGCCGCCCGCGAAATGCTGGCGCGCATGTCGGCCATCCTGCCGATCGATACGCGCGGCCTCTGGATCGGCACCTTCCACGGCCTGTGCAACCGCATGCTGCGCGCGCATCATCGCGACGCCGGCCTGCCGCAGACCTTCCAGATCCTCGACGTCACCGACCAGCTCGCCGCCATCAAGCGGCTGATGAAGGCCAACGGCGTCGACGACGAAAAATACCCGCCGCGCGACGTGCAGCGCTTCATCAACGGCGCCAAGGAAGAGGGCCTGCGCCCCGCCGACGTCGAAGCCTATGACGCGCATCGCCGCCGCCTGATCGAGATCTACCAGCTCTACGAAGCCCAGTGCCAGCGCGAAGGCGTGGTCGACTTCGCCGAGCTGCTGCTGCGCGCCTACGAACTGCTGTCGCGCAACGCGCCGGTGCGCGAGCACTACCAACGCCGTTTCCGCCACATCCTGGTCGACGAGTTCCAGGACACCAACACGCTGCAGTACAAGTGGCTGCGGCTGCTGGCCGGCGGCGGCGCGGCGATCTTCGCCGTGGGCGACGACGACCAGTCGATCTACGCGTTCCGCGGCGCCAACGTCGGCAACATGTCCGACTTCGAGCGCGACTACGCGCACGGCACCGTCATCCGCCTGGAGCAGAACTACCGCTCGTACGGCCACATCCTGGATTCGGCCAACGCGCTCATCGGCCACAACAGCGGCCGCCTGGGCAAGAACCTCTGGACCGACCAGGGCGAAGGCGAACCGGTGCGCGTCATCGAGCAGCCCTCGGACGGCATGGAAGCGCAATGGATCGTCGACGAGATCCGCTCGCTGATCCACGAAGGCAGCCTGCGGCGCGAGATCGCCGTGCTCTACCGCAGCAACGCGCAGTCGCGCGTGATCGAACACGCCATCTTCTCGGCCGGCATACCCTACAAGGTCTACGGCGGCCTGCGCTTCTTCGAGCGCCAGGAAATCAAGCACGCGCTCGCCTACCTGCGCCTGATGGCCAATCCGCACGATGACACCTCGTGGATGCGGGTGGTGAATTTCCCCACGCGCGGCATCGGCGCGCGCACGCTGGAACAGCTGGCCGACGCGGCCCGCGCGCATGATTCCAGCCTGTACTCGGCCGTGGCGCTGGTGGCCGGCAAGGGCGGCTCCAACCTGGCCCAGTTCGCCCAGCTGATCCATCGCATGACCGAGGAAACGCGCGACCTGCCGCTGCCCGAAATGGTCGAGCACATGCTCGAGGCCAGCGGCCTGAACGCGCACTACAAGGCCGAGCGCGAAGGCGCCGAGCGCCTCGAAAACCTGAACGAACTGATCACCGCCGCGGCGGTGTTCGCGTCCGAGGAAAACTACGACGGCATGCCCGCCGGCGTGGTGCCCGAGCAGGCCACCTCCAGCACGCTGATGCCCGGGGTGGTCGATGCGGCGCCGGTGGCGTCCGACGGCCTGACGCCGCTGGCGGCTTTCCTGTCGCACGCCGCGCTCGAGGCCGGCGACAACCAGGCCCAGCAGGGCCAGGACGCCGTGCAGCTCATGACCGTGCACGCGGCCAAGGGCCTGGAGTTCGACGCCGTCTTCATCACCGGCCTCGAGGAAGGCCTGTTCCCGCACGAGAACAGCATCCTGGAGCAATCCGGCCTGGAAGAAGAACGCCGCCTCATGTACGTGGCGATCACCCGCGCGCGCCAGCGCCTGTACATCAGCCTGGCGCAAAGCCGCATGCTGCATGGCCAGACGCGCTACGCCATGCGTTCGCGCTTTCTCGACGAAATTCCCGAGCAGCACCTCAAGTGGCTGTCGCCCAAGGCCGGCCTGGCGCCGGCGCTCAGCGCCGGTGGCGGCTGGAACGGCAACCGCGGCGACGCCTTCGGCCGCAAGCCCACCAACACCATTGCGCCGCGTCAACCGCGCGGCACGGCGTCCGGCGTCACCGTCGGCGACAAGCAGTATCGTGTAGGGCAGGGCGTGCACCACGCCCGTTTCGGTGACGGCACCATCGTCAGCCTGAGCGGCGCGGGGCAGGACGCCCAGGCGGAGATCCATTTCCGCGATGTCGGGTCCAAGACGCTGGCGCTGGGCATCGCCAAGCTGGATATCGTTCAAGGTTGAAAGACATGGCCAATCAAGATTCCCCGAAAGCCGAACTGGCATCGCTGCGCGCCGAAGTCGACGAGATCGACCAGCAGATCATCCTGCTGCTGGGGGTGCGCTTTCGCTGCACGGACATGATCGGTGAGCTAAAGCAGGCCAACGACATGGACCTGGTGGATCCGGTGCGCGAGGACCAGCAGGTCCAGCGCATCCGGCGCCTGGCCGAAGAAGCCGGCGTGCCGCCGGCCCTGGCCGAGACCATTCTGCGCGAAGTGATCGACACCGTGGTCGATCACCACACGCGCCTGCGCGAACGTCCCTATTCGTGATGCGCGCCTGACGGCCGCTGTCCGCCAGGGCGCGGCCGTTCGCGCAGCGAAAGGTCCAATGGCCGCGGCTTTCGCCGCGGCCATTCTTTTTTCCAGCGCCGCGTTGTCGGCGGAGCGCACTACAAGGTCTTCAGGAACGCCAGCAGCGCGTCGATCTCGGCCGGGCTCAGGTCGAGCGGCTTGATGTGCGCCGACTTGCGCGGCGCATGCGGGTCCGGGGGATCGGCCGGCGGCGCTTCGCGGCCCATGCCGGCGTTGTACATCCGCAGCAGCCCCCGCAGGTCCGGGAACAGGCCGTTGTGCATCCATGGGCCGGCTTGCGCCACGTTGCGCAGGCTCGGCGTGCGGAACCTGCCCAGGTCGGCGGGATCGCGCGTGGCCTCGTAGCGCCCCAGGTCCTGGTTGCGGCGGCCGTAGAACGACAGGCCGATGTTGTGGAACTTGTGGTCGGTCAATAGCGGGCCGTTATGGCAGTTCATGCAGCGTCCCTGGGTGCGGAACAGGTGCAGGCCCAGCAGTTCGGTGTCGTCCAGCGCATCGGCGCGGCCGGCCAGGAAGTCATCGAAGCGCGTCTTCTCGGGGCGCAGCGAGGCCACGTAGGCGGCCAGTGCGCGCGCCAGGCGGTCGGCGTCGATCGCGGATGCCGGCGTCGATGCCGTCGTGGATGCCGTTGAGGTAGCCGCCGATGAAGCCCATGCAACTGTTGGTAAAGCCGATGCAGCCGCTGGAGACGCCGCCACCGGCGCGCCGCCGAACGCCTCCAGGAAGCGCTTGGGATACATGTCGGTCTGCCGCAGTCGCGCCACCGCTCCGGCGGCGTCGTGGTTCATTTCCCGAGGGTCGTGCAGCGGCCCCATCACCTGTTCCCTGAGGCTGGCCGCGCGGCCATCCCAGAACAGCCGTGGCGCGAACGGCGCGGCATACAGCGGCGTGGAGCGGCGTCGGCCCATCAGCTTGTCCTCGCCCACCGCGAGCGGCAGGCCGTCGGTGAAGGCGCGCTGCGGCTGGTGGCAGGAGGCACAGGACACCTCGCCCTTGCGCGACAGGCGGGTATCGAAGAACAGCATCTGGCCCAGCGCCACGATTGCCGGCCGCGCCACGTCGGCGGCCAGTTCGGCCTGGCCGGGATTGGCGGCGGTCCATTGCAGCGGGGGGCTGGCGACGGGAGGGACCGGCGCCCATTCATGCCATTGCACGCCGGCGTCGATGGTGGGCGCGGGCCAGGCGGCCGCGGGTCCGGAATAGCGCGCGCGCAGGCAGGCGATGTTCCAGCCCGTCGGGTCGTGGCAAGCGGCGTTGGACGCCATGCCGGATGGCGTGGAGGCGGGCTGCTGGCCAGAAGCGCTGGACGCGGTGGCCAGCAGGAGGGCCAGCGGGATGGCATGCAGGACGGTGGCCAGGGCGTTCGGCCGGAGCCGGGATTTGCCACGCAGAGGCATCGATACGTTCCGTGTCGCGTTGGTGTCAGGCGTAGGACGCTGCGACATCTGCAATACCTCAGCACGCAATCGATGAATAATCTATATGGATTTCGATTTTTTGATTGATGCGTGAGATTCGATCGATGACCCGTGCCAGGCGCCTTTTGATTGGCGCCGCGTCGTGGCCGGTCCTGCCTTGCCGGTCCCTCATTCGCCAAGAAGGCGGAATGCCCCGTCGGGATCCCGTTCGACGATGCCGCGCCGTTCCGCTCGCGACAGCAGGGGTTCCAGGATGTAGTCGATATACGCCATGCCATCCGGGCCCATCTTGATGCATCCCGCGCTGTCACCCGCCACCGGATAGCCGGTGTAGGCCTCGGCGTCGAGCACGAGCGCGCCGGGGCAGGGGGAGGGATGGGCGGCGGTCAGCAACCGGGTGTCGTCGGTGACATGCTTGCGGTAGAGATCGCGCGCGGTGTCCTTGAACAGGACCGGCCCGCCCCGCCCGCCGTGGTGCATGACGAAAACGAATTCCCCCAGCGGCATGTCGTCGGGGATATGGCGATTGGTGGCGGGACTGTGGTACCAGGCCACGTAGGTCGCCAGGTCGGTGTAGAAGGCGGCGATCTGGCTGCCGGGGGCGTCCTTTTCGCCGGCGGCTTGATGGTGCGCGTACCAGGCCTCGTCCGTGTACTGGAACAGGCCCGATGCGCTCGAGCTGGCGTCGGCGGAGCGCGGCGAGGCGCCGAACGCCGATTCGATATAGGCTATGTCCGCCGCGATCTGGATGGTCGGGGGGCTGAAGCCGCGCTGCCGGCCGTGGTCCACGATGGCGGCTTTGACTTCGGTCTGGGATCGGCTCAATGCCATGCAAATGCTCCTGCGTGACGGCGCGGCTG
The DNA here is from genome assembly GCF_052906545.1 of Achromobacter sp. CSND-B12. Lineage (NCBI taxonomy): Bacteria > Pseudomonadati > Pseudomonadota > Betaproteobacteria > Burkholderiales > Alcaligenaceae > Achromobacter > Achromobacter sp. CSND-B12. The sequence continues at coordinate 528,586 of NZ_JBREGJ010000001.1, read as the reverse complement.
GCGTCCCGATGGAGAACCCGCGCCGTGGCCGGTATGGCCACGGCGCATGTTAGGGATGAAGGCTGTGACGCTCCATGGCGCATGGTCTGATTTGTCGGTCAGAAGCGGTAGCCGACTTGCAGCCACAGCTCGCGTCCCGATTGATAGGTATTGGGACCGGCGCGTCTCCTGGGATTGCTCGGCGCGACCGCAGGCATCCGGTTCAACAGGTTCAGGACTTCGACCGTCAATTCCAGGTTGGGGCCGACGGTTGGCTGCCATGTCAGCTTGGTGTCCCAGGTCCAATACGACGGCATATCCGCCGACTTGTAGCGGTCCAGGTGCGCGGGGGCTGGGCCACGGCCGTCATAAACGGTTGCCGCGCGCCGGCCGCGCCAGTTCAGCATGTTGCTCCAGGTGATGCCCAGTCGCGGATAAGCGCCAATCAGCGTCAGCGTGGCGGCCTGGGGCTGGTAGAAAGAGGCGGGCGGGAGGTCGATGGCGCGAATCTCGGCGTTGTTGTAGATGATGCGCTCGTCAGGATCGCGCGCGTCGCCGTCGTAGCCCTCGACCAGATCGTTGTTGGTCTTGCGCTTTTGCCAGCTCCATGTGGCCACCAGGTTCCAGCGGGTCTTGCCGACGCGCCAGGGTTCCAGCGTCTTGAGCATGAGGTAGATGCTGTCCGTGGTGGACCCGCCGTCGTTGGTGTAGCGATAGCTGTAAGGGTCGTCTTTGGAGATGAGCCGCCGGGACCATTGGTCCCGGCCGTTGCGGCGCACATAATTGATCCTGCCTTCCACGGTGGCGATACGCTGGCGCAACGAGATGGCCCACTCGTCGTCATGGGGCATGCGCAGTCCCGCATACTCTGTCATGTAGGGCTTGGCGCTGCCGGCGACGGGGTTGCCTTTGCCGTCGATTTCCAGGCGGGACAGGCGTTGGCGTTCGGCCCCGAGGGCGGTCTCCAGCACTTCGGCGCCGTAATAGCGGGACCAGCCCGCGCTCAGCAGCGTATTGCCCGATCCGAACATGTCCCAATCCAGGCGGGTGCGCGGCGCAACGTTGCTGGTGTGCAGGAAGCCCTCGTGGTCATAGCGCAGTCCCGCGTCCAGGGCCACTCTGCGCCATTCAATGCGATCGGAAAGATACAGGCCTTCCATGCGGTATTTCACGTCGATGGTGCCGGGGAGATAGTGGCTCTTGCTTCGATCGGTGTACGTGCCGTTGGCGTGGTGAGTGCGGTACAGGGAATACGAATCCTGGAAACGCTTGAATCCGGCATTGAGCTGTTGGAGTTCGACGCCCGCATAGGCGTTGTGGGTGAACGTGCCGGTGCGTAGCGGGTCGAGGTCGACGCGGCTCTTGATCGCCCAAGTGTCCTGTTGGGTTTGTTCCCGGCCAAAGCCACCGCTGGTGTATTGGGGCAGTGGCAAGACAACGTGGGTTATTAACTCGTTGTCGGGCGATTTGCGGTTGCTCAGGGCATGATCCCAGCCGGCCTGCAGCGTCACACGTCCACCCTGGAAGACATGCTCCAGGTTGCCGCCCAGCCCATAGGCGCGATGATTGTGGTCCCAATGGGTGTCGCGGAAAGTGTCGCTGGCCAGCGTTTCGCGCCGGTCGCTGTATTTCAGCGTCAGGTCGGCGGTGGTGTTGGCGCTGGCGCGCACGCTGAACTTGCCCAGGAAGTTGTCGGCGCGGTCGCGATAATTGTTGCGGTCATAGACTTGTCCGCCGGTGTCATCCACGCCCAGGACCGCGCGGGCTATCCGGGATTGCCGCTGCGATATGGCCAGGACCATGCCGGCCTTGTCGCTGACCGCGATGTCACCGACGGCGGAGTAAAACTGCTTCTTCCATTTGGGTGAAAAACCCGGCTTGCCCCGCGCCCAGTTATTCTCTTCGCCTGGGGCAATCCGCTGCCGGGTCATGTTGGAGGTGTTCCAGCGGTAATCCAGCTTCAGTTCGTTCTTGCCAGAGAACCGGCGTAGCTGCGCGTCGACCACGCCACCGGTGAAACGGCCGTACTCCACCGGCACGAAACTGTCGTAGACGCGGACGTCTTCGAGCAAGCTGGTATCGATGAAATAGGACTGCGAGTTGCTCGGTACGTTGCCAATCTTCAGGTTGAGGTTCTTGCTGGCCGGATCCACCCGGTTGGTCGCGTCCATGCCGTCGATCCGATAAAGATTCTGATATGGGCTGGAGCCGTAGAACGAAATTTCCTCGACATCCAGAGAGCCGCGATTCTGCGACCCCGCCGCGCCCGGATTCGTGCGCACCGCCGGATGCGTGGCCACCAAGGTGCTCAGATCCCGGTTCGACGATGGCGTTTGCGCGATTTCCTCGCGGCTGTAGACGCGTTCGCCGATCTGCTCGCCATAGATCCGCACCGGCTCCAGCCGCGATACGGAGAACGGATTGGTCTTGTCCACGAACACGATATAGCGGCCCGGTCCGTCGGCGCGCAGCGCCAGGCCGGAACCTGCCAGCAACTGGTTCAGCGCCGCCAGCGCCGAGGTTTCGCCCCGCAGGGCGGACGAGACCTTGCCGGCCACGGCGGCCGGCGGAAACGAAATCTGCAGGCCCGACTGGCGGCCCAGCGCCAGCAAGGCGTCGCCCAGCGGTTGCGCTGGAATGTCGTAGGCGAAGGTGCGGTCGGGCGACTGGGCCAGGGCGGGCGCGGTCGTGGCCAGCATGGCGCAGAAGATCGCGATCGACGCGGAGGGGCGGAAACGGCCGTTGAAAGAGCGGGGCATGCAAGCGTCCTTGGCTGAATGAAAACCAGCCATAGGACGCCGCGGTCGGCGCAGTACCTCAGCGCCAAAACGGCGAATGTGCGCGGCGGCGTGTCGAAGTCAGACCAGATGAATGCTCGCGCCGAATGTAAGGCCCGTTTGTCAGGTCCGTTTTTCAGGCCCGTTTGTCAGTCCCGCTGGTCAGTCCCGCTGGTCAGTCCCGTTTCAGAACCGATATCCCACCTGCAGCCACAGTTCGCGTCCCGACTGGAAGGTGCTGCGGTTGGTCTTCAGGTTCGGGTTGCTGGCGGTGACCGCCGGCATGCGATTCAGCAGGTTCAGCACTTCCACCGTGAATTCCAGGTTGCGCGCGAACGTCGGCTGCCAGGCCAGCTTGGTGTCCCAGGTCCAGTACGACGGCAATTCGCCCGATTCGTAGCGGTCGAGGGATTGCGGCCGCGGGCCGACGCCGACGTAGATGGTGGCGTCGCGCTTGCTGCGCCAGTTCAGCTTGTTGCTCCACGTCAGTCCCATGCGCGGGTAGGCGCCGATCAGTGTGAGCGAGGCGACCTGGGGCTGGTAGAAGGTGCTGGGCGGCAGGTCGATGGCGCGGATCTCCGAGCCGTTGTAGATCACCCGGTCGTCCGGGTCGCGCGCATCGGCGGTGTAGCCCGTGACCAGGTCGCCGTTGGTCTTGCGCTTCTGCCAGCTCCACGATGCCTGCATGTTCCAGCGCGTCGGCCCCAGGCGCCAGGGCTCCAGCGTGCGCAGCGTCAGGCTGACGCCGTCGGTGGTGGAAAAGCCGTCGTTGGCATAGGTGTAGCCGGCCGCGTCGGTGCCGCTCTTGGTCCATTGGTCGCGGCCGTTGCGATGCACGTAGCTCAGCAGGCCTTCGATGCCCGCCATGCGCTGGCGCAGCGACACCGCCCATTCGTCGTCATACGGCATGCGCAGGCCGCGGTAATCGACGAAGTACTCCTTGCCGCCATCGGCCACGGGCCTGCCCTTGCTGTCGAGCACCTGGCGGCGCAGGCGGCTGCGTTCGGCCTCCAGCGCCGTCTCCAGCACCTCGCTGCCGTAGTAGCGCGACCAGCCCGCGCTCAGCAGCGTGTCGCCGGAGCCCAGCACGTCCCACTCCAGGCGGGTACGCGGCGACACGTTGGTGTTGCCAAGGAAGGTCTCGCGGTCGTAGCGCAGCCCGGCGTCCAGCGCCAGCCGTTGCCACTCGATGCGGTCGGACAGGTACACGCTTGCCATGCTGTATTTCACGTTGACCGTGCCGGGCAGATAGTGGACCTTGCTGAAGTCCTGGTAGGCGCCCTTGTTGTCGTAGACGCGGCGGAACGAATACGAGTCCTGGAAGCGCTTGAAGCCCGCCTCGACCTGCTGCAGGTCGGCGCCCGCGTACAGGCTGTGGGTGAAGATGCCGGTGCGCACCGGATCCAGGTCGACGCGGCCCTTGAGGGTCCAGGTGTCCTGCCGCGTCTGCTCCTTGCCGAAGCCGCCCGCGGTGTATCGCGGCAGCCTGTAGGGTTGGTAAGTCACCAGCTCGTCGCCGACGGACTGCCGGTCGCTGGTGGCGTGGTCCCAGCCGGCCTGCAGCGCGAAGCGCCCGCCCTGGAACAGGTGCTCGAGGTTGCCGCTCAGGCCGTAGGCGCCGTGGTTGTTGTCCCAACGGGTGTCGCGGAACAGGTAGCTGGACAGGGTCTCGCTGCGGTCGCTGTATTTCAGCGTCAGGTCGGCGGTGGTGTCGGCGCTGGCGCGCACGCTGAACTTGCCCAGGAAGTTGTCGACGCGGTCGCGATAGGTGTCCTGGCCCTGCTGCGGCTGGCCGTCGTCGTCCACCCCCATGTTCCAGCGCGTGATGTCGGATTCGCGGCGCGACATGGCCAGCACCACGCCGGCTTTGTCGTTGAAGGCGAAGTCGCCCACGGCCGAATAGAAGCGCTTCTTCCATTCGGGGGAATAGCCCGGCTGCCCCTGCGCCCAGCTGTTCTCCTCGCCCTCGGACACGTGCTGTCGCGTCATCTTCGACGTGTTCCAGCGGTAGTCGAACTTCAGGTGGTTCTCGCCGGAAAAGCGGCGCAGCCGCGCATCCACCACGCCGCCGGTGAAGCGGCCGTACTCGACCGGCACGAAGCTGTCGTAGACGCGCACCGATTCCAGCAGGCTGGTGTCGATGAAGTACGACTGCGGATTGCTGGGCACGTTGCCGACCTGCAGGTTCAGGTTCTTGCTGGCCGGGTCGACGCGGTTGGTGGCGTCGATGCCGTCGATCTGGAACAAGTTCTGGTAGGGGCTGGCGCCGTGGAAGGAAATGTCCTCGACGTTGAGCGAGCCGCGATTCTGCGAACCGGCGGCGCCCGGGTTGGTGCGCACCGCCGGATGGTTCGCCACCAGCGTGCTCAGGTCGTGGTTGGAGGAGGGCGTGGTGGCGATCTCTTCCTTGTCGAAGACGCGTTCGCCGGTCTGCTCGCCATAGACGCGCACGGGCTCCAGCCGCGAGGTCGAGAATGGGTTGGCCTTGTCGACGAACACGATGTAGCGGCCAGGACCGTCGGCGCGCAGGGCCAGGCCGGAGCCGGCCAGCAGGCGATCCAGCGCCAGCAGCGCCGAATATTCGCCGTGCAGGGCGGGGGCCATCTTGCCGGCCACCGCGGCCGGCGGGAAGGAGATTTCCAGGCCGGACTGGCGCCCCAGCGCGAGCAGCGCATTGCCCAGGGGCTGGGCCGGCATGTCGTAGGTTTGCGTGCGCACCGGCGGCTGGGCGCCAACGGGCGCGGCAATGGCCAGCATGAGGCAAAGAAGGGCGGCCGGGACGCCGGACCGGCGCCTGCCGTCAAGAGGAAAAGGCATGAAAACGTCCTACGCTGTGGTGATGTCAGCCGTAGGACGCGACGTAGGACGAAACCCCTCATCGCGGAATTGATGAATAATTTATATTGATTCTTATTTACCGATTGGAAAATGCCCGCCATGCCCGCGGCGGGGCCGTGGTCAGCGCAGGATCAGAAGGCCGGGCAGGTCGGTGATCTCGACCTTGGTCTGCGCCAGCAGCAGGTCGAGCGCGCGCCTGGGATCGGCGATGCCGGCCGTGCCGGACACGCGCGTGGCGCGCGCCCGCTCGCCCCATACCAGGATGCGCTTGCCGGTGTATCGCGCCAGCTGCGCGGCAGCGTCGGGCAGCGCGGTGTCGTTGAAGGCCAGCAGCCCTTGGCTCCAGGCGGGCGCGGTTTCGGGCGTTGCCGGGTCGCGATCGATGCCGTTGGCCGAAACCCTCATGCGTTGCCCGGCGTCCAGTGTCTGCGGTTGCCGGTCCGCGCAGGCCAGGCATTGCACCGCCACCTGGTGCGTGTAGACGGTGATGCGGGTTGTGTCGCTGTCGCGAGCGACCGTGTAGCGGGTGCCCAGGGCCGTGGCGGTGGCGTCCGCCGTGACGACGGTGAAGGCGGGGCCGTCGGCGCTGCGCGGCGCGGCCTCGAACAGCGCCCGGCCGGCCAGCAGGCGCACCTCGCGCCTGGCGGGGCCGAAGTCCAGGGCGATCGCCGAATGCGCGTCCAGGATGGCGCGTGAACCGTCGGGCAGGGCGACGCGTAGCGGCTGCGTGTCGCTCGCGTAGTCGGCGCCGGCCTGGAAGTCGCGCAGCGTATAGGCGGTGATGCCGGCGGCGGCGACGAGCGCAAGCGCCAGCGCCGTGCGGTGCTTGCGGGGCGGGCGCGCGGCCAGCTTGCCACGATCGATCTCGCCCATGCGGCGCCACACCCGCGCCAGCCGCTCGTAGGCGGCGGCATGGCGCGGATCGGCGTGATACCAGGCGTCGAATTCGGCCTGCGCCTGCGGGTCCAGCGGCTGGCTGCTGCGGCGGATGACCCAGCGCGAGGCCTGCTCGTCGGCGCTCGCGGCGGGGCCAAGGGCGTCAGTCCTGCTCACGCCGACAGCGCCAGGTCGCAGGCCAGCAGGATGCGCATCATGTGTTTCTCGACCGCGCTGACCGAGATCGCGAGGCGCTCGGCGATGGCGCGGTAGGTCAGCCCTTCGTGGCGATGCAGGACGAACACGTCGAGGCTGCGGCGCGGCTGGCGCAGCAGCGCCGCTTCGAGCCGGCGCAGCAGCTGGTTGGCCGAGGCCACTTCCAGCGTGTCGGCCTCGAAGGCCGGCGGCTGCGCCGCGGCGTAGTCGGCGACCGTGCTCAGTTCGCGGCCGCGGCGCCGATGCCAGTCGGTGGCGATATTGGCCGCCACGCGAAACACATAGGCGCGGTCGTTGTCCGGCAGGGTCTTGTCCTGGAACTCTGCCAGCTTGATCCAGGTGTCCTGGGCGCAGTCCTGGGCCACGTCGCGCGAGCCCGTGCGCATGGCCAGAAAGCCCAGCACTTCGCGGTAGTGCCGGAGAAATACGTCGGTAAGCGAAGACATGTCGCTGACGCCTCGCGCCAGATAGAGTCAGATTCGCGTCAAATTATAAATGATAATTATTATTGTTATTGAGTATTGCCTGCCGATGGCAAGGGCGGACGGCGCATGCCGTCCGCCCGCGGCTCAGGCTTCGCCCTGCTCGATCTCTTCGAGCGAGCCCTGCAGCTCCAGCCACTGTTCTTCCAGCGTTTCCATGCGCTTGCCGTGTTCGCCATGTTCGGCCATGACCTTCTGGCGCTCGGCGCGGCGCGCGTCGGAATACAGGTCCGGGTCGGCGATGACGGCGTCCAGCGCCTGTAGCTTGGCCCGCAGTTTCTCCATCTCGGCCTCGACCTTGGCCAGCTTGGCTTCCAGCGGCTTGCGCAGCGCCGACAGGCGCTGGCGCTGCTCGGCCTCGGCGCGGCGTTGCGCCTTGCGGTCGACCACGGCCTCGCCGTTCTCGGCGTTTTCGCGGGCGGCCTCGGCGCGTTCGCCGGCGTTGCGGGCCGCCAGCCAGTCGCGGTAGTCCTCCAGGTCGCCGTCGAATTCGCGCACGGCGCCGTCGGCCACGATCCAGAAGCTGTCCACGGTGGTGCGCAGCAGGTGGCGATCGTGCGACACCAGCAGCATGCTGCCGCCGAACTCGGCCAGCGCCGCGGCCAGGGCCTCGCGCGTTTCGACGTCCAGGTGGTTGCTGGGCTCGTCCAGCAGCAGCAGGTTGGGCTTCTGCCAGACGATCAGCGACAGGGCCAGGCGGGCTTTCTCGCCGCCCGACATGGGGCCGACCTTGCTGTTGACCGTGTCGCCCGAGAAGCCGAAGCCGCCCAGGTAATTGCGCAATTCCTGCTCGCGCGTTTCCGGCGACAGCCGCGCCAGGTGGGCCAGCGGCGTGCTGTCCACGTCCAGCATGTCGAGCTGGTGCTGGTGGAAGTAGCCGATCGCCAGCCCGCGCGAGGCGCGGCGTTCGCCGGCCTGCACCGGCAGTTCCTCGGCCAGGGTCTTGATCAGCGTGCTCTTGCCGGCGCCGTTGGCGCCCAGCACGCCGACGCGGCTGCCGGCGCGCACCATCAGCGTCACGTCGCGCAGGATCGGCACCTCGTTGCCGGCCGCGTCGGTGTAGCCGGCCGACAGGTGCTCCAGCGTCAGCAGCGGATCCGGCACCTGCTCGGGCGAGGGGATGCGGATGTCGATGCCGGCCTCGGCGTGCAGCGGCGCCAGCACCTGCATGCGCGCCAGGGCCTTGACCCGGCTCTGGGCCTGCTTGGCCTTGGAGGCCTTGGCCTTGAAGCGGTCGATGAAGCCTTGCAGGCGCGCCGCTTCGCGGGTCTGGCGTTCGTAGGCGATGTTGGTCTGGCGCAGGCGCTCGGCGCGTTGCGTCAGGAAATCGCCGTAGCCGCCGCGGTAACGCACCAGCTTGGCGTGGTCGAAATGCAGGATGGACTTGGCCACCGCGTCCAGGAACTCGGTGTCGTGGGAGATCAGCATGACGGTGCCGGGATAGGCGGCCAGCCATTTCTCCAGCCACAGCATGGCGTCCAGGTCCAGGTGGTTGGTGGGTTCGTCCAGCAGCAGCAGTTCGGACGGCGCCATCAGCGCGCGCGCCAGCGCCAGGCGCATGCGCCAGCCGCCGGAGAAACTCGCCACCGGCTGGGTCCATTCGGCCGGCTTGAAGCCCAGGCCGGCCAGCAGTTGCTCGGCGCGCGAGGCCGCGCTCCAGGCGCCGGCCTCCACCAGCGCCGCCTCGACCTCGGCGATCTGCGTGCCCTGGTCGTCGGTCAGCTCGGCGCGGCGTGCCTGCAGGGCGCGCAGCGGCGTGTCGCCGTCGATGACGAATTCCCGCGCGGGGCGGTCGTCGGCATGCAGTTCCTGTTCGACGCTGGCGATGCGCCAGCCGGCCGGCAGCGCCAGGTTGCCGGCGTCCAGGTCCAGCGCGCCGGTCAGCAGCGCGAACAGCGACGACTTGCCGGCGCCGTTCTTGCCGACGATGCCGACGCGTTCGCCGGGGTGCACCACGAATTCGGCGTCGTCCAGCAGCACCTTGGTGCCGCGACGCAGGGTCAATCCAGAGGCGCGGATCACGTCGTCAACTGCTCGCGGGTCAGCAACAGCAACTGGTCGGAGGCTTGCTCCGTATCCAGCCACACCGGCGACAGTTCAGGGAAGGCGGCTTCGAAGAAATCGCGCTCGTGGCCGATCTCCAGCACCAGCACGCCGTTCTCCGACAGGTAGCGCGGGGCCGCCTGCAGGATGCGGCGCACCAGGTCCATGCCGTCGGCGCCGCCGGCCAGGGCCAGCTGCGGCTCGTGGCGGTACTCCTGCGGCAGCACGTCCATCGAGCCGCTGTTGACGTAGGGCGGGTTGCAGACGATCACGTCGTACTGGCGTTCTGGCAGGCTGTCGAAGAGATCGCTCTGGTGCAGCGCCAGCCGGTCGCCCAGGCCGTAGTCATCGACGTTGCGGCGGGCGACTTCGAGCGCGTCGGGCGACACGTCGACGGCGTCCACCTGCGCGTACGGGAAGGCCAGCGCCGACAGGATCGCCAGGCAGCCCGAGCCGGTGCACATGTCCAGCACGCTGTCGACGGCCTGCGCGTCCTGCACCCAGGGCGACAGGCCTTCATCCAGCAGTTCCGCGATGGGCGAGCGCGGCACGATGACGCGCGCGTCCACGTAGAAGCGATGCCCGCGCAGCCAGGCCTCGTTGGTGAGATAGGCGGCCGGCACGCGCTCGGTGACGCGGCGGTTGATCAGGTCCAGCACGCGGTTGCGTTCTTCGTCGAGCACGCGGGCATCCAGGAAGGGTTCCAGCGTGTCCAGCGGCAGGTGCAGCGCGTGCAGGACCAGGTAGACCGTCTCGTCCCAGGCGTTGTCGCTGCCGTGTCCCAGCGCCACCTGGGCGGCGTTCAGGCGCGATACGCCGTAGCGGATCAGGTCGCGCAGGGTCAGCAGTTCTTGGCGGGCGTTTTGAGGCATGAGAGGCTTTTTACTTGGCGGGCAGGAGGAGGTTTTCCAGCGTGCGCCGATAGATGTTCTTGAGCGGGTCCAGCGAGGCCAGCTCGATACGCTCGTTGACCTTGTGGATCGTGGCGTTGCACGGGCCGAACTCGATGACCTGCGGGCAGATCTTGGCGATGAAGCGGCCGTCGGACGTGCCGCCGGTGGTCGACAACTCGGCCGTCACGCCGGTCTCGTCGCGGATGGCCTTGACCAGCGCATCGGTCAGCGAACCGCGCGGGGTCAGGAAGGGCTCGCCGCCCAGTTCCCAGTCCAGCGTGTATTCCAGGCCATGGCGGTCCAGCACTTCATGCACCCGCGCCTTCAGGCTTTCCGGCGTGCTGGCGGTGGAGAAGCGGAAGTTGAACAGCGCCACCGCCTCGCCCGGCACCACGTTGGTGGCGCCCGTGCCCGAGTTCAGGTTCGAGACCTGGAACGTGGTCGGCGGGAAGTATTCGTTGCCCTGGTCCCATTCGATCGCGACGATCTCGGCCAGCGCCGGCGCCAGCTGGTGCACCGGGTTGCGCGCCAGGTGCGGGTAGGCCACGTGGCCTTGGATGCCCTTGACCGTGAGCTTGCCCGACAGCGAGCCGCGGCGGCCGTTCTTGCAGGTGTCGCCGAGCACGTCGCCCGAGGTGGGTTCGCCGACGATGCAATAGTCCATCTGCTCGCCGCGCGCCTTGAGCGCGTCACAGACGATGGCAGTGCCGTCGATCGACGGGCCTTCCTCGTCGGACGTGATCAACAGGGCGATCGAGCCGCCGTGCCGCGGGTTGGCCGCCACGAATTCCTCGGCCGCCACCACGAAGGCGGCGATCGAGCTTTTCATGTCAGCGGCGCCGCGGCCATAAAGGTAGCCATCGCGCTCGGTGGGCACGAACGGATCGCTTTCCCACTTCTCGCGCGGGCCCGGCGGCACCACGTCGGTGTGGCCGGCGAAGACCGCCAGCGGCGCAGTGTCGCCACGGCGCGCCCACAGGTTGGTGACACCGCCCTGGGCGATGGTCTCGCAGGTGAAGCCGATGCGCGTCAGGCGCGCGGCCAGCGTCGCCTGGCAATCGGCGTCCGCCGGGGTGACCGACGGACGGGCGATCAGGTCCTTGACCAGATCCAGAACAACCGAGGGAGGTTGGCCCTCCTGCCGCTGCGCGGCTGCCTCCCCAAGGGAGGGTGCACGCCCTTCGGGCGGCCGTGCGGTCGTGCGCATTACGCCCTCAGCAGATCGTTGATGCTGGTCTTGGCGCGGGTCTGCGCGTCGACACGCTTGACGATGACGGCGCAGGCCAGGCTGTGCGAGCCGTCGGCCGAGGGCAGCGAGCCCGGCACCACCACCGAGCCCGACGGCACGCGGCCGTAGGTGACCTTGCCCGTGGCGCGGTCATAGATCTTGGTGCTTTGCGACAGGTACACGCCCATGGCCAGCACCGAGTTCTCTTCGACGATCACGCCTTCCACGACTTCCGAGCGGGCGCCGATGAAGCAGTTGTCTTCGATGATGGTGGGGTTGGCCTGCAGCGGCTCGAGCACGCCGCCGATGCCGACGCCGCCGGACAGGTGGACGTTCTTGCCGATCTGGGCGCACGAACCGACGGTGGCCCAGGTGTCGACCATGGTGCCTTCATCGACGTAGGCGCCGATGTTGACGTAGGAGGGCATCAGCACCACGTTGCGGCCGATGAAGGCGCCGCGGCGGGCGACGGCGGGCGGCACCACGCGGTAGCCGCCTTGCTTGAAGGCGTTGTCGCCGTATTCCGAGAACTTGAGCGGCACCTTGTCGTAGAACTGCAGCGGGGCCTGGCCCATGATGGCGTTGTCGTACAGGCGGAACGACAGCAGCACGGCCTTCTTGATCCACTGGTGCACGACCCAGTCGTCGTTGATTTTCTCGGCCACGCGCAGGCGGCCCAGGTCCAGCCCGTCGATGGTGTGTTCGACGGCTTCGCGCACTTCGGCGCTGGCGTCGACGGGCGACAGGTTGGCCCGGTCGTCCCAGGCTTTTTCGATGGTGGTCTGCAGGTCGAGAGTCATAGCGGCTCAGCTTTTCAAAAAGGTTGATCAAACAGAAGTATGTACGAAATGGGCGATGCGTTCGGCCGCCTGCACGCAGTCGGCCAACGGCGCCACCAGGGCCAGGCGGATGCGCCCCTGTCCCGGATTCACGCCATGCGCTTCGCGCGCCAGGAAGCTGCCCGGCAGCACGGTAACACCTGTACGGCCGTACAGGTCGCGCACGAAGGCGGTATCCGAGCCCGGCGTGGCCGCCCACAGGTAGAACGAGGCTTGCGGCCGCGAGACGTCCAGCACGTTCTGCAGGATCGGCAGCACGGCCTCGAACTTCTCGCGGTACAGGCGGCGGTTGTCCTTGACGTGGGCCTCGTCGGTCCAGGCGGCGATGCTGGCGGCCGACACCAGCGGGCTCATGGCGCTGCCATGATACGTGCGGTACAGCAGGAAGCGGCCGATCAGCGCGGCATCCCCCGCCACGAAGCCCGAGCGCAGCCCCGGCACGTTGGAACGCTTGGACAGGCTGGAGAACGCCACCAGGTTGCGGTAGTCGTCGCGGCCCAGGCGGCGCGCCGCCTGCAGGCCGCCCAGCGGCGGATTGCCTTCGTCCAGGTAGATCTCGGAATAGCACTCGTCGGAGGCGATCACGAAGCCGTAGCGGTCGGACAGGGCGAACAGGTCCTTCCATTCGTCCAGCGACATGACGTTGCCGGCCGGGTTGCCCGGCGAGCAGACGAATACCAGGCGGGTCTTTTTCCAGATGTCTTGCGGCACCTGGTTCCAGTCGCAGGCGAAATTGCGCAGCGCGTCGGCGTTGACGTAGTAGGGCGTGGCGCCGGCCAGCAGGGTGGCGCCTTCGTAGATCTGGTAGAACGGGTTGGGGCAGATCACCACCGATCCGGCCGACGGATCGATCACCGTCTGGGTGAAGGCGAACAGGGCCTCGCGCGAGCCCAGCGCCGGCAGCACCTGGGTCTCGGCATCGGGCGCCGGGATGCTGTAGCGCCGCGCCAGCCAGTCGGCGATGGCCCGGCGCAGTGCGGGATCGCCCTTGGTTGACGGATACACCGACAAGCCGCCAAGATGATCGCGAATGGCCTGTCCCACGCGCTCGGGCGCGGCGTGCTTGGGCTCGCCGATCGACAGGTTGATGGGCGTCAGGCCGTCCGGCTGCGCGCTGGCCGAGGCCAGCAGGGCGCGCAATTTTTCGAACGGGTAGGGGTGCAGGGCATCGAGGCGCGGATTCATGACGCAAGATTTTAACAAGCAAGCTACAATAGCGGGCTTGGCTTAACGCGAAGGTGGCGAAATTGGTAGACGCACCAGGTTTAGGTCCTGACGCCGTAACAGGTGTAGGGGTTCGAGTCCCCTCCTTCGCACCAACCCCATTCAGGCACTGATCTGGCGATACGTCGGCGGCAGTGTCCTCCAAACCCCGAGACATCCCTGTGTCCCGGGGTTTTTCATTTGGCGGGCCATCTGCCGCTCTTGAATCCCCGGATTGAGGGCCGGAGCCCCATACCGGCCCCACACCGGCCCCCCCCGCCGGACCCCACGCCTGTACCGCCGATTCCCTGCTTGTTATAAAGAGCCCTGAAGCTTTTCTTGTCGAGCGAGGGTAAATGTTGTCGATTCAAATGCTTAGCCGCGGCGGCCTGTTGTTGCTTGTCGCGCTCATGTCCGGCTGTTCCTCCTCGTCCATCAATCCCTGGTCTTCGCCCGCCGCCCCCGGTTCCGGCTCCGACTCGTCACGGGTCAGCCTGGAATGCCGGGTCAGCCGCAGCAGCTGCATCTATGAAGGCAAATACGAGGCGGGCGAGCGTGACTATGCCGAAGACGAGGCCAAGCGCTTGAATCGGGCCGAAATGGAACGGTTGCGCCGCGCTTTCGGCGGTTGAGCCGGGGGGGAAATGCCCGCCGGCTGGCGGGCGTTGACGCCACCATCGGCGGCGCGCCGAATGCGGCGCCTTCGGAGGGGTCGAAGGCGGGGCCAGCGCTCACGCGGCCGCTGGGGTGGTGGCTTGCGGTTTTCCATAGAGCACCCGAGCGCAGACCACGCCGCTTATCAGTCCGGGCACGCCGCCCAGGAACAGCGGAAAGCCCAGCTCGGGCGGGGTGTTCTCGCGCACGGCGAAGCCCGCGAGGAAAACGAAGGCATAGAGACCGCCCAGCAACCCCGGCCAGCAATACGAGCGCCATGTCACGACGGCGGGCCGGCAGGCGCCCGTCACCAGGCCGCACAGCAGCGCGGGCACGCCGCCGTACAGGTACGACCAGGGCACCAGGAAGACCGACGTGAACAGCGATTCCAGGCTCATCGCGGCGGCGGCCAGAAACAGCGCGAACACCAGGGTGCCTACGGGGGGACCCAGCGCGGCGAACAGGGCGGCGCCAGCGGCGCCTGCGCGGGCAATGTCACCGCGCGTCTTGCCTTCGGGCCGGCGCACGATGCGCCACGTCAGCACGCCCAGCGACGCGGCGGCCAGCACACATACGGATAACAACAGCACGGCGTGCCTTTCAAGTGTCGGTGGGTCGGTTGGGGAACAGGTTCAATGACAGGATGGCATCGGGATAGGTCGCCAGCAGCATCCCCGACAGGTGGCCGTGCAAGGCGCCGAACAGCGGCCAGCTCAGCGCCTCGCTGCCGGGCAGCAGGTCCAGCAGCATCAGCTGGCCGGTGCGCACGGTGCCGACGAAATAGGCGCGTTCGTCATGCTGGCCCGTGGGCGTGGCGCGATAGATCTTGGTGGCTCGGCCGCTGTCGTCCTTGCGCCAACTGTTGCCGCTGGTCGTGGCGCGGGCGCCGATGGGGGCGATGTCCGCCTGGATGGTTTCCCAAAGGGCGCGGGCGTTGGCGGCGTATACGACGATGGTCATGGTGGGCGCTGTCCTATGCGAAAAGTTGGGAACGCGAGGCCGAGCACGGCAAAGTTACTAACGTGGCCGTGGCACGGCAAGCGCCGGCGCGTTGCGCCGCGCGCTCAGTCGCCCGCCAATTCCCGTAGTTCGTCGGCGCGGTTGATGTTCAGCAGCATCGGGCAATACTCGTACATGGGTGAACCGACATGCGCCCCGGCCAGCGCGCAATGGCCGTTGCGGTACGCCAGCCAGGCCTTCTGGGTCTGTTCCAGCTTGGCGGCGTCGTCCGGGTAGTCGGTGGCCAGGCGTGCCTGGACCCTGGCGTAGAGCGTGTTGATTTCACGTTTGGCCGCCGCCGAGACGCCTTCCGCGCAGGCGCCGACGGTGCCGTTGTTGGTGACGCCGGCATCGCGCAGGCAGCGGTCGTACTGGCCCATGTAGTCCGGCGTGGAGGCGCCCAGGACCAGGGCGGGAGACAGCATCAGGGAAAGCGCGAGGGCGTGTCGGATCATGGTGGCGCGAAGGTGAAAGTGAACGGATCGGGTGCGCTGGAAGCGGCGCGCAGCGCAAGCATACCGCCAGTCCCGGCTTGGTGTTTTCCCGGTTGACACTATGCTGGATAGTCCATAAAGTCACTCGCACAGATCTAGATAAAAGACCATCTGTAAGATGGTCTTTTATCGCG
Organism: Achromobacter sp. CSND-B12; assembly: GCF_052906545.1. Lineage (NCBI taxonomy): Bacteria > Pseudomonadati > Pseudomonadota > Betaproteobacteria > Burkholderiales > Alcaligenaceae > Achromobacter > Achromobacter sp. CSND-B12. Next base: position 512,931 of record NZ_JBREGJ010000001.1, on the reverse strand, counting down.
CGCTCGCTGCGTCGACCTCTTACAGAAATAATTCCAAGAGGAGACCGCCGTGCAATCATTACCCGTCAAGCTGCGTGGCATCGACGATGTCATCGCGTATATCGATTCATGTCCGGGCATCGTCGGCCGGGCCGGTCTGATATGGTGGCTCGCCCTGGGCGGATTGTTCCTGGACGCATTCGCCAATTCCGCGCTCAGCGCGGGCCTGGGCCCCATGACGCGCGACCTTGGCCTGAGCGCGGGCCAGGTCGCGTTGATGACGTCCTTCGCGTCCTGGGTGGCCATCGCCTTCAATCCCATCGGCGGCTGGATGGCGGATCGCTGGGGCCGCATGCGGCCTCTCATCACGGCCAAGCTGCTGGCGCTGATCGGCGCGCTGCTGGTGGTGTTCGCGCCGTCGTTCGACGTCATCCTGGCGGGCCGTTTCTTCGTGGGCGCGGCCTACGGCATCGACTTCGCCATCGCGATGGCGGTGCTGGCGGAATTCACGCCCGTCAGGCTCAAGAGCCGCCTGAACACCTGGCAGGGCATGTGGTACACGGCGGTCTGCTCCAATCTGCTGCTGGCGCTGCTGTTCCATTCATGGGAAGTGGGCGACGCGATCTGGCGCTATTCGGTCGCGGCCACCGCGGTGTTCGCGCTGGCCATCCTGGTGCTGCAACTGCGCTACATGGTCGAAAGCCCGATCTGGCTGGCGCGCAAGGAGCGCGTCGACGAGGCGGCCGTGGCGATGACCCGCATCTACGGCCAGCCGTTCACGGCGGCGCCGCCGCATGAGCGCGTGCCGGTGGTCAACCAGGCGCGGCGCGGCCTGGCCAATGTGCTGCTGATCTTCCGCGGCGTGTACCTGCCGCGCACGATACTGGCGGCCACTGTACAGATCGGCCAGTCCATCCAGTATTTCGCGGTGGGCTGGTACCTGCCGCTCATCAGCGCGGCACTGTTCGGCAAGGACTTCGTCTACGCCACGGTGGGCGCGCTGGTGTTCAACATCTTCGGCATCTTCGGCGGCTTCATGTCGCCCTACATCGGTCGCAAGCTGGGCTTGCGGCGCGCCTCGGCGTTCGGCTTTGCGGCCGTCTTCCTGATGCTGCTGATCCTGGGCACCTTCCACGGCAAGATGCCGTTGTGGCTGGCGGTGGCGGTGCCGTCGCTGTTCATCCTGTTCCATTCAGGCGGTCCGGGCGCCAACGGCAAGAGCCTGTCGTCGCTGTCGTTCCGCGGTGAATTGCGGGCCGGCGCCAACGGGGTCATCGGCGCGCTCGGCTCGATCGGCGCGGCGGTCGGCCTGCTGGTGTTCCCGCTGTTCCGCGAAAGCTATGGCCTGGAGAAGACCTTCCTGATCCTGTCTGCCGTCCCGCTGGCGGCCAGCATCATCTGCTTTGCCATCAAATGGGATCCCACCCGCAGCGGCATCAATCCGGACAACGAAGCCGGCGCGCCGCAGTTCAAGGGGGACGAGAACCTGCCCGCGCTCGACCCGGCGCTGGGGAAAACCGCAAGATGACGCACGGAGACAACATGTCGAACAACGTGATCCTGGCCATCGACGCCGGCACCTCGGGGACACGCGCCGCCCTGGTGTCGGGCGACGGCCACGTGTCGGGCCAGGAATACCTGGCCCTGCAGGTCGATACGCCGCGCCCCGGCGTGGTCGAGCAGGATGCCGATGCGATTCTCGAAAGAACGCTGCAGGTGTGCCGCAAGGTGATCGCGCAGGCGCGTCGCGACGGCCAGGCCATCGTGGCGTTGGCATTGGCCACGCAGCGCGCCACCGCGGTGCTGTGGGATACCGCCACGGGCCGCGCGCTGGTGCCGGCCATGGTGTGGCAGGACACGCGCTATGTCGATGAACTCGATCGCCTGGCGCCCGCCTGGAACCCGCGCCTGCTGGAGCAGGTGGGCCGCCCGGCCGGTGTGCGTTCGCCGTATCTGTGGGCGGCGCGCCACCTGCGCGATTCACCGGCCGTGGCGCAGGCCTGGCGCGAGCGCCGGCTGGCGTTCGGCACCGTCGACACCTGGCTGCTATGGCATATGTCGGACCGCCGCGAATGCGTGACGACGCCCACCAATGCCACCTCGGCCGGCGCCTATGTTTTGTCCGGGCACCGCTACTACCTGGACTGGATCGACGCGCTGGAGTTTCCGCGCGAGCTGCTGCCGGCCTTGCGCCAGGAAGCCGACGATTTCGGCCAGACGCGCGCGGACCTCCTGGGCCTTGCCGTGCCGATACGGGCGTCGGCCGGCGACCAGCACGCGGGCGCGGTGGGCCTGGGCTGCCTGGATCGCGGGCAGGCGATGTGCGTGCATGGCACGGGCAGTTTCGTCGACCTGATCATCGGCCCCGAGGCGCCCGTCAACAGCGGCCGCTACGAAGGCTCGCTGACGATGACGGCGCGGCGCCAGGACCAGGTGTCGCACTTCGCGGTCGAGACCTTCGTCGCCACCACCGGTTCGGCCTTGAACTGGGTCTGCGACAAGCTGAAGTGGTTCAGGAACGCGCAGGAGATCAGCGAACTGGCCGCCACCGCGCAATCGGCGGGCGGCGTGACATTCATCCCGGCCTTGACCGGGTTGCGCGTGCCGCGCATGGCGGCCGGCGCGCGCGCCTCGCTCACCGGCATCTCCATGGCTACCACGCAGGCCGAAGTGGCCTACGCGATCCTGGAAGGCATCGCCCATTCGGTGGCCAGTTGCATCGAGGCGGACGAGGAAGTATCGGGCGTGCAGGTGTCGGAACTGGTGGTGGGCGGAGGCCTGTCCAGCAGCGATCCGTTGCTGCGCATCCAGGCGGACCTGCTGGGGATACCGATCCGCCGCATGCAGGAGGCCGATCGCGCCAGCCTGCGCGGCGCGGCGTTCCTGGCGGGGGCGTCGGGCCTGCTGTGGCCATCGTTGCAGGCCGCGCGCCAGACCGCCGCCACCGATGCGGTATTCCAACCCACCCTGGCGGCCGAGGCCCGCGCCCGCCGCCGCGCGCTGTGGCATTCGCGCGTCGAATCCGAACTGGCCCACGCGGGCCTGTATTCCCAGGACAAGCAGGAGGCATTGCGGACATGATCGGGTTGCCATCGAGAAAGCCCAGGAAGGATCGGGCCGGCATGACCCGCGGCGAACCGTTGCGGCTGGCGCGGCAGGAACAGGCGGACCGGCTGGGCGGCGAACACTTCGACATGCTCATCGTCGGCGGCGGCATCACGGGCGCCTACGCGGCGCTGGACGCCAGCCTGCGCGGCTACCGCGTGGCGCTGGTCGAAAAGGACGACTTCGCCTCGGGGACCTCGTCCAAGTCGTCCAAGATGGTGCATGGCGGACTGCGCTACATCGAGCAGGGCAACCTGGGCCTGGTGCGCCATTCCCTGCACGAACGCCAGCGGCTGCGGCGCAACGCCCGCCACCTGGTGCAGCGCCTGCCGTTCCTGTTTCCGTTGCTGGAACGCGACGGCGTCTTCGACAAGCGGCTGGCCAAGGCGTTCGAGAGCCTGCTCTGGACCTACGACCTGGCTGGCGGCTGGCGCGAAGGCATCCTGCACCAGAAGCTGACCCCCGAGGAAGTGTTGTCGCATTGCCCCACCTTCAAGCAGGACGGCCTGCTTGGCGGCTTCCTGTACTTCGACGCGCGGGTCGATGACGCGCGCCTGACGCTGGCGGTGGCGCGCACCGCGGCGTTCCACGGCGCGGCGGTGCTGAACCACGCCCGGGCCATTGAAGTCACGCGCGACACGCATGGCAAGGTCGACGGCGCCATCGTGCAGGCCGGGCAGGCCGAGATCCGGGTGCGCGCCAACGTGGTGATCATGGCCACCGGCGTCTGGCTGCGCGACTGGAACGGCAGCCGCAAGGGCGATCCCCAGGCCTTGCACATCCGCCCCGCCAAGGGCGTGCACGTGGCCGTGCCCTGGTTGAAGGTGCGCAACGACTGCACGGTGACGATCCCGGTGCCGGGCCGCAGCCGCCGCGCCACCATCACGCGCTGGGGCAATGTCTCGTACCTGGGCACCACCGACGAAGACTACGCGGGTGACCTGGACGATGTCCATTGCACCCGCCGCGAACTCGATTTCCTGCTGGAAGGGGCGCGTTCGGCGCTCAAGACCGACCTGCGCGCCGAGGATGTGGTGGGCAGCATCGCCGGCTGCCGGCCGCTGGTCGCGCCGCCGGGCGGCAAGACGCTGGAGATCAAGCGCAACCACGAAATCCGGATCGCGGCCGATGGCCTGGTCACCATCGTCGGCGGCAAGCTGACGACCTCGCGCCACATGGCCGAGCAGACCATCGACGCCGCGCAGAAGGTGCTGGGGCGCAAGGCGCGCTGTGTCACGGCCAGCGCCTTCCTGCTGGGCGCGGCCGGCTACGACCCGCAGGCCATCGTGGCCTCGGGCGGCCTGTCCGCGCACCTGGGCGAACGCTATGGCACCGAGGCGCGCTTCGTCAGCGACCTGATGCAGCAGACGCCGGCGCTGGCGGCGCCGCTGGTGCCGGGGTTGCCGTACACCGAGGCCGAGGCGCTGTACGCCGTGCGCCACGAGCTGGCGGCCACGGTCGAAGACGTGCTCTCGCGCCGCATGCGGGCAAGGCTGATGGCGCGCGACGCCTCCGCCAAGGCCGCCGAACGCGTGGGCAAGATACTGCAGGCCGAACTGGGCCTGTCCGACGCCGCGGTGGCGCAACAGGTGCGCAGCTACCGCGCCGCCATCGAGCATGAAAAGTCCGTACTAATGGGAGACGACTCGTGATCAGTAAAGAAGCTATCAAGCGCGGCTACAACCGCGGCAACTACGTAGTGGGCGCGCACACGCCGCCGGCCTACGCGGCGGGCCTGACGCAGGCTGGCACCGAGCCGGGCCTGCAACGCGATCCCGTGTCCGTATCGGCCGCGCAGGTCGAGGCGCTGCGAGCGGCCGCCGACGAGGTGTTGACCACCACCGCCGACGCCGTGGCCTGGACGCGCGATTGGTGGGCCGGCTCGATGATGACCGAGACCGCCGGCCGCCCGGCCACGCCGCACGCGGTGATCGTCAAGGTGTCGACGGTGGAGCAGGTGCAGGCCGTGATGCGCATCGCGCACGCGGCCGCCATTCCCGTCACCGTGTCGGCGGGGCGCAGCAACGTCACCGGGGCGGCGCTGCCGCTGCGCGGCGGCATCGTGCTGGACGTCTGCCAGTTGAACCGCTTCATCGGGATTGACCGCGAAAGCCAGATCGTCGAGGTCGAGGCGGGCATGTTCGGCGACGTGTTCGAGCAGGCCATCCAGCGCGAGCATGGCTTGACCATGGGCCATTGGCCGTCCTCGTTCGGCATCAGCACCGTCGGCGGCTGGGTCGCATGCCGCGGCGCGGGACAACTGTCCACGCGCTACGGCAAGATCGAGGACATGGTGTTCGGCATGGACGTGGTGCTGGCCGATGGCAGCCTGATCACGGTGGGCGGTTATTCGCGCGCGGCGCTGGGCCCCGACCTGCTGCAGCTGTTCATCGGCTCCGAGGGCACGCTGGGGGTGGTGGTGCGGGTCCGCCTGAAGCTGCATCGCCTGCCCGACTACGGCCGCGCCATCGCCTACGGCTTCGAGACCTTCGCGGCCGGCCTGGAAGCCTGCCGCCAGATCATGCAGCGCGGCGCCAACCCCGCCGCCTTGCGACTGTACGACGCGCTGGAAAGCGGGGTGCAGTTCAACCGGCCCGACCTGAACGTGCTGCTGGTGGCCGACGAGGGGCCGCGCCCGATCGTCGACGCGGTCATGGGCATCAGCGAAGAGGTCTGCCGCGAATCCGGCGTGGCGCTGGATGGCAATGAGGTGTTCGAGCGCTGGCTGGATACGCGCTACCTGACCGGCAAGAGCGCCGAAGGCTTCAAGCGCAGCCCCGGCTTCGTGGCGGACACGCTGGAGATGGCGGGGCGCTGGAGCGACCTGTCCGCCATCTACGACGAGGTGGTTGCCGCGGTCAATGCCGTGCCCGGCACGCTGGCCGGTTCGGCGCACCAGTCGCATGCCTACGTCGATGGCGCCTGCCTGTATTTTTCGCTGCGCGGCGAGGTCGCGGTCGACGAGCGGGCACAGTGGTATCGGCGCGCCTGGGACGCGGCCAACGCGGTGTTGATCAAATACAATGCCGCGCTCAGCCACCACCATGGCGTGGGCCTGCTGCGCTCGCCCTACATGCGCGAATCGCTCGGGCCGGCCTTCGCCGTGCTGCATGCCGTCAAGCAGGCGCTGGATCCGCACAATATCCTCAACCCCGGCAAGCTCGGCCTGACGGACGAAGGCCCCTACGATCAAGGCAGGCGATAACATGGACAGGTCACTCGGCGCATGCCTGGCGCGGCATCCGGTCATTGCCACGCTCTACGGACCGGAGCAGGTCAACGCCTTCGTCGGCAGCGTGGCCGAGATCGGCATCGTCGCCAACGTCGAGCTGCGCCGGCTTGCGCCGGTGATCTCCGCCCTGAACCGGGCGGGCAAGTACGTCATCGTCAACATCGACAGCTGCGAAGGCCTGTCGCAGGACAAGGGCGGCGTCGAATACCTGGCGGACATCGGCGTGGCGAGCCTGGTGTCGACCCGTGTGGCCACCATCCAGCGCGCCAACCGCGCCGGCATGGTGACGATGCAGAAGGTGTTCGTGACCGACCGCTCCACTTGGCCGCGCAGCGTCAAGGCGCTGGAGCAGAGCGACCCCAACCTGGTGCAGATCATGCCGGCGCCGATGCTGGCCCACATGGCGCCGCAGGACCTGAAGGCACTGCCGCCGATCGTGGCGTCGGGCTTCGTCTGCAACCAGGCCGACGTGGCGGCCGCATTGCGCCACGGCGCGGTGGCGGTGTCGACCAGCGACGTCGCGTTGTGGAGCGTGGACCCCAGGACGCCGCGATGAGCGGGGCTCGCGCGATGCCGGCCGGCCCGATACCGGCCGACATCGTCAAGCAATGTCAAGAATCGCGTGGAATTTGCACTGCTTTGAAATCGTAACGCCCGCGCCGCGCTACCTTCGCGTTTTCAATCGCGGAGGGCGAAACATGTACCCACTATCCAAGCGCTGCGGCGCGGAATTCTTCGGCACCTTCTGGCTGGTGCTGGGCGGCTGCGGCGCGGCGGTGCTGGCGGCGGGGTTTCCGCAACTGGGCATCGGCTTTGCCGGCGTCGCGCTGGCGTTCGGCCTGACGGTGCTGACCATGGCGTTCGCCGTCGGCCACATTTCGGGCGGGCACTTCAATCCCGCGGTCACGGTCGGCCTGGTTGCCGGCGGGCGTTTCCCCGCCCGCGAAATCCTGCCCTACGTGGTGGCGCAGGTGCTGGGCGCCATTGCGGCGGCCGCGGTGCTGGCGGTGATCGCCAATGGCCAACAGGGCTTCGACCTGCAGGCCAGCCGTTTCGCCGCCAACGGCTTTGACGCCTATTCGCCGGGCAAGTACTCGATGGCTGCCGCGCTGGTCACCGAAGTCGTGATGACGGCCGGTTTCCTGTTCGTGATCCTGGGCGCGACCTCCAAGCGCGCGCCGGCCGGCTTCGCCGCGATTCCGATCGGCCTGGCGTTGACGCTGATCCACCTGGTCAGCATTCCGGTCACCAACACCTCGGTCAACCCGGCGCGTTCGACCGGCCCGGCGCTGTTCGTGGGCGGCTGGGCGCTGGAGCAGCTGTGGCTGTTCTGGGTGGCGCCGATCGTGGGCGCGATCATCGGCGCGATCGCCTATCGCCTGGTGAGCCAATCGGAAGCGCAGCCCTGAGGTGATGATGCGCCCGCCGGACGGGTCGACCGTCCGGTTGCGCTCAATCCGCTTCGGGCAATTGCGCCAATTGCGCGTCGCTGGGAAATCCCCGGGTGCGGTAGCGCGCCGGATAGAGGTCTTCGGGTTCGAGCAACGGCGCCAGCACCGGCGCCGCCTGTTCCCAGCTGACAACCCGCACTTCGCCGATATCGTCGTTGGCCTCCGGGCGCACCAGCGCCAGCCGGTCGACCTTGGGCAGGGAGGTGTCCACGCCGCGCGTCCAGGTCGCCAGCGAGAACGACGTGGCGGAATCGTCGTTCTGCATGAACAGATTGTAGGTGGCGACGAACACATCGATGCCCCGTTCCTCGTGCAGGCGGTCCAGCGCTTCCTTCTGCGCGTCGTAATCGCCCTGCGCCAGCACTCGCGCCAGGTGCGCCTGCAGGTGGATGATGCGCTCCTGGCGCGGCAGGTAGCGTTCGACGCCGGTTTCGCCATAGTGGTACATGTATGGCGACACCGGGCGGCCGTGGGCCACCACCTGCTGGCTCAGTTCCATCATCTTCAACAGGCCGGCGTCGTCGTTGTCGCCGCTGACCAGTAACAGATCCCGCGTGGGCATCATGAACACCGGACGCCCGCGGACCGCGACGCGTTCCAGCATGTCCGGCAGCAGCGCGCGGCTGATGTCGTAGCCGTCTTCCCAGGCCCCGCCATGCACGCCCGGCGCCACTTCCACGAAGTGGTCGGCCGAGTCACGCAGGTTGTCGATGGCGATGGCCAGCGACTGCTCGAACGACAGGCCCCAGTCGGCATCGGGGCCGTTGGTGAGCGTGGCGATGGATTCCGGATGGTCCAGCGCCAGCAGCACCACGCAGTCGTCGCCGAACGGCCGCAGGGCGGGGCGGAAGTCGGTGTCGTTGCCGTCCGTGTGCAGGTGGTGCATGCGGATCGCCTCGATCATGGCCCGGGCCCGGATCACCGGCCGCAGCAGCGGGCGGGCCTCGGCCAGCGAGGCCGGCCTGGCCTGGTCGCTGGTCAGCAGGGTCGAGACATAGCCCTGCAACGCGCCCTGGCGCTGGCCGCTTCGGGCTTCACAATAGGCGTTATAGGCGTTGTGCAGGTTGAAGTACGAGCCTTCGCCGTGAAGCAGCCGGAATTCATCCGCTTTGTAGTCCAGCGTGCCGGTGTAGCCCCGCTGCCGGACGGCGTCGATGAAAAGCCGGGCGAACTGGTCTTGCGTGGGCTTGCGCCGGAACAGCGAGTCGAGTAATCCCATGCTTTTCCCGGGCCTTGCGGCCGCTATGCGGGCCCGCCGTGCAGTCGCGGCGCGCCCAGCCTGAACCAGGCCTTGGCGATCTGGCCGTCGCGCACTTCGTAGATCGCGACGACGTCGACTTCACCGCGGCCGTCGGCGAAGTTGCGGGTGACGACTTCATGGTCCACCACCATGTCGCCGTTGACCATGCGATGGACCAGCCTGCCGTGCAGATCGGGTTCCTTGAAACGTTCGAGGTGACGTTCGCGGACCTGGGCGCTGCCACGCGCCAGCAGGGTGTCGGGGAACGCGTAATACTCGCAGTCCTGCGCCCATGCCGGCATGAAGGCATCGATGTCCCGGGCATTGTAGGCGTCCAGCTGGCGCTGCACGACATCGGCCGGCGAGGGCGAGGGCGCGGGCCGCGCGGCGCGTTCGGCGGCCTGCTGGCGGATGCGCGCTTCGGTATCGGCATCCAGCAGCCGGCGGATCTCGCGGAACAGCGGCAGGGCATCGGTGTGCTTGCGGCCGTAGTCCAGGTTGAACGCGTAGTCGAAGTCCGGCGCGTTGGCGCCCTGGTTATGTTGCAGCAGCGTCTCCAGCTTGTCCATGGCCTTGACGGCGCGGGCTTCGGGCGAGGCGGCATTCTCGTAGTCGTCCCACAACGCCAGCAACCGGTCGCGCGCCGGGGCATCGAGCGGGCTGGCCAGTTGCAGCAGGTCCAGCCGTTCCTGGGCGCCCTTGCCGGCGCCGGGGGACTGTTGCGTCGCCGGAATGTCGCCGTGGATGGCTTCGCCCAGGTCATGGATCACGCACAGGCGCAGGATGCGGGTGAAATCCAGGTCCGCCAGGTCTTCCTCCAGCATCATGGCCATGAGGCAGAGGCGCCAGGTATGTTCGGCGGTGCTTTCCTGGCGTCCGCCCGAACTGCGGGCGCTGCGCAGCACGTCCTTGAGCTTCTCGGCTTGCCGCAGGAATTCGAGTCGGCGGGACAGGGTGTCGGTGTCCATGAATCAGGTCGTCGTAAGTCCGTTGTCAATACGCTCGCGGGTATCGTCCCCCGTCAGCGAGTGTATCTTGCGTTCGTCCCGACCGCGCGGATCGGACGGCGCAGCGCCGCGGCGGCGCCCCATGGCGTCCTGTGTCGCCGGACCGAGGCAAAAAAGCGGCGGCGGCGGCCGGAACCGGGGTGGGCAGGTTGTACATTACGCACTATTACCTGCTTCATCCCTACAGGACAGCCCCATCATGACCGCCCCGGAAGTCATCATTTCGCCCTCGATCACGTGCGCCAACGACCAGCCTTTCGTGCTGTTCGGCGGGATCAACGTGCTGGAATCCAAGGACCTGGCGCTGCGCGCCTGCGAGGAATACCAGCGCGTGACCACCAGGCTGGGCATTCCCTACGTGTTCAAGGCGTCGTTCGACAAGGCCAATCGTTCCTCGATCCATTCCTACCGGGGGCCGGGGCTGGAAGAGGGCATGAAGATCTTCGAGGCGGTCAAGCAGAACTTCGGCGTGCCGGTGATCACCGACGTGCACGAGCCCTGGCAGGCGGCGCCGGTGGCGGAGGTCGCGGACATCCTGCAATTGCCGGCGTTCCTGGCCCGCCAGACCGACCTGGTGGTGGCGCTGGCCAAGACCGGCCGCGTCGTCAACATCAAGAAGCCGCAGTTCCTCAGTCCTACCCAGATGCTCAATATCGTCGAGAAATTCACCGAGGCCGGCAACCAGCAGATCATCCTGTGCGATCGCGGCACCAGCTTCGGCTACGACAACCTGGTGGTGGACATGCTGGGCTTCGGGGTCATGAAAAAGGTGACGGGCAACCGGCCCGTGATATTCGACGTCACCCATGCCCTGCAGCAGCGTTCGGCCCTGGACGCCGCCTCGGGCGGGCGCCGGGAGCAGGTGGCGGAACTGGCGCGGGCGGGCATGGGCGTGGGGCTGGCGGGCTTGTTCCTGGAGGCCCACCCGGCCCCCCGGAACGCCAAATGCGACGGCCCCAGCGCGCTGCCGCTGGACAAGCTGGAGCCGTTCCTCACCCAATTGAAACAACTGGATGACTTGGTGAAATCCTTTGAGCCCATCGACATCGAACCCTGACGGCTGTCATCGCGAATCAGCCAAATTGTTATACGATCCGGGCCACCAAACCTGAGGGAGGCCCGGATGTCGTTTTACGCGATCGTCGCCGTTCGTAAAGAAGCCGTTACCGGCCATGTCGCCTACGTGCGCTGGGGGCTGGCCGAGCGCGGCGTGCCCGGTTGGGTCAGCGAACCCGTGACCGCGGCGGCTTCCGAAGTGATCGAAGCCATCAAGGCCGGCGCCGACGTCGAGACCGTCGTCAGCGTGGACGGCCTGTCAGTGGCTTCGCGCCCGGTGCGGGTGCTGACCGACGAGGACGGCCGCGAGCATCTGGCTTCCGTGCCGGCGCCCAGTTCCACCCTGCATACGGTGTTCGACCTGCCCGAGTTCTAGCCGCCCGCGCCAATCGCCTTGTTTCACAGGCACTGGCGCAGTGCAAACTTGCGGCCGAAGGCGCGGATCACGTCGCCATCGACCGACGCCGCCACGTCCCAGTAATCGCCCCGCGTGACCAGCACCGACTGCGCCGACAGGGCGTGGCGCAGCGCGAACATCCAGAACGCCGCCTCGGAACCGACCGGCGCCAGGTCGTGCGGGCCGATCCGCAGGCGCGCCGGCCGGGGCGTCGCGCCCAAGGACCAGCGCAGCGCGATCGCCAGGAAGGCGAAGCGGGCCGACATCGACGACGGCTGGACGCGCAGCACGCGGATCTTGGGTTTCATGGCCTGGTGCCCTCCATGGGGATGACTCAGCGTAGCAAAGACGGTCTCATCCTTCCATACCGCGTTTGGCCTAGCGGTGACCCGCGCCGCCCGCGGGCGCGGATGGATTCGGCTCCGCCGGCAACCGGGTGAAGACGTTGGTGACGATCAACTGGTCGGGGCGGCGCACGTTCGGTCCGGGCGGCGGCATCAGCTTGTCCATTTCCCTGCGGTCCTGCACCCGCGTCAGGCTCAGGTGATCGCCCTGGATCTTCACGTAGCGGATGGAGGCCACGCCAAGTTCATGCTTGCTGGTGGATTGCTCCAGCGTCTGTTCGATGCGCTTGGCATCGAGCCATCGGTAGGTGCCGCTGGAAACCATGTCCGGGCCTTGCATCGACCAGGTGCCGTCGCCGCGAAACTCGACCACGCCCGCGCCGCCGGAGGGCTGGGGCGGCTGCGCCTTGCCGTCGACGGTGCGCAGCATGGTCTGGTGCCGCCACTTGCCCACCAGGGCCTGCGTGACGTCCGGCGCGGGCGGTTGGGCGGGCGCGGCGGCCGGCAGCAGCACGGCGCCGCACAGCAGGGCGGCCAGGGCGTAATGACGCAAAAGCTTCATCTCGAATGATCGTGGATCCGGGTTCAGGGAAGGGGCGCGGGCCGGTGGGGCACTGAGCGCGCTGAGCGCATTATGCGCGACGATGGCGTTTGCCGCGAGGGCCGCCCACGGGCATCGATCCGGTCAGCGCCGGCGCATGCCCTGCAGCAGCAGATCGAGCGCCTGCAAGGCCTGCGCCAGGCGCGCCGGGCCATCGTCCTCGGCGATCCAGAATGCGCTTTCGGCCAGGCCGCCATGCAACATCCGGGCGAGCGCGCGCGGGGGCGCGGCGACGATCACGCCTTGGTCCATCAGGTCCTGCAGCAACTCGCCCAGCGACGCGGTGCATTGTTCCTGGGCGGCGGCGCCGGCATGGCCCAGCACGGCGCGCGCATCCTGCAGCACGATGCGGCGGATCTCGGGGTCGGCGGCCATTTCCAGATACGCGCGGCAGCGCTCGCGCAGCGCGGTCCAGGCGTCGGGCGCATCCCGCGAGATGGCCTGCAGCCGCGCCTCCATCTCGGCGTCGATCTGCGCGGCCACCGCGGCGAGCAGACCTTGCTTGTCACCAAAATGGTGATACAACGCTCCCCGGGTCAGGCCGGCGGCGGCGGTCAGGTCATCCATCGAGGTGCCGGCGTAACCGGCGCGGCGAAACGACTCGCGCGCCGTCGCCAACAGTTTTCCGCGGGTTTCCTCGATCATCTCGGCGCGCGATCGCGACATGGCTGGCTCCAATGACATACGGGTCGTATGTTAATTGACATGCGCCATGCATGTGAATACCATCTCACATACGTCACGTATGTAAATTTGTCCGGCTGGCTGTCGCCGGCCCGCAACATCCCAGAGGTTCCGGGTGTCCAATCCTTATCGCGAATTGTTCCTGGCGCCCGGCGCCGCCGGTTTTGTCGCCGCATGCGCCGTGGCGCGGCTGGCGCTGCCGATGATCGGCATCGGCATCATCACCATGCTGTCGCAAGTGCGGGGCGCCTACACCCTGGCGGGCGCGGTCGCGGCCACCTTCGCCCTGGCCACGGCGCTGCTCGCGCCGCGCATTTCACGCCTGGTGGATCGCCACGGGCAGGGCAGGGTGCTGCCGCTGGCGGCGGGCGCCAGCGTGGCGGGGCTGATCGGCCTGGCCGCCTGCGTGCGCCTGCAGGCGCCCGACTGGACCCTGTTCGTGTTCGCTGCGCTGGCGGGCAGCCTGCCCAGCATGCCGGCCATGGCGCGGGCCCGCTGGACCGAGATCTATCGCGACCGGCCGCAACTGCGCACCGCCTATGCGCTCGAATCGGTGCTGGACGAATTGAGCTTCATCATCGGCCCGCCGCTGGCCGTGGGCCTGTGCGTCATCCTCTTCCCCGAAGCCGGCCCGCTCGGCGCGGCGCTGCTGCTGGGCCTGGGCGTCACCGCCTTCGTGCTGCAGCGTGCCACCGCGCCGGCGGTGCAGCCGCGCGAAGCGGGCCGTGAGACCTCGGTGCTGGGCGTGCCGCTGATGCGACAACTGACCGCGATGATGGCCGCCATGGGGGTCATCGTCGGCACCATCGACGTGATGAGCGTGGCCTTCGCGCGCCAGCAGGGCCTGCCGGCCGGGGCCAGCATGGTGCTGTCGGCCTACGCGCTGGGATCGTGCGTCGCCGGCCTGGCGTTCGGCGTGCTCAAGTTCCAGACGCCGCTGGCGCGGTTGCTGGCCGTGGCCGCCAGCGTGACCGCCTTCACCACCTTGCCGCTGCTGTGGGTCGGCGACCTGCTCACGCTGTCCCTGGGCGTTTTGCTGGCTGGGCTGTCGTTCGCGCCGACCATGATCATCGCCATGGCCTTGGTGGAGAGCACCGTGCCGGGCCGCCGTCTTACCGAGGGATTGACCTGGCTGGTGACGGGCCTGGGCGCGGGCGTCGCGGCTGGCGCCGCGCTGGCGGGCTGGATCGTGGATCATCATGGCGTCGGCGCGGGCTTCTGGACCGCGGTCGGCGCGGGCGCGGTGGTGTTGCTGGTGGCCGTGTACGCGGCGCGTGGCGCGCGGCCCGCGCCCGCGGCCGCCTGATGGCGGGCGCCTCTAGAATGGCGCAAGCGCCGCGCCGCGGGGCGCGCCGCCCACCAGGAGAATCCAGATGTCCCGAACCGTCGTCAATCCCGATACTGTCTTCAATACGGTGCAATATGGCTTCAGCCAGGCCGTGATCGTGACCGGCCAGCGCCGCATGCTGCTGTCGGGCCAGGTCGGCGTCGATGCGCAGGAGCGCACGGTCAGCCCAGGGCTGCGCGAACAGGCCGACGCGGCGATCGACAATATCGAACGCGTGCTGGCGGCGGCCGGCGGCACACTGGCGCAGGTCATCATGCTGCGCATCTACATCTGCGAAACGGCGCGCGAGGACCAGGAGTCGATCGCGCAAGTGCTGCGCGACCGCTTCCCGAACGATCCGCCACCCTCGTCATGGATCATCGTCAGCGGCCTGTCGTTGCCGGAATGGCTGGTCGAGATCGAAGCGGAAGCCATGCTCGATTGAGTGTGGCGGAGGGATCGAGGAGTCCGATTTATCGGAAGCGCCAGCCCCGGGCGTCCCGCGATCTGGCATCCTGCGAACGTTCATCCGGCTCGCGCCGGCAGGCACGGCTTTGCAGAGTCCACCGACTTTCCGGCGCCGCGTCGGATGAACACGCCTCCCGCTGGTTCCCCTTCTTCACACCGCTACGCCTGGCCCTTGTCGCGCCATGGCGTGGCCGCAAAGGCTTCGCGCAGGTGGGCCAGAAAGCCCGCGGTGCGCGCGGGCAGGTCCTGGCGTGATTTCACCAGCGCCACCACATTCGCCTCGGGCAGGCTCCAGCCCGGCAGCAACGGCACCAGCGCGCGGCGCTTCACGTGCTCGGCCACATCCCATTCCGATCGCGCCACGATGCCATGCCCCGCCAGCGCCCAGGCCACCGCCGTGGCCCCGGTATTGCTCGATAGCACGGGGGCAATGCGCACGCCCACCACCGGGCCGCGACCGCGCTTGAAGCGCCACAGCGTCACGTCCTCTTCGTTTTCACGCAACGCGATGCAGTCGTGGTCGCGCAGGTCTTCGGGCTTGGCGGGCGCCCCGTGGCGAGCCAGGTATGCGGGCGACGCGCACAGGATGCGCCGGTTCGGCGCCAGGGGATACGCCACCAGCGTGGAATCGCGCAGCTCGCCGATGTGAACCATGACGTCCCAGTCATCGCTTGCCAGCCGCGGCGGACCGTCGGACAGCACCAGGCTGGCGGTCACGTTGTCGCTGTGCTGGCGAAACTCCGCCACCAGTCCCGCCACGTACCGCTGGCCGAATCCCAGCGGCGCGACAACGCGCAGATGGCCGGCCACCACGCCGCGCCGCCCCGCCAGCTCATCGGCCAGCTCGTTCAGTTCCCCGCAGATCTGCCCGGCGCGCAGCGCCAGCAGGCGGCCCTCGTCGGTCAACGCGGTGCCGCGCCCGGAACGATTGACCAGGCGCACGCCCAGGCGTTTTTCCAACGCATGCAAGCGCTGGGTCACGGCGGGCGGCGTCACGTCGAGCGCGCGCGCCGCTTGCGCCAGCGAGCTGGTGGCGGCCAGGCTCAGGAAAAAGCGCAGGTCATCCGTGGTGATCATTCAGAATCGCCTTAATGATTGATTAAGCACTGATTAAACACGCAAGCGCCCTGGCGCGCCATACTGCGAACCTGCGGACGGATACCCGGGCGCCATCCGCGTTGCACTCCTTCCCGCGCGCCCGTTTCAGCTTCACCGATATCGCCATGACCACTGCCTCCGTCACCCTGGATACGCTGGATACGCCCTGCCTGCTGCTGGACGAAACCCGCATGACACGCAACATCGAGCGCCTGAACCGCCTGATGGCCGGCCATGGGGTGCAGCTGCGTCCGCACCTGAAGACGCCCAAATCGATCGAGGTCGCGCGTCGCGTCATGGCGCGGCCCGAAGGGCCGGCGGCGGTGTCGACGCTGCAGGAGGCCGAGCAGTTCGCGGCGGCGGGCGTGACCGACCTGCTGTATGCCGTGGGCGTGGCGCCCGCCAAGCTCGAACGCGTATTGGCGCTGCGGCGTGGTGGCGTCGACCTGACCGTGGTGGTCGACAGCGTCGAGGCGGCGCAGGCCGTGGCCGCGCGCGCGCTCGAAGAGGGCGCCGCGATTCCGGCGCTGATCGAAATCGATTGCGATGGCCACCGCGCCGGGGTGCAGCCGGGCCAGGCCGGACAGTTGCTGGAAATCGCGCGAACACTGCATGCCGCCGGGTGCCTGCGCGGCGTCATGACCCATGCCGGCGAGTCCTATGGCTGCCGCAGCGTGGAGGCGATCGCCGACATGGCCGAGCAGGAACGCCTGGCCGCCGTCGGCTGCGCCGAAACGATTCGCGCCGCCGGCCTGCCGTGCCCGGTGGTCAGCGTGGGCTCCACGCCCACCGCCCATTTCGCCCGCAACCTGGAGGGCGTGACCGAAGTGCGCGCCGGCGTCTACGTGTTTTTCGACCTCGTCATGGCGGGACTGGGCGTGTGCGCCGTGGACGACATCGCCGCGAGCGTGCTGACCACGGTGATCGGCCACCAGCCCGACAAGGGCTGGATCCTGGTCGATGCCGGCTGGATGGCCATGTCGCGCGATCGCGGGACGGCCCGGCAGCCGGTGGACCAGTTGTACGGGCTGGTGTGCGACGCGGATGGCCAGGTCTATCCCGACCTGCTGCTGGCCGAGACCAACCAGGAGCAGGGCATCATCAAGCTGCGCGCGGGCAGCGGCGCCACCTTGCCCGATCTGCCGCTGGGCACCCGGCTGCGGATCGTGCCGAACCACGCCTGCGCCACCTGCGCCCAGCATGACGCCTACGCCGTGGTGCGTAGCGGCGATCGCCAGGTCGTGGCGCAATGGCAACGTTTCCGCGGCTGGTAGCCCGGCCGCAACCTCCAGGAGTCGAGATGGACATCATATCCACCCCCCATGCGACGCCGCCGGCCGGCCACTATTCGCAGGCCGTGCGCGCCAATGGCTTTGTCTTCGTTTCCGGGCAGTTGGGTTTCCTGCCGCCCGTCCAGCCCGGCGAGCCGCCACGCCTCGCGCAAGGCGTGGCCGCGCAGACCGAGGCCGCGCTGCGCAGCCTGGCGGCCATTCTGCAAGCCGCGGGGACATCGATGTCCGCGGTGGTCAATGTCACGGTGTACATCCCGGACGTTGGCATGTGGAACGAGGTGAACGGCGTCTACGAACGCAGCTTCGGCGATCACCGCCCCGCTCGCGCCATCGTGCCGACACGGGAATTGCACTATGGGGCGCTGGTGGAAATCAGCGCCGTCGCGGTCGCGCCGCAGGCCTGAGGCGGGCGCCGGCGCGGCTGACGTCCTGGATCTCGGGGACAGATGGGCGGCGCGCCCGCCTATAATGCGCTCGCCTCAATACCGCAGGGGAGTCCGTCCGCATGCACTACGAATATCTGTTCTGGTCCATGGCCGCCATGGTGGCCGCGGCGCTCGTGGGTGGGTCGCTGTGCGGCCGGTTGCGCACACCGGGCCGCGTGCTCGCGGGCGTGGTGGTATGGGCCGCGGCGGTCTGCGCCGTGGTGGTGGTGTTGTCGCGATCTGCCGGTTTCGGCGATCAGGCGGCGATGCTCGCGGTTGCCGCCTTCATGTTCAGTCTGGTGATCGGCGCCGCGGCCGCATTGTTGACGCGGCGCATCCTGCGGCGCCACTGAGCCGTTCCGGAACCTGGCCGGGCGTGGCCGCCGGGCCGCCGGCGGGGCGCGATGACACGCCCGCCGGCCGCGTCGCAAGGGCCGGGGCGCGCCTCATTCCTCGGCGTCGAAATCCTCGTCGTCGTCTTCTTCGTCCTGTTCCAGCGCGTCGTAACCCTTCCAGGTGATGCGCCAGCGGGTATCGCCGGCGGTCGCCGCCGTTTCGCTGACCTGCTTGACCAGGCCCGCGTCGGCCAGCAGGTCGAGGTGGTGCGCGACCAACTGCAGGCCTTGTTCGTGGGCCAGGGCCGCTTCCTTGATGTCATGGGTGCTCAGGTTGGGGCCCGGCGCGTCGCGCAGGGCTCCCAGGATGGTGACGACCAGATCGAAATCGCGTTGCATGATGTCCGCCGTAGAGTTGGGGAAAAACAGGCCGACGATAGCAGAGTTCCGTGGCGCCCACGCGACAGCGGCGGGCGCGGGTTACATTGCAGGGTTACCGATAACCGATACAGGCAGTACCCATGAAGAAACCCGCCGAGCGCGATTGCATTGCCCTGGTCCCGGGCTACAGCGGCCAGGCCGCCAAGCTCTTCCTGACGCGCGCCGAGGACGGCGCCATCGCCGGCGTCACCGTGTTCGACCTGCTGGGGCACGTCAAGCACCAGGGCGACGCGCAGGCGGCCGCCGACTGGGTGGCCGCCTGGCTGGCCCAGGAGGCCGACAATCGCAAGGCTCGCCGCACGCAGTTGCTGGCGCAGATGTTCCTGTGCAAGTTGGCGGACGACGAGAAGGCCGCCTTCCTGGATGCGCAGAAGCCGCTGCTGGCCGCGCTGGCCGCCGCCGGCGTGCGCAGCCGCAGCGTGGCGGCCACCTCCGGCGCCGCCCGCCGCTCTTTGGGACCGGCTGTCAGGAAGCCTTAGCATAAGGCTGTTATAGTCGCGCCTGGGCGTGTGCGCACCCGTGCGGGCGCGCCCAGGCGGGCCCGGCCCGCAAGTCTAGGAAGAGTGATCATGGAAATACTGAGTCGGCATGTTGCCGACGTGGCGGGCGGCGTTGAGCTGCACACAACGCTGGATGGCGAGAGCATCAGCGCCTATGTCGTGACCGGCATGGACGATCTGGAGGCGATCGCCGACCTCGTGCCCCGCGAGAAAGTCGAAGCCGGCGCGGACATTCACGCCGCTGGTGTCGACAATGTTGATAATGCGCAAGACCAAATCGACCAGGTCCTGGAGAATATGAATCCCGGCGACGTGGCGGTTTTCCTTTGCTCGGGCCCCGAAGCTTTCAACGCGGCGCTCGATCTGTTGGGTTTACCTATCGAAGAGTAAGCCTGACGGCAAACCAAAGTGCCATCCAAACGGCGTATGTGTGAGCGACGCCCTTTGATGGCATTTATATAAGCCTTGATTGTTTTTTTATGATGCGTGGGTGTTTACACCTATGCAGGCCTTCTTTTTGCCTATGAAAACGTGTAAATTTTGTTCGCAGTTTCTCTTTGTTGCATTATTGGCACGTATTTTTTAGGATTATGTTGACTTGTGAGGGGAACATAACGATAGTGTCGGCACACGATCACAAGCGTTGCGATTTTCGTTCAGTGCCGTGCCTTTTCCGGCTCAGCGTTATTGTTCTACTGTCCCCTCCTTGATTGATTCGTGACCTCCGGGCATTTGCCCATTATCTCTAGGAAATACAGTATGGAAACCGGCGTCGTTAAGTGGTTCAATTCGGAAAAAGGCTATGGCTTCATCACCCCGGAAGCGGGTGGTAAGGATCTGTTCGCTCACTTCTCCGAAATTCAGGGCTCGGGCTTCAAGTCTCTGGAAGAGAACCAGCGCGTCAGCTTTGTGACGGCCAATGGCCCCAAGGGCCCGCAAGCCACGAAGATTCAGGTCCTGTAAGGCTCTGACTTTTCGGAAAAGCCCCTTCGGGGGCTTTTTTGCATCTGGGCTCCCCATCGGGGAGCCCTTTTGCTGTCCGGCGGCGCCTGTGGCCTCTTGGCGGGGCCGCCGCAGTCGCTGCCAGTGTTCCTGGCTCGCGGTATCCTTGCGCCAGTTCCCCGTCCTTCCGCCCGCCTGGCGGCGGACCCGCACCCCGCACCCGCAATCGATCGAGGATGATCTCCATGACCCAACCTGGCCAAGAACCTGTTTCCCTGCGCGCGGCGGACATCGTGGCGTTCTGGCGCGACGCCGGGCCGCAGCAATGGTTCACCAAGGACGCGGCCTTCGATGAGCGCTTCCGCCAGCATTGCGGCCCGGCCCACATGGCCGCGGCGGCACGCCAGCTCGATGCCTGGATGGACGAGCCCGAGGGGGCGCTGGCGTTGATGATCCTGCTGGACCAGTATCCTCGCAACGCATACCGTGGCACCGCGCACATGTTCGCCACCGATCCGCTGGCGCTGGTGTTCGCCGAGCGCGCCATTGCCGCCGGCCACGACCTGGCCGTCGATCCGGCGCTGCGCCAGTTTTTCTATATGCCCTTCGAGCATGCGGAAACCGTCGCCGCGCAGAACCGGGCGGTGGCGCTGATGGAACCCCTGGGCGCCGACGCGGTGCGCTGGGCCGTCCTGCATCGCGACATCATCAAGCGCTTCGGCCGCTTCCCCCATCGCAACGCCGCGCTGGGCCGGCAGACGACGCAGCCCGAGCAGGAGTTCCTGGACGCCGGCGGCTTTGCCGGATGAGGCAGGGCGGCGGCGCGGCATGCCTTGCGCGCGAGCGTATCCGCCTGTATCGACGCATGGCGAGTTGAAAAAAAGCGATCGCAGCCTCGCCGCGGGCAGGGCGCGACGCTTGCGATGATCGTCTATTTGACGTTTTTCGAGGTTCGCCAATACACTGGGTCCAGCGAGATTTTCAAGAGACGCGGTCTGCGTTCAACTTGTCGCGGTCAGTGGTGCTGCGTTGCTTTCCTCTCCCATCCTTGATCATCTGGCGCCCCGCGAGCAATCGCTTCTTTAGGTTCGAGGAAATTCCATGGCAACCGGCATCGTCAAGTGGTTCAACGCCGAAAAAGGGTATGGCTTCATCATGCCCGACGACGGCAGCAAGGATCTGTTCGCCCACTACTCGGAAATCCGCAGCGAAGGCTACAAGTCGCTGCAGGAAAACCAACGGGTCACGTTCGAGGTCGGTACCGGCCCCAAGGGCCCGAGCGCCAAGAACATCAAGGTGGCCGCCTGAGTCCAGGTCCATGGCGCGCCCCTGGCGGCGCGCCACCATGAAAAAAGCCCCGCACGCGAGTGTCGGGGCTTTTCTTTTTGCTGCGGCGCGCGCCGGGCGCTCAATGCTTGGGATGCGAGGGCGTCGACAGCCTGTCGACCAGGGCGATGCCCAGCGCGGACAGGATGAACAGCGCGTGGATGATGGTCTGCCACATCACGCCCGCCTCCGAGAAGCGCGCATTGGGCGTGCCCAGCGTGCCGGCCTCGATGAAGGTGCGCAGCAGGTGGATCGAGGAGATGCCGATGATCGCCATGGCCAGCTTGACCTTGAGGACGCTGGCGTTGACGTGGCTGAGCCATTCCGGCTGGTCCGGATGGCCTTGCAGGCGCAGGCGCGACACGAAGGTCTCGTAGCCGCCCACGATCACCATGACCAGCAGGTTCGATATCATCACCACGTCGATCAGGCCCAGCACCAGCAGCATGATCTCCATTTCACCGAAGCTGGTGGCATGCGTCAGCAGGTGCCACAGTTCCTTCAGGAACAGCATCACGTAAACGCCCTGGGCGACGATCAGTCCCAGATAAAGCGGCAGTTGCAGCCAGCGCGAGCTGAAAATCAGGCTGGGCAGCAGGCCCAGGCGGGGAGGGGTGTTGGGGGTCATGGTGGTTGCGAGCCGTTATGAGGAAGTGCGGAAAAAACTGCGGCGGCAATTCTAACAACGCCGGCCTGCGCCGGTATTTGTTTTTGATGACGGTTTGACGTCGCAGGCGCGGTACTTACCACGGTAAGGAGTCTTTTGCATGCCTTTTGTGTAAGTGAAGTTCGCATTTGCGAAACTCTGTGGCGAAACGGTTTGAGAGCTTTGGGCGTATATAGAATTGCGGCCTCACTCGCACCCGAGTCAGTCAAGAGGAGTTTTTTTCATGAAGATCCGCTACACCGTTGCCGCGCTGGCCGTTGCTCTCGCCCCTTACTCCGCGTCGCATGCCCTCGATATCGGGGGACTGGTGGGCGCCGGCAGCAAGGTGGTGCAGGCCGCCACCCTGAGCGATGCCGAAATCAAGACTTTGTCCGACAAGGCTTGCGCGCAGAGCGATTCGCAGGAAAAGATCGCCGCGCCGGGCAGCAAGTATGACGTGCGCCTGCAGAAGATCGCCAAGCAGCTGGGCGGCACCGTCAACGGCCAGAAGGCCAACTACAAGGTCTACATCACCAAGGACGTCAACGCCTGGGCCATGGCCAACGGCTGCATCCGCGTCTACAGCGGCCTGATGGACATGATGACCGACGACGAAGTGCTGGGCGTGGTCGGCCATGAAATCGGCCACGTGGCGCTGGGCCACAGCAAGAAGGCCATGCAGACCGCCTACACGGTCTCGGCCGCGCGCGATGCCGCCGGCGCCGCCGGTGGCGCCACGGTCGCCGCCCTGAACTCGTCGCAGCTGGGCGACCTGACCGAGAAGTTCATCAACGCGCAGTTCTCGCAGTCGCAGGAAAGCGCCGCCGACGACTACTCGTTCGACCAGCTGCAGGCCAAGAAGCTGAACACCCGCGGCCTGGTGACGGCGTTCCAGAAGCTGGCCGAGCTGGACGGCGGCAAGAGCGATATGATGAGCTCGCACCCGTCCTCGGCCAAGCGCGCGCAGCACATCGAAGATCGCATCGCCAAGGCCAAGTAAAGCGCCCTGGCGGGCAATTTGCCGCCCTTTCCGGGTGGAAAACGGGGCGCGAGCATCCGGGCTTATCCGGGTGCTCGCGCCCCTTTGCGTCAGGGGTCCGGAAGTTTCCGGTAAAATGCCGCGTTTATCCGCCCGTCATCTCATATCTTTCGGAAAATAGGTCTTTTAATGCAGCCTGTGGTTGAAACCCTCTCCGGCCTCGAGCGCCGTGTTGATCTGGCCGTCTCGGTGGCCGACGTCGAAAAGGAAGTCCAGGCGCAGTTGAAGCGCGTGGCCCGCACCGCCAAGGTCCCTGGCTTTCGTCCCGGCAAGGCGCCGCTCGCCATGCTCGAGCGCAGCCATGGCCCCGGCATCCGCTACGACGTGATCAACAGCCAGGTCGGCCGTGCATTCGAACAAGCCGTCGACGGCGCCAAGCTGCGCGTCGCCGGCGCCCCGAACCTGGAACCCAAGACGGAAGGCGTCGGCGAAGACACGCTGGCCTTCACCGCCACGTTCGAGGTCTACCCCGAAGTCGCCGTGCCGGACCTGTCGGCCCTGGCCGTGACCCGCTATGAAACCGCGGTCACCGACGCCGAAGTGCAGCAGACCCTGGACGTCCTGCGCAAGCAGCGCGCCACGTTCGAAGCCCGTGAAGGCCGCGCCTCGCAAGACGGCGACCGCGTCACGCTGGACTTCGCCGGCACCATCGACGGCGTGCCGTTCGACGGCGGCAAGGCCGAAGACTTCCCCTTCGTGCTCGGCCAGGGCCGCATGCTGCCGGAATTCGAAGAAGCCGCCCGCGGCCTGAAGGCTGGCGAAAGCAAGGTCTTCCCGCTCAAGTTCCCCGATGACTACCAAGGCAAGGAAGTCGCCGGCAAGACCGCCGAATTCACCATCACCGTCAAGGAAGTGGCCGAAGGCGTCCTGCCCGAACTGAACGCCGAATTCGCCAAGTCGCTCGGCCAGGCCGAAGGCGACATCGAAAAGCTCAAGGCCGACATCCGCAGCAACATCGAACGCGAAGTCAAGGTGCGCTCGCAAGGCCGCACCAAGGCCAGCGTGATGGACGCCCTGGTCGAAGCCGGCAAGTTCGACGTGCCGAAGGCGCTGGTCGACAACGACGTGCAAAGCCGCATCGCCGCCGCCCGCGAAGAGCTCAAGCAGCGTGGCGTGCCGAACGCCGAGTCCGTGCCGATCCCGGCCGAGGCCTTCTCGACCGAATCCGAGCGCCGCGTGCGCCTGGGCCTGCTGGTGTCCGAACTGGTCAAGCAAGCCCAGCTGCAGGCCAAGCCGGAACAGGTCCGCGCCCGCATCGAGGAATTCGCGGAAAACTACGAACAACCCGCCCAGGTTGTCAGCTATTACCTGGCCGACCGCCAGCGTCGTGCTGAAATCGAGGCGATCGTGCTCGAAGACAACGTCGTCGCGCACGTTCTGGAAAAGGCCAAGGTCACCGACGAAAAGGTGCCTTTCGATCAGTTGATGGGGATGGCGTAACACTATGCAGAGATTCACCGATTTCTATGCGGCAATGAATGGCGGGTCGTCGGTGACCCCCACCGGCCTGGGCTACATTCCCATGGTGATCGAGCAGTCGGGGCGCGGCGAACGCGCCTACGACATCTATTCGCGCCTGCTCCGCGAGCGGCTCATCTTCCTGGTGGGCCCGGTCAACGACGCGACGGCCAACCTGGTCGTGGCCCAGTTGCTGTTCCTGGAATCGGAGAATCCTGACAAGGACATTTCCCTGTACATCAACTCGCCCGGCGGGTCGGTGTACGCGGGCATGGCCATCTACGACACCATGCAGTTCGTCAAGCCGGACGTGTCGACCCTGTGCACCGGCCTGGCGGCCAGCATGGGCGCCTTCCTGCTGGCGGCTGGCAAGAAGGGCAAGCGCTTCACCCTGCCCAACTCGCGCATCATGATCCACCAGCCCTCGGGCGGCGCCCAGGGGCAGGCCTCCGACATCCAGATCCAGGCTCGCGAGATCCTGGACCTGCGCGAGCGTCTCAATCGCATCCTGGCCGACAATACCGGCCAGTCGATCGACCGCATCGCCCTGGACACGGAACGTGACAACTTCATGTCCGCCGAAGATGCGGTATCGTATGGACTGGTGGACAAGGTGATGACCTCCCGCTCGGAAGGCTGACTTCCCGGCTGAGTCCCATCCGCTGCCGCCTTGTTTGAGTAAGCGCAGGCGCCGGGCCCTTTACCCGGTCCGGCGCTTCTTTACCTGAGATACGACTACATATGCCTGAAAAAAAGGGATCGGCAGACGCAAAAGTGCTGCATTGCTCGTTTTGCAATAAAAGCCAGCACGAAGTCCGCAAGCTGATCGCGGGTCCGTCGGTATTCATCTGCGATGAATGCATAGACTTGTGCAACGACATCATCCGCGAGGAAGCGCAGGCGACCGCGCGCGCGGCGATTCGTTCCGAACTGCCCACTCCGGCTGAAATCAAGACGTTCCTCGACCAGTACGTGATCGGGCAGACCTCGCCCAAGCGCATGCTGGCGGTGGCCGTCTACAACCACTACAAGCGCATCCGCCACGGCGAGATCAAGGGCGACGAAGTCGAGTTGTCCAAGAGCAACATCATGCTGATCGGCCCCACCGGGTCGGGCAAGACGTTGCTGGCGCAGACGCTCGCGCGCATGCTGAATGTGCCGTTCGTCATGGCCGACGCCACCACGCTGACCGAAGCCGGTTACGTCGGTGAAGACGTCGAGAACATCATTCAGAAGTTGCTGCAGAACTGCAACTACGAAGTCGAGAAGGCGCAGCGCGCCATCATCTACATCGACGAAATCGACAAGATTTCCCGCAAGTCCGACAACCCGTCCATCACCCGCGACGTGTCGGGCGAGGGCGTGCAGCAGGCCCTGCTCAAGCTGATCGAAGGCACGGTGGCCTCGGTGCCGCCGCAGGGCGGGCGCAAGCACCCCAACCAGGACTTCGTCCAGGTCGACACGACCAACATCCTGTTCATCGTCGGCGGCGCCTTCGACGGGCTGGAAAAGGTCATCCGCGACCGCACCGAAAAGTCCGGCATCGGCTTCTCCGCCTCCGTGCGCGCCAAGTCCGAGCGCGGCGTCGGCGAGCTGTTCTCCGAAGTCGAGCCCGAAGACCTGATCAAGTTCGGCCTGATCCCCGAGCTGGTCGGCCGCCTGCCCGTGGTCGCCACGCTGGACGAACTCGATGAAGCTGCCCTGGTGCAGATCCTCACCGAGCCCAAGAACGCCCTGCTCAAGCAATTCCAGAAGCTGTTCGCCATGGAAGGCGCCGAGCTGGACGTGCGGCCCGCCGCGCTCAAGGCCATCGCCCGCAAGGCGCTCAAGCGCAAGACCGGCGCCCGCGGCCTGCGTTCCATCATCGAGCAGGCCCTGCTCGACACCATGTATGACCTGCCGTCGCAAGGCAACGTCAAGCGTGTGGTGCTCGACGAAGGCGCGATCGAAGGCGAGGGCAAGCCCCTGCTGATCTACGCCGACGAGGAAGGGACGGCCGAAAAGCCCGAGCGCGGAGAAGTCCGCGACGCCGCGGCCTGACGGATATTTCAAAAAAACCCGTTTCCGTAACGGGTTTTTTTGTCTCCGGCGCCTGATTGAACGCACACTCCCAGGGTGCGTCCAATATAACGGGATGGCGGCCGCCGATTTTTTTTCCATTTTGTTTATCGGGCCGCCGGGATCTTGAATTTTCGGCTATTGTTCCCATAACAGACGTAACTGACGGGGCTGTCCGGGTATACCCGGTCATCCTGTCCCCGATACGCCGAGTCATACCGAGGAACCTCCTATGTCTGCCAGCCAGACCCTGCCTTCCGACCCGATCGACCTTCCCCTGCTGCCGCTGCGCGACGTCGTGGTGTTCCCGCACATGGTCATCCCGCTGTTCGTCGGCCGTCCGCGCTCCATCCGCGCGCTCGAGGTTGCGATGGAAGCGGGCAAGAGCATCATGCTGGTGGCCCAAAAATCCGCCGGCAAGGATGATCCCACTCCCGAAGACGTCTACGAGATCGGCTGCGTCGCCGGCATCCTGCAGATGCTCAAGCTGCCCGACGGCACCGTCAAGGTGCTGGTCGAGGGCACCCAGCGCGCCCGCATCAACAGCATCGAAGACGCCGATTCGCACTTCACCTGCCAGGTCACCCCGATCGAGCCGGACGCCGTCCAGGGCTCCGAGACCGAGGCCCTGCGCCGCGCGATCGTCGCCCAGTTCGAGCAATACGTAAAACTCAACAAGAAGATCCCCCCGGAGATCCTGACCTCGCTCGCCGGCATCGATGACGCCGGCCGCCTGGCCGACACGATCGCCGCGCATCTTCCGCTGAAACTCGAGCAGAAGCAGAAGATGCTCGAGATCGTCGGCACCTCCGAGCGCCTCGAAGGCCTGCTCACGCAGCTGGAAACCGAAATCGACATTCTCCAGGTCGAAAAGCGGATCCGCGGCCGCGTGAAGAAGCAGATGGAAAAGAGCCAGCGCGACTACTATCTGAATGAGCAGGTCAAGGCCATTCAGAAGGAGTTGGGCGAAGGCGAAGAGGGCGCCGACATCGAGGAGCTCGAAAAGAAGATCATCGCCGCGCACATGCCCAAGGAGGCGCGCAAGAAGGCCGATGCCGAGCTCAAGAAGCTCAAGCTCATGTCGCCCATGTCGGCCGAAGCCACCGTGGTGCGCAACTACATCGATACGCTCATCAATCTCCCCTGGAGGAAGAAGAGCAAGATCAACAATTCCATCTCCAATGCCGAGACGGTGCTCGACAACGACCACTACGGCCTGGAGAAGGTGAAGGAACGCATCCTCGAATACCTCGCCGTGCAACAGCGCGTGGACAAGGTCAAGGCGCCGATCCTGTGCCTGGTCGGTCCTCCGGGGGTCGGCAAGACCTCGCTGGGCCAGTCCATCGCCAAGGCCACGAACCGCAAGTTCGTGCGCATGGCCCTGGGCGGCGTGCGCGACGAGGCCGAGATCCGCGGCCACCGTCGTACGTACATCGGCTCGATGCCCGGCAAGATCGTCCAGAACATGTCGAAGGTCGGCGTGCGCAATCCCCTGTTCCTGCTCGATGAAATCGACAAGCTGGGCATGGATTTCCGCGGCGATCCCTCGTCGGCGCTGCTCGAAGTGCTGGACCCGGAACAGAACCACACGTTCCAGGACCACTACATCGAAGTCGACTTCGACCTGTCGGACGTCATGTTCGTGGCCACCAGCAACACGCTGAACATTCCGCCGGCCCTGCTGGACCGGATGGAAGTGATCCGCCTGTCCGGCTACACCGAGGAAGAAAAGATCCACATCGCCCGCGACCATCTGCTGCCCAAGCTGATGAAGAACAACGGCGTCAAGGATACCGAGCTGACCGTCGACGACAGCGCGCTGCGCGACATCGTGCGCTACTACACCCGCGAAGCCGGCGTGCGTGCGCTCGAACGCGAAGTGGGCAAGATCTGCCGCAAGGTGATCAAGCAGCTGCTGACCCAGAGCGACCGCGCCAAGGCCGAAGGCAAGACCTTCGAACTCAAGCCGGTCAACGTCACGGGCGAGAACCTCAGCGACTACCTCGGCGTGCGCCGCTACACCTTCGGCATGGCCGAAAAGGAAAACCAGATCGGTCAGGTGACCGGCCTGGCCTGGACGGAAGTCGGTGGCGACCTGCTCACGATCGAAGTGGCGGACATGCCCGGCAAGGGCGTGATCCAACGCACCGGTTCGCTGGGCGACGTGATGAAGGAATCGGTCGAGGCGGCCCGCACCGTGGTGCGCTCGCGGGCGCGTCGCCTGGGCTTTGCCGACAGCGTGTTCGAGAAGCACGACATGCACGTGCACGTGCCGGAAGGCGCGACGCCCAAGGACGGTCCGTCCGCCGGTATCGCGATCACCACGGCCATGGTGTCGGCGCTGTCGCGCATCCCGGTGCGCGCCGACGTTGCCATGACCGGCGAGATCACGCTGCGTGGCGAAGTCCTGCCGATCGGCGGCCTGAAGGAAAAGCTGCTGGCCGCCCACCGCGGTGGCATCAAGACGGTCTTGATCCCGGAAGAAAACGTCAAGGATTTGGCGGAGATCCCGGACAACGTCAAGAACCATCTCGAGATCGTGCCGGTCCGCTGGATCGACAAGGTGTTGGAGCTGGCCCTGGAACGCCTGCCGGAGCCGCTGGCTGAAGACGAAGCGGTCAAGGAACCGCTGGTCGCCAAGCCGGCCGAACCGGGTTCCACGGATCCGGTGCTCAAGCACTGATGTCCGGCCCACGGCGCCCCGCGAGGGGCGCCGTCAAAAATAAACCCCGCGCAAGCGGGGTTTGTTTTTTGGCGCGGCCGTCGGGCGGGCGCCAGGTTGGGGCGGAAGGATCAGTGCAGCGCGTGCGGACGGATCAGTCCAACGGCAATGCCTTCCAGCGCGAATTCCTGGTCGGCTTCGACCACGATGACGTTGAAGTCGGGATTCTCGGGCAGCAGTTCGATGCGGCCATTCTGGCGCTGCAGGCGCTTGACGGTGACGTCGTCGCCCAGCCGGGCCACCACGATCTGGCCGTTGCGGGCCTCGGACGCTTTCTTGACGGCCAGCAGGTCGCCTTCGAGGATGCCGGCGTCGCGCATGCTCATGCCGCGCACCTTGAGCAGGTAGTCCGGCGCCTGGGCGAACAGGCTGGAATCGACGCCGATCTCGCGTTCGACGTGTTCGGTGGCCAGGATAGGGCTGCCGGCCGCCACGCGGCCCACCAGCGGCAGCAGCAGCTGCGCCAGGCCGGGCAGGGGCAACGGCGCCTGGGACGGCGTCGAGGAGTTGTCCTTCAGGCGGATGCCGCGCGAGGCGCCGGCCGTGAGTTCGATGGCGCCCTTGCGGGCCAGGGCCTTCAGATGGTCTTCGGCCGCGTTGGGCGAGCGAAATCCCAGGGCCTGGGCGATTTCGGCGCGGGTGGGCGGAAAGCCGGTGCGCGCGACGGTCTGCCGGATGAGGTCCAGGATTTGCTGTTGACGATCAGTGAGTTTGCTGGCCATGGCGATGATCCGTTGGGTGTCGGACTGTACATATATACAGCGGCATTCTGGGGGACATAACGCAAAAAAGCAAGCGTTGATCGGGCATGGTTTTGTGACAGGCAATGAAAACGGGACCCGAAGGTCCCGTTTGGGGGTGACGCTGGCGCTGAGTCTTAGAGCACCGCGGCGATGCCCTTGGCCACCTGGTCGATGTTGCCGCTGTTGAGCGCGGCCACGCAGATGCGGCCGCTGGAGACGGCGTAGACGCCGTGCTCTTCGCGCAGGCGGTCGACCTGGGCCGAGGTCAGGCCCGAGTACGAGAACATGCCGCGCTGCTGCAGCACGAAGCTGAAGTCCTGCTTGCCGCCGTGTTCCTTGATCTTCTCGACCAGCTGCTTGCGCATCAGGCGGATGCGGTCGCGCATGGCGCCGAGTTCCTCTTCCCACATGGCGAACAGTTCGGGCGAGTTCAGCACCGTGGAGACGATCGTGCCGCCGTGGGTGGGCGGATTGGAGTAATTGGTGCGGATGACGCGCTTGAGCTGGCTCAGCACGCGGGTGGCTTCGTCCTTGCTGCCGGCCACGACCGTCAGGGCGCCGACGCGCTCGCCGTACAGCGAGAACGACTTCGAGAACGACGAGCTGATGAACATGGTCAGGTCGAGGTCGGCGAACAGGCGCACGACCGCGGCGTCTTCATGCAGGCCTTCGCCGAAGCCCTGGTAGGCGATGTCCAGGAACGGCACCAGCTTGTTTTCCTTGACGACCGCGGCGATCTGCTTCCATTGGTCGAAGGTGGGATCGACACCGGTGGGGTTGTGGCAGCAGGCGTGCAGCACGACCACGGTGTTGGCCGGCGCGGCCTTCAGGGCGGCCAGCATGCCGTCGAAGTTCAGGCCGCGGGTGGCCGCGTCGTAGTAGGCGTAGGTGCCGACTTCGAAACCGGCGCGCTCGAACAGCGCGCGGTGGTTTTCCCAGCTGGGGTCGCTGATCAGGACCTTCGAGGTCGGCAGCAGCTGGCGCAGGAAGTCGGCGCCGATCTTGAGCGCGCCGGTGCCGCCCAGGGCCTGGGTGGTCAGGACGCGGCCGGCGGCGGCCAGCGGGGAATCCTTGCCGATCAGCAGGGCTTGCGCGCCCTGGTTGTAGCCGGCGATGCCTTCGATCGGCAGGTAGCCGCGGGCGGCGGCGGCCTCGATGCGGGCGATTTCCGCCTTGCGCACGGCGCCCAGCAGGGGAATCCGGCCCTGGTCGTCGTAGTACACGCCCACGCCCAGATTGACTTTACCGGGGCGGGTGTCCGCGTTGTATTGTTCGTTCAGGCCAAGAATGGGGTCGCGCGGCGCGAGTTCGACGGAATCGAAAAGGGTGCTCATGGGACTCTGCTGAGGGTGAGTGGACGCAGTCGGAAGTGCTGTGGATAATGGGGGGTTTACCCTGGGAACAGTCTAGCATGCCTAAGAGCGCAATAGACCCGAGCGCGGCGGGTGCCGCAGCCGTTGGCGCGGTCACCGACGGGGCGACCGATGGGCCCTCTGGCGCTGCCGTGGCGGCCCCGGAGGCCGGCCCGGGGTATGTCGATTTCCCGGACAGCCCATTCCACCTGTATCAACCCTATCCGCCTGCCGGCGACCAGCCGGGCGCAATAGAGGGACTGATCCAGGGCGTGCAGGACGGCCTGATGTACCAGACCCTGCTGGGCGTGACCGGTTCGGGCAAGACCTACACCATGGCCAACGTCATCGCCCAGCTCGGGCGGCCGGCGCTGGTGCTGGCGCCCAACAAGACGCTGGCGGCGCAGCTGTACGCCGAAATGCGCGAGTTCTTTCCCAAGAACGCCGTGGAATACTTCGTTTCGTACTACGACTACTACCAGCCCGAGGCCTACGTGCCGACGCGCGACCTGTTCATCGAGAAGGATTCGTCCATCAATGAACACATCGAGCAGATGCGGCTGTCGGCCACCAAGAGCCTGCTGGAACGGCGCGACACCATCATCGTGGGCACCGTGTCGTGCATCTACGGTATCGGCAACCCCGGCGACTACCACGCGATGGTGCTGATCCTGCGCGCCGGCGACCAGATTTCGCGGCGCGAGATCCTGGCGCGACTGGTGGCCATGCAGTACACCCGCAACGATGCCGAGTTCACCCGCGGCGTGTTCCGGGTACGCGGCGAAACCATCGACATCTTCCCCGCGGAAAGCGCCGAGCTGGCGCTGCGCCTGACGCTGTTCGACGACGAAATCGAAAGCCTCGAACTGTTCGATCCGCTGACCGGCCGTATTCGCCAGAAGCTGCCGCGCTTCACCGTCTACCCGGGTTCGCACTACGTGACGCCGCGCGACACCGTGCTGCGCGCCATCGAGACCATCAAGGAAGAGCTGCGCGAGCGCACCAAGCGCTTCGTCGATGACGGCCACCTGGTGGAAGCCCAGCGTCTGGAGCAGCGCACCCGCTTCGACCTGGAAATGCTGCAGGAACTGGGGTTCTGCAAGGGCATCGAGAACTACTCGCGCCATCTGTCGGGCGCCGCGCCCGGCGAGCCGCCGCCCACGCTGATCGACTACCTGCCCGCCGACGCGCTGATGTTCATCGACGAAAGCCACGTCACCATCGGCCAGCTCAGCGCCATGTACCGCGGCGACCGCTCGCGCAAGGAAACCCTGGTGCAGTATGGTTTCCGGCTGCCCTCGGCGCTGGACAACCGCCCGCTCAAGCTGGAGGAGTTCGAGGCCCGCATGCGCCAGTGCGTGTTCGTGTCGGCCACGCCGGCGGCCTACGAAAAAGAGCATGCCGACAACGTGGTCGAGCAGGTGGTGCGTCCCACCGGCCTGGTCGACCCGATCGTCGAGGTGTTGCCGGCCCGCACGCAGGTCGACGACCTGCTGGGCCAGATCAAGGCGCGCACTAGCCAGGGCGAGCGGGTGCTGGTCACCACGCTGACCAAGCGCATGGCCGAGGACCTGACCGACTTCCTGACCGAGCACGGCGTGCGGGTGCGCTACCTGCACTCGGACATCGATACGGTCGAGCGGGTGGAGATCATCCGCGACCTGCGCCTGGGCACGTTCGACGTGCTGGTGGGCATCAACCTGCTGCGTGAAGGCCTGGACATCCCGGAAGTGTCGCTGGTGGCCATCCTGGATGCCGACAAGGAAGGTTTCCTGCGTTCCGAGCGCAGCCTGATCCAGACCATCGGCCGGGCCGCCCGCAACCTGAATGGCCACGCCATCCTGTATGCCGACCGCATCACGGATTCGATGCAGCGGGCCATGGAAGAGACCAGCCGGCGCCGTGCCAAGCAATTGCAATTCAATGCCGACCACGGCATTACCGCGCGCGGCGTGCAGAAGGCGGTGCGCGAGCTGATCGACGGCATCGTGGCCCCGGTGCAGCACGATGCGCTGGAAGCGGCGGTGCCGGCCGAATTGCTGAAGGACGAGAAGGCGCTGGCGCGCGAAATCAAGCGGCTTGAAAAGCTGATGATGGACCATGCCCGCAACCTGGAATTCGAGCAGGCCGCGGCCGCTCGCGATGCCCTGACGGCCTTGAAGCAGCGGGTGCTGCTGGACGGCGCGGTATGAGGGCAAAACTGTATCTTGATGTGTCTTTTCGCTGACGGGTTGCTGAAAGTGATGATGAGGCAAGTGTTGCAGAAGCGGGGCCCGGAATTTGCGTAACCGAAGCGGCTCGCGGCCCTGGGATGAAGTTAAATATAGCGTTTAACTATTTGATTTATAGGGTAAATTTTCGAGGATGCATCGCCGCGAAAGAGAGTCCCTGGGCGCAAAAAAAGCTTGCCTTATCTCGGGTTTTCCCGCACACTTACTCCCATGATGACCAAGGTACTTTTCGTTTGCATGGGCAATATCTGTCGCTCGCCGAGCGCAGAGGGCGTGTTTCGCCATTTGGTGAACGACGCGGGTTTGGGCGATGTGGTTCGCATCGACTCCGCGGGCACGCACGCGTTTCACATCGGCGAGGCGCCTGATGCCCGGGCGCAGGCCGCAGCGCGCAAGCGCGGCTACGAGATCACGCACTGCGAGGCCCGCCAGGTCACCGCGGAAGACTTCCGCGACTTCGACCTCATCCTCGCCATGGACTGGGACAATCTGTCCGCCATGCAGCAGCAGTGCCCCAAGGCCTATCAGCACAAGTTGATGCTGCTGATGCGCTTTGCCAACGAGTTCGAAGAAGCCACCGTGCCCGATCCCTACTATGGCGGCGCCGATGGTTTCGGCAAGGTGCTGGACTACCTCGAAGACGCCTGTCAGGGCGTGCTCGAACTGGTCCGCAAGCGCGCTACCCAATACCAGGCGGCCTGAGGTCTCCTGTGCGCCGGGGCGCCCTGTGGGGCTCCCGGTGAATTGGCAGTGAAAAGAACCGCGCGACAGCGCGGTTTTTTCTAGCCGGGAGCCATACCAAATTACTCGGGAATTTGCTATACTTGAGCCAATTACTCGGGTATTGACCGCCGGATTCGCCGGCGGCCATTGCCGAATCACAGGGAATTCACCATGCGGCTAACTACCAAAGGGCGTTTCGCCGTGACTGCCATGATCGATCTGGCTATGCGGCAGCATAGCGGTCCGGTCACTCTTGCGGCCATCAGCCAGCGTCAGAATATTTCGCTTTCCTACCTGGAACAGCTGTTCGGGAAACTGCGTCGCCACGAACTCGTGGACAGCGTGCGCGGCCCCGGCGGCGGTTACTCGCTCGCCCGCCTGGCGCGCAACGTGACCGTGGCCGACATCATCTTCGCCGTGGACGAGCCGCTGGACGCCACCAGCTGTGGCGGCAAGCGGGACTGTACGAGCGGCAACGACGGCAAGCCTGGCAAGTGCATGACGCATGAACTCTGGGCCACGCTCAATCGCAAGATGGTCGATTACCTGGATTCGGTGTCGCTGCAGGATCTGGTCGATCAGCAGCGCGTGCGCCAATTGCAGGAAGCCAACAATCAAGCCCAGGCGTGCGCGGTACGCGTGAATCGGGTGGGCGGCGCCAACACCGCCGCCAATGCCCCGACCACCACCGTCGCGGCCAATGCCACCGTATAAGCAGTAGGAGTTGTAGAAATGACCACCCGCCCGATCTATCTGGACTACTCGGCCACCACCCCCGTCGACCCGCGCGTCGTCGAGAAAATGGTGCCCTGGCTGTACGAGAACTTTGGCAATCCCGCTTCCCGCAGCCACTCGTTTGGCTGGGAGTCCGAGGACGCCGTCGAGCGTGCCCGCGAGGAAGTCGCCAAGCTGGTGAACGCCGATCCGCGCGAGATCGTCTGGACCTCCGGCGCCACCGAATCCGACAACCTGGCGATCAAGGGCGCCGCCAACTTCTACGCCGAACGCGGCAAGCACATCATCACCGTCAAGACCGAGCACAAGGCCGTGCTCGACACCTGTCGTGAACTCGAGCGCCAGGGGTTCGAAGTGACCTACCTGGACGTCAAGGACAACGGCCTGATCGACCTGGACGTCTTCAAGGCGGCGCTGCGTCCCGACACCGTGCTGGTGTCCGTGATGATGGTGAACAACGAAATCGGCGTCATCCAGGATATCGAAACCCTGGGCGAGATCTGCCGCGAGAAGGGCATCATCTTCCACGTCGACGCCGCGCAAGCCACCGGCAAGGTCGAGATCGACCTGCAGAAGCTGAAGGTCGACCTGATGTCGTTCTCGGCGCACAAGACCTACGGCCCCAAGGGCATCGGCGCGCTGTACGTGCGCCGCAAGCCGCGCGTGCGCATCGAGGCGCAGATGCACGGCGGCGGCCACGAACGTGGTTTCCGTTCGGGCACGCTGGCCACGCACCAGATCGTCGGCATGGGCGAAGCCTTCCGCCTGGCCCGCGAGGAAATGGGCACCGAGAACGAGCGCATCCGCATGCTGCGTGATCGCCTCTGGGCCGGCCTGTCGCAGATCGAAGAGGTCTACCTCAACGGCGACATGGACCAGCGCGTGCCGCACAACCTGAACGTCAGCTTCAATTATGTCGAAGGCGAGTCCCTGATCATGGCGATCAAGGAACTGGCCGTGTCCAGCGGTTCGGCCTGCACCTCGGCCAGCCTGGAACCTTCCTACGTGCTGCGCGCCCTGGGCCGCAACGACGAGCTGGCGCACAGCTCGATCCGCTTCACGCTGGGCCGTTTCACCACCGAGCAGGAAGTGGACTACACCATCGAACTGCTCAAGAGCCGTGTCGGCAAGCTGCGCGACATGTCGCCGCTGTGGGAAATGGCCAAGGAAGGCATCGATCTGAATACCGTGCAGTGGGCCGCGCACTGAGCGCCCGAGCCAAAGAATACGTGGAGAACTAACATGTCTTACAGCACCAAAGTCCTGGATCACTACGAAAACCCGCGCAACGTCGGTTCGTTCGACAAGTCGGACGACTCGGTGGGCACCGGCATGGTCGGCGCCCCTGCCTGTGGCGACGTCATGAAGCTGCAGATCAAGGTGAACGAAGCCGGCGTCATCGAAGACGCGCGCTTCAAGACCTACGGCTGTGGCTCGGCCATTGCCTCCAGCTCGCTCGTGACCGAGTGGGTCAAGGGCAAGACGCTGGACGAAGCCATGAACATCCGCAATACGCAGATCGCCGAAGAACTGGCCCTGCCGCCGGTGAAAGTGCACTGCTCGATCCTGGCCGAAGACGCGATCAAGGCCGCGGTGCAGAACTACAAGGAAAAGCATTCGGTTCCGGCCGAAGCTGTTGCGAGCTGAACATGTCCGTTACCCTGACCCAACAGGCCGCCACCCACATCGGCCGCTACTTGCAAAAGCGCGGCAAGGGGATCGGCTTGCGCCTCGGCGTTAGGACGACGGGTTGTTCCGGCATGGCCTACAAGCTGGAGTACGTGGACGACGCGGCGCCCGAGGACCAGGTGTTCGAGAGTTTCGGCGTGAAGGTGTTCGTCGATCCCAAGAGCCTGGCCTACCTGGACGGCACCGAGCTGGACTACGCCCGCGAAGGCCTGAACGAAGGTTTCAAGTTCCGCAACCCCAACGAAAAGGCGACCTGCGGCTGCGGCGAGTCGTTCACGGTGTAAGTCTTGGCTGGAGACGATCACTTCAGCCTGTTCGGCTTGCCGTCACGCTTCGACCTGGACGCCCAGGCGCTGGAATCGGCGTGGCGCACCGTCGCCGCGCAGGTGCATCCCGACCGCTATGCCACCGCCAGCCCCGCGGAACGCCGCGTGGCCATGCAGTGGGCGGCGCGCGCCAACGAGGCCTATCGCCAGTTGCGCGATCCGCTGTTGCGGGCGCGCTACCTGTGCGAACAGGCTGGCGTGGATCTGCAGACCGAGAGCAATACGTCGATGGACACGGCTTTCCTGATGCAGCAGATGACCTGGCGCGAAATGATGGACGACGCGCGCAATGACGCCGGCGTGCTGGCCGAGCTGCGGACCGAGCTGGAGGATGCCCGGCAGCAGATGCGCGCCGCGTTGACGCGCCTGCTGGACGAACAGCGCGACTACGCCGCGGCGGGTCTCAAGGTGCGGGAATGGATGTTCGTGGAGAAGCTGGCGCAGGAGCTGGCCCAGGCCCACCCCGATTCCTAGTCCCCCAGGATGGCCCGGCCGCGGGGCGCCCGGACTTCGCCGCCTACTGAGTAGAAAAAACAATCATGGCCTTATTGCAGATTTCCGAGCCCGGCGAATCGCCCGCGCCGCACCAGCGCAAGCTGGCGGTGGGGATCGACCTGGGCACCACCAATTCCCTGGTTGCCGCCGTGCGCAGCAGCGTCGCCGAGGTCCTGCCTGATGCGCAGGGCCACGTGCTGCTGCCGTCGGCGGTGCGCTATTTCCCCGGCGGCAAGGTCACCACGGGGCGTGAACCGCTGGCGCAGCAAGCCGAGGACCCGCTGAATACAGTGGTGTCGGTCAAGCGTTTCATGGGCCGTTCGCTGGAAGAGGCGCGCGCCACGCGCGCCCCTTACGAATTCGTGGATGCGCCCGGCATGGTGCGCATCCGCACCGCGCAGGGCGACCTGAGCCCGGTGGAAGTGTCGGCGCAGATCCTGGCGGTGCTGCGCCAGCGCGCCGAGGACGTGCTGGGCGATGACCTGGTGGGCGCCGTCATCACGGTGCCGGCCTATTTCGATGACGCCCAGCGCCAGGCGACCCGCGACGCGGCGCGCCTGGCCGGCCTGAACGTGCTGCGCCTCTTGAACGAGCCGACCGCCGCGGCGATCGCCTACGGCCTGGATAACGCCGCCGAAGGCGTGTATGCCGTCTATGACCTCGGTGGCGGCACGTTCGATATCTCCATCCTGCGATTGACGCAGGGCGTGTTCGAAGTGATCTCGACCGGCGGCGATACCGCGCTGGGCGGCGATGATTTCGATTCGCTCATCGTCGACCACGTGGTGGCGGCCGCGGGCGCCAAAGCACTGACGCACGCCGACCGGCGCGGCCTGCTGATGGCGGCGCGCGCGGCGCGCGAGGCGCTGTCGGACGCGCAGGAGGCCAATCTGAATCTGACGCTGGCCAATGGCCAGGTGATCGATCACACGCTGACCCGCGCGCAGTTCGAGGCGCTGGCCCAGCCTCTGGTGCAGCGCACGCTGGACAGCGCGCGCCAGGCGCTGCGCGACGCCGCGCTCAAGCCGGCCGACGTGCGCGGCGTGGTGATGGTGGGCGGCGCCACGCGCATGCCGGTGGTGCGCGCCGCGGTGGGCCAGATGTTCGGCACCGAGCCGCTGACCGATCTGGACCCGGACCAGGTGGTGGCGCTGGGCGCCGCGCTGCAGGCCAATCTGCTGGCCGGCAACCGCGCGCCGGGCGAGGACTGGCTGCTGCTGGATGTGACGCCGCTGTCGCTCGGCCTGGAAACCATGGGCGGGCTGGTCGAGCGCGTGATCCCGCGCAACAGCACCATTCCGGTGGCGCGGGCGCAGGAATTCACCACCTTCAAGGATGGCCAGACGGCCATGAGCATCCACGTGCTGCAGGGCGAGCGCGACCTGGTGTCGGATTGCCGTTCGCTGGCGCGTTTCGAGCTGCGCGGCATTCCGCCGATGGTGGCGGGCGCCGCGCGGATCCGCGTGACGTTCCAGGTGGATGCCGACGGACTGCTGAGCGTGACCGCGCGCGAGCAGAGCACGGGCGTGGAAGCGGCGGTGTCGGTCAAGCCGTCGTACGGCCTGAGCGACGACGAAGTCGCGCGTATGTTGGCCGACAGCGTGGCGCAGGCCGACAACGACGCCCGCGCCCGCATGCTGCGCGAGCAGCAGGTGGAGGCGCGCCAACTGGTCGAGTCGGTGCAGGCCGCGCTGGCTGTCGACGGCGACCTGCTGAATGCCGAGGAACGCCAACGGGTCGATGAATGCCTGCAGGCGGCCAGCCGCGCCCAGGAGGCGCAGGACGTGGACGCGGTGAAGGCCGCGGTCGAGGCTTTGTCGGCCGCGACCGACGAATTCGCCGCGCGCCGCATGGACCGCAGCATCCGCGCCGCGCTGGCCGGCCGCAAACTTGACGAGATCGCCTGATAACACGCTATGCCGAAACTGACCGTACTGCCTCATCCCGACTACTGCCCCGAGGGCG
Organism: Achromobacter sp. CSND-B12; assembly: GCF_052906545.1. Classification (NCBI taxonomy): domain Bacteria; kingdom Pseudomonadati; phylum Pseudomonadota; class Betaproteobacteria; order Burkholderiales; family Alcaligenaceae; genus Achromobacter; species Achromobacter sp. CSND-B12. Next base: position 473,499 of record NZ_JBREGJ010000001.1, on the reverse strand, counting down.
CCGTGATCGAAGACGCGCCCAAGGGCGTGTCGATCTGCCGCGTCCTGCTGGACAACCATATCGACATCGAGCATGCCTGCGAACTGTCGTGCGCGTGTACGACCTGTCACGTGGTGGTCAAGCAGGGTTATGCTTCGCTGGAAGACGCGACCGATGACGAAGAGGATCTGCTGGACAAGGCCTGGGGCCTGACGCCGACCTCGCGCCTGTCTTGCCAGGCGCGGGTCGAGGATGCCGATCTGACGATCGAGATCCCCAAGTACACCATCAACCACGCGAAAGAGGGCCATTGATGAAGTGGACCGATACTTACCAGATCGCCGAGGCGCTGGCGGACGCCCACCCGGACGTCGATCCCAAGACGCTGCGCTTCACTCAGCTGCGCGAATGGGTGCTGGCCTTGCCCGGCTTCAGTGACGACCCGGAACGCAGCGGCGAAAAGATCCTGGAGGCCATCCAGATGGCCTGGATCGACGAGGCCGACTGAACCTTCAGCGAAACGCTCCTTCGGGAGCGTTTTTGCATTGGGGGCGCGGGCGCGGGGTATCATCAAGACTCTTTTCGTTGTCCTTGCCATCCGAGTCTACCGATGCCCGCTGCCCAATTGCGCTTTGGCCTGGCCGCCAACCGACTGCACCACGAAACGCCCGATGCCGCCTTGTTCACCTGGCTGCGGGCCTGCTCATCCACCATCCGCGAACTGGGCGTGCAGTTGCATACCGTGGGCCGCACGCACGACGCGATCGTGCGCGAGGGCATGCTGCAGGGCTATCCCGGCCTGATCCGTTATCCGTATGGCCGCGAGGGCGGGTTGATGAAGCTGGTGGCGCGCGTCACCGAAGGACGCGACGGGCAGGCGCCGTTCGACGGCGCGATCTACCTGATCGATCCGGTGGACCCGTCGTCGATCTTCCCCGAGGCGCTGGCGCTCAAGCGCCAGTGCATCACGCATGGCCGTCCGTTCATCTCGACGCTGGCGGGCGCCATCGAATGGATGGAGGTGGAGCGGGTGCACGCCGGGCTGGCGCCGGATGCGGCGGCATCGCGCCTGTTCAACTACGCTGGCCAGACGCTGGCGTTGATCGCGCACGATGCGCTCAAGGACGAGATGGTGGCGTTTGCGGCCGAACATTTCGACGTGCTGTCGCAGTTCGCGCGGCGCGTGGCCACCGGCACCACCGGCGGCCGCCTGAACGAGCTGGCGTGGTCGCGCGGCTGGCCCAAGGATACGCCGTGGGTGCATCGCTACCTGAGCGGGCCGCTGGGCGGCGACGCGCAGATCGCGGAACTGGTGCTGGAGCACCAGTGCCAGCGCGTCATCTTCTTCGAGGATCCGCACGTGGCGCGCCAGCATGAAGCGGATATCCAGCTGCTGGAGCGCGCCGTGCGGGTCGTGACGGAGTCCGCGACCTGCGCGACCTCGCCGTCGGTGGCGCGGCGCTGGGCCAAGGCGGTGGAACTGCGCGCCGGCCGGGGTTGAATCGGCGGGGAGCCGAGCGGGGGCAGGGGGCAAGGCCTGAGCCGACGAGGGCCGGCGGGGCCTCGATGAGGGTTTTCTTTTTTGGGGCCGGGTGGCTTGTCGCGCGCAAGCCACGCCGGCCCTGTTGCAAACAGGGGAAGACTTTCCTTTTGTAGGGAAAAGGAACCATTTCAATAACGAGAAACATTAACATCTGGCTCTCGAAAATCCATCAAGGGGAGCCACGTCGATGTTTGATCCTGTCATGTCCCGCCGCGCCAGCCTGGCGGCGGCGTTGAGCCTGCTGCCGGCCGCGCTGGTCGCGCAGTCGGCGCCCACCGAGCCGACGACCTTGCCGTCCGTCAGGGTGGAGGCCGGCGCGGAGGAGACGGCGACCGGCCCGGTGCTGGGCTATGCCGCCACCCGGTCGGCCACGGCCACCAAGACGGATACGCCGCTGAACGAAACGGCGCAATCGATCACCGTGGTGCCGCGCGACCAGATCGTGGACCAGGGCGCCACCAGCCTGCAGGAGGCACTGGGTTATGCGGCGGGCGTGCGGTCCGACGCCTACGGCCTGGATTCGCGCAGCGACAGCGTGCGCGTGCGCGGGACCGATGTGGACGTCTACCTGGACGGCATGCGCCAGGCGTTCGACTACTACACCAGCACGACCCGTCCCGATCCATACATGCTGGAGCGCATCGAGGTGCTGCGCGGGCCGGCGGCCATGACTTACGGCCAGGGCAGCACGGGCGGCCTCATCAACATGGTGAGCAAGCGTCCGTTGGCCGAGGCGCAGCGCGAAGTGGGCGTGCAGCTGGGCAACCACGGGCGCAAGCAGGCGCAGATGGACCTGACGGGGCCCATAACCGAAGATGGCCAGTGGCTGTACCGCCTGGTGGCGCTGCAGCGCGACGCCGATACCCAGGTGCACCATGTGCCGGACGACCGCACGTTGGTGGCGCCGTCGCTGACGTGGCGGCCGAGCGCGGCGACGACACTGACCTTGCAGGCGCTGTACCAGAAGGACAAGTCGGGCTCGACCGCGCAGTTCATGCCGTGGTCGGGGATGCGCACGCCCAATCCGAACGGCATGATTCCGACCTATCGCTTCATCGGCGAGCCGGATCACGATCGCTACGATTCCGAGCGCCGCAGCTTCGGCTGGTTGTTCGAGCACAAGTTCAACGACAAATGGGCGTTCAGCCAGGGCTTTCGCCACGCGAACAACAAGGTGACGTATTTCACGCACTATGCGGATTCGTTCAGCGTCCCGGGCGGCTGGGCCGCGGATCCGATCAACCAGCGCATCATCGGCCGCTACGCCGACGACACCATCACCAAGGTCCGCATGGATACGCTGGACCAGCACCTGACGGGCGAGGTCGGCACCGGCATGGTGACGCACAAGCTGCTGCTGGGCCTGGACTGGTCGCGCTATCGCCGCGACCGCGAGAGCGGCAGCGGCATGGACACGATCGATGCCTACTCGCCCGTATACGGCAATGGCTACATTCCCGAGCTTACCGGCGAGCCGCAGTTCAACCAGCGCCAGACCGGCATCTATCTGCAGGACCAGATGAAGATCGGCCAGAACTGGATCGTGACGGCGGGCGTGCGCCACGACCGCGCCCGCAGCCAGCTCGAGGGCGGCGACGCGGACAAGGCCCAGGCCACCACCAAGCGTTTCGGGTTGATGTACGCGGCCAGCAACGGCTGGTCGCCCTACATCAGCTACAGCGAATCGTTCACGCCGGTGGCCAGCACCACGCGCAAGACGCCCGATGGCGCGGTGCCCGAGCTATACAAGCCGCTGCGTGGCAAGCAATGGGAAGCGGGCGTGAAATACCAGTCGCAGGATGGCAGCCACCTGGCCACGGCGTCGGTGTATGACCTGCGGGAGAAGAACCGCCTGGTGCCGGATCCGACGGCGGCGCTGAACAACGTGCAGACGGGCAAGACGCGCACCCGCGGCCTGGAGCTGGAATGGCGCGGCCAGTTGACGTCGTCGTTCGACGTGATCGCGCACTACAACTACATCGACCTCGATCCGCAGCTGGAAGGCATTCCGCGCCACCAGGCCGCGGCGTGGGGCCGGTACCGCTTCGCGCTCGACAACCTGGACGGGCGCTTCACGGTGGGCGCGGGCACGCGCTGGATGTCCTCGTTCCGCGATGGCGATGGGCCCAAGCTGTCGCCGGTGTGGCTGGTCGACGCCATGATGGCGTATGAAACCAGCCACTGGCGCTATGCCTTGAACGTCAACAACCTGACGGACAAGACCTACCTGGCCACCTGCCTGTCGCGCGGCGATTGCTGGTACGGAGCGCGCCGCAGCGCGATTGCCAGCGTCACCTACAAGTTCTGACGCGGGCGCCGCGCTTTACCGGCCCTGGAAGCGCGGCGCGCGTTTTTCGCGGAAGGCGCGCACGCCTTCGGTGAAATCCTCGCGCCGCGCGGTTTCCAGGAAGCAGGCGGTTTCTTCGGCCAGCTGCGTTTCCAGCGTGGCATGGGCGGCGTTGCGCAGCAGGTGCTTGGCGCCAGCGATACCGTGCGGCGCGTGGCTGGCCAGCTGTTGCGCGTAGGCCTGCGCTTGCGGCGCGAGCTGGCCGGCGTCGGCGATGCGGTTGACGAGTCCCCAGGCGTGCGCATCGGCGGCGCTGAAGGCGTCGGGGCGCAGCAGCAGGTCGAGCGCGCGGCGCGGGCCGAGCAGGCGGTTCAGGCCATGCGTCATGCCGGCGTCCGGCGTGGCGCCGAGTTTCAGGTAGGCCGTCATGAAGCGCGTGTCGGCCTCGGCGATGGCGAGGTCGCAGGCCAGCGCCAGCGACAGGCCGGCGCCGGCCGCGACGCCGTGTATCTGCGCCAGCCACAGCTTGTCCATGCGCGCGACGTGCGCGACGAAATCGTTGAGCGGCGTGAACAGGGCGAGCAGTTTCGCGCGCACCGCGTTGACGTCGCCTTCGAACAGCGTGATGTCGCCGCCGGCGCAGAAGGCTTTGCCCGCTCCGCGCAGCAGCACGACGCGGATGTCGGCGCGCGTATCGAGCCATTGGGCGGCACGTTGCAGGTCGAGCGCCATGGCGACGTCGATGGCGTTGAGCGTGGCGGGCTGGTTCAGTGTCAGCGTGGCGATGCCGTCGCCGGTTTCCAGCAGCAGGGTTGGAAAGACCGGAAGGGGTGGGTTCATGGCTTGTCTCCGTTATCGGGTAAATACCAACTTTCGATCCAAAAACCACGATGCTATGGTCGGAACCAAGCGCTTGCTCGGTTGCCGTCCGCCACACAAGCGTAACGCATAGAACGATTTTCCGGCGCTGTACAGCGTAGGTAAAGACAGGTTCGCCGCATCGCCTGCCTCGGGGCTCCGCTGATTCACCGCCAATAGAAAAACAGCTTCGCGACCAAGGCGAGGAGACAAAGGTGGATCAATCCGACAGCCCTCCCTTGCTGGAGGTGGATGGGGTCACGTTGGCGTTCGGCGGGGTCAAGGCGCTCACGGGCGTGGGCTTTCGTGTCGCGCCCGGATCCATCACCACGGTCATCGGCCCCAATGGCGCGGGCAAGACCTCGCTGTTCAACACCATCTCGGGTTTCTACCGGCCGGCCGCGGGCACCATCCGCTTCCTGGGCCGCGACATCACGCGCGTGGCGGCGCCCGAGCGCGCCCGCCTGGGGCTGGCGCGCAGCTTCCAGAACATCGCGCTGTTCCGCGGCATGACGGTGCTGGACAACATCAAGCTGGGGCGCCACGCCCACCTGCGCACCAATGTGCTCGATGCGCTGCTGTACCTGGGCCGGGCGCGGCGCGAAGAGATGGCGCTGCGCGCCGATATCGAAGAACGCATCATCGACTTCCTGGAGATCGACCACATCCGCCATGCGCCGGTGGCGGCGCTGTCGTACGGGCTGCGCAAGCGGGTGGAGCTGGCGCGGGCGCTGGCGATGCAGCCCAAGGTGCTGATGCTGGACGAGCCGGTGGCGGGCATGAACCGCGAGGAGACCGACGACATGGCGCGCTTCATCCTCGATGCGCGCGCCGAGTGGGGCGTGACGGTGCTGATGGTGGAGCACGACATGGGCATGGTGATGGACCTGTCGGACCATGTGGTGGTGCTGAACTTTGGCCAGGTGATCGCCGATGGCACGCCAGCGGCGGTGCAGGCCGATCCCGAGGTCATCAAGGCCTATCTGGGCGCGGGTGACGTCGGCGACCTGCGCCGGCGGCTGCGCGAGGCGGCCTGATGGACGGCCTATTCTTCCTGGAGGTGACGCTGGCCGGGCTGGGCAGCGGCGGCCTGTACGCGCTGGCGGCGCTGGCGTTCGTGATCGTCTACAAGGCGACGCGCGTGGTGAACATCGCCATCGGCGAATTCCTGATGATGGGAGCCTACGTGTTCTATGCGTTTGCCGCTGGCATGGCCTGGCCGGTGTGGGCGGCGATCGCCGGGGCGGTGGCGTTGTCTGCCGTGCTGGGCGCGCTGGTGGAGCGGGTGACGATCCGGCCGATGCTGGGCGAGTCGCCGATCTCGGTGTTCATGATCACCGTGGGACTGGCGTCGATCCTGGTGGGCGTGGTGGAACTGATCTGGACCGCGGACCAGCGCCGCCTGCCGGAGTTCATGCCGCGCGCGCCGGTGATGGTGGGCGAGGCGTTTGTCGCGCCCAAGGTGTTCTATGGCTTCTGGGTGGCGCTGGCGCTGGTGTTGCTGGTGCTGGCGGTGTTCCGCTACTGGCGCGGCGGGGTGGCCCTGCGCGCCACCGCCTCGGACCAGGGAGCGGCCTACGCGATGGGCATCAACGTGCCGCGGGTGTTCTCGCTGTCGTGGGCGGCGGCGGGCGCGATCGCGGCGGTATCGGGGGTGATCGTGGGGGCGATCGGGGGGATCTCATCATCGATGGGCGTGTTCGGCCTGTCGGTGCTGGTGGTGGTGATCGTGGGCGGGCTGGACAGCGTGGCGGGGGCCCTGGTGGGAGGCATTTTCATCGGGCTGCTGGAGGCCTGGGCCGGCGCCTACCTGGGCGGCGAATACAAACTGCTGGCGACCTTCGTGGTGCTGGTGGCGGTGCTGATGATGCGGCCCTATGGGCTGTTCGGCACGCGCGAAATCGAGAGGCTGTAGCCATGCGCATCGCGACCGCGAAAGAGACCTACCGGGCCGACGAGGCGCTGTTCGATACGGCAACCCAGCGGCTGTGGCTGGCGCTGCTGGCGGCGTCGCTGGCGCTGTTCCCGTTCGTGGCCGATGCCTACTGGCTGTACCTGGCGTGCCTGGTGGCGATCAACGTGGCCAGCGCCACGGGGCTGAACATCCTGACGGGATACACCGGGCTGGTGAGCCTGGGGCAGGCGGCGTTCATGGGGCTGGGCGCGTACACGGTGGCGGTGATGGAGCTGCGGCTGGGCACGCCGGTGCTGCTGAACCTGCTGGGGGCCGGCGTGGTGGCGATGCTGGGCGGGCTGCTGGTGGGCATTCCTTCACTGCGGGTCAAGGGGCTGTACCTGGCGATCTCGACCATCGCGGCTTCGTTCATCGCGCACTTCGTGTTCGCGAATTGGGCCTTCACTGGTGGCACGGGCGGGTTGCAGGTGCCGCCGGCGCGGCTGCTGGGGATCGATCTGGACACGTCGTTCAAGATCTATTGGCTGATCGTGCCGTTGACGGCGCTGATGGTGCTGGGCGCGGCCAACCTGTTCCGCACGCGCATCGGCCGCGCCTTCATCGCGATACGCGACCGCGACATTTCCGCCGAGGTGCTGGGCATCCACCTGCTGCGCTACAAGCTGCTGTCGTTCGGGCTGTCGTCGTTCTACGCGGGCGTGGCGGGCGGGTTGTGGGCGTATTTCTTCCGCGTGGTCACGCCGGAGAGTTTCCCGCTGATCATGTCGATCTTCTTCCTGGCCGCGATCATCGTGGGCGGCATGGGGTCGATCCTGGGTTCCATCCTGGGCGCCGTGTTCATGACCATGGTGCCCGAACTGCTCAAGCTGGTGGTGGGCTGGCTGCCGGTGGGGGGCGATGCCCTGCGGCTGATATCGCCGGTGCGCACGATTGTGTTCGGCCTGCTGATCGTGGGCTTTCTGATCTTCGAGCCGCACGGGCTCGCGGAAATCTGGCGCCGCGTGCGCCGCTACTTCCATCTGTGGCCATTCCGCACCTAGACGGCGGCCGCGTATTCCCAAGAGAACCAGGAGACGAAACCATGAAGCGCATCCGGATAGGCAGCGGTTTATCGAAGTTGCTGGCCCCCTTGGGCGTGGCATTGGCGCTGGCCGCGGCGCCGGCGGCCCAGGCCGAGGAGGACCTGGTGCTGGGCGGTTCGATCCCGCTGAGCGGCGTGTTCGCGTTCGCCGGGCAGGGCATCCATGCCGGCATCACCGACTACGTCAAGATCGTCAATGACCAGGGCGGCGTCAAGGGCCGCAAGCTGCGCTACGTGCCGGAGGACACCGCCTACAAGGTGGACGCGTCGGTGGCGGCCTTCAAGAAGATCACCAGCCAGAACAAGGTCAATTTCTACTACGGTGATTCGACCGGGTTTTCCAAGACCATCAATGCCGAGCTCAACCGTTCGGGCAACATCCTCATGACGGGCGCGTCGTTCGCCACCGAGCTGAACGACCCGGCCAAGTATCCGGCGCAGTTCATGCTGGGGCCGGACTACACGGAGATGTTCGGCATTCTGTTGCGCTACATCGCCAAGGAAAAGCCGGGCGCCAAGGTGGCGTTCGTGTATTCGGATACCGAGTTCGGCCGCGACCCGATCGCCAGTTCGCGCGCGGTGGCGCAGAAGCTGGGGCTGACGGTGGCCACCGAGATCATGACGCCGCCGGGCAGCGTCGACGTGTCGACCGAGGTCATCAAGCTGCGCCGCGCCGATCCGGACTTCACCATTTTCCACGGCTACGTGCTGGCGCCGATTCCCGAGTTCGTCGGGCAGGGCAAGCGCATGGGGTTGAAGACGCGCTACATGGGCACGTTCTGGACCATGGACAACTCCACCGTGATGCAGATGGGCGAGGACGCCGAGGGCTTCATGGGCGTGATGCCATACCGCTATTACTACGACGAGACGGCGGACGCGCCGATGCTCAAGAAGATCCGAGAGATGCGGCCGCAATACCAGAGCACCGGCTACATGCAGGGCTTCCTTGCCGCGATGCTGTTCACCGAGGTGGCCAAGCGCACGCTGGAGGCGGGCAAGGAGCTGACCAGCGCCAACATGAAGGCGGCGCTGGAGGGCATCAAGGACTTCGACACCGGCGGGCTGATCGGCGTGCCGATCAGCATCAAGGGCAATTCGATTCCGGTGGGCCGTATCTATCGCGCCGATACCAAGCAGAAGCAGATGGTGCCGGCTTCCGACTGGATCGTGCTGCAGTGAGGCGCCCGTGAACCCCGGACACGCTGCGTCGCCGGCCACGGTGCTGGACATCAACAACATCGAGGTGGTCTACAACAAGGCGGTGCAGGTGCTGCGCGGCCTGTCGCTGTCGGTGCCGGCCGGCGCCATCGTGGCCCTGCTGGGCAGCAACGGCGCCGGCAAGTCGACGACGTTGAAGGCGGTGTCGCGCCTGCTCGACCTGGAGGATGGCGAGCTGGCGCGCGGGCGCATCCTGTTCGACGGCGGCGACACCGCGGGGGCGCGGCCGCAGAACCTGGTGCGCGCCGGGCTGGCGCATGTGATGGAAGGACGGCGCGTGTTCGAGGACCTGTCGGTCGAGGAGAACCTGGTGGCCGCGACCTACGCGCTCAGCGGCAGGTCCGGCGCCAAGGCCGATTTCGACCTAGTGTACGGATATTTTCCGCGGCTGTACGAACGCCGCCGCGGCCTGGCGGGCTATCTTTCCGGCGGTGAGCAGCAGATGCTGGCGATCGGGCGGGCGCTGATCGCGCAGCCCAAGCTGATGCTGCTGGACGAGCCGTCGCTGGGGCTGTCGCCGATGCTGGTGGAAACCATTTTTTCCATCATCGCGCGCATCAACCGCGAGCAGGGCGTGTCGATGCTGTTGGTCGAGCAGAACGCCTCGGTGGCGCTGGCGGTGGCGCATTACGGCTACATCATGGAGACCGGCAAGGTGGTGATCGACGGCACGGCCGAAAAGCTGGCGGCCGACCCCGACGTGCGCGAGTTCTACCTGGGCATGGGCGGATCGGGCGAGGCGCGCGGCTTTCGCGACATCAAGCACTACAAGCGCCGCAAGCGCTGGCTGTCATGAACGGGCCGCTCGAATTCGCCCGCGCGCCTGGGGCCTGGCCGGCGCTGACGCTGCCGCAGATGCTGCGCGAGCAGGCGCGCCGGCAGCCGGACGCCGTCGCGGTGCGGCAGAAGGATTTCGGTATCTGGCGGCCGATGTCTTGGGCGGAGTACTGGCGCCGCGCCTGCCGTGTCGGGCTGGGCTTGCGGGCGGCCGGCCTGTCGCGCGGCGGGCGCGTGGCCATCGTTGCCGAGAACCGGCTGGAATGGCTGTTGACGCAGCTGGGCGCGGGCGCCGTCGGGGGCGTGGCGGTAGGGGTATACGCCACCAGCCCGGCCGAGGAAATGGGCTATGTGCTGGAGCATGCCGACGTCGAATTGGTGGTGTGCGAGGACCAGGAGCAGACCGACAAGGTGCTGCAGGTGGCGCACCGGCTGCCGCTGTTGCGGCGCATCGTGGTGATGGAGACCAAGGGCCTGCGTTCCTACGCGCCGGCCGAACGCGCCCGCATCGTCGCCTTCGCCGAGCTGGAGGCCGACGGCCAGCGGCAGGAGGCGGAAGGGTTGCAGGCGTTGAACGAGGTGCTGGACACGCAGGGGCTGGACGACCTGGGCCTGATGATCTACACCTCGGGTTCGACCGGCAAGCCCAAGGGCGCGATGCTCAGCTACCGCAACATGCGCGGCGTGGCGCCCGGCATTGCCGAGCGGCTGGGCATGGAGGCGCGCAGCGTGCATCTGTCGTACCTGCCGCTGTGCCACGTGGCCGAGCAGATGCTGTCGACCTTCGTGCCGATCTACCTGGGGGCGCAGGTCAATTTCGGCGAGTCGATCCGCACGGTGCAGGAGGATTTGCGCGAAGTGGCGCCGACCGTGTTCCTGGGCGTGCCGCGCATCTGGGAAAAGCTGCACGCGTCCATCTCGATCAAGATGCAGGAAACGGGGCGATTGCAGCAATGGCTGTACCGGCGCGCGTTGGCCGCGTGCGCGCCGTTCGCGCACAAGTCGGCGCGCCAGCGCGGCATGCGCGAGCGGATGACCTATGCGCTGTGGTACTGGCTGGTGTTGCGCGCCTTGCAGAATTTCATCGGCCTGCGGCGGGTACGGGTGGCGATGACCGGGGCGGCGCCGATCGCGCCCGAGGTGGTGCGCTACTTCCGCAATCTCGGCGTGCCGCTGGTGGAGGTATACGGCCTGACCGAGTCGACCGGCATGATCTTCGGCCAGCATCCGGACCGCGTGCAGGCGGGCACGGTGGGCGAGCCTATCCTGGGCGTGGATTGGCGCCTGGGCGAGCAGGGCGAATTGCAGGTGCGCGGCGAGATGGTGTTCGCCGGCTATTACAAGAACGAAACCGCCACCGCCCAGACCGTGCGCGACGGCTGGCTGCATACCGGCGACGTGGCCGAGGTTCGCGAGGGCCAGTTGCGCATCGTGGACCGCTTGAAGGACATCATGATCACCGCCGGCGGCAAGAACCTGACGCCGTCGGAGATCGAGAACGCGGTCAAGAGCAGCCCCTATGTGAAGGAATGCGTGATCGTGGCGGACGGCCGGCGCTATGTGGCGGCGCTGATCCAGCTGGAGTTCGAGACCGTGGGCAAGTGGGCCGAATCGCGCCGCATCGCCTTCACCCATTTCCGCTCGTTGGCCGAGTGCGCCGAGGTGCGCGAATTGGTGGCCGGCGAGGTGGCGCGCGCCAACGCGGGCCTGGCGCCGGTGGCGCAGATCAAGCGCTTCCATCTGCTGACCAAAGAGCTGGACCATGACGATGGCGAGGTGACCGCGACCATGAAGGTGCGCCGCGCCAGCATTTACCGCAGCTACGCGGACGAGATAGAACGGCTCTACGCCGAGGAGGCGCCAGCATGAACGAAGCGGTGATCGTGGAGGCGGTGCGCACGCCGTTCGGGCGGCGCGGCGGCTGGTGGGCCGACAAGCGGCCCGATGACCTGCTGGCCGAGGTGATCCAGGGCCTGCTGGCGCGCGCCGGTCTGCCGGGCGGCCAGGTGGACGATGTGATCGCCGGTTGCGTCAGCCAGGCGGGCGAGCAGGGCGCCAACATCGGCCGGCTGTCGGCCCTGCTGGCCGGCCTGCCGGAGACGGTGCCGGGCGTGGCCCTGAACCGCATGTGCGGTTCGAGCCAGCAGGCGGTGCATGCGGCGGCCCAGGCCATTGCCGCCGGCGATATGCGCTACGTGGTCGCCGGCGGCGTCGAGAGCATGAGCCGCGTGCCGATGTTCCTGGACGTGACCTTGGGCCAGCGCGAGTTCCGCGGCTTCGAGTCGCTCAATCCCGGACTGTTGCAGCGCTATCCGCTGATCCACCAGATCGAGAGCGCCGAACGCATCGCCGAGCAGTGGCAGCTGGGGCGCGCGGAACTGGATGCCTGGTCGATGCAGAGCCATGCGCGCGCCTGGGCGGCGGCCAGCGCCGGCCGCCACAGCGAATTGCTGCCGGGCCCGGCCGGGACGCCGGCGCGCGACGAGGGCATCCGCGAGCATGCCGACCCCGCCAAGATGGCCGCGCTGGCGCCTGCCCTGCGCCCGCCGGGGCAGGGCAACGTGACGGCGGCGCAGTCGAGCCAGCTGGCCGATGGCGCGGCGGCGGTGTTGCTGGCCGACCGCCAGGCCGCGCTGGCGGATGGGCTGCGGCCGCAGGCGCGCTTTCGCGCGCGGGTGGCGATCGGCTCGGATCCGGTGTTGCAGCTGACCGGCGTGATCGCCGCCACCGAGCGCGCCCTGGAGCGGGCCGGCCTGCGCCTGCGGGACATCGACTGGATCGAGATCAACGAGGCCTTTGCCAGCGTGGTGCTGGCCTGGTTGAAGACGCTGGATGCGGATCCGGCCAAGGTCAACCCATGGGGCGGCGCCATTGCCCACGGCCATCCGCTGGGCGCCACGGGCGCGGCGCTGATGGCCAAGATGCTGGCGGGGCTGCGCGCCAGCGGCGGCCAGTTCGGCCTGCAGGTTATGTGCATCGGGCACGGCATGGCGACGGCGACCATCGTCGAACGGCTATGAACCGATCCGGCAAGGCCGCGGCGCAGGCGGCCCCGCAGGGCCACGAGGACGGCGCGGAATCGCTGCGCCGCGCCGAAGTGATCCTGACGGCGGCCCGGCTGTTTCGCAAGCACGGCTACGAACGCACCACCGTGCGCGAACTGGCGCGCGCCGTGGGCCTGCAGTCGGGCAGCCTGTTCCATCATTTCCGCAGCAAGGAGGAAATCCTGGTGGCGGTGATGAACAACGGTATCCAGGAGGTGCTGGACGAAGGTCGCCAGGCGCTGGATCGTTACCGGACGCCGGCCGACCGGCTGGCGGCGCTGTTCCGCGTGCACATGTGGAGCATGCTGCATGGCGCCGGCGGCGATGCGATGAACGCGCTGGTCTACGAATGGCGCAGCCTGTCCGCGTCGAGCCAAGCCAGCGTCAAGGCGCTGAGCGACCGCTACGAGGCCATGTGGCAGGACGCGGTGGCGGCGGCGGTGGCCGCCGGCGTGCTGCGGGGCGATGCGCGCGTGATCAAGCGCTGCGTGCTGGGGGCGATGAACCTGACGGTGCAGTGGTACAAGCCGGAAGGCCGGTTGCGGCCGGCGGCGTTCATCGATGAGATGTTGCGGGCCAGCCTGCCGGCGCTGCCGGAGGGAGCGGGGCGCTGGCCGGTGGCCTAGGGCCGTCCCGTTGCGCAGGCTACGCCGCGCCCGGCCAGTAGTGGCTGTCCGGCAGCGCGCGGGCGCCAAAGATGGCCTGGCCGACGCGCACGACGGTGGCGCCTTCCTCGATGGCGATCTCGAAGTCGCCGGACATGCCCATCGACAGTTCATCCAGGCTGATGCCCGCCGGGGCATCCTGGCGCAGGCGGTCGCGCAGGCCGCGCAGCAGCACGAAGCACTGACGCACCCGCTCGGCCTCGCTGGAGAACAATGCCAGCGTCATGAAGCCGCGCACCCGCAATGAGGAAAACGCCGGCAGCGCCTGGATGAAGGCGGCGACATCGTCGGGCGCCAGGCCGTATTTGCTGGGCTCGCCGGAGGTGTTGACCTGCACGTAGACATCCAGCGCGCGGCCTTCGGCCTGCAGGCGGCGATCCAGCGCTTCGGCCAGGCGCAGGCTGTCCAGCGCCTGGAATTCGCTGGCGAACTGCGCCATCAGCTTGGCCTTGTTGGTCTGCAGGTGGCCGATCACCGACCAGCGCAGGTCGGGCAGGTCCGCGGTGTTCTGCCATTTGCGGTGGGCTTCCTGGATCTTGTTTTCGCCCAGCAGGCGGCAGCCCGCGGCATGGGCCAGCCGGATGCGCGATTCGTCCATGGTCTTGCTGACCGGCAGCAGCCGCACGCCGGCCGGGTCCCGGCCGACGCGCCGGCAGGCGGCGTCCATGCGCGCGTGGATGACGGCCAGGTTGTGGCGGAAGTCCTCGACGCTCAGCGCCTGCGGATAGCGGCCGTGCTGGTCGTGGCGGGTCTGCGTGTCGGCGCCGCCAGGCGCGGCCTGGGCGGGATCGGTCGGGAGCGTCATCATTTCACCATTTCCTTGCCGGTGGCTTGGGGGCGCGGCAGATCAGTGTAGCGGGGCGGGCGCAGGCGTCGCGGCAGGCGGCCATTGAGCGCGGCATGGGCGAGCAGGCCGATCACCAGGCCCCAGAAGGCGCCGCCGATGCCGAACAGCTTGATGTTGGCCGCGGCCGCCAGGAAGGTGATCAGCGAGGCCTCGCGTGTTTTTGGATCGGCCAGGGCGCCGGCCAGGCTGCCGCCGATGGTGCCCAGCAGCGCCAGGCCCGCCAGGGTGGTGATGAAGGTGGCGGGCAGGGCCATGAACAGGGCGGCCAGCGTCACGCCGAACACGCCGACCAGGATGTAGAACAGGCCCGCGGCGATGCCGGCGATCCAGCGCTTGGACGGATCGTCATGGGCTTCGCGGCCGGTGCAGATGGCGGCGGTGATCGCGGCCACGTTGAAGGCATGCGAGCCGAACGGCGCCATCAGCAGCGAGCCCAGGCCGGTGAGGGTGACGATGGGGTTGGCGCTGGTCTTGAAGCCGTCGTTGCGCAGCACCAGCATGCCCGGCATGTACTGCCCGGTCAGCGTGATCAGGAACAGCGGCAGCGCCACGCTCAGCAGGCCATTGAGCGAGAATGCGGGCGCGGTGAAGACCGGCGTGGCGAATTCCAGCCGCAGACCCGACAGGTCGACCCGGTCCTGCAACAACAGCAGGGCCAGCCCCGACACCAGGATGCCGACCACGGCGTAGCGCGCGGTATAGCGCTTGAGGGCGACGTAGGCCAGGATCAGCCAGCCCGTCAGCAACGGGTCCAGCGACATGCCGCCAAACGCGCCGATGCCGAACGGCAGCAGGATGCCGGCCAACAGGCCGGCGGCCACGCCGGGCGGGATCAGGCGGATGGCCTTGTCGAAGCAGCCGGACAGCCCGAGCGCGACGAACGCGGCGGCCGAGATCAGGTAGGCGCCGATGGCTTCGGCGTAGGGCGTGGTGGCGAGCGCCGTGACCAGGAAGGCCGCGGCGGGCGTGGACCACGCGGTGATAATGGGTTCGCGCGCGGCCCAGCTCAGCAGGATGCCGGTGACGCCGACGCCGATGGACACCGACCAGACCCAGGAGGCGGTCAGCGCTGGACTGAGGCCGGCGACCTTGGCGGCCTGGAACACCAGAATGAAGGTGCCGCCATAGTTGACGATGACCGAGATCAGGCCGGCGACGACGGGATGGAGGAGATCGCGCGCAAGCAGAGGGGAAGCGCTGGGGGAAGACATGGGCGAGACAGGTTGGAAGGGTTGAGGGGCAAGCCACTTTGTAACGCCGTATTGGACTGTCTGGACCGTACACTTTGACTGGTCTGGCCGGACCACTTTATTGCTCCCGGCGCGCTCGCCGGCGACTAGAATGGTCGGTCGTCATTGACGCTTTCATCGCCCTTGGGCAGACCGCATGAGCAAGACTTTCACGCTTGAGACACTGAAGATCCGCATGGGCGACGCGGACCTGGCGCCGCTCGACCTGCACCAGCGGATCCAGCGCGCGTTGCGCGCGCTGGTGCTGGACGGCGACCTGGATCCCGGCGTGAAGCTGCCCGCCACCCGCGCGCTGGCGCAGTCGCTCGGCGTGGCGCGCGACACGGTCGAAAACGCCTACGTGCAGTTGCAGCGCGATGGGTTCATCGCGCGGCGCAAGGGCTCGGGCAGCTATGTATCGGAAACCATCGGCACCGAACTGCGCGGTTCGGCGCGGCGTCGCGCGCTATCGCGGGAGCGCCGGCCGGCGTCGGCGCAATCGATCGCGCCGGCGGCCGGCCTGAGCCGGCGTGGCCGGGCGATCTTCGACAGCGGCGGCGTGGCCGACCAGCAATCGGTCCAGGCCTTCGCCACGGGGCTGCCCGAGACCCGCAGCTTTCCGCTCGCGGTCTGGGAGCGCTTGCAGCGGCAGGTACTGCGGGACCACCGCGGCCACGTGTTGCTGCATGGCGACCCGCAAGGCGCCGAGCCCCTGCGCCGCGCGATCGCCACCTACCTGAACCTGGAACGCGGCGCCAAGGTGCGCGCCGAGCAGATCGTGGTGCTGAGCAGCACGCGCCAGGCCCTGTTCCTGTGCGCGCAGTTGCTGGTGGATGCCGGCAAGCCGATCCTGCTGGAGAATCCCGGCTATTTCGGCGCGCGCAAGGCCTTCGAGTTCGCCGAGGCCCGCGTGGTGCCGGTCGACGTCGATGCGCAGGGCATCCGCACCGACCTGCTGCGCGCCGACCGCAGCGGCGCCGCGTGCGTCTACGTGACGCCTTCGCACCAGTATCCGACCGGCGCCACGCTATCGCTGGAGCGCCGGCTCGAACTGACACGCTGGGCGGCCGAGGGCGGCAGATGGATCATCGAGGACGACTACGACAGCGAATTCCACTACGACGGCCTGCCCACCGCCTGCGTGCAGGGGCTGGACAAGCACGGCCGCACGATCTACCTGGGCACGTTCAGCAAGACCCTGTACCCCGGCCTGCGGATGGGCTACATGGCCTTGCCGGAAGAACTGGTGTCGTCTTTCACCCGCGCGCGCAGCATTGTCGATGGCCATACGCCGCAGATCCTGCAGCTGACGCTGGCGCGTTTCATGGCCGACGGCCACTACAACGCCCACGTGCGCGCCATGCGCAAGCTGTATGCGGCGCGGCGCGAAGCCATGCTGGAAGCGGTCGGCCGGCACCTGGCGGGCGTGGCGCGGGCGTTGCGGCCGGAGGGGGGATTGCAGGTGCCGTGCCTGCTGGAACCGGGCTGGTCCGAAGCGGACACGATCCGCCGGGCGGCGGCGGCCGGCCTGGCGCTGCCGGGACTGGGACGCCTGTATGCCGGCACGCCCGCGTTGCAGGGCTGGCTGCTCGGCTATGCCTCGCTCAGCACGCACGAGATCGATCTTGCCATGCGGCGCCTGGCGGCGGCCCTGGGCGGGAAGTAGGGGGCGGGGGGACGCGCCGGCGCCAGAGAGGCGCGGGACCACGGGGTCCGTCGGCGCTAGGCCTTGCGCTTGAGGAAGGCGCCGACGCCGCAGGCCACCGCGATCGCCAGCAGGGCGCCGGCGATGGTCAGGAGGAAATCGGCTTCGCCATGATAGCCGCCGCCGGTCACGCCGCCGGCGACGCTGCCCATCCACAGGACCGCCGTGACCAGCGCGCCCGTGATCGACAGCGCGGTGGCCAGGCACAGGGCGATGAACAGCGGCGCGCGGCGCACGGGCGCCGCGGCGCCGTGGTAGCCGCCGCGGGCGCGACGCGGTTGCATCACCATGTAGAACAGGGCGGCAACCACCGCCGCCAGCATCAGGATCTTGAGGATCACGATGCCGACCGCGTCTTAGTCTTCACGGCGCAGGTGCGGGAAGAGGATGACGTCGCGGATGCTGGGGCTGTCGGTCAGCAGCATCACCAGACGGTCGATGCCGATGCCGCAGCCGCCCGTCGGGGGCATGCCGTATTCCAGCGCGCGGATGTAGTCGGCGTCGTAGTACATCGCTTCCTCGTCGCCGGCGTCCTTGGCCTCGACCTGCGAGCGGAAACGCTCGGCCTGATCTTCGGGATCGTTCAGCTCGGAGAAGCCGTTGGCGATCTCGCGGCCCGTCATGAACAGCTCGAAGCGCTCGGTGATGCCCTCGCGGGTATCGGAGGCACGCGCCAGCGGCGACACCTCGACCGGGTAGTCGATGATGTAGGTGGGGTTCCACAGCTTGGCTTCGGCCGTTTCCTCGAACAGCGCCAATTGCAGCGCGCCCAGGCCGGCGCGCGCCAGCACCGGGCCATCGGCATCGGCGCCCAGCTTCTTGAGTTCGGCGCGCACGAAGGCGACGTCGTCCAGTTGCGCCTGGGTGTAGCCGGGGGCGTACTTGAGGATGGCTTCGCAGATGGTCAGGCGGTCGAACGGCTTGGACAGATCCAGCTCGCGTTCCTGGTAGGTCAGCACGGCGCTGCCGGTGGCCGAGATGGCGGCCTGGCGGATCAGTTCCTCGGTGAAGTCCATCAGCCAGCGGTAGTCCGCGAAGGCCGCGTAGAACTCCATCATCGTGAATTCCGGGTTGTGGCGCGGGCTCACGCCTTCATTGCGGAAGTTGCGGTTGACTTCGAACACGCGTTCGAAGCCGCCGACGATGAGGCGCTTGAGATAGAGCTCGGGCGCGATGCGCAGGAACATTTCCATGTCCAGCGCGTTGTGGTGCGTGACGAAGGGCTTGGCCGCCGCGCCGCCCGGAATCGGGTGCAGCATGGGCGTTTCGACTTCGAGGAAGCCTGCGTTCAGCATGAACTGGCGGATGCTGCCCATGGCCTTGCTGCGCGCCTCGAAGGTGCGGCGCGTGGCGTCGGTCATGATGAGGTCGACGTAGCGCTGGCGGTAGCGCAGTTCCTGGTCGGCCACGCCGTGGAACTTGTCCGGCAGCGGGCGCAGCGACTTGGACAGCAGGCGCGCCGTGGCGGCGTGCACCGACAGTTCGCCCTTGTTGGTCTTGAAGACCGACCCTTCGACCGCGATGATGTCGCCGATGTCCCATTGCTTGAACGCGGCGTAGCTGTCTTCGCCCAGCGTGCCGCGGTCCAGGTAGATCTGGATGCGGCCGGTGCTGTCCTGCAGCGTGGCGAAGCTGGCCTTGCCCATGACGCGCTTGAGCATCATGCGGCCGGCGACCTTGACGGTGACGGGCGCGGCGGCCAGGGCTTCCTGCTCCTGGTCGTCGTACTTGTCGTGCAGGGCCGCGGCGCGGGCGTCGGGGACGAAATCGTTGGGATACGCGACCCCGGTCTCGCGCAGTTTGGCCAGCTTGGCGCGCCGTTCGGCGATCAAGCGGTTTTCATCCTGGGCGGTTGCCGGAGCGGTCGTGTGGTCGGTCATGGTCGGGGGATCAGTCGTAATTGCGGATGTCGTCGATTTCGGTGGTGCCGAAGTCGTCGCGATCCAGGTAGGCGAGGATGCGGGAGGCCACGTTGGCGGGCGAGGACAGTTTGCCGCTGGCGTGGAAGTCCTGGAACTTGGCCAGCGCCGGGAAGCTCTTGGGGTCGCTGGAACGGATGGCGGCCTGCATGTCGGTGTCGACAATGCCGGGGGCCAGCGAGACGACGCGCGCGCCGCCTTCGCCCTGTTCCTGCTTGACCACGCGCGAGTACATGTCGAGCGCGGCCTTGGTGGCGCAGTACACGCCCCAGCCGGCATTGGGATTGCGGCCGGCGCCGGACGAGATGTTGAGCACGCGGCGGTCGGCCTTGAGGTCCGCGACCGCGGCCAGGAAGCGCGCGGTCAGCAGCATCACTGCCGTCACGTTCAGGTTGAAGGCCGCGGCAATCGCCGGGCCGTCGATCAGCGCGTCGGTGCCGGACACGGGATGCACGGTGCCGGCGTTGTTGATCAGCAGATAGCGGCCGGCGTCGCGCGGCAGCGCGTCGCAGATGCGGCGCGCGGCCGCTTCCGCCGCGGCCAGGTCCGACAGGTCCACGGACAGCTGTTCAAGCTGCGCGTCCTGCGAGCGGGCGTAGGCGGCCAGCTCGGGGTCTTCGCGGCGCGCCAGGGTGATCAGGCGGGTGCCCGGTTTGGCCAGGCCGCGCGCCATGGCGGCGCCGATGCCGCGCGAGGCGCCGGTGAGAATTGCGATGGTGTCGGACATGCGTGGACCCTCGGGGGACGGTGGACGGAAGTATCGCGGAACTTACACGCCTTGCTTGAGGCTGGCCTGGATGAAGGGATCCAGGTCGCCGTCCAGCACTTTCTGCGTGTTGGAGATTTCGACGTTGGTGCGCAGGTCCTTGATGCGGCTCTGGTCCAGCACGTACGAGCGGATCTGGTGGCCCCAGCCCACGTCGGTCTTGGAGTCTTCCAGCTTTTGCTGCTCGGCCATGCGGTTGCGCATTTCCAGTTCGTACAGCTTGGACTTGAGCATCTGCATCGCTTCGGCGCGGTTGCGGTGCTGCGAGCGGTCGTTCTGGCACTGCACCACGATGCCGGTCGGGATGTGCGTCAGGCGCACCGCCGAGTCGGTCTTGTTGATGTGCTGGCCGCCCGCGCCCGAGGCGCGATAGGTGTCCACGCGCAGGTCGGCCGGGTTCACTTCGACTTCGAAGGAATCGTCGACCTCGGGGTAGACGAAGACGCTGGCGAACGAGGTGTGGCGGCCGCCCGAGGAGTCGAACGGGCTCTTGCGCACCAGGCGGTGCACGCCGGTTTCCGTGCGCAGGTAGCCGAAGGCGTATTCGCCCTCGAGCTTGATGGTGGCGGACTTGATGCCGGCGACTTCGCCCTCGGATTCTTCCAGCACTTCGGCCTTGAAGCCCTTGCGCTCGGCGTACTTGAGGTACTGGCGCAGCAGCATCGAGGCCCAGTCCTGCGCTTCCGTGCCGCCCGCGCCGGCCTGGATGTCCAGGAAGCAGTTCAGCGGATCGGCCGGGTTGGAGAACATGCGGCGGAATTCGAGGCTTTCCAGCTTTTCCTGGAAGCCGTTGGCGTCCAGCTCGATGGATTCGAGGGTGGCGTCGTCGTTGTCGGCGGCGGCCAGCTCGAACAGCTCGTTGGAGTCGGCCAGGCCCGTGCCCAGGCCGGTGAGCGTTTCCACCACGTCTTCGAGGGCTTTCTTTTCACGGCCCAGGTCCTGGGCGTGCTTGGGGTCGTTCCAGACCGCCGGGTCTTCGAGCTCGGCGTTTACGACTTGCAGGCGTTCGGCTTTGGCATCGTAGTCAAAGATACCTCCGTAGAGCCTGTTCGCGCTCCGCGTAGTCGGCGAGGCGGGCTGCGAGCTGGTTCTGACGTTCGGCTTCCATGATGATTCCTGATGACTTTTGTGCGAAACCGGACATTTTACCGTGGTTGGGGCCACCCTGTGAGCCCGGCCGCAGAATGGGAGGGACGGATCGAAGCGAAAACACACTAGGGGTTTGCACGCACAGCGGCAAGTTGTTCAGTTTTTTGTCAACTACGGGGTTCTAGGCTTGATGCGCCGGTCCATGCGTCCCCTCGGGGGCGGCGGGACCGCGCAAGCCGCCGGCAGACAGAGCCGGCCTGTCCCGTTAGAGGAGGAGACATTGATGGAACACACTATGGCCCCCGGGGTCTCGCCGGCGATCCCGGCGGCTGAGGAGGACCGGATCTATCGCAAAGTGGGGTGGCGGCTGGTGCCGCTGTTGGTCGTCTGCTACGTCGTGGCCTACCTGGACCGCGTCAACGTGGGCTTCGCCAAGCTGCAGATGCTGCAGGAACTCCAGTTCAGCGAGACGGTGTACGGCTTGGGCGCGGGGATATTCTTCATCGGCTATTTCCTGTTCGAGATCCCCAGCAACATCATCCTGCACAAGGTCGGCGCGCGGGTCTGGATCGCGCGCATCATGATCACCTGGGGCATCATCTCGGCCTGCATGATGTTCGTGACCAGCGTGCACATGTTCTATTTCCTGCGCTTCCTGCTGGGCGCGGCCGAGGCCGGGTTCTTCCCGGGCATCATCCTTTACCTGACCTACTGGTATCCCGCCGCCCGGCGCGGGCGCATCACCACCTTCTTCATGACCGCGGTGCCGATGTCCGGCCTGATCGGCGGCCCGATCTCCGGCTGGATCATGAATACCTTCCACGGCGACCACGGCCTGTCGGGCTGGCAATGGCTGTTCCTGCTCGAAGGCATCCCGTCGGTGATCATCGGCGTGTTGGTGCTGATGTACCTGGATGACCGCATCAACAAGGCCAAGTGGCTGACCGCCAATGAAAAGGCGGTGCTGATCCGCAATATCGCGGCCGAGGAGCAGCACAAGGAAGACCCGCCGATCCGCGCCGCGCTGGCGCATCCGCGCGTGTGGGCGATGGCGCTGATCTACTTCTCGTTCGTGATGGGGCTGTACGGGGTGGGGTTCTGGATGCCGACGCTGATCAAGAGCACCGGCGTGCAAAGCCCGCTGGCGATCGGCCTGCTGACGGCGGTGCCCAACCTGTTCGCGGTGATCGGCATGATCCTGATCGCGCGCAACTCCGACCGCAACCGCGAGCGCCGCTGGCACGTGGCCATCCCGGCCCTGTGCGGCGCGCTGGGGTTGCTGTTCTCGGCGATCTGGAGCGGCAACACGGTGCTGGCCATCCTGGCGCTGACGGTGGCCAACATCGGCATCTGCACGGTGCTGCCGCTGTTCTGGAGCCTGCCGACCGCGCTGCTGGGCGGCACGGCGGCGGCTGCCGGGATCGCGCTGATCAACTCCGTGGGCAACCTGGCGGGCTTCGTCAGTCCCTACCTGGTGGGCTGGCTCAAGGACATGACCGGCACCACCAATACCGGCCTGTACATGCTGTCGGCGTGCCTGGTGATTGGCGCGCTGGTGGCGTTGGCGCAACCGGCCAGGCTGGTCAACAAGTAGCCGCGCGCGCCCGGGGCCGGCAAGCGACACGGGCGCATCCTCGCGGATGCGCCCGTTTTTATTCGGTATCGGCGAGAAGGCCTTTTGCCGCCGGGCCGCCCCAAGGCAAAAGCGCCCCCTCGGGGGGCAGCTAGCCCGCGCAGCGGGCGCGGCGTGGGGGCAACCTTTTGCCGCCGGGCCGCCCCAAGGCAAAAGCGCCCCCTCGGGGGGCAGCTAGCCCGCGCAGCGGGCGCGGCGTGGGGGCAACCTTTTGCCGCCGGGCCGCCCCAAGGCAAAAGCGCCCCCTCGGGGGGCAGCTAGCCCGCGCAGCGGGCGCGGCGTGGGGGCAACCTTTAGCCGCCGGGCCGCCCCAAGGCAAAAGCGCCCCCTCGGGGGGCAGCTAGCCCGCGCAGCGGGCGCGGCGTGGGGGCAACATCATGCGGCGTGTTCGATTACCAGCTGCACCGACACCATCCCGTTCCACACATTCTGCTCCAGCCGGTAGGCCGCCTGGATGCGTTCGGGCAGCGACTGGTCGTGGCCGAACCAGATGGCGTCGAAGCGCTGCTGGCCGCGTTCGAGCGACAGTTTCAGGTGCTTCTCGCCGACCAGGCGCTGGTTGCGCACCACGAACTCGTCCAGGAACAGCGGCGCGGCGAAACCCGCGCCCCAGACCTGTTGCTGCAACAGGCCGGCAACCTCGGCATTGGCGTAGCCGGATTCCAGCGAGCCATCGGTCTCGATGACCGGCTCGAAGCTGTCGCGACCGGTCAGTTCGCGCACGGCCGCGTCGAAGGCGGGGGCGAAGGCCGGGAAGTCATTGCGGCCCAGCGTCAGGCCGGCCGCCATGGCGTGGCCGCCGAACTTGCGGATCAGGTTGGGGTGGCGCTTGGACACCAGGTCGAGCACGTCGCGCAGGTGCACGTCGGGAATCGAACGGCCCGAGCCGCGGATTTCGTCGTCGCCGGCCGGGGCGAAGGCCAGGGTGGGGCGCCAGAATTTCTCTTTCAGGCGCGAGGCCACCAGGCCCACCACGCCCTGGTGCCAGCCCGGGTCGAACACGCAGACCGTGGCGCCGGGCGCGGCATCGGGCGCTTCCATGGCGGCCAGCGCCTGTTCGCGCATCTCGGCCTCGATGCTGCGGCGTTCGCGGTTGATGTTGTCCAGTTCTCGCGCCATTTCCAGCGCCTGGGCCTCGTCGTCGGTGGTCAGGCAGGCGATGCCCAGGCTCATGTCGGCCAGCCGGCCGGCGGCGTTGATGCGCGGGCCCAGCGCGAAGCCCAGGTCGAAGCCGTTGGCGCTGCGCGGCTCGCGCCCGGCCACGGCGAACAGGGCGCGCAGCCCGGGTTGCAGGCGGCCGCTGCGCATGCGTTGCAGCCCCTGGGTCACCAGCAGGCGGTTGTTGGCGTCCAGCTTGACCACGTCGGCCACCGTGCCCAGCGCCACCAGGTCGGACAGCGCGTCCAGGCGCGGCCCGCCATCGGGGGCGTAGACGCCGCGGCGGCGCAGCTCGGCGCGCAGCGCCAGCATCATGTAGAAGATGACGCCGACGCCCGCCAGGTTCTTGGACGGGAAGCCGCAGCCCGGCTGGTTCGGATTGACGATGGCCAGGGCGTCCGGCAGCGTGTCGCCGGGCAGGTGGTGGTCGGTGATGACCACGCCGATGCCGGCGGCGTTGGCCGCGGCCACGCCGTCGACGCTGGCGATGCCGTTGTCCACGGTGATGATGATGTCGGGCTTGCCGGCGCGATGGCGGCAGGCCAGCTCGACCACGGCGGGCGACAGGCCGTAGCCGGTCTCGAAGCGGTTGGGCACCAGGAAGTCGACGTCGGCGCCCATGGCCGACAGCGCGCGCAGGCCGACCGCGCAGGCGGTGGCGCCGTCGCAGTCATAGTCGGCCACGATCAGCAGCTTCTTGCCGGCCTGGATGGCGTCGGCCAGCACGCCGGCGGCGTGGGTCGAATGGGTCAGGCCGGCCGGCGGCAGCAACGAGGGCCAGGCCAGCCTGGTCTGGTCGGGATGGACGACGCCGCGCGCGGCCCACAGGCGCGCCAGCAGGGGATGGATGCCCGAGGCTTCCAGGACATGGCAGGCGGCGAGGTCGGCGCGGCGGACGGTTAAGCGGGGTGAGACCACCAGGCGCTCCAGTTTTTCTTGGGCGCGGGCAGCAAGCCGAGCAGGCCCCCGCGCGGTTTCAGGGTGAGGGTGGCGCTGCGATCGTCGCCCAGCAGCAGCAGTTCGGCGGGCGCGTCCGGCAGGCCCTTGGGACCGGCCAGCGCTTGCAGGCGCCGGTCGAGCGCGGCCAGGGCGTCGAGCCAGGCGGCCCAGTCGCCGGCGCGCTGAGCAGCGTCCAGCTCGGTCATGACCTGTTCCGGGCCGGCCGGGCGCATGGTCCAGGGCGTGCCGCCGCCATACAGCCAGAGGGCGTTGACCGGCGGCAGGCCGCGCCCGGCGCGGGCTTCGTTGGCCGGGTGCTCGTGCCACGACATCTGGATCTCATTGAGCAGGCGGCGCCATGGCCGGGTTTCGGCATCCTGGCGCCACCAGTCGTTCAGGCGCTGGCCGGCCACCGCCAGGGGGCTGGCGGTCTGCGGCCGCAGGCCGTCCGGCAGGCGCAGGCGCCAGCGGGAGGCCGACAGCGCCTGGACCGCGAAGCCGGTGTCTTCGAACAGGGGGCGGGCGGTGTCCAGCAGCGCGGCGGTTTCGTCGTCGCGCAGTTCCATCAGGGCGGGATCGAGCAGGGTGGCCTGGTCGGTGCCCAGGGCCAGGTGGACCAGTTCGGCCAGCCAGACAGGGCCGTCTGCGGGCTGTCCGGCGGCCAGCAGCGGACCCAGTCCGGCGCCCGGCAGCAGGCCGGCCTCGGGCGTGTAGCCCGCCCGGCGCAGTTGCCAGGCTTCGAACGCGGTGCAGCCCTGGGTGCGGATATCGTGGGCCTGGACCCGGGCGCTGCCGGCCTGCAGCCAGCGGTGCAGGGTGGGCGCGCGCTGGGGCAGCAGTTTGGCCAGTTCCGCGGCGACGGGAAGGGCGGGCAAGGCGCCCGGGATGACGATCAGCATGGGCAGGATTGTAGACGCAGGCCGGCATGGGAACTAAGCCCGGCCCCGACTGCCATAGCTTGTCACGGCTTGTCTTGCCTTCCCGCATTCCGGGGACGGTTTTGCGGCCGGTTAATGCCATAATGCGCTCGTGCTGAAAATACCCTACGAACTCTGGATCGGCGCCCGCTATGCCGGGTTGGCCCGGATCCGCCAGCGACGCGGCCGCCGCGATCGCTTCATCTCTTTCATCGCGGCCAGTTCCATGGCCGGCATCGCGCTGGGCGTCGCCGCCCTGATCGTGGTGCTGTCGGTCATGAACGGCTTCCAGAAAGAGGTCCGTGACCGCATGCTGTCGGTGCTGCCGCACATCGAACTCTACATTCCCGGCGCCGCGCCCGAGCGCGTGCTGGAACAATGGCAGCAGTTCGCCGATGCCGCCAAACGCAATCCCGAGGTCAAGGCCGGCGCGCCGTTCGTGGCCGCGCAAGGCATGCTGGTGCGCGGCCAGGCGCTGCGCGGGGTGCAGGTGCGCGGCATCGACCCGGCCACCGAAGGCAACGTTTCCGACCTGCCGCGGCAGATGGTGGCGGGCAAGCTGGCCGACCTGAAACCGGGCGGCTTCGGCGTGGTGCTGGGCAACGAGCTGGCCGACGGCATGGGTGTGAAGGTGGGCGATACGCTGCTGATGCTGGCGCCGCAGGGCTCGATCAGCCCGGCGGGCTTCGCGCCGCGCATGCGCCAGTTCACCGTGGTGGGCGTGTTCTCTTCGGGCCACTACGAATATGATTCCTCGCTGGCCTTCGTCGACAACGAAGACGCCGCCAAGGTGTTCCGCGACAGCGGCACCGCCGGCGTGCGCCTGCGCATCGCCGACATGCAGAAGGCCCCCGAAGTCGCGGCCGAGCTGCGCAACGTGCTGCCGCCGTACGTCATGGCCAGCGACTGGTCGCGCAACAACCGCACCTGGTTCGCCGCCGTGCAGACCGAAAAGCGCATGATGTTCCTGATCCTGGCGCTGATCGTCGCGGTGGCCGCGTTCAACCTGCTGTCGTCGCTGGTGATGGCGGTCAAGGACAAGCAGTCGGACATCGCCATCCTGCGCACGTTGGGCGCCGGACCGGGCGAAGTGGCCCGCATCTTCCTGGTGCAGGGCGCGCTGATCGGTGTCATCGGCACGCTGCTGGGCGTGGCCGGCGGCATCCTCATCGCCTACAACGTCGACGTGATCGTGCCGTTCATCGAGCGCCTGCTGGGCGTGCACTTCCTGCCGCGCGAAATCTATTTCATCAGCGCCTTGCCGTCCGACCCGCAGGTGGGCGACATCGTGACCATCGGCGTGACCTCCCTGGTGCTGTCGCTGCTGGCGACCTTGTATCCCAGCTGGCGCGCCTCGCGCCTGCAACCCGCACAGGTGCTGCGCCATGATTGATTCCCTGTCCCCGGCACTGCAGGCCGACGATCTCGTCAAGATCTACGACGAGGGTCCGGCCCGCATCGAGGTGCTGAGCAACGTCAGCCTGAGCGTGGCGCGCGGCGAGATGGTCGCCATTGTCGGCGCGTCCGGCTCCGGCAAGAGCACCCTGCTGCACATCCTGGGCCTGCTGGACGTGCCCACCAGCGGCTCGGTCGCGGTCGATGGACAACTGGCCGTCGGCCTTTCCGAAGCGAAGAAGAGCCAGGTGCGCAACCGCAGCCTGGGCTTCGTCTACCAGTTCCACCATCTGTTGCCGGAATTCTCGGCGCTGGACAACGTGGCCATGCCGCTGATCGTGCGGCGCGAGAATCGCGACAAGGCCCGCGCGGCGGCGCGCGAGGTGCTGGGCCTGGTAGGCCTGGCGGCGCGCGAAGGCCACTTCCCCGGCCAGCTGTCGGGCGGCGAGCGCCAGCGCGTGGCGCTGGCGCGCGCGCTGGTGACGCGACCGGTCTGCGTGCTGGCCGATGAGCCCACCGGCAACCTCGACCGCCACACCGCCCACAACATGTTCGAGCTGCTGACCCGCGTCAACCGCGAGTCGGGCACGGCGTTTGCGATCGTCACCCACGATCCCGAGCTGGCGGCGCGCGCCGATCGCCAGCTGCTGATGGAAAACGGCCGGCTGGTCTCGGGCTGAGGCCTGCCCGCGGGCCGGGCGGCGCGATGATTGAGCAGGAAACCGGGGCAAGGAGGCCGCGCCCATGCTGATCGACACCCATTGCCACCTGGATGCCGCCGAGTTCGATGCCGACCGCCCCGAGGTGGCCGCGCACGCGCTCGACTCCGGCGTGCAGGCCATTGTCATTCCCGCCATCGAACGCGCCAATTTTGCCGTCGTGCGGGACCTTGCCGCGCAGGTCGCGGGCGGCGCCTATGCGCTGGGCATCCATCCCCTTTACGTGCAGCGCGCCGATGACGCCGACCTGGACGCCTTGCGCGAGGCCATCCGGCAAGCGCTGGGCGATCCGCGCTTCGTGGCCATCGGCGAGATCGGGCTGGATTTCTTCGTGCCTGAAATCGCTTCGGGCGAGCCGCGCGCGCGCCAGGAGCGTTTCTACGCCGCCCAGTTGGCCATGGCGGCGGAATTCAAGCTGCCGGTGCTGCTGCACGTGCGCAAGTCGCAGGACATCCTGCTCAAGTACCTGCGGCGCCACGACCGTATCGGCGGCATCGCGCACGCCTTCAACGGCAGCGCGCAGCAGGCCCAGGCCTTTGTCGAACAGGGCTTCGCGCTGGGGCTGGGCGGCGCCATGACCTACGAGCGGGCGCTGCAGATCCGCCGCCACGCCACCGACGTCGACCTGCGCCACCTGGTGCTGGAGACCGACGCGCCGGACATCCCGCCGGCCTGGCTGCACCCGCCGCGGCGGCGCAACCGGCCGGGCGAGCTGGCGCGCATTGCCCAGGTGCTGGCCGAACTGCGCGGGATCACGCCGGCGCAGGTGGCGCAGGCGACCACGGCCAATGCCTTGCGGGTATTGCCGCGGCTGTCGGCGGCGATCCTGGCGGACGACTGAGACCGGGCGCCCGATGCCCGATGACGGCGCGGCGCCGCCATCGGGACACAGCTCAGGCCGCCACGCGCGGCAGTTCGATGCGTACGCTCAGGCCATGCGGCGCGACGTTGCGCGCCGAGATCCGACCCTTGTGCGCCGCGACGGCGGCGCGCGCAATGCTCAGGCCCAGGCCGGCGCCGCCGGCAGGCGCGCCGGCGGCCGGGGCGCCCTGGTAGAACGGTTCGAACAGATACGCCAGTTCCTTTTCCGGAACGCCGGGGCCGTTGTCCTCGATTTCCAGGCAGGCCTCGCCGGCGTCTACCAGCAGGCGCGCCTGGATCGCGCCGCCCGCCGGGGCGAAGCGCAGGGCGTTGCGCAGCACGTTTTCGATGGCGCTGGCCAGGCTGTCGCGGTCGGCCGCGATGCGCAGCGGCGCCGGGCGGTGCCAGGCGATGGCAATGCGGCGTTCGCCGGCCTCGAAGCGCGCGTCCTGCACCACCTCGTCGACCACCTCGGCCAGGTCCAAGGTCGCGGTAGGCTGGGGCAGGGCGCCGATGCGCGCCAGCCGCAAGGTGCTGCCCACCAGCGTATCCAGCCGTTCGCATTCCCGCTCGATGCGGTCCAGCTGCAGGTCCTGGCGTTCGTCCTTGCGGCGCGCCAGTTCGACGCCCAGGCGCATCCGCGCCAGCGGCGAGCGCAATTCATGGGCGATGTTGCGCAGCAGCTGCTCGCGCGTATCGACCAGCGCCTGCAGGCGGCCCGCCATGGCGTCGAAGTCGCGCGCCAGCAGGCCCAGTTCGTCCTTGCGCAGCGGCAGCGCCGCCGGCGTGCGGGTATCGAGCCGGCCGGCGGCCAGCGAGCGGGCCGCGCCTCGCAGTTGCTCCAGCGGCGCGGCCACGTGGCGGGTCAGGGCCCAGCAGAAGGGCGCCGTGACCGCCAGTGCGAACAGCAGCAGCCCCAGCGTGACCGGCGTCAGGCCCAGCACCTCCCAGTGCGAGGAGTCGAACGGCAGGAACAGCATCAGCAGTTCGCTGTGATCCGGCAACACCAGCAACTGTGGATCCCACCACGATACGCGCAGCGCGTCCGGGTCGGCGGGCACGTCGATGGCGGCGATCAGGCCGTGATCGGGCGAGGCGCGGAAGGCGGCCAGCCAATCGTCCAGGCGGGTCGGCAGGCGCCGTTCGAGGATGTCGCGGTCCTGCGTGTCGACGATGTAGATCTTGAGCGCCGAATAGCGCGCGTCCATGGCTCCGACCCAGCGCCGCAGGCCCTCGGCGCCTTCGCGGCGCGCGATCTGGGCGGCATCGCGCGTCAGGTTGCCGGGGTTCAGGCCGTCGAGCGAATCGACGCGGTACCAGGCGACCGCCGCGGTCAGCATCATGCCGCAGACCATGATGACGGCCATCGCGCCCCAGAAGGTCAGGAAGGCGCGCCAGAAGAGGGAGCGGACCGGCAGCCAGCGCATCAGGCCGCGCCGGCCAGCACGTAGCCCAGTCCGCGCAGGTTGCGGATGGCGGGGGCGTCGCCGGCCTGGTCCAGCTGCAGCTTCCTGCGCAGGCTGCTGATGTGGGTGTCGATGCTGCGGTCGTAGCGGTCGGCGGCGCGGCCCAGCGCATACAGGCTGATCTGCTCGCGCGGCACCACCTGGCCCGGGGTGCGCATCAGGACTTCGAGGATGCGTTGCTCGGCGCCGGTCAGCAGGACTTCCTGGGCGCCCAGGCGGGCGCGGCCGCTGGCGGCATCCAGCGACAGCGCGCCCACGCTCAGTTCGGGCGGGGCGGGTTCGGGCTTTTCCTCGAAGCGGCGCAGCACCGCGCCGATGCGGGCCTTGAGCTCACGCGGGCCGAAGGGCTTGGTCAGGTAGTCGTCGGCGCCCAGTTCGAGTCCCAGCACGCGATCGGTTTCGCCGCCGTGGGCGGTGAACATGATGACGGGACGGCGCGAATGGCGGCGCAGATGGCGCAGCAGATCGAGGCCGTTGCCGTCGGGAAGCATCAGGTCGAGCAGCACCAGATCGAAGCATTCCTGCATTGCAAGCGGCAGACCTTGGGCGCTGTTGTGCGCCAGCGTCAGTTCGATGTGGGTGGGCTCTAGGTACTCGCGCAGCATCAATGCCAGGTCGACGTCGTCGTCGATCAACAGGATGCGGCGCGTTGCCATGGGGGTGGGTATGGACATGCGCTTGGGTTCTGTTGCCACGGCAGCATAGCGGGTCGCCGGCGGCCGAAGTGTCAAGAAGTGCGAAGAAAGTAAAAGTTGCGGAAAGCGTGTTGCAGCTCACGGATGGGCTCAATTCTAATATGAGAATAGTTTTCATTAAAAATTGAAGCGGAGCGGGCTGCGCGTGGGGCGCGGCGCCGTCCGGGACGGGAGAGTCTGAAATCATGAGCAGCAACGATCTGGCCGCGCGCCGCGCATTCGGCCCGCGTACCCGCCTGGCTGTCGCCCTGTGCGCCACCGGCCTTGCCACCGGTCATCCGGCCTGGGCGCAATCGGCCGCGTCGGCCGACCCCAAGACGCTGGATACCGTGGTGGTCACGGCCAGCGGCTACGAGCAGCAGATCCAGGACGCGCCGGCCTCGATCAGCGTGATCACGCGCCAGGATCTGGAAAAGAAGTTCTACCGCGACGTCACCGACGCGCTGGTCGAAGTGCCGGGCGTGGTGGTCACGGGCGGCGGCGACCGCCAGGACATCAGCCTGCGCGGCATGGGCCCGAAGTACACGCTGATCCTGATCGACGGCAAGCGCCAGAATTCGCGCGAAACCCGCACCAACTCCGATTCCGGCGGCGTCGAAGGCGGCTGGACGCCGCCGATCTCGGCCATCGAGCGCATCGAGGTGGTGCGCGGGCCGATGTCGTCGCTGTATGGTTCCGACGCCATGGGCGGGGTGATCAACATCATCACCCGCAAGGTGCCCAACGAGTGGGGCGGTGAAATCCGCATGGACACCACCATCCAGGAAAGCAGCAAGTCCGGCGACATCTACCAGGGCAATTTCTACCTGGCGGGCCCGATCAAGAACGACCTGCTGGGCCTGCAGATCTACGGCCAGGCGACCCAGCGCGACGAAGACAGGATCATCGACGGCTACCGCAAGCGCAATGCCACCAACATCACGGCCAAGCTGGCGCTCACGCCCAACCGCGATCACGACATCGTGCTGGAAGCCACTTCCAGCCGCCAGAAGTACGAGAACACGCTGGGCAAGACCGTCGCGCCGCTGGCTCCCGGCGTGGCGTGCCCGCGCAACGGCTGCCCGGCCTCGTCGGAAACCGATTACCGCAGCAACAAATGGGCGTTGTCGCATACCGGCCGCTGGGGTTGGGCCGTGTCCGACAGCTACGTGCAGCAGGAAGAGTTCGACAACCGCTCGCGCCAGATGAAGATCAAGAACCTGGACCTGCAGACCAGCTGGACGCTGCCGCTCGGTTCGCACATGCTGACGCTGGGCGGCACCTACCTGACGCAGCGCCTGACCGATCAGACCGGCAACCAATTGGCCGGCGGCCCCAGCAAGGTGGAACGCTACCAGTGGGCGCTGTTCGCCGAGGACGAATGGCGCCTGGCCGAGAGCTTCGCGCTGACCGGCGGCCTGCGCATGGACCAGGACGAGAACTTCGGCAGCCATTTCAGCCCGCGCCTGTATGGCGTGTGGCATATGGCCGAACGCTGGACCCTGAAGGGCGGCGTGTCCACCGGGTTCCGCGCGCCCGACCTGCGCCAGACCGTGGCCGGCTGGGGCCAGGTCAGCCGCGGCGGCAACATGTACGGCAACCCCGACCTGACGCCCGAGAAGTCGGTGACCCAGGAACTCGGCCTGCTGTATGACGACGGCGAGGGCTTCAATGCCGGCCTGACCCTGTTCAACAACAACTTCAAGGACAAGATCACCCGCGTCGCGTGCCCGCTGTCGCAGTGCACCGATGGCCCCAACCAGTTCGGCTCCAACCCCACCACCTACATGAACGTGGACAAGGCGGTGTCGCGCGGCGTCGAGGCCAACCTGAAGCTGCCGCTGGGCCGTGACTGGTCGCTGACCAGCAGCTACACCTTCACCAAGTCGGAACAGAAGTCCGGCCAGTACCAGGGCCAGCCGCTGAACCAGCTGCCCAAGCACCTGTTCACCACCACGGTCAACTGGCAGGCTTCCGACGCGCTCGAAGCGTGGGCGCGCCTGAATTACCGCGGCAAGGAAAGCCAGCCGATCACTGGCCCGTCCTCGACCTCGCTGGTGGCGCCGTCGTACACCTTCGTCGACCTGGGCGGCTCGTATGCCGTGAACAAGAAGGTGTCGGTCTACGCCGGCATCTACAACCTGTTCGACAAGCAGGTCGGCTACGACGACTACGGCTACGTCGAAGACGGCCGCCGCTACTGGCTGGGCGTGGGCGTGAAGTTCTGAGCCCGCAGGCAACACCAGGGAACCGCCGCCGACAGGCGGCCTTCCCGCTACATGAAGAGGCAAGCATGACGATGAATCAAGCACAAGCAGGACGCGCCGGCCGCTGGCTGGCGCGCGCCACCGCGGCCCTGGCCCTGGGCGCGGCCAGCGCTTTGAGCGTGGCCCAGACCATGCCGGTCAAGCATGCGCGCGGCGAGACCGCCGTGCCGTCCAACCCGGCCAAGACCGTGGTGCTGGACCTGGCGGTGCTCGACACGCTGCATGCGCTGGGTGTCGACGTGACCGGCGTGCCCAGCGCCGCCAAGCTGCCGCCGCAGCTGGCGCAGTATGCCGACAAGCGCTACCTGAAGGTCGGCAGCATGTTCGAGCCCAACTACGAAGTGATCCACGCGGCTCAGCCGCAGGTCATCTTCGTGGCCGGGCGCTCGGCGCCCAAGTACGACGAGCTGGCCAAGCTGGCGCCCACGGTCGACCTGACGGTCAACGCCAAGGACCTGGTCGGCAGCGTCACGCGCAACACGGAAACGCTGGCCGCCATCTACGGCAAGCAGGCCGTGGCCAAGGAAAAGCTCGACGCCCTGCGCGCCTCGATCGCGGCGCTGCATGGCCAGGCGGCCAAGGCCGGCAACGCGCTGATCGTGCTGACCACCGGCGGCAAGATGAGCGCCTACGGCCCCGGCTCGCGTTTCGGCGTGATCCACGACGCCTTCGGCTTTGCGCCGGCCGCCAAGGACCTGAACGTGTCGAACCACGGCCAGGCGATCTCGTTCGAGTTCATCGCCCAGACCGATCCCGACTGGCTGTTCGTGATCGATCGCGACGCCGCCATCGGCCGCGAAGGCACCTCGGCCCAGCGCATGCTGGACAACGACCTGATCCGTCCGACCAAGGCCTGGCAGCAGCAGCGCGTGGTCTACCTGAACGGCTACAACTGGTACCTGCTGGGCAGTGCCGGCCTGAGCGCCATGCAGCAGAACGTGGACGATATCGCCCGCGCGCTGTCTGCCGCCAAGCCCGCGGTCAAGTAAGCGCAAGGCGGGCATGACGGAGTCGAAGTGGCGGTTGTGAGGGCAGGCGGGGCGATCACCGGTTGGACCGGACTGGCGGCGTTGCTGCTGTTGCTGCTGCTGTTGTGCGCGGCCAGCATCGGCCTGGGCGCGGGGTCGTTCTCGTTCGCCGCGCTGGCCGGCGGGCCTGACGCCGAACGCGCCTGGCGCCTGCTGCTGGTGAGCCGCGTGCCGC
Source organism: Achromobacter sp. CSND-B12 (assembly GCF_052906545.1). NCBI lineage: Bacteria > Pseudomonadati > Pseudomonadota > Betaproteobacteria > Burkholderiales > Alcaligenaceae > Achromobacter > Achromobacter sp. CSND-B12. The sequence goes on along the minus strand of NZ_JBREGJ010000001.1, from coordinate 439,342 downwards.
GCACGCTGGCGCTGCTGCTGGCCGGCATGGCGCTGGCGGTGGCGGGGCTGATCATGCAGATGCTGGTGCGCAACCGCTACGTCGAGCCGACCACGGCCGGCACCGTCGAATCGGCCACGCTCGGCATCCTGGTCGTGACCCTGCTGGCGCCGGACACGCCGGTGATCGGCAAGATGCTGACGGCCACCGGCTTCGCGCTGGCGGGCTCGCTGCTGTTCCTGGCGCTGTTGCGGCGCGTGCCGCTGCGCACGCCGTTCATCGTGCCGCTGATCGGCCTGATCCTGGGCGGCGTGATCCACGCCGTCACCACTTTCGTCGCCTACCGCTACGACCTGCTGCAGTCGCTGCACGCCTGGACCACCGGCGATTTTTCCGGGGTGCTGCGCGGCCGCTACGAACTGCTGTGGATCGGCTTCGGCCTGGCGGCCGCGGCCTATCTGGCGGCGGATCGCTACACCGTGGCGGGCATGGGGCGCGAGTTCGCCGCCAATCTCGGCCTGAACCATGCGCGCCTGACGCTGGTGGGCCTGCTCATCGTGTCGGCGATTTCCGCGGTGGTGGTGGTCACGGCCGGCGGCATTCCCTTTCTGGGGTTGATCGTGCCGAACGCCGTCAGCCTGGTGCTGGGCGACAACATGCGCCGCTCGATTCCCTGGGTGGCGATGCTGGGCGGCGTGTTCGTGCTGGCCTGCGACATCATCGGCCGGCTGGTGATCCATCCCTACGAGGTGCCGCTGGGCACGGTGGTGGGCGTGGTCGGCAGCATCCTGTTCCTGTGCCTGCTGCGCAGCCGGGGAGCGCGCCGTGGCTGAGTTCATCGCGCGCGCCGTGCCGCTGCGTTCGCCCCAGGCGTGGCGCCTGGCGCTGCTGGCCGTGGCCGCGCTGTCGTGCGTTGTCGGCTTCATGGCGTTGGGCGCGAACGGCCAGTGGGCCTTCGTGCTGCCGTTTCGCGGCGCCAAGCTGGTGGCGATGCTGCTGGTGGCGTACGCGGTGGCGGTGTCGTCGGTGCTGTTCCAGACCGTCACGCACAACCGCATCCTGACGCCGGCCATCATGGGTTTTGACGCGCTTTACCTGCTGATCCAGTCGGTGGTGGTGTTCGGCTTCGGCCAGGCGGCGGGCGCGGTCAACCATCCGGTGGCGGCCTTCGTGCTGGAAGTGTGCGCGATGACGGCGTTCGCCTGCCTGCTGTTCCGCTGGCTGTTCACCGACGCCGTGCGCAGCCTGCATTTGATGATGCTGGTGGGCATCATCTTCGGGCTGCTGTTTCGCAGCCTGTCCAGCTTCGTGGTGCGACTGATCGATCCGAACGAATTCCTGGTGCTGCAGGACCGCCTGTTCGCCAACTTCAATTCGGTGCGCACCGAACTGCTGCCGATCGCGCTGGCGGCGGTGGCTGCCGCCACGCTGCTGGTGTGGCGCATGCGGCGCCGCTATGACGTACTGGCGCTGGGCCGCGAGATCGCGCTGAACCTGGGCGTGGACTACCGCCGCACCCTGCTGCTGACGCTGGCCGCCATCGCCGTGCTGGTGTCGGTGTCCACCGCGCTGGTGGGGCCGGTGACGTTCTTCGGCCTGCTGGTGAGCAACCTGGCCTACCAGGCGATGGGGTCGGACCGGCATCGCCACACCGTGCCCGCCGCGGTGCTGCTCAGCGTGATCTTCCTGGTCGGCGGGCAGACGCTGCTGGAGCGGGTGCTGCAACTGAGCACCACGGTCAGCGTGGTCATCGAATTCGTGGGCGGAGTGATGTTCCTGGCCCTGATCTTGCGCAGGGGACGCCAATGATCGATATCCAACAAGTCAGCAAGCAGTACGGCGACAGCGTGGTCGTGGACCAGGTGTCGCTGGCCTTGCCGGCCGGCGGCGTGACCGCCATCATCGGCCCCAACGGCGCCGGCAAGTCGACGCTGCTGTCGATGATCAGCCGGCTGCTGCCGATGTCCGCCGGCCGCATTCAGGTGGACGGCCTGGACGTGACGCGCAGCGACAGCCGCGAATTGGCGCGGCGCCTGGCCATCCTGCGGCAGGACAACCACCTGCCGCTGCGCCTTACGGTGCGCGACCTGGTGGCGTTCGGCCGCTATCCGCATTCCGGCGGGCGGCTGACGCTGGACGACAAGGCGCATATCGACCGGGCCATTGCCTATCTGGACCTGGAACCGCTGGCCGGCCGCTACCTGGACGAGATGTCCGGCGGCCAGCGCCAGCGCGCGTTCGTGGCGATGGTGCTGTGCCAGGACACGCGCTACGTGCTGCTGGACGAGCCGCTCAACAGCCTGGACATGAAGCACGCCGTGGCCATGATGGGCACGCTGCGCCGCGCCGCCGACGAGCTGGGCAAGACGGTGGTGCTGGTGCTGCACGACATCAACTTCGCCTCCAGCTACGCGGACCGCATCGTGGCGATGAAGGCGGGCAGGGTGGCGCACTGCGGCACGCCCGCCGAATTGATCCGCCCCGAGGTGCTGGGCGCCTTGTATGAACTGCCGATAGACGTGCACGAGATCGACGGCAAGCGCATCTGCGTGTATTACCGCTGAAAACCGCCATGACGCGGGCGCGATTCGCGCGCCCGCGTCGACTGCGATGCGTTGCCTTCAACGCGTCACTTTCACCGCGTCAACATCAACGCATGAGTCTCAACGCGTCAGGTCCACCGCGTAGCGCGACAGCTGCGTCGTCGCGTCCGGCGTCGGGTCGTACACCGACACGTTGGTGACGCCATGCGCCGTGGCCAGCGCCAGCGTGTTCGGCACCGACGCGAACACCACCGGGCCGGCCAATGCCGCCACGGGCTTGAAGCCCCAGCTGCGCGCCAGGCCGTAGGTGGCCAGGTCCAGGTTGGGGTGCTTCTTGATGTAGCTGATCAGCACGTCGCGGCTGGCGTCGGGCGCCTGCAGCACGATGTCGCCCTTGCCGCCGGCCAGTCCCGGGAAGTCGCCGCCGCCGCTGGCGCGGTAGTTGTTGGTGACCACCAGGAATTGCGCCGCCGGATCCAGCGGCGCGCCCTGGTAGGTCAGCGCGGTGATGCGCGAGCCCTTGGGTTGCGTCACGTCGATCTGGTAGCGCAGGGCGTTGCCTTCGGCGTAGAGCACGTCGAAGTTGAAGGTCGGAAAGCCGGTGTCGATCAGGTCCTGCGGCGCGACCTGGGCCGGATCGATGCGCTTGAACTGTTCCGCCGTCTTCTCCAGCCACTGGCGCACGATGTCGCCGCTGACCCGCACCACCTGCAGGGTGTTCGGATACAGGTACAGGTCGGCCGCGTTGTTGATGGCGATGTTGCCTTGCGGCACGAAGGTGAAGTCGCCCGGGCCGTTGCGTCCGCCCTTGAACGGCGCGGCCGCCGACAGGATCGGCAGGCCGGCGTAGGCGGGGCTGTTGCGGGCGATGTAGTCCTTCAGGTAGTCGATCTGCGCCATGTTGACGATCTGCAGCGCCGACACGTCGCCGGCCAGCGCGTAGTAGGTGGCCATGTCGAACTGGCTCTGGCCGATCGGCGTCTTGACGTAGGCGATGGTGGCGCTGTGCTCGGCCTGCACCAGTTGCTGCGCGGCGCTGTCGGGCGCGACGTAGGTGGCGGGCGTGCCGCCGTTCTGCGCGGTCAGGCGGGTCGGGATGCGCTGCACCTGGGTGGCGTTCTTCTGCACCTTCCAGCCCTGGTCGTAGGCCAGCTTCAGCGTGATCTGGCCGAGGTTGTTGCCCCATTGGCCGGCCTGCACCGCGGGCACGCCGTTGATCAGGCCCTTTTCGAGGTCGATGCCCGGCTGGCCGGCGAATTGCGACTTGGGATTGGTGTCGGGAAACAGCAGGTGCTGGTGCCCGGTGATCAGGGCGTCGATGCCCGCCACCTGGCTCAGGTAGCCCGCGCCGTTTTCCATGGACGGACTGTAGGGCGTGACCAGGTCGATGCCGCCATGCGCCAGCGCCACGACCAGGTCGGCGCCCGCCGCCTTCATTTCGGGCACATAGCGCGCGGCGGTTTCCTTCCAGCCGGCGACGGTCACGTGGCCTTCCAGGTTGGCCTTGTCCCACTGCATGATGGGCGGCGGCGCGAAACCGATCACGCCCACCTTGAGGGCGACGTCGAGCGCCTTGCCATCCGGGCCGGTTGCCTTGAAGGTGCGCGTCAGCAGCGTCCACGGCTTGAAGATCGGTTGTTGCGTGGCGGCCGCCACCACGTTGGCCGACACGAACGGAAAGCCCGGCGCGGCGCAGTCCTTGGCGCCGGTCGGGTTGGTCTGCGCCGTGCCCTTGCCGATGCCCGGCAGGCCGAAGTCCACGTTGGTGACCTGCGACAGATAGGGCAGGCCATAGTTGAATTCGTGGTTGCCGAGGGTGGCCGCGTCATAGGCCAGCAGCTTCATCTGCTTGTAGATCGCCAGCATGTCCGAGCACTGCACCGGCGCCACCAGCGCCTGGTAGTCCGACAGGGCGGTGCCCTGGATGGTGTCGCCGTTGTCGAACAGCAAGGTATTGGCGTGCTGCTTGCGGGCGTTGCGGATCAGGGTGGCGGTGCGGTCGACGCCGTAGCTCTTGTCCTCGGCCAGCTTGTAATAGTCGTAACCCAGCACGTTGGCGTGCAGGTCCGTGGTGGCCAGGATGGCCAGGTCGAGCGTGGCGCCCCGGGGCACCGACGCTGGCGGCGCGTCGTCGTCATCGTCATCGCTGCCGCCACAGGCGGACAGGCTGGCCAGCAGCAGGGCGCTGGCCGACAGTGCAAAGATCTTTCGGAGGGGCTGCTTCACCGTCGTTCCTTTCGTGTCGGGGGAACGCAAAATTCTGGGGACGGGTTATGACCCGCTGGTGACATGCGGACCGCCGGCAACGCCGCGCACGCGTTGCATGGGCAAGCTTAAAAACATCTGAATTGGACGCGCGTCTCATTTATCGTCGTCTCAAGGCAACGGAACGATAAAAGCATTGCGACTGATTCTCGTTGTCAAGAGAATGGCGAATCCTTCCATTTCAAACGACTTCGATACTCGCTGGCCATGCACGTCCTTCGTCCCCTCTCCGCCGCCTTGCTCGTCCTGGGCCCGCTGGCCCCCCTGGCCGCCCAGGCCCAGGCGGCTGCGCCCACCGCCACCTTGCCCGCCGTCAGCGTCGTCGGCACCGATGACACCGCGCAAAGCTACAACCCGCCGGCGTCCACCAGCGCCACCAAGATCGACGCGCCGCTGCGCGACATTCCGCAGACGGTGAACGTGGTGCCGGCGCAGGTGCTGCGCGACCAGCACGCCATGTCGGTGCAGGACGCGCTCAAGAACGTGCCCGGGGTCAGCTTCTCGACCGGCGACGGCCAGCGCGACCAGGTCTCGATCCGCGGCTTCACCGCCATCGCCGACCAGTTTGTCGACGGCTTCCGCGACGACGCGCTGTACTTCCGCGACCTGTCCAACGTCGAGCGCATCGACGTCATCAAGGGCCCGGCGGCGGTGTTGTATGGCCGCGGTTCGTCCGGCGGCCTGATCAACCGCGTGACCAAGAAGCCGGGCGAAGACATTTCGCAGGTCGGCCTGAGCTACGGTTCGTGGAACGACCGCCGGCTCGACCTGGACCTGGGCCGGGCCAACGAAAGCGGCAGCATGGCCTGGCGCCTGACCGGCGCGGTGGAGAAGGGCGACAGCTATCGCGACAAGCAATTCATCGACCGCAAGGCGATCGCGCCGTCGGCCCAGTTCAAGCTGGGCGAGAACACTACCTTCCTGCTGCAGACCGAGTTCCTGGAAGACCGCCGCCTGACCGACTTCGGCATCCCGGCCTACCATGGCCGTCCGGTCGACGTGGACCCGTCGACCTACTACGGCGCCGAGAACGCGCGCGATACCGACTACACCCAGACCCGGGTGCAGTCCTACGCCGCCACGCTGACGCACCGCTTCAACGACAACTGGTCGCTGCGCAACGCCACGCGCTACTACCACTACACGCTCAACCGCAACAACACGCTGCCGGGTTCGGTCAACGAAGCCGCGCGAACCGTGTCGCTGACCCACGGCAACGTGCTGCGCGACGAGCACGGCTGGACCAACCAGACCGAACTGATGCAGCGCGTCCAGTGGGGCTCGGTGCGCCACGACATGCTGTACGGCATCGAGGTGGGCCAGCAGAACAAGGACCTGCTGAACTGGTCGGCCGCCAACGTCGCGGTGGTCGACCTGTTCGACCCGCGCCTGCCGACCTTGCAGCGCCAGGTGAGCGGCGCGCCGGGTTCCGACAGCCTGGGCCGCTTCAACACCCTGGGCCTGTACGTGCAGGACATGATGTCGCTGGGCGAGCACTGGAAGGTGCTGGCTGGGGTGCGCCACGACCGCTTCGAGCAGGAAACCGAGGACCGCCGCAGCGGCCGCAACCTGTCGCGCACCGACTCCAACTTCAGCCCGCGCCTGGGGCTGGTGTTCCAGCCCGACAGCGTGCAGTCGTATTACGTGTCGTGGAGCCGTTCCTACCAGCCCTCGGGCGAGACCTTCGCGCTGGCGGCCAACAACGTCGACCTGGCGCCGGAGAAGACCACCAACTACGAAGTCGGCGCCAAGTACGATTTCCTGGATGGCAAGCTCTCGACCACGGTGTCGGTGTTCCGCCTGGAGCGCACCGACATCAAGGTCACCAATCCGGTGACCAACACGCTGGTGCCGGTGGGCACGCAGCGCACCGACGGCGCCGAATGGACCCTGTCGGGCGACCTGTCCCACGGCTGGCGCGCGATGCTGGGCTATGCCTACCTGGATGCGCGCGTGACGCAGTCGGTGGCGCGCGACGCCGGCAAGGACGTGCAAGGCAAGCGCGCCACGCTGACGCCGCGCCATGCCGGCAACGTCTGGATCACCAAGGACCTGGGCGAGGGCTTCGGCGTCGGCGCCGGCTTGAACCTGGTGGGCGCGCGCTTCGCCAATCCGGGCAACACCGTCAAGTTGCCCGGTTACGTCACGGCGGATGCCGCCGCGTGGTGGCGCCAGGGGCCGTATTCGGTGCAGTTGAACGTCTACAACCTGTTCGACGCCGGCTACATCGTGTCGGCGCACGGCAGCAGCCCCAACCTGAACATGCCCGGCGCGCCGCGCAACGCCATGCTGAGCCTGCAGTACCGCATGTAGTAGGGGCAAGCGTCCGCGCGCCGGTCCGGCGCGCGCAGGGCGGATCAGCGCAGCGGCGATTCCGCCGTCAGGCTGTCCGTTTCCAGCGCCGCCAGCGCGTCCAGGAAGCGCCACGCGAACGAACCCGGGCCTTCGGCCAGCGCGCCGGCGCGGCGGCCGGCGATGCCGAAGCAGGACAGCGCCGCCACCGCCGCCGTGTAGGCGTCATCGCGCGCCACCGCCGCGAAGGCGCCGACCACCGCCGTCAGTGCGCACCCCGTGGCGGTGACCCGCGGCATCAATGGCGAACCTCCGGTCACGCGCACCTCGCGCCGGCCGTCCGTGACGAAATCGACTTCGCCCGTCGCCGCCACCACCGTGCCGCGCGCCCGCGCCAGTTCGCGCGCGGCCGCTTCGGCCAGTTGCACCGGATCGCGCGCGTCCACGCCCTTGCTGGCGCTCTGGCCGCCGGCCAGGGCGATGATCTCCGATGCGTTGCCACGGATCACCGTGGGCCGCAGGTCCAGCAGGCGCCGCACCGCGTCGCGCCGGAAGCCGGTGGCGTGATGCGCCACCGGATCCAGCACCCAGGGCGTGCCGGCCTTGGCCGCCGCGGCGGCCGTCAGTAGCATGCTGTCCAGCCAGGGGGATGAGAGCGTGCCGATGTTGATCACCACCGCGCCGCTGATGGCGGCAAATTCGGGCGCTTCCTCGGCCGCGTGCACCATGGCCGGCGACGCGCCGATCGCCAGCAGCGTATTGGCCGCGGTATTCATCGACACGAAGTTGGTCAGGCATTGCACCAGCGGCGCGTCGCGGCGCACGGCCGCGTACAGGTCGCGCGAGGCGAGCGCCAGCTGGGACAGGGTGGGGGCGTTGGAGGCCATGCCGCAGGTCCTTGCAAGGGGACAACGGGCGGGGCGGGGCGTCATGGCGCGGCATTGCGGGCCGGCGGGTTGCGCACCTTCCCTACGCCAGCATTGTCTGGATCAGGTTCGACGGGTCTCTCGCGCCGCGCGCCGCGCGCGGGGCGCGGCCGCCATCGGAATCTCAGCTTCTTGCCGAAGCTCCCCGGGTGGATGGGGCTATGTTCGAAGGAGGTAGGGGGGCTTGTCAAGCCAGCCGGGCGCGGCGGACGGCGCTTCTGTCATCATGGCGGTTCGACACGGGGAGGAATGGGGAATGCAGACCCACGATGAGGCGTTGAGCGCGCAGGACCTGTCATGGTTGCGCCGACATGCGCGCCATCACGTGGCGGACACGGTGCTGGGCGGGGTGTTCTTCACGTTGTTCTTCGCCATGACGGCATTCCTGGCCTGGCTGTGGCTATCGAATGCCACGAGCATCGCGCGCGATCCGGTGCTGTCCGCGATGATTCTGGTGCTGGCTGGATTCACGCTCTATCTCGGCCGCCGTTTGCTGCGCGGCCCGGCGGCCCGCCAGCGCCTGCGGCAGGTGCTGCGCGGCGCCGTGCCCAAGCAGGTCGTCACCGGCGCGGTCACCGATTTCGCGCCGGCCCCCGGCGGCGGCGTGCGATACGGCATCGATGGCCGCAAGCTGGAGGTGGCGCTGCCATTCATGAACGGCTTCACGATGCCGGGGGACGGGGGCAGGAGCCCCGAACGCTGCGCCGCCCGGCTCGGCGCGCCGCTGCGGCTGCACCTGCTGGCGCTGTGGCCGGGCGAGGCGCCGGTGCTGCTGCGCGCGGACTACGACGGTCCTGGCGATGTGCAGAAGGCCTTCGAGGCCCTCAGCGATGCCGATCGCGCGCAGGTGCGCAACGGCGACACCCTGTTGCGCAACACGTTCCTGGGCGCGGCGCTGATCCTGCTGGGAGGAGGCTGGTTCCTGTGGCCGCTGTATGGCGTTGCCGCCTTGTGTCTGCTGGCCGGCCTGTGGGTCGGGTGGTCGAGCCGGGCGCTGCGGCGCGCCACGGTCAAGTATGGCGTGCGCGGACGGGTCGACGAGGTCCTGACCTACAAGGTGCGGACGCCGGAGTCGACGTCGTGGACCGCCGTGCATGCCTATCGCCTGGGCGGTGAGCTGTATAGCGTCAGCCACGGCGGCGGGCCGGCCCAGCCCGGCGAAAGGGTGACGTTCGAATACCTGGACCGGGGCAGGAAGGGGTTGCGGCCGTTGTTCTTCCGCCGCGAGGGCGGCGCGCCGCAGGCCGCGGCCCACATGGTCGCCAACGACCGCGCCGGGCCTTGATTGCCGGGCATGGCGTGCTGCAGCGTCCGCGGTTCTGTCATCATGCCGGACACGCAAAAGAGGGGAGACACGAATGACCGGATTTCTTCGCGCCCGGATGGTGCCGGAACTGCTGGTGGCCGACCTGCCGCGCAGCCTGGCTTTCTGGATGGACCATTGTGGATTCCAGATCGCCTATCGCCGCGAGGCCGAGGGGTTCGTGTACCTGGACCTGGATGGCGCGCAGTTCATGCTGGAAGAAGTGCGCGGCGACGACAACTGGATTACCGCTGCGCTCGAGGCGCCGCGTGGCCGCGGCGTCAATTTCGAGATCAAGGTGTCCGCCATCGAGCCTTTGCTGGAACGCTTGGCGCGGGCACGCTGGCCGTTGTACCGGGAACCGGAAGAGCGCTGGTACCGCAGCGACGCCGTCGAAGTGGGGGTGCGCCAATTCCTGGTGCAGGATCCGGACGGGTATCTGCTGCGATTCTCGGCCAGGATCGGCGAGCGGCCGGCGGCAAGATGAAGCCGCGCGCCGTGCTCCTGCTGCTGGCGCTGCTCTGTACGATGACGGCGCACGCGGCGAACTATCCGTGTTCCGGCAGGAAGTCGTACCCGCGCAAGTGACGCAACCCCGTCAGGCGGCCGGGCCCTTCAACTGCCGCCAGACTTTCGCCAGGATGCCCTGCAAGGCCTTGCGGTCGTTCTCGTCCAGGCAATCCACCAGCGACGCGCACATGGTCCAGAACGCCGGCAGCGCCTGCGTGAGCAGTTCGCGTCCGGCGTCGGTCAACGCCAGCGAGATGCTGCGCCGGTCTTCGTGGTTGAGCGCGCGCGTGAGTAGTTCGCGCTTTTCCAGCCAGTCCAGCAGGCCCGTGACCGTCGAGCGCGTGACGCCGAAATAGTCGGCGATGTACGACGGCGTCACCGCGCGGCTGTCGATCAGTCCGCGTTCGGCCAGGCCGAAGATCATCAACACGTCGAGCTTGCTTTCCGATATGCCGAATGGCGCCAGCGCGGCGTTGGCGCGCTGTTCGACGTCGTCGGCCAGCCATAGCAGCAGCAGTCCCAGTCCTGCCGCGCCCGCGTCGGTGCCGCGCGCGGCGGTTTGCGCCATCAGCGCCAGGTGTGGCCGGGCGGCGGCGGCGGCGCCGTCGCGCTCGGCGCGGGCCTGGCGGGTGGCGGGGATCCCGGGCAATTCCGGCGCGACACGGGCGTCTGCCGGAGGGGGGGCCTTGGCGGCGCGCCCGGCCTTGGCAGCCGGGGCGGCGGGAGCGGGGGACTTGCGGACGGGCATGGGGCAGGGTTGTCGCGGGGAATGAGGGAAGCCGGGGCGGCAAATTCGGATTATACGTCGATCAAATAATACGATTTGCATATAGTACGTTTAACGTACTATATTCGCCGCTGCGGCGTTCATGCCGTGTCCGCAGCCCCGGCGCCGTCGCCCGGCGCACTGCGCTGCCCCTAACGAGGAGACTCCCCATGCCCGTCAAAGTGCTTGAACTTCACCACGTCGGATTCGGTGTGAACCACGCCCAGGCCGACGCCATGCTCGATTTCTACCGCGATGTCCTGAACCTGCCGCAGGATCCCGCGCGCTGGAAGATTCCGGGCATCTATGGTTCGTGGATCAACCTGCCCAATGGCACCCAGCTGCACATCCTGGGCAGCGAGGGCCCGTCGCGCTACGCCAAGGGACCGGGCAAGGATCCGGTGTCCAACCACATCGCGCTGGCGGTCGAGGACGTGCTGGCCGCCGAGCAGGAACTGATCGCCCGCGGCATCGAGTACTTCACGCTCGACAACGTGGCCTCGCCCAGCCTCAAGCAGCTGTTCCTGCGCGACCCCGCCGGCAACCTGGTGGAACTGCACCAGTCCAGCGCCCGCCGGGCCGGCGTCGAAAAGCCGGAGCAGGATCCGGCGCGCGCGGGCAACGAATAAACGACCAGGATCTGCCAGCCCATGTACTTCGACATGCAAGCGCTCAGCGGTGAGCAGCGCAGCAAACTCATGCATTCCACCGTCCTGCCCCGGCCCATCGCCTGGGTCGGGTCGCGCGATGCGCGGGGCGCGTTGAACGTCGCGCCGTTTTCCTTTTTCAACGTGATGTCCGGCGATCCGCCGATCCTGTGTTTCTGTGTCGGTTCGCGCGATGGGCGGCTGAAGGACACCGCGCGCAACATCGCCGCGCGCGGCGAGTTCGTCGTCAACCTGGTGTCGGCGACGCAGGCGCGCCGCATGAACGTGACCGCCATCGACTTCGATGCCAGTATCGATGAGTCGATGGAGGCGGGGCTGCTGCTGGCGCCGGGCCGCAATGTGGATGTGCCCCGGATCCAGGACAGTCCCGCGTCGATGGAGTGTCGCGTGCGCCAGCTGGTCGATATCGATGCGCGCCGCACGCTGGTCATCGGCGACATCGTGGGCATGCACCTGATCGACGCGGCCGTGACCGATCCCGATCGCATGTTCATCGATCCCTTGCCAATGCAGCTGATCGGCCGGCTGCACAATCCGGGCTGGTATTGCGAAGTGACGCGCGCCTTCCAGATGGCGACGCCGTCGGTGGCGCAGTGGCGCCAGATGCAGCAGGACGGCGTGGCGCAGCAGTACCTGGAGGAATCGCCGGTTCCTGCGTAAACTGGCGCCATGCTACGCATCGACAATCTCACCAAACGCTACGGCGACCATCTCGTCTTCCAGGGGCTGACGCACGCCTTCGGGCCGGGCTGCGTGGCGCTGTGCGAAGAGGAAAGCACCGGCAAGTCCAGTCTGCTCGGCATCATCGCGGGCGCGATCGCGCCGGATGAGGGCGAGGTCTGGATAGATGGCCAGCCGCTGGCGCAAGCGCCGCGGCAGGCCAGGGCGCGCCTGGCCTACGTGCCCGACAACTGCCTGGCGCTGCCGCAGCAGACCGGGCGCGGGCTGCTCGAACAGGCGGCGGCGGAAAAGGGCGTGGCGGTGGACGACGCGGTGCTCGACCTGGCCGCCCGGCTGGGACTGGAGCCGCACCTGGACAAGCGCTTCGAGCAGATGTCCACGGGCACGCGCCGCAAGGTCTACCTGACCGCGGCCGCCCTGGGCGACCCGGCCGTCGTCATCGCGGACGGCCCCAGCAACGGGCTGGACACGCCGGCGCGGCGCGCGCTGGCCGAGTTGTTCAAGACCTGGGGCAGGGACCGGCTGGTGCTGTTCGCCAGCCATGATCCCGAGCTGGTGCAGGCCTGCGGGGCAACCGTCATGGACGTTGCCGCGCTGCGCTAGCGGGCGGTTCCGGGCTTACTTGCCGCCCGTGACGTCGACGAAGGTGCCGGTGACGTACGAGGCCTCGGCGCCGGCCAGCCACAGGATGGCCCGCGCCACCTCTTCGGGCTGGCCGCCACGGCCCATGGGCACGGTGTCCTTGATGCGGTCCACCCGTCCCGGCTCGCCGCCGCTGGCGTGCATTTCGGTGTAGATGTGGCCGGGGCGCACGCAATTCACGCGGATGCCCTCGCGCGCCACTTCCTTGGAAAAGCCGATCGTGAAGCTCTCCAGCGCGCCTTTCGAGGCGGCGTAGTCCACGTATTCATTGGGGCTGCCCAGGCGCGCCGCGGCCGAGGATATGTTGATGATGGCGCCGCCGCGGCCATTGTGGCGCTGCGACATGCGTCGGGCTGCCTGCTGCGCGCACAGCATCGGGCCGAGGGAATTGACCGCGAAGATCCGCTGCATGCGCTCGAAGGCCAGGTCTTCCAGGCGCGACTGGCGCGCGATGATCGCGGCATTGTTGACCAGCACGTCGAGACGGCCGAATTCGCGGTCGATCGCGTTGAACAGGCCGGCGATCTGGTCCGGGTCGGCGCTGTCGGCGCGCACGGCCAGGGCGCGGCGGCCCAGCGCCCGCACGTCCGTCACCACCGCCTGCGCGGCCGCCTCGTTGGCGACATAGCTGATCGCCACGTCATAGCCCTGCGCCGCGGCCAGCCGCGCGGTCGCGGCCCCGACACCGCGACTGCCGCCGGTGATGAGGATAACGGGGGCTTGAGCGTCGTTCGTCATGGGAAATCTCCGTGTTTGGGGCAAGGTCGTGGCAACCGGCGCGCGGGCGCCGCGTCGATGACTATACTTCCCCGGGAACCGCAGCATCCATTGCCGGCGTCCCCGCAATGGACGGGCGCCGGCCCTGTTTTCCGAGGAGTTTTCCATGGCACGCATCTTCATCACCGGTTCGGTCGACGGCCTGGGCCTGGCGGCCGCGCGCGCACTGCAGGCGGACGGACACCAACTGGTCGTGCACGGCCGCAGCCGCGAGCGCCTGGAGGCCGCGCGCGACCTGCTGGCGCGCGGGGCGCGGGCGGTCGTGGGCGACCTGGCCGACCTGACGCAGACGCGGGAGCTGGCCGAACAGCTCAACGCCCTGGGCCAAATGGACGCGGTCATCCACAATGCCGGCGTGTTCACCGGCGCCGCCATCCTGCCGGTCAATGTGGCGGCGCCCTATGCGCTGACCGCGCTCATCACGCGGCCGCGGCGCCTGATCTACCTGAGCAGCGAAATGCACTACGACGGGCGGCCCGAGCTGGGCGGCCTGGCCTGGGACGGGGCGCGCGAAACCGCTTCGTATTCCGACAGCAAACTATTCGTGACGGCCCTGGCCGCCGCGGTGGCGCGGCGCTGGCCGGACGTGATCAGCCAGGCCGTCGATCCCGGTTGGGTGCCCACCAAGATGGGAGGCCCGGACGCGCCGGGAGACCTCCGGCTGGGCCACGTGACGCAGGCGTGGCTGGCCACGACCGACGATGCCGCGGCCCGCGCGAGCGGCGGCTATTGGCACCACCAGGAGCGGCGCGAGCCGCATCCGGCCGTGCATGACGAGGCCTTCCAGGCGCGCCTGCTCGACGCGCTTTCCGGGGCCACGGGGATCGACCTGGCGTGACCGCCTCAGTGGTTCTCCTTGGCATGATTGAGCGTGTATCTGGGAATATCGATGGTCAGGTCCTGCTCGCCGACGATGGCCTGGCAACTCAGGCGTGACTGCGCTTCCAGGCCCCATGCGCGGTCCAGCAGGTCTTCCTCGGTTTCGTCCATTTTGTTGAGCGCGTGAAAGCCTTTGCGGACGATGCAGTGGCAGGTCGTGCATGCCCGGCTTTGCTCGCATGCGTGTTCGATGTGGATGCCATGGTCGAGCAGGGCGTCGCAGATGGACGCGCCTTGCCTGGCGTCCACAACGGCGCCCTCGGGCGCGAGGTCGGGGTGGGGGAGAACCGTGATTTTCGGCATGTCGGGGTACCTTTGTTCGTCGGGACGGCAGTGAAACGCCCGCGCACGCTGAAAGGGGCGGCGTTTCACCGTGCGACCAGCGTAAAGGTGGCCACCTTGGCAAGGTCAAGCGTGTCCCGGGGACCGATACCCTGGGCCGCGGCATTGCCGTGCCCCGGGGCTGCTCGGTGTATGGGCCGGAACGCCGTCGAGTTTCGTCTTGCCCAGCTTATCGAGCGCCGGCGGCGCTGGCGCGGAAGGCAAAAAAGCTGTCGCCGGGGATCAGCCGCGATACCTCCACGTTTGCATAACCGGCGTCGCGCAACTGCTGCCGCATTTCGTCGCTGTCGGGCAAGCGGCCGCCGTGCCGGTTCGACGCGCCCCATAGATTGAGGGCTTCCATGCCGGCGTTGCCGCCCTGGCAGCAGGTGGCCAGCAGGAGCTGCCCCGCAGGCTTGAGCAGTTGTCTTACCCGGGCCAGCAACGCGACCCGCTCGTGGACCGGGAAATAGTAGATATTGTTGTACAGCGTGACCAGGTCGTAGGTCGGACTCAGCTCCCCGTGTCGTATGTCGCCGGTTTCGATGGTGACGCGGTCCCGCAGCCCCCAGGCCTGGATGTTCTCTTGGGCGACGCGCGCGACCCGGGGTTGCAGTTCCAGCCCGGTCGCGGTCAGGTTGGGATTGTGCAGGGCGGCGTGGCGGATGTAGATCGCCGAGCCGCAGCCCACTTCAAGCAGCCGGCAGGGCCCGGTGCGCGGCACGAAACGCCGGATGGCCTCGACCAGGAAAGGCTCGAGCGCGCGCGATGAGCGCGCGGTCAGTTCGCCGTCCTGGTTTTCCAGGTCCCAGAGTTCCCCCTGGCGCAGCTTGGCCGGCGTCTGCAGGATCAGGCGGTGATGCATGCTGGCCGCTTCCTGGACCAGCGCCAGCGTGGCGTCGTTTTCGGGCCGCGCCAGTTTTCTGGCCAGGCCGCGCAATGCATATCCCTCGGGCCCCAGTTGCAGCAGGCCGAGCCGGCAGCCCATCTGTAGCCAGGCGCGCAGGGCTTCGCGCGCGCCGGCCGCGTCGCCCGCGGGGTTGCCGGCCGCCAGTTGCGCCAACGGGATCGGCCCGTCGGCCAGGCGCGCCATCAGTCCGGACGCGCTCAATGCCGCCAGGAAACTGAGCTGGTAGAACGGCCGGTACAGCGCATTGGCGGCCAAAGCCGGCAAGAGCTGTTTGTTCCTCAGCATCTGCAACAGCGGTCTGAACATGATGATCGATCCAATTATTCAACGTCGTTAAATATTAGACGTCGTTCAATATTATGGTCAAGTTGCGGGAAGGCGAGTCCCTCGCGCTGGCATGGCGGCGCGCATGCCGGGCGGGCGATTGCGCCGGAACGGGGCGCGCTGCGGTACAGTGGGATTCCCATTCCACCTGCCCACCGCTGGAGCCTGAACCATGGAATTCGTGATTCCCAGTACCGCAAACCTGGCGCTGTTCGTCAGTGCCGCGCTGATCCTGTTGGCGATTCCCGGACCGGCCGTGCTCTATATCATTGCCCAGTCGGTCGAACAGGGCCGCAAGGCGGGGCTGGTGTCGGACCTGGGCATCCACGCGGCCACGCTGGTGCACGTGCTGGCGGCCGCGCTCGGATTGTCGGCCTTGTTGGCTTCCTCGGCGCTGGCTTTCAGCATCGTCAAGTATGCTGGCGCCGCCTACCTGATCTGGCTGGGCCTCAAGAAAATCTGTACGCGCCCGGCCGCCGCCTCCGTCGACGCGCCGTCCAAGACGCGTGGTTACGGCAGGATGTTCCGCGACGGCTTCATCGTCAATCTGCTCAATCCCAAGACGGCCCTGTTCTTCATGGCGTTCCTGCCGCAGTTCGTGGACGTCAGCCGCGGCCATGTGGCCGCGCAGGTGGTATTCCTGGGGCTGGTCTTCACCTTGCTGGGCCTGGCCAGCGACGCGTGCTACGCCTTTGCCGCGAGCGCCGCCGGCCAATGGCTGCGGCGCAGCCGCGGCTACCTGCACTTCGAGCGCTATGTGGGGGGCGCCATGTTGATCGGCCTGGGAATCACGGCGGCATTCGCCGGCAACAACAGGAAATGACCGGGCGGTGGCGATGGCCGGGGGCCGGCGTCAGTCCGCCGTCTCCGTGCCGCTCATGAACCATCGCAGGTAGGCGTTCTCGCGGCTGGCGCGGGCCAGCACGGGGGCGTCGCGCGACCAGCTTTCGCGGTCGCCGCGATACGCCGCCAGCGCGCTGCGATAGAACAGGTCCAGCACGGCGCGTTCGCCGTCGATGTCGGCGGCCCAATCGGCTGGCGGGCCTTGCAGGGGCGGCGCGCCGCGCAATGCCATCAGCGCAGGCAGCGTGCGGACGATCTCGCGCGGGCGGACCCAGGGGGCGTATTCGATCGAGGGCCTGTCGTCCGTCACCGGCGCGGCGCCCGCCGCAAAGCGCGCCAGTCCCTCGCGGTCGGTCACCCAGGTCGCCATCAACGCCGCCACCGAGGACACGCCGACTTGCGCCAGGGCGGCATGCAGGGCCGGCGCGGCAAAGCGCCGCGCCATGCGTTCGGGCACCAACGGCAGCGGATCCGGCGACCCGACCAGCAACATTTCATGCAGCTCGGTGGTCCACAGCGAGGCGTGCGGGAATACCGCGATGAAGCTGGCCACCAGGGCGCGGGTGTCGTCCAGGTTCTGCGTCGGCAGGGGCAGCCACTGGGCCACGATGCCTTGCGGATTGAGCCGGCGCGCCGCCAGCTCGTAGAAGTCGCGGGAATACAGGTTGACCACGCCCGCGGCCGACGGCGGCGGCGGCTCCAGCGTGATCAGGTCGTACGTGTCGGCGCTGGCCAGCAGCTCGCGCCGGCCGTCGCGCAGCCGCACTTGCAAGCCGCTGTCGCGATAGGCGTCGTAGGTGCCCTGGAAAAACGGCGCGGCCTGCAGCACGCCGGGCAGCAGTTCGGCCACCACCCGGCGCTTCAGGCCGGGATAGCGCGATAGCGCGCCCGCCGTGATGCCGGTGCCATAGCCGATGACGAGGGCGGATTCCGGTTCGCCGGCATGCACGATCAGCGGCAGCAGGGCTTGCAGCCGCATGTAGCGCAGCGATGGCATGGCATCGCCCGAGTTCGACACGCCCTGGATGTAGAGGCGGTTGAAGCGCTGCCCGCCGCGGCCGTTCTCGACCACGGCGACGGTGCCTCCATGGCTCTCGTGGTGGAACACCAGGGGCTTGCCGCGCGCGCCCGGCATGAGCCGCGCCAGATGATCCTGCGGCAGGGCCCAGCCGACGATGAGCGCGGCGACGCCGAGCGCGCCGGCCAGCGCCGGGGCCATGGGGGCGACCGCGCGGCCGCGCCAGGCGGCCGCCACGCCCACGGCGCACGCGGTCGCGGCAAGCAGCGTCAGACTGCGGATCGTGCCCAGCCAGGGCAGCAGCACGAAGGCGACCAGCGCGGTGCCGGCGATGCCGCCCAGGGTGTTGGCCGCCAGGGCCAGGCCCGCGCCACGGCTGCGGCGCTCGCCTGGGGCGACGATCTGCAGCACTGCCGGGAAGGCCGCTCCCAGCAGCAGCGTGGGCAGCAGCACCACCGCGCCGGCGGCGACGGCGAAGCGCGCGCTCATTCCGGCCAGGCCATTGTCGAAAATCCTGCGCATGCCGGCTTCGGCCAGATCCTGGGCCGGCACCAGCCAGAGGCCCAGCAGCGCGGCCTCGGCCAGGGCGATCAGGCCCGCGCCCGCGATCAATGTCGCGAACACGCGCCACGGATCGCCGAACCGGTGGCCCCAGCGGGCATAGCATGCCGCGCCCAGCGCCAGCCCGGCCAGGTAGACCGCCAGCACCACCGAAAAGGCGAAAGCCCGCGTGCTCATGAAGGGGATGATCATCTGCGACCACAGCACCTCATAACCCAGCGCCACGGCGCCAGCCACCGCATACAGCGCCACGGCCAGCCGGGCCTGCGGCGGCAGGCGCGACGCCTCGCGGGCGGCGGGGCCGTCGACCGCCGGGGCCGGCGGGCGGCCGCGCAGAGACCACGCGCCGCAGGCGGCCGCCAGGTTCAGCGCGGCGGCGGCCAGGGCGCTGCCCTGCACGCCGAGGGCGGGAATCAGGAGGAAGGCGGGCAGCAACGCGCCGGCGATGGCGCCGGTGGTGTTGGCGGCGTACAAGGCGCCGCCATCATGGCCGCTGCGGCCGGCGCTGACCACGCGCATCAGGATGGGCAAGGTGCCGCCCATGAAAAAAGGCGCCAGCGCGACCACCGCGAACAGGATGGCCCAGGCCAGCAGCGGCTGCTGCGGCTGCCAGCGGGCGAACAGGCCGGCGCCGTGCGCCAGCAGGAAGGTGACCGCCAGCGCGGCCAGCCCGATCGCCAGTTCGACGGCGGCATACAGGCGCCAGGGGTTGGCGTGCCGTTCCGCCAGCCTGCCCAGCCACCAGCTGCCCGCCGCCAGCCCCAGGAAAAAGGCGCTGACGGCCGTGGCGATGGCGTGGACTTCGACCCCGACGATCAGGGAAAGCTGCTTGATCCACAGGATCTGGAATATCAATGAGGCCGCGCCCGACAGTCCCAGCAGCGCGCAGGCGGGCGCCAGGCTCGCGCCCGCGCCCGTCAAGGTTCCGGCTTCGTTCGGTGACGCGCTTGCCACGCCTGCTTGTGCCATACGGGACGCTCCATGGATTGAGGGACTGCCATCACGCGCAGGCGGCGCCCGCCGCGGCGGGCGCCGCCTGGCGCGCTACGAGCCGGACTTGCCTTGCTTCCTGGCCTGTTCCTCGAAGTGCTTCTCAATGGCCTTGTCCACCGCTTCCTGCACCTGGTCGACGCTGAAGCTCGCCGGCCGCTGGCTGGGCGGGTACTCGACGAACGTCTGCAGGAACTCCGACGCCTTGGCCGAGCCGATGAACGCCAGATAGGCGTTCTTGGACAGCCAGTCGTTGTACTGGTTGGAGACGATGTCGGCGCGTTCGTACGGATCCATGCGCAGGTTGAACACCTTCGGCACGCGCAGGCACACGAACGGGTCGCTCCAGACCGCGAAGCCGCCTGGCGCGCGCTGTTCGCAGAACACGACCTTCCAGTTCTCGAACCGCATGCCCACCAGCAGGCCATCGTCGTTGAAGTAGTAGAAATCGTCGCGCGCGCTCTTGTCCGACTTGCCGGTCAGGTAGTCGAGCTGGTTGTAGCCGTCCAGATGAACCTTGTAGTTCTTCTGCCCGCCGCTGGGCGTCCAGCCCTTGAGCAGACGGTCCTTCACGTCGGTGTCGCCCACCGCGGCAAGCAGGGTCGGGAACCAGTCCATGCCCGACACGATGCCGTTCTTGACGGTGCCCGGCTCGATCTTGCCCGGCCATCGCACCATGGCTGGCACCCGGAACGCGCCTTCCCAGTTCGAGTCTTTCTCGTTGCGGAACGGCGTGGTGGCGGCATCGGGCCAGCTGAACTGATTCGGCCCGTTGTCGGTGGTGTAGACCACGATGGTGTTGTCGGCGATGCCCAGGTCGTCGAGCTTTTTGAGCAGCTTGCCCACGTCCTGGTCATGCTCCCACATGCCGTCGGCGTAGTCGTTGCCCGGCATGCCGCTCTTGCCCTTGTACTCGGGCCGGATGTGGGTGTAGATGTGCATGCGCGTGGTGTTCATCCACACGAAGAACGGCTTGTCGTCCTTGGCGTGCTTGTCGATGTAGTCCAGCGCCGCGCCCACGGTCTCGTCGTCGATCGTTTCCATGCGCTTGGTCGTGAGGGCGCCGGTGTCTTCGATCTTGCCGTCGGCCGAGGCCTTGATCACGCCGCGCGGCTTGTAGGCCGCGATGATGGGATCCTTGGGATTCTGCGGCCAGTAGGGGCGTTCCGGTTCCTCTTCGGCGTTCAGGTGATAGAGGTTGCCGAAGAACAAATCGAAGCCGTGCTTGGTCGGCAGGTACTCGTCGCGGTCGCCAAGGTGGTTCTTGCCGAATTGCGCGGTGTTGTAGCCATGCGACTTGAGCGCCTGCGCCAGGGTGATGTCGCGATCCTGCAGGCCCACCGTGGCGCCCGGCACGCCGACCTTGGACAGGCCGGTGCGCCGAGGCGACTGGCCCGTGATGAAGCTCGACCGCCCGGCCGTGCAGCTGTTCTCCGCGTAGTAGTCCGTGAATATCGCGCCTTCCTTGGCGATGCGGTCGATGTTCGGCGTCGTGTAGCCGACCACGCCGCGCGTGTAGGCGCTGATGTTCGCCTGTCCGATGTCATCGCCGAAGATCACCAGGATGTTTGGTTTCTTCCCGGAGGCATCGCCCTGGGGCTTGGCCTGCCCCGTTGTCGCCTGCGCCTGCGCGCCGCCCATGGCCACCAGGCTGCTGGCGGCCAACAGCGCGGCGCCCCACCATCGTCTTGCCTTCATGACTGTTCTCCTTGCCCGCTCGGGGCGCGTTGATTCACCACAATCACTACTGGTCGAACGAATACACCTGCTTCCACTCCTGCTGCATGTCCACCACGGTCCACCCCTGGCGGCGAGCCTCGTCCAGCGCCTTGTCCAGGCGGCCGATCTTGGAATCCCGGTCGTAGGCCCATTCGCGCCGGGCATCCGTGTGATGCACCAGCGCCGCCAGCCGCGGTCCGGGGCCGGCGGCGGTCCACTGCAGCATCTGCAGGTCGCCGTCCGAATTGCCGAAAGCCAGGATCGGCCGCTTGCCGATCTGGCGCTGGATCGACACGGGCTTGCCCGGGCCGTCATCGTTGAATTCCAGCTTGGCCGTGCGCCACAGGGTGGGCTTGCCGTCACGCATGTCGAAGGTTGTCACGAAGGTCGTGCCGATGACCTGTTCGGGCGGAATGCCATAGGCCTGCTGCGCCCAGGCGCGCATGAATTCGACCTCGCCGCCCGACACGATGTAGGTCTTGAAGCCGTTCGCCCTCAGGTAATCGAGCAGTTCGCGCATCGGCTTGTAGGTCATGGCGGTGTAGGGCTGCTGGAAGCGCGGATGGCGCGCCGTGCCGACCCAATGCCTGACACTGTCGGTGAAGGCCTCGGTCGTCATGTCGGCATGCGTGACGCCGACAATCTTGATCAGGCCCTCCGTGCCGCTGGCCGCGAGCGCCGCATGGTCGCCCGCCAGCGCCGCCTGATAGGGTTGCTCGCGCCGCCACTGCGGGTGGCTGGGCGCCATTTCCTTGACCCGGTCGAGCGAGAACAGCAGTTCGAAATATGCCGGTTGCTCGCTCCACAGCGTGCCGTCATTGTCGAACACCGCGATGCGGTCCGCCTCGGGCACGTAGCCCGCGCCGCCCGGCGTGGTCACGGTCCGCACGAAGTCCACGATGGCGCGGCGCGACGGCCCGTCGTTCCATGAAGGCAAGGTGGCTGCCGGGTCGGCGCGGTGGCCCGCGCAAGCCGACAACAGCCCGATCGCCATCACGCCACACAGCAGGCGCCAGCGGCGCCACACCTGCATTCCCCAGTCGCTCATGGGTTGCTCCTTGCGGGCCCGCGGCCCGTTGCCGATGCGCCGTCCTGGCGCGGATTCAGGTGGCGCGGCAAGGCATGCGGCGCCGGGTGCGCCGCCGCGGCGCGCCACGCCCGACGCCAGCCGCGCGACAGCGCCAGCCACTGCGCGCGCGGCGCCGCGCCCTGGCGCTGCGGGCCATAGGTGGCTTCGAGCAGCGCGTTGCCGGCGTCTCGCTGCGATGCCTGCGCGGCGCGCAGCGCGCCGCGCAGGTCCGGGC
Organism: Achromobacter sp. CSND-B12; assembly: GCF_052906545.1. Lineage (NCBI taxonomy): Bacteria > Pseudomonadati > Pseudomonadota > Betaproteobacteria > Burkholderiales > Alcaligenaceae > Achromobacter > Achromobacter sp. CSND-B12. The sequence continues at coordinate 417,121 of NZ_JBREGJ010000001.1, read as the reverse complement.
TGTGGGCGGCAAGGCCGAGCCAGCGGTAGAACGCGGTCAGGCCGGCGGACGCGTCGCCGGGCGCGCGCCGCCACTGCCGCCAGGCATAGCGCTCGCTCGCGCGGTAGCGCGCCCGCGCCGCGCGCAACCGGGCGCGCGCCGCCGTCGCCAGCCGCCGCAGCGGATAGCGGGCCGACCAGGCAAGCAGCGCCAGTGCGATCACGGCGGCCGCGGCATGCAGCCAGGCGGCCGGAATCACCCAGCGCAGGCCCTGGCGCAGATGCGCCAGGTCATCGGCCAGCGAGAACGGCGGCGCGGCGGCGGGCGTGGCGCCGACCTGGAAGCTGCGTCCCGGCAGGCGGGCCTGCGCGCCGCCGGCGCCGCTCGCGTCCGGCGAGTTCCAGGACAGGGCGGGCAGGGCGGCTTCGCCGGCCGCCAGCGGCTCGTAGTCGCTGCGGTCGACGCGCTGCCCGCCCAGGAAGCCGCCGCGGCCGTCGGTCAGCGTCGTCACTTCCGGCTCATGCGGATAGCGCTTGAAGCCGGGCACGTCGCGCAGCGGGGCCGGGGGCAGCATCATCGGCTGCACCCCCATGGCGCGCTGCGTGACCGACCGCGTGATGCGCCCGCCCACGACGGCCGGATCGGGCGCCAGGCTGAATGCCTGGGATACTTCCGGCGTGGGCGCCGGTGCGGCTGCGCCGCCCGCCGTGGCCGGCGTGGCCGTCACCTCGAACGTGAGCGGCTGGCTGGCGCCCGCGGCGTCACGCTGGCCCGGACCGACCTTGGCGCTGACCCGCAACGGCGGCACCGTCACCGTGCCGGCCGCGGCGGGGCTGAGCAGGTAGGTGTAGCGCAAGCCGCTGTAGGCCACGCCGTCGATGGTTTCATGCAGGATCGCGCCTTCACCGGTGGCGGGCGTCACCATGACGCCCGGCAGGCTCAGCGCGGGCAGTTGCGGCGGCTGGGTGAACCAGGTCGATGTAAGCACGTCCAGTTGCAGCGGCACGGTGGCGCCCGGCGCGATCCGCGCCGCGTCCTGGATGGCGGCGCGCACGCGCAACGCCGGCGCGGCGTCTTGCGCCCGGGCGGGGACGCACGCCAGGGCCAGCGCCCACAGCAGGCCGGCGAGCATGGCGGTTTTCATGGCGTGGCCTCGCGCATGCTGTCTTCCACCGCGAACTTGCCGCGCAGGAACTGGGCCGGCGACAGCGTCAGGTTGCGCAGCCATACGTCTTCGGAGACGGCCTTGGGCGCCGCGGCCGTCTTCATCCTGGCGTCCTTGGCGGCGCGGTCCTGGCGGCTCTGGTCGGGTGGTTCGGCCTGGTCGCCCTGGTCTTCCTGCGTCATGGCGGCCAGCAGCCGGCGCAGGATGTCGCGATTGAAGACGGCGTCGGGCCACTCCGGGCGCAGGGCCAGCGCCTTGTCGTAGGCCGCCAGCGCGGCGTCGTATTGGCGCAGGCGAGTCTGGCAGTTGCCCACGTAGAAGTGGGCCTGCGGTGTGTCCAAGGCGGAGAACGCCGTCAGTGCCGCGGCATAGTCGCCAGCCTCATAGGCGGCGCGGCCCTTCCAGTACGGATCGGCGAAATGGGCCGCGGCAGCCGCATAGTCGCCGTGGTCGAATGCCCACCGGCCTTGCTGGTCCGGCGTGAGGAAGGCGTCCGCCCAGGCTCCCGCCTGGACCGGCTGCGGCGCGGTCCAGATGCCGGCCACCAGCAGGCAGGCCGACCACGACACGCGCCAGCCCCGCCGCAGCGCCATCAGCGCCAGCAAGGCCAGCGGCCAGCACAGCCAGTAGCCGGCGTCGCGCCAGTGCGGTTGCGCCGTGGCGGCGTCCTGGACCGCGCGGAAATGCTGTTGCGCATGCAGCCGGACCCAGTCCAGATCGTCGGCGCTGCGCGTCAGGCTGCCCAGGGGGGCGTGCGCGGCCTGCGCCAGGTCGCGCAGCGCGCCGGTGTCCAGGCCGTTGATACCCACGGCCATGACCAGTACCTGCAGGTCGGGCGCGGCGCGGGCGGCCTTGCCCACCGCGTCCAGGGTGGCGGGATCGGCGCCATCGGTCAGCAGCAATACCGAACCGCCGGCGCGCTCGGCGCGCAGCACCTGATTGGACAAGGCGATCGCGCCCGCGACATCGCGGCCGCGCGCCGGCAGCAGATCGGTGGCCAGCGCCTGCGCGAACAGGTCGAGCAGGGCGGCATCGTCGGTCGGCGGCAGCACCAGATGGCTGGTGCCGGCATACACCACCAGGCCGGTCTTGGCCCCCTTGCGCTGGGCGGCGATGTCGCGCACGCTGCGCTTGACGGCTTCGAGCCGGCTGGGCGGCACGTCCGCCGTGTCCATCGAGGCGGACAGGTCCACCGCCAGCACCAGCGGCGCCACATTGTCCAGATAGCCGGGCTCGTCGCGCTGCCAGGTGGGCCCGGCCGCGGCGACCGCGCCCAGGGCCAGCAGCGCCGCCAGCACGTCGATGGGGCGCGGCCCACGGCTGCCCGCCGATTGCAGCAGCAGATAGGGCAACAGCTGCGGCGCGATGCCGCTGTGCTGCGGCCGCGCGCGCAGGGCGCGCCACCCGGCCCACAGCAGCACGGCGGGCACCAGGCCCAGCAGCCACAGGGGCCGCAGGAAATGGAAGGCGCTCAGGTCGAGGTCCATGCGCCGTCCTCTTTTTCCCGCGCCACCGGCTGCCCATCCCGCCGCCATGCCAGCAGCGCCGCGATCGCATGCCACAGCGCCAGCAGCAGTACCGCCAGACCCACCGGCACCCAGAAGAAATCGCGCTTGGGCTGGTGGCTCAGCGTGTCGACCCGGCGCGGCGTGATCTGGTCCAGGGTCGCATACACCTGTTGCAGGCTCTCGCGGTCGCTGGCCTGGAAGAAGCGCCCGCCGGTGGCCTGCGCAATGTGTTCGAGCAGGCTGAAATCGACCTTGTCGTCGCCGCGCGCTTGCGGGTCGCCCATGCCGATGGTGTGGATGCGGATGTGATGCTGCGCGGCCAGGGCGGCGGCGCGTTGCGGCGGCACCGCGCTGCCGGTGTCGTTGCCGTCGGTCAGCAGGATCAGCACCTTGTCGGGTTCGTCCACGGCATCCAGCATGCGGATGGCCAGGCCGATGGCGTCACCGATGGCGGTATTGGGCCCGGCCATGCCGACCGCCGTGTGCCGCAGCAGCAGTTGCAGCGCCGCGTGGTCCAGCGTCAGCGGCGCCTGCGGATAGGCGGCCGTGCCGAATACGATCAGCCCCAGCCGGTCGTCGCCGCGCCGGGTGATGAAGTCCGCCACCACGGCCTGCACCGCGCTCCAGCGGCTGACCGGGCGCCCCTGCGCGTCGCGGAAATCCGTGCTGTCCATGGACTGCGAAATATCGAGCGCCAGCAGCACGTCGCGCACCGGCCGGCTGTGCGTGAGCGGCGGCTCCACCCATTGAGGCCGTGCCAGCGCCAGCACCAGCAGCAGCCAGACCGCCACCCCGAGCCACGCCTGGGCGCCGCCGCGCGACGCTTCGGGCCGGTGTGGCGAGCGGCCGGTGAGCGTGGCGATCTGCTCGAAGAACGGCATGCGCAGCGCCGAGCGGGCGGGTCGATAGGGCGGCAGCAGGCGCCAGGCGACCCAGGCCAGGGGCGCCAGCGCCAGCAGCCACGGATATTCAAGCCGCCACATGGTGCCGCTCCATCCAGACGCGCGTTTCGCGCAGCAACTGCCGCGTCTGCGCCGGCGCGAGGCCGCGCAGGCGATCGTCGGGCGCATAGGCGATGACCGCCAGCAGCCGCGCGCTGTCCGGCGCCAGCGCGACGCTGCCGGCCGCCAGCGCGCGCACCCAGGCGTCGCCGCTGAGCGCGCCGACGCCGCCGGTCTTCCCGCCTCCCCGTTGCGCCGCCAGGGCGGTGCGCTTGATCAGGCCGGGCAGGGCGCGCAGGGCGAGCGGATCGGCCTGCACGGCCCGATCGAGCCGGCCGAGTTCGGCCAGCGCCTCGCGCCGGTAGCGGTTGCGGCGGCGGTGGCGCAGCGCGGCAAACAAGCCGCCGCCCAGCAGCGCCAGCAGAATCACGCCCAATACCAGCCAGCCCCAGGTCTGCGGCCAATAGGGCACCGCCGCCGGCAGCGGCAGCTCGCGCAGTTGATCGAGTCCGGGCGGTTCGGCGCTCATGCGCGGCCTCCCGGCGCCGGCATGCGCCCGAGTTCGCGGCGCAGTTGCATCAGCGCATCGTCGGCCGTGTCGATCGAGAGCAGCGGCACCTGGCTGCGGCGCAACAGGTCCGCCACCTCGCGCAGGCGGCCGCTGAAGAAGTCGGCCAGCGGCCGGCGCTCGCGCTCGCGGCCGATGGCCACTTCGATCTGCAATTCGCCCTGCGAGACCACCAGCCGGCCGCGCCGCGGCAGGTCCTGCGCCATGGGGTCGTACACCAGCATCGCCAGCACGTCGTTGTGCGCGGCCAGCAGCCGCAGCAGGCGCAGCGTCTGCGCATCGGCGCCGACGAAGTCGCTGATGACGCAGACCAGCCCATCGTGCGGCATCAGGGCCTGGGCGGCCCGCAGCGCCTGGTTGAGCGCGCCGTGCGCGTCCCGCGCGGCGCTGTCGGCCGAGAGTGCGCCGTTGGCGCGCGCCACCGCGGCGAGCATCTCACGCACCCGGTCGCGGCTGCGCAGCGGAGCGATGGCGTGGCTGCCGTCATCGCCGAAGACAATGCCGCCGACGCGGTCGCCAGCGCGGTAGACGGTCCAGGCCGCCAGGGCGGCCAGCCGCGCGGCGACGGCGCACTTGAAGGCGCGCACGGAGCCGAAATACATGCTCATGCGCTGGTCCACCACGATCAGCGCGGGCCGGTCCCGTTCCTCGGTGTAGGTGCGCACGTAGGGCTTGCCGTAGCGTAGCGAGGCGCGCGCGTCCAGCTGCCGCAGGTCGTCGCCCGCGACATAGCGGCGCAGTTCGGAGAAATCCAGGCCGCGCCCGCGCAGGCGGGAGGCGTGCAGGCCGGCCAGCACACTGTGCGGCTTCTGGCGCGCGCCCAGCGAAAGCCCCTGGACGGCCGCCTCCAGCCCGACGAGTTCGGACAGGGGCGGATGCACGGGATGCGGGGGCGCGCTCATGGATCTAGGCCGGCACGGCGACGGTATCGAGCAGGCGACCGATCACGGCCTCGGACGTCAGCCCATCCGCCACGGCGTCATACGAAAGGTGCAGGCGGTGGCGCAGCACCGGCAAGGCCACGGCGCGCACATCGTCGGGCGTGCTGAAGGCGGCGCCGCTCAGCCAGGCATGCGCGCGCGCGGCGCGATCCAGGGCGATGGCGCCGCGCGGACTGGCGCCGATCTGGAGCCAGCGCCCCAGGTCCGCGTCGTGGTCGGCCGGCCGGCGGGTGGCATTGACGAGGTCCACGATGTATTCGTCGACCGCGGGCGCGACCTGCACCGCCGCCACCTCATCGCGACAGGAGAACAGGGCTTCCTGAGACAAGGGCGCCGCCGCGCGCGTGCCGCCGGCCGCGGCCGGATGGCGCAACAGCGCCAGCATGGCGGCCTCGTCGGCGGCGGCCGGGTAGTCCAGCCGGATCTTCATCAGGAAGCGGTCCATCTGCGCTTCCGGCAAGGGATAGGTGCCTTCCTGCTCGATCGGGTTCTGGGTGGCCACCACCATGAACAGCGCCGGCATCGGGCGCGTGGTGCCGCCCACCGTGACCTGCCTTTCCTCCATGGCCTCCAGCAGCGCCGACTGCACCTTGGCCGGGGCGCGGTTGATTTCGTCGGCCAGGATGATGTTGCCGAACAGCGGTCCCTGCTGGAACTGGATGCGATGGCCGCCCGCGCCATCGGCCTGCAGCACGTCGGCGCCGGTGATGTCCGAAGGCAGCAGGTCCGGCGTGAACTGGATGCGGCTCATGCGCGCGTCCAGGTTGGAGGCCAGTGCCCGCACCGTGCGGGTCTTGGCCAGGCCCGGCAGGCTTTCCAGCAGGATATGGCCGTCGGCCAGCAGGCCGACCACGATCATCCGGACGACCGCGTCCTGGCCCAGCACCTGTTGGTTGATGGCGCTTTCGAGCGCGAGAATGGCATCGCGTTGACTCATGAAGACAAGCCCCTCCCCAAGTGGTGGCTTCATTCATGCGGGCGCACGCCGCGGACGGCGCGGCGGCGCGGCAGTTCGACTGCGTGTTATTTCAACGTTGCGCCAGGGCGTCCTGGCGGGCGCGCGCGACCTTCCATTGTTCCGGCGTCATCACCGTGCGAAAGCCCAGGTGCGACATGCCGTTCATGGGATCGTTGCCGCGCCTGGCGCTGGCGCGATAGCTGATGCAATAGGTGTCGCTGCACAGGAACGATCCGCCGCGCACCACCCGTTTGGGCGCATTGCGCGGCACGTTGCCGTCGTCCGGATCGAAGCTGTCTTTCGGCCCGGCAGGGTCCAGCGGCGGCCGGCGGTATTGCGATTGGGTCAGGAAGGCATCCGCGCGATACCAGTCCGCGGTCCACTGCCAGACGTTGCCCGCCATGTCGTAGAGGCCGTAGCCATTGGGCGGAAAGCTCGCCACCGGCGTGGTGCCAACCTGCACCTTTTCATCGGTCACCACCGGGAAGGGCTGGCGTTGCTGGGTATCCCAGATGTTGGCCATGGCCTGGCCGCGTGGGGCGAGTTCGTCGCCCCAGATATAGGTGGCCTGCTCCAGTCCGCCGCGCGCCGCGAATTCCCATTCGGCTTCGGTGGGGAGCCGTTTGCCCGCCCAGGCGGCGTAGGCCTGGGCGTCTTCGTAGGAGACCTGCACGACCGGATGGTCGTCCTTGCCTTCGATGCTGCTGGCGGGCCCCTGCGGGTGCCGCCAATTCGCGCCCGCCACGAAGCGCCACCAGCGGCTGTAGTCGCGCAGCGAGACTTCCTGTTCGGTGCCGGTGAAGACCATGGCGCCGGGCACCAGGGCGGCATCGATGGGGCGGGGCGTGCCGGGCGGCAATTGCACCGCCAGGTCTTCCCAGCGGGGTTTGCGTTCGGCGGTGGTGAGATAGCCGGTGGCGTCGACGAAGCGGCGGAATTCGGCGTTGGTGACGTCGTGGGCGTCCATCCAGAAACCCGTCAGGCGCACCCGGTGCGCCGGCCGCTCGTTCGGTTGCGACATGCGGTGGTCGTTGCCCATCAGGAATTCCCCGGCGGGAATCCAGGCCATGCCTTGCGGGCCGTTCTTGCCGTCGCCCATTCTGGCGACACCCTGCTGTGACGGGGCGGTGGTGGACGTGCTGGCGACGTAGCCGCCCAGCGCGGTAGCCGCGGCGATGATGGACGCGACCGTCAAACCGATCTTCAATTGCTGTTTCACGTGACCTCTCCGAATTGCTGCCAAGACGGACTGCCAAGCCCTTGCAGCCTGGCGGGACACCACAAACCTGCCTGATCGTACTGACTGAACCGATTATCGAATTAATGCGAATATTACATAAATGAGGATACAAAGCTAATACGACTGATCAGCGCCGGCATAGCGCATTATCGAAACAACATGTAATCAGGGCAGCTGTTGCGGCGCGGAATATCGCCAACGGTAAACCGCGGCGGTCCGCAAGGCGAAAACATCTGGCACTGTCGCATGCCCGGGATATTCGCAAAAATGTTGATATCGCCGGGCGGATCGGTTAATAACTGAAAACCTCGCCACGAGAAACCAGGGCGCGGCGCGGAAATAATGCGGATTATTCTCCGTGCGCGTTCGCCCTGGCCGCAGTTTGCAGGTTGTCATTGGCCGCTTTCCAGGGTGATCGATGAAACACGCTGCACCGCCTTCCCGAAGTGACGTGTCATTCATAGCGCGCCAAGGCGCGCGCATCGGCCCGCCGCCGCATCGACGAGCAGTGCGGCCACGCTCCGGGACCGCGTCATCCGCCGGCCGCGGCAGGCACGAAACACATCCGGTTGGATTCAAGGCGCATGACTACGCACAGGTGACGGCATGGATTATTCCCTGATTCTGTTTTTCCTGGCGCTGGCGTTCTTCCTGCTGCTGTTGCTGGCCATGAACATCGGCAGGCGACTCGGCCGGGGCGGCGACGAGAAGAGCCGCGCGGGATCGGCGGCCGTCGAGGCCTCGGTGTTCGCGCTGCTCGGGCTGTTGATCGCCTTCACCTTCTCGGGGGCGGCGCAGCGCATGGCGGAGCGCCGCAACCTCCTGGTGCTGGAGGTCAACGCCATCGGCACGGCCTGGCTGCGGATCGACCTGCTTGCCGCGCCCGCGCAACCCGCGCTGCGCGACGCGTTCCGCCGCTATGTCGACGAGCGCATCAACTACTACCGACATGTGGCCGACCTCGAGGCGCGCGAGGCGATCGCCGCCAAGGTGGCGGGCTTGCAGAAGCAGATCTGGCAGGGCTCGATCCAGGCCGCCAACGACAGCGTGCCGCCGTTTGCCGCGTCGTACATCAACGCGGTCAACGAGATGTTCGACGTCGCCACCACGCAATCGGTCGCGCAGAAGGTGCATCCGCCCATCATGGCCTACCTGTTCCTGGGGCTGCTGGCGCTGGTCAGCGCCGCACTCGTCGGCATGAACCTGGCCGTCGCCAACCGCTCGGGCTGGATGCACCAGGTGGTCTATGCGCTGGTCATGACCGCCGCCCTCTACATCATCATCGATTTCGAATTCCCGCGGATAGGCACCATCCGCATCGACCAGAGCGACGCGCTGCTGCTGTCGCAGCGGCAGGCCATGGTGGACCCATAGCGCGCGCCGACGCGCGCTGTCTCCCACGCATTTTCCTTCTCATGGCGAGGATCCGGATCATGGCGGCATCGAGGTTGCGGTGGTGGCGGTCGCAATGGTGGCTGGCGGGGCTGCTGGCCTGTGCCGCGCCGCCGTCGGCCGGGGCGCAGGGCCTGCGGCTGACGCACGATGATCTGCAAAAGCGCGCCAACGGCGTGCTGGCGCTGATGTCGTTTTCGATCGTGCCCGACATCACCACCAGTTCGCTGAAAATCGGCAGCGGCGGCGGTTCGACCGCGGGTTCCAACGACTTCTTCATGACCCAGCTGGGCGGGGGCGACACGATTTCCCAATCGGTGCCGATCTATCTGGAAGGCGTGCTGGCCGCGAGCCGCTACGATCCGACCTTCGTCGCCACGCAGGGCGCCGAAACCCGCCGGATCCCGACGCGCTGGAACAGCATTTCGGCAACCGGCGGGATCGGCTGGGATTTCAAGCTCGCCGACGAACTCAAGCTGCGCCCCATCTTCAACTTCGCGCTGGGCAATGTATCGAGCGACCTGCGCGCGGCCAGCTGGTACGTGGGCCGCCAGACCGGTCGCGATATCGATTTCCTGGACAAGGGATCGCTCAACGCCTATGGCCTGGGCGGATCCCTGATGCTCGACTACGAGCACTATCGCCCGGATTATGAAGTCGACGTGGAATTGCGCTATTCCGATATCCGCCTGCAAAGCTTCGACAGCTCGGCCGCCGTCAAGGGCCGCGCCACCGCGCAGTCGGCCAACCTGTGGGCCCGTTACCGTGCGCCCACCGGCCTCATCGCGCTGCAGCGGCCGGTGCGCTATGTGCTGGAACTGACCCATTCGGAATTCCTGGGGGACCAGCGCGGCATTCTGGGGTTCGACCGGCTGACCTCGCTGGGCGCTGGCCTGGAACTGGATTCCAGCGCCTACGACGTGTTCATCACCCGCACCCGGCTGGTGGGCCGTTATGTGTTCGGCACGAATGTGCGGGGCTTTTCGGTGGGGCTGGCCGTCAGCTTCTGACGGCCAGCAGGCCGTTGGTTGCGGCGCGGCGCATCGTTTACGCCACCGTCACCGGAATCTGGCGCGGCTGCGCTTCGCGCACACGCGGCACGCGCAGCGTCAGGACCCCTTGCTTGAGGTTGGCGCTGATCGCGTCCTTGTCGAATTCCGGTCCCAGCCGGAACGAGCGGCGAAACAGCGGCTCGCGCAGCTCGCTGTGGATCAGGCGCAGTTCCTGCGGCACCGGCACGGCAGCTTCGCCTTCGATGACGAGCACGTCGGATTCGACCTTGATGTTCAGGCGTTCCTTGGTGACGCCGGGCAGGTCGGCCAGCACCGTGACGCCGGCGGTGTCCTCGAAAATGTCCACGGCGGGCAGGGTGGCGGGGCGCCGCTGCGCGGCGCGGCTTTCTTGTTCGACAACGAGTTCGTTACGCGTATTCATGATGCTATCTCCTGAATAGTGCGATTGGCGGGCGTTACTGCACCGGGATGAGGCGCGGCTTGGACGACTCCTTCTTCTTGATGGAGACCAACAGGCAGCCGTCGACATAGCGCGCCTGCACGTTGTCCGCGTCGACGTCGGCCGGCAGTTCGATGGCGCGGGTGAATGAACCGTCGGCGCGTTCACGCGCGTAGTAGCGCGCGTTCTCGGGCAGCGCCTGCGCTTCGCGCGTGCCGCTGATCGTCAGCAGGCCTTTCTCGATGGACACTTTCAGGGTGTCCGGATCGATGCCGGGGATGAATGCCACCACGACCGCGGCCTCATCCGACACGCCGATATTGACCGGCGGAAAATGCCCGCGCGGCAGGGCGCGCAGGGTCGCGGGCAGGCCCGCGCCGCGCAGGATGCGGTCCATCTGTTCCTGGACCGCGTCGAAGAAGGACTCGACACCGGTGTCGGTGAATGGGTAGTTCGCCATGATTACCTCCCAAGATGGTTTGGACAGGATCGGGGCCGCTTCATGCGTCGCAATCGCCAGCCGCTCGACCGCTTCAACAGAGATATGAGTGCGGCCGGCGCGGATTCAAGACCCGCCATTTTTGATTCGTGAAATCGTGTGGCGCAAGCGCATAGACAGCATCGAACGGCGGCTCGCGAGGACGCGGGGACGACGGATTTTTCGGGCCGCACACGCAAAAAAAAGGCATCGCGCCAGTGGCGCGATGCCTTCACGCTGCTCCGGTCCGAGAGGGGTCAGAAGTCCATGGCTTCGGCCGGCGCCGCCTGCGGCTTGGTCTCTTCGGCGGCCTGCGCGACGGTCGCGTCGGTCGTCAGGATCAGGCCGGCGATCGACGCGGCGTTCTGCAGCGCGGTGCGCGTGACCTTGGTCGGGTCGACTACGCCGATTTCCACCAGATCGCCGTACTCGCCGGTGGCCGCGTTGTAGCCATGATTGCCCTTGGCGTCCGCCACCTTGGCCACCACCACCGACGGCTCCTCGCCGGCGTTGGCCACGATCGCGCGCAGCGGCGCCTCCAGGGCGCGGCGCACGATGCGGATGCCGGCGTCCTGATCGGCATTGGCGCCCTTGAGGTCCTGGATGGCCGCGCGCGCGCGCAGCAATGCCACGCCGCCGCCGGGCACGATCCCTTCCTCGACGGCCGCGCGGGTCGCATGCAGGGCATCGTCGACGCGGTCCTTCTTCTCCTTCATCTCGACTTCCGTGGCGGCGCCGACCTTGATGACGGCCACGCCGCCAGCCAGCTTGGCCACGCGTTCCTGCAGCTTCTCGCGGTCGTAGTCGCTGCTGGCGTCCTCGATCTGCTTGCGCAGCGTCTTGACGCGGGCGTCGATGGCTTCCTGCTTGCCGGCGCCGTCGATGATGATGGTGTCTTCCTTGCGCACCTCGATGCGCTTGGCGCTGCCCAGGTCCTGCAGCGTGGCCTTCTCCAGCTGCTTGCCGGTCTCTTCCGAAATGACCGTGGCGCCCGTGAGGATGGCGATGTCCTCCAGCATGGCCTTGCGGCGGTCGCCGAAGCCCGGCGCCTTGACCGCGGTGACCTTGAGCACGCCGCGCATGGCGTTGACCACCAGGGTGGCGAGCGCCTCGCCTTCGACATCCTCGGCCACGATCAGCAGCGGTTTGCCCGCCTTGGCGGCGCCTTCCAGCACCGGCAGCAGTTCACGCACGTTGGAGATCTTCTTGTCGTACAGCAGCACCAGCGGGTCGTCGAGCTGGGCCACCTGCTTCTCGGGATCGGTGATGAAGTAGGGGCTCAGGTAGCCGCGATCGAACTGCATGCCTTCGACGATATCGAGCTCGTTGTCCAGCGACTTGCCGTCCTCGACGGTGATCACGCCTTCGCGCCCGACCTTGTCCATCGCGTCGGCGATGATCTTGCCGATGGCTTCATCCGCGTTGGCCGACAGCGCCGCCACCTGCGCCGTTTCCTTGCTGGTGGAAATTGGCTTGGAAAGCTTGCGCAAGGCCTCCACCACGGCCGACACGGCCTGGTCGATGCCGCGCTTCAGGTCCATCGGATTCATGCCGGAGGCCACGTACTTCATGCCTTCCTGCACGATGGCCTGCGCCAGCACGGTGGCGGTGGTGGTGCCGTCGCCGGCCACATCGGCGGTCTTGGAGGCGACCTGCTTGACGATCTGCGCGCCCATGTTCTCGAACTTGTCCTTCAGTTCGATCTCCTTGGCGACCGAGACCCCGTCCTTGGTGATGGTGGGCGCGCCGAAGCTGCGTTCCAGCAGCACGTTGCGGCCCTTGGGGCCGAGCGTCACCTTGACGGCATCGGCCAGGATGTTGACGCCCTTGACCACGCGGGCGCGGGCGTTATCGTGGAATTTGACGTCTTTGGCACTCATTTCTTGCTCCTCGATTCGCGATGGCCGGGCCTCAGGCGGCCTTCTTCAATTGCTTGTCCTGCGGCGTGAGCACGGCGAAGATGTCGTCTTCGCGCATGACCAGCAGCTCCTCGCCGTCGACCTTCACGGTCTGGCCGGCATACTTGCCGAAAAGGACGTGGTCGCCCACCTTGAGTTCCGGCTCGCGCAGCGAGCCATCGGCATTGCGCTTGCCCTGGCCGACGGCGAGTACTTCGCCTTGCTCGGGCTTTTCGGCGGCGGAGTCCGGGATGACGATGCCGGATGCGGTCTTGCGCTGTTGTTCGATTCGCTTGACGATAATCCGGTCATAGAGGGGACGGATCTTCATGACTCTATCTCCTGAAGTCTTGATCATCAAAAAGTGAATACCGGCGCGTTGCGCGCCGTACGGCGGCGCCACGCATCGGGCATCCACGATCGGGATGCGCAAAAAATCTATGGGCGGGCCAAAGACGCTTCAAGAGTCAAAAATGCATCAAAATGAAACTTAAAGAATCAGAAAATCCTTGCCTCGTCCCAGCCGGTAAAGCACCTTGCGGCGCAGTTCGCGGCCGTCCGGTTGCAGCGGCACCGGGCAGGGCAGGGTGCGTCCGCCGTCGGCGTCCAACGTATCGTCGTCGCCGTCCAGCTGGCGCCACAGGCCGCCCTTGCGTGGCCTGAACAGCCAGCGCACGTAGCCCTTGCGCGCCGCCAGTTCAAGCAGGTCTTGCTGATCCGGCGCTTCCACCACGACGGTGTCGTCCGATGGCGGCAGGTCGGAATAATCGGCGAAGGCGCGGTGGCCGGCCACGGCTTCCGAGGCTGGCGCGTTCAGGCGCCACCAGGGCGGGCGCGCCACGCGCTCGACATCCCAGGCGCCGAGCGCCCATCCGGCGTCGATGATCGCGCGGTCCAGCACGCCAAAATCGTGCCAGCGCAGATTGAGTTGGACCGCCGACCCGGCGACTGAGCGCAGTCCGCCGTCCGCCGTGCCATCACGGTGAAAGCCATGCCAGTGCAGCGTGAGAATGAGCGGCGTGTCGGCCTTGCGGATGGCGCTGGCCGTCACGGCATACAGCGGCATGCGCAGGGCCGCGGTGTGCGAAGCGATCGTCTCGATGATATCCATGCGTGCGACTCCAACGACGGGCCTGCGTGGCAGGCCATGGCAACGATTTCGCTGGAGCAAATTTATCGCTTCGGGCAGGGATGCTCAAGATCGCGGCGGACACCGCCGGACGAACATGCCGGAAGCGCGCGGGTGGTTGACCTTCCATTACCTACTAAAAGTAGGCTACTATTCGTATATAGAAACTCTGTACGGAAGATCCGCATGCACGCGCTTATCGTTGTCGCACATCCCGACCCCGCATCCCTGACCCACGCCATCGCCGCCCAGCTCGCGCAGGGCGTTGTCGCCCGCGGCCCGGAACATTCCTTCGAGATCGCGGATCTGGCCGCGGAAGGGTTCGATCCGAGGTTCACCCAGGCCGATGCGGCCCTGCATCTGAAGCAGGCCGCGCCGTCGCCGGACGTCGTCGCCGAGCAGGCGCGGATCGACCGCGCGGATGCATTGGTGTTGGTCTATCCGGTTTACTGGTGGTCGTTCCCCGGCCTGTTGAAAGGCTGGATCGACCGCGTGTTCACCAACGGCTGGGCCTATGACGCCGGCGCGGACGGCAAGCTGGTCAAGAAACTGCAGCGCCTGCCCGTGCATCTGGTTGCCAGTGGCGGCGCCGATATGCGAACCTACGGCAGGCATGGCTACTTCGGCGCCATGAAAACGCAGATCGACCACGGCATCTTCGGCTACTGCGGCGCGCGCGTCGCGACATCGGAACTGCTGCTGCCTTCGGATGCCGGCTTTCCGGCTTCCCATCTCGACGCGGCGCACGCCATCGGTCAGCGGATTTTTGCCGTGCAATCCTGATCGATACCCGAGAATACAGATGTCCGCCGTTCCCGCTCCCGCTTCTCCGCCACGCCGCCGCCTGTCGAAAGACGAGCGCTCGCGCCAGCTGATGGAGGTTTCCTGGAAACTGGTCAGCGAGGAAGGCACCGACGCCTTGACCCTGGGACGCCTGGCCGAAGCGGCCGGCGTCTCCAAGCCGGTGGTCTATGACCACTTCGGCACGCGCAATGGCCTGCTGGCCGCCTTGTACCAGGACTTCGACGCGCGCCAGACGGCGATCATCGATGACGCCATTGCGGCCAGCAAGCCGAGCCTGAAGGACAAGGCCGGCGTCATCGCCGAGCGGTACGTCGCATGCGTGTCGACGCAGGGGCGCGAGATTCCCGGAGTGCTGGCGGCGCTGGACGGCTCGCCGGAACTGGCGGCCGTGAAACGGCAGTACCAGTATGCCTTCATCGAAAAATGCCGGCGGCTGTTTGCGCCCTTCGCCGGGCCGCAAGGCATTCCCACGGCCAGCCTGTGGGCCATGCTGGGCGCGGCCGACGCGCTGTCGACCGCGGCCGTCGCCGGTGAAATTTCCGAGGCGCAGGCGTGCGACGAACTCCGCAAGACCATCCTGGATATGGTCAAGCGAAACAAGTGACGCGCGGCGCGGCCAGCGCCGCGCCAATGAGGCCCGTCAGTACAATACCGGCCTGCCCGAAAAAGGAGTTTTCATGGACGTCGCACTCGGCGCAAGAATGGGAGGGCCGGAGGCCGGCTCGCGGTTCCTGCCCGCCGTCGTCGCGTACCGGCCCAGGCTGAAAGCCGCATTGGCGCCGGTCGTGGTGCCTGGCGCCGCCACGCTGGATATCGAGCTATTCGTGGGCGGCAGCATCAGCGACTACGCCGAGTCGGGGTTCAGCGCCGTGGCGAAGTACTCGGGCAAGAAAGCGGCCCTTGCGGTTGCCATCCAGGTCCCGCGCCACGACGCGATGGCAGTGGCCGACGCGGAGGCGAATGCGGCGGTGGCCAGTTGGGTGGTTCGCGGGCTCGAATCCATGAAACGCTCCGCCAGCGCCGGCGCGCTGGATCTGACCGGGGTGCTGGCGGCGCTCAAGCGCGCGTAAGCGCCGGCCGGCCGCCTCGGTCCGATTGCTGGCGCGGCGGCGCGCGGTCGCGTGTTGTCCGTCGGACACAGCGGGAAGGCACAGAGATGGCTCGGGTATAGTGGGCCCACCTCAATTTCCGGCCGTGTCCGCCCCATGCCATCGTCCCTCTTCCGTCCTCGTCTCCCTTCCCTTGGCGCCCTGGCGCTGGCCCTCCTGGCGCTGCCGGGGGCGCAGGCCGACGCCGCCCAGCGCACCGTCTACAAGGGCACGCTGCAAGGGGCCGGCGAGGTGGTGCTGGAACTGGATGACGCGGCCGGCGCCAACGGGGTCGTGAGCGGGCGCTATTTCTACCCGAAGAGCGGCGTCGATATTCCCCTGCGCGGCACGGGCGACGTCCTGTACGAGCCCAAGCCGCACCCGGCGCGGCCTCCGGCTTCGGACACGGCCGCGATCGACGCGCCCGACCGCGCCGCCAGCTGGCAAGGCACGCGTGACGAGAAGGGCTATCGCGGGCAGTGGACCGACACCCGCACCGGCAAGCAACGCCGCTTCGACCTGCAGCGCGTGGCCGGCTACGACACCGCGCAACTCGAACGCGACCGCGCCAAGGCGCGCGCTACGCAGGCCGACGTGGGCGACATCGACCTCAAGGCGGGCATCGACGCTGCCCGCGCGCCCTATGAAACACTGAAGCTGGCCGGCCACGCCAAGCCGGTGGGCAAGGACGTCGGCGCGGACGCGGTGGCATACCGCATGTGGCAAGATCCGCGCACCGGGTTTGCCTATCCACGGCTCAGCCGTCATCCCGATCCGCAGGTCATGCGGCGCGTCAATGACCTGCTGGAACAACGCCACTGGCGCAAGAGCTTGGGCGCGCTGGAATGCATGGCCTCTGCCTACACCAGCACGAATCCCGGCGCGGGCACGCTGGGCGGGTTCGACGAAGAAAACATCAACGTCACCTGGCTGTCGCGCGCGCTGCTGACCGTGACCGAAGCGGGCAGCCTGGATTGCGGCGGGGCGCATCCCGCCAACCATTTCGAGCCATACACCTTCGACTTGCTGCGCGGCGAATACCTCGATTGGAACCGCGTCTTCGACGCCTACGCGCCGGGCAAGCGCAGCTTCGGCCGCGAGCCCAGCGCGGCACTGCTGGGGCTGGTGGAACAGGTGGTCAAGGCCGGCCCGCCCGAAGACCGCGCCGAGCAGCATCCCAACCTGGAAGATTGCGCCGACCTCTGGCCGCAATACCTGGCCCTGGGCGCCACTTCGCCGGGGGCATTGAGCCTGTCGGTGTCCGGCGTGGGACACGCCTCGGGCGCCTGCCTGGGCACGCACGGCAGCGTGCCGTTCAAGGCACTGCAACCCTACCTGAAGCCGGGCGGGCAGGCGTATCTGGTGACTGACTTGGACTCAAACTGATAAACGACGTGTCATTGTTGACGGTCCAGTGTTCGGCGCACAGGATGAGTCCTTGCAGACGCGATGCCGATTGGGATGCTGCGGGGTGAGCTGGTCGATTATCGCGACTACCATTAGGAATCATCATGATGCATAACCCTCCGCATCCGGGCGAAGTGTTGCGGGAAGACGTTATTG
The DNA here is from genome assembly GCF_052906545.1 of Achromobacter sp. CSND-B12. Lineage (NCBI taxonomy): Bacteria > Pseudomonadati > Pseudomonadota > Betaproteobacteria > Burkholderiales > Alcaligenaceae > Achromobacter > Achromobacter sp. CSND-B12. The sequence continues at coordinate 400,017 of NZ_JBREGJ010000001.1, read as the reverse complement.
CCCCCTTGGGCCTGTCGGTGACAGACGCTGCTGATCGCCTGGCGATGTCGCGGGTGGCGCTGTCGCGGGTACTCAACGGCAAGGCGGGTATCAGTCCGGACCTCGCCGTCCGATTGGAGCAGGCGGGAGCGGGCACCGCGCAGGCGTGGGTCGCGATGCAGGCGAACTACGATCTGTGGCAGGCATTGCAGCACGAGCAACCGCCAGTCAGGCCCCTGGCTTCCGTGGCGGATGCGCATTAGGCCCGCTTGCGTCACCGGCGTGTGACCGCCCCGAATGAAAAGCGCCCCAAAGGTGTAGCGCGGGAGGAGAGGGGGGGCAGCGTCGCCACGAGGGTTCAGGACATCGCCGCGTGGAAAAGGCGCACGCCGTGCCAGGCGCCCGCCAGGCACAGCAACAGGGCCGCGCAGGTGGCCGCCATGAGGACGCGCGGGTCCGGCGCGCTGGCGCGCGCGCCAAGCGAGGTGGACAGGCGCGCGCGAACGCGGGCATACAGCCAGCCGGCCAGCGCCATGACGAGCAGCCCGACGCCGATCGCGGCGGGTTCCCCGTGCAAGGCTCCGCCGCGCATCAGCAGGAAACTGTTCAGCAGCAGGCCCAGGCAGGTGCGCCGCCAGGCCAGCAGGGTTCGCTCGGGTTGCAGGCCCGGATCGCGGGGATAGGTCATGGTTGGCGCACAGCCGGCCGGGTTCACAGGGTGGGATCAAGCGTGGCTGAGCAGCAGCCAGCACACGCCCGCGCCGATGGCAAGCATGGCCAGGCACAGCAGCGCCAGGGCCGGGCTGTGCGGCAGCGCCGCCGCATGGCGCATGGCGATTTCGTTGCCGCGCCAGCGCCGGTAGGCGCTGGCGCTGGCCAGCACCGCCAGCACGCACAGACCGAGCGCGAGTCCGGTGCGCACGGCCGGGCTGCCGGCCATGCCGGGTTGGTCGAGCAGCAGGCCGGCCGCCAGCAAGGCCAGCGCCGAGCGGATCCACGCCAGGAAAGTGCGTTCGTTGGCCAGGGAATAGCGGTAGTCGGGTTCGCTGCCGCGGTGACGCCACAGAGGGGATTTCATTTTTTCAGGTGAAGCGCAAGGGTCTTAGGGTAAGTCCCGACACGTCCGGGCATTGAACTTAAGAACTATATAGGACTATAGTTTTGACACGGCACGGAGTCAACGCGCCGAAACGCAAAACAAGGGGCGAGACATGGCAACTGCAGCACCAGGGAAGGTGAATGTACGAGGGTGGGTCGTGACAGTGCTTCTGGCCTTGTTCATGGTCATCAATTTCATGGACAAGGCGATTCTTGGCATCGTGGCCGTGCCGCTGATGCAGGAACTGAGCATCGAGCCGGCGCAGTTCGGCATGATCGCCAGCAGCTTCTTCCTGTTCTTCTCGGTCTCGGCGATCGGCTTCGGTTTCCTCGCCAACCGGGTGTCGTCCAAGGTCGTGCTGGTGGTGCTGGCCGGCATCTGGGGCGTGTCGCAAATGCCGCTGGCCTTCTTCGCCTCGGTGCCGCTGCTGTATTTCTCGCGGATTCTGCTGGGCATCGGCGAGGGGCCGGCGTATCCGCTGGCGCTGCACTCCTGTTACACCTGGTTCACGGACGACCAGCGCAACGTGCCGTCGTCGGTGATTTTCCAGGGCGTGACGGTCGGCCTGCTGATCTCCGGGCCGGTGCTCACCTACATCATGCTCAACCACAGCTGGCACGCGGCGTTCCTGCTGCTGGGCGTCCTGAGCATTGTCTGGATGGTGCTGTGGCTGCTGTTCGGCGGCGACGGGCAGGTCCGCAACGCCGGCGCCAGCGCCGACGCATCGCAGGCGCGCGTGCCTTACTGGGTGCTGCTGACGGATCGCACCTTCCTGGCCAACATGCTGTTGTACTGGACCACGTATTGGATCTTCTCGGTGATGTTCACCTGGATCCCGGCCTACATGAGCAAGGCGCTGGGTTACTCCACGCAGGAAACCGGCTGGATGTTCATGATTTTCACCGGCATCAACATTCCGCTGGTGCTGGTCGGGTCGTGGCTGTCGCAGCGCATGCTCAAGCGCGGCGTCGCTTCGATCTACGCCCGCGGCTGGCTCAGCTGTGCATTCGTGTTGCTGGGCGGGGCCTGCATCCTGCTGTCCCTGTATGTGGCCGAACACCCCACGCTGCGCGTGCTGTTGCTGGCGCTGGGCTGCAATCTGCCGCAACTGACATTCGTGCTGAGCTCGGCAATCGTCGCCGAGATCTCCTTCGATTCGCAGCGCTCGGCCGCGATGTCGATCAGCAGCGCGCTGGCGACCACGGGCGGCCTGGTGGCGCCGGCCTTGATGGGCCGTTTCATCGGCAGCGGCAACACCATCGCGGCCGGCTATGAACAGGGCTTCCTGGTGTCCGCGGTGCTGGCGATCGGCGTGAGCCTCGTCGGCGTGCTGTTCATCAATCCGCAGGCCAGCCGCCGGCGCATGCAGGCCCGCATGATCGCCGCGTCGGGCGCGGTCGCAGGAACCATGCCTGGCGGCGCGCAGCGGCTGTCATGACGGATCTTCTTCCCTTTTCCAGAACCACGATGAGTCATAAGCCATGAAGGAAACGAAACAAGAGCGGGCCGCGGCGGCCGCGAGCCTGGATGCGGCGGCCTATCCCCAGGCGCTCGCCCTGTACGTGGGCGGACAGTGGCGCGGCGCGCGGGGGCGCGACACGCTGGCGGTGCGCAATCCCGCCAACGGCGCCGAGCTGGGCAGGCTGCCGGTGGCCACGGACGAGGACATCGACGACGCGCTGCGCCACGCCGACAGCGCGTTCGCCACCTGGTCGCGCACCAGCGCCTGGGAGCGGGCGGCGATCCTGATGCGCGCCGCGCAGCTTATCGATCAGCGGCGCGGCGAGATGGCTGTCGTTCTGACGCTGGAGAACGGCAAGCCGCTGGCCGATTCGGACGGCGAGCTGAGCCGGGTGATCGAGGGCATCGTCTACTGCGCGGAGGAATGCAAGCGCGCCTACGGCCGGCAATTGCCGCCGCGCTCGCCGCTGTTGACGCAGACCACGGTCAAGCGTCCGATCGGGCCGGTAGCGGCTTTCGTGCCGTGGAATTTCCCGGCGTTCCTGGCCGCCCGCAAGGTGGCGGCGGCGCTGGCGGCCGGTTGCACGGTGGTGCTCAAGGCGCCCGAGGAAACCCCCGCCATCGGCATGCTGCTGCTGCGGGCGTTCCTGGATGCGGGCGTACCGTCCGGCGCGATCAGCCTGCTGTATGGCAAGCCGGCGCAGATTTCCGAGCGCCTGATCGCCTCGCCGATCATCCGCAAGGTCTCGTTCACGGGCTCGGTGCCGGTGGGGCGGCTGCTGGCCATGCTGGCCGCGCGCCATCTCAAGCCGTGCACGATGGAACTGGGCGGCCATGCGCCGGTGATCGTCTGTGACGACGTCGACGTAGCGCGCGTCGCGCAGGCATGCGTCGCATTCAAGTTCCGCAACAGCGGCCAGGTGTGCCTGTCGCCCAGCCGCTTCTTCGTGCAGGACAGTCTCTACGAGGCTTTCGTCGCGCACTTCGTGGAATACGCCGGCCAGCTCGAAGTGGGCGACGGATTGGCCGCCGGCGTGCGGATGGGGCCGCTGAACAACGAGCGGCGCCTGGCCGCCGCGGCCGGCCTGGTCGAGGACGCGCAGCGGCGTGGCGCCAACGTCAGGCTGGGCGGGACCCGCCTGGCGGGCGAGGGCTACTTCTTCCCGCCGACCGTGTTGACCGACGTACCGGCCACGGCCCGCATCCTGCACGACGAACCGTTCTGCCCGGTGGCGCCGATCCTGCCGTTCGGCACCCTCGACGACGCCATCGCCCGGGCCAATGCCGTCGAGTATGGCCTGGCGGCCTATGCGTTCACCAACGACCTGCAGCGCGCCGCCACCTTTGCCGAGGGCATCGATGCCGCCTGGATCGGCATCAACAACTTCACGCCCTCGCTGGCGGACGCGCCGGTCGGCGGCGTCAAGGACAGCGGACTGGGCTACGAAGGCGGGCCGGAAGGCCTGGACGCATACCAGCAGATCCGCTTCGTCAGCCAATCGAATCTGCGTGTTTGATCCATTCCAATCATCAGGAGACAAGACATGACACAAGCCACGAGTTCCGTGCCCTCGACCTGCAACGAGCATCCGTTGCGGTTCTCCGGCTACCAGCAACGCAATCGGCCCGGCCCCGACCTGGAACTGACCAGCAGCAACCCCGGCACGCCGATGGGTGAATACATGCGCCGTTACTGGCAGCCGGTGTGCCTGTCGCAGGAACTGACGGACGTGCCCAAGGCCATCCGCATCATGGGCGAGGACCTGGTGGCGTTTCGCGACAAGAGCGGCGACGTCGGCGTCATGCATCGCCAGTGCGCGCACCGCGGCGCGTCGCTGGAGTTCGGCATCATCGCCGAACACGGCATCCGTTGCTGTTATCACGGCTGGCATTACGGCGTGGATGGCACCTTGCTGGACGCGCCCTGCGAACCCGACGCCACGCGCCTGAAGGAAACGGTGTGCCAGGGCGCCTATCCCGCGTTCGAGCGCGATGGACTGGTCTTTGCCTACATGGGCCCGGGCCAGGCGCCGCCGTTCCCGGAGTTCGATACCTACAGCCTGCCCGCCGACACCCGGCTGGTGCCGTTTTCGAACATCTACCCGTGCAACTGGCTGCAGGTCTACGAGAACATCATGGACCACATGCATACCGCCGTGCTGCACAACCACATGGTGGTCGAGGGCGTGGACGCCGCGACCTCGGCGGGGGTTTCGCTTGAAGGCTTCGGCGACATGCCGGTCATGCAGTGGGAAGCGACGCGCGACGGCAATGGCTGCGTGTTCATCGCCTCGCGCCGCCTGCCTGGCGACAAGATCTGGGTGCGGATCACGGAAATGGTGTTCCCCAACTACCTGCAGATCGGCTCGTTGCTGCCGACCGCCGCGCGCGAACGCCATGGCACCGCCGGCTGCACCCGCTGGAGCGTGCCCGTCGACGACGAGAACATGATCATCTTCGGCTACCGCCACTTCAACAGCACCGTCGACCCGGACGGCCTGGGCAACGAAGCCGACTGCGGCGTCGACAAGATCGACTTCCTGGAAGGGCAGACCGGCAACCGCAGCTACGACGAGGGGCAGCGCGCGCCGGGCGACTGGGAGGCCATTGTCAGCCAGGGCCGCATCGCCGCGCATGGCGCCGAGCATCCCGGCGTCTCCGACGTGGGCGTGTACATGTGCCGCAAGCTGCTGCGCAATGCCGTGCAGGACAAGACCGCGCCCTACGCGCTCTACCAGCAATTGCAGGAGCAGGGCCGGACGCTGCCGATCTATGCCCAGGATTCGGTGCTGGACATTCCCGAACTGGCCGACAAGCAGGCCGATCGCAAGCAGCTGGCCGCCGCCGGCAAGCAGGTGCTGGAGATCATGCGGTCGGCCGACGCGCTGCCGGCGGACCAGCGCGATGCGCACGTGCGCGCCCGGCTCGACGGCCTCGACCGCGCGAACCAGGCGGCCACCGCCGGCTGAGGGATGCGGAGAGAGCCATGCTGAAGTTGCGAGTCAGTGCGATCCGGTACGAGGCGCAAGGCATCTACGCCTTCGACCTGGTCGATCCGGACGGCGCGCCGCTGCCCGCCTTCGAGGCCGGCGCGCACCTGGATATCCGTACTCCAGGCGGCGCCAGCCGCCGCTATTCCCTGTGCAATGTGCCGGGCAGCACTGATCGCTATTGCATCGCCGTGCTGCGCGTGCCGGACAGCCGCGGCGGTTCGCGCGCCATGCACGAACAGGTGCGGCCCGGCGACCTGCTGGAGGTGGCGGGCGTGCACAACTACTTCCCGCTGCGGGAGGACGCCGGCCATTGCCTGCTGCTGGCCGGCGGCATCGGCATCACGCCGCTGCTGGCGATGGCCGAACGGCTGCACGCGCTGGGCCGGCCGTACACGCTGCACTACTGCACGCAGTCGCCCGAGCGCACCGCCTTCGCCCGCTATCTGGCCGGTGACAAGTGGCGCGGCCGCGTCTTCCTGCACCACGATGGCGGCAACCCCGCCAACGGGCTGGATCTCGGCCAGTTGCTGGCGCAGCGGCCAGAAGATGGCCAACTGTATTTCTGCGGCCCGCCCGGCTTCATGCGGGCGGTGCAGGCCGCCTGCGCCCATTGGCCGGCCGAGGCGGTGCATTCGGAGCATTTCGGCGCCGACCTGGCGCCGCCGCCAACGCCGCCAGCGGACGGCCTGCCGGCCAGCCTGACGCTGCGCCGCAGCGACCGGTCGGTGCCGGTGGCGCCGGGGCAGACCATCCTGCAGGCCCTGCGCGGCGCCGGCGTGGCCTGCAATTCATCCTGCGAGGCGGGGCTGTGCGGCGAATGCCGGCTGAACTACCTGTCGGGCCTGATCGAACACAACGACTACCTGTTGAGCGACGAAGAACGCGCCGACAGCGTACTGATCTGTTGCGCGCGCGTCCGCGGGGGCGCCGTGGTGCTGGACATCTGAGGGGAAGGGAACGTGGAGACCAGGGAGTTTGACTACATCGTCGTGGGCGCCGGATCGGCCGGATGCGCCGTGGCCGCCAGGCTGGCGCAGGATCGCAGGACGACCGTGCTGCTGCTGGAGGCCGGCCCGCGGGACCGGAACATGTGGATCCACATCCCCATCGGTTATGGCAAGACGATGTTCAACCCGCAGCTGAACTGGCAGTTCGAATCCGAGCCCGAGCCCAATCTGGACAATCGCAAGATCTATATTCCGCGAGGCCGTACCCTGGGCGGCTCCAGCTCGATCAATGGCCTGGTCTATATCCGAGGCCAGAAGGAGGACTTCGAGCGCTGGCGGGCGGCTGGCAATGTCGGCTGGGGCTGGGACGATGTCCTGCCCTATTTCAAGCGCTCCGAGGCCAACGAACGCGGCGCGGACGCATGCCACGGCGGCGACGGCCCGCTGGCGGTCTCGGATATCCGTGGCCGTCATCCGCTGATAGAGGCCATTATCGGTGGCGCCAACGAGCTGGGCGTGCCGCGCACCGATGATTTCAACGGTGTGCGCCAGGAGGGCGCCGGCTACTTCCAGCTGACGACGCGCAATGGCCTGCGCTGTTCGGCCGCCAAGGCCTACCTGAGGTCGGGCATCGCCGGCGCCAACCTGTGCGTCGAGTCCGACGCGCACGCCACCGGCGTGATCCTGGAGGGGCGCCGCGCCGTGGGCGTGTCCTACCTGCGCGGCGGCCGCGCCTGCCAGGCCCGGGCGCGTTGCGAGGTGGTGCTGAGCGCCGGCGCGATCCAGTCACCGCAGCTGCTGATGCTGTCGGGCATCGGCGATGCCGATGCGCTGCGGGCGCTGGGCATCGCGCCGGCGCACCATCTGCCCGAGGTTGGCCACAACCTGCAGGATCACCTGCAATCGCGGCTCATGTACCGCTGCACCCGGCCGATCACCACCAACGACGCCCTGCGCACCTGGTGGGGGACGGCCCGCATCGGCCTGCAGTGGATCCTGCGCCGCGCCGGGCCGGTGGCGGCCGGCATCCAGTTGGGCGGCATGTTCGCGCGCACCAACGACAGCGAGCAGACGCCCAACGTGCAATTTCATTTCGGCACCATCAGCGCCGACATGACTGCAGGCAAGCCGCATGATTTCCCCGGTTTCACCTTGTCGGTATGCCAGTTGCGTCCGACCAGCCGGGGCCGGCTCGACCTGGCCTCGCCGGACCCGCTGGCCGCGCCACGCGCGCGGTTCAACTACCTGGACACCGAGTTCGACCGCCGCACCATGATCGCGGGAGTGAGAATGGCGCGCCAGCTGGTTCGCACCCGGTCGCTGGCGCCGTACGTCGCCGATGAATACCGGCCGGGGTTCAACGTCGAGTCCGACGATGAAGTGCTGCGTTTCATCCGAGGCTACGCCACCACCATCTTCCACCCGGTGGGCACCTGCCGCATGGGCCCCGACACCGCTTCGGTGGTCGACAACCGGCTGCGGGTCCGCGGCGTCGACCGCCTGCGCGTGGTCGATGCCTCGATCATGCCCCTGCTGCTTTCCGGCAATACCAACGCTGGTAGCATCGTGATCGGCGAGAAAGGCGCCGACATGATTATGGAAGACAGGGAGAAAATCTCATGAGTACCTTGGAACGTCGTCTGGAAGTTTTCGAGACGTTGCACGCACCCGATCCGACCCGCCGGCCCAAGTACCAGCGGCTGGTCGAGGTGCTGATCGACGCGATCCGGCGCGGCATCTGGCAGCCGGGCGACCAGTTGCCGGCCGAGGAGGAACTGGCGCAGCTCACGCCGTTCAGCCTGGGCACGGTGCAACGCGCGCTGCGCGACCTGGTCGAGCAGGGCCTGGTGGTGCGCATGCACGGCCTGGGCAGCTTCATCGCCGAGGCGCCGCGCCGGCTCGAAGATCCCTGGCATTGCCGCTTCCTGGACGACGACGGATCGGTGCTGCCGATCTTCTCGCAGGCCATCCTGCGCACCCCCGTGACCGGCGCGGGCCCCTGGAACCAGTATCTGGGAGCCGACGCCAATGTCATGCGGCTGGACCGCATCATCATCATCAACGACGAGTTCCGCGTCTCCAGCCGGTTCTATGCCGACCGGCAATTGCTCAAGCGCCTGTGGGACATGCCCATGGACAAGCTCAACGGCGCCAACTTCAAGAAGGTGATCATGCAGCAATTCAAGCTGCCGATCACCAACATCACCCATCTGACGAGGCTGGCCGATTTCGATGCCGAATCGTGCGAGCGCATCGGCGTGACGCATCCCTACCGCGGCATCTACATGCAGGCCGTGGCGCGTTCCGGGCGCGGGCAATGCGTGTACTACCAGGAATTCTTCCTGGGCCCGACCACGCGGGATCTGGCGTTCCCGCATTCGAATTTATCAAGCGGCTGACATCAGCCATTCAACCTAGTAGAGCCATGACCGTGAAACCGAAGAACCTGTTGATCATCATGTCCGACGAACACTCGCCCAAGGCCCTGGGCTGCTATGGCAGCGAGATCGTCCAGACCCCGAACCTCGATGCCCTGGCCGCGCGCGGCACGCTGTTCCGCTCGGCCTATTGCGCCAGCCCGGTGTGCATTCCCGCCCGGGCCTCGTTCGCGGTGGGCAAGTACATTCATCAGATCGGCTACTGGGACAACGCCGACGCCTACGATGGCGCGGTGCCCAGCTGGCATCATCGCTTGCGCGAACGCGATCACGACGTGGTTTCCATTGGCAAGCTCCATTTCCGCCAGCCCGGCGAGGACCACGGGTTCTCGGAAGAGATCATTCCCATGCACATCATCGAGGGCAAGGGCGACCTGATGGGGCTGGTCCGCAGCGAACTGCCGGTGCGCAAGGGCGCCTACAAGATGGCCCATTTCGCGGGGCCCGGCGAAAGCTCGTACACCTTCTACGACCGTGAGATCACGGCCCGCGCCCAGGTCTGGCTGCGCGAGGCGGCCCGGCGCGAATCGGACAAGCCCTGGGTGCTGTTCGTCTCGCTGGTGGCGCCGCATTTCCCCCTGACCGCGCCGCCGGAACACTACTACCGCTACTTCAACCAGAACCTGCCGCTGCCCAAGCTGTACGACAGGCGCGAGCGGCCGGACCACCCCTATCTGGTGGACTACCGCAACAGCTTCAACTACGACGACTATTTCGAGGGCGACGCGGTCAAGCGCGCCGTCGCCGGCTACTACGGCCTGTGCTCGTTCCTGGACGAGAACATCGGCAAGATCCTCAACGCGCTGGAAGACGCCGGCCTGGCCGATGACACCCGCGTGATGTACACCTCCGACCATGGCGACAACCTGGGCGCGCGCGGCCTGTGGGGCAAGTCGACCATGTTCGAGGAAACCGCGGGCGTGCCGCTGATCATGGCCGGCGACGACATTCCGCGCGGGCGGGTGGTCGACGTGCCCGTCACGCATATCGACGCCTATCCCACGGTGCTGGACGCCGTCGGCAACACCGAACCGGCCTTGCGCGAAGGCTATCCCGGCCATTCGCTGTTCGACATCGCCCGTGGCGAGACGCCGCAGCGCAACGTGCTGGTGGAATACCACGGCATGGGCTCGACCACCGGCGCCTTCATGATCCGCCACGGCAAGTACAAGTACATCGAATACGCCGGCTATCCCGCGCAGTTGTTCGACCTGGAAGCCGACCCCGAAGAGCTCCAGGACCTGGCCGCCGACCCGCGCCACGCCGATGCCCTGCAAGCCTGCCGCCAGCAGCTGTACCTGATCTGCGATCCGCAGGCCGTCGACCGTCAGGCCAAGGCGCGCCAGCAGGCGCTGCTGCGCGAGAACGGCGGCCGCGAAGCGGTGATCGCCCGTGGCGATCTCGGCTTCACGCCGGTGCCCGGTTCGGCCTTGGCGTTCGACTGAGGCGGCACGGCGGCCGCGCCTCGCGCGGACACCACGGCGGGCATCAGGGCCTGTGCGAGGCTTCTTTCAGCCTGAACAGGTCCTGGCCTTATCTTCCTTCGATTCCATTTGGGACAGCATATGCTCTTCGGGCCGATGTTGTGGTTCACCCTGGGCGGCGCGGCCGTCGCGGGCTTCGTACAGGGCTTGTCGGGTTTCGCTTTCAGCATGGTGTCGATGGCGATCTGGGCCTGGGTGCTGGAGCCCAGCTTGGCCGCGGTGTTGACGGTGTTCGGCGCGCTGGTCGGCCAGGTGACCGGCGCCTTATCGGTGCGCGAGGCGTTCCCTTGGAAACTATTGTTGCCCTTCCTGGCGGGCGGGGCGCTGGGCGTGCCGATCGGCCTTGCCTTGCTGCCCCTGCTGGATCCCGCCGTTTTCAAGCTGCTGCTGGGAATCGTGCTGGTCGCCTGGTGTTCGTTCATGCTGCTGTCGCGCCGCAAGATCGAACTGGACAGCCGTGGTCGCCTGGGAGAGGGCATCGCCGGCCTGTGCGGCGGGATACTGGGCAGCCTGGCGGGCCTCACGGGACTCGCGCCCGCTTTGTGGTGCACCCTGCGCCACTATCCCCGCGACGTGCAGCGCAACCTGATCCAGGGATTCAACCTGCTGATCCTGTCGTTCACGATGACGTGCTATGTCGTGTCGTCGACCGTGTCGGCGGCCATGCTGCCCTGGTTCGGGGCGTTGCTGCCCGTCGTCATGGTGTCGACCTGGCTGGGCGCGCGCCTGTACGCCCGCCTGTGCGACGAAACGTTCCGCCGCGTCGTCCTGATGTTGTTGACGTTATCCGGCGCGGCCTTGCTGGTCTCGTCAGCCCGCGCCTTCCTGTGACGCAGGCCGGTGACGGCCTGACTTGGAGACATCATGCTTCGAACTGCCATTCTCGTTTCCTGTTTCGCGCTCTTCGGCGCGGGCGCCCAGGCCAATTCCTGGCCGCAACGTCCCGTCACTTTGATCGTGCCGTATCCCGCCGGCGGAGGGGTCGATACCGCCGCCCGCATCTACGGTGCCGCCATTTCCAGGACCCTGGGACGGCAGGTCGTCGTGGAAAACCGCGCGGGCGCTTCGGGCGCGATCGGCGCCCAGGCCGTTGTGCGTGCCGAGCCAGACGGCTACACGTTTCTGCTGTCGTCGCCGGCGGAAGTCCTGGTTACCCCGATCGCCGGAAAGCCCTTGCCCTATGATCCGGAAAAGGACTTGACGCCAATCGCGTTCGTGGGCGACACGCCTTTGGGAATCGTGGCGCATCCCGAGCGCGGTCCGAAGTCGCTAGGTGAATTGGTTGCCAGTTCACAAAAGCAAGGTGTCAAATTCAACTATGGCACGCCGGGCAGTGGCAGTACGATGCATTTCGCTGGCGCCGCGATGCAATCGATTGCCGGCGTGAATTGGCAACACGTGCCGTACAAGGGCGCCGCGCCAGCGGTCAACGACGTTCTCGGAGGCCAGATCGACTTCGTCATCACGGGCTTGCCCCCGCTGGTAGCGCACATCAAGACCGGCAAACTGACCCTGCTGGCGGTTACATCCGCGAATCGTTCGCCACTGTTCGCTGACGTGCCCGCCATCTCGGAGCTGCCGTCGATGGCTGGCTACCAATTCACCAACTGGCTCGGGCTCTTCGGCCCCGCTCAATTGCCTCCCGGGATCGGAAGAAAAATGAGCGCCGCATTCGAAAGCGCGGTCCAGGACGAAGCGGTCCGTCAACGATTGCAGGAAGCCGGCTGGCGTGCCGTCGTGCTGGAGCAGGACGCATTTGTTCAGTTCCTGGCGCAAGAGCGCTCTCGCTACCAAACGGTGCGCGACAAGGCCGGGATGATCAGTGAATGACCGCGCGTGCCCCTTGCGTCGTCACCGATGGCGCGATGGCCATGATTTCCCGTTCCCACAGTTTCTTACCAAGGACCTGAATGAATCCCGATAACCAGCGCCTGCTTGACGAATTGCGTGGCATTGTAGGCACCGCCCATGTCTTGACCGACCCGCAGCATACGCAACGGTTTCGGACAGGGTTCCGCTTCGGCTTCGGATCGGCGATCGCGGTTGCGCGGCCGGGCAGCCTGCTGGAGCAATGGCGCCTGGTCCAGGCTTGCGTGGCGCATGACAAGATCGTGATCATGCAGGCGGCCAATACCGGGTTGACCGGGGGGTCCACCCCGGACGGCAATGACTACGATCGGGAGATCGTGATCATCAGCACGTTGCGCATGAAGAAAATACAGCTGATCCGCGATGGGCGCCAGGTGATCTGCTTTCCCGGCGCAACCTTGGATCAGCTGGAGAAGGCGCTCAAGCCGCTGGGACGCGAACCACACTCGGTCATCGGGTCCTCATGCATTGGCGCTTCGGTGTTCGGCGGGATTTGCAATAATTCCGGTGGATCGTTGGTTCAGCGAGGTCCCGCCTTTACCGAAATGGCCGTGTTCGCGCGATTGGGGCAGGACGGCAAGCTATCCCTGGTCAACCACTTGGGCATCTCGTTGGGAGAAACCCCGGAGGAGATCCTGCAGCGTCTGGATGACGGGACCTATCGTCCCGCTGACATCCTCGACGGTGGGCGAGGGTCCGACCAGGATTATGCACGGCACGTGCGCGACGTCGACGCGGACTCACCGGCACGATTCAACGCGGACCCGAAACGGTTGTACGAGGCTTCAGGGAGCGCCGGAAAACTGATTCTCTTTGCCGTGCGCCTGGACACGTTTCCGGCGGAGACACAGACCGACGTTTTCTATATCGGGACGAACGATCCCTCGGAACTGACGGATATTCGACGATACCTTTTGACGGCCCTGCCGGCATTGCCCATTGCAGGGGAATACATGCACAGGGACGCGTTCGATATCGCCGACGTCTACGGCAAGGACACCTTCCTGGCCATCCGCAGGCTGGGCACCGCAAGGCTTCCGACCTTTTTCGCATTGAAGGCACGCGTGGACAATTTCTGCGCGAGATTCTCGTTCCTTCCCAGGAACATGAGCGACCGGCTATTGCAGTTCTTCAGCGGGCGCTGTGGCGATCACCTGCCCGCCCGCCTGCGCGACTTTCGCGCCCGGTATGAGCACTATCTGATGATCAAGGTGTCGGGAAAGCTGAAGGAGCCGCTTCAGCTTTTCCTGGATTCCTATTTCAAGAAGGCCAGCGGCGCGTACTTCCTGTGTACCCCGCAAGAGGGCGCGTCGGCTTTCCTGCTGCGATTCGCGGCGGCGGGGGCCGCCGTCCGCTACCGCGCCATGCATCCGGACGCGGTGCAGGACATCGTCGCGCTCGATATTGCCTTGAAGCGCAATGACCGGGACTGGCTGGAAGTGCTGCCCGCGGAAATGGAGAGCGCCATGGTGGCCAAGCTCTATTACGGGCACTTTCTCTGCCATGTCTTCCACCAGGACTACATCGTGAGAAAGGGCGTGGACTGCCTGGAACTGGAACACCGCATGTGGAAGCTGCTGGACGCCCGTGGCGCGCAATATCCGGCCGAACACAACGTTGGACATCTGTATCGCGCCGGCCCGGAGCTGCGACATTTCTATCGGGCCCTGGATCCGTGCAATCAATTCAACCCGGGGGTCGGACAGCTTTCAAAGCGCAAGAACTGGTTGTGAGGCGCCGAAGTCCCTCATCGTAGTGCTGCATGCGCGCCGGTCGTTGCCAATGACGCGTCAATCTTCCTTCAACAACGCCAACACGTTCTGCGCCAGCTGGTTGGCCTGGGTCAGCGCCACCTTGCTGGCCTGCTGCAGGATCTGCTGTCGCGTCAGGTTGGAGGTCTCCACCGCGTAGTCCGCGTCCTCGATGCGGCTGCGGGCCTGGCTGAGGATGCCGGCGGTGTGGTTGAGGTTGGTGATGACCGAACCCAGGCGGTTCTGCATCGCGCCCAGTTCGCCGCGCAGGCTGTCCACCTGGCCCAGCGCGTTGCTCACCCGCTTCATGGGCACGACCTTCAGGTTGACGGTGGGCGGCGCGTCCTTCGGCTTGAATTCCACGACGCCGGTGGACGAGATGCTGATGTCGTAGAAATTGCCGTCGCTGCCGCTGATGACGTAGTCGCCGTTGGCGTTGCCGCTGGCGTCGGTCAGGTAATGCACCTTGCTGTCCTGGTCGAACAGGGGACGGCCGTCGTCCGTGAGCGGCACCGGCGCCAGGCTCTGCAGGAAATCGAACAATCTGATGGGTGTGTCTTTCTTGACGCCATCGGCGGTGGGCGGGGCGACGGGGGCCACGGCGGGCGGCGTGGGGGCCACGGGTGGCGTGGCCGGCGGCGTGACGGGAAGGCTGATCGTGCCGCCTGGCAGGTAGGCCGTGCCAGCGGCTATCGCCGCGCGTTCCGCCGCGCTGACTGTCGTCAGGTCCAGAACGGGCAAGGTCGTGACGTCGATATCGAAAACGCCTCCAGTGGGGGCGGGCACGGGCGTGAGCCGGTAATTGACGGTGACGCCGGTGGTGGGGAAATCGTGCGTCTGCGCGTTGTAGTAGGTTGCCCCATTGAAGTCGTACCGGACCAGGAAGGCCTGGAACATCGTGAGTGTCGTGGAGCCCGACCGGATGTTCACGGTGGCGGTGGTGGTGGTCGGTGGCGCTATCGCGGGTGGTGGCGCGACGGCCGGCGGCGGGGCGGCTGGCGCGGGCGCGGGTTCAGTGTCGATCACCGTCTTGTCCACCGCGCCACCCAGCCGCGGATCATGCACCACGTCGATCCGGTCCAGGTTCAGGGTCTTGGTATTGACGAGCCGGGTGTTGATGTCGAGGGTGTCGCCATCATGCGCGCCGATCTGCAAGGGAATGCTGGCGTCCTCGGCCAGCACGCTGAGATTGTTGAATCGCGTCTGGTGGGAAATGCGTTCGATCTCGCCCAGCTGCTGGTCGATCTCGGCCTGGATGGCGCGCAGGTCTTCGAGCGAGTTGCTGCCGTTCTGCGATTGCACCGCCAGTTCGCGGATGCGTTGCAGGCTCTGGTCCATCTGACCGAGCGCGCCTTCGATGGTCTGCGTCAGCGAGATGCCGTCGCTGGCGTTGCGCGCGGCCTGGTGCTGGCCGCGGATCTGGGCGGTGAAGTGGTGGGCGATGGCTTCGCCGGCGGCGTCGTCCGCCGCGTGGTTGATGCGCAGGCCGGACGACAGGCGTTCCGTGGCCACCGCCTGCGCGGATTCCGATTTGCCCAGGTTGGTACGCGCCCGTAGCGACGGGGCCTGGTTTCGGATCGAGGGCATGAGGTTCTCCAATGCAAGGTTGCGACAGGGCCATGCCGCGGCAGCAGCGGGCACGGTGCGCATGTTGTTGCGAACGGGATGGCGTGGGTCGATTCGCGCCGTCGTCGTGTCGCCCGTGGACGGCGCCACGCGCGACGGATCAACGCGATGACCGGGATGGGGTTGATGATGGCACGCGGCCAGCTTGCGGTGACCCGCCACGGGCCGCCAGGACGCGGGTTGGCTTATCCAATCTGGGATAGATCATTTTAAAAATGCTAAGCCGATCATCCGCCGGACGTCTCGCGGCAAAGACAAATCCCGGATCGATCCGACGCGGCGCCCGCGCCGGCGGTCAGGACGCGTCGGACTGCGCTTCCGTCGTCAGCCAACGCTTGAGCGCGTCCACGATCTGTCCGGCATCGGTGCGGGCATACAGGCTGAACCGACCACCGGTTTCGTGGAACCCAAGGGGCGCGGCCAGCCGGCCCGCGCGGATGTCGGCCTGCGCCAGTTCCCTGGGCGCCATGCCGATGCCCAGGCCGGCCGCCGCGGCTTCGAGCATGTGGCCGAGCTGGTCGAACTGGCGTCTGGGTTGGCGCGTGTCGAGCGTCAGGCCGCGGGCCTGCGCCCAGTGTTCCCAGATGGCGGGGCGCGAGGCGGTGTGCAGCAGGGGCGCGCCCGCCACGTCGGCGGGCTGGCGGATGCGGCGGGCAAGATCGGGCGTGCAGACCGGGCCGATGGCCTCCCGGAACAAGGGCAGCGCCTGGATGGCCGGCGACTGGTGCGCGTCGGCCACGATCAGCACGTCGACCACGCGCCGCTCCAGCAGGCCAATGTCCGTGGCGGTTTGCAGCCGGACCTGGACGTCGGGATGGTCGCACTCGAAATGCTCCAGCCTGGGGATGATCCAGTTCGACAACAGGCTCGCCGGCGCGCCGATCACCACCTCTGGCGAGGCCGATCGGCCTAGCAGTTCGGCCAGGCGTTGTTCCAGCATGTCGAAGGCCGGCAAGCTGGCGCGGTGCAGGTCCTGGCCCGCCGCGGTAAGCCGCACGCCCTCCGAGTGGCGGTCGAACAGCTTGCGGCCCAGCCAGGTTTCGAGCTGCCGGATCTGCTGGCTGACCGCGCTGTGCGACACGCCCAATTCCTGCGCCGCCAGCGACAGGTTCAGGTGCCGGGCGGCGCTGTCGAAAAAGCGCAGCGAGTTCATCGGGGGCAGGTTACGCATACTGTCGATATTAGAAAATCTGACAGCCTCGCGCAAGAAATCTATGATTTATTCCGCGAATTTCCCTGGATACCATGGTGCCCATGTTCCCGAAGGGCTGAAGCCATGTCTTTTACCTTACATCCAGAATTTCCCGACGCGTCGGGGCAGTTTGGCGGCTACGGCGGCCGCTACATGCCCGAGACGCTGGCGCCGGCGCTGGACGCGCTTGAACGCACCTATCGCGCCGTCCGGGCGGAACCCGGGTTCTGGGCCGAGTACCGCGCCATGCTGGCGGACTACGTGGGCCGCCCGAGCCCGCTGCTGTATGCCGCGGCGATCAGCGACGAGCTGGGCGGCGCCCGCCTGTTCCTCAAACGCGAAGACCTGAACCACACGGGCGCCCACAAGATCAACAATTGCCTGGGTCAGGCGCTGCTGGCCCGGCGCATGGGCAAGCGCCGCATCATCGCCGAGACCGGCGCGGGGCAGCACGGGGTCGCCACGGCCACGGTGTGCGCGTTGTACGGCCTGGAATGCGTGGTCTACATGGGCGCCGTCGACGTGGCGCGCCAATCCTCCAACGTGGCGCGCATGAAGATGCTGGGCGCCCAGGTGCGTCCGGTGCGGGACGGCAGCGCCACCTTGAAGGATGCGATGAATGCCGCCATCCGCGACTGGATCGCCCATCCGGACGACACCTACTACCTGCTGGGGACCGGCGCCGGCCCCCATCCCTATCCCTGGCTTGTGCGCGAATTGCAGAAGGTGATCGGCGAGGAAACGCGGGCGCAGATCATCGAGAAGACGGGGCGGCTGCCGGACGCGATGGTGGCCTGCGTCGGCGGAGGCTCCAACGCCATCGGCTTTTTCCATCCGTTCCTGAACGATGCCGGCGTGCGGCTGTTCGGGGTCGAGGCGGGCGGACGCGGCACCGAGACCGCCGAGCACGCGGCCAGCATCGGCGAGGGGGCGCCCGGCGTCCTGCATGGCTGCCGCAGCTATTTCCTGCAGGATGCGGATGGCCAGATCCGGAATGCCCACTCGATTTCGGCGGGCCTGGATTATCCGGGCGTTGGCCCCGAACACGCGTTGCTGCACGACACAGGGCGAGTCATCTACGAGTCGATCACCGATGCCGAGGCGGTCGACGCATTCGTTTGGCTGACGCGGCGGCAGGGCATCATCCCCGCGCTGGAAAGCGCGCACGCCCTGGCCTACGCCCGCAAGCTCGCGCCGCGCATGGCGCGCGACCAGACGCTGGTGGTGTGCCTGAGCGGGCGCGGCGACAAGGATATGGATTCGGTGCTGCAATTCACGGGGGAAGCGCGATGAACCGGCTTGAACGAACCTTGGCGGACCTGCGCGGCTCCGGCCGGCCGGGCCTGGCGGCCTACTTCACGGCCGGCGATCCCTGCTACGACGACTGCCTGGCCTTGCTGCGAGCGCTGCCCGCGGCGGGCGCGGACGTGATCGAGCTGGGCATGCCGTTCAGCGATCCGATCGCCGACGGCCCGGTGCTGCAACGGGCCAACGCGCGCGCGCTGAAGGCGGGGCAGACGCTGCGGCGCACCCTCGACTTGGTTGCCGCCTTCCGCGAGGAAGATGCCCACACGCCAGTCGTGCTGATGGGCTACCTGAACCCATTGATGCGCTATGAAGCGGCCAGCTTCATGGCCGACGCGGCCTGGGCCGGCATCGATGGCCTGATCGTGGTGGATTTGTCGCCCGAGCATGCCGCCGGCATCGAACGGCTGGCGCGGCGGCACGGCATCGCCATCATCAGGATGACCGCGCCGACCACGCCGGACGAACGCCTGGAGCAGGTGCTGGCCGGCGCCAGCGGCTTCGTGTACCACGTCATGCTGGCGGGAACCACGGGAGCCGCGCTGCCCGCCGACGAAGTCATCGCCGCTTCCCTGGCGCGGCTCCGGGCGCGAACGCGGCTGCCCATCGCCGCCGGCTTCGGCGTGCGGACGGCCGACCAGGTGCGGGCGGTGGGGCGCCATGCCGATCTCGTCGCCGTCGGCACGCGGCTCGTCGAAGTGCTGGCATCATCCGGCGTGCCCGCGGCGCTGGCCGAGGTCCGGTCGCTGGCCGCCGCCGCCAGGGCGGGGCGCTAAACCGCGGCGATCCGCGCCTGGCCTGCGCGCGACGTTCAGACGTTCCTCAATGCGAGCGCCGCGCCTCGCGGTCCGCCGAGGTGGGCAAATCCGTTCACTGGCCCATCCCCGGCGGGGCGGCGCGTCCTACGCTGATCCGTTTCTTGGGAGACGGATATCAAAGGGCGCATATTCTGCCTGGCCATGGTGGCGGGCGCCGGGGCGGTGCAAAGCCTGGCGGTGTTGCCGGGCGCGGCGTTGCGCCTGGTTGCGGGCGCGGCCTGCCTGCTGTTGGCGTGGGCGGCCCGCCGTTGGCGCACGGGCGCCGCGGGCGTGCTGGCGGTTTTGGTGGCGGGGCTGCTGGCCGGGGCGCTCAATGCCACGGTGCGGGCGCAATGGCGCCTGGATGACGCGCTTGCCGACGAACACCAGGACGCGGTGGCGCGACTGGTGCTGCGCGTGGCCGAACTGCCCGACGCCGACGCGCGCGGGGTGCGCTTCACGGCCGAGCAGGCGGGGCCGGGCCTGCCCGGCGTTCCCCGGCGCATCCTGGTCTCGTGGCTGGCGCCGCAGGCGGGCCGGCAGGAAGGGGCGCGGACCGCGCCGCCGGCGCTGCCGCAGGTGGTGCCGGGACAGGTGTGGCGCATGGCGCTGGTGCTGCGCCGGCCGCATGCGCCGCTCAATCCTGAAGCGGCCGATGGCGAGGCGCGGCTCTTCGCGCGCGGCTTGCGGGCCACCGGCACGGTGCGCGGCCAGCCGCGCCTGCTCGATGACCAGCCCTGGGCCTCGGCCGGCGTCGCCATCGAACGGGCCCGTCATCAGGTTCGCGAAGGCATGCGGCGCGCGTTGGGCGGGCACCGCTACGCGCCGGTGCTGATCGCGCTGGCAATCGGCGACCAGGCGGGGGTGTCGCGCGAGGACTGGCGCATTTTCAATCGCAGCGGCATCACTCACCTGGTGTCGATCAGCGGCATGCATGTGACATCGATCGCCGGGCTGGCGGCGTGGCTGGTGGCGGCGGCCTGGCGGCGCGCGCGGTGGCGCGGCTGCGGCCTGGCCGAACGGGTTCCGGCGCGCATCGCCGGCGGCGTCGCGGCGGCGGTGGTGGGCCTGCTGTATTGCCTGTTGGCGGGGTGGGGCGTGCCGTCGCGCCGCACCTTCTTCATGCTGTCGGTGGTGCTGGCGGCCGCGTGGTCGCGCTTGCGGGTATCGGCGGGGCGGGTGCTGGCGTTCGCCGCCGCGGCGGTGACGCTGCTGGATCCCTGGGCGCCGATGGCGGCGGGATTCTGGCTGTCGTTCGGCGCGGTGGCGATTCTGTTGCGCGTTGCGCAGGCGCCGCGCGACGCCGACGCCGGCTGGCGGCAACGCTGCGGCGCGGCCCTGGCGCAGGCCACGCGGCTGCAACTGACCGTGACGCTGGGATTGACGCCGCTGCTCGCCTTCCTGGTACACCAGGTATCGCTGGGATCGCCGCTGGCCAATGCGGTGGCGATTCCGGCGGTGACTTTCCTGGTGACGCCATTGGCCCTGTTGTGCGCGCTGCTGTCGGTGACCCCGGCGATGGCGGGGGCCGCCGCCGTCGCCGGGCAGGCGGGGGCGCGGGTATTCGAGCTGGCAATGACGGTGGTGGCGTGGGTGGGCAACGCCGAGTGGGCCAGCTTCACGGTGGCGGCGGCGCCCTGGCCATGGCTGGCGTGGGCGCTGGCGGGCATGGCGTGGGCGTTGCAGGCGCCGGGCTGGCCCGCCCGGCGCCTGGGATGGCTGTGCATGCTGCCGCTGTTGTGCTGGCGGCCGGAGCGGCCCGCGCCAGGCGAGTGGCGCATGAGCGCATTGGACGTCGGGCAGGGCAGCGCGATCCTGGTCGAGACCGCGACGCAGGCCCTGCTGTTCGATGCCGGCCCGCGCCATTTCGGCGGAGGCGACGCCGGCGAGCGGGTGATCGCGCCGCAATTGCAGGCGCGCGGCATCGGCCGGCTGGACGTGCTGGTGCTGTCGCACGCCGACCTGGACCACGTGGGCGGGACGCGTTCGGTGCTGGCGGCGGTGCCGGTGGCGCGCAGCTATGCGTCGTTCGATGTGGCGGCATGGCTGCGCCGCGACGCGCGCCTGTGGCCCGGGCAGGACGGCGCCGGGGCGGACGGCAGGACGCCGGCGCGGATGCTGCGTTGCGAGCGCGGCGACAGTTGGCAGGCCGATGGCGTGACCTTCACGTTTCTACATCCCGCGGCGGGTGCGCCGGCTTCCGGCGGCGACCGTAACGCCAACAGCTGCGTGCTGCGAGTGGAAGGCGCCCATCATTCCCTGCTGTTGACGGGCGATATCGGCGTCGCCCAGGAGCGGGAGCTGGCCGCCCTTGGGCTGCCGCCCACCGATATCGTGCTGGCGCCGCACCATGGCTCGGCGTGGTCGTCCGGGCGCGAGCTGGTGGCGGCGGCGCGGGCCGGCCATGCGATTGCGCAGAACGGCTACCTGAATCGCTTCGGGCATCCGGCGCCGACGGTGGAGCGGCGCTGGCTCCGCGCCGGCGCGGCGTTCTGGCGCAGCGATCGCGACGGCGCGGTGATGGCCGAGTCGCGCGCCGCCGGCCTCGACGTATGGGCCCAGCGGGCGCGCCACCGGCGCTATTGGCACGGGCGCTGAGCCGGCGCCGTCCGCCTCGGGCGCGCCGGCGCGCGGGGCGCCCTGGCGCTCAGGCGCCCGTCTCGCTGACGCCGCACCACTGCGCGATGAACAGCGCGATGGTCTTGGTGATCAGCCGCAGCGACTCCAGGTGCACGCGTTCGTCGAAGCCATGGATGTCGAGCGATTTCGGGCCGTAGACCAGCGTGGGCATGTCGCCATAGATCACGAACACCCGGGCGTCGAGATAGCCGGGCGTGGTGAAGCTCTGCAGCTCGCTGTTGAAGGCCTGCTGGTGGCACGCGCGCAGGGTGTTCTCGGCGGCGCTGCCTTCCTCCAGCACATAGCCTTCGGCGTAGAAGCCGGTGTAGGTGACCTGAGGCGGCGTGCCGCCCAGGCGCGGATCGGCGACGGCATCGCGCAGGCAGGCGTCGATCTGGGCGCGGGCCTCGTCGGCGGTGGTGCCGGGATAGATCGCGGCGCGCACGTCGAATTCACACCAGGGCGGCACGGTCGATGGCCAGTCGCCGCCTTCGATCTTGCCGATGTTGAAGTTGATCGGATGATCCAGGTGCTCGAAATGGCGGTGGCAGTGATGTTCGGCGTTCCACTTGGCCTCGATGCCGCGCAGGGCTTCGATGGCGGCGTAGGCGGCATCGATGGCGTTGAAGCCGTTGGCCATTTCGCGGGTGTGGGTGGGATGGCCCTGCACCCGGACCTTGAACCACAGCACGCCCACGTTGGCGCGCACCAGCATGTTCTCCTCGGGTTCCGGGATGATCACGGCATCGGCGCGGTAGCCGCGCAGCAGCGCCGCCAGGGCGCCGTTGCCGGTGCATTCCTCTTCGACCACCGACTGGAAATAGATGGGGGCCCCGGGGGCATAGCCCGCCGCGCGCACGGCATCGTAGGCGTACAGGTTGGCAACCAGCCCGGCCTTCATGTCGGCCGCGCCGCGACCGTACATCCAGCCGTCGATGATGGCCGGGTCCCAGGGCGAGCGGCTCCACATGTCGACCGGTCCGGTCGGCACCACGTCGATGTGTCCGTTCAGGATGAGCGAGCGGCCGGTCTGCTGTTCGGGACGATAGGTGCCCACCACGTTGAAGGCGTTTTCGTACGACACGGTCACCGGGCCGAAGCCGGGATGCGACTCGATGTCGCGCACGTCGATCTTCCAGCGGTCCATGGCGAAGCCGCGCGCGCGCATCGCTTCGAACAGGAAGTCCTGCGCCGTGTGTTCCTGTTCGCGCAGCGACGGAAAGCGCACCAGATCCTGGGTGAAGGCGAGCTGGGCGTCGAACCGGGCATCGACGGCCTGCAGGATGCGGCGGGTCTGTTCTTCGGAAAGCGCCGGCGGGGTGGAGGTTTGTTGCGTCATCGTGTTTCCTTGGGGAGGCGGATTCAGGTTCAGGCGGCCGGCGCGTGCGCGGCGCGGGGCGTGTCCAGCGCCAGCCGGCGCTTGTGGCCGGCCAGGGCCCAGATCGACACCAGCGTGATCGCCGACAGGGTCGAGTAGAAGATCGCCAGCGGCAGCCATTGGCCGGGATAGTGGTAGGTCAGCCAGGTGCCGATCAGCGGCGTCATGCCGCCGGCGACCGCGCCGCAGAGCTGGTACGAAAGAGAGATGCCGGAATAGCGCACGTGCGCCGGAAACGCCGCGCTGATGTAGCCGGCCATCGCCGAGTAGATCGCGGCCATGAAGACCAGCACGATGGCGATGCCGCCGACGATGCTGTAGGACGTGCCCTGCGTGACGAGCATGAACATCGGGTAGGGCGCCAGCACCGAACAGACCGCGGCCGTGATGAGCACGCGGGTCGGACCGAGGATGTCGGCCAGCCACGCCGCCAGCGGCTGCACGAAGAACTGGATGATGGCGACCGCGAACAGGCAGTCCAGGATCAGCTTGCGGTCCAGGCCCATCGTCTGCGTGGTGTAGGACAGCATGAAGGTGTTGGTGAAATAGATGCCGCCGATGGCCACGGTGCACACGCCCATGCACAACAGCACGGTGCGCCAGGCGGTGCGCAGCACTTCCTTGGCCGGGACCTCGGCGCGTTCCTGGCGTTCGAGCACCTGGGCGAAGTCGGGCGATTCATTGACGCCGACGCGGATGAAGTAGCCGACCAGCAGCAATACCGCGCTGATCAGGAACGGCACGCGCCAGCCCCAGCTGACGAAATCGGCTTCGTCCAGCGCGGTCAGCAGGCGGAACGCGAGCAGCGACAGGATCAGGCCGGCCGGGCTGCCCAACTGCGCGAACGAGGCGGCGAAGGTGCGGCGCCGCTGCGAGGCGTGTTCGCCCGCCATCAGCACCGCGCCGCCCCATTCGCCGCCGACCGCCAGGCCTTGCGCCAGGCGCAGCAGCAGCAACAGGGCGGGGGCCCACAAGCCGGCGCTGGCGTAGCTGGGCAGCAGGCCGATGCCGACCGTGGCCAGGCCCATGATGACCAGGGTGGCCATCAGCGCCTTCTTGCGGCCGACGCGGTCGCCCAGGTGGCCGAAGATGACGCCGCCCAGCGGGCGCGCCAGGAAGCCGGCCGCAAAGGTGCCGAACGAGGCCATGGTGCTGATGAACGGGTCGGCCGTGGGGAAGAAGACCTTGCCGAACACCAGGGCGGCGGCGGTGGCGTAGATGTAGAAGTCATACCACTCGATGGTGGTGCCGACGAAGGCGGCGGTCGCGGCGCGCACGGGCTGGCGCGCCGCCGGAGCATGGACGGGAGCGGTCATGGGTTTCCTCTTGGGGTGTTGTCGTTGTTCGAAGGCGTGTTTATCGCTCCCGCCTCGATATAACGTCAATTTATGATTTTTAATTTTTCACTTAAGTAAAATTGATGTTTTGATTTCGCGCGCCCGCCATCGATGAAGCAGACCCACCCCGATCCCCGCAGCGGCGACCGCCTGGACTGGAACCTGCTGCGCACCTTCCTGGTCATCGTGCAGGAGCGCAGCATCAGCGGCGCGGCCGCCAAGCTGCACCTGACGCAATCGGCCGTCAGCCAGGCGCTCAAGCGGCTCGAGGAGCAGCTGGACCGGCGCCTGGTCGAGCGGCACAACCAGGCGTTCACGGTCACCAACGCCGGCGAGGAGGTGCGCCGCGCGGCCGAGGCCATCTACGGCAACGTGGCGCAGTTGCTGACCGACGTGTCGCAGACCGAGGTGGAGGCGAGCGGCCGCATCCACCTGCTGGTGGCCAGCCGCATCCATTCCCAGGTCTATGACAATTTCTGGGCCGCGTTCCACGCCGCCTATCCGCGCATCGAGGTGCAGTTGGACGTGCTGCCCAGCAGCGAGATCGTCACGCTGATGCAGCAGCGCGTGGGCACGGCGGGCATCGCGCTGTGCCGGCAGATGCCCAAGCGCCTGGAGAACAAGGTGTTCCTGCACCAGCGCTATGCCTTGTTCTGCGGCCGCAATCACGCGCTGTTCGGCCGGCAGGACCTGCGCATCGAGGACCTGATGGGCGAGAACTTCGTGTCTTTCGCCAGCGATGCGCTGGGCGACAGCCTGTCGCCGCTGACGATCTTTCGCGACCAGCGCGGTTTTTCAGGGCGGGTGGTGGCGACGTCGACGCAGCATGACGAGGTCAAGCGCCTGCTCATCGCGGGTTTCGGCATCGGTTGCCTGCCCGAGCACAGCGTGCGGCGCGACCTGGCCGAGGGCCGGCTGTGGCGCCTGCCGCCCGGCGAAGGGGTGTGTTCGGTCGACCTGCATCTGCTGTGGCATCGCGATGCGCCGCGCAGCCCCGCCGAAAAAGCCTTCCTGACGCACTTTCGCGACTATATCGATGGGTTCACCATGGCCGAGCGGCTGGCGTCCGACAACCTGCCGCCGCTTTGACGCGTGCGGCCGGCTGGGGGTATCAGCGCGGCGCGATCCGGATGCCGTCGCGCACCTGCCTGAACATCGTCATGGCGGCCGGCATCGCGTCGCGCTGCGTGGCGCAGGCCATGCGGACGCGGCCCTGCGGCAGCGGCAGCTCTGCGTAGTACTCCAGCGTGTCGGCGTGGCCGGGACCGGCGCCGGGCGCCACCACGTAGTCAATGCCGGCGCTGCCGGCCAGCGTGTAGTGGTCGTATAGCTCGATGCTCGCGCGTCGCTGGCGCTGGCGGCGTTCGGCGGCCTTGACCTGGGCCTGCCAGGTCGGCGCGGCGGGCGCCTTGGCGCCCCGGGCCAAGGGTGGGGCGGCCACGAGGCCGACGCGGCACAGGTATTTGGCATCCTGCGCCCGGGGCGGAAAGCCGTCGGGGCTGGAGATCTCGATCAGGGCGTCGAAGCGGCCGCGCGCCGGCGCCGGGCCGACCCGCAAGGGCGACGGCACGGTGACGGTCAGTCCGCTGGCGGCGTCGGCGTAGCGGCGCGGCGCAATGTCGGCGGGCGGCCCGCGGTCGTCCGCGCGATCGCCCGCCGGCTCGTCTTCCTCTTGCTGGAACCGCAGCGGCAGGCTCAGCGCGGTCTTTTCGCCCGTCATGTCGGCGGAAAAGGCGGGCAGCGGCCCGGCGCGCTGCACCATCCGGGTGGCGGCGCGGTCGACCGTCGCGTCGCCGGAGGAGCGGTCGACGCTGACATCGGCGATGCTGCCGTCGCGCCGCACGATGATCTTCAGCGACAGGCTGATCGGGCCGCTCAGGCGCCGGGCTTCCGGCGGAAACTTGAAGCTGCTGATCATGCGCCGCTGCACGGCCTGAGTCCACTCGGCCTGATTGGCGGGGGCGGCCGCGAACACCGGCGGCGCGGCGCAGGCCAGGGTGAGGGCCAGGCTACAGGCAAGCACGCGCCAACGCATACGCAGGTCTCCGGTCAGGGGGCGGCGCCGGCGTGGCCGGCAGAAATGTGAAAGCGAGCATACCCGAGTGGCGCGCGTGGCGTGGGCCGGGCTGGCGCGCATCCGCCTGGCCTACGCAAACGCGGCCCGCACCGCATCGAACGCGGCCATCACCAGCGGCTCCTCGCGCCGCGCCGCGAGCGTGATGAAGGCCAGTTCGGCCTGGATCGACAGGTCCGGCGCCAGCGCCAGGCCGTGGGCCTGCGATTCGCGCAGCGCGATCGAGTCGCGCGCCAGGGTCAGCCCGACGCCGGAACGCACCAGGTCCAGCATCGAGGCCTCCTGGTCGACCTCGGCAACGGTGTTGGGCGTGACGCCCAGTTCGGCGAATTTCGCGGCGAGCAGGCGATGGTGGACGGAGTCGGGCGGCGTCCATATCCAGGGCAGCGCGGCGATGTCGCGCCAGTCGCGCCCGGCCAGTTGCGGCCCCCAGCCCTTGGGCGCCACCACGTAGTAGGAAAAGCCTGCCAGCGGCAGGGCGTGCAGCGCCGGCTGGCCACGGGCCGCGTCGCGCGGGCCGAGGAAGAAGCCGACGTCCAGTTCGCCCGCGCGCACCTGGCGGCCGACCGAGCCGGACATGCCGTGGCGCAGGGTGGGGCGGATCTTGGGATAGTGCTGCACCAGGTATTGCAGCGTGGCGCCCAGCCGCAGGAATTCCGGATCCAGGATGGTGCCCAGGCGCAGTTCGCCCTGCACCGTGGTGCGCAGCGCGCCGATGGCGCGCTCGAAGTCCTCGAGCGCGTCCAGCACGCGCTGGGCCGAGGGCAGCAGGGCGCGTCCATCGGCATTGGGCGCCAGGCCCTGGGCGGTGCGGGTGAACAGCGGCAGGTCCAGGGCTTCCTGGAAGCTCTTGAGCTGCAGGCTGAGCGCGGGCTGCGTCAGGTGCAGGTGTTCGGCCGCGCGCGTCAGGTTGCCGACGCGCGCCACGGCGGCGAAGGTGCGGATGTGCTTGAGGTCCATGGCTCCGGTCCGGGCAGGGCGATACCCATTATTAAAGAGCCTTATAAAGCGCTTTTCAACAATTCATTGGACAGGGGCGGCCGGCTGCGCGACAGTGGCACAGCCCCTTGAGACTCAAAAGAAGAAGCGCAATGGAGACATACGACTACATCATCGTGGGCGCGGGGTCGGCCGGCTGCGTGCTGGCCAACCGCCTGAGCCGCGACCCGGCGGTGCGCGTGCTGCTGCTGGAGGCGGGCGGACGCGACAACTACCACTGGATCCACATTCCGGTCGGCTACCTGTATTGCATCGGCAATCCCCGCACCGACTGGATGTACCGCACCGGCGCCGAGCCGGGGCTGGGCGGGCGGTCGCTGATCTATCCGCGCGGCCGGGTGCTGGGCGGCTGCTCGTCGATCAACGGCATGATCTACATGCGCGGGCAGCGCCAGGACTACGACCAATGGGCCGAGATCGCCGGCGATCCGTCCTGGCGCTGGGACCAGGTGCTGCCGGTGTTCAAGCGCAGCGAAGACCACCATCGCGGGGCCGATGAATTCCACGGCGCCGGCGGCGAATGGCGGGTGGAGGCGCAGCGGCTGCGCTGGGACATCCTCGACGCCTTCGCCAGCGCGGCGGAACAGGAAGGCATTCCGCGCGTGGCGGACTTCAACCGGGGCGACAACTTCGGCGTCGGCTATTTCGACGTGAACCAGCGCCGCGGCTGGCGTTGGAACACCGCCAAGGCGTTCCTGCGGCCGGTGCGCGAACGGGCCAATCTGCAGGTGATGACGGGCGCGCATGCCGAGCGCCTGCTGTTCGAGGGCACGCGCTGCGTCGGCGTGCAGGTGCGCCGCGACGGCCAGTCCGCCAGCGTCCGCGCGGCGCGCGAGGTGGTGCTGGCGGCGGGCGCCGTCAATACGCCGCAACTGCTGGAACTGTCGGGGATCGGCGAGCCGGCGCGCCTGCGCGAAAGCGGCATTGCGCTGCGCCACGCCTTGCCCGGCGTGGGCGAGAACCTGCAGGACCATTTGCAGCTGCGCGTCATCCTGAAAGTGCGCGGCGTCAAGACGCTGAACCGCATCGCCTCGACCTGGTGGGGCAAGGCCGGCATCGGGCTGGAATACCTGCTGAACCGCAGCGGGCCGATGAGCATGGCGCCGTCGCAACTGGGGGCGTTCGCCAAGTCCGATCCGGGCCAGGCGCGCGCCAACCTGGAATTCCATGTGCAGCCCCTGTCGTTGGGCGCGTTCGGCGAACCGCTGCATGGTTTCGATGCGTTCACGGCCAGCGTCTGCAACCTGCGGCCGGTGTCGCGCGGCAGCGTGCACGCGCAGGGCGCGGACGGTTCGCTGCCGCCGGTGATCACGCCGAACTACCTTAAGGAAGAACAGGACCTGAAGGTGGCGGCCGACGCCATCCGCCTGGTGCGGCGCATCAGCGCGGCGCCGGCCTTGCAGCGTTACCAGCCCGAGGAATGGCTGCCGGGCCCGGCCTACCAGAGCGAGGCCGAGCTGCGCGAGGCGGCGGGCAAGATCGGCACCACCATCTTCCATCCGGTCGGCACCTGCGCCATGGGCCGCCGCGCCGACGACGGCGCGGTGGTGGATGCGCGCCTGCGCGTGCATGGTCTGCAAGGCCTGCGCGTGGCGGATGCGTCGATCATGCCGACGATCACCTCGGGCAACACCAATTCGCCCACCATCATGATCGCGGAGCGGGCGGCGCAGATGATCCTGGAGGATGCGGTGCGCGTCGGCGCCGAGGCGCGGGCGGCCGAGCTGGTCGAGTGACGCGGAGCGGGACGCGTCCGTGGCGATCCGGGCGGCGCCTTCCAGAGGGGCAGCCCCCCGGGAAGGCGCTCTCCGAGTCCGCTTCAGCGCAGAGAACGGTACATTTCCTGGCGCTGCGGATGCGTCAGGATCACCTGCCACAGCTGCCCTTCGCGCGAGCGGAAGAAGCCCGCGCAACACATCAGGTAGTACTGCCACATGCGGTAGAAACGCGTGCCGTAGCGCTCCTGCAGCTGCGGCCAGGCGCGCTGGAAGTTGTCCCACCAGGCCATCAGCGTGCGGTCGTAGTCGGCGCCGAAGTTGTGCCAGTCCTCGATGATGAAGCGGCCTTCGACCGCGGTGCTGATCTCGCGCGCCGACGGCAGCTTGCCGTTGGGGAAGACGTAGCGGTCGATCCAGGGATCGGTGCTCTGGCTGGTCGAGGCGATGCCGATGGTGTGCAGCAGGAAGATGCCGTTTGGCGCCATCAGCCGTTGCACATTGGTGAAGTAGGTGTCGTAGTTCTTGGGGCCGACGTGCTCGAACATGCCGACCGACACCACCTTGTCGAAGCTGCCCTGCAGGTCGCGGTAGTCCTGCAGCAGCAGTTCCACCGGCAGGCCGCGCACGCGCTCCTGCGCCAGCGCCAGCTGTTCCTTGGAGACGGTGATGCCGGTGACCTTGACGCCATAGCGCTCGGCCGCGAACTTGGCCAGCCCGCCCCAGCCGCAGCCGATGTCCAGCAGCGTCTCGCCGGGCTTGAGCTGCAGCTTGCGGCAGATCATGTCGAGCTTGGCTTCCTGCGCGGCTTCCAGTGTGTCGGCCTGTTCCCAGAAGGCGCAGGAATAGATCATGCGGCTGTCGAGCATGGCTTCGAACACGTCGTTGCCGGCGTCGTAGTGCTGTTCGCCGACCTCGAAGGCGCGGCTCTTGGATTGCAGGTTGAACAGCTTGTGCCGCAGGTGTTCGGCGATCAGCTTGACGCGCGCCAGGCCCAGCGCGGCCGAGCCCATGTCGGCGCGCAGCAGGCGGGTGAACAGTTCGTCGAGCTGCTCGCAGTCCCATTCGCCGTCCATGTAGGATTCGCCCAGCCCCAGCGACCAGCTGGCGAAGACGCGCTCGTACATGTGTTTGTCATGAACCTGGATGTCCCAGGGGCGCGAACCGTTGATCTGCACGTCGGCCCGGCCCAGCAGGTCCTGCAGGACCTTGGGCGGTTCGGGCGGCGGTGCGGCTTCCGGGCGGGAGGGGGTTAGCTGAGTAGTCGGACTGCTTTGGTGCATAGTGGCTCCATATCAATTCTGGACTGACTGATCTGGCAATGCTCGAAGCGCATAACTCTCGCCCGGACCGGCGGATGGAATCCAATTTAATGATTGAATCGGCTCGATAGGCAATCGTAATTTCAGCGGGATGTCAGCGCCGTGACACCGCGGTCGCCGAACCGGGACCCGCCAATCTTAACCAACGTATGCTGCTGCGCAAGGCCCAGGCGCATCCTGCCACCAACAGGGGCGGCCCAATGACAAGACCATGGAGGCAATGGTGTCGTTGGCCCGCGCCATGCAATGCAGGCGTGGGCGCCGGGCGAACGCCGCTACACTGGTCGCCTGCACCGGTGTTCGCCACGGTGGCGTTGCCCGCCTGCGTGGCGGCGGCATCCGCAATGGCTGCATTCGTGCCTGTCGTCGGCGGATCGTGATCCGCCGTGTCGCGTCCGTTTCAAGGAGAGTCCCATGGCTGCGCGCATACATCTGTTCGGCGCCTCCGGCTGTGGCGCCACCACGCTGGGCGCCGCGCTCGGCCAGCGCCTGGGCGTGCCCCATCTCGAAGCCGATGACTATTATTGGCTGCCGACCGATCCGCCCTTCACGGACAAGTATCCCAAGGAGGAACGTTGGCGCCGCATCCGCGAACGGCTGCAAGGGCACGACGATTGGGTGCTCAGCGGCGGTTCGGTCTACAACTGGGGCGAGGGCCTGATTCCCGAGTTCACGTTGGCGGTGTTCCTGCGCCTGCCGGCGGCCGAGCGCATGGCGCGGCTGCAACGGCGCGAGGCCGAGCGCTACGGCGCGGCGCTGGCAACCGACCCCGCGATCGGCGACAAGAGCCGGCGTTTCCTGGAATGGGCGGCCGGCTACGACACCGGCGCCGAGGGCACCCGCACCCCCGAGCGGCACCGCGAATGGATCCGCCAGCTGCACTGTCCGGTATTGACGCTGGACACGCGCGCCAGCGTCGACGACCTGGCCGACCAGGTGATGGCCGCGCTGCGCTTCCGATAAGATACCGGCCATGCGCGGCGCCGCCGTCGCGGCGCGCGTTGGTCTTTTGGAGCACAACGATGCTGGATGCGAGCCTGGAACCCCGATTGGAATTCGTCACCTGCGCCAGCCCGGCGGGCCTGCACCGCATGGCGTACTGGGAATGGGGCGATCCGGCCAACGACCAGGTACTGGTCTGCGTCCACGGCCTGACGCGCAGCGGCCGCGACTTCGACACGCTGGCGCGACGCCTGGCCGGCCAGTACCGCGTGGTGTGCCCGGACGTGGTCGGCCGCGGCCGATCCGACTGGCTGGCCAATCCGGCTTTCTACACCGTGCCGCAATACGTGTCCGACATGGTGACGCTGGTGGCGCGGCTGCGGCCGGCCACGCTGGCCTGGGTCGGCACCTCGATGGGCGGGCTGATCGGCCTGGGGCTGGCCGGCGCCGCCGCTTTTGCGCGGGCGATGCTGCCGCTGCGCCCGCACGCAGGCATGTTGCCGCCGCAGGACGGCATCCGCCTGTCGCGGCTGGTGCTCAACGATGTCGGCCCGCGGCTGGAAACCAGCGCCCTGGCGCGTATCGGACAGTACGTGGGCGAACCCGGCGCGTTCGCGTCGTTCCCCGAGGCGGTGGCGGCCATGCGCGCCAATTCCGAGACCTTCGGCCCGCACACGGATGCGCAGTGGGATCACCTGGCGCGTTTCGTCTACCCCGAGCAGGGCGGACAATGGGTCAAGCACTACGACCTGGCGCTGGCGCAGCCGATGGCGCTGCAGACCGGCGACGAGCTGGCCGCCGGCGAGCAGATTCTGTGGCGCTCTTACGATGCGGTCGACTGCCCGATCCTGATCGTGCGCGGCGAGCATTCCGACCTGCTGACCCGCGCCACCGTCGACGAAATGCGCCAGCGCAATCCGCGCGCGCGGGTCTACGAGGTGCGCGGCGTCGGCCACGCGCCGACGCTGATGGCCGACGACCAGGTGACGGCGGTGGCGGACTTCCTGCTCACCTGACCACCGCAAGCGGCGCCTGCGCGCCGCGGGCCGAGCGCAACGCGGGCCGCCCCGGGATGGTCCGCCAGCCGCCTTGTGGTCGGCATCCGTTGATCCATCCGTTCATATTGGGGACGCCGCCGCCCGCGCCGCTACCCAGGGGGGCGGGGCTTCTCTACAATAGGTTCCATGAATACGCCCGTGCTCAACATCGATCTGCATTGCCATTCCACCGTGTCCGATGGCGCCCTGGCGCCGCGCGACGTGGCGCAGCGCGCGCACGCCAACGGCGTCGATGTCTGGGCCCTGACCGACCACGACGAGGTCGGCGGCCTGGCCGAGGCCGCGGCCATGGCCGGCGAGCTGGGCATGCGCTTTGCCACCGGCGTCGAGATTTCGGTGACCTGGGCCGGCCTGACCGTGCACATCGTCGGCCTGCGTTTCGATCCCTCCAATGCCGCGCTGATCGAAGGCCTGCGCAAGACGCGCTCGGGCCGCGCCGAGCGCGCCCGCCGCATCGGCGAGCGCCTGGCCGAAATGGGCATGCCCGGCGCCTACGAAGGCGCGCTGCCGTTCGCCGGCAATCCCGAACTGATCAGCCGCACGCACTTCGCGCGCTACCTGGTCGAAGCCGGCTACTGTCCCGACGTGCAGACCGTCTTCACCAAGCACCTGGGCGATGACCGCCCGGGCCACGTGCCGATGCAATGGGCCACCCTGGCCGAGGCGGTGGGCTGGATCCGTGGCGCCGGCGGCATCGCCGTCATCGCGCATCCGGGGCGCTACAAGTACACGCCGCTGCAGTTCGCCGCGCTGTTCGACGAATTCCTGCAGTTGGGCGGCGTGGGCATCGAAGTCACCACCGGCAGCCACACCGTGGAAGAGGCGCGCCAGTATGCCGAGGTGGCGCGCCGCTATGGTTTCCTGGCCTCGCGCGGTTCCGATTTCCACAGCGCCAAGGAAAGCCGCATGGACCTGGGCCGGCTGCCGCCGCTGCCCTCCGACCTGAAGCCGGTCTGGCACGACTGGTTCTAGCGCGGGCGGCGCGCCGCCGCCCGGCTCCTGGCATGGCGCGTCCATGCCGCCTTTGAACTGATTTGATCGCGCGCCGAGCGCGCTGCCCGCCATGAACAAAGCATTTGTCAAAGAATCCGACAACGAGGACGACGATGACCTGCCGCAGGCCCAGGCCTTGCCGGCCGGCACCAAGAACTACATGACGCCCGAAGGCTACGAGCGCCTGCGCGGCGAGCTGACACACCTGATGAACGTGGAGCGCCCGGCGGTGGTGCAGGTGGTGTCGTGGGCGGCGTCCAACGGCGACCGTTCCGAGAACGGCGACTATCTCTACGGCAAGAAGCGCCTGCGCGAGATCGATCGCCGCATGCGTTTCCTGACCAAGCGCCTGGACATCGCCGAGGTGGTCGACCCGGCCGCCCAGCCGAACCGCGACCAGGTCTTCTTCGGCGCCACGGTGCTGTATTCCGACAAGGCCGGCGAGGAGCACACCGTCACCATCGTCGGCGTGGACGAGGCCGAGCCGCTGGCCGGCAAGATCAGCTGGATCTCGCCGGTGGCGCGGGCGCTGATCAAGGCGCGGGAGGGCGACACGGTGGTGCTGCGCACGCCGGGCGGGATCGAGGAGCTGGACATTCTGGAAGTGCGCTACCCGGAGTAGGACGGCGCCACGGGGCGTTGCGGCGCCGCCGCCGAAACGGACCCTCCAAAAGGTGACGGGCGCCGGCTTGTGGCCGGCGCCCGTCTTTTGGTGGGCGGGATCTGACGTCCCTGCCTCGGTTGGCGGCTCGCGCCGCCGTTCCCCTGGGGCTTGCTGCTTGTTCGGTGTCGTGTCCTGGCCGGATTATTTCTTGCGCGCGGCGACCGACTTCTCGGCCAGATTGACCAGGTCCTCGCCAATCTGCTTCTTCCACTTGTCGTAGACGGGCTGGGTGACCTTGGCGAAGGCGTCGTGCTCGGCCTGGCTGAGCGAGGTCACGGTGACGCCATGGCCCTCGATCTCCTTGAGCAAGGACGGATCTTCCGGCGTGACGCCCTTGCGCGCGATCACGATCTGCTGCTTGCCGGCGTCCAGCGCGGCCTGGCGCACGATGTCGCGGTCCTTTTCCGACCACGAATTCCACACCTCGCGGTTGACCACGAAGATCAGCGGATCGGCCACGTAGTTCCACAGCGTCAGGTACTTCTGGCCGACGGTGTAGAGCTTGGAGCCGGTGTAGATCGACAGCGGGTTCTCCTGGCCGTCGACCGCGCCGCTGGCCAGCGCCGGCTGGGCGTCGGCCCAGCTCATCTGGGTCGGGTTGGCGCCCAGCGCGGTGAACGTGTCGATGTACAGCGGCGAGCCGACCACGCGCAGCTTCATGCCCTTCATGTCCTCGGGCCGCTTGATCTCGCGCTTGGAGTTGCTGAGCTGGCGGTAGCCGTTTTCGCCCCAGGCCAGCGGCACCACGCCGGCCTTCTCGATCAGCTTGAACATCTCCTTGCCCACGTCGCCCTGCACCAGCGCATCGATGGCGGCGTAGTCGGGCATCAGGAAGGGCAGCGAGAACAGGTTGAGCTGCTTGACCTGCGGCGACCAGTTGATGGTCGAGCCGACGGCCATGTCGATCACGCCCTGGCGGATGGCGGTGAATTCGCGGGTCTGGTCGCCCTGCACCAGCGAGGTTCCGGGGTAGACCTTGATGTTGATGCGGCCCTGGGTGCGCTCGCGCACCAGGTTCGACCAGATCTCGGCGCCCTGGCCCCACGGGAAGGTGGTGCCGACGACGATGGAGAGCTTGTACTCGGGCTTGTAGTTCTGCGCCTGCGCGGCCGCGGGAATGGCGGCGACTGCGGCGGCGCACAGCGTGGCGCCGATCAGCTTGCGGAAATTCATGTTGCGTCTCCTCTCTTTGCGGGTCTGTCTGTTGTTGTCATGAATGCATGCCGGGCGGTGGCGTCCAGATCCCCCGTCCGGTTCCCTCAATAGCCCAGCTTGTGCGGCAGCCACAGCGCCAGCTGCGGGAACACCAGCACCGCCACCAGCACCAGGAACATCGCGCCCAGCAGCCACACCACCCAGCGCACGGTCGATTCCATCGGCACGCGCGCGATGCGGCACGACACCATCAGGTTGACCGCCAGCGGCGGGGTGAACTGGCCCAGCGCCACCTTCAGCGTCAGGATCACGCCGAACCACACCGGATCCCAGTTGTAGGCCTTGGCGATCGGCATCAGCAGCGGCACGAAGATCAGGAAGATGGAGATGCCGTCCAGGAACATGCCGACCGTCATCAGCAGCAGGATCAGCAGCGCCAGCACGCCCCATTCGCCCAGCCCGGAATTGACGATGGCGTGGGTGATCGGGTCGATCACGCTGAGCGTGGACAGGGCCCAGGCGAAGATGCCGGCCAGCGTCACCACCAGCATGATCACGGCCGACAGCTCGGCCGCCTCGCGCAGGATCACGTACAGGTCGCGCAGCTTGATCGTGCGGTGGATGCACATGCCCACGAACAGGCCGTAGAACACCGCCACCACGGCCGCCTCGGTGGGCGTGAACCAGCCCATGCGCATGCCGCCCAGGATCAGCACCGGCGCGGCCAGGCCCCACGAGGCCTCGCGCAGGCTGCGCCAGAACGGCGGACGCGGCAGGTGCGCTTCCAGCATGCCCATCTTGTGCTTGCGCGACAGCCACACGGCCGGCACGATCAGCGCCAGGCCGGCCAGGATGCCGGGCACCATGCCGGCGGCGAACAGCGCCGGCACCGAGGCCTCGGGCACCAGCACCGAATAGATGATGAAGGCCACCGAGGGCGGGATGAGGATGTCGGTGGCTGCGCCCGCCGCCACCACCGAGGCCGAAAACGCGCCCGGATAGCCGGCGCGCGACATGGCCGCGATCATCACCGCGCCCACCGCGGCGGCGCAGGCCGGGCCGGAGCCCGAGATGCCGCCCAGGAACATGGCCACGGCGATCGACACCAGCGGCAGCATGCCGGGGCCGCGGCCGACGATGGCGATGGCGAAATCCACCAGCCGCTTGGCCACGCCGGAGCGGTCGAAGATGGAGCCGACCAGCACGAACATGGGAATCGCCAGCAGCGGGTACTTGGCCAGCCCGGCGTAGAAATTCTGCGGCACGGTCAGCAGGCCATACCAGGGCGTGTCCAGGTTGGACAGCACGATGGCCACGGTGCCGCCGATGCCCAGCGCCACGCCGACCGGCACGCCGATCAGCATCAGCGCGATGAAGACGGCGAACAGGATGCCGGCGATCATGCCTGGCCCCCGTCGGCCTTGGGCAGCGGCGCCCGCCACAGCCGCCGCAGCGTGCCCAGCGTGCGCAGCGAGATGGCGGCGGCCATCACCGGCAGCCAGATCGAATACCACCAGGTCGGCACGCCGATGGCGGGCGAGGTTTCCTCATAGACGAATTCGTCGGACACCAGCTTGATCGACAGCACCGTCAGCAGCACGAAGAACGCCAGCACGCAGAAGTTGGCGATCAGCGCCATGATGCGCTGGCGCCGCGGCGAGCCGTTGTCGGCCAGGATCTCGATGCGGATGTGGTGGTTGCGCACGAAGGCCACGCTGCCGCCGGCCATGGTCAGCACGATCAGCAGGAACACCGAGATTTCCTCGGTCCAGGCGAACGACTGGTCGGTGAAGTAGCGCACCAGCACGTTCAGGAAGGTGATGATGGCCAGCGCCGCCAGCAGGATCACGGCCAGCCAGTCCTCGATGGCCAGCGGCACTTTCACGGCGGGGTCTGCTTCGGCGGGGATGATCGGTTCGACAGGCTCGGCGGGGGCTTCGGGGCGTGACATGTGAGGCAACGGCCAGCGCGGCGGGCGCTTTCTTGGTATGGGGTCGCTGCATCCTACCGTCGGGGCAAGGGCAGGGGTGTTCGTGTTTTCCCGCGCTGCGGTATGGCCGCAACATGGTGCGTCGCAATACCGCGGCCGCCGGCGCGGGGCGGGCACACGCCATAACCCGCGATGCGGACAGGGATTTGGTGGGGATATTGCTGTGCAGCAGGCCGGCCGTTGCGTCGCGGAATTCTTTTGTAACAATGGCCAAAGCCGGACGAATTCGGGCCGGATCGGGACATGGCTGTCCTTCCGTCCGGGAAAACCCGCCAAGCGGGGTAAAATCCTTGTTTTGCTCCCTTCCTTATACGGCGCCCGCATCGTGTCCCTTGTTCAGCATCTGCCTGGTTCCTCCGTCCTGTCCTCCTTTCGTCGTGACCGCCTGCTGGCGCAATTGAAGGAAGCCGGCCTGCCCGTGGCCGACATTTCCGCCCGCTACGAGCACTTCGTCAGCACCGACGCCGCCCTGACGGCCGAACAGCAGCAGCAACTGACCCAACTGCTGGATTACGGCACGCCCGCCACCGGCGAAGCGCCGGCCAAGAGCCTGGCGCTGCTGGTGATCCCGCGCCTGGGCACGATCTCGCCGTGGGCCAGCAAGGCCACCGACATCGCCCACAACTGTGGCCTGTCGGCCGTGCACCGCATCGAACGCGGCGTGCGCTATGTCATCACGCCCGAACGCGGCCTGCTGGGCAGCAAGACGTTCGACGCCGACATGCTGGCGCGCGCGGCCGACTGCCTGCACGACCGCATGACCGAAACCGTGGTCGACGCCAGCTTCGACGGCCAGGCGCTGTTCCAGCCGCTGGCCGGCAAGCCGATGCGCACGGTCGACGTGCAGGCGCGCGGCGCCGCCGCCCTGGTCGAGGCCAACAGCACCCTGGGCCTGGCCCTGTCCGATGACGAGATCGAATACCTGGCCCAGTCGTTCAGCGACCTGGGCCGCGATCCCACCGACGTCGAACTGATGATGTTCGCGCAGGCCAACAGCGAACACTGCCGCCACAAGATCTTCAACGCCCAGTGGGTGATCGACGGCCAGGAGCAGCCCAACACGCTGTTCGGCATGATCCGCGCCACCCACAAGGCGCAGCCGGAAGGCACCGTGGTCGCCTACTCGGACAACGCCGCCATCATGGCCGGCGGCCCGGCGCAGCGCTTCCAGGCCGGCGTGCCGGGCGTGACCGGTGAGGGCGTCGACGGCGCCAGGTACATCCGCCGCGACACCACCGTGCATACCCTGATGAAGGTCGAGACGCACAACCACCCGACCGCGATCGCGCCGTTCCCCGGCGCCTCGACCGGCGCCGGCGGCGAAATCCGCGACGAAGGCGCCACCGGCCGCGGCTCCAAGCCCAAGGCCGGCCTGACCGGCTTCACCGTCTCGCACCTGCGCTTCGACGACGCCACGCAGCCCTGGGAAGCCGACCACCACGGCCTGCCGGACCGCATCGCCTCGCCGCTGTCCATCATGATCGACGGCCCTATCGGCGGCGCCGCCTTCAACAACGAATTCGGCCGTCCCAACCTGCTGGGCTATTTCCGTTCGTTCGAGCAGACCGCCGGCGGCACCCGCTGGGGCTACCACAAGCCCATCATGATCGCGGGCGGCCTGGGCAGCATCGACGCCGGCCTGACCCACAAGAACGAGATCCCTCCCGGCGCGCTGCTGATCCAGCTGGGCGGCCCGGGTTTCCGCATCGGCATGGGCGGCGGCGCCGCCTCCAGCATCAGCATGGGCAGCAACTCGGCCGAACTGGATTTCGATTCGGTCCAGCGCGGCAACCCCGAACTGGAGCGCCGCGCCCAGGAAGTGATCGACCGCTGCTGGCAGCAGGCCGAGAACAACCCCATCATCGCCATCCACGACGTCGGCGCGGGCGGCCTGTCCAACGCTTTCCCGGAACTGGTCAACGACGCCGGCCGCGGCGCCATCTTCGATCTGAAGCGCGTGCCGCTGGAAGAATCCGGCCTGTCGCCCGCCGAGATCTGGAGCAATGAATCGCAGGAACGCTACGTCCTGTCGATCCTGCCCAAGGACCTGGAGCGCTTTGACGCCATCGCCCGCCGCGAACGCTGCCCCTACGCGGTGGTGGGCGTGGCCACCGAGGAGCGCCAGCTGCGCGTGGTTGACGGCGAAGGCCTGCCCGGCCTGGACACGATCCGTCCGCAGGGCGAGGCCGAGGTGCGTCCGGTCGACGTGCCGATCGACGTCATCCTGGGCAAGCCGCCGCGCATGACGCGCGACGTGCGCCGCCTGCCGGGCGTGTCCGAGCCGCTGGACCTGGCCGGCATCGACCTGACCGAAGCCGCCTACCGCGTGCTGCGCCACCCCACGGTGGCCAACAAGTCGTTCCTCATCACCATCGGCGACCGCACCGTCGGCGGCCTCTCCAGCCGCGACCAGATGGTCGGCCCGTGGCAGGTGCCGGTGGCCGACTGCGCCGTCACCCTGGCCGACTACCAGGGTTTCCGCGGCGAAGCCATGGCCATGGGCGAACGCACGCCCATCGCCATGCTGAACGCGCCGGCCTCCGGCCGCATGGCCGTGGCCGAGGCCCTGACCAACCTGGCCGCCGCCGACGTGGCGCGCCTGGAAGACATCAAGCTGTCCGCCAACTGGATGGCCGCCTGCGGCGTCGACGGCCAGGACGCCGCGCTGTACGACACCGTGTCGGCCGTCAGCGAGCTGTGCCAGGCCGCCGGCCTGTCGATCCCGGTGGGCAAGGATTCGCTGTCCATGAAGACCTCCTGGGAACAGGACGGCGAGCAGCGTCAGGTGGTGGCGCCGGTGTCGCTGATCGTCACGGCCTTCGCGCCGGTCGGCGACGTGCGCGCCAGCCTCACGCCGCAGCTGCGCACCGACGCCGGCGACAGCGTGCTGATCCTGATCGACCTGGGCCGCGGCCTGCACCGCATGGGCGGCTCGATCCTGGCGCAGACCTACAACCAGGTCGGCGAGACCGTGCCGGACATCGACTCGCCCGAAGCCCTGCGCGCCTTCTTCGTCACCATCCGCACGCTGGCCGAAGCCGGCACCATCCTGGCCTACCACGACCGCTCCGACGGCGGCCTGTTCGCCACGCTGGTGGAAATGGCCTTCGCCGGCCGCACCGGCATCTCGGTCAACCTGGACATGCTGACCTTCGACCCGCAATCGGCCGATTGGGGCGACTACAAGATCCGTCCGGAACAGGTGGCGGTGCAGCGCGACGAACTGACGCTCAAGGCGCTGTTCGCGGAAGAAGCCGGCGCCGTCATCCAGGTGCCGGCCGCCCAGCGCGACGCCGTCATGCAGGTGCTGCGCGGCGCCGGCCTGTCGGCCCACTCGCACGTCATCGGCGGCCTGAACGGCGGCGACGAGGTCGAGTTCTACCGCGACGGCAAGAAGGTCTGGGGCCAGCCGCGCGCCGACCTCGGCCGCGCCTGGAGCGAAGTCTCCTACCGCATCATGGCGCGCCGCGACAACCCGGCCTGCGCCCAGGCCGAGCTGGACGTCTGGAACGACACGCAGGACCCGGGCATGAGCCCCAACGTGGCCTTCGACCCGCAGGAAGACGTGGCCGCGCCGTTCATCAACAGCGGCAAGCGCCCGCGCGTGGCGATCCTGCGCGAGCAGGGCTGCAACAGCCAGGTGGAAATGGGCTGGGCCTTCGACACCGCGGGCTTTGACGCGGTCGACGTGCACATGACCGACCTGCTGGCGGGCCGCGTCGACCTGGCGCAGGTGCAGGGCCTGGTGGCCGTGGGCGGCTTCAGCTACGGCGACGTGCTGGGCGCCGGCGAGGGCTGGGCCCGCACCATCCGCTTCAACGGCAAGCTGTCGGATCAGTTCGCGGCGTACTTCGCTCGCTCCGACACCTTCGCGCTGGGCGTGTGCAACGGCTGCCAGATGATGGCCGCGCTGGCGCCGATGATCCCGGGCGCCGAGCACTGGCCGCGCTTCACCCGCAACCTGTCCGAAAAATACGAGGCGCGCCTGTCGATGGTCGAGCTGGCCAAGTCGCCGTCGATCTTCTTTGCCGGCATGGAAGGCGCGCGCATCCCGGTCGCGGTGGCGCACGGCGAAGGCTACGCCGACTTCTCGCAGCAGGGCGACGCCGGCCGCGTGCTGGCGGCGGCGCGCTACATCGACAACCGCGGCAACGCCACCGAGGCCTATCCGTTCAACCCGAACGGCAGCCCGGGCGGCCTGACCTCCGTCACCACCGCCGACGGCCGCTTCACCGTGATGATGCCGCACCCGGAACGCGTGACCCGCAACGTCATGATGTCGTGGGCGCCCGAGAAGTGGGGCAACGCCGACAGCGGCGGCCAGTTCAGCCCGTGGATGCGCATCTTCCGCAATGCGCGCGCCTGGCTGAAATAGAAGGGGCCTCCGCGCCGCGCGCTTCGCGCTAGCTGCCCCCGAGGGGGCGGCCTGACGCAAAAAGCCCCACCGGAAAACCGGTGGGGCTTTTTTCATGCGCGCCGTTTTCAGAAGCGGTACTTCACCCGCCCGATCACGCTGCGCCGGCTGCCCGGGTAGCAGTCGGTCAGGTCCGAGCACGTCGCCAGGTACTCCTTGTCGAACAGGTTGGTGGCGTTGACCGACAGCGTCAGGTGCTTGTCCACCGCGTACGACACGCCGGCGTCGATCAGGGTGTGGCTGTCGATCTTCAGCGTGTTGGCGTTGTCGCCATAGGTCGAGCCGACGTAGCGCGCGCCCACGCCCAGGCTCAGG
Organism: Achromobacter sp. CSND-B12; assembly: GCF_052906545.1. Classification (NCBI taxonomy): domain Bacteria; kingdom Pseudomonadati; phylum Pseudomonadota; class Betaproteobacteria; order Burkholderiales; family Alcaligenaceae; genus Achromobacter; species Achromobacter sp. CSND-B12. The sequence goes on along the minus strand of NZ_JBREGJ010000001.1, from coordinate 358,101 downwards.
CCGGCCAGCGCGGCGTTGCGCACGGTGTAGTTGAGCCAGCCCGAGGCGCTGTGCTCGGGCACCACCGCCGGGCGCTTGCCCTGGGTGGCGTCGTTGGCGCGGCTGATGCGGGCGCGCACGTAGGTGTACGAGCCGGTGAAGTCCCAGCCGTCGCCCAGGCTGAACTTGCCTTCCAGTTCCACGCCGCGCGACTGCACCTCGCCCGAGGCCACCTGGAAGCCCGGGTTCTGCAGGTCATTGGTCAGCACGTTGCTCTTCTTGATGTCGAACACGGCCAGCGTGTACAGCGCGTTCGAGCCTGGTGGCTGGAACTTGATGCCGCCTTCCCACTGGCGGCCGCGCGACGGCGCGAAGGCGGCGCTGCCGTTGGCCGGCGCGGTCACGCCGGTGTTGGGCAGGAACGACTGCGCGTAGCTGACGTAGGGCGCGAGACCATTGGGCATGACGTAGTTCAGGCCGGCGCGGCCGCTGAAGCGCGAGCCGTCCTGGTCGGCGGTGTTGCCCAGCAGGCGGTTCTCGTTCTTCTGGCGGTACCAGTCGTAGCGGCCGCCCAGCGTCAGCACCCAGCGTTCGGCCAAGCGCACCTGGTCCTGAACGTACAAGCCGGTCTGGTGGGTGGTTTCCAGATAGTTGGCCATCGGCGTGGTGGGCGTGGGCACGGGCACGCCATACACCGGGTCGTAGGGATTCAGGCTGGGGGCGGGGCCGTAGGTGCGCGAGACGTCGGCGCTGCTGCGGTTGAAGTCCAGTCCCAGCAGCAGCGTGTGGGCCAGCGGGCCGGTGTTGAAATCCAGCTGCGCCTGGTTGTCCAGCGCCAGCGCGGTCATGCTTTCGTCGTAGCGGCGCGCGGTGCGGGTCAGGCCCGCCGGACCGATGCCCGACAGCAGGATGTTGTCCAGCAGCGCGTCGACCTGGCCGTAGCGCAGGTTCTGGCGAACCTGCAAGGTGTCGTTGAAGCGGTGCTCGAACAGGTAGCCGATGCTCTTCTGTTTCTGCGTGTAGCGGTTGAAGTCCGGATCGCCGTTGCGCAGGTCGGTCGGCTTGCCGTTGATGGTGACGGTGCCGATGGTGCCGCCGGAGCGGTCGTGCAGGTACTCGGTCTGCAGCGTGAAGCGGGTGGCGGCAGACGGCGCCCAGGTCAGCGACGGCGCCAGGAACAGGCGGTCGTCGGCGATGCGGTCGCCGTTGGGGTAGGTGAACTGGGTGTTGGCGTCGCGCGCCACTCCGATCACGCGGTACAGCAGCGTGCCGTCTTCGGTGGCCGGGCCGGTCAGGTCGACCGCGGCCTGCTTGCGCTGGAAGCTGCCGTACTCCAGTTCGGCCTCGTATTGCGGCGTGGCGGACGGCAGCTTGCTGACGCGGTTGATGACGCCGCCGGCATCGCCCTGGCCGTACAGCACCGACGACGGGCCGCGCAGCACCTCGATGCGTTCCAGTGCGTAGGGCTCGCTGCGGAACAGCGTGTAGCCCGACGTGATCTGGCGCAGGCCGTCCTTGTAGTCGCTGGTGGCCTGGGCATTGAAGCCGCGCAGCATGACCCAGTCAAAGCCCTTGGGATCGACGCCGTAGGTTTCCACCGCCACGCCGGGCACGTAGCGCAGCACCTCGGTCACGCTCTGCGCGTTCTGCGCCTCCATCTGCGCGCGCGTCACCACCGAGATCGACTGCGGCACCTCCAGGATCGGCGTGTCGGTCTTGGTGCCGGCGCGGCTGGCCTCGGCCACGTAGCTGTCGGGCGCCACGCCGCCGGCGCTGACCGTCACCGGTTCCAGCGTGGCGACGCCGCCGGCGCCGGCCGGCAGCCGGCGCAGCACGTAGCCGCCACCTTGCGCTTGGGCCGCCAGGCCGCTGCCGGCCAGGATGGCGGCGAAACCGTCGCGCAGCCCATAGGCGCCGCGCAGGCCGGCACTGCGCCGGCCTGCGGTCAGGGCGCCGTCGATGGCGATCATCACGCCGGCCTGCTGGGCGTAGGCGTTGAGCACTTGGTCGAGCGAACCGGCCGGAATGTCGTAGCGGACGGCGGCCGGGCCCGGGCGGGCCGGCGCGTCGGCGGCAAGGGCGGCGGGCGGCGCGGCCAGCGCCAGGGCTGCCAAGGCCAGCGCCAGGGTGCCGCGGGCGGCGTTCAGGGGAGTGCGGACAGACATGAAAAAGGATCCTCGTTGCGGGCGTGAATACTGCGGTTATGCAGGGTTCCCGAACGAGAACGAAAAAGTGCTACGGTTGGCCCGGATTTTTAGGTTCCACCACCACCCAGTAGCCGGTGTAGCGCGACACCCGCAACGGCAGCGCGGCCGCCAGCGATGCCAGGATGCGGTCGGTGTCGGCCAGCGGATAGACCCCCGAGACGATCAGGTCGGCCACGCGCGGGTCGCAGCGGATCACGCCGTGGCGGTAGCGCTCCACCTGGTCGAGGAAGTCGGCTAGCCGCAGGCGGTCGGCCACCAGTTGGCCCCGCAGCCAGGCGGGCGCGGCGGCGGAGGCGGCCGGCAGCAGCGCGGCCGTATCCGCGGTGAAGCCGGCGGCCTGGCCGGCCTGCAATCGCAGCGCGGCGCCTTGTCGCGGCTGGATCTCGACCGCGCCTTCGTACACGCCGACCCGCATGCGGTCGCGCTGGATCTCGACGCTGTAGCGCGTGCCCAGCGCCAGCACGCTGCCGTATTCCGTGGCGACCGAGAAGGGGCGGCCGGCGGCCAGCGCGCCGTGGCCGGTGGCCACGTACAGTTCGCCACGGCGCAGCACCAGGCGGCGCGCGCCGGCGCTGTATTGCACGTCGACGGCGCTGTCGCTGTTCAGGGTGAAGCGGGTGCCGTCTTCCAGCAGCACCTCGCGCCGTTCGCCGACGGCGGTGCGGTAATCGGCGGCATAGGCGGCCCAAGGCAGGCGGCCGGCCGCGAGGCCGGCGGCGCCGGCGCCCAACAGGCCAAAGCCCATCAGGCGCAGCGCCTTGCGGCGGCCGGCCTGGCGCCCGGACGACGCCAGCGCCCGGGCCGAGGCTTCGGGCGACACGCCCAGCAGGCGCGCGTCCAGCCGCTGCACCTGCTGCCAGGCGCGTTCGTGATCGGGATGGGCGTTGCGCCAGCGCTGCCAGGCGGCGCGCTCGTCGGCGGTGGCTTCGCCCGACCACATGACCACCAGCCACTCCAGGCCCTGGGCCAGGATCGGTTCGGGGATGCCCGCTGCGCCGGCGCTCATAGCGCCGCCAGGCAGGCCTGGGCGGCGCGCAGCATGTGCTTGCGCACCAGCGCCACAGAGACGCCCAGCTGCGCGGCGATCTCGGAATAGGTCAGGCCCTCGAAGCGGGACAGGATGAAGACCTGGCGCGCGCGGGCGGGCAGGGCGTCGAGCGCGGCGTCCACCGCCATCAACGTTTCCAGCGCCAGCGCGCGGGCCTCGGCAGACGGCATGTGCGGTTCGGGCAGTTGCGCCAGCGCTTCGAGATAGGCGGTTTCGAGGGTGCGGCGGCGGAACAGGTCGATCACCAGGCCCTTGGCGATCTGGGTCAGGAAGGCGCGCGCCTGGCCGGCCTCGGGCAGGCGGCCGGACACCATCAGGCGTTCGTAGGTGTCGTGCGACAGGTCGGCGGCGTCGTGCGCGCTGCCCAGCCGTCGCCGCAACCAGCCGGCCAGCCAGCCGTGGTGGTCGCGGTAAAGCGCGCTCAGGGAGGGGTGCGCCGTGGGCTGGTTGGCCGCCGTCACGATGGAAGTCCTTCTCTCGCGGGGTTCAAAGACTGGAAATGATAATCGTTGTTAATTCTGTTGGACAAGTCGGAAATTGCGCGTTGTCGATGTAACCCAATGAGATATTTAACTTTTCATTGCAATAAGCCGTAAACACTTCGACAGCCGCCCAAGGCTGCCCTCCGCAACCCCCGAGTGGCCCTCCCCATGTTCAAGAATCTGAGTATCCGCGCCGTCCTGACGACCGCGCTCTGTGTTTTTTTCGCCCTTTTCCTGGTCACCGGCATCGCCGTCTACCAGCAACTGACCTCCAACCGCACCTCGATCGAGGTGATGCTGGATACCAACCTGGTGCGCGCCAACGCCGTGGACGACGCCGGTTCCGAGCTGCTGCGCGCCCGCCTGGTGCTGCTGGCTGCCCAGACCACCTTGCTGGAAGGCAAGAGCATCGACAACCTGGCCAGCATGCAGCGCCTGGACGGCTACACCAAGAAGGCCGCCGACCTGATCCAGAGCGCGCGCCAGAATCCCGAGACCTCGCCCGTGGGCAAACCCCTGTTCGATGATGCGCTGGCCGCCTATGACGTCTACCAGCGCGACGCCATCGTGCCGATGATCGCCGCCATCCGCGCCGGCAAGGCCCAGGATGCCAGCCGCCTGAACCTGGAGAAGGTGACGCCGCTGGGCATCACCTTCACCCAGGCGATCCAGAAGTACGTGGACTACGCCGACGAAGTCGGCCAACGCGTGGCGCGCGAGGCCAACACCCGCATCAATGGCGCCATCGCCTTCCTGATCGGCCTGCTGGTGGTGGTGGCCGTGCTGGTGGTGGGGCTGTACGCGGTCTTTGCCCGCTCGGTGTTCCGCCCGTTGCATGACGCCGGCCGCCTGTTCGACCGCATCGCCGGCGGCGACCTGACCAACCGCATCGAGCAGCGCGGCAACAATGAAATCGGCGTGCTCTACGCCGCCGTCAAGCGCATGCAGGACAGCCTGGCGCGCACCGTGGCCGCCGTGCGCCAGGGCGTGGAAGAGATCCACACCGGCTCGCGCGAGATCGCGGCCGGCAACATCGACCTGTCCTCGCGCACCGAACAGCAGGCCGCCTCGCTGGAGGAAACCGCCGCTAGCATGGATGAACTGTCATCCACCGTGAAGAACAACGCCGACAGCTCGCGCAGCGCCTCGCAACTGGCCAGCGCGGCTTCCGACGTGGCCACCCGCGGCGGCCAGGCGGTGGGTGACGTGGTGGGCACCATGCGCGCCATCGCCGACAGCTCCAACCGCATCGCCGACATCGTCGGCGTGATTGACGGCATCGCCTTCCAGACCAACATCCTGGCGCTCAACGCCGCGGTCGAGGCGGCCCGCGCCGGCGAGCAGGGCAAGGGTTTCGCGGTGGTGGCCAGCGAAGTGCGCGCGCTGGCGCAGCGCAGCGGCCAGGCCGCCAAGGAGATCAAGGGCCTGATCGACGATTCGGTGCAGAAGGTGTCCATTGGTTCCGACCAGGTCGAAGCGGCCGGGGCGACGATGCAGGAGATCGTGGTGTCGGTGCGCCGCGTGACCGACATCATCAACGAGATCTCCAGCGCCTCGGAAGAGCAGTCGCAGGGTATCCAGCAGGTCAACCAGGCGGTCTCGCAGATGGACAGCGTGACGCAGCAGAACGCCGCGCTGGTCGAGCAGGCGGCCGCGTCGGCGGCGTCGCTGGAGACCCAGGCGCAACGCCTGCGTGACGCGGTGGCGGTGTTCAAGCTGCAGACCGGCCGCGTGATCGACGCCGAGGCCGCTGCCCTGGGCCGCGCGGGCGAACCGGCATTGCTGGGCGCCTGACGCGGCATCTTCGAGGCGCCGGCGCGGGCGCCTTCAGGCCAGCGTCCGCGCCAGCCAGTCGATCAGGGCATGGGCTCGCGCCGGCAGGCGCCGGGAACCCGTCAAGGCGTATAGGGTGACCGGCTCCAGTTCCCATCGCGGCAGCACCGGCACCAGCCCCGCGCCCCGCCAGACGGCCGCGCCCAGCGCGTGCAGCGCGGCGATGCCGACGCCGCGGGCGGCCAGTTGCAGCGCCATGGCGGGCGTGTCGACGCCATAGCGCTCGCGCGCCAGGACCACGACGCGCTCGGGGCCGCACCACAGGCGCCAGCGGGCGGGTCGTGTGTCATGGGCGCGATGCGCGCCGACGTGCAGGCCGATGCAGTCGTGCATCGCCAGGTCGGCGGGATGCTCGGGCGCGGGCCGTCGCGCCAGATAACCGGGCGCCGCGTACAGGCTGGCGCGCAAGGCGCCCAGCCGGTGCGCCATCCATGCCGGGTCCGCCGGCGGTTCCAGACCGATCGAGATATCGCAGGGCTGCGGCGCCGCGTCCGCGCCGCCGGGCGGGTCCAGTTGCATGGCCAGGTCCGGATGGCGTTCGGCGAAGGCCTCCAGCGCGGGGGCCAGCGCATGCCGCACGCTGGCGTCCGGCAAGCGCACGCGCAGCGGGGCGGCCTGGCCCGCCGGCCCGTCGCGCGGGGACCCGCGCCAGCATGCGCGGGCCGGGCCCGCGTCGGCCGGAATGCGGCGCTGTTCCAGGTCGAGGCGGCCGTGTCTGCCCTGCGCCCTGTCTTGCGTGAATTTCATCGATCCCGCTCCCGGCGCCACCGCGTTCGTTCAGAACGCGTAGACCACCCCGACGCTGCCGAACACGTTGGCGCGGCGCTCGGTCAGCGGGCTGTCGCGGGCGTCGCCCAGCAGTGTGTTCACGCCCACGGTGGTGACGGTGCTCCAGCTGGCGTCGATGCGATGCGACCAGGTGGCGAACAGGGCGGCGGATTTGAAGCCGGACGACGGCGAGTAGGTCGACAGCCCTTCGCGGCTGCGCGCGGCCTGCGAGGACGTGACGCCATACCAGGTCTGCATGTCGTCGTGGCTGGCCCACTGCGTGCTGGCGCCGAGGTTGACGCGGTTGGCGCCGTCCTGCCAGGCGGCATAGGTGGCGCGCAGTTCGAGCGTGCCGCCGTAGCCGCTGCGCGCCGCCTGGCGGTATGCCGCGCCCAATGAAAACGGACCCGGCGCCCATTCGACGAAGGCGCCATAGGTGCCGTGGAAATCGATGTCGTCCAGGCCCTTGGTGCGGTCGGCGTCGCTGGAATCGCGGCCCAGCGCCATGCCGACGAACACGCCGGCCTTCCAGTCGGGCGCCAGCGTGGTCTGCAGGCCCATCGCCGGCAGGCCGGCGCGCGGCGAGATGAAGAAATTGCCGGAATGGTAGTTGATCAGCGGCACCGGCAGGGCGCGGTATTCGCTGGAGCCCTGGTACACCGGCACGTAGCCGACGCCCAGGCCGATGAAATTGGTGCCAGATTGCTCGGCCTGCGCCGTGCCTGCGGCGCAGGCCAGGGCGGCGCCAGTTGCTAACATAGCCAGCTTCATTTGTGGGGAATTTCCTTTCTTTCGTGAACCGGTGCCCTGGCGCGAGCCAGGGGCACGACGAGCCGCCATTGTCGGAGCCGGCTTTTAAAAATTCTTTAAATCCAGGGCGCCACAATGGCGCGCCATGGACAGTCTGGGAGCGTTCTTGCAAGTTCTGCTGGTCGAAGATGACGCCATGCTCGGAGACGCCTTGCGATCCAGCATGGTGGGCGCGGGCCTGCGCGTCGATTGGGTGCGCGACGTGCCCGCCGCCCGGCTGGCGCTGGTCGAGCATGGCTACGGCGCGGTGCTGCTGGATCTGGGCCTGCCGGGCGGCAGCGGGCTGGCGGTGTTGAAACACCTGCGGGCGCGCTACGACGCCACGCCGGTGCTCATCATCACTGCCCGCGACCGCCTCAGCGAGCGGGTGCAGGGCCTGGATGCCGGCGCCGACGACTACATCGTCAAGCCGTTCCAGCTGGACGAACTGCTGGCGCGGCTGCGCGCCGTGGTGCGCCGCAGCAGCAATTCGGTGGTGTCGGTCCTGCGCTGCCGCGACGTGCAGCTGGATCCGGCGCGGCGCGTGGTGACGCGGGCCGGCGCCGAAGTGGTGCTCAGCGCCAGCGAGTACCGCACCCTGCTGGCGCTGATGGAACGCGCCGGCCAGACCGTCAGCCGCGAACAGCTGGAGGCGGCCGTCTACGGCGGCAGCGGCACCATCGAAAGCAATACCGTGGCGGTGTACGTCCACCAGCTCCGGCGCAAGCTCGGCGACGATCTGGTCGCCACCGTGCACGGCCTGGGTTATCGCATCGCGGCGGCGGACGCGGCATGAAGACGCTGCGCAAACGCCTGACCGTCACCCTGCTGCTGACCCTGCTGTTGACCTGGGCCGCGGTGTTCATGTGCCAGCAGCACGCCATGAACGAGGCGCGCACCGGCATCCGCGACCAGTCCCTGGTCGACTCGGCCAACCAGACCATCCTGTCGCTGCGCCGCAGTCTGCTGGAGGAGCGGCCCGACGAACGTTTCAAGCTGCCGCCGTCCAGCCATTTCCGCGGCGAGCGGACCACGGTGCAGATCTGGTCCAAGGGCGACCGGCGCCTGGCCCTGCGTTCGCCCGAAGCGCCGGACCAGCCGCTGAATCCGGACTTCGAAGACGGCTTTCGCGACAGCGTGATCGGCGACGACACCTGGCGCGTGTACTCGCTTAGCGACGCTTCCGGCCAGGTACAGGTGCAGCTGGCGCGCGCCGACAGCGACCGGCGCGCCGAAGCCGTGGCCGCCTTCAAGCGCGGCCTGGTCATCGTGTCGGCGTTGTTCCTGCTGCTGGCGGCATCAACCTGGATCGTGGTGCGGCTGGCGTTCCGTCCGGTCGATCGCGCCGGTGACGCGATCCAGCGGCGCACGCCATTCGACCTCGCGCCGTTGCCGCTGGACCGCCTGCCCGGGGAATTGCATCCCTTCGTGCGCTCCATCAATGCCCTGCTGGTCCGGCTTCAGGCCGCCATGGACCACGAGCGCCGCTTTCTGGCCGATGCCGCGCATGAACTGCGCACGCCGCTTGCCGCGCTCAGCGCGCAGACCGAACTGCTGTCGCAGCGCATCGCCGACACGCCCGCCGCCGACGCCGCCGCCCAGTTGCGCGCGGTGGCGCAGCGCACGGCGCGCCTGGCCGAACAATTGCTGGACCAGGCGCGCATGGACGCGGTCAGTGAAACCGGCGCCGATCTCGACACCGTGTCGCTGGACGCCCTGGTGGTCCTGCTGGTGCGCGACGGGGAGGCGGCCGCGGCGCGCAAGCGCCAACGCATCCAGCTGGACGTCCAGGCCTGCGAGGTGCGCGGCGGCATGGATACGCTGGGCGTGCTGGTGCGCAACCTGCTCGACAACGCGTTGCGCTACACCCCCGAGGGCGGCCAGATCGCCGTGGCCTGCGGGCCGCACGAGCGGGGCGGGGCCTGGCTGCGGGTGGCCGACGATGGTCCCGGCATCGCGCCGGCCGAACGCGCGCGGGTGTTCGACCGCTTTTATCGCGCTCCGGGCGCCAACAGCGGCGGCAGCGGCATCGGCCTGTCGCTGGTGGCGCAGATCGCGGCGCGGCACGGCGCCGTGGTGGCCTTCGTGCCGGGCCTGAATGGCCGGGGCGTGGGCCTGATGGTCACTTTTCCCGCCACCGCGGCGGCATGAAAAAATGCCGGCCTGAATGGCCGGCCCGCGAACCGGGCGCCGTGGCGCGCGTGGTTTACTGATCCAGCTGGATCCTGGCGTCGGCCGCCACGTTCTTCCACTTCTTCACGTCGCTGGCGATCACGTTCTTGAACGCTTCGGACGGGCCGGCCACCACCGTGCCGCCCAGGCTGGCCAGCTTGGCCTTGACCTCGGGATTGTTCAGCGCCTTGACCGAGGCGTCGTGCAGCTTCTGCGTCACGTCGGCCGGCAGGCCCTTGGGCGCCAGCAGGCCGTTCCAGGCGTTGGCCTCGTAGCGCGGCAGGCCGGCTTCCTTGAAGGTCGGCGTGTCGGGCAGTTCCGGCGAACGGGTGTCGGCGGCAATGGCGATGGGACGGATCTGGCCGCCCTTGATGTACGGCAGCGAGGCCGGCACCGGCTCCCAGATCATCGACACCTGGCCGCTGATGACGTCGGTGAAGGCCGGGCCGGCGCCACGGTAGGCGATGTGCATGAGCTTGGCGCCCGTCATCGACTTCATCAGTTCCATCGCCAGGTTGCCCAGGCCGCCCGCGCCCGACGAGGCGTAGGTGTACTTGTCCGGGTTGGCCTTGGCGGCGGCGATCAGGCCGTTCAGGTCGGCGGCGGGAAAGTCCTTGGTCACGCTCAGCACGCCCGGCACGGTCACCAGCTGGGTGATGGCGGTGAAGTCCTGCGCCGCGTCGTAGGTCAGGTTCTTGTAGACCGCCGGATTGGTGCCGTGGGTGCTGGACGAGGCCAGCAGCAGTACGTAGCCGTCGGGCGCGGCGTCGGCCACGAAGCGCGTGCCGATCGAGCCGCCCGCGCCGGCCTTGTTCTCGACCACCACGGTGGCGCCCAGTTCGGTGCCCAGCTGCGCCGCAAATACGCGGCCGATGATGTCGGCGGTGCCGCCGGGGGCGAACGGCACGATCAGGCGCACGGGCTTGTTGGGGTAGTCGGCCTGCTGCGCCGAGGCCGGGCCGGCGATCAGCGAGGCGCCGCTCAGCAACGCCACGGCGATTGCGGTTTTGGTCAGTTTCATGGTGTCTCCAGGCGAAGGTTAGTCGAGGCCGTTGAGCCAGTCGACGATGAGTTCGGCGATGCGGTCGCTGTTGCGGTCCAGCATGCAGAAATGGGAATTGCCGGCGATGCCGGCGGCGGGCAGGTCGAGCACGTCGGCGCGCCTGCCGGCCCGCCGCAGGGCGTTCCAGTAAGCGTCGGTCTGGGCGCGGTAGCGTTGCCAGGTGTCGTGCTGGGCGAAGTGGTCGCCCCACACCAGTAATTGGGGGGGCAGGGGGCCGTCGACGCGTTCGGGCGTGCCCGTCGGTTCCACCGCCACTACCGCGCGGATCAGGCCGGGGCATTCGCGCGCCAGTTGCGTGGCGTAGCCGCCGCCCTGGCTGTGGCCGATGACGATGCAGGGGCCGGCCAGGTCGAGCAGTTCGCGATAGGCGTCCAGCGCCATGGCATCGTGCGCCAGCCAGCGCGGCACGAACTGCTTGGCGAAGGTGTCGAAGGCGTCGGCCGGGAACTGCTGCCCCGGATGGGCGCGACGCGGCTGGCCGCGGGGCGCGTAGCCGTTGGCCGGGCCGATGCGGAACAGGTGCCAGGCTTCTTCCTTGGAACGGAAGATCGGCGCCGCGTCGTAGATCTGCGGGTACATCGCCCAGGAAGCGCGGCCGCGCTCGGGCGCGTCGGCTACGAATACGTCATAGCCGGATTGCAGCAGCCGCCAGAGCCAGCCCTGGCGGCCGTCGGGAGTGCTTTCCCATTGCGCGCCGCTCATGCCGCCGCCGTGCCACAGCAGCACCGGATGCGGATGGCGCGGCTCGGCCAGGCGGTATTCCTGCACGTAGAGCTGGCCGGCGCAGTAGCTGCCGTTCATGTCGATGGCGCGCGCGGCGCCGTTGCCCACCACCTGCCTGCGCAGCACCGGCAGCCCGCTGGCCACGGCCTCGCGGCCGCCCAGGAAGTGGCTGCGCAGGGATTTCAGCAAAACGGGGGCGTCGGGCATCGGCATCTCCAGGGGACGCCGTAATACTAGTTGTAACAAACGCTGGGTTTGTGCAGAATGTGCAGCGCTTGTGCCGATACGGCACAACCCCACGAAAGGACAACGGAGACGAAATGGACATCAAGTGGCTGGAGGACTTCGTGGCGTTGTCGAAGTCGCGCAACCTGTTCCAGGCGGCCGAGGCGCGCAACGTCACGCATCCGGCCTTCGGGCGCCGCATCAAGGCGCTGGAGGACTGGGCCGGCGTGCCGCTGGTCGAGCGCGGCCACCAGGTGTCGACGCTGAACGCGGCCGGGCGCAGCATGCTGGCCGCTGCCATCGACGTGCTGGACATCCTGCGCGAGACGCGCCAGGGCCTGCAGAAGCCCGAGCTGGAACGCAGCCGCCGCATCGCCATCGCCTCGGGCAAGACGCTGGCGCATTCGGTGCTGCCGGGGCTGATGGCCAAGGTGCAGCAGGGCATGCAGCCGTTCCAGTTGAAGGTGGTGACCACCACGCTCAACTACGGCATCGACATGCTGGCCGACGGCGAGGTCGACTTCCTGCTGTGCCACGCGCACGAGCCGCTGTACGCGCAGATCGACAATCCCGACTACCGCTGCCGCCGGGTTGGCGCCGACAAGCTGGTGGCCGTCAGCGCGCCGCTGGCGCCGGGCAGCCGCCATCCGCGCCACGCCGTGCCCAAGCTGGCCTCGGATCCGGCGGTGCCGTTCCTGGCGTACGCCGACAGCATGTCGCTGGGCCGCATCCTGCGCGACCGCCTGCGCGGCCTGTGCGTGCCGGCGCGGTTGCAGACCATGTACGAGTCGGACCTGGCGGACGCGCTGCATGCCATGGCGCGGCAGGGCTTCGGACTGGCGTGGCTGCCCCACACGCTGGTCGAGTCCGACCTGCGCGCCGGCGTCTTGGCGCGGGCCGACAGCGCGCGCAACGACATCCACATGGAGATCCGGCTGTACCAGTCGGTGGCCAACGCCAAGTCGCTGGCGCGGCAGGTGTGGAGCCGGATCGAGGCGTACGCGGCGCGCTAGGGTGGAGGGCGGCGCCAGCCGGCACCGTTTTTCCGGCGCCGCGCGACAAACAGGGACAAAAGATGCCGGCGGCGCCCGGCAGGCATAAAATGGCGGATTATTCCGCTTCCCGACCACAGGATCCCGCGCCATGAACGCACGCATCCCCGACGACGCACTACCTCCTACCCTCGATCCGAAGGCTCTGCAGGCTTTTGTGGACGACAAGTGGGACAACGAGATCATCCCCGCGCTGACCGACTACATCGCCATTCCGGCCAAGAGCCCGGCGTTCGACGCCGACTGGGAAAAGAACGCGTTCATCGAGCGCGTGGTGCGCGACGCGGCGCAGTGGGTCGAAGCCCAGAAGGTCTCGGGCCTGAAACTGGAAGTGGTGCGCCTGCCGGGCCGCACGCCGGTGATCTTCTTCGACGCGCCCGCCACCCGCAGCGATAACGGCGACACCGTGCTGCTGTACGGCCACCTGGACAAGCAGCCGGAATTCTCCGGCTGGCGCGCCGGCCTGGGCCCCTGGACCCCCAAGTACGAAGACGGCAAGCTCTACGGCCGCGGCGGCGCCGACGACGGCTACGCCGTGTACGCCTCGCTCACCGCCATCATGGCGCTGGACAAGCAGGGCATCCCGCGCCCGCGCTGCGTCGGCATCGTCGAGACCTGTGAGGAATCCGGCAGCTACGACCTGCTGCCCTACGTCGACGCGCTGCGCGACCGCCTGGGCAACGTGGCGCTGGTGGTGTGCCTGGATTCGGGCGCCGGCAACTACGACCAGCTGTGGATGACCACGTCGCTGCGCGGCATGGTCTCGGGCACGCTGGAAGTGCAGGTGCTGGACGAAGGCGTGCACTCGGGCGATTCCAGCGGCGTGGTGCCGTCGTCGTTCCGCATCCTGCGCCACCTGCTGGACCGCCTGGAAGACAGCGCCACCGGCCGCCTGCTGCCGCAAAGCCTGCATTGCGAGATTCCCGCCGACCGCATCGAACAGGTGCACGCCACCGCCCGCATCCTGGGCGACGAAGTCTGGCGCCGTTTCCCCTGGAGCTGCGGCGCCGACGGCGGCTTCGTGCTGCCCATGACCACCGAGCCGGAACAGGCGCTGTTGAACCGCACCTGGCGTCCGACCCTGTCGGTGACCGGCGCCGAAGGCCTGCCGCCGCTGTCCAGCGCCGGCAACGTGCTGCGTCCGCGCACCGCCTTCAAGCTGTCGCTGCGCCTGCCGCCGCTGGTCGACGCCGTTGCCGCGTCCGAAGAGATCAAGGCCCTGCTTGAAGCCGACGCGCCCTACAACGCCAAGGTCATCTTCAAGGCCAACGAAGGCGCGGCCACCGGCTGGAACGCGCCGGCCTCCGTGCCGTGGCTGACCCAGGCCCTGGACGCCGCCTCGCAGCAATACTATGGCGCGCCCTGCGGCTATATCGGCCAGGGCGGCACCATTCCGCTGATGAGCATGCTGCAGAAGGGCTTCCCCAAGGCGCAGTTCATGGTCTGCGGTGTGTTGGGCCCCAAGTCCAACGCCCACGGCCCGAATGAATTCCTGCACGTGCCCTACGGCAAGAAGCTGACCGCCGCGGTCGCGCAGACCATGGCGGCGATGCCGGCGGCCTGATCGGCGTTGGCGGAGGAAAGAGAGCCCGGCCTGGCCGGGCTTTTTTCATGGCGTCGCGGCGGTGGGGCGCGCCGAGGGGCGGAAGACCACGTGGAGCGAAGCGTTGGAGGTCACGCGCAGGATCACGTCCGCGCGGGGGCGGCGTGAAAGGCAGCGGGCAAGCGACTGCAGCAGCAGCCACAGCCAGACAAGCAGGAAAGCGGCTTCCACAAACACGTGGGTGATCAGCCTGCCGGGAGATTCATTGAGGGGGGCGAGCCGCACGACGCTGTGCAAGCCGTGTTCGGCCAGCAACGCCTGCATGCGCGCCGTCAGGCTATTCATGGCATCGATGTTCTCGATGTAGAAGTCTTCGCGTCGCCGTAACAGCGCCGCCAGCGCTTCGTCGGACAGGTGGTCGGCGAAATAGGTGAGCGCGATGGTCATCCGTTGCTCTCGTGGTAGTCGTGGCGCCACTTTAGCGCGGCCCCGGCGTGCAGCGCCACAGGCGCCGGCGATGTCGGACGGAGGGTGGATGGCGAGCGCGACCATCAAGGGCGCCCCGGCCACCGCTATCACAGCGTCCGCACCAGCGCCATCGCCCCGAACAGCGCCGCCAGCCCCAGCCCGAGCGACAGGCCGGCGTACAGCAGCGCCAGGCCGGTGCGGCCCTGTTCCACATGCAGCGCCGTTTCCAGCGCGAAGGTCGAGAAGGTGGTGAAGCCGCCGACGATGCCGGTGGTCAGGAACAGCCGGGTCGGTTGCGACACCGAGAACTTCAGCGCCAGCAGTTCGGTGATCAGCCCCATGACGAAGCAGCCGATGACGTTGGTGGCCAGGGTGGCGTAGGGGAAGGCGATCCAGCCCAGGCGCAACGCGGCCAGGCTCATGCCGTAGCGGGCGGCCGAGCCGAGGCCGCCACCGATGAAAACCAGCAATAGATTCAAGATTTCTCTCCAGGTGAAACGATGGAGAGCAACAGCCTGGGGCTTGTCCACGGGCCGCGCCGGTTGAAGGCGCGGGCGGCCGGCGACGAGGTCGCGGCCCGAAAAACAAGAAACCCGCCGCGGCGGGTTTTGTCTGGACGGCACCCGCTGCGGGCATGTTGCCCGGTCAGCAGGAGCCATCAGCCGAGGGATCGGCGGTTTTGGGAAGCTCCATTCCCATTGCGATCGATTGTATCCCAGGCGTGGCGGCAGGGCGTTGGCCCACGGTGAACCCGGTCGCGGCGCCTTCCACCTGGTCGCCTATACTCGCGTTTTGCCAGGACTGCCCGCCATGATTTCCACTTCCGACGCCTACGCCAACGTGGTTGCCGAAACCCGCCATTGGCTCACCCAGGCCGTGATCGGCCTGAATCTCTGTCCGTTCGCCAAAGCGGTCCAGGTCAAGGACCAGATCCGCTTTGCCGTCAGCGATGCCACCGACGCCGAAGGCGTCCTGACCGACCTGCAGGACGAACTGGCCCTGCTGGCCGAGGCCGATCCGGAGAAGATCGACACCACGCTGCTGATCATTCCCGACGCGCTCGACGATTTCCTGGAGTTCAACGACTTCGAAGACCTGTCGGACCGCCTGCTCAAGCGCATGCGCCTGGTGGGGGAGTTGCAGGTGGCCACGTTCCACCCGCAGTTCCAGTTCGCCGACACCCAGCCGGACGATATCGAGAACTACACCAACCGGTCGCCGTATCCCATCCTGCACCTGCTGCGCGAGGACAGCATCGACCGCGCGGTCGAGTCCTTCCCGGATGCCGCCGAGATCTACGAGAAGAACATCGACACAATGCAGCGGCTTGGCCTGGAAGGCTGGAAGCGGTTGATGAGCAAGCCCGCCTGAAGCCGGGCGCGGCCGGCGGCGAAGGCCGTCGGCGCGGTTGTCGCATCTGTCGGGACGCCGCCGCACAAGGGCGCGACCGCGCGGGGCACGGTCGGCCGTGCGAACCTGGGTTCAGCGGGGCAACGAAGCCCCGCCGCAGATGGCGATGTCCTGACCGGTGATGGCGGCCGCCTCGGCGGACAGCAGGAACGCCACCAGGGCCGCGATCTCGCCGGGCTGTATCAGCCTGCCGATCGGGGGCATGCGGGCCGGACTGACGGCCCGGGCGGGGTCTTCCAGCATGCCCGTCTGCGTGGCGGCCGGGGACACCACGTTCACCGTGACGCCCTGGCCGGCCAGTTCCGCGCCCCAACTGCGCGCCAGCGCCACCAGCGCCGCCTTGGACGCGGCATATTGGCCGCGGCCGGGCATGCCCTGGGCCACGCGGCTGCCGACCAGCACCACGCGGCCGCCGCCTTGCGCGACCATCGCCGGCGCCAGATCGCGGGTCAACCGGACCGCGGCATCGACGTGCAGTTTCCACATCAGTTCGCCATCGGCGGATTCCGATTGCGCCAGCGGCGCCACCCGCAACAGCCCGGCCGCATGCACCAGGGCCGTGGCATTGTCCAGACCCTGCAAGGCCCGATGGGTGGCGGCGTCGTCACACAGGTCGACCGTGACATGCCGGTAGGCGGGATGCCGCGTCACGGCCGGCCCGAGGTCCAGTCCGGTCACGCGCCAGCGGCCATCCAGCAGCCGCTGCACGATCGCCTGGCCGATGCCGCCGGTGGCGCCAGTGACGACCGCGTGGCCTGGGGTGGGATCAGTCGACATGGATGTGGCCTTCTTCGATGATTTTGCGCGAGCGCGCCATATCGTCCTTCTGGAAACGCGTGAACCCGGCCGTGGTGATAGGCGTGATCGTCACGCCCAGCTGTTCGTACTTGGCCTCCATGCCCGAGGACAGGGCCTTGTTGACCTCGGCGTTGAGCTTCTCGACGATCGGCGCGGGGGTGCCGGCCGGCGCCCACAGGCCGTACCAGCTGTAGTACTGGTAGCCGGGCAGCACTTCGCCCACCGTGGGCACGTCGGGCAGGTTGGGCAGGCGCGTTTCCGAGGTGACGGCGAGGATCTTCAGCATGCCGCCCTTGTAGTACGACAGGGCGCCCAGCACCGGGTCGATGAATCCGTCGATGCGCCCGCCCACCAGATCCTGCAGCGCGGGCGAGGTGCCGCGGTACGGGATGACCATGTAGTCCAGGCCGCCCTGGCGCTTGAGCAGTTCGGTGGCCAGGTGACCGGCCGATCCGATCGAGCCGACGGCGAAGGTCAGTTTGCCCGGATTCTGCTTGGCATAGGCCAGCAGGCCGGCCAGGTCGGACACCGGCAGGTCCTTCTTGACCGAGACCGACAGTGGCGCCTTGCCGGCCATGGCGACGGGCACGAAATTCTTGTCGACGTCGAAGGGCACGGACTTCATCGTCATCGGCGCCGTGGTGAAGGTCGAGGCGTTAAAGAGCAGGGTGTAGCCGTCGGCCGGCGACCGGGCCACGACGTCGGCGCCGATGATGCCGTTGCCGCCCGAACGGTTTTCCACCACGAAGCTCTGGCCGGTCTGCTCGCTTAGTTTCTGCGCCACGTCGCGGCCCAGCATGTCGAGCGTGCCGCCCGGCGGGAAGGGGATCACGAACCGCACCTGGCGCGCGGGGTAGGCGGCCTCGGCGTGCGCCGCGGCGGCGCCAAGCGCCGTGCACAGGGCCAGCGCGGCGCGCAACAGAATGGTTTTTCGCATGATGTGTCTCCTCTGGTTTTGGTGTCGTCGCGGCGTGGCCCGGGCTGTCCCGCCCCTGGGCCGCCGCGCGATGCGGCGTCAGCGCGCCAGCAGTTCCGCCTTGGCCAGCGCGGCGCGCAGCGCGTCCATCTCGGCCGCGCCGGGGGCTTCGGTGGGCGGACGCACCGCGGCGCTCTCCAGCACGCCGGCCAGGTACATGCCGGCCTTCATGCGGGCATGCGCTTCGCCAGTGGGTTCGCCGGCGCCGTACACCGCGTCCTTGAGCGGGGTGATCAGCGCCTGCACCGCCTGGGCGCGCTTCAGATCGCCGGCCTTCACCGCCTCCCACAGGTCGATGATGAGCTGCGGGATGAAGGTGGCGAAGCCGACCAGCGCGCCGTCCACGTCCTGCACCATCGAGGCCAGCAGGTATTCGTCGTGGCAGGTGAGAATGGCCTTGGAGGCATCGGCGTCGCGCAGCGCCTGAATGTCGCGGGCATACTTGTTCATGTCGCGCTGGCCGACCTTGAAGGCCTGCACGTAGGGCAGCCGCGCCAGGTCGGCCAGCAGGCTCGACGAATAGGACGCGCGCGTCCACGCCGGATAGACGTGGCAGACCAGGTCGAGATCGGGCGCGGCCTCGTGGATGGCCTGGAAGTACTCCAGCGCGTGGCCGGGCGTGAAGCCGAAACGCAACCAGTGGTGGGGCGGCATCACATCCAGCGCGGCGGCGCCGGCGGCGCGCGCGGCGCGGGCGTGTTCGGCAGCCTCGGCGATGCCTTCGCACACGATCGAGGAAATCACGGGCAGCCTGCCGCGCAGCTCGTCGGCCACGATGCGGGTGACCTGCGTGCGTTCAGCGGGCGTCAGCGAAAACACCTCGCCGGTGTGGCCGTTGGTCATGATGGCGACCACGCCATCGTGGCCCGCCAGCCAGCCGGCCAGGCGGCGCAGCGCGGGCTCGTCGATGCGGCGGTCGGCGGTGAACGGGCAGGCGATCGCGGGGATGATGCCACGGTAATTCGGGATGGAAGGCATGGGTGTTTTCCAGGTCCTGTGGGTGGGGGAATGGCCGCTATGATTGCGGCATCCCCTTTGGGCCGTCCAATACTCGAATTGCATAGAATTATCTATGCTGCGCTGCAAACAATCATGGGACCTGGAAACCGACCTCTGGACATGAATTGGCTGGAGGATTTCCTCGCGCTGGCCGACACCGGAAGTTTCTCGCGCGCGGCGGAAGCGCGCGCCATCGCGCAGCCGGCGTTCAGCCGCCACATCCGCGCGCTGGAGGAATGGGTGGGCGCCGACCTGTGCGACCGCAGCTCGCATCCCACCGAACTGACCGCCGCCGGCCGCCGCTTCCTGCCGCTGCTCAAGCAGGTGCTGGCCGACCTGGAGGCGGCGCGCATCAAGGCGGTCGCGGCCCATGCGCAGGATGCCGCCAGCCTGCGCTTCGCGGCGACCCATCTGCTGTCGCTGACCTTCTTTCCGAAATGGCTGGCCGGCCTGGAAGCGGACATGGAAGTCGGCGCGATCCAGATGATGTCCGACAGCTTCCAGGCCTGCGAAGACCTGATGGCGCAGCGCCGCGTGCAGTTCCTGCTGTGCCACCGGCATCCGCGCGTGGCCAGCCGCCTCGATGAAACCGCCTATCCCATGGTGCGGCTGGGCACCGATACGCTGGTGCCGGTCAGCGCGCCGGGCGGATCGGCCGCGCCGGCGCATCGCCTGGCGGGCGAGGGCGCCGTGGACTTCCTGGCCTATGGGCCGGCCTCGGGCCTGGGGCGCATCGTGGCCAGCCAATTGCGCAAGAAGGACCTCGGCGAGGAACGCATACGCGCCACCTTCGTCGGGCCGCACGCCACGTTGCTGCGGACCATGGCGGTGCAGGGCCGTGGCGTTGCCTGGCTGCCGGACATGCTGGTGCGCGAGGACCTGGCGCAGGGCAGGCTGGTGCGCGCCGGCGGCCAGGAATGGGACATTCCGCTGGAGATCTGCCTGTTCCGCCAGCCGACCGATATGGCCGCGGTGGCCGAGCAACTGTGGCGGCTGGCCGCGGCGCGCGCGGCGGGGCAGGCCGCCGACCCGGGATATCCCTAGATAGCCCCCGCGCCATATTGCATACAAGATACCGTCATTGAGACCCCCCGCCGTTCGGCGGGCGGCCTGTGCTTCCTTCCCCCTTGTTCATCGCATGGCTCGCGCGGCCGCCTGTCGCGCGGTCGTCGTGCGCGCCTGTCTGGAGAGAGCCTTATGCCGTTCACCCGCCGCCACGCCCTGGGCGCGCTTGCCGCGCTGCCGTTGATGCCTCGCCTGGCGCATGCCCAGGCCCAGGCCAATTTCCCCACCCGCCCCGTGCGCCTGCTGGTCGGCTTCGCGCCCGGCGGCCTGACCGACATCGCCGCGCGCGCGCTGGCCGAACGCATGGGCAAGGTCCTGAAGGGCAGCGTGGTGGTCGAGAACCGGCCGGGCGGCCAGGCCATCATCGCCACGGTGGCGGTGGCGCGGGCCGAACCCGACGGCTACACGCTGGGCTTTGCCGGCACCAACGGCATGATCCTGAACCCCTTGCTCTACAACAACCTGCCGTACCAGCAGTCGGACTTCAAGCAGCTGGGTTCGATGGGCAAGTCGCCGATGCTGCTGATCGTGCATCCGGCGCTGGGCGTCAAGAACGTGCAGGAATTCATCGCGCTGGCCAAGAAGAAGCCGGGCGACATCACTTGCGCCCATGCCGGGCGCGGCGTCATCAACCACCTGGCGCTGCTGCATTTCCAGTCCAAGACCGGCACCCAGTTCCAGGACGTGCCCTACAAGGGCAGCGGCCCGGCGCTGCTGGACCTGATGGCGGGCACGGTGCAGAGCACCTTCGATTTCCCGACCTCGGCGCTGCCTAACATCCAGTCGGGCAAGCTGCAGGTGCTGGCGGTGACGGCCGACCAGCGCCTGTCGAGCCTGCCGGACGTGCCGACCATGAAGGAGGCCGGCGTCGACGGCTTTGAACTCTATACCCGCATGATGATCTCGGGGCCGGCGGCGATGCCGGCGGAGGTGGTCAGGACGCTGGAGCATGCGGTGCGCGAAGGCACGCGCGATCCCAGCCTGGTCAAGCAGTTCGCCGAGCAGGGCGTGACCGTGGAGTTCACCTCGTCGGCCGACCTGGACCGCGTCATCGCCGAGGAATCCGCCATGTGGGCCGGCGTGATCCGCGCCAACAACGTGCCCAAGACCGACCTGAAAGGCTGAGGAAGCGCCATGACCGAGCAAGCCCGCATCACCGTCAGTCCCGAAACGGCGCTGATCGACGTGCCGCGCCAGATCCGCATCGACGGCTTTCCCGCCTACGCCTTCGTCACCGTCACGGCCCGCATGCGGATGAGCGGCGTGCCGTGGCGTTCGCAGGCGGTGTTCATGGCCGGCCACGACGGCAGCCTGGACCTGGCGCGCGACTGCCCCGTGTCCGGCAGCTATGCCGAGCCGTCCGCCATGGGACTGGTGTGGTCGATGACCTGCGAGGAGATGGACCGGGTGGTGTTTCCGCCCGATCGCACCGAGCCGCTGGCGATCGACCTGCACGCCACCGACGGCCGGCATGAGGCCACCGCGCGGCTGGTACAGACCTTCGTGGCCGAGGGCGTCACGCACCGCGCCGTGCGCGAACAGGTCGGCGGCATGACGCTGTCGGGCGAACTCTACACGCCCGCCGGCCCCGGCCCGCATCCGCTCGTGATCTACATGAACGGCTCGTCCGGCGGCGTCAACGCGCCGCGGGCGGCGCTGTTCGCGGCCCGCGGCTACCAGTGCCTGGCGCTGGCCATTTTCAACTACGACGGCCGGCCCAAGTACCTGAACGACATGCCGCTGGAGTATTTCGAGCAGGCGCTGCGCTGGGCCCGCGCCGAACTCAAGCCGCGCGACGGCTTCGTGGCGCTGTCGGGCATCAGCCGCGGCGGCGAGACCTCATTGCTGGTGGCGTCGCACTATCCCGACCTGGTGAGCGCGGTGGTGGCCTACGTGCCGTCGCCCGTGACGCACGGCGTGGTCAGCGCGGGCGAGCCGGGCACCGGACGCAATGCGCAGGTCTGGCGCAAGGGCGGCGAGCCCTTGCCGCACCTGTGGCAGGACAACGCCAGCGCCGATTGGGAGGCGGCCTACGCCTCGGACCCGCCGTACCGGCAGACCCATGCGTTCCTGAGCGCCAGCCGCGATGCCGCGGCGTTCGAGCGCGCCCGCATTCCGGTTGAATGCTATCCGGGCCCGGTCCTGCTGGTGAGCGCGTCGGATGACGGCTTCTGGCCCAGCACCGCATATTCCGAGATCGTCATGCGCCAGCGCGAGGCGCACGGGCTGCCCACGTCGCATTATGTGTGCAAGGGGGCGGGGCATCACGTGCACTATCCGTGCCTGCCGGCCACGCTGATCAGCAAGCCGCACGCCATGTCGGGCCTGTTGCTGGACGCGGGCGGCACGCCGCCGGCCAACGCGGCCGGCAACGAGGGGTCCTATCGCGCGGTGCTGGAATTCCTGGCGCGCGCGGCCGGGCAAGGCCAGTAATGCACACGGCCCCGACCGGCGAGGCCGGCGGGGCCGTGGGGGCGCGGGTTGGCGCGTGCGCCGGCCCGCGGGCGTTCCGGAAGATCACGCCTCGGCGGCTTCCTCGGCCGCGACCACCGGCTGCACCTGATCGATCAGGCTGGGCCAGGTGTTGATCGACAGCAGGTGGCAATAGACCAGCGGCAGCCAGCCATTGGCGCGCCAGCGCAGGAATTCCGCTTCCGGCAGCTTGTTGAACCTGGCTTCGTCGATCACCTTGAAGCCGGACATGGCCAGGCGCTGGCCGTCGGCCAGGGTGATGTCGGCGCGGTTTTCGACCAGCAGGTCGGCGTCGGCCAGGGCGCGCGCGAATTCCAGCGTGTAGGCGTGCTGGTTCTGGTAGTCGCGGCAGAATTCCAGGGCGCTGCGGGCCAGCGCGGTCGGCTCGCCGGCCTCGTCGAAGAACGGGTTGTCACGGCCCTCGACCACCGCGGCGGCCTTCTCGTCGATACACAGCGTGTACTGGCTGCGGTCTTCGTTCTCCATGAAGATGAAGGGATAGCGGCGCACGTAGGCCGGGATGTAGGTGCCGGGGCGCCATTGGCCCTGCGCGTCGACGAACAGGTTTTCCTGGCCGCGCACGCCCAGCACGGCGACCGGCGTGGGCTGCTCGCCATCGGTGAAGACGATGGGGAAGTGGCGGCACGCGGTCGGCAGCTCGGTGGCCACCAGCGGCACCGCGTTGGTCTTGGCGGCGTAGGCGAAGCCGGTATTGCCGGCCAGCGACAGGTTGGCGTGCACGCCGGCGGCGAGCGGACGGGGTTGTTCGTAGAACAGGGGAAGCGAAGTCTGCGTGGTCATGGTGTTGGATCAGAGAGTACGTGAGGGAGTGTCGGTGTCGCGGCGCGCATCATCGGATGACGGCACGCCTTCGGCGGCGGGGCGCTGCGGATTGGCGCCGGGCGTCTGCAGCACCGGGTTGTTGCCGGCCGGCACGCTCAGGAGCGCATTGTCGCCGGAAGGCAGCTGCCAGGTAAACGCGGAGGCCACGGTCAACACCTGCGGATCGGTGTACGCGCCCAGGGCGTCGGGGCCGAAGCCCTTGGACGGAACCGTGCCCTGGAACAGCGGGTTGGCGGTGGGCGTGGTGGGGATCACCGTGCGCGGCGCCGTCACGGCGGCCAGGCGGTCGATCACGTCCGTCGGGCCCCAGGTGGCGCCGTTCATGTAGTACGGCGCGCCGACCAGCGAACTGCGGACCATGGTGGCGGCCATGGAGCCGGTCTTGCCGCCGATCGCGCCCCACATGTCGGCCGAGCCGGCGTTCGGCACGGTCAGCCCGGCCACGTCCAGCTTGTGGCTCGGATCCGCGTCGTTCAGGCCGATGCGCAGCGCGCCCACGCCGGAGGCCAGCGTCAGCGAGGTCTGCGGGCCGCTCAGGCCGATGGCGGTGATGTCGCCGTTGGTCTGGATGACCGCGTTGCCGCCTTGCAGCTTCGCCGGCGCGCCCAGGTTGATGGGGCCCTGCGTCACCAGCAATTGCGCCGGCAGCGTCAGCCCGGCGCCGCCGGTCTGGGTGAAGCCGGTGGCGGCCCTC
The DNA here is from genome assembly GCF_052906545.1 of Achromobacter sp. CSND-B12. Classification (NCBI taxonomy): domain Bacteria; kingdom Pseudomonadati; phylum Pseudomonadota; class Betaproteobacteria; order Burkholderiales; family Alcaligenaceae; genus Achromobacter; species Achromobacter sp. CSND-B12. The sequence goes on along the minus strand of NZ_JBREGJ010000001.1, from coordinate 334,492 downwards.
ACGGTGCTGCCCGCGCCAAAGGACGTGGTGCCGGTCGGGCTGGTATTGGCGATGCGGATCGAACCCGTGTCGGCGGTGACGTTCTTGCCGAACGACAGCGTGTCGCCCGCGATGTCGATGCCGTCCGGGCCGGAGGCGCGCACCGCGCCGTTGTAGCTGGCGGACTTGGCTTCCAGCTGCTGCACGCGGTAGGCGCTGACATCGCCGTTGAACACGATGGTGTCGACGGCGCGCAGGGTCAGCGAACCCAGGCCGGTGGCGTCGCCCGCGACCTGGATATTCTTGCCGGCGTTGACGTTCAGGTTGTTGCCGTTGCCGCCATCCAGCTTGCTGCCCAGGATCACCGAGCCGGTGTCGCTGGCCAGGTCGCGGTTGCCAGCCAGGGTCACCGCGCCGTTGTAGACCTGGTCGCCGGTGGTGTGCGTCTTGCCCGGACCCATGGTCGTGGCGCCGGAGACGGCCAGGCCGCGCAACGGCGTGGTGGCGCCCACGTCGCCCTGGATGTCGGCGTTGCCGACGATGACCAGGCCTTGCTGGCCCGGCTGGGTGCCGTCGACGCCGGCCTTGAGCTGCACGTCGGCGCCGGTCAGGATGGTGTCCACGCCGCTCAGGATGACGTGCTGGCCGTATTGCTGCGAACCGGTGGTGTCCACCGAGCCGCCGTTGATCAGCACGTCGCCGTTGCCGCCGGTCTGCACCGAGGCGGCGCGCACCGGGCCGTCCAGCACGATGTCGCCGGCGGCGCTGACCTTCAGGTCGCCCAGGCGCGAGCCCTGGCCGACCGGGCCGGAGAAGGTCACTTCGCCTTGATTGGCCACGACCGTCAGGCCGTGGCCGCCATCGACCGCGCGGTCGAAGCCGATGTCGCCCTGGCGGCTGGTCACCGAGACGTTGCCGCCCACGGTCACATTGCCTTGGTACGACTGCTCGCCGTCGGTGACGATGCTGCCCGCGCCCAGCGTGGCGTTGCCCTTGACCGTCAGGCTGGCCAGCGGATCATTGGCGCCCAGCGGCCCCTTGAGCACGGCGTCGCCATCGATGGTCAGGTCGTGCTTGCCGTCGCCGCCGCCCAGCAGGCTGACGGTGCTGCCCTTGAGCACGGTGTCGGTGCTGAACACGGCGCGTTCGCCATAGGACTGCGTGCCGGTGGTGTCGATCAGGCCGCCGTTGATGGCCAAGGTGCCGCCCGCGTCGGTGTTGACCGACGCGGCGTACACGGCCTTCTCGAAGGTGGTGGCGCCGTTGCTGTTGACGGCCAGGGCGCCCAGGCGGCCGGTGGCGGCGTCGCCGACCTGTTCGGCAAAGCGCACGTCGCCGCTGCCGCTGCTGACCGTCAGGCCGCTGCCGTTGCCGCTGGTGACCGTATCGTTGAAGGTCACCTTGGCGTCGGCGGTGCTCAGTTGCGCATTGCCGGACAGTTCGACCTTGCCCAGGTAGGACTGTTCGCCCACCGTCTTGAGCGGGCCGCCGCCGAGCGTCGCGTCGCCGTCGACGGTCAGATAGGCCAGGCGGCCATTGGCGCCGGCGCCCACCGGGCCGTTGATCGTGGCCGGACCTTCGATGGTCAGGCCCTGGCCCTCGTCGGTCGAGTTCGCGCCGCCGGCCAGGGTGACGCTGGCGCCCTTGAGCGTGACGTTGCCGCCCAGCGTGACCAGCTCGCCGAATCGCATGACGCCGGTGGTGTCGACGCGCTCGCCCGTGATGGTCACGGCGCCCGGGTCATCGGTCTGCACCGATGCCGCGTAGACCGAGCCATTGAAGGCGGTCGTGCCGGCCGTGTCGACCGTCAGGCTGCCCAGGCGTTGCGTGGCGCCGCCGACCGCGTCGAAGCTGACGTCGCCGCCGGCCGTGGACACGACGTGCAGGTCATGCGCGCCGTCCAGCGCGCCGTCGAAGGCCACGCCGCCGGTGGTGGCGCTCAGCGTGTGATCGCCGCTCAGCGTCACGGCGCCCTTGTAGCGCTGGTTGCCGGTGGTGGCGATGCTGCCCGCATTGAGCGTGGCGGCGCCGTCCACGGTCAGGCTGGCCAGCTTGGTGGTGGCGCCGATGGCGCCGGTCAGCAGGGCCGTGCCGTCGATTTCCAGCGCATGGGCGCCGTCGGCGCCGTTGGCCAGGGTGACGGTGGCGCCGGTCAGCACCGCATCCTCGCCCAGCGTCACGTGGCCGACGTAGGTCTGCGTGCCGCTGGTGGTGACACTGCCGCCGTTGATGGCCGTGCCGCCGGAGCCCGCCTGGTTCAGCGAGGCGATGTCGACCGCGCCGCCGTAGGTGGTGGTGCCGATGCTGGTGACGGTCAGCGCGTTGGCGCCCGACATGGCGCCCGTGAAGGCGACCGCGCCGCTGCCGGTGGTCACGCTCACGGTGCTGGCCAGCGTGGTGGCGCCGTCGACGCCGAAGGCGCCGTTGGCGGTGGTGTACGCGCCGCGCAGCGTGGTGGCGCCGTTGTACTGCTGGGCGCCGGTGGTGGCGACCTGGCGCAGGTCGATGTTGTTGCCGGTGATGGTCAGGCTGGCCAGGTTGGAGGCATTGCCGCCCAGCGTGACGTCGCCGTCGCTGGCCACGATCACGGCCTGCTGCGCGCCGCCGTTCAGCGCGCCCGAGAGGGCGACGCCGCCGTTGGCGCCGTTGGCCGTCAGGGTGCGCTTGCCGCCGGCCAGCGTGGCGTTGCCGGTGATGTCGATGGCGCTGCCGGTCAGGTCGCCGTTGAGGGTGACGTTGCCGGTGTAGGCCTGGCTGCCGCTGGTGCTGGCGGCGGCCATGGCGATGGCTGCGCCGCTCACGGACAGGTCATGCGCGTCGGCGCTGGCGATATCGTGGCTGACGGTGACGTTGCCTGCGCTGGAGGCCAGCGCGACGTCGCCGCCGTTGCCGGCCGACAGGCCGACCGTGCTCGCCAGGTTGCCGGCGGAGGCGATGCCGATGTTGCCGTCGGCCGTCGCGACGCGGCCCAGCGTCAACGGACCGGAGGCGTCCACATAGATGTCGCCGCTGCCCAGGACGTTGGCCTTGAGATTGCGGGCCGACGTGGTGAAGTGGTCGGCCTGGGTGCCGATGCCGGTCTTGCTGGTCAGGTCCAGGCTGTTGGCGGTGAGGGTGTTGCCCAGCCCCAGCAGCGAGCCCTCGGCGGCGCTCAGGATCACGGTGCCGCTGGCGGCGCCGGCGTTGACGATGCCGATCTCGACATCGCCGTGCTGCGAGGTCAGCGCGATGGTGCGGTTGCTGCCGGCGGCGGTGGCCGAGGCGTTCAGCGAGCCGGTGGCCGTGGCGCTGATGTCGCCGTTGGCCGCGCTCAGCGACGCGTCGAGCGCGCCGGTGTTGGTCAGCGTCAGGTTGGCCGGCGTGCTGGTGCCGGTCAGGCTGGCCCCGATGGTGCGGGCCTCGGTCACCAGCGTGGTGTTGCCGCCCGCGGCGCCGCTGCTGAAATTCAGCGTGGTGCCCTTGACGTTGATCGTGCGCGGCGTGGCGCCGGCCGCCACCACGTCCTGCGTGCCCTTGAGCGTGATGGTGCCGTTGGCCTGCACGCCGGCGCCGGCCAGCGTCAGCTTGCCGCCCGAGGACAGCAGCAGGTTGGCGGCGGTGTTCGACATGCCGCCGCTGGCGTCCAGGTCGCCGGCCGTGGTCAGGTAGACCGAGCTGATGGCGCCGCTCTGCTGGATGTTGCCGCTGTTGGCGCTGAGGGCCCGCGTGCCGATGTTGTTGACCACGATGACCGCGCCGTCGGCGGCGGTCGACAGGTTGCCCAGGGCGCCGAGGTTGGTGCGCAGCGCGATGCCGCCCGAGCCATTGCCCGGGTAGGCGGCCGAGCCGATGCTGCCGCCGGCGACGGCTGTCAGCGTGTTGCCCAGGACCAGGTTGTTGGCCACCGCGCCCAGGATGGAGCCGGCCGCATTCAGGCTGATGTCGCCGCCCGCCGAGGCGTCGATCGTGTTCACCGACAGGTCGCCGCTGGTGGTGGCGATCGAGATGTTGTTGCTGGCCGAGCCGTTGCGGCTGATGGCGCTGGTGACCAGGGTGGAGCCGGCGGTGGTGATGCCGATCGCGCCGTTCTGGGTGATGACCGACGCCAGCGTGGTGCCGGCCGCGCGGTTGTCGTTCAGGTAGATCGAGCCCGCGCCGGTGACTTCGGCGGTGATGTTGGCGGCGGTCGTCTGCAGGTTGTCGGGCGAGCCGGCGGCGCCGCCGATGCCCGCGCCGGCCTTGAGCACAACGTTGTTGCCGATGATGCGCGTGGAGTCCTCGCGGTCGTCGACGATGGTGCTGCCCGTCTTGCTGAAGTCGATGTTGACGCTGCCGGCGCCGGCGTCGATGTTGCCGGCCACCAACTGGCTGTTGGCGCCGTTGCCGGTGATCTTGATCGCGCCATTGGACGAGATCGCGTTGGCGATCTGCAGATTGCCGGCGGCGGCGATGTCGATGATGTTGCCCGACAGGTAGGAGTAGACGGAGTTGTTGTCCGCCGCCAGGTACATGCCGCCGCTGGTGGTGGCTTCGACGCGCTGGCCGGTGGCGTTGATGCGGCCGTTGCTGGCGCCGATGGCGTTGGCGGCGTTGAGCGCCACGCCGTAGGCCTTGACGGTGGCGCCGGCCGCGTCGGCCAGGATCGAACCGTTCTCGGCGTTGAGCGTGACCTGGCCGTGGTTGGCGCCGGCCTGCACGTTCTTGACCGTGATGTTGCCCGAGGTGGTCTTGACCGAGATGTCGTTGCCGGTGGCGTCGGTGCCCGAGGTGACGCTGGTCAGCGCCAGGCTGCCGTTGCCGGTGATGCGCGTCTCGCCATTGGCGACCGAGGTCGTCAGGCCGCCCAGCAGGTTGCCGCTGCTCTCCAGGTAGAGCGAGCCGTCGCCGGTGACGGTGGCCGACACCGGGCTGTTGGGCGCGGCGATCTTGATGGCCGCGTCGCGCGTGCCGATGCCGTTCTGCGCGGACAGCGTGATGGCGCCGGCGCCCGCGCCCGAGAGCGTGCCGCCGCCGTACAGGATGCTGCCGGTCTGGGCGTTCAGGGTCAGGGCGTTGCCGGTGCCGTAGCTGACCGTGCCGACCAGGATGTCGCCGGTGGTGGTGGTGACCGACAGGTCGCCGCCCGCGCGCAGGTTGCCCAGGTTGATCGAGCCGTTCTGCTTGAGCCAGATGCCGCCCGAGGCGGTGGCGGCGATGTTCTTGACCTGCGTGCTCAGCGCCAGGCCGGCCGAGCCGATGGTGTTGGGCGTGTCGCCCGTGCCGGTGGACAGCGTCAGGTCGCCCGCCACGATCTTGGACGAGCCGTTCATGCCCTGGATGGAGCCGCCCGTGTAGTAGTACGGGTTGGTCGACAGCGTTACCGAGCCGTTCTGCGTGACGTCGATGTCGTGCAGGTTGATCGCGCCCACGGCCTGGTAGGTGAAGTTCAGGCCGGTGGTGTCGCGCACCACGGTCAGCGCGGTGGCGTTGTTGGAGTCGCCGCCGCTGAACGTCAGGTTCTTGGCGTCGATGGTCAACATGCCCGCGCTGCCCAGGTTCGAGCCCTGCGCGTTGTTGCGGATGATGGTCAGGTCGGACAGGTCGGCCAGGTTGTCGACGTAGATGCTGCCCGGCGTGGCCATGGTCAGCTTCTCGGTGTTCAGGTGCAGGCGGGCCGAGTTCGACGCGCCGATCGAGGTGCCCGTGCCGTAGTTGGCCGTCAGGTTGACGCTCTTGCCGGTGACCAGGTTGCTGTTGTTGGCGCCGACGATGCTGCCGCGCGCGGTCGACAGGGTGACCGCGCCGTCTGTGGACGTGATGGTGCCCACGGTCAGGTTGCGGCCGTTGTTGGCGGTGTCGGCGCTCAGGGTGATATCACCGGCGCCGGAGGCCGAGGCCACCTGCAGGCCATAGGCTTCCGTCAGCGCGATGCTGCCATCGGCGCGGTCGGTCTTGGTGGCGCTGAGGTTGACCGTGGTGGTGCCGTTGGCCAGCGCGGTGGTGCGAATGGCGCTCTTGTTGCCGATCGAGCCATTGGCCGTCAGGTTGACGGTGGTGGCGTTGTTGATCGTGCCGCTCAGGATCGAGCCGCCGGTGTTGTTGACGGTGAAGGCGTTGCCGTTGGTGTTGACCGTGCCCAGCTCGATGTCGCCGGTGGTGTTGCTGACCGAGCTGGCGCCCGTCGAGACCAGGCTCGGCAGGCTGGTGTTGCCTTCCACCGTGATGTACGCGCCGCCGCCATTGGCGCGGCCGTTCAGCGTGCTGACGCGGGTGTCGATGGCGTTGCCGGCGCCGGCCGCGCCGATGGCGTTGTTGGCCGTCAGGGTCAGGGCCGCCGCGTCGATCTTGGTGGTGCTGTCGCCGTCGCCCAGCAGCGAGCCGCCGCGCGAGGTCAGCGTGACGTTGTCGTTGCCGACATTGATCTTGCCGACCGTGATGGTGCGGTCGCTGGTGACGCTGAGGTTCAGGCCGCCCTGGTCGATCACTTGGCTCAGCACCAGGCCGGCGCTGCTGCCGCTGCCGCCGTCGGTGGCCTGGAATCCGATGTTGCCGCCGTCGCGGGTGGGCGAATTGATGCCGTAGCTGCGCGCGGCATTGCCGGTGGAGTACAGCGTCAGCGAATCGATGTGCGTGTCGGAATCGACGTAGACGTCGCCGGCGTTCTGGATGCTGACGATCGGCGCCGACAGGTTGATTTCGCGGCCGACCGCGCCGATGGCGCCCGAGCCCTGGGTGGTGATGTTGACCTGCGCGGCGGTGATGCGCTGGCTGTCGTCGGCGCTGCCCAGGATGCTGTTGTTGCTGGACAGGCGCACCGTGCCGGTTGGCTGCGTGTCGATGATGCCGATGTCCTGGCCGACGTTGCTCGACAGCATCAGGTTCAGGCCGGTGTTGTCGCGCACCTGGTTGACCTGCAGGCGGCTGCCGTTGTGGGCCACGTCGAACAGCAGTTCGTTCGACTGGATCTGGTAGGTCGCGGGCGCGCTGCCGGTGGCGTACAGCGACAGGCTGGCCAGGTCGCGGTCATTGTCCACGTAGACGTCGCTGCCGGCGGTGAGGTAGAGCTCGCTGGTGGTGGTGTGGATCGAGCCCGAGTCGTCGCCGGAAGCGACGCCGATCTGGCCGCTGGTACGCAGCGTGACCACGTCGCCAGTGATGTGCGAAGTCGGCGACAGGTTCAGGATATTGGCCCCCGAGCCATAGGCGTCCAGGCTCACGGTGTTGGCCGGGCCGACGTCGACGTTGCCGACGTACAGCGTGCGGTCACCGCCGAACGAGAAGTTCAGGCCGGTCAGGTCGCTGACCTCGGTCATGGCATAGGCGCCGGCGTCCGTGACATTGAACGTCAGGCCCTTGGCCGCGACCTGCAGCACGTTGTCCACTGCGCTGTTGGCGTGGTTGGCGGTGATGTTCAGCGAGAACAGGTCGCTGGCGTTGTTGACGTACAGGTTGCCGCCCGATTGCGTAGTCAGCTGGCGCGTGTCGGTCTGCACCGCGTTGCCGGCGCCACCGATGGACTGCGCGGCGGTCAGTGTCAGCGCCGGGGTGACGAAGCGGCCGGCGCCCTGCGTGATCGAACCGTTGGTCACGTTGACCTGGGCCGAGCTGGTGGCGCTGTTGTCCAGCAGCGTCAGGCTCTTGTTGTTCGACACCCACAGGCTGCCGCGGATGTTCGAGGACAGTGAGTCGACACTGACGAACAGCGGCTGGTTGGTGGCGTAGGTGCCCGTCACCGAGCTGGCGTTGAGCGTCAGCGCGCCAGTGGTGATATTCGGCGCGCTGGCGCCGTTGCCGTAGATGGTGCCGTTGCTGGCCAGAGTGACCGAGCCGCCGGCGGCGGTGGTGACCTTGTTGACGGTCAGCGCGCGGTCCGACGAGATCGACAGTGCCAGGTTGTCGGTATTGATGATGTTGCTGAGTGTCAGGCCCGAGACGTCGGTCGAATCATTCAGCGAGAACTCCGTCATGCCGGTGGCGCTGATGGCGTAGGTGTTGACGACCGCGCCGTTGGAACTGCTGTGATTGGCCGTCAATGACAGCGAATCGAGCTGCTTGTCGTTAGCCACGTTCACATTGCCAGCGGAGGCGATCGACAGGTTGGACGTGCTGGTCTTGGCAAAAACGCTGCCGTTGGTGCCCAGGGCGCTCAGGCTGACGCTGTTGCCGGTGATCAGGCCCGAGCCGCCGATGCTGGGGGCCAGGTCGCTGTTGACGTAGCGCGTGGTCAGCGACACCGAGCCGCTGCCGGCGTTGATGGTGTTCGAGGTGATCGCGGTGTCGGTGTTGATGGTCAGCGCCGCGCCCTGCATGTTGGCGCCGATCGTCATGTTGGTGCCGCTACCCAGCGACAGCGACTGCCCGCCCATGCCGGCGAAGGCATAGCTGTTGGTGTCGTAGTTGACGCTGCTGCCGGCGTCGCGGCGCGACAGGTACAGGTTCAGGCTGCTGAGCGCCTGGCCGCCGTTGTTCAGGTTGATGTCGCCGTTGTTGGTGACCGCCAGGTTGCTGGTGGTCACGCGCAGCGCCCGGGCGCCGGCGCCGATGGCGCCGGTATTGGCGTCGCGGGCGGTATAGCTGTCCGAGCCGGTGGCCGATAGCGTGACGCTGTTGGCCGTGATGCGGCCGGCGCCGCCATCGCTGGTGATGCTGGAGTTGACGCCGCCGCCGGTCGTGGCCAGGTTGACCGAATTGGTGGCGGTGATCGTGCCGGCCTGGATGTTCTTGCGGCCGCTGAAGCTGAAGTCGGTCAGGCCGCCGGTGACCTGTTCGAGGTACTGGGTGGTGCCGTCGTCGCTGATGCGGATGGTCTGGCCGGCGCCGCCGCCGATCTCGAAAGTGCTGGCGCTGCCGGCGGCCTTCAGGCTGTTGATGGCCAGGCTGCGCAGCACGGTGTCGCTGCTGACGTAGAAGTGGTTGCCGGCGGTCAGGCTGAGCGCCGACGTGCCGTTCAGGACCAGCCCGCCGCCCGTGACCGACGAGCCGATGGAGCCGCCGGTGCCCGCCGTCAGCGCCACGGTCGAGGCGCGGATGGCGCCGCTGTTGGCCGGATCGTCGTTGCTGATGTTCTGGTTCGAGGTCAGGCTGACCTTGCCGTTGGCGCCCGCGTCGATGCTGCCGACCAGCAGGTTCTTGCTGTTGGCGGTGAAGCCGAAGTCCAGGTTGGTGGCGCTGGCGATGTTCTTCAGGTGGATGCCGCTGGCGTCATCCGTCACGGTGAACGCCGTCAGGTTCGGCGCGGTGATCGCATAGGTGGCGTTGGCCGTGCCGTTGCGGGTGATGTTCAGGCGCGTCAGGCCGACCAGGTTGTCGACGGCGATGCCGCCGCCGCTGGCGAGGCTGACGTCCGGGGCCTGCAGGGTCAGCGCGGCGCCCGTCGCGCCAATGCTGCCGCCGGCCGCCAGCGCGATGCTGCTGGCGCGGATCTGCGTGGCGGCGTCGCCGTCGTCCAGCAGCGAACCGCCGGTGTTGGCCAGGGTGGCCGCGCCGGCGGCGCTCAGGCTGCCGATCGTGGTGTTGCCCGACGCCTGGGTGTAGCCGATCTGGCCGCTGCCGGCCTCCAGCCGCGTCAGCTTGATGTTGCCGGTGGTGCCGTTCAGGTAGACGTCGGTGCCGGCGGTGGCCTGCACGCTGGCCTGGCCGCTGCCGCCCACGCCGATGTAGCGCAGGCTGCCGTTGTACACGCCGCCGATGGCGCCGGCGGCGGTCAGCAGGATGTCATTGCCGCCCGCGTACACGTTGCCGGTGCCGTTGCCGAACAGCGAGCCGTTGGCCACGTTCAGGGCGACCGCGCCGTTCCAGCTGCGCACGGTGCCGGACAGCAGCGCGTCGCCCTGGCGCGTGTCGATGCGCACGTCGTCGGTGGCGGTGATGTTGTTCAGCGTGACGGTGCCGGTGGTGTTGGACGAACCGGTGGGGTGGGGCAGCTGGACGTAGAAGCCGCCATTGCCCGCCGAGCCGCTCAGGCTGCCGGCGATGATGTCCAGGTAGCCCGCGCCGCTGGCGCCGACCGCCTTGCCGGCGATCAGGTTGACCGCGTTGGCCAGCAGGCGGGTCTGCTTGTTGCCGTCGTCGCGGATGTCGCCGGCGGCGTTCAGGGTGATGCTGCCGCTGTAGCCGGCGTCGATGCTGCCAGCCGTGATGTCGCGGTCGCTGGTGAAACTGAAGTTCACCGAGTTGGCGTCGCGCACTTCGCGGATGGTGTGGCCGCTGGCGTCGTCGGTGATGTTGAACAGCAGCGACGGCGCGCGCACGTCCAGCACGTAGTGGTCGTCCGCGCTCTTGTGGCGGGCGGTCACCGACAGCGAGTTGAGGTCGGCGATGTTGGTGGCATACAGGTTGCCGCGCGTGTCCAGCGACAGGCTGGGCGCGTTGACCGCCACGTAGTTGGCGGCGGTGCCGATGTCCTGGTTGGCCGTCAGGCTGACGTTGCTGGCGGTGACGCGCGTATCGGCGATGCCGTCGTCCAGGATGCTGCCCAGGGTCGAGGTCAGCGTGATGACGCTGCCGGCGCGCAGGTTGCCCAGCTTCAGGCTCTGGTCGCCGGTGAAAGAGAACTGGTTCAGCAGCGAGCTGTAGACCTGGCGCAGCTCGTAGGCGTTGCCCAGGTTGTCATTGATATCGAAGGTCAGGAACGGCGCGGCCACCTGCAGCGTGTTGCGGCGGGCCGGGTCGGCGTGGGAATTGCTGATCGCCAGGTAGGTCAGCGTCTTGCCCGGGTTGTCGATGAAGATGTCGCCGCCGCTGCCCAGCGTCAGGCTGGTGGTGGCGGTGGTGAGGTGTTCGCTGGCCGTGCCCAGGTGTTGCAGGGCCTGCAGGTTGACGCTGCTGCCCGCCAGCACGCTGTTGGCATTGGCGCGCAGGACGCTGCCGCCCTGGGCGTTGAGCGAGAGCGTGCCGTTGCCGGCGTCCAGCTGGTTGGCCGTCAGGTTGGCGACGCCGGTCACATAGATGCCGTTGTTGGCCTTCAGGTCGTCCAGCAGCACCGAGCCCTGGGCCTGGTTCAGGAAGATGCTGCCGCCGGTGGCGTGCAGTTCGCCGGCGGCGGTGCGCAGGTAGGTGCCCGCGGTGCCGACGGTGTACGAGGTGTTGGAGGCCGGGGCCAGCAGGGTGACGACGTTGCCGGTGATCAGCGAGGCCGAGGTGCCGGTGATGCTGCCGGCGCGCGCGGTCAGCGTGACGTTGCCGCTGCCCGCGTTGACCTGGCCGGCGTTGATGCTGTTGCCGGTCAGGTTGACGGCGCCGCCGCCCGAGCTGACGTTGTTGGCCGAGACGCTGCCGGCGCCAGTGATGGTGATGGCGGCGTTGGCGGCCTGCGCCTGGGTGATGTTCAGGTTGCTGCTGGTGCTGTCCAGGTACACGCCGCCGCTCGAGACGGCGGACAGGCTGCTGGCGCTGGTCTTCAGGCTGCGTGCGCCGGTGCCGATGGTGCCGTTCGCCGCCGCCAGCGTCAGCGAGGACGTGGCGATCGTGGTGGCGTCGACGCCGTCGTCCACGATGTTGCCCAGGGCCGACGTCAGGACGGCGGACGCGCCGGTCTTGATATCGCCCAGGGTCAGGTTGCCCGTGGTCGTGGCGACCAGGCTGCCGGTGGTGTCGATGGCCTTCAGGATCGCCGAACCGGTGTTGTTCAGGTAGACGCCGCCGGTGCCGCTGGTGGCGGTCAGCGAGGCGGTCTGGGTGTTCAGCCCCTGGGCAGACGAGCCGATCGCGCCGCTCCTGCCGTCGCTGCCGGCGGCGCTCAGCGTGATGAAGCCCGCCTTCAGCAACGAGGTGGGCGTGCCCAGGATGTGGCCGGCCGTCGAGGTCAGCGCCAGCGCGCCGCTGCCCAGGTCGATGTTGCCCGCGGTGATGGTGCGGTCGCCGGTGAACGAGAAGTTCAGGCCCGGCTGCGTGACCGTGCTCAGCTGGTAGCTGCCGTTGTCCTGCAGCGCGAAAGCCAGGTCGGGCGAGGTCAGCTGGAAGCTGTTGTTGACGCCCGGTTGCGCGTGGCGGCTGGTGATGTCCAGCGACGTCAGCGTCTGGCGGTTGGCCACGGCCAGGTTGCCGCCGGTCGCAAGCGACAACTGGGCCGTGCGGGTGTTGACCGCCGCGGCCGGATCGCCGATGTTGCCGCCGCTGGCGTCCAGCTTGACGCTGCCGCCGGCCACGACCTGGTTGGCGCCGCCGGTGTTGCGGATCGAGCCGGCGCTGGTGCGGACCAGCGCCGCGCCGCTGCCGGCGTCGATGACGTTGGCCAGGTTGATGTCGCCGGTGGCGTTCAGCGTGATCGCGCCGCCGCGGCTGGTCAGCTTGCCGATGTTGTCCAGCGTGCTGCCCACGCCCAGCGCTTCCAGCGTGATGGAGCCGCCCTGGGTGCTGATCTCGGTGTTCGCGTTCTCGAAGCGGATGCCGCCCGTCTGGGTCGAGCGCATCGTGAAGCTGTGGCCGCTGGTGGTCTTCAGGTTGATCGCGGCCATGTCCGCGACCGTGATCTGGCCGGTGGCTTCCAGCTTGATGTTGGTGGTGCCGGCCAGGCTTTCCAGCAGGCCGCGCGACACGGTGTTGTTGGCGGTGTTGGCGTCGCCGCCGTTGATGGTGCCGTCGCCGGCCGCGCCGTCCTGCGAGCCGCTGCCGCTGGCGGAATCGACGATGCGCAGGTCGGTCGGGTCGATCAGCAGCAGGCCGGTCTTGCCCTTGGGCGCGCGCAGGTCGGCCGAGCCGGTCAGGCCGATGTTCTTGTTGCTGGAGACTTCGGCGAAGCCGCCATCGCCGCCTTGCGCGCCGCCGCGCGCCGACAGGCTGCCGGCGAACGCGGTGGCGTCGTTGGACCACATCGTGATGCTGCCGCCGTTGCCCTTGACCAGCGCGTCGGCCTTGAGCGTGGCGCCGGCCGCCACCTTGACGGTGGACGACTTGCCGCTGAACGCGGCCGAGCCGTCGTCGGGCGCGACGCCCTGGCTGCCCAGCGCGATCTCGCCGCCGCCGGCGGCGCCGGACACGTCGATCGCGGCGCCGCGCGCCACGTTGACGTGTTCGCCGGTCACCACGACCTTGCCGCCGCGCTCGCCAGCGCCGGTGCCGGTGGCCTCGACCGTGCCGGCCACATTGACCGTGCCGGCGTCGCCGCCGGACAGCACGATCTTGCCGTTCTGCGTGCCCACCGCCTTGGCGCTGATGATGCCGTCGGTGTTGACCACGTTGTCGATCACGCCCTTGACGGCGCGCGCCGTCAGCAGCACGGTGCCGCCGTCGGCGCGGATCACGCCGGCGTTGGTCACCAGGGCCGAGACCGGCTTGCCGTCGGCGTCCTTGGGCAGTTCGCTGACGGTGGACGTGGCGTCGAAGCTCAGCAGTCCGTCGCCATGGAAGTCGACCGTGACGGTCTTGGCGCCGGCCAGGGCCACGCGACCTAGCTTGGCCTCGATGACGCCCGAGTTGCGCACCGCGGGCGCCACCAGCACGGCCAGGCCGCTGTCCTTGATGCTGATCGTGCCTTCGTTGACGATCATGGCGTTCGCCTTGGACGAGGCCTGATCGAACTTGTACTTGCCCGCCAGGAAGTCCCTGTCGTTGATGTTGGCGGTGGTGGCGATCAGGCCGCCCACGTCGACGCGCGCGCCCTTGCCGAACAGCACGCCGTTCGGGTTGACCAGCACCACGGTGCCGTTGGCGTTGAGCCGGCCGAAGATGGCCGAGGGGTCATTGCCGACCACGCGGTTCAGCGTGACGCTGTTGCTGCCCGGCTGACGGAAATTGACCGTCTCGTTGGCGCCGATGCTGAAGCCCTTCCAGTTGATGATCGCCTTGCCGGTCGACTGGTTGATGTCCAGCGTGCCGTTGCCGCGGTCATTGATGGTCGCTCCGCCGGCCACGACGTTGCCGCCGGTGGGGTTGGCATGCGCGCCGCCCGAGACCAGCGAGCCGATCACCATGGCCATGGTGGTGAGCGCGGGCAGGGGCGGGGCCTTCAGGGACTGGCGGCGGGCGGATTGGGCGAGGATGCGGGATTGACGATTCATGGTCGGTCGCTTTTCTGTCGCGGATTAGTACTGGGCCGAGAGGCTGAAGAACACGCGGGGATCCTTGTTGCCCTGGGTCAGGACGTCGCTGCTCATGGGCTTGGCCACTTCGATCGTGGCGTACAGGTTCTTGGTCAGGTTGGCGCGCATGCCGGCGCCATACGAGGAAAGCTTGGCGCGCGTCAGCGGGGCGCTTTCGCTGCGCGACCAGATGTGGCCGCCGTCCACGAACGTGTAGACGTGAGCGCCCTGCGGCAGGAAACGGTCGCTCGACACGGCGTAGCGCAGTTCCAGCGAGGCTGCCACGCCCGAGTCCGCGGACATTTCGCCGTCGTCGTAGCCGCGGCCGAAGTTGGGGCCGCCCAGGGCGAATTCCTCGCTGGCCAGCAGCGGGCTGGCGCTGTACTGGCCGGCAAAGGTGGCCACCAGGCTGAAGCGGTCGGACAGCTGCTGCAGGCGGGTCAGTTCGGCCGTCAGTTTCAGGAAGTCGGGGCGGCCCTTGGCGCGCGAGGCCAGCTCATTGCCTTCCTGCGAGGCGCCCATGGCGTCCAGGCCCTGGTGCACGGTGCCGCGCACGGCGGTGATCCCGTTCCAGCTGTCGGTGCGGTCATAGCTCAGGCCGGCGCGCAGCACCCGCAGGCGGTCGCGCGTGAAGGGAATGCCGGTGATGTCGGTGGTGACGTTGCGCACGTCCAGCATGCCGAACGCGCGCAGGTTTTCCAGGCGCGAGCGGATCACCGGATAGGTGACGGTGGCCGAATACGCCTGAACGTCGCTGGCGACGTTCAGGGGAGCCAGTTCGCGGCCCGGTTCGCTCTTGGCGTAGCTGGCCGCGACGTCGACCGTCATGCCGCTGTCGCTGACCAGCATGTCGTAATTGGCGCCCACGGCTTTGCTGCGGTAGGCCGGAAAGCCCACCCTGCCGGTCAGGGTGAGGCTGTCGGCGCGCCCGCCGAACGAGTTCAGCGTGACCTGGCCGGTCATTTCGCTCCAGCCCAGGTAGGGCGAGGCGCGGTTGTCGATGCCCAGGCGCGCATCGACCGGCTTGCGCTCGCTGCGCACCACCAGCACCGAGCCGCCCACTTCCTTGGGCGAGGCCTCCAGCGAGGCGCGCACGGTCAGGCCGTTCAGGTCGTTGGCCAGCAGCAGCTGGCGCTCGACTTCGGCCACGTTGATGGGACGCACGCCGCGCAGGCGCTGCACCAGTTTTTCGACCGCCGCCTGCGCCGGGCCGATGTCGCCGTCGTACTTCACGTCGGAGATGTAGCCCTCGACCACCATGATGCGGAACTGGCCGCCTTCGATCGTCTGCGCCGGCACGATCACGCGCGTGGTGACGTAGCCGTCGTTGCGGTAGCGCAGCTCGATGTCGCTGGCCACCTTGAAGGCGTCCGCCACGGTGATGGTCTTGCCGACCAGGTCCTGGTAGAGCGGGCGCAGCGTGTCGGCGGGGTAGCGGGTCACCCCTTCGACACGCATGTCGGTCAGCGTGAACGTCAGCTTGTCCGCGCCGGCGGGCGCTTCGGTCGCGCCACCTTGCTGCACCGTCACCGGTGGCGCGGTGGGCGTGCTTTCGGGCATGACCGGCTGAGGCAGCTGGCGGCCCGGCTCGGCGCCCGAAGGCAGGTGAAGCTGCACGTTCTGCGCCGCCACGGGGCCGGCGGCTAACGCCAGCAGCACGGCGGCAACGCCGGCGCGCAGGGAGGAAGGAGGCTGGCGGAACAGGGCGGGGCGGCGGAGTGGAATAGGGCGGCGCATGGATGCTTGGGTGATAATTCGTTACATTCAGGCTTAAATGAAGCTATTTGATATATTTCGTAAACATCAAAAAACAAAATTTCTAAAGTTCTTTACAACTGTGGGGCACTGCGGGATTCTTGCTTGGGCGGTGGCATCCAGGAGATGCCCGGAGGAACGACCTGCCGGCGTGCTGTCGAGGGTGTTTACGTGATGTTGTTGTCGCGGGACGTTGCCGAAGATCGATGGGACGCCACGGATTCCCGGTCCATGGCTTGATGTAACAAACACTATCATGTGTGAATAATGATTGCGCCCACCAGGTTTGCCGGAATGCACGACACGTTTGCCGCAAGGAAAAATATTCACAAAACCGGCACGGTTCTGTGGGCTGTTACCAACGCGTCCAGCGGCCGGCATGAAAGAATGCGCGGCATGAATGACGCCTCCTATCCGCTTATCCCGGGCCAGCTTGCCGGCCTGCGCGTGCTGGTCGTCGAGGACCGTCCCGAGGACCGCATGCTGCTGGTGGATTTCCTGACCAGCCAGGACTGCCGGGTGTATGTGGCCGAGGACGGCAACGACGGCTATCGCAAGGCGCAACTGGTGCAGCCCGACATCATCCTGATGGACGTGAACATGCCGGTCTGCGACGGCCTGGCGGCCTGTCGCCTGCTCAAGGCCGACCCGGCCACGCGGGCCATTCCCGTCATCTTCCTGACCGCGGCGTCGTTGCCCATGGAGCGCGTGGCGGGCTTGTCGGCGGGCGCCGTCGACTACGTCGCCAAGCCGTTCGATTTCGAGGAAGTGCGCCTGCGCCTGCTGATACACCTGCGCGTGACGCCGGTGGCGCAGCCCGCCAGCGCGGCCGGCCCTTGCGAGGACGGCGCCCCGGCCGCGGGCACCGGGTCGACGCTCGATGGCGTCCTGTTCCGCGCCGCGCGCAAGCTGTTGCGCGAACGGCTGGACCACACGCCGGAGCTGGTGGCGCTGGCCCAGGCGCTGGGCACCAACGCGCGTCGGCTGAACCAGGCGTTCCGGCGGTGCGCCGGCACCACTGTGTTCGAATTCCTGCGCGAAGAACGCATGCGCGAGGCGCGCCGCCTGCTGTGCGA
The DNA here is from genome assembly GCF_052906545.1 of Achromobacter sp. CSND-B12. Taxonomy (NCBI): domain Bacteria; kingdom Pseudomonadati; phylum Pseudomonadota; class Betaproteobacteria; order Burkholderiales; family Alcaligenaceae; genus Achromobacter; species Achromobacter sp. CSND-B12. Next base: position 317,706 of record NZ_JBREGJ010000001.1, on the reverse strand, counting down.
GACCGGCCTGGACATCCAGGCCATTTCGCAGGCGGTGGGCTATGGCAACCGCGGCAATTTCTCCACCGCTTTCCGCGAGCGTTTCGGCATGGCGCCGACCGCCCTGCGCCAGGAGCAGGATCCCCATGCCTGATCGTCGCGTGGGCTGGCTGGCCTGGTTGCTGTGGCTGGCCCTGTCCTGCCTGAGCCTGCCCGCGCGCGGGCAGGATCCCCAGCCCGTCATCGACCTGAGCACCGTGGGCGGCACCCTGCCGCTGGTCGGCGAGCTGCGGGGCATCGAAGACCATGCCGGCGACCAGGACGCCAGCCAGGTCCTCGATGGCGCCTGGCAGCCGGTGACCGCCCGCTGGCTGAACCGGGGGTATTCCGCCTCGGCGTTCTGGCTGCGGCTGGAGGTCAGCAACACGTCCGGCAGCGCCCAGGAACGCTGGCTCTCGTTCGGCGTGCCGCGGCTGGAGGACGTGCGTTTCTATCTGTTCGCGCCAGGGCAACGGCAGCCGTCCGGCATCCTGCTGGCCGGCAACCGCGAGCCGCTGGCGCGCCGCGAGATCCCGGCCACCGTCTCGGTGGTGCCGTTGCGGCTCGAACCGGGCCAGCGCATGACGGTATTGGTGCGGGTGCAGAGCCGTTCCGCCATCAGCATGGAGCCCACCCTGAGGACGCCGGCGGCGTTCGTCGGCGTGACCCAGCGCAACACCATGGTGGTGGCGCTGCTGATCGGCGCCCTGATGATGGTCGGCCTCTACGCCGCGGTGCTGGGCGCGGCCCAGCGCGACCCGGTCTACCTGTTGCTGTCCGCCGCCATCTTCATCGAGATTCTCTACAGTCTGTCGTTCCAGGGGCTGCTGTACCGCTACGTCCTGACCGGCGGCGGCGAGATGGTGTTGCGCGCGCCCAGCGTGCTGGCGACGCTGGCGGCGTCCCTGTTCGGTTTCATGGCGATGCTGTTCGCCGACCTGCACCGGGTGCGCATCTGGCGCGGCGTCTATCGCGGGCTGATCGCCGCCGGCGTGGCGGGCGCGGTCTGGGCCGCGCTGGGCGACTACCGCGAGGCGGCGCAGGCGTTGATCGGGCTGATTTTCCTGTGGGCGCTGGTGTGGCTGGTGTCCATGGCCGACGGCTGGCGCCGCGGCCATGCCAACGCGCGCATCTTCCTGCTGTCCTTCGCCATCTACTGTTCCTGCCTGTTCCTGCGGGTGGCCTACATCCAGGGGCTGCTGCCGGGCCGCTGGGCGGGCGGGCCGGAAGTCGCCTGGGACCTGCTGTCGGTGTCGCTGATGCTGGCCGTGCTGCTGCATGGCCGCTCGCGCCAGCATCGCCAGGAGCGGCTCGCGGCGCAGCGCGAACTGGCGCAGGCGCGCGAACGCGAACACCAGCGGCTGGACCAGGCCGTCACCGAGCGCACCCAGGCGTTGCAGGCGGCGCTGATTCTGGCCGACGAGGCGGGCCGGGTGCGGCAGGACTTCCTGGCGCGCATCAGCCACGATCTGCGCACGCCGCTGACCTCGATCATCGGCTTTGCCGACCTGATCCAGGCCGGCGGCCGCGACGACGCGCCGCGCGGCGCCGTCATCCGCCGCAGCGCCGACCACATGCTGGGCATGGTCAATGACCTGATCGACTACGCCGCCGGCGCCGGCGGCCAGGCATTGCGGCTGGCGCCCGAATACGCGCACGCCTTGCTCGATGCCGTGGCCAAGGAAGCCGCGCCGATCGCGGCGCGCCAGGACAACCGCTTCGAACTGCGGGTGTCGGACAGCGTGCCCGCCGTGCTGGAGATGGATGGCAAGCGCGTGCGGCAGGTGCTGTCCAACCTGGTCGACAATGCCGCCAAGTTCACCCGCGGCGGCGTGCTCACGCTGACCGCGGACTACGCCGCGCCGGCGGCGGGCGAGGCCGCGGGCTGGCTGACGCTGGCGGTGCGCGATACCGGCTGCGGCATCGCGCCCGAAGACCGGCAGCACATCTTTGAACCGTTCCAGCGGCTGACGTCCGCCGACAGCCAGCCCGGCGTCGGACTTGGCCTGGCGATCGTCCAGCAATGGGTGCAGCGCATGAACGGCCGCATCCACGTCGACAGCGAAGTGGGCCAGGGCACAACGATCAGCGTGGCCCTGCCGGTCAGGCAGGTGGACGAATCACGCGTGTCGCACCACTACATCGCCGCCGCGGCGCACGTGCTGCCCTTGCTGGATGGCGCGGGCAAGCGCATCTGGCTGGCCGAGGACACCCCGGAAATCCGCGAGTTCCTGGTCGAGGAACTGGCCAGCCTGGGCTTCCTGGTGGAAAGCGAAGCCGACGGGCGTGGCATGGTGGCGCGCATCCAGGCCGACGACGCGCGCCGGCCCGACCTGATCCTGACCGACCACCGCATGGAAGGCGCCGACGGTTCCGCCGTGCTGCGGGCCGCGCGCGCGCGCTGGCCGGACCTGCCGGTGGTGGCGGTTTCGGCGACGCCGCAGGAGACGCCGCCCCTGGACGGCGCAGGCTACGACGCCAGCCTGCTCAAGCCCATCAACCTGGTGGAATTGCGGCATCTGCTGGGCCGCCTGCTGCATCTGGCGACGAATCCCGCGGCCAATGAGCCGGCGCCGGCGGCATCGCCGCTGCCGCGCCTGTCGCGCGCCGAACTGGAACAGGTGCAGCGGCTGCTGGATATCGGCGGCATTTCGGACCTGATGGATTGGGCGCGCGCCGTGCAGGCGCGCGATCCGGCCTTCACGGATTTCAGCCAGCAGGTGCAGCGGCTGGCGCGGCAGGGCGATCTCGCGGCCATCGGCGAACTGTGCGGGCGGATGCCCGTGGCCTGAGCGGGCGTCAGGGCGGGCTGTCGCGAAACAGCCGCTCGGCGAGGAAGTCGACGAACACCCTGACCTTGGGCGACAGGTTGCGGTTGGAGGGCCACAGCGCCTGGAAGCGCCCCGCGCCATTGACCTGCGCGTCCAGCAGCGCGCGCAGCCTGCCGGCCGCCAGCGCCTCGCGCGCCAGGAAATCCGGCATGCAGCCGATGCCGAACCCCTGGATGGTCGCGCCCAGCAACGCTTCCATGTTGTTGCAGGTGAACGCGGCCGTCAGCCGCGGCGCGGCCTCGCCCGCGGCCAGCGCCAGCGGCCATTCCTGCAGCGTACCGGCGTTCGGATAGCGGAACCGCACCGCCCGATGCCGTTCCAGGTCGCGCGCGCGCTGCGGCGTGCCATGGCGCGCCAGGTAATCGGGCGCCGCGTACAGCCGCAGCCGGAAGCTGCCGAGCGTTCGGGCCGCCAGGCGCGAATCGGGCAGGTCGCCGCTGCGGATCGCCACGTCGACGCGCTCGCCGATCAGGTCCACGATCCGGTCGTTGAAGTCCATGTCCAGTTCGATGTGCGGATAGCGCGCCGCGAAGGCCGGCAGCACCGGCAGCAGGAAGTGGTAGCTGACCAGCGGCGCGCTGACACGCAGGCGCCCGCGGGGTTCGCGCAGCGTCTGCGACAGCATGGCGTGCGCATCGTCCAGGTCTTCCAGGATGCGTTTGCAGCGCTCGTAGAACAGCCGGCCTTCCTCGGTCAGCTGCATGCGGCGCGTGCTGCGCTGGAACAGCCGCACATGCAGGTCCTGTTCCAGCCGGGCCACGGCCTTGCCGACGGCCGAGGGCGACAGGTCCAGGTCGCGTCCGGCGGCGGCGAAGCCACCCAGTTCGGCGCTGCGGACAAACGGCAACAGGCCGCTCAAACGGTCCATGGCGATTCCATTGAAGAAATTAATTCCCGTATGTGTGGATTTTTACCCTATTTATCCGCCCATTGCGCACAGGTATCTTCAATGCCGTTGCCTTCCACATCGATGCCTGCCATGCCGTCTGTCGTTTCGCCGCCGCTGTCCGCGGCCCGCAAGTTCCTGGTCCTGGCCGCCGTGTGCCTGGCGTGCGCGGCCATGCCGTTCACCTTTACCGGCCCCGCCATCGCGCTGCCCGCCATCGCGCGCGACCTGGGCGGCAGCCCGGTCGCGCTGAACTGGATCACCAACGCCTTCATGCTGGTGTTCGGCAGCTCGCTGCTGGTGGCCGGCGCGCTGGCCGACCGCTACGGGCGCCGCCGCGTCTTCCTGGCGGGCGCCGCGATCTTCATCGCGGCCTCCCTCGGCCTGGTCCATGCGCCGGACATCGTCGCCTTCGACCTGCTGCGCGCCGCGCAAGGCCTGGGCGGCGCGGCGATCTTTTCCGGCGGCGCCGCGGCCTTGGCGCAGGCGTTCGACGGGCCCGGGCGCATGCGGGCCTTCAGCCTGCTGGGCGCCAGTTTCGGCGCGGGCCTGTCGTTCGGGCCCATCGCCTCGGCCTTGCTGATCGAACGCTACGGCTGGCGCAGCATCTTCCTGCTGGTGATCGGCCTGGCCGCCGTTGCATTGCTGCTGGGCGCGCGTTGCCTGCGCGAATCGCGCGATCCGGCGGCGGGGCGCCTGGACTGGCCGGGCGCCGCCACGTTCAGCGCGGCGCTGGCGTTGCTGACCTGGGGCATCATGCGGGCGCCGCAAAGCGGCTGGGGCGATCCTTCCACGTTGGCGATGCTTGCGGCGGCGGTTGCGTTGTTCGCCGCGTTCGGCGTGATCGAGTTGCGCGCGGTCCGGCCGATGCTCGACCTGACGCTGTTCCGCTATCCGCGTTTCCTGGGAGTGCAGCTGCTGGCGGCCGCGCCGGCCTATGCCTTCGTGGTGTTGCTGATCCTGCTGCCGGTGCGTTTCATTGCCGTCGACGGCCTTGGCGAAATCGAGGCGGGCCGCATGATGATCGCGCTGTCCGCTCCTTTGCTGTTGTTGCCGATCGTGGCTGGCCAGCTGACGCGCTGGCTGGCGCCGGCGCTGATCTGTGGCGCGGGGTTGCTGCTGGCGGCCGCCGGTCTGGCCTGGCTCAGCCTGGCCATGACGGCCGGGCAGGTGACGGCGCTGGTGGGGCCGATGCTGCTGATCGGCATCGGCATCAGCCTGCCGTGGGGTTTGATGGATGGGCTGGCCGTCAGCGTGGTGCCCGTCGAGCGCGCCGGCATGGCGACCGGGATCTTCAGCACGACCCGGGTGGCGGGCGAAGGCGTGGCGCTGGCCGTGGTCAGCGCGCTGCTGACCGGCTTGACCGCAAGCCACCTCGCCACGGCGTTGCCCGGCGCCGCGCCGCGGGCGACGCAGGCGGCCCAGCGCTTGGTCGCCGGCGACTTCGACGCGCTGGCCGCGATCCTGCCCGGGACCGGCCGCGCGGTATTGGCGCACGTTTCCGCGGATGCCTTCGCCGTGCTGCTGTGGATCCTGGCGGCGATCACGGTGCTGACCGCCCTGGTGGTGTTTCTCTTCCTGGGCAAGCCCGAGGCGCGCGAGGCGGCGCCGGCGGCGGCGCGGGCCTGAGACCGGTGTGGCGGCGCCTCACCCCAACCGCATCGACAGCTCGACGTCGTCGCCGAACGGCGTCGACAGGTAGCCCGAGTCCGGCGAACGCACGCGCGCCAGGTACTCGGGGCAATGGTCGGCATTGTCCGCCACGATCAGCGCGCCGGGTCGCAGCCGGCTTTCCAGCAAGGCCAGGATGTCGGAGTACAGCGCCTTGGCGCCGTCCAGCAGCACCAGGTCGATGCGCTCGGGCAGGTCGGCGGCCAGCGTCTGCAACGCATCGCCCTGCCGCAGTTCGACCAGGTCCGCCAGCCCGGCTTCAAGCAGATGGCCGCTGGCCAGGGCGACCTTGGAAGGCTCGAATTCGGTGGTGATCAGCCGGCCGCCGCCGTTGTCGCGCAACGCCGCCGCCAGGTGCAGCGTCGAAATGCCGAACGAGGCGCCGAATTCGATGATGGAGCGGGCCTGCGTGCTGCGCGCCAGCATGTACAGCAGGGTGCCGGTCTCGGGCGACACCGCCAGCGGCAGGTCCTTCATGCGGCCGTAGAACTCGCGGTATTCGGTCTTGCTGCGCATCAGCCGCGCCTGCTCGGCGTCGGACATATTGGCCAGGGCGGGGTCGGCATTCGACCAGGAGGCGTCGGCCTGGGTGAACAGGCGGTCCAGCAGCGCAGGCAGGGGCGCAGAGGTCAGGGTGTTGGTCATGATGATGGGTTTCCAGTCGGGGGGCAGGGGTTTAGAATACGACGAATTCGTCGCATTTCCCTATTCGCATTTCGCGCGCCGCCATGACCACACGCCGCAGCACCCGGCTTTCCGAGAGAAAACAACCGCAGCAGGCCCGCTCGGCCGAGCTGGTCGCGGCCATCCTGCAGGCGGGGGCTCAGGTTTTGGCCAAGGAAGGGGCCGCGCGCTTCACCACCGCCCGCGTGGCCGAGAAGGCCGGCGTCAGCATCGGCTCGCTCTATCAATACTTCCCCAACAAGGCCGCCATCCTGTATCGCCTGCAGACGCAGGAATGGCAGCAGACCTCGGATCTGCTGCGGCGCCTGCTCGAAGACGCGCGCCACGCGCCGCCGCAGCGCTTGCGCAACCTGGTGCACGCCTTCGTCCGCTCGGAGTGCGAAGAGGCCGTCATGCGTGTCGCCCTCAATGACGCGGCGCCGCTGTATCGCGATGCGCCCGAGGCGCGCGCCACCAAGGAAGAGGGCGGCCGCATCGTGCTCGCGTTTCTCGAAGAGGCCCTACCCAACGCGTCTGACGCCACCCGCGTCCTGGCGGGCGATCTCATCACCCACACGCTCAGCGCCGTCGGCAAGCAGTTCTCCGAAAGTCCGCGCACCGACGCCGAGATCGAGGGCTACGCGGACGCGCTGGCCGACATGCTGTGCGCGTATCTGGACAGCCTGGCGCGGGGCGTCGGCCAGGCACGCCGGCAAGCCCGCAAGTAACCTGTGGCATCCTCCTTCCGTGATGCACTCTCATACGACTGACACGATGCATGATTCCCTTCCCGTGGCGCTGGTGACCGGCTCCACCTCCGGCATCGGCGCCGCCATTGCCCGGCGCCTGTCGCGCGATGGCTATGCCGTGGTGCTGCATTCGCGCCAGTCGGCCGAGGCGGGCCGGGCGCTGGCCGCGGAGCTGGGTTCGGCCGTCTATGTGCAAGCGGACCTGGCCGTCGACGCCGACCGTGTGCGTCTGGTCCGCGAGGCGGTGGCGGCGTGGGGCCGGCTGGACGTGCTGGTCAACAACGCCGGCATCAGCCGCGTGATCGCGCACGGCGACCTGGCTGCGGCCACGCCCGCGGTCTGGCACGAGATGCACGAAGTCAACGTGGTTGCGCCATTCCGCCTGGTGGCCGAGGCGCAAGCCGCGCTGTCGGCGGCCGCGGCGCGGGGCCGGCCGGGTTGCGTGGTGAACGTCAGCTCGCATGCCGGCGTGCGGCCCAAGGGCGCGTCGATTCCGTATGCGGCGGCCAAGGCGGCGCTGAACCATGTGACGCGTCTGCTGGCGGTGTCGTTGGCGCCGTCGATCCGGGTCAACGCGGTGGCGCCCGGATTGGTGGACACGCCGTTGACGCGGGATTGGACCCAGGCGCAGCAGCTGTGGCGCGAACGGGCGCCGATGCGCCGCGCCGCGCAGCCGGACGACATCGCCCAGGCAGTGGCGTGGCTGGCGCAGTCCGACTACCTGACGGGCGAGATCCTGTTGTCGGACGGCGGGCTGAACCTGACCTGAGGCGCGGCCATCGCCACGGTCACGCGTCCGCTTCGGCGGGCGGCACGCCCGGCACGCCACGCCGGATATTGCGCGAGTATTGCGCCGCATCGCGCGTGGCGCGGGCGCGGTCGGTGTAGCGGCCGGCGGCGCGGTAGGCCTGGACGCTGCCAGCGCCTTGCAGCGCTCCCAGGCGGTACAGGTATTCCGGCAGATATCCCGACAGCAGCAGGCGGTAGTCCAGCGGCAGGCCCGGCACGATCTTGTCGGCCAGCCGGTACACGATGGTGATGCAGTTGGCCGTCAGGGTGTTGTAGAAGCGCGGCTGGCGCCGCAGGCGCGTGGCCGTGTCCACGTACGACAGCAGCAGCTTGCGCGGCGCGCCGGGCGGCATGTGGACGCGGTACAGATAGCCGTCCTCGCCCCGCACATTGGTGCGCACGCGCAGGCTGTCTTCCTCGGCCGAGGCCAGCACCGACAGCTCATACTGGCGGAAAAAACCGCCGATTTCCGAGAACGTGTCGTTGCGCTTGCGGCGGATCTCCACTGAGAACACCACGTACTGGCCGTCGCTGAAGCCGAACGACACCAGGGCATGCGCAATCGCCGGGCGGCCCCAATACGACAGCGCCAGGTCCACCGATGCCAGTTTCGACAGGTCATAGTGGCGGGTTTCCCAGCGCGCGTCGAAGTCGGTGCGCGAGCGCCAATCGAAGTTGCGCACGTCGTGCAGCGTCAGGCGGTCGCCGTCGACCTCGCCATGGGTGGCGCGGGCCACTTCGGGCATCCAGTCGCGGTCGTTGGATGGCCGCATGCCCCAGATCCACCACGCCAGCAGCGCCAGCAACAGCGCGCCGAACAGCGCGGCCGGCAGCAGGTAGCCCCATGCCAGTCCCGCCAGCGCGGCGGCGGCCAACGCCATCCAGGCCAGCGGCGCCAGCAGGCGGGCGCGGCCCCGCCCTGGCGACTGGAACCACAGCGCCAGCGCGCCCCACAGGGCGCCGGCGACGACGGCGGCCGCCAGCAGCGCCGTCATGACTGGGTCTGGGTATTGCGGGCGACCGCCTCGCGGTCCTGGCGGCGCCAGCCGGCGCGCAGCGCCGCGATCTGGCGCAGCGCCGCCTGCGACATCTTCCACCAGCCGAACGGCCGCGGATCGGCCAGCATGCTGAGCGCGCGCGCATAGTCCAGCGTCAGGCCTGGGGTCCAGGCCATGGTCAGGGCGCGCTTGCGGATCTGCGCCGCCACCCACAACTCGGGCGTGAACAGCAGCCGCCACAGCACCGCCCAGCCGGCCCGCGGGCCGTGCAGGCGGCCCACCACGCCGTCCAGCGCCGCTTCCAGCGCGGCCGAGACCGAACTGGAGCAGTTGCGGTGGGTCAGGTTGTAGATCTCGGTCTTGCGGTACTCGTCCCAGAACGCCTGCAGCTTGGCGGCGTCGTAATTGCGGATGCGCACCTGCATGGTCGACGGGCACCAGGCCTTGGATTCGGTGGCGTAGTCGGGCTGGTACACGCCGGGCACGTTGTTGTCGGCGGTGGCGCGCAGCAGCGTGCCGAACTGCTCGGGCGAGTGGTCGATCTCCACGGCCGGATAGAGACTGATGTAGATGCCCTCGGGCGATTCCAGCGCGGCATGGCCGGTGGACACGACGCCGTTGATGTCCACCGCCGCGATGTAGCGGTCGACCACCGGGTAGTTGCGCGTCTCGGTCTTGGCCGAGCCCGAAGGCGTCCATACGTGCACGGTCAGGGCGCGCTCGCTGGCTTGCGGCGGACCGTCGAACACCTTCTGCGCCGGGCCGTCGGCGCGCGTCGGCATGAAGGCGGGGTCGGGGTTGGTGGCCAGCGCCGGATTGGCATCCAGGTTGCGCACGCGGCGCGCCAGCCACAGCAGCTTGAGGCCCGAGATGGCCAGGAACAGCCCGATGCAGTAGGGCACCGTGCCGACATAGTGGGTGGGGTAGGGCTGGAAGAAGAAGATCGCCAGCAGCACCTCGGCCACGCCCGAGGCGAACACCACGCGCCAGCGCTGGTAGCGCACCACGTAGGCGGCGATGCACTGGATCAGCCCGTCCACCAGGAACAGCAGCCCGAAGATCATCGACAGCACGAAATGCCCGTGATGATGGCCCGCCAGCACCAGTGTGCCGGCCACCAGCACGAACACCCCCTTGGTGTAGCGCAGCACGCGCTGGCCGCCCACGCCGGACTTGGCGATGGCCAGCGTCGCGATGCCCTCGGCCACCAGCAGCGCGGCGAAGAAATTCAAGGGAAAGTACAGCGCGTTGTCCAGGGCGTCGAGGAACACGAACGCGCCTGCGGCCAGCATCAGCCAGCCGCCGATCATCAGGGCGCGGGCGCGCTTGTGCAGATAGTCGACACCGAGCAGCAGCAAGACCAGGTGACTCATGGGGCGGGGCTCCATGCAAGGGCGCAATGCCACGGGATGGCAAGTATCGCATGCAGGGTACCGCGACTGCGGCCCGCGCGTCGAGTCGCGCGCCGCCGCCGGCGCCGAGGCGCCGGCGGCGGACCGGTCAAGCGATGGCCGGCATGGCCCGCGGGCGCAGCGTGGCCAGCACCCAGTAGACGCCGCCGCCGATCCCCACGCCGAAGAACCAGCCATAGGTGGCCCACCAGGCCGGCAGCAGGTCGGTGAAGTTGGGCAGGATGGTCGAGAACACGCTGCCGATGCCGGTGGCCGCCAGCGCGTTCATGTTCCAGCCGCCCCGGTAGCGGTATTCGCCATGCTCGTCATACAGCGCCGCAACATTGATGCGGCCCTTGGCCACCAGGTAGTAGTCCACCAGGATGATGCCCAGCAGCGGTCCCATGGTGGCGCCGATGGCGTTGACGAAGTGGGCCGCGCCGCCTTCCCACGGCGCGAACGGATACAGCACCAGCGCGATCAGCGCCGCGATGTAGCCGCCGCACTTGAAATTGATGCGCTTGGGAAACACGTTCGAAATATCGAAGGCGGCCGACACGAAGTTCGCCACCACGTTGATGCCCAGCGTGGCCACCGCGAAGGTCAGCGCGGCCAGCAGCGCCAGCACCCAGCTGTCGAACTTGGTGGAGATCTGCTCGGGGTGCAGCAGCACCTCGCCGTAGACCTTGTAGGCGGCGATGGTGGTGACGCCCGCCACCAGCGAAAAGGCCACCAGGTTCACCGGCAGGCCCCACAGGTTGCCGCGTTTCACCGCCTGCTTGTCGCGGGCGTAGCGCGAGAAATCGCAGAAGTTCAGGTACAGCGCGGCGAAGTAGGTGATCCAGGTGGCGCCCACCGCCATCAGCGCCCAGAAGCTGCCCGGCGCGCCCGTCACGCCGGCGTCGCGGGTCTTGTCCAGCAGCACGTCCATCGGGATGCCGTGCTCCAGGCTGAAGCCGCCGGCCTTGATGCACAGGCCGACCGCCAGCACCAGCATGGCGATCCACACCGCCGGGCCGGCCCAGTCCTGGAACCGGCGCACCGTTTCCATGCCTTTCTGGATGATGAGCAGCTGCAGCGCCCAGATGCCGACGTAGCAGATCAGCTCCAGGCCCGAATGCCCCAGCCATTGCGTGTTCTGGTGGAAGGCCAGCAGGCTGTCGTTGCGCACCAGCAGCGCCACGATGGCGCCCGACGCGGCCGCCGTCTGCGCGCCATACCAGAAGCACGCCACCACCGCGCGCACCAGCGCCGCCAGGTTGGCGCCCCAGATGCCGAACGAAGCGCGCGCCAGCACCGGGTAGGGCACGCCGGTCTTTTCGCCGGCATAGCCCATCAGGTTCATGAGGAAGAAGATCACCAGCGAACTCAGGCCGATGGCGATCAGGAAGTTGACGAAGCTGCCGCACAGCAGGAACAGGCTGGCGGCCAGGTAGTAGCCCCACAGGCTGTGCACGTCCGAGGTCCAGACGTTGAAGATGCTGAAGGCGCCCCAGCGGCGTTCCTTCGTGGGGGCCAGGTCTTCGTTGTAGAGACCGGGGGAAGGATTTCGGATATCGATGGCGAGCTCCCTGGCCCAAGGTTGGGCATGGCCGTAAAGGAAGCCGGGCGGACCAATTACAGCAGCAACACTTGGACGGAGCCTGGCGCGTACTATGGTGTGCAAAGAGTGTATACAACCTTTGCGCCAATACGCCCCTGGGGTTTTCCCTTCCGGCAAAGGGCCTGCCTGCGCAGGCCCTGGCGGCCAATCAGCCTGGCACCGCGCCCCGCAGCCACTGGCCGGCCAGGTCCAGCACGATGCGCGCCTGCTCGCGGTGCGGCACGTGGCCGCAGTTCTCCAGCAGCGCCTGCTTGCCGCCGGTCAGGCGGGCGATGATTTCGGGGTGCGCGGCCGAGCCGTACTCGTCCACTTCGCCGTGCAGCGCCAGCACCGGGCATTTGACCTGGCGCAGCGCGTCGTCGAGCTTCCAGTCGGCGAAGGCCGGCGACAGCCAGGTGTCGACCCAGGCGCTCAGCACCCACGCGGCCTTGTCGCCGTGATACTTCTTCAGGCGGTCCAGCTGGCCCGGCTCGGCGAAGTTGCGCTGCGCCGCGCGGATGCCATCCAGGGTGCGGTTCTCGGCGAAGGTCTGGGCCGACTCGGTGATCAGGGCGTCGCAATCCTGGGGATGGGTCGCCGCGCAGCAGATGCCCATGCCGCCGCCGACGCTGTGGCCGAAGGCGATGAAGCGGCCGATGCCAAGCGCCTGGCGCACGGCCTGGAAACCGTCGCGCGCCTCGGCCTCGACGAAGCCGGTGGTCAGCGTGGCGGGGTTGGGATCGGAGCGGCCAAAGCCCAGGCGGTCATAGGCGATGACGGCGCGGCCGGTGGCCGCGGCCAGCTGTTCGGGGAAGTCGCGCCACAGTTCGACGCAGCCCAGCGAATCATGCAGCAGCACGATCGGCGCCGCGTCCGCATCCCGCCCGGCGGGATCCCAGCGCCGCGCGAACAGGCGGCCTTGCGGGGTGGACACGTGGACATCCTGGCTGGCAATCGACGACATGTAGGGATCCTGGGAAGCAAAAGGGCGCCGAAGCGCCGTTTGAAGGAATCCCGGGATTATAGGAAACCGCCCGCGCTATTCCTCGGCGGTCCACTCGACCTGCACGCCCAGGCTGCGCAGGTTCTCGACGAAGCGCGGGTGGGCGCGGCGGATCGGCGTGGCGTTGCGGATCTCGGAACGCCCCTCGATGCTGCTGGCGATCATGAACAGCGCGATCGCCACGCGGATGATGTAGGGGCTTTCGACCACCGCGGGCGTCAACGGATTGCCGCCGAAGGTGATGACACGGTGCGGGTCCGACGAGAACACGTGCGCGCCGAACTTGGACAGCTCGCCGGTCCAGCCCAGCGCGCCGTCGTAGACCTTGTTCCAGAACATCGCGTTGCCCTCGGCGCACACGCCCAGGGCGATGAAGATGGGTAGCAGGTCCACCGGGAAATACGGCCACGGCGCGGCCTCGACCTTGGTCAGCACGTTGCTGGTGAAGGGCGTCTGCACCTTCAGCGGGCCGTCGCGCAGCGCGCGCGACCAGCCGTTCTCGTGCACGATCCTGACGCCGAACTTGGCGAAGGTGCGGTCGATCAGCGGGAAATTGGACGGCGTGCTGTTGCGCACCACCACGTCGCCGCCGGTGATCGCGCCCAGCGCCAGGAAGGTGGTGATCTCGTGGAAGTCTTCCTCGAAGGTGAACTCGCCGCCGCGCAGGGTGGCGCCGCCGCGCACCGTCAGGCGCGAGGTGCCGATGCCGTCGATGTTGGCGCCCATCATCGTCATGAAGCGGCAGAACTCCTGCACGTGCGGCTCGGACGCGGCATTGGTCAGCGTCGATTCGCCGGCCGCGGCGGCCGCGCACAGCACGAAATTCTCGGTGGTGGTGACCGAGGCGTAGTCCAGCCAATGATGGGTCGGCTTGAGCGGGCCGGCGCTGCGCACCAGCAGCGAACCGCTGGCGCGTTCGACCTCGCCGCCGAACGAGCGGAAGATGTCGACGTGCGGATCGATCTCGCGCACGCCCAGCGTGCAGCCCTTGACGTTGTCCTCCAGCCGCGCCACGCCGAAGCGCGCCAGCAGCGGCGACACCAGCATGATGGACGAGCGCATCTCTTCCGGCAGGCGATGGCGCGCGGCGTCGAACGTGGTGTCGCGGTGATGCAGGTCCAGTGTGCGGGTGCTTTCATCCAGCCGCACTTCGCTGCCCAGCGTGCGGAAGATGTCGAGGATCTTGCGCACGTCGGTGATGTCGGGCACGCCATGCAGCCGCAGCGGCTGGTCGGTCAGCAGCGTGGCGCACAGGATCGGCAGCACCGCGTTCTTGTTGGCCGACGGGATGACGCGGCCGCGCAGGGGCGTGCCGCCGTGGACGATGAGATTGGACATGGGCGAGAAGCTTGGACGACAGGTGGAACGGCAAGGGGGATGGCAAGGGGGATGGCAAGGGCAAGCGCGGGGGAAATTGTACCCGGCATGCCCCGGGGCCGCGTCAGGCCGCCGACCTTGGCGCGTTGCGGAACTTGCGCAGCATGACGGCGCCGCCGATCGTCAGCGCCAGGCCGCCGCCCAGGTAGGGCAGGCCGAAGATCAGCATCCAGAAGAAGAACGCCGTCTTGGCGTCGCGCGCCTCGGAGGACCCCGCCGGATGCGAACCCAGGTCCATCGTCGGCAGGGCGGCCGCCAGCGTCAGTATCAGGGTCACGCCCAGCACCAGGCAGCCCCATGCGATGCGGCGCCGGTTGTCGGCCACGCGCAGCAGCGCGGCCGCCGTCACCCCCGCCACCACCAGGCACAGCACACTGCCGGTGATCAGCATGCGATCCAGCGCCTCGGGGTCGAAGGGGGCGCCGGGCTGGTCCACGCCGAAGACCATCTGCAGCAGCGAGTTGATGACACCGTAGGCGGCGCGGCCGATGACCAGGCCAAAGCCGACGCTGGTCAGCCACTTGATTAAGGTCGGGTTCATTCAAGATATCCTTGCGGTTGCCTGAACGTCAAAGAATACGCTATTACGAGGCTTGCCCAGGATGTCCGAACATCATCAGTTCATCTTTCCCCGCTACCCCCATCTGCCGCCGCCCGACTGGCCGGCGCTGCAAGCGCGCCTGCTGGCCGGCGGCTATCTGCTGGAGCCGCGCGGCGATCGCGTGCCACGCGAGGCCCTGGACACCCTGAGTCTCGGCCTGGCCGGCCTGAAAGAGGGCTCGTTCCAGTACCGCGAAGGCCTGCGCACGACCGGCGACGTGATCGCGCTGTACCAGTCCGCCGGCCATCTGCCGCCCGAAGTGCCGGTGCGGCATCACGACACCATGGAAGAGACGCTGGCGCTGCTCGCGGCGCATGGCATCGTGCCCGATCCGTCGTTCGACGACGAGAGCAGCAGTTGGCGCAGCCCGCATTTCTGCCTTGGACCGGCCGCTCGCGCGCTGCTCAATCCCGGGCAACGCGCCCATTACGACGCCGACCCGACGGGGTTCAGCGTGATCCTGCTGGCCTACGAGGGGCCCGAGCCGTACGTCGGCGTGGGCGAGAACCTGGAAATGCCGAGCCTGCCGGGCTCGGATGAACCGTTGGAGGAACTGCCGCCGTTCGGCTCGCACGTCGACTTCATCGGCGCGGCGTACGAGGACCCGGCGGTGCGCTGGCGCAATCCGGCCGACGGGCGCGATTACCACCTGTTCGACCTGGACTGGCATTTCAGCATGGCGCTGGGGTTTCGCATGATCCGCGCCAACTGCCTGGAAGAAGGCAGCGCCGAGGCGCTGGCGCGGCTGGTTGGCGAGCTGGTCGGCCAGCCGATGGCGTGCAGCCATCGCCATTTGTAGACACGGGCATTGAACCCGGCGCGGCGGCCCGGGGGCGCCGCGTCGGGGCCAGCGCGTCGATCAATAGTAGATGTCGACGTAGTCGGTCAGGCCGCCGCACGCTTCCATCTGCTGCAGGCGCCAGTACTTGCGCTTGCCGGTGGCGCGGAACTCGTAGTCGCCGGTGCGTTCGCAGCGGCGGCCCTTGTCCGGCGCGTCCACGATCAGGATGGTGCCGCGGAACGTGAAGCGGTCGGCCGAGATCGACAGCACCTGGCCCTTGATCGTCACCGAGCCGTTTTCGTTGGTGTGGCCGCCTTCCAGGCGCACCACGTCGTTGTCGTCGACCGCGTTCAGCTTGCCGCGCGCGTCGGTCCACAGCCATTGCACGCTGATGCCGCTGTTGTGCAGCAGGCGCTCATAGGCGGCCTGGCTCTTGATCTCGGTCTTCTGTTCGGTGCCGGCGGGAGCCTGGGCTTGCTGCTGCGCGGGGGCCGGGGCCGGCGTGCGGGCCGGCGCCTGCTGGGCCGGCTCGCCGCGCGGCGGCAGGCGGCCTTCGTCCTGGGGTTGCGCCTGTTGTTGCGTCTGCGGCTGTTGCGTCTGCGGCTGGGTGGCGGCGCCGCCGCGCGGCGGCAGGTCGCCCGCCAGGGAGGTGGCGGCGGTCGCGGCCAGGGCCAGGCCCAGGGCGACCGCACGCAGGCCGGCTATCCGTTTCTTGCCGGCCAGGGCCGGGGCGCGATCTTGGTTGTTGTGCATGATGGTCGTGAAGAAAGGAAGGGGGAAGCGCATCGCCGTTGGCGCGCCGCATGGCCGCATCAACGGGGACGTAACTTAGCACGCGGGGTCCGGCGGGGTAATTGCCGATTTCCGTCTTGTGTATCCAATCGTTAACAGAATCGCCACGAGGATACCAGCGGCCCGTGACGGCGGCGCGCACGGCTGCGCGCCAAGGCCGGTGCGCTGTCCCGTGGATGCGCGCGTATCCGCGGGCCAGCGCCCTAGAACAGCTCGTCCAGCTGTTCGAAGAAGCGGCGCTTGGCCGGGTCGTCCGCGACGTCCAGGGTGCCGAGAAAAGTGGCCGCCGCGTCCTCGGAAATGTCGCGCAGGTTGCGGTGGATGAAGGCCACGTCCTGCCAGAGGTCGGCCACGCCGCCGCGGCCCAGGTCGATGAAATGCAGCCGGTCGCGTTCGTCGACGAACACGTTGTTGTCGCACAGGTCGCCATGGCTGAACGCCGGGTCTTCCCGCGGCAGGGTGGCATGCAGCCGCGCCACCAGGTCGGCCGGCGTCGCCAGGCCGGGCCATTGCGTCAGGTCGTGGTCGTCGGCGCACAGGCCGCGCGCCAGCAGATAGTCCAGCTCGCGCAGCCGCATCGGCGCGCCGGCGTCGAACGGGCAATCGTCCGCCGGCACCGCGCGCAATTGGCGCAGGGCCTCGCCGAACAGCCCGATGGCGGTGTCGGCATCGTCCATGCGCGCCTGCAGCGGCACGCCGGGCACGCGCCGCGTCAGCATGAATTCGCCATCGGCGTTGTCCGCCACCCGGACCACTTCCGGCACGTTCAGATGGCCGGCCAGCCATTGCAGCACTTGCGCCTCGCGCCGCACGCTGTAGGTCGTGGGCGCATACACCGCCGCCGACGCCTTGAGAAAAAAGACGTCGTTGCCGCGGGTGAAGTGGTAGACCCGGCTGGGCGATTCGCCGACCTGGTCGGCGATGAGCGGAGCGTCGCCGATGAAGTCGGCGATGGGGCCCGGCAGGGTGTAGCGGGCCTGGGCCTTCAACGCTTGATGCCGTGCTCGAATTTGGGCCGGGCGCGGAAGTTCTTCAGCATGTAGGCCAGGTACTCGGCCTTGCTGATGCGCCCGTCGCCGTCCGTGTCCATGGCCACGACCTGTTCGACGGTGGCTTCCTGGAGCAGGGGGCTGCGGCTGAGATAGCCGTCGGCGTTGACGTCGCGCTTGTTGAACGACATCTCCGCCCGGGTCATGTATTCGGCCTCGCTGATGGGGCCGGTATTGGCGTTGTCCAGGGCGTCGTCGGTGGCGGGCGCGGGCTGGGCCGGCGTGTCTTTTGCCGGCATTTCCTTCGCTGGCGTTGCCTGCGCCGGCGCGGACTTGGCCGGGGCCGGGGAGGCGGCGGCCGGCGTGGATGCCGCCATGGCATTGCCGGCAGCGCAGGCAAGCAGCAACGCGGCGGTCAGGCTGCCCATGCGGGTGGCGTTCTTCATCGTTTTCCTTTTTATGCGACAGATGCGGCGCGCGTCGCCTGGCCGTGCCCGACGCCGGGCCGCAACGCGGTCTCGCGCGCGGCTCATTTTGCCTGAATCCGCGATGAAGGGGCCAGATACAATCCTTGGTTACCAATCACGCCATGCATATCAAGAGGATCGGCGATGACGACACTCGTGGTCGGCGCCAGCGGGGCGACCGGGCGGCTGCTGGTCGGCCAACTGCTGGAACGCGGCGAGCCGGTCAGGGCGCTGCTGCGCTCGCCGGATGCGCTGCGGGCGTGGGCGGGCGATCCGCGGCTGTCGCTGGTCCAGGCCAGCGTGCTGGACCTGGACCCGGCCACGATGGCGCGCCACGTGGCGGGCTGCACGGCGGTGGCGTCGTGCCTGGGCCATGGCATGAGCTTGCGCGGCATCTACGGCCAGCCGCGGCGGCTGGTGGCCGATGCGGTGCGGCGCCTGTGCGAGGCCGTCATGGCGAATGCGCCGGGCCGGCCGGTCAGGTTCGTGCTGATGAACACCGCCGGCAACAGCAACCGCGACTTGCGCGAGCCGCTCTCGCTGGCGCAGCGCGCCGTGGTGGCGCTGGTGCGCGCGCTGGTGCCGCCGCACGCCGACAACGAAGCGGCCGCCGACTACCTGCGCGCCGTGGTCGGCCAGGCGCATCCCGCGATCGAATGGGCCGTCGTGCGTCCCGACAGCCTGGTCGACCGGGATGCCGTCAGCGGCTACGAGGCGCATCCTTCGCCGGTCCGCAGCGCCATCTTCGACGCGGGCCGCACCAGCCGCATCAACGTCGCGCATTTCATGGCGGAGCTGGCCCTGGGCGGCGCGGCCTGGGAGCGGTGGCGCGGGCGCATGCCGGTGATCTACGACACGGCGGCGGGCTGAATCGCCAGAGGGCGCGGGCGCGCACCGCCCGCGCTTATTGCGGCAGCAGCCGCAGCCCCGTGCGCTTGACGAAGTCGTCGTAGCCGATCGGCGGCCCGGCCTTGGTGCCGGCGCTGTTGGCCTGCCAATGCACCCACGAGCGGTGCGTGGTGGCGTCGTACACGACCTTGTACAGATAGGTGGGCACGGCCACGCCGGCGCCGATGGTCTTGGGGCGGTCGCCATACACCGGCCCGGTGAACACGTACACGTCGCCCGCCGCCCGCATCACGTATTGGCGCGTGTCCTGCTCGATGCGGCTCCACGGGCCGGCGTTGTGGCTCTGGTCCTGCGGCACCATGTTGGCCAGCGAAAAGCTCTGCGCCATGGCCTCGGGCGTGGCCATGTCGCCGGCCGGCGCCATGTGGCCGCGCGAGTAGCCCGAGCCGCGGTAGTCATCCAGCTCCGAACGCTCGGCGCGCGGCACCCGCGCCTCGGCGTAGAACTTGTCGGTGCGGGGCAGTCCCTTGGCCTGCGCCAGGTTCTGGCGGTTCAGGCGCTCGGCCACGAACACAGGCGTCTTGGTCGCGCCGTTGTGCAGGATGGCGAACGAGGAAAAACAGACTTCGCGCAAGCGTTGCGCGGCGGGCACCGCGGGCGGCTGCGCGTTCGGGAAGAACTGCGGACAGTCGCTGAAGGCGGTCTGCACCAGCGCCGCATTGGGTGCGGGCAGCGCCACCGGCGCGCTGCGTTGCAACGACGGCCATTCCAGGCGCGACAGCATGTCGCCGACCGCCGCCGGCATCTTCCATTGCGGATGCAGCACATAGGTGGCGGCGCCGAAACTGGCGAGCGAGGTGACGATCAGCGCGCGCAGGAAGCGCGGCACGCGGCCGGCGGCGCGGCTTTGGGATCGGGAGGGGGAGCTTCTCTTTCTGGGAGCGGGTTTCTTCGCGCGGGTCATGCTACCTGGGGCTACGGACCTGCCGCCCTGGCGGGCGACCACTATGACCCCGGATTGTAGATGAGTGATGGATTTGTCACGCCGTGCGGCATGCGCGCCGCGGGCGATGCGATGTCGCACCCGGCGAGGCCACGCCGGCTGGCGCGTTTCAGGCGGGCAGGTCCTGCCGCGCGATCGTGATGACCCACTCCACGAACGTCTTCACCGCCGCTGTCGCGCGCGCCTGGGGATAGACGATGGCGATCGGCACCGGCGCGCAACGCGCCTGCGCCAGCACCTCGCGCAGGCGCCCGCTGCGCAGGTAGATGCCTGCGGCCAGCTCGGACAACTGGATCAGGCCCAGCCCCTCCAGGCCGCAATGCAGATAGGCCTCGGTCTCGTTGACCGCGTAGCGTCCGGGCAGCGCCAGCGCCACGTCCTCGCCATCGACACGGAAGCGCCAGTCGAGCGGCCGGCCGCTGGCGTTCGACAGGTAATTGACGACCCGATGCGCCGCCAGCGCCGCCACCGAGTCCGGCTCGCCGAATCGGGCCAGGTACAGCGGCGATGCGCAGGTGAGCCAGCTCAACCGGCCCAGCGGCCGGGCCACCAGCGTGGAATCGGCCAGCGCCCCGCTGTGGATCGCGCAGTCGATGCCTTCATGCACCAGGTCCAACGGGCGATCGTTCAGGCCCAGCACCAGCTCGATATCCGGATAGCGCGCCTCGAACTCGCGCAGGCGCGGCACCACCAGGGCGCGGCCGATGGCGCCCGGCATGTCCACCCGCACCCGGCCGCGTGGTGTCTGCGCGTCGGCGGCCAGGGCATGCTCGGCTTCGGCGATCTGCGCCAGGATGGCCTGGCACGCGGCGTAGTAACGCGCGCCGGCCTCGGTCAGGCTGAGGCTGCGCGTCGTGCGCCGCAGCAGCGGCGTGCCCAGCAGCGCTTCGAGCTGTTTGATGGTCGTCGTCACCGACGAGCGCGGCAGCGCCAGCGTGGCCGCGGCCTTGCTGAAGCTCTGTGCCTGCACGACCCGCACGAAAGTCGTCATCGCTTGAAGTTTGTCCATGGGCGGCCTGCGGCGATGCGGATAGGGAAGGGCGATGTTAGCAAGCGCCCGGCCAAGCGAGGCGGCGCGGCCGGTTCGCGGATCGCGCTTTGTGTGTTCAGGCGCGGCGAACAATGGCGCTGGCGGGCGCTCCTACACTGCCTGCGTCCGACGGCCGGGCCGCGGCGCGATGTCCGCGCCGGCCGCATTCATCCTTGTCTGTGGAGTTTCCTATGTCGAATCCCGATGCAACCCTGGTGCTGGGCGCGGGCCAGCTCGGCCTGGCCATGCTGCGCGGCCTGGCGCCGCGCGCGGCCCCGGGCACGCTCGCGGTGCTGTTGCGCCCGTCGTCCCTGCGCACCGACGATCCGCAAAAGCAGCGCGATCTCGCCACCCTGCGCGCGCTGGGCGTGCAGATCGTGAGCGGCGACCTGCTGGCGCAACCGGCCGCCGAACTGGCCGCGCTGTTCGGCCGCTTCGGCACCGTGGTGTCGTGCACCGGCTTCGTGGGCGGCCCCGGCGTGCAGCGCAAGATCGCGCGCGCCGCGCTGGACGGCGGCGTGCGGCGCTTCGTGCCCTGGCAGTTCGGCGTCGACTACGACCTCATCGGCCGGGGCAGTCCGCAGGACCTGTTCGACGAGCAGCTCGACGTGCGCGACATGCTGCGGGCGCAGTCCGCCACGGAGTGGCTGATCGTCTCGACCGGCATGTTCACCAGCTTCCTGTTCGAACCGGCCTTCGGCGTGGTCGACCTGGCGGCGCGGCGGGTGAACGCGCTGGGCGGCTGGGATACGCAAGTGACCGTCACCACCGCCGACGACATCGGCGCCCTGACCGCCGCTATCCTGCGCGCCGAGCCGCGCCTGGCCAACCAGGTGGTGTACGTGGCCGGCGATACCGTGAGCTATCGCCAATTGGCCGACACGGTGGACCGGGCGCTCGGCATCGAGACACAGCGCCAGGCCCGGACGGTGTCGGCGCTGATGCGCGAGCTGGCCGCCGCGCCTGGCGATCCGATGCGCAAGTACCGCGCCGTGTTCGCGCAAGGGCGGGGCGTGGCGTGGGATCCGGCGCGGACCTTCAACGCCGCGCGCGGCATCGCCACGCAGGGCCTGACGGCGTGGGTGCGCGAGAACCGGCAGGCGTTGCGGCGGGCGGCGGGCGTCGTGGCGTAGGAGCGGGGCCGAAGCGGGCTGGGGGCAAAGCGGGCAGGGGGCAAAGCGGGCAGCGGCCGGCGCATGGCCGCCGGCCGGGTGTCACTCCGCCTGCGCCTCGCGCTGGCGCACCTCGAATTCGGCGCGGTCGAGCAGGTCGAAGTACAGCACCTCGCTCCACATCAGCCCCAGGATGTAGTCCACGCGCTGGTTGCGGCCGCCATCGAAGCTGTCGTCCAAACGCAATCCGTGCAGGGCATCCAGCGGCGCGGCGCCGCGTTCCCGGGTGGCCGCCAGCAACTGCCGGCCGGCCTCGGCCGGATCGGCCGGCAGCGCGTCGAGCGCGGCGCCCGCCTGGCGGCAACGCGCCAGCTCTTTTTCCACGCTCGCCTTGAGCGCGGCCTCTTCCGATTCGGCCATCACGTCCAGTTCGATGGTCTCCAGCAGCAGGTAGTCGTCGCGGTGCGCCTCGAGAAAGGCGATGGTCTCGTCCAGGGCCGCCAGCAGTTCGGTCGGGGCCGTGGTCGCAGGCCTGGCCGGCGCGGCGTCGGCGGACGAGAACAGCCGCCGGATCCTGCCGAGCAGCGATGGCGCCGGCTCGGCCGCTGGCGTCGCTGCCGTCGCGGGCGCGGCGCCGCCCACCGCCGCCCGCACGATCTCGGCAAAGCGCTTGATGCGCGCCAGGCCGGGCTCGAAGCGGCTGCTGATGGCGTACAGCCGGGTGCGCCGATGCGGCTCGTCGTCTTCCAGGCCGTCGGCGATCAAGGACGCGCACAACTGCGGATCGCCCGACATCAGCAAGCGGTAGGAGAACGGGACGGCATACGGCCATTCGGACAGGCCGCAGATCGTTTCGGGCCGGTCGGCATAGCTGGCGGGGCGGTTGCTCAGGCTGTACAGATAGGATCGATTGGCCATGGGGGCGGGACCTCGAAAGGGGAAGGGGCGCCGGCGCAAGCGCGCGGCGGGGCCGCGGCGGGATTGTCCGGGCGCCGCGTGGCGCTATTGAACCCCAGCCAGCGCGGGGCACCGTTGCAGGCTGCCACGGTTTGCCACCAGGTGTTTCGGTGGAGTCTCGGGCGTCAAACCGCCCGCGGCCCGCGCGAGTTCCCGGCCGTCCAAAGGTCGGCTTATCCGCAGCGCGAGATGCGTCACGGATCGGAGGCGGCGGTCATCCTAATTCCGGGATCAATTCCCATTGTCATAAAACAACCATTGATCCTGGCATTCAGCTGAAACAGTGTGGCTATAATTCCGCTCCTAAATGTAATAAGACTGGTTCTTATTATTATTCACGTGTGAACGGAGTTTCCATGGCTGTACGCCTTTCGTCCCGCCGGCGCCCGGTGCATTTCCGTGCCCGGCAATTGCCTCTGATCGTGTTCGGCCTGGGGATCCCGGGCGCCGCCCTGGCGCAGTCCGCTCCTGCCGAAGTTCATTTGCCCGCCGTCACCGTCACGGGCAGCGACGTCGAACAGACCGCGGTCGGCCCCGTGCAGGGCTTTGTCGCCAAGCGTGCCGCCACCGCCACCAAGACCGACACCCCGGTGATGGAAACGCCGCAGTCGATCAGCGTCATCACCCAGGATCGCATGACGCTGCAGGGCGCCCAGTCGGTGCAGCAGGCGGCGGGCTATACCGCCGGCGTCACGGCCGGCGCGTTCGGGCCGGACAATCGCGGCGACTCCATCAAGATCCGCGGCACCGATTCCACCCAATACCTCGACGGCCTGCTCAACGCCGTGGGGTCCTACAACAACACCCGGCCCGACCCCTACGCGCTGGAGCGCATCGAGATCCTGCGCGGGCCGTCCGGCATGCTGTACGGGCAGGGCGCCATCGGCGGCATCGTCAACCAGATCAGCAAGCGGCCGCAGCCCGAGGCGATGCGCGAGATCGGCGTCAGCTACGGCAACCACAACCGCAAGCAGATCCAGGCCGACCTCACCGGCCCGATCGACGAAGACGGCAAGTGGCTGTATCGCGTGGTCGCGTTGGGGCGCGATAGCGACAGTTCGGTCAAATACGTCGACGACGACCGCTATTTCATCGCGCCGTCGTTGACCTGGCGGCCCAGCGCCGCGACCTCGTTGACGCTGCTGGCCAATTTCCAGAAAGACAATAGCGGGTCGATGGTCGGTTTCTTCCCCTGGCGCGGCACGCTCACCAGCACGCCGGCCGGCCGCATCCCGCAGGACTTCTTCGTCAGCGAACCCGACTTCGACAAGTACACCGCCAGGCAGAGCGCGGTGGGCTACCAGTTCGAGCACGCCTTCAACGACAACGTCACGGTGCGGCAGAACCTGCGCTACACGCACAGCGAGGTCGACTATCGCAGCATCTACACCGCCGGCTTCAACGGCGCCGGGCATGGATGGGTGCCGGGCAGCGACACGCTGCTGCGCCGCGTGATCTACCAGAACCAGCCGACCCTCAAGCAGTTCGTGGTCGACACCCAGGGCCAGTTCAAGTTCCAGACCGGCCCGATCCGCCACACCCTGCTGACCGGCATCGACTACCAGCGTTCCGTGCTGGATGCGCGCCAGGGGGTGGGCGGCACGGTCGCGCCCATCGACGTGCACAACCCCGTGTACGGCAACTTCACGCCGCCCACCTCGACGGTCAGCGCGCCGACCTCGCGCGGCAACCAACTGGGCCTCTATATGCAGGACCAGCTCGAATGGGAGCGTTGGCTGCTGATGCTGGGGCTGCGCCATGACCGCTCGCGCGCGTCGGTGGACGATACGCCGTCCGGGTCGCGCGATGACAGCGAAATGAGCAAGCGCTTTGGCCTGATGTACCGCTCCGAGGCCGGCCTCAATCCCTATCTGAGCTACTCGGAATCGTTCCAGGGCCTGGCCGGCTTCAACCGTGCCAACCAGGCGTTCAAGCCGCTGCGCGGCAAGCAATGGGAGGCGGGCCTGAAGTACCAGCCGCCGGGCGAGAACCTGACGGTCACCGCCAGCGTGTTCGACATGACCGAGAAAAACCGCAAGGTCGCCGGCGTGGTCAACGGCATTGCCGACACGGTGCAGGTCGGCGAGGCCCGCACCAAGGGCGCCGAACTGGAAGCGCTGGCGTCGCTGGGCAATGTCGATCTGGTGGCCACCTACACTTTCCTGGACGCCAAGGTGGCCAAGGGCACGCCGGCCGAACAGGGGCGCCAACTGGCCAGCATTCCCCGGCACATGGCGTCGTTCTGGGCCAACTACCGCTTCAGCGTGATGGGAACCCCGGGCTTCCTGGCGGGGGCGGGCGTGCGCTACAACGGCAGCAGCGACGACGGCACCGGCCAGAACGGCGTGCCCGCCGTCACCCTGTATGACGCCGTGCTGGCCTACGATGCGGGTCCCATGCGCCTGGCGCTGAACGTCACCAACCTGTTCGACAAACAGTACGTGGGCACCTGCCTTGCCCGTGGCGATTGCTTCTTCGGCACCCGCCGCACCGTGGTGGGCAGCGTGACGTATCGCTTCTGACACCAAGCGGGCGGGGCGGCCTAATTGGGGACTTATTGCCCCCGATAGCGGCCGCCCCGTCATATATCCGCGGCGGATTTCCCCCTAAAATTGCGAACGCCGCCGCAATTTCCTCCTGGCGTGCCACCTCTTTCCGGCCGAGATGCACGTCGATCTGCTCACCCTTTACTTCATCACCATCGGAACGCTGCTGGCCAGTGCCGGCCTGACGTTCTGGGAGCATCGGACCCATTCCAATCGCAGCCGTTCGCTGGGCATCCTGGCGGCCGGTTTCGGCACGTTGGCCGTGGGCTGTATCTGCGCCTTGTTCCGCGCCGACATGCCGGCCGCGATCGGCGCGCCGCTGAGCAATCTGGTCATCCTCAGCGGCTACCTGCTGGTGCTGAACAGCGTCGCCTCGCTCAGCGGGCGCCATTACCGCAAGCGTTCGGTGGGCCTGCTGGCGGTCATGGCGCTGATCTGGCTGGTGGCCGGCGTGCCGGGGCAGGACGTGGTCTGGAAATACGTCAGCGCCTTGCCCATTGCGCTGGTCAGCGCGCTGACCGCCTGGGAACTGCTGCGCTGCGATTCCATGAAGACGCTGAAGACCCGCAACTTCGCCATCGCCGTCGCGGGCATCCATGCGTTGGTCTATTTCTGCCGGACCTTCCTGCTGCCGTGGTGGGTCGCCGTCGAGGGTCCGTCGGTGCAGTTGCTGGCCAGCAATATCACCATGTACGAAGGGGTGTTGTATTCGGTGCTGCTGCCAATGACGCTGATCAAGCTGATCCGCGAGGAAACCCATGCGCAGTTGGTGCGCGAGTCGCAGACCGACTACCTGACGCGGCTGGGCAACCGCCGCTGGTTCTTCGAGCAGGGCGCGCGCCTCATCGCGGCCAGCGCGGGGCGCGAGCCCATCGCCGTGCTGGCGTTCGACCTGGACCAGTTCAAGGCCATCAACGACCGCTACGGCCACCACACCGGCGATCTGGTGCTGGCGGCGTTCGCCACGGTGGCCCGGGATGCGCTCGGGCCGCAGGTCATCCTGGCGCGCCTTGGCGGCGAGGAATTCGCCGCGCTGCTGGCGGGCGATGACGCCCGCCGCGCCCATCAATTGGGGGCGGCGGCGGCCCGCCGCTTTGCCACCACCATCGCCAACCCGGCCGACGGCCTGGGCATCGCCGCCACGGTCAGCATCGGCCTGGCCTGTTTCGACGAGGACGTGCCGCCGCTGGCCGACGCGCTGGCGCGTGCGGACCTGGCGCTGTATCGCGCCAAGTCCCTGGGCGGCAACCGGCTGGAAGCGGCCCTGGCGCCGGAGCGCGCCGCCGCGGATTGAGGCGCCGCCGTCCCAGGCAATGACGCGGCCCGAGGGGCAGGATGCCCGGCGGCCGTTCGCGCGCCGGCCGCCGCTTTGGATCGACGCTTTGGGTCGATGCTTTGGACAGATAATGACGGCCATGACGACTTCCACGCCCGCCTCTTCCGACCGCGACGGTTTCTGGTTCGACGCCGCCGATCCCGACATGGCGCTTGAACGCGCCGGCAACCACGTCCGCCTGGCGCGCGCCGAGCCGCCCTGGCTGGTCGTCGATCAATCCATTGCCACCATGACGCTGGGCCGCCGCTGGCCCGGGCAGTTGTGGCGCGTGCGCGTGACGCAACTGGGCGACATGTCCGGACTGGTGGCGCAACCCGGCTACTGGCGCGCCGCCGCGATCGAACTGCTACAACCGCTGCCGCTGGGCGCGCTGTTCGGCCCGCACGGCGAGGCGGTGGTCGACATCCTGGCCCGCATTCCCGAACTGACGCGCGAACAGGCGCGGGCGCTGGGCGCCGATCTGCCTGCCGACGGCTGGGACCGCTACGGTCGCGCCTGGGAGCGCTGGTCGAAAGACGAAGAGGGCGTCCCCACGCCTGCCGATGCGCCGCCGCAATCGGAATGGTATGGCGTGCTGGCCGCCGCGCGCCGCCGGGGCGGAGCGCGTTCGCCCGTGCATGGCGGCTTGCTGCAGATCCACGGCCTGCTGCGGCAACGCGCCCAGGCCGTCGATGGCGACGCCGCGTTCATTCGCGAAGTGGACGAGGACGGCGAGGTCGACGAGTCGCTCGCGGCGCCGTGGGAGGGGGCCAGCGACGCCTTGCTGTTTGCCGCCATGGCGCGGGGGGCGCCGCAATACCTGTCGACGGCGGACGCCGATGTGCTGTCGCGGCCCTGGCGCGATGTTTTTGGCGACTCGGCCGGATCGATGTGAGCCAGCTCGGCCCTGGCGGCCGTAAGGGCATTCCGCGCGGTGGAAGGGCGCGCCGGCCCGCGTTATTCCTCGCCCCGCCAGGACTTGCGCCGCCGCGCCCGCGGCTTGGACACCACGCCCAGGCGCGGATCACGCGCCAACGCCAGCTCCACCAGCCGGGCCGCCAGCGTCTCGAACGCCTCGTCGGTCTGCGGCAGGTAGAGCCACTTGCCCAGTTCCGGGTGCGGCAGCAGGCTCGGCATGTCGGCCTGCAGCGCCGCGTGGCGGTCGCGCGAGGTGCACACCATCACGCCGTTCCAGGGCGCTTCGCGGTCGGCCACCACCAGGTACAGCGCGCCGTCCAGGTAGGCGGCGTCGCAGCCGAACATTTTGCGGCGCAGATAGCCGGGGTCACGCTCCAGCGGATCCAGGAGCCAAAGCAGCGAGTTGGCGCGGGCGGCGCGTTGGCGGGGCGGCGGCGAGAACAGATCGGGGCGGTGGGGCATGACGGCGGCAAGGGCGGGGCGACAACGCAAACGGTATCAGACTCCAGGGCCGTGCTGTCCGAGATGTGATGTCTGCAAGCGGCCGCCCCGGCGCGTCGGACTACAATTCCGCTCCATGCCCTGGCGCCCGGCCCGACCCGGACCGTCAGCGGCCCAGTGGTTTGCACCGCCGGCGAGGTGGCAACCGGTATGTCGTTTGTACGTGCAGCGTAGATAAAAGGTCTTCCGATGCGTCTGAACCAGTGCCAGAATTTCCACGACTTTCGCCGCATGGCGCGCCAGCGGCTGCCCGGCCCGATCTTCAACTACATCGACGGCGCCGCCGACGATGAGACCACCTACCGCCGCAACACCGAGGCCTTCGAGGCCTGCGACCTGGTGCCCGACGTGCTGCGCGGCGTGGCGGATGTGGACATGTCCGTCACCGTCATGGGCCAGAAGCTGGCCATGCCGGTCTATTGCTCGCCCACCGCGCTGCAGCGCCTGTTCCACCACGACGGCGAACGCGCCGTGGCCGCCGCCGCCGGCAAGTTCGGCACGATGTTCGGCGTGTCGTCACTGGGCACCGTCAGCCTGGAAGAGGCGCGCCAGATCAGCGGCGGCCCGCAGGTCTACCAGTTCTACTTCCACAAGGACCGCGGCCTGAACCGCGACATGATGGCGCGCGCCAAGGCCGCGGGCGTGCAGGTCATGATGCTGACGGTCGACAGCATCACCGGCGGCAACCGCGAGCGCGACAAGCGCACGGGTTTTGCCATCCCGTTCCGCCTGAACCTGGCCGGCATCGCCCAGTTCGCCATCAAGCCGGCCTGGGCCATCAACTACGCCACCCACGAACGCTTCCGCCTGCCGCAGCTCGACGGCCACGTCGACATGGGCGGCGGCGCCATGTCCATCAGCCGCTATTTCACCGAGATGCTGGACCCCGCCATGACCTGGGACGATGTCGCCGCCATGGTGCGCGAGTGGGGCGGCCAGTTCTGCCTGAAGGGCATCATGTCGGTCGAGGACGCCAAACGCGCCGTCGACATCGGCTGCACCGGCATCGTGCTGTCCAACCACGGCGGCCGCCAGCTCGACGGCTCGCGCAGCGCCTTCGACCAGTTGGCCGAGATCGTCGACGCCGTCGGCGACCGCATCGACGTGATGATGGACGGCGGCGTGCAGCGCGGCACGCACGTGCTCAAGGCGCTGGCGCTGGGCGCCAAGGCCGTGGGGCTGGGCCGCTACTACCTGTTCCCGCTGGCTGCCGCCGGGCGGCCCGGCGTGGAAAGGGCGCTGGAACAGATGCGCGTGGAGATCGAGCGGGCGATGAAGCTGATGGGGTGCCGGACGGTGGGGCAGTTGCAGCGGCGGCACCTGCGGTTCCGGTGATTGAGGGAGCTATGGGCGGCCGGGCAGGGGATCAAGTTGCCGAATGATTTGCCGTCGAATCTGAGGAATGCTTGCTTGGCGCTGTGTCCAGAACTATGGAAGGTGAAAAATGGCCGAAGAAGTTAATTTTCAAATCCGAATTCGAGCGACCGAGGAGGGCGAGCCCAAAAATCTGACGATTGCAGAACTAGGTGTTTTGCTCACTGGGATAAACCGCGCAATAAATAAAGCGTCGACCTCAGGAAGAGCGGCTGGGTATTCTCCTCTTAGCCAGGAACCGATAAAAATCCGGTCTGAAATAACTAGCGTTGAAAATGGATCCATTCTGTTTTCCGTTGTCACTTCCGTCTCCGATTTCGTGCGGGAGAACGTGATTCAGACAACCTTCCTGGCCGGTATTCTCGGAAATGCCGCGTGGGACTTTACGAAGATCTTGAGCAAGGAAATTCGTCGAGCTCTGAATAGGGTAGGCAACGAAGCTGCCCAAGTGACTGAGCGAATTGAACCCGTCCTTGGTTTGAATCAGGGTACGGTTTCCGAGGAGAGCAAGGCCGCTTCCCTTCAATCGCCGATGAAAGACGTGGCCGACGCCTCGGAACGTTCCAACGAACTATCTTCGCGCCCGAAAACGATATATTCGTTTTCCTTTGAGCAGAATGGGAGCGTTAAGATTGCGGTATCCTACTCTGCAATCAAGCGGGTATAGCTTGAAATGGGCTGGGTAACACTTCAATTGGGATTTCCGTCAGGATACTCGTGTGCACGCAGTGTCCTAAATGGCTCTGCTATTTTGTGATGGCACTAAACTGCTTGACATCGCTGCGGATGAAAGGCATCTCTCTCATGTGCCCTATTCAAATAGTCGATGTTCCGGAGCCGTTATGCATATTCGTCCTCGTCTGACCGCTTCAATCGCCGTCCTCTCGCTCTTTGCGGGGTCGGCCGCCATGGCCGCCAATTCCCAGGCCGAAGCCCCCAAGGGGCCGACCGCCTGCGCCTTCAGCGCCTGGGCCAACTACGACAAGCCCTCGATCACCGTGCGCGCCGCGCCGTCCGCCGGTGCCAAGGTCCTGGGCCAGATCCCCGCCAAACCCGCCGCGGGCGAGCCGGAGTATTCGTACAGCGTCACCTTCGACGTGAAGGAAGCGAAGGACGGCTGGCTCAGGATCGCCAATGCCAGCGACGCCTACAACGAGGATGAATATCCGGAGCGTGCGCCGCGCAAGCTCTACAAAGGCGAAGGCTGGATTCGCGCCGACGATGCCCGGGTCGGCATCCAATCCGCGCGCGGCTATGCCAGGCCCGACGCCGCCAGCCAGCGCCTGGTGGACCTGGGCAGCGACTGGCTGACCGAAATGGGCAAGATCCAGGGCATCCGCGCGTGCCACGAGGACTGGGTGCTGCTGGATTACCTGGTGGACCGCAAGCGCTCGCCGCAGGACGAGATCGTCGAGCGCGCCAAGGGCGAGCGACTGGCGGGGCGGGCGTGGTTCCGGGGGCTGTGCGACGTGCAGGAAACGAGCTGCGACATGAAGTCGGTGGATCGGTAAGGGCAGGGTTAATGCCAGTGATCCTGGCGTGGGCGCATGTATTGCGGAACCGGAACAGGGCGACCCGTGGCTGACTCCAAGATGGTTCAACAGTGCTTATTCATGACTTCAGCGGATGAGGCTGAATTCGCCGCCGCGCTCATGAAAGCCCGCCCCTCTATCCGGTTCATCAACATGCAGGAGCAGCCGGACGTCGAGCGGCCGGGATACAGGACTCGAATCGAGGCGTGTGAAGGGGTTCATGTAACGATCGTGGATTCCTCCATCATCTCCGAAGAGGATTTTCACAATCGCTATGTGAAACGTCATCCCTCGGGAAAGGGGTGGATCTACGCGCTGGTTGGATCAGGGCTGGTCAGCCTTTTGAGGTCAAGAACCGCGGATTTTCTTCCGGACTCCCTTCTCAACGGCGAGCTGCGGGCATCAATTCCGGCGGGTGACGAGAATACCGAGGCATTCGTGGCGATCGTGCTGCGCGAGGCAAAGGCGCGCGCGGAGAAGCTGGTATCCATTGACGCGGCTACCGGCCAGCGCGGAACCAGGGTTGACCGGAAATTCATAGCATGGCCGGACGCGGCGCGCAGATTCGATGGCGTGAACGGGGCATACCTGGCCAATTGCGCGCACGCATTATTTGTCCCGAAGGGGGTTGGGAAGTAGTTCCTGCCAGGCCAGGCCCGACGCGGCCAGGACGGCGGCACCATAGCCCGGACGCGCGCGTGCCACGCGTCGAAAACCCCTACAAGGCCTGGCCAAATCGGGGCAATCCCTATTGTGCATATCAGCAACACAAATGCACATGATAAGAGTTCGCATTACGCTTCCTTGCCAATCGTTCACCAATCCTGCAAGGAAGCGTCATGCAAGACCCGCGGCCCGCCAGCCTGATTTTCCCCATTCGTCCACGCCTCGCCCTGCGGCGCACCACCAGCCTCGTGCTGATGGCGCTGGCCAGCGGCACAGCGCTGGCGCAGGAGTCGGGCGTCGCCACCTTGCCCGCCGTGCAGGTCCAGGCTGACGGCGACCCGACCACCACCGAGGGCACGGGTTCCTACACCCCGCGCGCCACGGCCGCCAGCACCGGCCTGCCGCTGACGCTGCGCGAAACCCCGCAGTCGGTCACCGTCG
This sequence comes from Achromobacter sp. CSND-B12, assembly GCF_052906545.1. Taxonomy (NCBI): domain Bacteria; kingdom Pseudomonadati; phylum Pseudomonadota; class Betaproteobacteria; order Burkholderiales; family Alcaligenaceae; genus Achromobacter; species Achromobacter sp. CSND-B12. The sequence continues at coordinate 285,874 of NZ_JBREGJ010000001.1, read as the reverse complement.
TCACGCGCCAGCGCATCGAAGACCAGGACATGCGCTCGCTGACCGACATCCTGGGCAACACGCCCGGCATCTCGGTGCAGAACTACGACAGCGAACGCTACACCTTCAGCTCGCGCGGCTTCGCCATTACCAATTACCTGTATGACGGTGTGCCCACCAGTTTCGAGACCGGCTATTCGGCGGGCGAATCATCCATCGACCCCATCATCTATGACCGCGTCGAAGTGGTGCGTGGCGCAACGGGCCTGCTGACCGGCACCGGCAACCCGTCCGCGTCCGTCAACCTGGTGCGCAAGCACGCCACCAGCCGCGAATTCACCGCCGACCTGAGCGTCAGCGCCGGCACCTGGGACACCTACCGCGCCAGCGCCGACCTGTCCTCGCCGCTGAACGCCAGCGGCAGCGTGCGCGGCCGTATCGTCTCGGCCTACCAGGACAATCATTCCTACCTGGACGGCTACCAGAACCGCAAGAAGGTCTTCTATGGCGTGGTGGACGCCGACCTGACCGCCCACACCACCTTGAGCGTCGGCTTCAACTACCAGGACAACGACCCGCAACGCAGCAGTTGGGGCGGTTTCCCGCTGTGGTACGCCGACGGCGGCCGCACCGACTGGAAACGCTCGCTCAACACCGGCGCCGACTGGACCAAGTGGGCCAGCACCACCGAAGGCGCCTTTGCCAGCCTGGAGCACCGCTTCGACAACGGCTGGCGCGTGCAGGCCGTCGGTTCGCACTCCAAGCACGAAATGGACGGCAAGCTGCTCTACCTGACCGGTTGGCCCGACCGCGTCACCGGCCTGGGCATGGGCGCCTCGGCCCAGCGCTACTACGGCGACCGCAAGCAGAACAGCCTGGACCTCAAGGCTTCCGGCCCTTTCTCATTGTTCGGCCGCCAGCACGAAGCGGTGGTCGGCGCCAGCTTCACCCGCCAATACGCCGATTTCCGCAACCGTGGCGCGGTCTCGCCGGCGCCCATCGGCAATTTCCTGGACTGGGACGGCTCGTATCCCGAACCGCAGTGGAGCGACACCTCCACCCTGGCCAGCCGCTACACCACCAAGCAGGCCGGTTGGTACGGCGCGCTGCGCTTCAGCCTGGCTGATCCGCTCAAGCTGATCGTCGGCGGCCGCTACAGCACGTGGAAGACGGATGCGGTAGGGTGGGGCGGCGGCAGCCGGCAGGCGTTCGACAAGGACGCGTTCGTGCCGTACGCTGGCCTGCTGTACGACATCAACGAGAACTACACGGCGTACGTCAGCTATACCGGGATCTTCAACCCGCAGGACAAGCAGGACCGCAACGGCAACTGGCTCGATCCGCTGGAGGGCAAGGCCTACGAGGCCGGCATCAAGGGTGAATTCCTCGAAGGCCGCCTGAATGCCTCGGCGGCGGTATTCCAGATCAACCAGGACAATCTGGCGCAGGACGACGTCGGCTATCTGGTGCCCGGCACGCTCAACCAGGCCTCGCGCGCCGCCAATGGCACGCGCAGCCGGGGCTTCGACATGGAAGTGTCGGGGGAAGTCTCGCCCGGCTGGAACGTGGCGGCGGGATGGTCGCACTGGACCGCGCGCGACGGCGACGGCAGCCCCATCCAGACCGACCAGCCGCGCAGCCTGGTGCGCTTGTTCACCACCTACCGATTGCCGGGCGACTGGAACCGGTTGACGGTGGGCGGCGGCGTCAACTGGCAGAGCCACGTCTACACGATCGCCAACGGCCCCAATGGCGAAGAGCGCGTGGGGCAGGGCAGCTATGCGCTGGTCAACCTGATGGCGCGCTACCGGTTCGACAAGAGCCTGTCGGCGCAGCTGAATATCAACAACCTGATGGACCGCAAGTACTACTCGCAGATCGGCTTCTACAGCCAGGGCGCGTGGGCGGCGGGGCGCAGCGCGACGTTGACGATGCGGTATCAGTATTGAGCGCGAGCCCGGCCGGTTGGGCCGGGCTGACTCATCGTCCTGGAGACGGCGCCCGTCATGCCTACCGCGGGCGCCGGGCTAGCGTCAGAAGCTCGGCTTGCGGCTGTTCGACTGGTTGATGAACTCGATCCGCGCGTTGGTCCAGGCCGGGTCATACAACTGCACGCTGACGCCGCTGTATTTCAGCACCGCCTGCGTCATGTCGGTCGAGCAACCCATGCCGGGATTGGTGCTGGGTTTCTGGCACCACTCCAGGTTCAACTGGTTGGGAAAGTTCGACTGCTTGCCGTATTTCTGCACCACGGCCTGCGCCATGGCGTCCTTGTTGGCCGGCGTCCACGGCATTTCGTAGCTGACCTGGGACACCGCCAGCGGACGCTGCTTGTCGACCGGCACGCGCGGCTCGAAATGCACCACCAGCCGAACGCCGTCTTTTTCGTAGCTGAAATTCTGCGGCTGCTTGGTATTGGTGACGGGGTTCAGCGTCGGGTAACCCGCCTTGATCTGATTCTTGCCCACGCCGAAATTCTTCGCCGCGGCGGCGACCGCTTCGTCGTAGTCCATGCCCGTTTTGACGCCGGCGATATCGAAACTCCGGGCGTCCACCGAGCGCGGCGGCTCGGCCTTCGCGGGGGCGGCAACCACGGCGGTGATGGCGGAGATCAGGAGTGCGGCTTTGAAATTCAAAATAATATCCTCTGCAAATGGCGACCGGCCTGATCGATGGCGCGGCCGGTTGGCCTTTCAGTGAAGCTGGTCGGAGCTTTCCGGCTGTAGTTCCGCCAGGCCATTCCAATCGGGATCCTTGTACGTGCCCAGTCGGATGGGATAGACCGGATGCCCCGCCAGGCAGGCATTGAACGCGTCCAGGAACGCTTCGACGTCGTGCGTGTAGAAACGCCATTCCTTCTGGTGATTGCCGGTCAGGCAAGCCACCTGCACGCCGATGTCGGAGTCGTCGAAAGCCTGTTCGATGGCTTCTTCGAAGCGGTTGGTGCTTTGCTTGTCTTCTTCATTGGGCATGCCGTTTTCGATGCCCGTGTACGGCCAGGAAATGATGACCAGGTTCTCATTGACCTGGCGTGTGGGCGCCGGCGGCAGGCCGGTGCGCAAGCGGACCACGACCAACAGATCGTTGATGCGGGCTTCGCCCACGGACCAGAGGTCGCCTGGAAAAATACGGCTCATTGAATGGGATCCTGGGTTGCTGGCCGGGCCCGCGGGCCCGGCGCTTCTTATTGCCCGGCAACGTTGCGCGCACGCGCTGCCGAGGGAAGGTCCGCATTATCAAGGGCGGATTTGCGTGTGTCCCCAATAAAGTGCAACCGGATCTTTCGCCAGATCGGCGAGCGCGGGGATCACTGGCGGGGGTACGAGCCCAGCAGCCGTATCCCCGGATGGGCTGCCAGCAGGGATGCCAGCGGCTCCTGCCGGGCATGGCCGGCCACCTCGACCACGTAGCGATGCGTGTCCAGCGTCTTCTTGCTGGGCCGCTCGTAGATGGTCAGGACCGGCACCTTGGCATCGACCAGCGCCGCCAACGTGTCGTTGAACCTGTCGTCGGATGTGTCGACCAGCAGCGAGCTCTTGTCGCGCCCCGTCGGCGCCGGCATCGCGCGGCCCAGCACCCACCAGCGGGTCACGTTGTGCGGTCCTTGCTCGATGCCGTCCACCAGCGATACCAGCGAATAGACCGACGCGCCCACCTTGGGGCCGAACGACGCCTTGTCATGGCCCGGGCTGTCGGCCACCGTCTTGGCGGCGGCGCCGCCGCTGGCGGCCTCGGTGCGCTTGACCTTAGGCATCTCGCGGTGGACCCACGGCTTGACCTCCTCGAACGCCACCGGGTGCGCCAGCACCTCCTTGACGTCCGCCAGTTTGGTGCCCGGCTTGGCCAGCAGGCTGTAGCCCAGCATCTTCGGATACTCGGCCACGATCATCACGTCCGGCAGGGCCAGCACAGCGTCCAGGTAGGGCGTCACGCCCACCACCGACGTGGTCACGGGCACGCAGGCGCGCTCGATCTTGCCGGACTGGTAGCCCTTGAACAGGTCGTCGCGCGTCAGCGGCACCAGGTCAGCGGGGCCGAACAGATCCAGGCAGGCCTGGTGCGTCCACGAACCCGCCGGCCCCAGGTAGCCGATCTGGCCGGCCGCGCTGGCGGCCAGCGGCAGTGCGAACATCGAGCAGCCGACGAGCGTCGACAGAATGGTCTTCTTCATGCTTTCCCCTTGTAGAGCGCGGGTCAGGCGCCCGCGTTGGCATACTCTACAACGGCAATGTCGCGAAAGGCGCGGATCAACGCCAGCCGTGGCGACCCGCGCGACCAGATCAGGCCGAAGCGGCGAGGCTCGCAGGGCTCGGGCAGCGGCAGGGCGAGCAGGCCGAGCCGTTCGATCGCGCCGTTGGTGGAGCGCGGCAGGATCGCCACCCCCAGGTCGCGGCTGACCATCACCGCGATGGACTCGATGGCGTTCAGCTCGAAGCGCTCGCGCGGCGTGATGCCGACGCGCCGCAGGTAATCATCGATGTGCTGGCCGCCCCAGTCGCTGCGCTGGTAGCGGATGAAGGGCTCGGCCGTCAGCAGGCTGTGCGGGTGCCGACCGGCATGGCGCGGCGCCGCCGCCAGTACGTAGGGTTCTTCGCGCAGCAACTGCCAGCCCAGACTCTTGGACAGCGGGTAGGGCGCTTGCAGCGCGATGGCGGCGTCCAGTTCACCGCTTTCGATGGCGGGGTAGAAGCGCGCCGAATGGCCCGGCTGGATCTCGACGTTGATGAGCGGATGGCGCCGCACCAGGTGTTCCAGGATGGCCGGCACCATCGAATTGAGCGCCGTATTGCCGGCGCCCAGCCGCAGCTCGCCCATCATCTCGTCGGAACGGGCCAGGTAGCGGATCTTCTCGATCCGTTCCAGCACCTCGCGCATCGGCTCGATCAGTTCGGTGGCCTTGGCGGTCAGGTGCACGGTGCGGCCGGCGCGCGCCACCAGCGCCACGCCCAGCTCCTGTTCCAGCTTGCGGATCTGCTGCGCCACCGCGCCGTGGGTCAACCCCAGGCGGCGGGCGGCCTCGGCCATCGAGCCATGGCGCGCCACGGCGGCCAGCGTGTGCAGGAAGTCGGTGTTCATGATGATAGATATTCTATCGTCTTATCGTAATTTGGCTGTCCCCGATCGCACGTCTCCAGCGCCACAATGCGGCCAGGAGACATCAATGAGAAGCAAGCTTTTCGTTCCCGCCTCGCGCCCGGAACTGTTCGACAAGGCCCTGGCCAGCGCGGCCGATGCGCTGTCCTTCGACCTGGAGGACGCGGTCGCGCCGACCCGCAAGCAGGAAGCCCGCGCCGCCTTGGCGGCCTGGCTGACTGCGCCCGTGTTCGCCGCCGCCCGTGAACAACATCCCAAGAAAATTATCGTCCGCGTCAACGCCGCCGACACGCCCGACTTTGCCGCCGACCTGGCCGCGCTGCGCGGCCTGCCCATCGACGTGCTGAACCTGCCCAAGGTCGAAAGCGCCGCCGCGCTGCGCGCCGCGATCGACGAGGCCATGGACGCCGGCTTCGCCGGTGAATTCCTGGTCACCATCGAAACCCCGCGGGCGCTGGCCGACGCCGCGCAACTGGCGGCGGCCCATCCATGCGTCGCCGGCCTGCAATTGGGCCTGGCCGACCTGTTCGAGCCGCTCGGCATCGAGCGCTACCAACCTGACACGCTGCGCGCGGTGATGCTGTCCCTGCGCCTGGCCGCCGGCTGCGCCGGCAAGTACGCCATGGATGCGGCCTATGCCCGCGTGCGCGATGCCGAGGGTTTTCGGGCCGAGGCGCAACTGGCGCGCTCGCTCGGGTTCCTGGGCAAGTCGTGCGTGCATCCCAGCCAGATCGCCATCGCCAACGAAGTGTTCGGCTTCAGCGCGGACGAGATCGCCCAGGCCGAGCGCATCGTGTCCGCCAGCCGCGAGCATGACGGCGTCGGCGCCTTCGTGCTCGACGGCAAGATGATCGACGCCCCTTTCGTGCGGCGCGCCCAGGACGTGCTGCTGGCCGCCGGCCGCGCCGCCTGACGCGGCCGCGCTACCGATTTTGAGTGAATCCGCAATGCAACAAGCATCCCCCGCCGACCTGCCGCTGGCCGGCATCAAGGTCCTGGACCTGAGCGCCTACATCGCCGGCCCCTATGGCTGCGCCCTCTTGGGTGACATGGGCGCCGACGTCATCAAGGTCGAGCCACCCGAAGGCGACAACCTGCGCAAGTACCCGTCGACGCTGGCCAGCGAAAGCCGCGCCTTCCTGGGCATCAACCGCAACAAGCGCGGCCTGTGCCTGAACCTGAAGGAAGCCGCTGGCCACGAGATCCTGCTGCGCCTGGTGCGCGAGGCCGACGTGCTGGTCCACAACTTCCGGCCGGGCGTGCCCGAGCGCCTGCGTATCGACTTCGCCACGCTGTCGGCGGTCAACCCGCGCCTGGTCTATTGCGCCATGACGGGTTATGGCGCGGTCGGCCCCATGGCGCGCCACGCCGGCTACGACCAGGTGCTGCAATCGATGACCGGCATGTGCGCCGCCCAGGCCAAGGCCGACGGTCCGCCCGAAGTGCTGTACGGCTCGGTGGTCGACTACTACGGCGCCGCCTTGATCTCCAACAGCGTGGCGGCGGCCCTCTACCGCCGCGAAAAGACCGGCCGTGGCCAGGCGATCGAGGTCTCGCTGCTGGGCAGCGCGCTGGCGATGCAGTCGGCCCGCCTGGTGTGGGCCGACGGCGAACCGCGCCATATCGAACGCGACATGCGCTCGGGCGGCATCACCGGCATCCATCCCACCCGCGACGGCTACCTGTACCTGTCGGCCAACACGCCGCACTTCTGGCGCGCGCTGTGCGGCCACCTGGACCTGCCGGAGCTGGCCGAACACCCCGACTACGACTCCGTCAAGAAACGCGCCGCCCAGGCCGCCGTGCTGGTGCCCCTGGTGCGCCAGGCGCTGGCGCGCGCGTCGGCCCGCGAATGGGCCGAGCGCTTTGGCCAGAGCGTGCCTTGCGCCGAGGTGCGCCCGGTCGAGGACATGTTCGACCATCCCCAGGTCGAGGCCATGGGGCTCATGCGGCCGTACCACAACCCGCAGGCCGGCGACTACCTGGGCCTGGCGCAATGGGCCCACTTCGGCGGCGCCGCGCAAGCGCCTGCCGATGAGTCGGGGGAGGGGCGCGGCGAATCTGGAGCAGGGCGCGGTGAGTCCGAGGTGGCGCGCGACGAGTCCCGAGCAGGGCGCGGCGCGCCCGGCCTGGGCGAACACAGCGAAAAAATTCTGTCCACCCTGGGATACACCGCGTCCGAAATTCACCTGCTGCGGCAATCCTCGGTGGTGCAATAGCCGCCACAACGATCATAAGACTCGTCCGAGACAGAACGAGGAGACAAAAAATGCATCCACGCTACCAGCAGCGTCCCGACGGCTCCAACTGGGGCGACTTCGGCGACGACGATCAGCTCGGCACCCTGAACCACCTGGATCGCCATGCGCGTCTGGCCGCCGTCGCGGAAATCCGCGAAGGCCTGTCGTTTTCCCTGAGCCTGCCGCTGACGGTGCCGCGCGCGCCCGTGCTCAACCCGCGGCGCAAGGGCCCCGTGATCCAGCCCGCGGAAAAGAACGGCGTGCCGGTGTACCGCTATCCGCTGGCGCGCGACGTGCCGGGCGCCACCGACGTCGTCAGCGACGACCGCGTCACGCTGTCGCCGCAGTACTCCACCCAATGGGACGCCCTGGGCCACGTCGGCGCGATGTACGACGCCCATGGCACCGGCCAGCCGCAGCCCACCGGCTACAACGGTTTTACCGTCAGCGAGCCGCGCGCCGACGGCTTCACCGGCACCCTGGACCTGTCCATCGCGCCCATGGCGCGGCACGGCATCCAGGGGCGCGGCGTCATGGTCGACCTGCGCGCCCGCTTCGGCGACGCGCACCGCAAGGTCTCGTACCAGGACCTGATGGACGTGATGCACGCCGACGGCGTGCAGGTGCGCCCCGGCGACATCCTGTGCCTGCATACCGGCCTGGCCGACCTCGCGCTCACGCTGGGCGATGACGAGCAGGACCGGCTCAAGACCAGCTGCTGCGTGCTGGACGGCGCCGACGCGCAATTGCTCGCCTGGATCAAGGACAGCCGCATCGCCGCCATCGCCGCCGACAACCACGCGGTGGAATTGCGCAATCATCACCTGGAGAGCGGCAGCGGGCCGCTCCTGCCGCTGCACGAACAATGCCTGTTCAAGCTGGGTTTGCCGCTGGGCGAACTCTGGCACCTGACCCCGCTGGCGCATTGGCTGCGCCAGCACGACCGCCACGCCTTCTTCCTGACCGCCGCACCGATGTACGTGCCCGGCCTGGTGGGCGCGCCGGTCAACCCCATCGCGACCGTCTGACCTCGGACGGACCGCGCCACGATCCTGGATCGATTCAACATCCCCCGCAGGGGAGACGTGAGGAGCACACATGAAGAAAACCCATCACGCGGCCCTGGCCGCACTGCGCCCCGTGGCCGCCGCATTGGCCCTGGCCGCCACCCTGGGCGCGGCCCACGCCGCCGGTTACCCCGACCAGCCCATCACCGTGGTGGTGCCGTACTCTGCCGGCGGCGGCGCCGACAACGCCGCCCGCATCATCGCGCAAGGCATGGGGGAAGTCGCCGGCCAGAGCGTCGTCATCGAAAACAAGGGCGGCGCCAGCGGCTCCATCGGCGCCGCCTACGTGGCCCGCGCCAAACCGGACGGCTACACCGTGCTGTACGACGCCTCCGCGTTCTCCATCAACCCCGTGCTGCGCAAGCTGCCCTACGACGCCAAGAAGGACTTCATTCCCGTCTCGCAGGCCGTCAGCGTGCCCAACATCCTGGTCGCCGCAACCGGCTCGGCCTTCAACAGCCTGCCGGACTTCATCAAGGCCGCGCGCGCCAACCCCGGCCGCTATACCTTCGCCTCGTACGGCCCCGGCAGCCTGGCGCAGATGGCCGCCGAACTGCTCAAGAAGGATGCCAAGATCGACGTCGTGCACGTGCCGTACAAGGGCGGCGCGCCCGCCATCGTCGACGTCATGGGCGGGCAGGTCGACGTGTACTTCGCCAACGCCGCGTCCAGCCTGAACTACGTCAGCACCGGCAAGCTCAAGGCGCTGGCGGTCTCGTCGGCCGCGCGCATGCCCGACCTGCCCAACGTGCCCACCGTCAGCGAAGGCGGCGTCAAGGCCTTCGACGTCGTCGAATGGAACGGCTTCTTCCTGCCTGCCGGCACCGATCCGCAGGTCGTCGCCAAGCTGCAGGACCTGGTGCAGAAAGCGCTGGCCCGCCCCGAAACCCGCGACAAGCTCGCCAAGCTCGGCCTGACCCCGGTCGGCAGCAGCGCCGCGGACTTCGCCAAGTTCGTCGACGCCGAGCAGGTCCGCTGGGCCGAGGTCGTGAAAACCAATAACATCACCGTGAACTGATCGGCCGGGGCGGGCAGCGCCGTTGCCCGCCCCGCCGACGCAAGCACCCAAGGGGAGATGCCGCAATGAGCCGGGAAGACGATTTCGAGCGCGGCCTGGCCAACCGCCGCGCCGTGCTGGGAGAAGAATGGGTGCAGCGCTCGCTGGACCGCGCCACCACCTTCACCGCCGACTACCAGAACCTGATCACCCGCTACGCCTGGCACGACATCTGGAGCCGCCCGGGCCTGCCGCACAAGGCGCGGCGCATGATGGTGCTGGCGGTGACGCTGTCGCTGGGCCGCTGGGAGGAATTCGAGCTGCACGTGCGGGCCGCGCTGACGGCGAAGGACGACTCGCGGCTGAGTCCGGATGAACTGAAGGAAGTGCTGCTGCAGAACGCGATCTACGCGGGCGTGCCGGCGGCCAATACCGCGTTCAACCTGGCGCAGGGGATTCTGCGCGAGGTGGCGGGGGAGATTGGGTATGTGTTGGAGCCGGCGGATGTGCGGGGGGCGGATTTGTTTGGCGGCGGTTAGGCCCAGCGCGATTGCGCTTCGCGCTGGAGGCGGCGTTCGTCCCACTTGCAATCGGGTCAGGCATTCATCCGTCAATACCTGACCACCACCGACTCCGCCGTCCGCACCGCCGAATCCCGGCAGACCGCCTCGATATTATTCCCATCCGGATCGAGCACGAACGCCGCGTAATACCCCTTGTGGTACGCCCGTTCCCCCGGCGCGCCATTGTCCCGCCCGCCATGCGCCATCTCGGCCTGGTAGAACGCATCCACCATGTCCCGGTCATGCGCCTGGAACGCCAGATGCAGCCGCCCGGTCAGTTGCCCCTGCACCTCATCACTATCCGGCGTGGAAATGAACAACTCATCCGCCCAGAAATTCCTGTCATCGGATCCGCCGATCGGAATTCGCAGCGCTTCGAACACGGCGGTATAGAACTTCTTGCTGGCGGGCAGATCACGCACCACCAACCCGATGTGATCAATCAAACGGCCCTTGTGTCGTTCTCGATTCAGCACGAAACGCTCCTCGTGGATGAGGGAAAAACCGGGAAACCCGCCGCCCAGGCGTCGCACCCATATTTCCCTTGCGACGGCGTCCCGGACTCGCCGGTAACTATAATCCCCCCTCGATCCCCGCTTTGACGGCATTCCCGCCGTGTCTCATGTCCGCCACGCCCCTTCGCGTGCTGTCCGTCATCCCGCCGATGACGCAGCTCAATACGCCATACCCGTCCACCGCCTACCTGACCGGCTTCCTGCGCTCCCGCGGCGTCACGGCCACGCAGGAAGACCTGGCGTTGGCGCTGGTCTTGCGCCTGCTGTCGTCCGACGGCCTGCTCGCCGTGGCGGCCAGGCTGGACGCGTTGCCGCTGGACAAGCACACCCCCGCGATCCAGGCCTTCATCGCCATGCAGCCGCGCTACCTGGCCACCATCGGCCCGGTGATCGCCTTCCTGCAAGGCCGCGACTCGACGCTGGCGCACCGCATCGTTGGCCGTAACTTCCTGCCCGAAGGCCCGCGCTTCGCCTCGCTGGACGTGTATGTCGATGACGAGGGCGGCGATCCGCTGGGCTGGGCCTTCGGCGCCCTGGGCCTGCAGGACCGCGCCAAGCACCTGGCCACGCTGTACCTGAACGACCTGGCCGACGTGCTGCGCGACGCCATCGATCCGCGTTTTGAATTCGTGCGCTACGCCGAATCGCTGGCCGGCAGCCAACCGACCTTCGACCCGTTGGCCGAAGCGCTGGCCGCGCCGCTGAACCTGGTCGACGACACCCTGCGCGACCTGACCCTGGAAGCATTGGCGCGCCACCAGCCCACCATGGTGCTGCTGTCGGTGCCGTTCCCCGGCGCCGTCTACGCCGCCTTCCGCATCGCCCAGGCCATCAAGGCGCAAGACCCCACGATCATCACCGTGCTGGGCGGCGGTTTCGTCAACACCGAACTGCGCGAACTGAAAGACCCGCGCGTCTTCGACTATTTCGACTTCGTCAGCCTCGATGCCGGCGAGCGCCCCTTGCTGGCGCTGATGGAACACGTGCAAGGCAAGCGTTCGCGCCAGCGCCTGGTCCGCACCTTCCTGCGCGACGCCGACAGCGGCGCGGTGCGCTACGTCAATCTGGTCGAGCCCGACGTCGCCTTCGCCGAAGTCGGCACGCCCACCTGGGACGGCCTGCCGCTGGACCGCTACCTGTCGCTGCTGGACATGCTCAACCCCATGCACCGCCTGTGGAGTGACGGCCGCTGGAACAAGCTGACCGTGGCGCACGGCTGTTACTGGAAGAAGTGCAGCTTCTGTGATGTCAGCCTGGACTACATCGGCCGCTACGAAGGCGCCTCGGCCACGGTGCTGGCCGACCGCATCGAGGCCATCGTGCAGGAAACCGGGCAGACGGGCTTTCACTTCGTCGACGAGGCCGCGCCGCCCAAGTCCCTCAAGGCCCTGGCCACGGAACTGATCGCGCGCAACGCTGGCATCTCGTGGTGGGGCAACATCCGCTTCGAGAAGACCTTCACTCCCGAGCTGTGCGAACTGCTGGCCGACAGCGGCTGCATCGCCGTCTCGGGCGGCCTGGAGGTCGCCTCGGACCGCTTGCTGAACCTGATGAAGAAGGGCGTGTCGGTCGACCAGGTGGCGCGCGTCACGCGCGCTTTCAGCGATGCCGGCATCCTGGTGCACGCCTACCTGATGTACGGCTTTCCCACGCAGACCGTGCAGGACACCGTCGATGCGCTGGAATACGTGCGCCAGCTATTCGAAAACGGCTGTATCCAGAGCGGGTTCTTCCATCGCTTCGCCTGTACGGTGCATTCCCCGGTGGGGTTGAATCCCGAGGAATACGGCGTGACGCTGCGGCCGCTGCCGGACGTGACGTTCGCCAAGAACGACATCGGCTTTGACGACCCGACCGGGGTGGATCATGACACGCTGGGACGGGCGTTGAAAAAGGCGATCTACAACTACATGCACGGGATCGGGCTGGACGAGGACGTGCGTAGCTGGTTTCCGTTCAAGGTGCCGAAGACGACGGTGGGGCGGCATCGGATTGCCAAGGCGTTGAGCCAGCGGGGGTAGGGGCTTCTTCCCCCGCTGCTTGCGGAGCGGTTCAGGCGCGCGGCTTCACGTGTGGACCGTTCCAATAATGCACGTCCAGATGGACCCGAGCTATGCCCTCCCGGTTGGCGATCCGGGATGCGACCTCCTGCAAGATCGCGCTTTCTTCCGGTGTTAATCCGATAACGGTTTTCCAGCGCAGCAGTTTGGCGCCTTCCGGCTGCTTCCTCAAGCCGGATGCTACGTGGCTGTCCAGCGGCACTTCCATCCATTGCTCTATCGTGTCGAGGGCGTATTCGCTGCACAGATACTTGTTGTAGGCGCAATTGCGAAGAAAGATATTCAGAAACTTGCGCGCGCTTCCCCAGTGCTGGGCAGTTCGGGGCAAGGCGTTCTGCAGTGCGGCAGTCTCCGTATCAAGCAATCGAAAATAGGCACGTTCCGTCTTGGCGTTTCCGAACTTGCGCAGGTTCACGCCTTGCAAGAACTCTCGCGCTGCGGCGATCGTTCCTTTGGGGCCCATCTTCTGCGCGGTGGATGCTCCTACGGCGGTGCGGGCCGTGCGAGCCTTTAACTTTTCCAAAGTCTCTTTATTCATCGCCGGTACGTCTCCTCATGCGTTCGACATTGTGCAGATAACGGCTTTCAGGAATTAAGCCCTAGAGCAATGTATCGAAATGGAGGTGGCATGTCAGGTCGAATTGCGACAGTTTTTGGCCGTTCCTTCGCGAGTTTCCATGCCAGAGGATGCCATCGGGCGAAGGGCAAATATAAGAACTATCTCGTGGCGGCGATATTTGACCGCAGCAGTTTAGTGCGCAGCTTGTCTTCCAACTCACCCAGCCCAATATTGCCGCAACCCACCAGGGTCAGCTCCTGCAAACCGGTAAGTTCTTCCAGGACATCGATATCGGCAATTTTCTTGCAATATTGGATGTTCAGCCATTCCAGTGCGGGCAGGGCGGCGATGGGCCGGATCGTCTCCAATGCCCCTTGATTCTTCAGCCGCAACGAGCGCAGTCCGGATAATTGTTCTATACCCGCCAGCGTCTGCAACGAACGCCCCGCCATCAACCCCAGCGACACCAGCGGCAACGCCGCGATGCGATCAAACACGGTCGCATCGAAGGGCACGTTGTACAGATTCAGTTCCGCCAGCGGCAGCCGCAAGGTCTGGTCCAGCAGCTTGCCTGGCTTGTCCGGCAATATCGACAGCGACCGCAGCGCGGGGAAATCCTCTGCCTTGAACCGCATCGGTACATTTACTTCTAGCGATTCCAGTTGCGGCATCGCTCCCGCCGACCAGGTATGCGAACCGGGGCAATCGAAAATCGACAGATGCCGCAGGCTGGCCGGCAGCATATCGGCGCGCAGGTTCTTGATCACCGAGGCCTGGATATTGCCGGGTCCGATGGACAGATGCGTCAGGGACGGCAGGCGCGCGATCAATGCTGGCAATTCCTGCACCGGGTCCAGGGGCGGCGCCCACAGATGGACATATTCGATCGTCGCCAGCGTTGCCGGGTCCGGCGGCGCATCGTGGAAAAGGACTTGATCCGAGGTGTGCGCCTGCGCGGCCTGGCGGCTGTGCAGCATCAGCCATCGCTTGTCACGGCCGGGTTGGGGCGTCGAAAACGGGACTAGTGGCATACGGGCTCCGGAGTCATGGCTTCTGTCGGCAGGGCGGGCATGGCGACAGCGGGGCGGGCATTCTCGAAGGGTAGAACAATAAAGCAGAACGGCAATCCCGCGCGAGCCGGATTGCCGTTCTGCTTTGATGAGGCCGTAGGTCAATTCCGCTTTTCACTAAGACTTATGCGGCTGGCCCCGGCGCCTGACACTATTTTTTACCCCGTCCCCAAGCTGTGGCCGCCATCCTCACCGGTACACTAGCGTGATTCCCCAAGGAGCCATATGTCGATTCAAACGTTGGGCCGTTACGGTATCGTGCTATTTCTCGCTGCGTTGAGCTCGGGCTGTTCTTCAATCATCGGCGAGTGCGGCTTGGTTCGCAGTAGCTGCATGTATGACGGGAAATACGAACAGGGCGAGGAAGACTACGCGGAAGCCGAGGCGAAGCGGCTGAACAAGCAGTCGACGGATCGGTTGCGTCGAAGCTCTGGGGATTGAATCCAGGCGACGTCCTGCCATTGCGCTAAGGAAGTCGTCACAGGTTCCGGCAGGAAAAACTGATCCTGCAACTCCTGCAGCCTAATCCGATCCAGCATCTCCGTCAGCCGTTGCGCCGGCTTCCCGCGTGGCAGATCCTTGTACTGCGCGATAATGATGGGTTAATTCTTCATCGAATGCTTCCATCCCAACAGCTCGGCCACGCTGACCTAGTACCCATGTGCGTCCAGCTGCAGGCACCGCAGCACGTTCGTGAATCAGCGTCACGTGCGCGAAACTGCGGAACGGCCCGTCCACGTTGCCGAAATACATATTCCCCGGGAACGCCACCACGCTCTGCGCATGCAATTGGCGCGTGCCCACGTGGTCGCCTAGCGAATAACTGATGAAATTCGCGAACCGACCCAGCGCCTCGCCGTGTTCCTGGGGCCGCAGATCGCGCTGCAGGAACGATTCGAAGGCCTGGCGATGAGCCTTGCACCGCCTGCGTTTCTACGGGTTGCGGAAAATCACTCAGCTCGTCCCACATGCCGGCCCAGCGTATCGCATTGCGCTGTGGCGCCGTTAGCGTTTCGCACAGCGGACCGTTGACCAGGGATGTCCTCGTAACTGCCGCCCCAACGCGGTTGCAGATACTGCGCATACGCGATCAGCGTTTCCATGTGGCCGGGGCGCAATTCCGGTGCGCGCAGTAGCCAATAATCCTTGCCCTGGTCCATTTCATGCTCGGCGCGCGGCGCGAGCCAGGCCGGCAGGGCCTGCGGCGCCTGATCCGGCCGCAGGCGCGGCACGCCATATTCCGCCAGATGCGCCAGCGCCGCGTCCATCAGGCCGCGTTCTTCGATGTCGTCGTGGGTAATGGTTTCCGGGGGATTGCCTTCGAGCAGCCGGCGCAGCCAATACGGCTCTCTGAAATGCGCGGCCATTTGCATCAGGGTCACGCAGGCCGCGACGGGGCGCGGCGAAAGCGTCATGGCTTTCAACAGCGCGGCGGCGGCGGTTTCGCAGGCCACGACGGCGCCGATCCAGCGATCCAGCGTCACGCTGTCTGCTCAGCCAAAGCCGCGGATATCCGCAAGTGGGCGTGGTAGGAGTTGGGCAGGCGGCGATCCAGTCCTGGAGGAAGTCGGCGGCTTGCGGGCAGGGGGTGATGCTGTAGTCGAAGAGGGTGCCGGAGAGGACGGCTTCGGAGTAGGGAAAATTTTGGGTGCCGCAGCGCCCGTCTTGTTGGCCTAGGTTGGCGTCGCACTCGCGGAAGTTGCGGGACTCAACTAAAGCTCGAGATTGGTGGTAGATAGCAGTTAGCGGAAGCACTAATGAATGTTCAAAATCGATGCAATTGAATGCATGCTTAGTAAGCAACTAGTAAAGGGTATCAATACGTAATAATATACCTTATAGTAGCTTCCTGCCGAGATGGTCCTATTCTACGAATTGTTGGCTGAGGCGTTCTGCTCAATGTTTAATGTCGACAATTTAGTGCTTCAGTGGACGAAGCATGGGGGTGCAATGCTGGCGTATTAGGATTTTCTAAAAAAATCTAGAGTTTGTAGTTGTGACTAAAAATTTTCAGAATTCTAAGTTGAGAGATATATGCACAGAATAACCGCTGGATTGTTGAAGGATTTTGTGGCTAGCTATGAACTAGGCGGCATGGATGAAGCCGAGCAATTCGAGCGGCTTGTTAACCATTGCGTCATTACACCAGAAGTGGTCGAAGCATACGATCTTTCTGACGTAACTACGGGTTCCGGAGATGACGGTATTGATGGATGCTGCGTCCTTATCGACGAAGAAGTGGTCGTATCTAAGGAGGATGCTACGCATGCACTTGCAGACGGGAGGCGCAATCACAGCGTTAAGCTGGTGTTAACGCAAGCGAAGTCTTCTGAATCTGTGGATCTCGGAGAAATTCTAAAATTTCACGAGGCGATTCTTCGGTTTTGTCATGATTTTGAAGATGAGCCGGAAGACGCTATCGAGAAAAACGCGAAGGAAATATACTCAACCGCTGTAGATAAGGCAGGAAGCGTCCGAGGCGGAAAACTGGAAATAGTCCTTCGCTATGCCTATACAGGGCGATATTTGGCGCCAAAAGAAATAGAAAAGGCGATTAAAGACCTTGTAAAAAAACTTAAGGAAGGTGGGTATTTTTCCGTTGTCGATTATCTCGTACTTGATAGAGAGGGGCTGGGCCGTGCATTTAAAATGACCTCTGCTCCATTAGAGGCAAAGATTGATGCTTTTTCGATAGCCGCCCTGCCACCTATCGCTGGCGTTAATGAAGCTTATCTTGCTGTCGTGCCTGCAAAGAATTTTGTAAAAAACATGCTTTCTGACGAAGATAGCAGGTTGCGGAATCACGTATTTGAAGAAAATGTAAGAGCCTTTTTGGGTGAGGAGAATCCCGTTAATCACGCTATAGGTGAAACCATTAATGATAGAGCGTCAAAATCACGTTTCCCTGTTCTTAATAATGGTATTACCGTGGTTAGCCCCGACGTGCGTGTTCAAGGGCTAGGTATAACTTTCATTGATTTTCAGATTGTTAATGGATGCCAGACTTCTAATGTGCTCTGGATAAATCGAGAAAAACTCGATGATAGTACGATGGTGGCCGTAAAGGTAATCGAGACAGATAGTGAGGATGTTTTTTCAGATCTGGTTAGAGCGACTAACAGTCAAACTAGAATCGATGATGATCAGTTTTTGTCACTTCAACCTATTGCTAGAAGAATTGAATCCTTTTTTAATTCTTATGAAGGGGACGAAAATAGGCTTTATTTTGAGAGAAGGGATCGCCAGTTTGTAGGTCAGGCTGTTCCAGGAATAAAAATATTTGATTTGAAGCTGCTGGCAAGATGTATGGCTGCAACATTTTTAGAGCGCCCGGATCTGGCCTATAGATTTCCCCGGAAAATATTCTCTGACAGGCCAATTTCGAACCTTATTTTTAGTCAGGAAAACAGGGAAATAATATATTATACCGGATGTCTTATTTATTATAGAATGTCGATTCTTTTTAGCAATCAGCAATTGCCTAGCGGGGCTAGACGGTTTAAATGGCATATTATGGCTTTGTTTGTGAAAAAGGTGGCTAAAAAAATGCCTTCGCTTCGGGATAAGAAAATAGAAGCGTGGTGCAAAAGTATCATAGATGTCATTGTTAGTGATCCTCGTAAATGCAAATCCGAGATGATTTCTTGTTATCAATTATTCGAAAATCTAGGGGAGGTTAGCGAAGATAGATTGAAGCGGCAAGCTGTGTATGACCAAATGCTGAAAGATCAAGGGTACAAGAAATAGATTTCTTTTTTCTAATGTTTATTAACCTGAGGTCCTTTGTTTTTTTTGATTGTATGGGTTTTTGAAGAAGATTGACTGATCAATGGTTGTTCTTAATTATTAAAAATAATTCTATATTTTATTGAGGGCGAGGTTTAAAAAATGTCTTTTGATTCGGTTAGTTTGGCTTTTCGTGGTAAGGACGGTCAGTTTCAATCCTTTTCTCCATCTTTGACCGCCAGGGACTTAATTGCTCTTGTGCTGTCTAGCGGTCCTCCTAACACCGTTGTTGACTTTCAGCCTGTTATTGGTGCGGTGCATGAATTGCATAAAAAAACTCTGGATGACTCGCGTCTTGTGGTGCTCGTAGATTTGCACACGACTTGGCGAGATGCGCGAACCTATACCGGTTCTGATGCACGCTTTTCTCGGTGGGAAGCAGTTATTCAGCGAGCTAGTGAATTATTGGCACGGTTGAAGTTGGAATTGAATGATCTTCCAAACTTGCGTGGAAAAGATAGCGATATATATAGAGATATTTTAAAATTCAATGGTTTGTGTTCGGCTTATCTGGAGTCTATTCTTTATTTTATTCATGCTAAAGCTTCGGTTGAAGTGACATCTTTTGTGAGGGAAAGTGCCTTGCAAGAGCATGTCGCCTTCCTGCGAGAAAGGCTTTCAGAGATGTACTCAAGGTTCGCTCGGTGGTGTGGTAATTGGGAGGATTTTTTAGTACATTTGGCAATATATTATCCCAATGAGGCGGCTAGCTTTTATAATTTGGAGCCTAATTCCGCCACGGTCGAAAAAGTAATGCGAGATTATATTAAGCGCGCTATCGATGAATCCTGTGATTCATATAGATATTCGAGTGAGGTGCCGGTTAAATTTACGTACAGAAAACAATCTGATTGGATTATTGGTGCAGGTAGACTGCTCCGAGATTCGATGCATGCATTGGGCGACATCAATAGGTTACTGGAAGCTCTCAAAACGGGTGAGGCCGGGTGGATGGACGATACGACTGTGGTGGAAAGTCTCGCGGTGGAGGTTCGGCGGCTTCAGTATGAGAAAAATGTGAAATTTGAATAGGTGAGGGGGGCAATAAGCTTCTACTCTTGGCTTACATGTCAACTGATCTCGTACACTACCCGGACAACCAAGAAGCGTGTCGATTGCTCACCCTTGCGACGTGCTGGCATCCCGATGGCGCCAAGCACACCGCAACCGCGCCAATCAATGCAATGACCCTTCCGTCATCGCTACCCTAAGCTCCAACTGCGCCCCGTCCATAGCCGTCCCTGCAAGATCCGCAATGTGATCGCAGAGGCTCTCAATCCCGCCTAGCAAGTTGGCGCTGATCCACGGTTCCAGCGGTTCCGCGCCGGTGCTCTCGGGTTCCGTCGTGCTATTGCCCACGATTCGGGCGATGGCCCAGATTCCCTGGCAAGCCCGTTCTATTTTCCGAAGATCAACAAATCGAATAGGGACGCTCTCCGGATCATCCGGCGTGGCCCAGCGGTCAAGGGTGTAGGAGTGGTCGTTCATCGCGGCTGCCTCTGTCGTTAAGCTCGCGCCTCGTCCTCGGTCGGGGCGGGCGAGCGCAAGGCCGGGTTGACAGACCGATGACCATGGGGAAACCGGCGCACGCGAACGTGCCCCAGCCTAGGCTCGCCCATAGGAGGGACGTGCGTCAGCCTACGAACATGAAAACGCCGCTATTGCAGCGGCTGTCCGCCCAAGGTCATTCCGGCTGTCAATCCGGACGATCGTTGTTGCGATCGCAAGATGAGTATGGGCGTGACGCACATTGGCAGCAATGCCAAGGGTTACATTCTCATCCCTATCCGAGACGAGCGTTCAATAAGAAAAGGACCTCGCAAGGTCCTTTTTCAATTCTCAAGCAGCTTCCGGCAGGAAAAACCGATCCTTCAACTCCTGCAACCCAATCCGATCCAGCATCTCAGTCAGCCGTTCCGCAGGCTTCCGCCGCGGCAGATCCTTGTACTGCGCGATGATCAGCTCATTCTTCATCGAATGCTCCCACCCCACCAGCTCCGTCACGCTGACCTGATACCCGTGCGCTTCGAGCTGCAAGCACCGCAGCACGTTCGTGATCTGGCTGCCAAACTCCCGCGTGTGCAGCGGATGCCGCCAGATCTCCGCCAGCGGATCGGCCAGCGCCTTGGCTTTGTTCTTGCGTAGCACCGACGCCACTTCCGCCTGGCAGCAGGGCACGACCACGATGTACTTGGCCTTTTTCTCCAGCGCGAAATGGATCGCGTCGTCGGTGGCGGTGTTGCAGGCGTGCAGGGCTGTGACCACGTCGATGGTCGCGGGCAGTTTGTCGGAGGTGATGGACTCGGCCACCGACAGGTTCAGGAACGACATGCCGCCAAAGCCCAGGCGCTTGGCCAGTTCTTCCGATGACTTGACCAGTTCCTCGCGGGTTTCTATGCCGTAGATGTGCGAGCCGTTCTTGAGCGCCTCGGGTTGTTCCTTGAAGAACAGGTCATACAGGATGAAGCCCAGGTACGACTTGCCCGCGCCGTGGTCGGCCAGGGTGACGGCGCCGCGCTGTTGTTGGACGTCCTTGAGCAGCGGTTCGATGAACTGGAACAGGTGGTAGACCTGCTTGAGCTTGCGGCGGCTGTCCTGGTTCATCTTGCCGTCGCGGGTCAGGATGTGCAGGGCCTTGAGCAGTTCGATCGACTGGCCGGGGCGGATGTCGTGGGTTTTGTCGGACATGGGGGTAAGGCAATGCGCCCCGCGAGGGGCGGGGCGCAGTGGAAGGCGGAAAGCGTCATTTTAACGAAACCGCTGACTCTCCGTCCGGCTGCCGACAGGGCGGGCCTGCTTGGCGTTGAGCCGTGCGCGGGTCGGCCGACTATCCGGCGGCTATCCGCCGGCAGCCGGCGCGACGGCGGCGCCGTCGATGCCATGGCGGGCCAGGGCCTGGGCCACGAAGCCGCTGCGTTTCATGTCTTCGACGAAGTCGGCCAGGACGCGCGCCGCCGCTTCGCCGCGCCCGCGCGGCAGGCCCATGGCCTGGCGGATGGTCATGAAGCTGCCGGGCAGCAGGCGCAGGCCGCCCAGGCGGCGGGCGTCGGCTTCCAGTTGCTGGCGCACGCCGGCGGCGACGTCGGTGCCGGTCTGCAGGAAGGTGTCGACCACGGTGGGCGAGGTGGCGGCGCGGGTGATGGCGGCGCGTTGCAGTTCGCGCGTCAGGTAGAGGTCGTAGGCGCTGCCCAGGCCGACGGTGACGCGGTGGCGCGGGTCGTCGACCTCGGCGATCTCGCGCAAGGGCGAATCGTTGCGCACCAGGTAGGCGCCTTCGATCAGGACGTAGGCGTCGGTGAAGGCGATGCCGGCGGCGCGCTTGGGGTCGATGGCGAAGAAGCCGATGTCGGCGGCGTCCTGGCTGACGGTGTCGACGGCCTTGCCGGCGCTGTCTAGGACGATGAGTTCCAGGGCCACGCCGAGCCGCTGCGCGAAGGCGCGGGCCAGGTCGACGGAGACGCCGGCGGCCGCGCCGCTGGCGTCGCGGGTGGCCAGGATGGGGTTGCCCAGGTTGATAGTGGCGCGCAGCACGCCGGTGGGGGTTAAGGCCTGGATGATGTCGGCGGGGATGTTGGAGGCGCCGGAATGGGCGGGGGCGTTGGAAAGGGCGGCGGTACTGGAAAGCGCAGTCATGGTGATGTTCGCGGAGGGCAGTGGGAGGTTCAAAGGCGGTTGCGGATGGCAGCCTGCCGTGGCGGAAGGCTCACAGGCGGCTGCGGACGGCTCAAGGCCATAGCGGATAGTTCACGAGGTGACAACGACGGCTGAAGGGTGATAGCAGATGGCTCTCTCCGTTTAGCCGCCAACTCAAACGCTGTACCGCCCAGCACCCGGCGCACAGCACAGGTCGATCCGTTGCGGCTCCAGGTCATCCCCGAACCACGCATTGATCGCGGCGCGGCGCTCGCCGACGTAGACCGGCGCGCCATCGGCGTCGAGCTTCATGCCCAGGTCATGGCCCGGCACCAGCAGCGTGCCGGGCCGCTTGCGCCACCACTCCCAGATGCGTTCCAGGCTGGCATGGCTGGCGGCGGCGTCGGCGGTGTCGACCACCTGGCCCGAGACCAGTTCGGCGCGATTCTTGGCCGCATCGCCGGTGAAGAGGATGGGCTGGCGCGGGTCATCGACGTAGAACAGCAGATGCCCGGGGGTATGGCCTGGCGCGGCGATGGCGGTGATGCCGGGCAGGAAGGCGTCGCCGTCGTCGATACGGCGCACGCGGTCCAGTTGGTCTAGTTCGCGCACGTACAGTTCGGGCAGCGGGTTGAAGCCGGGCGGTTGCGCGGCGGCCCATTGCAGTTCCTGCGCGCCGATCCAGACGGTGGCGTTGGGGAACAGCGTGAAGTTGACGGCGTGGTCGTAGTGGGCGTGCGTGAGGACGACGTCGGTGATGTCGGCCGGCGCGACGCCGCAGGCGTCCAGGTGGCGGCTAAGCAGGTGGCGCACGCCGAACGCGCCGACGTCCACCAGGATCCTGTGGCGGTCCGAGCGCAGCAGGGTGCTGGTGCTCCAGCCCAGGCCGCCATGGCAGACGGCGCGGCCGGGGTAGCCCTGGATCAGGATATCGATCTGGTACATGGGGTCACTCCGCGGTGATGTGGGCTTCGCTGATCAACTGGCGGTAGCGTTGCAGGTCGTCGCGCAACTGGCGCGTGAATTCCTCGGGCGTGCCGGCGATGATTTCGTTGCCGCCTTCGGTGGCCAGCTTGCGCACCACTTCCGGGTCCTTCACCGCCTGGATCACGGCGTCGTGCAGGGTGGCGATGATGCGCGGATCGGTGCCGGCCGGCGCCAGCAGGCCCTGGAACTGGGTGATGACGAAGTCCTTGTAGCCCAGTTCCTGCATGGTGGGCAGGTCGGGCAGGCTGGAGGCGCGGCGCGGGCCGGTGACGGCGTAGGCGCGCAGCTTGCCGGACTGGATGTGCGGGGTGGCGGTGACGGTGGTGTCGAAGGTGAACGACAGTTGCCCGCCCAGCACGTCGGTCAGGGCCTGGGCGTTGCCCTTGTAGGGCACGTGCGTCAGTTGGGTGCCGGTGCGCAGGGCCAGCAGTTCGCCGGCCAGGTGGCCGCCGGCGCCCAGGCCGGCCGAGCCGTAGGTGACCGCGCCGGGTTTCTTGCGGGCGGCGGCGAGCAGGTCGTCGATGCTGTGCGCGGGCGATTGCTGCGGCACCACCAGCGCGTACTGGTAGCTGGTGATCTGGCTGATCGGGGCGAAATCCTTCAGCGGGTCATAGGGCGTTTTCTTGTACAGCGACGGGTTGACCACTAGCGGGCCGCTGGCGTCCAGCAGCAGGGTGTAGCCGTCGGGCGCGGCCTTGGCGACGAAGTCGGTGCCGATCATGCCGTTGGCGCCGGGCTTGTTCTCGACCACGATGGTGCCCTGCAGGGTCTTGGCCATGCGGGCCGCGACCACGCGCGCGGTGATGTCGGCCGCGCCGCCGGCCACGTAGGGCACGATCAGGCGGATCGGCTGGCTGGGATAGTCGGCGGCGCCGGCCAGCGGCGCGGCCAGCGCCGCCGCCAGGACCAGGGTGAGTCGGGCGATGCTCTTCATGTTGTCGGTCTCCTCCGGGATGCCGGCTCAGCCCTGGCCGGCGTGTTGGCGCAGCAGGGCCAGGACGTCCGCGGCCACTTCGATGCCGTGGGCGCGCTGGCGCGCCAGCTTGGCCAGTTCGATCTCGCCGGGCTGGATCACGGGGCGGGCCGGGTCGGCGGCCGGGCTGGCGTGCAGGATGGCGGCGAAGTCGTTCATGCGTTCGGCCAGCCATTGGGTCGAGCCCAGGCGGCGGGTGTCGATCAGCAGGAAGAAGTGGCCCAGGTTCTGCGGTTCGTCGGGCGCGTCGACCCAGGATTTGACGTGGGTGAGGTAGGCGGCGTTGGACAGCAGGCCGGCGAACAGGTCCACCATCAGCGCCAGGCCGTAGCCCTTGTGGCCGCCGATCGGCAGCAGGAAGCCGTCCAGCGCCTGCCTGGGATCGGTGGTCGGTTGGCCCTGGGCGTCGGTGGCCCAGGTGTCGGGGATGGCCTGGCCGGCCTTCAGGGCGTTGCGGATCTTGGCGCGGGCCACCACGCTCATGGCCATGTCGAGCAGGAAGTGCGCGCCGTCCGGATTCGGCACGGCAAAGCCGATGGGGCTGTTGCCGACGCGCGCGTCGGTGCCGCCCCAGGGGGCGATGGTGGTGGTGGCGTTGCTGCCGATGATGCTGGCGTAGCCGGCCTCGGCGGCGATCAGGCCGTAGGGCGAGATCGGGCCGAAATGGTTGCTCTGGCGGGCGAACGCCAGGCCCACGCCGCATTCGCTGGCGGCCTGCATGGCGGCGCGCAGCGCGTGCATGCCGACCAGCGGGCCGACGCCGTTGTCGCCGTCGACCAGGCGCAGCGCGGGGGCGGGGCTGTCCACGCGGATGCGGGCCTGGCGGTTGATGCCGCCGACCTGCAGGCGCTCGCCATACGATTCGATGCGCGACAGGCCGTGGGTGGACAGGCCGAACAGATCGGCCAGCACCAGGATGTCGACCACGTCGACGGCGTCCTGGCGCGGCAGGCCCAGGCCTTCGAAGGCGCGCACGCCAAGCTCGCGCAGTTCGGTTTCCGGGACGAGGGAGGGGGAGCCAGCAGTGGCGGCCATGATCAGCAATCCTTGTGTGAGAAAAGAGGGAGGGCTTATTCGGCGGAAAGACGGGCGTCTTTCACCACTTGGCTCCAGCGGCGCTCTTCGGCGTCGATGAAGGCGGCGAATTCGGCCGGGCCGGCGCCGGAGGGCTCGGCGGCGTCATGGGCCAGGCGCTGGCGCACGGCGTCGGTCCGCAGGGCGCGCTGGGCGGCGGCCTGCAGGCGCGAGATCGCTTCCTGCGGCGTGCCGGCCGGGGCCAGCAGGCCGAACCACTGCGAGCTTTCGAAGCCGGGGTAGCCCTGCTCCGCCACGGTGGGCACGTCCGGCAGGATCGGCAGGCGCTGGGCCGAGCCGACGGCCACGATCTTGATCTTGCCGGCCTGCGCATGCGGCAGCAGGCCGGGAATGCCGGCCGCGGCGGCGTCGATGTTGCCGGCCAGCAGGTCGGTGACCTGGGCGCCGGTGCCCTTGTACGGCACGTGCACCACGTCGATGGCGGCGGCGGTCTTGAGCATTTCGAAGGCCAGGTGGCCGGCGCTGCCGTTGCCGGCCGAGCCGTAGTTCAGGACGCCGGGCTTGGCGCGCGCCAGCGCCACGAATTCGGGCAGGGTGGCGGCCGGCACCTTGGCGCCCACGGCGAACACCATGGGCAGCTTGGCCAGCAGGATGATCGGGGCGAAGTCGCGGCGCGGGTCATACGACAGGTTGGGCATCATGGTCGGGTTCACCGCCAGGGTGCCGACGTGGCCCAGGATCAGCGTGTAGCCGTCGGGCCGGGCGCGCGCCGCTTCCACCGTGGCAATGCTGCCCTGTCCGCCGCCCTTGTTCTCGACGATGACCTGCTGGCCCAGGTCGCGCGACATTTCCACCGCGACGGCGCGCGCCACCACGTCGGAACTGCCGCCTGGGCCGTAGGGCACCAGCAGGCGGATGGGGCGTTGCGGCCAGGCGTCGGCGTGGGCCGAGAAGGGGGCGGACGACAACAAGGGGGCGGCGGCCAGCGCCAGCGCGGTGCGCAGGCAGGCTCTCCGTAGCGGATTCATGGGTGGGTCTCCTGTTCGGGCCGCTATTGGTTGCGGCTGGGAGACATCGTGCCCCGCCCTCGGAATCGAGTAAAGTGCAAAAATTCGTTCAATTCTTGATGAAAACGCATGAATTTCGACCTTGCCGATCTGCGCGCCTTCCTGGCGGTGGCCGACCTGGGCAGTTTTCGCGCCGCGTCCGAGGCGTTGCACCTGTCGCAGTCGGCGCTGTCGCGCCGCGTCGACAAGCTGGAAGCGGCGCTGGGCGTGCAGCTGATGACGCGCACCACGCGCAAGGTCGAGCTGACCACCATTGGCCGCGGCTTCGTGCCGCGCGCCCGCAGCGTGCTGAATGAGCTGGAGAGCGCGTTGGTCGGCATCCGCGACGTGGCCGAGCGGTTGTCGGGCATGGTGACGATTGCCTGCGTGCCGTCGGCGGTGGCGTATTTCCTGCCGGATGTGATCCGCGAATACCACGCCAGCTATCCGCGCATCCGCATCCGCATCATCGACGAGTCGTCCTCGCAGGTGCTGACGGCGGTGGCGCGCGGCGACGCGGATTTCGGGCTGACCTACATCGGCGCCAATGACGCGGAGATCGAGTTCAAGCCGCTCCTGGAGGAGCCGTTCGTGGCGGCGGTGAGCCGCAAGCATCCGCTGGCCAAACGCAAGTCGGTGGATTGGGCCGACCTGGAGGCGCATCCGTACATCACGCTGGCGCAGGGCAGCGGCAATCGTTTCCTGATGGACCAGGCGCTGGTGCACAGCGGCAGCCGGCCGCGCCATTTCTGCGAGGTGCAGCACGTGCCGGCGCTGGTCAGCATGGTGGAGGCGGGCCTGGGCGTGGGCGTGGTGCCGCGCCTGGCGATGCCGGATGAGGACCATGGCACGCTGGTCAGCGTGCCGCTGCGCAACCCCGCCGTGAGCCGCACGATCGGCCTGATCCATCCGCGCGGCAAGACCTTGAATCCGGTGGCGCGGCTGTTCTACGACCTGCTGGCGCAGCGGGTGGAGGCGCGGCAGAAGTAGGGGGAGCACGGTTCAAGCGGGACGCCGCTGCGCTGCCGGCCGCCTGCGCGGAAGGGCATCAACCGCGAGCCAAAAAGCAGACAGGCCGCGAAAACGCGGCCTGTCCAGGTACTGCGCGGCGCGATGCGCGCGCGGCCGTCAGACCTGCACGACCACCGGCTCGCCCAGGTTCAACATCAACCGGTTGGCCCACGCGAAGATCGCGTCCGAATGCAGCAGGTCCAGCACTTCGCCGTCGCTCAGGCCCACGTCCTTCAACGCCTGGATGCTGGCCGCATCCACCGAGGCCGGCGCGTCCGTGATCTGGATCGAGAACTTGCCGATCGCCAGCTCGCGCGCGGTGGTGCCGGCGGTGGCCGGGTCTTCGAACACCTGCGCGATCACGTCATTGCGCTTGGCCAGTTGCTCGAAGCGCTGCGCGTGCACCGAGGCGCAGTAGACGCAGCCGTTGACGCGCGACACCACGGTCGCGCCCAGTTCCCGCTCGGCGCGCGACAGGCCGCCGGGCGCGTACATGATGGCGTTGAACGCGGTGGAGCGCTGGCGCAGGATCTCGGGCTGGTGCACCAGGAACAGGTAGTAATCCGAGACCTTGGCCTTGGGGTGGCTTTCTTCCAGCACCGCGATCTGCTCGGGCGTGGCGCTGTCGACCTGGACCACGTCCAGCCACGCCTTCCACTCCAGCACTTCGTTGGTGAAGCCGTGGGCCTTGATGACGGCGCCGGGTTCGGTGGCGGCGGTGTTGGCCGGGAAGGGCGCGGGCGGGGTACCGGCCGCAATCGGCTTGGTTTCCAGCGCCAGCATGGCCTGCAGGCCGGCGACCAGGCGCACCTGGTACGACAGGAACGCCACCAGTTGCGACAGCGTGACCACGGCAGGCGTGGAGACGCCGGCGGCCGGCAGGGTCTTGAGCGCGGCTTCGTCGCCTTCGACGGGCTTTTCGATCAGCTTGCGGGTGAATTCCAGGATCGCGGCCAGGCGCGGGTCGGCGGCGTCCGCCGGCTTGCCGGACTCGGCCACCTGGATGTCGGCGGCGCTGGCGCCGGCCTCGACCAGGCGCTGGCGGTAGTGCGCGGCCAGCGCCGGCGACGGCGTCAGGCGCGCGGCGTATAGCGCGACCAGCAGGCGCTCGGCCAGCGTCAGGCCGGGCAGGGCCGGGTCGAACAGGGCGTCGTAGCTGCCCTGGGTGGCGGCGGCGACCTTGTCGCGCTGGTGGCGCACGGCGTAGGTGGCGCTGTCGGCCTTCAGGCCGACGAGCTGGTCCACCAGGTCGCGGGCGGCGTCATAGACGATGGGGGGTTGTGCCATTGAGAAAGTCTCCTTGGATGTCGTTCAGCCGGCGTTGCCGGGCGTGGCGGCCGCGCCGGCTTCGGCGCGGTTCGCGGACGGCGCGGCCTGGCCGCGCGCCTTGACCGCGGCGTCCAGGAACTTCAGCACGCCTTCCCACGATTGCTCGTCGGCGCGCGCGTTGTCCTTGGGGTTGCCGCCGCTGGTGCTGACCTTGCCGGACACGGGGTGGGCGTAGACCAGTTGCGTGGTGGGCACGTAGGGGAACAGGATCGAGTGGCCGCCGTTCTCGTAGTCCAGCCATTGGACCGGATACGGATGCTGTACCTCGGCCAGCTTGTCGCGCACCATCTTCGAGTACAGGCTGGACGGCCACGAGCCGTCGTCGGTGGCCGACAGCAGCATCACCGGGCCCTGGATGTCCTCGACCCTGATGCGGGCGCGGGCCACGGCGTCGGGGTCCTGCAGCGCGGTGAGGATGGCCTTTTCGTGACGATGCGGCGCGGGGCCTTCGTCGAACGGCGCCCAGGTGGCGGTGCGGTTGTTTTCCCAGACGTGCGGCAGGGGCTTGCCGCCGAGCAGCCAGGTCGGGCCTTCGCGGCCGATCTTGGGGTCGCAGGCGTTCTGGCCGCTGTGGACCACGGCGCCGGGCACGTAGGCCACGACCGCCGACACTTCCGTGGGGAAGGTGGCGCCCAGCAGCAGCACCAGTTCGCCGCCGCGCGACTGGCCGCTGATGGCGACGAAGTCGTGCTTGGGCTGGACCTTCTTGCGCAGCCAGCGCAGGCCGGTCTGGAAGTACTCCAGCGGCGTGTTGGAGATGTAGTCCGACAGGCCCGGCGCCTTGAAGTAGGCCAGGGCGAAGGCGGCGTAGCCGCGCGACGCATACAGCGCGGCGCGCGGTTCGTTGATGCCGCCGCCCGAGCCGTTCAGGATAAGCACGGCGGGATGCGAGCCGGGCGTGGCGCCGGGCGGCAGGTAGAGCGTGCCGACCAGGCCTTCCTCGCGCACGTCCTGGCGGGTGACGCCTTCGGCCGCCAGGCGCTGGGTGAAGCGCGCCACGCTCTGGGCGCCGGCCACGCGCGCCACCACTTCGGTGACCAGCGGCTCGCTGACCGGGTGGTTGAAGTGCTCGCGGCTGGGCGAGTCCACGGGCGACTGCGACCACACCAGGCCCATGGGCGAGAGGCCGCTGTAGTCGCCCGAGACGGGCGCGTCGCGCGTCAGGTCGACCACGCCGTCCTCGCCCGCGACGAAGGCGGCGTGGCTTTGCCAAAGCACGCCGTTGCGGCGGGTGAGGGCGGTGATCTCCACCGTCTGGCCGGGCGCGACGTGCTCCACCCGGATCTGGCGGGGCACGTCGATGAGCGCGTCGGCGGGTTGAATGCTCAGGGTAGGAACCATGATGCGCGCCTTACTTGGCCGAGTCCTTGGTGACCATCATGGCGGCGGTGCGGTCGCTGGTCATGGGGGTGACCTTCAGACCCTTCTTGGCGGCCCAGATGTTCTTGTAGTGGTACAGCGGGATGATGCCGACGTCGTCGGACACCAGCTTGACCGAGTCGCGCAGGATGGCTTCACGCTTGGCCACGTCGAATTCCGAGGTGGACTGGTCCAGCGCGGCGTCGACCTTGGGGTTGCTGTAGTGGCCCCAGTTGGAGGCGCCCAGGCCCTTCTTGGCGTCGACGGTGGCCAGGATGTTGACCAGCGCGTAGCTGGCTTCGCCCGTGCCGTTGCCCCAGGCCAGCATGCTGACCGCGAATTCGTTCTTGTTGGCGCGGCCCGAGTACACGGCCCATGGCACCACTTCCACTTGCGTCTTGACGCCGATGCGGGTCCAGAACTGCGCCACCGCCTGGGCCGTTTCCGGGCCTTGCGGGTAGCGGTCGTTGGGCACGTGCATGGTCAGCTTGAAGCCGTCGGGAAAGCCCGCTTCGGCCAGCAGCTTCTTGGCCTTCTCGACGTCGTTGGGGATGTCCTTGACGTCGGGGTTGTAGCCGAAGGTGCCCTTGGGCATCCACTGGTTGGCTTCGGTGGCGGCGCCCTGCAGGATGCGGTCGGCGATGGCCTTGCGGTTGATGGCCAGGTTCAGCGCCTGGCGCACGCGCACGTCCAGCAGCGGGTTCTTGTCCAGCGGCTTGCCGTTGTTGTCGGTGATGTACTGGTTGGGCGCGGGGTTGAAGCTGGGCTGCAGGATCATGACGCGCAGGCCGTCGTACGGATAGACCGAGATGTTGGCGGCCTTCTGCAGCTTGGCCAGGTCGGACACCGACACCTTGTCGATCACGTCGACGTCGCCGGCCAGCAGCGCGGCGGTGCGGGCGGCGGCGTTGTTGATGTAGCGGTAGTTGACCTTGTCCCAGGTGGCCTTCTCGCCCCAGTAGCCGTCGTTGCGTTCCATGATGACGCGGTCGCCGGGGGTGTAGGACACGAACTTGTAGGGGCCGGTGCCGACCATGGCCTTGCCCGAGTTGTAGTCCTCGGTGGTGGACTTCTCGCCGACGTGCTTGCTGACCACGTGCACCGACGCCAGGTTCAGCGGCAGGTCGGGGTTGGGGGCCTTGGTCTTGACGATCAGGGTCAGCGGGTCCTTGGCGGTCATCGTGTCGATGGTGCGCAGGTAGCCGGCGTAGGTGGCGACGCTGCCGGGCACGGCGCGGGCGCGGGTGTACGAGTAGATCAGGTCGTCGGCGGTGAACGGCGTGCCGTCCTGCCACTTGACGCCTTCGCGCAGCTTGAATTCCCAGGTGGTGCTGTCCAGCGGCTTCCAGCTCACGGCCAGGCCGGGCTGCAGCTTGTTCCACTTGTTCTCGATCAGCAGATCCCAGAAGTGCAGGGCCACCGAGCGGTCGCCGGCGTGGTTGTTCAGTTGCGGGTCGAGCGAGGACAGCGGATCGGCAAAGCCGATCGACAGGTTGTCGGCCGAGGCCGCGGCGGACGCGCCCAGGATGGCGGCGGTCAGGGTCGAGAGAATCAGGCGTTTCATGTTCGGGGTCCTTGGTGAGGGGGAACTTCTTTCAGGCCATGTCGTTCAGGTGACAGGCGCTCAGGTG
The DNA here is from genome assembly GCF_052906545.1 of Achromobacter sp. CSND-B12. Lineage (NCBI taxonomy): Bacteria > Pseudomonadati > Pseudomonadota > Betaproteobacteria > Burkholderiales > Alcaligenaceae > Achromobacter > Achromobacter sp. CSND-B12. Next base: position 254,940 of record NZ_JBREGJ010000001.1, on the reverse strand, counting down.
GTTGATGGCGATTCCCTTCAGGGTGGGAACCTCGGTTTTGCAGCGCGCCATCGCATGCGGACAGCGCGGGTGGAAGTGGCAGCCGCCGGGCGGGTTGAGCGGGCTGGGAATCTCTCCCTTGATGGCGGTGAAGGTCTTGTGGCGCGATTTCAGGTTGGGGATCTCGGCCAGCAGCGCCTGGGTGTACGGATGGTTGGGGCGGCGGAAGACCTCGTCCACCGGCGCCGTCTCGACCACGCGGCCCAGGTACATGATGACCACGCGGTCCGACAGGTGCTCGACCACGCCCAGGTCATGGCTGATGAACAGGTACGTCAGGTTGAGCTGCTCGCGCAGGTCCATGAACAGATTCAGGATCTGCGCCTGGATCGACACGTCCAGCGCGGCCACGGCCTCGTCGCACACCAGCATCGACGGCTGTACCGCCAGGGCGCGGGCGATGCCGATGCGCTGGCGCTGGCCGCCGCTGAACTGGTGCGGATAGCGCTGGCGCAGGGCCGGGTCGAGGCCGGCGCGTTGCAGTTGCGCGCTGACGTAGTCGTCGAAGTCGCCGTTGCCGACCAGGCCGTGGATGCGCGCGGCCTCGCCGACGATCTCGTCCACGCGCAGGCGCGGGTTCAGGCTGGCATACGGGTCCTGGAAGATCATCTGCACCTTCAGGCGCGCGGCGTGGGCCTGGGCTGGCGTCATGTCGGCCGGGCGCTGGCCGTTGATCAGCACCTCGCCGCCGGACGGCGTCAGCAGGCCGGCCGCGATGCGGCCCAGCGTGGACTTGCCGCAGCCGGACTCGCCGACCAGGCCGACCACTTCGCCGGGGCGCACCAGCAGGTCCACATGATCGACGGCGCGGGTGATGGCGGGCGGCTTGGACAGGCCCAGGCGCTGCAAGGCGCGGCCGGCGGCGCCGACGGGGCGTTCGCCGAAGCGCTTGCTGACCTGGCGCAGGTCGATGAGCGGGGTGGCGTTGGCGCCGTCGCGGGTATCCGGAATCGTCGTCGGGCTCATGCCGTCACCTCGCCAGGTTGGCGCGACGGATGAAAGCAGCGCACCTGATGGCCGGGCAGCACGTCGGTGATGGCGGGCTGCTGGCCGCATTGCGCCGTGGCGCGCGCGCAGCGCGCCGCGAAGGCACAGCCGGCGGGCAGGGTGAGCAGGTTGGGTGTCATGCCGGGAATCTGGCGCAGGCGTTGGCCGCGCTGGTTGTTGCTGGGCAGGCTGTCGATCAGGCCCACCGTGTAGGGATGCTGCGGACGGTCGAGCACGTCGTCGACCTTGCCGTGTTCGACGATGCGGCCGGCGTACATCACCGCCACGTCGTCGGCCAGGCCCGCCACCACCGACAGGTCGTGGGTGATCCAGATGAGGCTGGTGCCGTGTTGCTGCGCCAGCTTCTGCACTTCGGACAGGATCTGCGCCTGGATGGTGACGTCCAGCGCCGTGGTCGGTTCGTCGGCGATGATGAGATCGGGCCGGTGCAGCATGGCGCTGGCGATCGCCACGCGCTGGCGCATGCCGCCGGACAACTGGTGCGGATATGCCAGCAGCCGTTCTTCCGGGCTGGGAATGCCCATCATGCCGAGCGTGTCGCGGGCCAGCTCGCGCGCCTGCGCCTTGCTCATGCTGTTGTGGGCGCGCACCGTTTCGATCATCTGCACGTCGACCCGCAGCACCGGGTTCAACGTCATCATCGGATCCTGGAAGATCATGGCGATGCGGTTGCCCTGCAGCTTGCGCAGCTCGCGCGGGGCCAGCTGGGTCAGGTCGCGGCCCTGGAACAGCACCTGGCCGCCGACCACGCGGCCGGGGGCGTCCACCAGGCCCATGATCGAAAAGCCGGTGACGGATTTGCCCGAGCCGGACTCGCCGACCAGGCCCAGGATCTTGCCGCGCTCCAGCGTGAACGACACGTCGTCCACGGCGGGCAGGGTGCCGGCGCGAGTGAAGAAGTGGGTGCGCAGGTTGCGCACTTCCAGGGTCGGCACGTTGGCGGCGGCCGGCGCCGCGACGGGACGGGCGGCGCTCATTTGTGGGTCCTCGGGTTCAGCACGTCGCGCAGGCGGTCGCCCACCAGGTTGATGGCGACGATGGTGATCAGCAGCGCGATGCCGGGGTAGAAACTGATCCAGTATTCGCCGGACAGCATGTATTGGAAGCCGTTGGAGATCAGCAGCCCCAGTGACGGCTCGGTCACGGGCACGCCCAGGCCCAGGAAGCTCAGCGTGGCTTCGAGCGTGATGGCGCGCGCGATCTGCAGGGTGCCGATGACGATCAGCGGCGGCAGGCAGTTGGGCAGGATGTGCTTGAGCATGATCCGCCAGTTCGGGATGTCCAGGCAGCGCGCCGCCTCGACGTATTCGCGGCGGCGCTCGACCAGGGCCTGGCCGCGCGCGGTGCGGGCGTAGTAGGCCCATTCCAGGATCACCAGCGTCAGCACCACGTTGCCCACGCCCTTGCCCAGGTAGGCCAGGATCATCATGGCCACCAGGATCGACGGGAACGACAGGATCAGGTCCACCAGCCGCATGATCAGCGCATCGACCTTGCCGCCGGCGTAGGCCGCCAGCAGGCCCAGCAGCGTGCCGATGATGCCGGCGATCAGCGCCGAGCCCACGCCCACCATCAGGCTGATGCGCAGGCCGTACAGGATGCCCGACAGCAGGTCGCGGCCCTGGCCGTCGGTGCCGAGCCAATAGTGGAAGGTGTTCAGGCCGTTCATCGCGCCCGGCGCCAGGCGCGCGTCCAGCACGTCGATCTGCAGCAGGTCGTAGGGGTTCTGCGGCGAGATCCACGGCGCCAGGATGGCGGCCAGGATCAGCAGGGTGGCGATCACCAGCCCAAACACCGCCGTCTTGGACGACAGGAATTCCAGCAGGTTGCGGCGCCAGGGCGATTCGCGCTTGAGCGCGGGCGCGGCGGACGTGGCGTTTTGCATGGCATTTGCCTCGGGAGTGTTCGGAGCGCTCATGCCGAGGCCTCCAGCCGCACCCGCGGGTCCAGCACTTTGTACAGGATGTCGACGATCAGGTTGAGCGTCACGAACAGGCACACCACCACGATCAGGTAGGCCACGATCACCGGGCGGTCCAGCGCGTTCAGGCTGTCCAGGATCAGCTTGCCGGCGCCGGGCCAGGCGAAGATGCTTTCGGTGATGACGGCGAAGGCGATGGTCGAGCCCAGCTCCAGGCCCAGCACCGTCACCAGCGGGATCATGGTGTTGCGCAGCACGTGCACACAGACCACCCGGAACGGCGACAGGCCCTTGGCGCGGGCGAACTTGACGAAGTCCAGCGGCATCACGTCGCGCACGCCGGCGCGGGTCAGGCGGATCACCAGCGAGATCTTGAACAGCGACAGGTTCAGCGCCGGCAGGATCAGGTGGCGCCAGCCGTCGGCCGTCAGCCACGACCACTGGAAGCCCAGGAATTCCACCGTCTGGCCGCGGCCGCTGGCCGGCAGCCAGCCCAGCGACACGCTGAAGGTCATGATCAGCATCAGCGCGACCCAGAAGGTCGGCAGCGAAAAGCCGACGATGCTGCCCGCCATCACCAGCTTGGAGAAACGGCTGTCGGGATACAGCCCGGCCAAGAGGCCCAGCGGCAGCCCGATGATCACCGCCAGCAGCAGCGCGGCGATGGCCAGTTCCAGGGTCGCCGGCAGGCGCTGGATCACCAGTTCCACGGCGGGGATGTTGTAGACGAAGCTGTTGCCCAGGTTGCCGTGCAGCGCCCCGTTCAGAAAGCCCAGGTACTGTTGCCACAAGGGCTTGTCCAGCCCCAGTTCGGCGATGATGCGGGCGCGGTCGACCTGGTCGACGTCCTGGCCGATCAGGATATCGACCGGGTTGCCGATGGCGTGCAGCCCGACGAAGACGATCAGCGTCATCAGGAACACAACCACCGCGGCTTGTGCCACGCGGCGGAGCAGCCAAGCGGTCATTGCGCGGTCTCCGCCTGCCGGGCCGCGCCGGGCGCCGGGGCCGGCGTCCATTCGTCGCCGAACACTTCCGGTTCCGAGAACGCTTCCATGTTGGCGTAGTGCGTGGCCACGTCCTCGCGGTAGAAGAGGCCCGCGATGCCTTGCGCCAGGCGCTTGGCGCCTTCGCTGATCGCGGGGATGTCGCCCGACACGGTGCCGTGCGTCAGCGCGGCCGGGTACGAGAAGCAGTGCACCCGGTCCAGGCCCGGACAGGCGCCCGGGGTCTTTTCCTGCAATTCGAAGGCCGCGCCCAGGTCGGGCGAGTCATGCAGCTCCTGGTCTTCCTCGCCGGCGGGCGGGGTGTAGCGGTCGCCCCAGGCGCGCACGTGCGGCGCCAGCGCGGCGAATTCCGGCCGCACGGTCCAGTCGATGCGAAAGCCGGTCGAGAACACAAGGAAGTCCAGCGTGAAGACGCCCTTGGGCGTGGTGACGCGGATTTCGTCATTGACCAGCGCCAGGTCCTGCACGCCGCAGCCCAGGTTGAAGCGGGCGTTCGGGTGGCGCGACACGCGCAGCGTGCTGCCGCGCGGCGGCGGCACCTGGGCGGCGTTGATGTAGTGGCGGATCTTCCACTTCCATTCATCGGGCAGGTTCAGGTGGCCGTGGGTCAGGCCGGGGTTGCCGGCGCCCTTGCCCTTGTTGATGCGCGGAATGTCGTCGCGGCGGATCAGCAGGTCGACGCTGGCCGCGCCCGCTTCCAACGCGGTGGCGGCGCTGTCCATGGCCGACGCGCCCGCGCCCACCACGCCGACGCGCTTGCCGGCCAGGGTGGCGTAGTCCAGCACGTCCGACGAATGCGCCCAGCGGTCGCGCGGCAGCTTGCGCGCGAAGTCCGGCACGTAGGCGCCGCCCAGGCCGTCGCGGCCGGTGGCCAGCACCACGCGGCGCGCCAGCACGGTCTGGCGGCCGGCGGGCGCTTCGATGTCCAGTTGCACCAGCCGGTCCGCGCGCGGCAGCACGGCCAGCACGCGGTGCTGGTTGCGCACGTCCAGGTTCAGCACACGGCGGTACCAGCGCAGGTAGTCCATCCACTGCAGGCGCGGGATCTTGTCCAGCGCCTCCCAGGCCTCGGCGCCGAACTGCGCCTCGAACCAGGCGCGGAAGGTCAGCGCCGGCAGGCCCAGCGCCGGACCCGTCAGTTGCTTGGGCGAGCGCAGGGTTTCCATGCGCGCGGTGGTGGCCCACGGGCCTTCATAGCCTTCGGGCGACTGGTCGAAGATCGGCGCGACGATGCCCAGGTGCGTCAGCGAGGCCGCCGCGGCCAGGCCGGCCATGCCGCCGCCGATGATGGCCACGTCCAGCACCGGCTGGCCGTCGACCAGGCGCGGCGTGACCCAGGGCTTGGCGGGGATTTCCAGCCAGGACAGGTCCTGGCGCAGGCGCGCTTCCAGCGCGGCCAGGCCTTGCGGGGCGGGAGCGAGGGGTTGGTTCATGCGGGCGTATCCGTAAGAGGGGTGTCATCGCCGTAGATCGACTGCAGCAGCGCGCCGTGCTGGCAGGCGTCGTGCAGCACGAAGCCGGGCAGCAACTGCGCGGCGGCCTGCGCCAGCGCATCGGCCATGGCCTGGCAGGCCGGCGTCAGGGGCTGCGACTGCGAGGTGATGACCCCGAAGAAAAAGGGGATGTCCAGGTCGATCGGGCGGATCGCCACGCCCGCCATCGGCGCGCCGTAGGCGGTAATGGGTTCCAGCACCGACACGCCCAGGCCCGCGCGCACGGCGGCCAGGGCGTTGATGGACGAATTGGTTTCGATGGCGCCGGCGGCATGGCCCAGCGCCGCGTCCAGCCGCCGCCGCAGGCGGTAGGGATTGGCCATGGTGATGACGCGGCGCCCGGCCAGCTCGGCCACCGGCACCACGTCATGGCGCGCGGCCGGATCGTTTTCGGGCAGCGCCACCACACAGGGCGCCTGGCCGATCCAGTGCACGGTCAGGCCGCGATGCTCCAGCGGCAGGCTGGTCGCGCCCAGTTGCGCCGTACCGCTCAGCACGGCGTGTACCACGCGCTCGGGCGAGGCGCTGCGTAGCTGGACGCGGGTATTGCCGGCCTGGGCCTCGATGCGCTTGAGCGCGTCCGGCACCAGCCCGGCGGCCAAGGCCGAGGTGGCCGCCAGCAGCAGCGGCTGGGCCTGGCCCCGGGCGATCTCCTCGGCCCGGTCGCGGATCTGCCGCAGGCTGGACAGGGCGCGCTCCACGTCGTCATAGAGCAGGAAACCCTGCTCTGTCGGCGTCACGCGCGGCCCGCTGCGGGCGAACAGGGCATAGCCGATCTCGGCTTCCAATTCCTGCAACAGGCGGCTGATGGCCGGTTGCGACCGGCCAAGCAAGCGCCCGGCAGCGGTGACGCTGCCGGTGGACATGACGGCCGCGAAGGCCTCGAGTTGACGAAGTTCCATTGTCTTGCTTTATGCCAAGGACGAATTCTTACGTATCGAGTATGCGCTGTACAAATAATTAAAGGGCATAAGCAAATTCCCTAATCGGGATTTCCTTATGCCCTTTCATTACTCTCAGTTATTTCAACGACTTACGGGGTTCCTCTTAGGCCACGAGCCGTAGGCTGGGGGACTTTTGGGGGACTTCTCGTTGTCGACTCTCCCGCATGATCGCCAGCAGGTTGGCCGAGATGAAAACAGCCACCCGGAGGTGGCTGTTGGCTTGATTAGGTTCTGGGCGTTTAGCTAAACGCTCAAACAGAATCCTTCTTTATCTCTATAGCAGCGAGCTCCGCGCTAGGTGGCTTATTGGGAGGAGGGTGTATCTTTTTTTTCGCCATTGTCGTACTCCAATGCAGGGCCTGGCGGGTGGACCATCTGCCGGGTGTTCGCACAGAACCGCTGGCAGTACGAGGTGTGGGCCGCGAACGGCACGCGCCACGGCATGGAACCGACCCTGGCAGCCGCGATCACGCTCTACGACAAGGTGAAAGGCTGATGCCTATTTCTCCTTGCCGCGGCCACCAGCCGCTCGGCCGGGATGGGCGCTAGGAACCCCGTGTCGCACCCGTCTGCACGGCCTCAATTGGCGCTGACGCAGGCATACTGTCCGCCTCGCCATGCGGGATCGCGCATGGTTGTGCCGGCGCGCGCGCTAGCCGGATATTCGCACGCCGCCCATTCGACTTTTCCCTTCCCTTTGCTTACGGTTTCTCTTTTTCCGGGCTTAATGGGTCCGGCTGCGCCGACACCGTTTTGATTGAGAAAGGTAATCCAGACAGGGAAATTGCACCGATTTTCAAAGAAATCGGCCAGGCTGTTGCTGCTGTCGTCGTAGCTTACGCAGTGGTCTGCGGTTCTATATGTACGTCCGGACGGTGCAGCTGTAGCGCTTGATTTTGTGGCGTAGGCGGAAGGCATCGTGTTCTTCGAAGCATTGGCCTTCGTGTCTTGGTAGGCAAGCGCCTCTCGGGTATTGGTCGCGGCCACGGCGTTCGAGCCGGCATACGTGGGGGTTGGTGCTGTGTAGCCAGAGCTGGGGGATGCATAGGCCCCCGCCGTTGCACCAAGCGCCGCCGAGTTGGCGATTTCGTTCAACGAGCCGTCTTCCGCAGCGCTCGCGAAAGCCTCCTTGTGAAACGTCCAGACGGCATCGAGCGTGTCGCAGCCAGACAGCGTGATGGTAAGAAGTGTTGCGATGGCCAATCGATGCCCGCGGTGCCGCTCTTTGAAGGCGAGTTGTACTGTTGGCGAGGCGCTGACCATAGGATTACTCCGCTGCGGAAGTGCTGGTGGCGGCATTTTTGCGTAGAACTTGATACAAGTCCATACGAAAGTTCACGTATTCCAAAAGGTTGGAATACTTCGTTCGCGACCGTCTCTTGCGCGCGACAAACAGCAGCTGTATCTGAGTGCACGCCCCGACATGCCCAGGCGAGTCACCGAAAGCGATGTCAGAAGGCAGGAGCGCCCGTGGAGGGTACTGTGACGGGCTCGATCGCGTCCGGCATCTGGTACTTGGAATTGCTGACCTCCTGGCGCACTGGGTGCCAGGTGAAGGCCGTCTCCGGTAGACCATGCTCCAGCAGCGCAAGCGCCTGGGCGGTGGGAAATTCCGGGTCCATCCAGTGGATGGCCAGGTCTGCTGGCAGCGCCACCGGCCGGCGGTCGTGTACGTCTATCATGCCGCCAGCTGCGTCATTGGTGACGATGGCGAAACCGTGGGCCTCGTCCTTCTCGGCTCCAGCCGCCAGTTGCTCAAACCTGCGAAGAACAGGGGCGAATTGTTGGCGGCATGGACGAAGTAGGGCTGCTTGGGCGGCTTCGGCCCATCGGCCAGGGGCTTCCATTCGTACCAGCCATCCGCCGGCACCAGGATGCGGCCGCGCGCGGTGAGCGTCTCCCAGGGCCAGGCGCCGGCGAGGATTTTGTCCAGCCGGGCGTTGGACATGAGGTACTTCGAATTGTGCGGTCGCCAGCCTCAGTGCAGGCGCTCCAGTTCGAAGTCGCCGGTCAGGCGATGCATTGCCATGGGGCGCGTGCCTGGCGGGATGTTGTAGAGCGGGCCGGCCGGGTCGCTGAACAAGGCTCGCGGATTTGGGAATATGCGCTCGACGTAATCGAGCGGGCCGGACTTTTGGACGATTCGGCCGCACATGCTTGGCTCCTGGCCGCGCTGCTAGGGGGGGCAATCGGGGAAGGCGGCGGTTGGTGGGGTAATTTCGGGGTAGTTTGCTGTACACGACTGTGCAGGACAAGCCAAATTTGGGCAATGGGAGTCTGCAAAAAGATTAATAAAATCAAAAGGTTATGTATTGATGCTAGGCAAATTCCCTAATCGGGATTTCCTTATGCCCTTTCATTACTGTGAGTTATTTCAATGGTTTAGGGGATTTCCCCGCTGACCTGCGCCCTCTGTTCCGCTCGCAGCCGCCCGTGCCAGATCAACCCAGGACGCCTTGCGCGGCCTGCGCCGCGTCCACCGTGTGGCCGATGTAATGCCGCAAGCGATCCGCGGTCAGGCCGTAGCCGGGTAGACGCCGCCAGATCACCAGGCCGCCGCTGTCGGGATCGATGCCCGCCGCGGCACCTTTCAGGTTCTGTCCCAGATAGGCGTCCTGCAACAGCCGTATCGCCTCGGCCTCGCCCATAGGCACGGCCTGCGTGCCCACGGGGGCAAGCAGCAGCACCTCTTCGGCGGATTCATCCCAGGCGAGGATGACTGCCTGCTCGGGCAGGGGAGCCAGTACGCACTGTTCGATGTCGAACACCGGCGCGGGCAGCTTGGCCCGCTGGCAATAGTCTTGGACGAGGGATTGGAAGGTATCGATATTCATGTCAGCCGCTTTGGAGAAGGGGATCAGACGAGATTGGCCATGGACGGCAACGCTGGCGTCGCCACGCCGGGGCGGGCCGCCTCTTGCGCCGCGCCCGGCTGGGCGGCCAGGGCCGCCAATTTGCCCGCCCAATGGACCGCGGCCCGCGTGAAGGCGTAGATTCGTTGGGCCAGCGCGGCGTCGGTCAACCCAGCCAGATCGACCCTGGCCATCAGCAGGGCCCTCTGCTGTTTGTCATCCAGCGCCAACGCCCCGCCCGCCACGTCGCGCCAGGAGGTGTTGGCCGAGAGCATCAAGGCGTACGCCTGGATGCGCGATTGCGCGTCCAGTTCGCCCAGGTCGGCGGCCAGCACCAGTACGGAGACGTCGCCTTCGGCGAAGTACTGCAGATGCAGGGTGATGCCATCGAACTGCAGAAACGCGTGGTCCTGCTCGTCGAACAGCGAGGCATCGTGTCCGACCGCCTTCGCGATCGCTGTCAGTTTTTCGGGGCGGGTTTCCGGCATGCGGACTCTCCTTGGGGGGCGGTGGCTTGTGGCGCCGGGGGGGCTGGGTGGGTGTCAGGGATGCTTGTGTGCGATGATCTGCGCCGGGGCGAGTGCCGCTTCCAGCGCCAGGACCTGGGCGACCGGGATACGCAACGTCAGCGTGTTTTGCGGTCCGACCTGAAGCGTGTGTCCTTGCACCGTGTTGGGCAGAAAATTCTGGACGGCCGTCCGCATTTGCGCGACGGACTTCCCGGTGGAGACGAACAGCAGGTCGCCGGTCGCGGGATCCTGCGTGACGTTCCATTCCTTGCGATCCGATGGCGACTTGACCTGGGGATACTCAAGGTCGATACCGCTTTTCGTGGTGGCGGTAGTTTTCGAAGTAAGTTTCTCCAGGCCATCGAGCGCGTTCAGCGTGGCGTCGCGCATGGCGAAGTACTGGGCGGCCGGCTCCTGGAAGCCGAACGCGAACGAGTCCACCGCCAGTCGTGGCGCGAACACGTTGAGCAGCCCGTCGCGCCGGGCAATGTACAGGGCTTTCAGGTTGACGATGGTCGCGTCGAACCGCGCCTCGGGGGGGCGGTTGTTGTTGGCGCTGAACTCCTGGGCATAGCGGTCGAACAGTTGCTCGTCGGCTTGTGACTGCTTCAGGTGCGCGATCATCCGCACCCCTTCCATTTTTTCCGCCAGCGAACTCTGGTCGAAGACGGTGAAGTTCTTGTAGCCCATGAATGTCGGGCCTTTGGGCTGGTTGAACGAAAAATCGCTGTGGACGTCGCCCGTGACGCCCAGGCGGTCTTCTTCCAGCGCGTGCCCGGGATCGATGCCGACGAACGTATTGCCGACATAGCCCTTGTTCCCGCCGCGCGAGCCCAGCGCGTCGCGGTCCGCCATGAGCAGCATCAGGATCTTGTTGCGGCCCAGCTCGTTGATGGTGGTTACCAGGGCAGGGGCACCGGTGTACTGATTGGGCGGATCGGTATTGCGTTGCTGGTTGCGCACCAGCACGCCATCCTTCAGGTAGATGTCGCCGCGCTCGGGTCTGCCATCGAAATCGCTGAAGCCAGCTACGTGCGTGCCGTCCAGCATCAGCTTGGTGGTGCCGTCGGGATATTGGCCCTCCACGATCTTCAGTTTCTGGCTCTCGACTCCCATGACGCGCATCAGGTCATTGGCCAGCGATTCGCGCACGGCCCCTTCATTGCGCTCGGTCGGGGTTGCTCCGGTCAACAGCCGGTGCAGCGGGGCGGTGACGATGTTGCCCTTGGCCTTGTCCTTCGGGATGTGATACTTGTCGCCAATCTTGTCGGCTTCGTAGTAGTCGAGCTTGATGTAATGATTCTTGGTGAATTTGGCCTGGGTCAGCATGATGTCGCCAGTCAATTCACGGAACAGGCTGGTCGCTTCATTGGTCAGCGCGTTCTGGTTGGGCGCCGTGATCGCCGCGACTGTGTCCGCGACCAGGGCATCGGCCAGTGCCGCGTTGAGCGCGGCGTTCGGCGGTATGACGTTTCTGAGCACGTCGATAAGCGATCCATTGTTAAGCGCCAGCGCGGGATTCGTCAGCACCAGGGTCGCGGCCCCGGCAAGCGGCCCTCCGCCCGTGGACAGCCTGCTCAGGCTGTTCAACAGCATGGCGTCCAGATCGGCGTCCGGCGGCGTGTGCGGGGGAAGGCCGCCGCCGCCCACCAGCCATTGTTGCGCCAGCGCCACGGCTTGTGTATTGAAGGGGTGGGGCGCGGCGCCCATCTTGACCGTATCGCCCGCGCTCCAATCGCGCTTGCCGATGAACCCGGGTTCCACCCCCCGGGTCTTGTCGCCCATGACACGGTAGCCGCCGACCCGGTCCAGGACCAGTCCGTTGCCTACCGGATAGCGCTGGCCAAAGGTGGGCGCGGGTTGGTTGTTGCCGTTGGCGATGATGCGGCGCAATCCCTGGGCAATGGTCTGCGCGAATTGCACTGCGTTGTTGTAGCCCGTCAGTAGATTCGTCTGTAGCAGACCCGACGCGCCTTGCACGGTGGATACCATTTTTTCCGCTCCCGAAGAAATGCGCCGCCCATGGCCGCGCCACCGTCGCTGGTGGTCGCGGCCGGCTGGCTTGCCTGATGAGTAACGGCGCGGGGCGGGGAGTTCCATCGCAAAGGCGATGAATGTCGCTTGCCGGGACAGGGAAGGGTCGCATGGCGCCATCCCGCATCGCCGGCCAGTCGCGATGCGATTGCTCTGACGCGCAAGGAGACAAGCGCGCAGCGCGCGACAACGCGGGGCCGGAGACCGTTGACGCTCAATCCGTCCCGGGAAACACATCCACCCACTTGACCGTCACGTCGGGGAACGCGTCCACGAACTGGACCGTGAAGTCGTGAAAGGCCGGTGGGCGAGGGGACTATGCCCGAGTCCAGCCATTGCGCCGTGCGCGTCTGTTGCGTGCGGCCGCGCCTACACCGCGGAGACGCTGGCCTCGGTTGTTCCCAGCGCACCGCCCGGCGGCGCCGTCACGATCGACGTCAACGCCGGCTCCGCCGCCTTCAGCCCCGCCAGGTCCGGCCGCGGCCGCCGCAGTTCCTCATTAGCCGCAAACGCAGACTCCATCCCCTGCGCCGCCGCCAGTACCTCGCGATCGCCGCGAAACCGCCCCACGATCTGCAAGCCGAACGGCATGCCCTTGTGATCGCGCCCGCAAGGCAGCGTCAGCGCCGGATGCGTGGTCAGCGTGATCACATACGTCAGCGCCAGCCAGCGGTAATAGTTTTCCTGGCGCTTGCCGTTGATGGCCTCGGCATACAGCTGCGTCCACGGGAACGGCGACACCGGCGTGGTGGGCGACAGGATCAGGTCGTAGTCGTCGAAGGCGCGTTGGAAGCGCTTGATCAGCCGGGTCTGCTCGGCCTGCGCCCAGGCGCAATCCTTCAGGCTCATGGCCGCGCCCATCTCGAAATTGGCGCGGGTGTTGGGGCCCAGGCTGCCCGGGTCTTTCTCATAGGCATCGCGCATGCCGGCCACGAAGGCTTCGGCGCGCAGCACGTCGAAGCAGCGGTGGGCCTCGCCGAAGTCGATCTCGATGGGATCGCAGGCCGCGAACAGATGGCGCATGGCGGCGATCTTGGCGCGGAAGGTGGCGCGGATGCCATCGTCCACGTCGCACAGCCCGAAGTCTTCGGTATAGGCCACGCGCAGGCGGCCCAGGTCGGCGCTGCCCGGCGCCAGGAACTGCAGCGGATCGAGCGGATAGCTGAGCGGATCGCCGGCGTCGGGGCCGGCGCTGGCGGCCATCTGCAGGCAGGCGTCGGCCACCGTGCGGCCCATCGGGCCGACCACCGAGATCGGCGTCCAGCCCAGCGGCTTGCGCACGCTGGGCACCACGCCGGGCGACGGCCGGAAGCCGACCACGCCGCACTTGGCGGCCGGAATGCGCAGCGAGCCGCCGGTGTCCGACCCGGTGCACAGCGGGAACAGGTCGCTGGCCAGCGCCGCGGCCGAGCCGCCCGAGGAGCCGCCGGCGTTCAGATTCGGATTGAAGGGATTGCCGGTGGCGCCCCACACCGTGTTGCGCGAATTGGCGCCCGCGCCCATCTCGGGCACGTTGGTCTTGGCGGCCACGATGGCGCCGGCGCGGCGCAGGCGCGCCACCAGCGTCACGTCCTCGGCCGGCACGTGATCGCGGTAGATCGGCGAACCATAGGTGGTGAGCAGGCCGGCGGTGGGTTCCAGGTCCTTCACGCCCAGCGGCAGGCCGTGCAGCAGGCCCAGCGTGTCGCCGGCCATCACCGCCTGTTCGGCCGCGCGCGCCTCGATGCGGGCGCGGTCGAAAGCCGTGGCGGTGACGGCGTTGATGTACGGGTTTACCGCCTCGATGCGGGCGATGCACGCCTCCAGCAGTTCCACCGGCGACAACTGCCGCGCGCCGATCAGGCGCCGCAGTTCCACGGCGGATAACGAGACGAGGGAATCGTCCAGGATCATGGGGGGTGTTTCCTTTCAGTCGATCTTGATATCGGCGCGCCGGGCCAGGTCGCGCATCATCGGCAGTTCCTTCTGGATCAACGCTTCGCCCTCGGCGGCGCTGGAGAAGGCCGGCTCGAAGCCCTGGTTTTCCAGGCTCTTGCGCACGTCGGGCGATTCGACCGTGGCGCGCAAGGCGTTTTCGAGCCTGGCCTTCACGTCGGCGGGCAGGCCGCGCGGCGCGGTGAACATCAGCCAGGTGTCCATCGCCACCGACGGGTAGCCTTGCTCGGCGAAGGTCGGCACATCGGGCAGGAAGCTGGAGCGGGCGGGCGCGGACACGGCCAGCACGCGCACCTTGCCCAGCTTGCTTTGGGGCAGCGCGGCGGCCACGGTGTCCACCGAAAACGGGATCTGGCCGCCGATCAGGTCGGTCATGGCCGGCGCGCTGCCCTTGTAGGGCACGTGGACCATCCTGATGCCGGCGGCCGCCAGGAAGGCTTCGCCCACGAAATGCGAGGTGGTGCCGGTGCCGAACGAGCCATAGGCCGGCGGCTCCTTGGCGCGCGCGTTGACGTAGGCCACCAGTTCCTTCACGTCCTTGACCGGCACCTGCGGGTTGGCCAGCAGCGCCAGGCCGGTGCGGCCGACGATGCCGAGCGGCTCGAAGCTCTTGACCGGGTCATACGGCAGCTTGCTCTGGATGGCGGGGTTGACCGTGAAGGTGGTGCCGGAACTGACCAGCAGGGTGTAGCCGTCGGGCGCGGCCTTGGCCACATAGCCGGCGCCGATCACGGTGCCGGCCCCCGCGCGGTTTTCCACCACCACGGTCTGGCCCAGTTCCTGGCCGAGCTTTTGCGCGATGACGCGGCCCAGCACATCCGTGGCGCCGCCGGGCGGGAAGGGCACGACCAGGGTGATGGGACGGGTCGGATAGCCGCCCTGGGCGCCGGCGGGGGCGGCAGTCGCGAGGGCGCCCGCCAGGGTGATACCAAGGGCAATCAAGGCAGTCTTCATGGTCATGCTCGACAAGGGAGTGGACGGAACGACGCGTGTGACGGATGCCATCTTGGCGGGGGCTCAACGTTGCAGCAATATGAATTGTTAGAATCCTGCGTTGCGTTTGGCGCAAAGCTAACCTCAACCAAGGGCAAACCCGGATGAACCCGCAGATCCTGCAGGAAATGGCCGTCCGCTACTTTCTGGAAGTGGCGCGCTGCGGCTCCGTCAGCGTCGCGGCGGAGCGGCTGGACGTGGCGCCGTCCGCGGTCAGCCGCCAGGTCGCTCGCCTGGAGCGCGAGCTGGGCACCTTGCTGTTCGAGCGCCGCGCGCGGGGCATGACGCTCAACGCGGCGGGGGAACTGCTGGCCGCCCATGCCAAGCGCGCGCAGCAGGACGTCGAGCGCGTCGCCGGCGACATCATGGGCCTGCGCGGGCTGCGCCAGGGGCTGGTGCGGGTGGTCTGCACCGAAGGCTTCATCCATGATTTTCTGCCCGCCGCCATCGCGGAGTTCCGCCGGCAGTACGCCGGCATCCGCTTCACGCTGGACGTGTGCTCGCAGCGCGAGGTGCCGGTGCGGGTGCGCGACGGCACGGCCGACATCGGCGTCACGCTCAGCCTGACCTCGCATCGCGACGTGCGGGTAGAACTGCGCATGCCGGCGCCGGTGCGCGCGGTGGTGGCGGCCGGCCATCCGCTGGCAGGCCAGCCCGAGGTGTCGCTGGCGCAATTGATGGCCTATCCGCTGGCCTTGCCCGATGCCGATTCGACGCTGCGGCAACTGATCGACATCAGCTGCAGCCGCCAGCAGCTGTCATGCGAACCGATGTTCTCCAGCCGCAGCGTTGACGCGCTGGTGGCGTTCGCGGGCGCGGGCGGCGGCGTGGCGTTCTGCGGCGAACTGGCGATCCGCTATCGCCTGCGTGCCGGGCAGGTGGTGGCCCTGCCGCTGCGCGACCGCGAGATGAACGAACGCCACTTCGAGGTGCAGACGCTGGCCGGGCGTGTGCTGCCCGAAGCGGCCAAGGCCTTCATCGCCAGCCTGCGCGCGCAGTTGCAAGCGGATGGCGGCGTGGTGCCGGCGCCTGATAGTTAGGAAGGCGTCGTGCTCATGCCGGCCTGGCGCGCGGCCAGCCAGGCGCGGCCCTTGGGCGTCAACGTGGCCACCGGGGCGGCGGCGTCGCCGGCAGGCCGGCGGGCCAGGTCCACCAGGCCGTTGCTGGTGGCGTCTTCCCAGGCCGACAGGCGTGGACACGAAGTGCGCCACGCCTCCATGATGTCCGCATAGGTGCGGGGATGCTCGGCAACCCAGATCAGGAACTGCGTCAGGTTGCCCAGTTGCGAGGCGCTGGCCTCGATGGCGGGGATGTCGTCGGACATGGCGGGCTCCGGGCGCGCTGGGCCGGTTTTCACGATAGGCCCACGATACGCCCGGACGCAAGGCGCCGCCAGGGGCGGCTTCAGGACAACCGGGTCACCATGTCGCCCGGCCGCGCCAGCTCGTGGTACAGATCGTCCAGATAGGTGGACAGTTCGTCTTCGGGGAGGTCGGCCGGGATGACGATCCCGCCGGCGCGCACCCGCTTGCCCGCCACGGCCTGATACACGGCCCATTGGCCGGCCTCGCGAACGATGTCCAATTGCAGGCGGCGGTAGATGTCGAATTTCATGGCGGGTCCACACTTTGCGGCGGGCAGGGCGACGACGCGCAGTGCTCACGCTACCATGGCTTTCACCACAACAAGGGAGCGACGATGGAAATTCTGGACGGTTTTCAGATCACGCGCGGCGCGCTGCAAGTGCAGGATGGCTACGTACCGGTCATCGAGGCGCGCGGGCCGGGGCCCGACGGCCGCCCGTTGCATGGAGCTGTGCCGGTGACCGAATACGGCGTGTTTGACGATCAGGAGGAGGCCATCAACGCCGGCTGGACGATACGCGTGCGCGCGATCACGGCCGCGGGCGATGGGCTGTCGATACGGATCGACGAGTGAAGGGCCGCGGCGCGGCACCCTGGAAATTCTGGACAAAAAAATCCGGCCCGAAGGCCGGAAAAAATTACAACAACAAGCACAACAGCTCGCCGGCACGAGCCAGTGCGGTGAGAAATTTATCATGTATGAGATAAATAACAAGATGTAGTGTCCAGGTGGTGGACGCTAAGTGGCCGATTTATTCGAATTGGGCCATCCCGGTGCGTTCCCCGTAAATCGGGCGACGCCGCCGCCCGCGCGCTTGCGGGCGGCCCGCGCTCTCAAACCACCTGCGTCACCGTCTTGCCTTCGCGGAACCAGCCATCCAGATTGGCCAGCATCAGGTCCGCCATGGCCCGCCGGGTCTCATGCGTGCCGCTGGCGATGTGCGGCAGCATCACCACATTGTCCATCGCGTTCAACGCCGCCGGCGTGGCCGGTTCGTGTTCGAACACGTCCAGGCCGGCGCCGGCGATGGCGCCGCTTTGCAGGGCCTGAACCAGCGCCGCCTCGTCCACCACCGTGCCGCGCGCGATGTTGATCAGCCAGCCTTGCGGGCCCAGCGCCTGCAACACCTCGGCATTGACCAGGTGGCGCGTGGCGCCGCCGCCGGGCACCGCCAGCACCAGGAAATCGCACTCGGCCGCCAGCGCCGTCAGCGTCGGGCAGTAGCGGTAATGCGCCGGCGCGTCCGCACGCGGCTTGCGGTTGGTGTACAGGATCGGCATGTCGAATGCCTCGGCGCGCCGCGCGATCTGCAGGCCGATATTGCCCAGCCCGACAATGCCGCAGCGCTTGCCGCTCATGCGCGTGCCCAGCCCGAAGCCTTCCTGCGGCCAGCGCCCGGCGCGCACGAAACGGTCGGCCTCGGCGATGCGGCGCGACGCCGCCAGCATCAGCGCCAGCGCGGTGTCCGCCACGCAGGCATCGAGCACGCCAGGCGTGTTGGTGACGCGCACGCCGCGCGCCTGCGCCGCCGCCAGATCGATGGTGTCGTAGCCCACGCCGAAGCTGAAAACGCCTTCCAGCGCCGGCAGCGCGTCGATCAGTTCGCGCGGCGCGCCGAAGCGGCCGCTGGTGGCGATGCCGCGGATCGCCGCGCCGTGATCGCGCAGCAGCGCCGCCTGATCGGGGCTTTGCCACCAGCGGTGCACGCGGTAGCGCGACTCCAGTTCGGCGGTCAGTTCGGGCAGCAAGGGGCCGACCATCAGCAGGTCGGCGAGGGGTGGGGAAGCAGTCGTGGTCATGTCGGGTGTCACGGTTGTTGCGACGACCCGCGGGTGCGCGGGTCGCAAGAAAAGGCCGGCGGTGGGACGACCGGCGATGAAAGCCGTCCCGGCCGTGTGGGTCGGGGACGAAGAAATGACGGGGGCGGGCAATGCGCCGCCCTTCGGGCCGCGTCAGCGCGTCGTGTGCGGCCGCATTGCCCGCCCGGTTACTGCGTCTGGATATGCCGGGTCTTGATGATCTCCCCGTAGCGGGCGCGTTCGCTGGCCGCCAGCGCCTGCAATTGCTGCGGCGTCGATCCGTGCGCGACCGCGCCCTGCGACTCCAGCTTGGTCTTCATCGCCGGGTCCGCCGCCACCTCGCGGATCGCCGCCGACAGCTTGTCGATCACCGCCTGCGGCGTGCCCGCCGGCGCCAGCACCGCCGTCCATGAGCCGGTCTGCGCGTTCTGGACGCCGGCCTCGTCGATGGTCGGCACGTCGGGCAGGGCGGGCGAGCGCGTCGCGCCCGTCACCGCCAGCGCGCGCAGCTTGCCGGAATTGACGTACGGAATGGTCTCCAGCACCGACGCGAACAGCATGTCGACGCGGCCCGCCATCAGGTCGGTCATGGCCGGGCCGCCGCCCTTGTAGGGCACATGCATCAGATCGGTGCCGGTGGCCTGCTGGAATATCTCGCCCGACAGGTGCGGCGCGCCGCCGGTGCCGGAACTGGCGAAGGTGTGCTTGCCGGGCTGCGCGCGCGCCAGCGCCACCAGGTCCTTCACGTTCTTGGCCGGCAGCGTGGTGGGCACCACCAGCACGAACGGCAGGTCCGAGAACAGCGATACCGGCGCGAACGCGGTGGCCGGATCGGAATGCAGCTTGTAGATCCACGGATTGATCGCCAGCATGCCCGAATTGGCGAACAGCAGCGTGTAGCCGTCGGGGTTGGCGCGCGCCACCAGGTCGGCGGCGATCTGCCCGCCGGCGCCGGGGCGGTTGTCCACCACCACCGACGCCGCCAGCTTGTCGCCCAGCGCCGCCGCCAGCAGGCGCGCCGAAATGTCGGTGCCGCCACCCGGCGAGAACGGCACGATCAGGTTGATCGGGCGGTCCGGGAACGGCGCGGCCTGGGCCGCGGCGGGCAGGGCGCCACAGGCGGCCAGGGCCAGGGCCGCGGCAAGGAAGCGGCGGCGCGGGCGTGCGGAATTGCTTGTCTCCATGGTCTTCTCTTTGTAGTAGTGAGCGGCGCGGGCCGCGGAAAGTCGATGCTGCGATGGCACTCCTTTCGCGGGGCGGAAAAACGCGCCCCGGTGCTGCGGCCGAGTATAGGAACGCCGGCCGATGCATGACTGTTCGAGCTATAAATAGCATTGATCAATTCAAGGATTGGATCGATGGAATTCCGCCAGCTCGAATGCTTCATCGCCGTGGCCGAGGAACTGCACTTCGGCCGCGCCGCCCAGCGCCTGTGCATGACGCAGCCGCCGCTGTCGCGCCAGATCCAGTTGCTGGAGCAGGACCTGGGCGTGACGCTGTTCGAGCGCAGCAGCCGCCAGGTCGAACTGAGCGCCGCCGGCCGCCGCTTCCTGCGCGACGCGCGCCACCTGCTGGAATACTCGGCCCGCGCCACCGCCAGCGCCCGCCGCACCGCCGGCGGCGACGCCGGCCACATCACGCTGGGCTTCACGGCGGTGGCGTCGTACCGGCTTATGCCGTCGTTGATCATGCGGGCGCGCAAGCGCCTGCCCGGCGTCGAGATCCAGCTGCGCGAAACCGTCAGCACCGACCTGTCGCGCCTGCTGCTGGCGCGCGAGCTGGACGCCATCCTGGCGCGCAGCGTGCCGCGGCAGGCGGGCATCGAAGCCCGCCTGATCGAGCGCGAACCGCTGGTGCTGGCGCTGCCGGCGGATTCACCGCTGTGCGAACAGGAGGTGGTGCCGCTGCGGCTGCTGCAGGGCCAGCCCTTCGTGCTGTATTCGCCGCGCGAAGGCAAATACTTCTATGACCGCATCGTCGGCGCATTCGGCCTGGCCGACGTGCAGCCCGACTACGTGCAGCGCGCCAGCCAGACGCATACCTTGCTGGCGCTGGTGCGGGCCGGACTGGGCGTCGGCATCGTGCCCGATTCGGCGCGCGAGCTGCGCCTGGAGGGGGTGGAGTTCCGCTCGCTGGGCCAGCGCGACCTGTATGCCGATATGTACCTGGCCTGGCATGCGCAGCACGACAACCCGGCGTTGGAGGCCTTCCTGCGGCAGGTGGCGGAGGTGTTGCCCCCGGCGGCCTGAGGGGCGTCGATAGCGGCGTTCGCGCCGTTCAACGCGACGGGCGATAGCCGCGCCAGGCGTTGCCGCGGTTCAACGCGCCGTGGTGGCCTTTGCCGTTGACTTCAGGCTTTCGATGATCCGCAGCCCGTCCAGATGGCGCTGTTCGCCGGTCTCGCACGACTTGCAGATCGCGCCGACGTACAGGCCGTCGACCACCGTCTCGGCAAACACGCCCGACCGGTACTGGTGCCGCGCATCGGTCTCGACCCGGTACCAATCCCGATCGCCGATGCGCACCCGCTCCAGCGGCTGGCGGATATCGGCATCGGGACTGGTCGCGCGCAGCACCGCGCGCAACCGGAAATAGCGCTTGAGCGGCGAGGCATAAAGCGCTTGCAAGCGGGCGTCATCGTCGTCGCCTTCGAGCGGCTTGGCTTGCATCAGCAGGGTGCAGGTTTCCTGCGTCTGTTCGCAGGCCTCGCTTTCGCAGACCAGTTGCACGCGCCGCATGCCGCTGTGCGAGACCTCGCCTTGCGGCGAGCCGTCCACCACCCAGCCCTCCGGCAACTGCACCGACAGGCCATGCGGCAGATCGAGGGTTTCGGCGGACGCGGCGGGCGCCAGCGCGCCAAGCGCCGCGCACAGGGCCGCCAGACGGATCAAGGCCGGCCCGCTCATGGCGTATCCTCGCGCTGGCGATGATTGCCGCCCGCGCCGCCCGTGAGGATGCGTTCGAACAGCGCCAGCTGCTCCGCGTCCAGCGCGCGTCGGGGCAGGATCAGCGGTTCGCCCTCCCGCCGCATCAGGATCAGGTGTTCGCCTTGCCGCTCGACCCGGTCGAACCCGGCCGTCGCGAAGCTGTTGACCCAACCGTCCTGCCGGACTTCGAGCCGGTCGTCATACAGCCGCGCCTCGTGTTCCTCGGCCGGCATGCGCCGGTGCATCTGCCCGGCCAGCTTGTACGCGTGGCGGCGCCGGGACCAGGGATGCAGCAGGATGATGGCGACCAGGATGGCCCAGAACCCCAGCGTGATCTTCCAGAAACTGTCCGTGAACATCTCGCCGAACAGCGGCCAGGCATAGCGCAGCGGCACCCGCTCGGGGTCCAGCAGCCACAGCAGCACGAATATCAGTGGCACCAGCAGGGCGATCAGCGCGAAGGCCAGCAGGAAACCGCGCCGACGGCGCCGCCGCATGCCGGGACGTTCAATCTGCCACGAAATCGCGGCGGCTCGGTCTTCCTGGTTCAGCAGGAAGCGCGTCGTCAGCAGCGGCGGCGCGGCCTCGGGCGCCTGCCGCGCTTGCGGCGGGTGCTGCGTCGCGTTCGGAGCGCCGGCGTGGCAGGATGCGGCCCACGCCTTGATGCGCGCCACCTGCTCGTCGGATAGCGCCTGTCGCGGCAGGGCGTACACGTCCTCGATGTTGCGCAACTGGATGAACAGGTGTTCGGAGGTCTCGGCAATCCCCTGGATGCGCGAGCACGCCATGGCCGTCTTGCGTCCCGGCAGGGTGACGGCAAGCCCGCCCGGCTGAAAGTGATAGAGCGGGTGGATGGTCTGGTCGAGTCCTTCGTCGCGGCACCAGCGCGCCAGGCGCCCGCGCACGATCGCCGGATGGCGGAAGTAGTAGATCAGCACCGGGATGGCCACGACCAGGATGGGCACGCCGTCCAGCCCGAACAGGTCGTGAAAGAAGCGCGAGAGGAACGGGCCGAAGCCCTGCTCGCCGCTATCCCGCCAGGAAGAGAACCCCAGCATTCCCAACAGCGCCAGCACCACCCACGCCAGGAAGTACAGCGCGCGCCGCCGGGCGACCCCGAACATGTCCGCATAGCTGAACAGCGCGGCCGCGATGCGGTCCTGCAGCGTGATCGGCGCGGTCAGCGAGAAGCCGTCGGCCGGCATCGCGCCGGGCGCTTCGTCCGGGGGCGCAACGGGCGGCGTCAGCGTGCCGTCGGCAGCGGTGCTCGGCTCGGGCATGGGGTCTCCGTTAGGGGGCGACCCGCAATTTAGCATTGCTGCGGGGCGAGACGAGACGGGACTAGGTTAGGCGGGACGGGGAGAGGCGCGGCGGGGAGAGGCAGGGCGCGATGAGGCAGGGCGCGACGAGGCAGGGCGCGGTGAGGCGGGGCGAGGCGAGGCAAGGCGCGCGACCAACCGCGCGCCGCCGCTGTCAGGCCGGCATCTTCTTCTTGCCCAACAGCGCCAGCGTCAGCGCGCGGCCACGGCTCATGAAGGGATACAGCGCCGCCGACAGGCACGGGCGGCGGAAGATGGCGGCATTGATCTGGTTGAACAGGTCGCTGTCGGAACTGAGCAGCGCCAGCCGGTTGATGCAATCGGCGCCCCAGTAGATGTGCCCCTCCAGCCGCAGCAGCATGCCGTCGTTCAGGTCATAGCCACGGTCGCGGAAATACGCCACCAGTTCGGGATGCTGACGCATGTCGAGCAATTCGACCGGGCCGACGGCCTTGCGCAACTGCACCATCCGCACGTAGTTGGTGCAGAACGGGCAGTCGCCGTCGTACAGCAGGAAGTTGCGGGGCGCGGTATCCGTATCCATGGCGTACAGCTTACCAGCGGCGGGCGTCGCTTGCTTGGGGCGCCGGGATGCCGCCGACGCACGATTGGAAGCGGCGCATGACGCGCGCGCCGCCGTGCGCCAGCGGCGCGCGCAGCGATGGGGCGCAACGACGGCCCACAGTCTGGGGAGATAGGGGCGCAGGTGTGGGTCGCAGGTATGGGCGTAGGGATAAGGGACAGGAACAGGCCAATGGGATCGCGCGCGGCGATACGCGGCCTGCCGCTCAGGCCTCCTTATCCGCCCACGCCAGCGCCATGGCGTAATCGCGCACGTCCGCCGGCCATGCGGCCACCTGCCGCGTGAAACCCGCGCGATCATCGGCATACAGCGCCCGCGTGGCCTCCTCGAAGCCCGGCAGGTTGCCGCCCATGCTCGACATGAAGTGATACGCCGCTTCCTGCCGCTGGCGCCGCTGGTCGCGCGCCTCGTTGTCGCGGCGCGCCTGTTCCACCAGTTTGCGCAGCGCCACCGACGCGCCGCCCGGCTGCGCCGCCAGCCAGTCCCAGTGGCGCGGCAGCAGCGTCACCTCGCGCGGCACCACGCCCAGCTTGGGCCGTCCGCGCCCGCGCGGGGCGGCGTCGGCGTGGTCCGCTTCCTCGGCGGGCGCGGGGGCGGCATCGGCCGGCGCCTGATAGCGCGCGCGGATATCGGCGTCAGCGCCGCGCAGGTCCAGGTCGACCTGCTTGCCGGTATGGTCGTCGAACACCAGGATCGCGCCGTCGCCATGACGGTTGGCGTGACCGTCCTGGGCCTGCTTGACGGCCAGGGCGACCTCGGCGAGCGCGCCACGCGCCAGCAGGCGGTGGCCTTCGAAAGCGGTATGGGGAAGGAGAGGTTGGGTCATGGCGTACAGGGGTTTTATTTACCCGGATAAATTTAATGTCTGGCATTGTGCGGCTTGCCAAAGCGCTTGTCAATATAATCCGGATAAAAATAGTGCAAGGTCGCAACGCCTATTGAAAAAAGTCGCAAAAATCATGCACCGACCTAGGGTCAACACCTAGTCAAAACACGTCAGCGGCGTATAATCTTGCTTTGCGCCCGGAGTTACCCATGCGTCTCGTTCAAAAAGCGCTCACCTTCGACGATGTGTTGTTGGTGCCTGCGTATTCCGAGGTGTTGCCGCGCGACACCTCCCTGGCCACGCGCCTCACCCGCAACATCTCCCTGAACATCCCCCTTGTGTCCGCCGCCATGGACACGGTCACCGAATCCCGCCTGGCGATCGCCATGGCCCAGGAAGGTGGCATCGGGATCATCCACAAGAATCTGTCCGCCGACGCCCAGGCCCGTGAAGTCGCCCGCGTCAAGCGCCACGAATTCGGCATCGTGATCGATCCGGTCACCGTCACCCCCCAGATGAAAGTGCGCGACGCCATTGCGTTGCAGCGCCAGCATGGCATCTCGGGCCTGCCGGTGGTGGAAGGGCGCAAGCTGGTCGGTATCGTCACCAACCGCGACCTGCGCTTCGAAGAGAACCTGGACCAGCCCCTGCGCAACATCATGACGCCGCAGGAACGCCTGGTCACCATGAAGGAAGGCGCCACGCTCGATGAAGCGCAGGCCCTGATGCACAAGCATCGCCTGGAACGCGTGCTCATCGTCAACGACGGTTTCGAGCTGCGCGGCCTGGCCACCGTCAAGGACATCGTCAAGAACACCGAGCACCCGCTGGCCAGCAAGGACGCCCAGGGCCAGCTGCGCGTCGGCGCCGCGGTCGGCGTCGGTGGCAACACCGAAGAGCGCGTTGAAAAGCTGGTCGCCGCCGGCGTCGACGTGCTGATCGTCGACACCGCCCACGGCCACTCCAAGGGCGTGCTGGAAGGCGTGCGCTGGGTCAAGCAGAACTACCCCAAGGTCGAAGTCATCGGCGGCAACATCGCCACCGCCGCCGCCGCGCGCGCGCTGGTCGAGCACGGCGCCGACGGCGTCAAGGTCGGCATCGGCCCCGGCTCGATCTGCACCACCCGTATCGTGGCCGGTGTCGGCGTGCCGCAGATCCACGCCATCTCCGAAGTCGCCAAGGCGCTGGAAGGCACGGGCGTGCCGCTGATCGCCGACGGCGGCATCCGCTACTCGGGCGACGTCGCCAAGGCCCTGGCCGCCGGCGCGTTCTCCTGCATGATGGGCGGCATGTTCGCCGGCACCGAAGAAGCGCCGGGCGAAGTGGTGCTGTTCCAGGGCCGTTCGTACAAGTCGTACCGCGGCATGGGCAGCCTGGGCGCCATGACGGAAGGCTCGGCCGACCGCTACTTCCAGGACCCGGCCAACAACGCCGACAAGCTGGTCCCCGAAGGCATCGAAGGCCGCGTCCCCTACAAGGGCAGCGTGCTTGCCATCATCTACCAACTGGTCGGCGGCATCCGCGCCTCCATGGGCTACTGCGGCGCCGCCACCATCGACGACATGCGCACCAAGGCCGAATTCGTGGAAATCACCTCCGCCGGTGTCCGCGAATCCCACGTGCACGACGTACAGATCACCAAGGAAGCGCCCAACTACCGCGCCGACTGATCCCCGTACAGTCAACTACAATGTCATGCATCACGCACCGGCAGAACCGCAGAATCAGTCAGCGGGTCTGCCGGTGCGGTTTTATTTACAGCGATTTCATTCCTTACCGGTAGAGTCTCCATGCACCAGCGCATCCTCATTCTCGACTACGGTTCGCAAGTCACCCAACTGATCGCCCGCCGCGTGCGCGAAGCCGGCGTCTACTCCGAAGTGCACCCGGGCGAC
Source organism: Achromobacter sp. CSND-B12 (assembly GCF_052906545.1). Lineage (NCBI taxonomy): Bacteria > Pseudomonadati > Pseudomonadota > Betaproteobacteria > Burkholderiales > Alcaligenaceae > Achromobacter > Achromobacter sp. CSND-B12. Next base: position 229,491 of record NZ_JBREGJ010000001.1, on the reverse strand, counting down.
GTCGACGATGCCTTCATCCGCGACCAGATGGCGCAGGGCCTGAAGGGCATCATCCTGTCGGGCAGCCACGCATCGGCCTACGAAGAAGGCTCCATGCGCGTGCCGCACGCCGTGTTCGAACTGGGCGTGCCCGTGCTGGGCATCTGTTATGGCATGCAGTCCATGGCGCAACAACTGGGCGGCGTGGTCAGCTTCTCCGACCACCGCGAATTCGGCTACGCCGAAGTCCGCGCCCACGGCCACACCAAGCTGCTGGAAGGCCTGGAAGACTTCACCACGGACGAAGGCCACGGCATGCTCAAGGTCTGGATGAGCCACGGTGACAAGGTCACCGAGCTGCCGCCGGGCTTCAAGCTGATGGCCTCCACGCCGTCCTGCCCCATCGCCGGCATGGCCGACGAAGAACGCCGCTTCTACGCCGTGCAGTTCCATCCCGAAGTCACGCACACCGTGCAAGGCAAGGCCATGCTGGCCCGCTTCGTCAACGAGATCTGCGAATGCCAGGGCGACTGGAACATGCCCGACTACGTCGCCGAAGCCGTCGCTCGCATCCGCGAGCAGGTTGGCGAAGACGAAGTCATCCTCGGCCTGTCCGGCGGCGTCGATTCGTCGGTGGCCGCGGCCCTGATCCACAAGGCCATCGGCGACCAGCTGACCTGCGTCTTCGTCGACCACGGCCTCTTGCGCCTGGACGAAGGCAAGCAGGTCATGCAGACCTTCGCCGAGAACATGGGCGTCAAGATCATCCACATCGACGCCACCGCCCAGTTCATGGGCAAGCTGTCCGGCGTGGCCGACCCCGAAGCCAAGCGCAAGATCATCGGCCGCGAGTTCGTCGAAGTGTTCCAGGAACAGGCCGGCAAGCAGAAGAGCGCCAAGTGGCTGGCCCAGGGCACCATCTACCCCGACGTCATCGAATCGGCCGGCGCCAAGACCGGCAAGGCCACCTCGATCAAGTCGCACCACAACGTCGGCGGCCTGCCGGACACGTTGAACCTGCAACTGCTGGAACCCCTGCGCGAACTGTTCAAGGACGAAGTCCGCGAACTCGGCGTGGCCCTGGGCCTGCCGCCGCAGATGGTCTACCGCCATCCGTTCCCGGGCCCGGGCCTGGGCGTGCGCATCCTGGGCGAGGTCAAGCATGAATACGCCGAGCTGCTGCGCCGCGCGGACGCGATCTTCATCGAGGAACTGCGCAACACCAAGGACGAGGCCAGCGGCCTGACCTGGTACGAGCTGACCTCGCAGGCGTTCGCCGTGTTCCTGCCGGTGAAGTCGGTGGGGGTGATGGGGGATGGGCGGACCTACGAATATGTCGTGGCGCTGCGGGCTGTGCAGACGTTTGATTTCATGACGGCTGATTGGGCGCCGTTGCCGCATCCGTTGCTGGCTCGGGTTTCCTCGCGGATTATTAATGAGGTGCGGGGGATTAACCGGGTGGTGTATGACGTGTCGAGCAAGCCGCCTGCGACGATTGAGTGGGAGTGATGGGGGGCTCCATAAAAATCAACAATTTGGAAGAGTGTCTTGGAATCGCCCGTGGATGTTAATGAGAGCGTGACTCTTCTAAGTCGTTGGTTCTGAAGGGCATTGCGTGCGGGCTTTCCTTCTTTAAGCGTACCCCGGGCAGTGAAACTGCCGGTGGGTCTGAGGGGCCGTGTGAATTTCTTCCGCTAGGCCTGGTTCATACCTCCATAAAAACTACCGTCTATGGCGGTAGTTTTTTTCTTGGAAATCAGGATTTATACGGGTTCGCAGGGGTATGCAGGTCTCGTGATAGGTGACGGCAATCGGCCGTTTCGATCAGGAGACTATTTCCGTGTTTACAGACCTTGCCCGGCGGAATTTGAAACCTCGCGCGACCCTTTACAAGGTCACCGATCGCGATGGCATGTACGCCGTCGTTTCGTTCGAAAGGGGATATTGCCTTCCGATACGACTACCGGGTCAACGGCCGACGACTGGAGATCGTGGCTTTAGAGGTAGTCCTCCAACGTCACTGGGTTTTGAGGGCGCATTACCCCTCATTTTCTTCCCCTCCTATCTGGCTGGCCTCTCGTAAATATGGGAGAATTGGCAAGACTTGGCAATCAGGTTTCAGAGCCAACAAAGGCGAGGGTAGATTGATGGCAGACGCGGAAGACGAAATCCTGACATTGGATGAAGTCGCGGCCTATTTGAAGGCAGGAAAGCGCACGGTCTACCGGCTCGCGGCGGACAAGAAGATTCCGGCATTCAAGCTTGGCGGTACTTGGCGGTTCCGCAAGGCTGATCTGGAGCAATGGATTGCGCGTCAAACAACAGGCGATAGCAATCCCAGGAAAAAAGCATGACAAAACACCAAGACCAAAGCCAGATCAAATGGGTCGCCGATTTCATCTGGAACATCGCCGACGACCGTCTGCGCGATGTCTATGTGCGCGGCAAGTACCGCGACGTGATTCTGCCGTTCACCGTGTTGCGTCGTCTGGACGCTGTGTTGGAGTCGACCAAGCAGGACGTACTGGATCGCAAAAAATTTCTCGATACACATAACGTGGCCGAGCAGGACGGTGCACTGCGCATGACGGCGGGGCAGGCGTTCTACAACGTCTCGGAATTCACCTTGACCAAGCTCAAGGCCAGCGCCGCTGGGCAACGCCTGCGCGATGACTTCATCGCCTATCTTGATGGCTTCTCGCCAAACGTGCAGGAAATCCTCACCAAATTCAAATTCCGCGATCAGATTCAGACGCTGGTGGATGCTCACGTTCTTGGTTTCCTGATCGAGGACTTCCTTGATCCGGAAATCAATCTTTCACCCCTGCCGGTGAAAGACGCAGACGGGCGCATCAAGCTGCCGCCGCTGGACAATCACGGCATGGGTACCGTGTTCGAGGAACTGATCCGCCGCTTCAACGAGGAAAACAATGAAGAGGCGGGCGAGCACTTCACGCCGCGCGACGTAGTCAAGCTCATGGCCAAACTGCTGTTCCTGCCCGTGGCCGAGCGCATTCAGTCCGGTACCTATCTGCTCTATGACGGCGCCTGCGGCACCGGCGGCATGCTGACCGTGGCCGAGGAAACTTTGTTGGATCTGGCGGAAGAGCGCGGAAAGGAAGTTTCCATCCATCTGTTTGGGCAGGAAATCAACCCCGAAACCTACGCCATCTGCAAGGCCGATCTGCTCTTGAAAGGCGAAGGCGGTGCGGCGGAGAACATCGTCGGCGGCGCGGACAAGTCCACCCTGTCTGCCGACCAGTTCCGCAGTCGCGAGTTCGATTTCATGATCTCCAATCCCCCGTATGGCAAGAGTTGGAAAACCGACCTGGAGCGCATGGGCGGCAAGGCTGGCTTCAACGACCCCCGCTTCATCGTCAGCCACGGCGACAACCCGGAACTCAAGCTCATCACCCGCTCTAGCGACGGCCAGCTCATGTTCCTGGTGAACAAGCTGTCCAAGATGAAGCGCAACGCGCCCGCCGACGGCGTGGGCAGTCGTATCGCGCTGGTTCATAACGGTTCCGCGCTGTTCACCGGCGACGCAGGCCAGGGCGAAAGCAATATCCGTCGCTGGGTGCTGGAAAACGATTGGCTGGAAGCCATCATCGCGCTGCCGCTCAACATCTTTTACAACACGGGCATCGCTACCTACATATGGATTTTGTCCAACCGCAAGGCTACCTCACGCCGTGGCAAGGTTCAGTTGATCGACGCCAGCCAATGGTCCCAGCCGTTGCGCCGCAATCTTGGCAAGAAGAACTGCGAGCTGGCTGACGCCGACATTCAGCGCATCCTCGACCTTTACTTGGGTGATGCGCAGGCAACCGAGCAGAGCAAGTGGTTCGACACGCAGGACTTCGGCTATTGGAAGATCACCGTAGAGCGCCCGCTGCGACTCAAGAGTCAGTTGAAAACCAGCGCCATCGAAACCCTGCGCTTCGCGTCGGGCGATGAGTCCCTACGCCAGGAAATATGGGTGAAGTACGGTGACTCTTTGTACGAAGGTTTCGCCGGCATCAAGGCTGAACTCGAAGCCTGGTTGAAGGGCGAAGAGGACGATGAAGACGAGGACGAAGAGGAAGCTGAGGACGGCGAGTCGGCACCTGCTCGCAAGGCAGTTCCTGCCAAGAAGCGCAAGAAGCTGCTTGACCCTGCTACGTGGCTGCGCGATAAGAAGTTGCTGGACACTGCGATTCAGGCCCAACAGGTGTTGGGCCATGAGGTGCATGACGATCACAACGAGTTCCGTTCCCGGTTCGATGAGTTCCTGAAGGGCGCGAGCCTCAAGCTGGGAGCACCGGAGAAAAAAGCCATTTTCAAGGCCGTAAGCTGGCGTGACGAAACCGCTCCGGAGGTGATTGCCAAGCGCAGCAAGCTGAAGAAGAACGAACTTTTTGAACAAGGCTTTGACGGCACGTACCTGCAAACCGTAGGTAATGATCGCTTCAAGGTCGAGTACGAACCTGACAGCGACTTGCGCGACACTGAGCAGGTACCGTTGAAGGAGTTGGGCGGCATTGAAGCCTTCTTTCAGCGGGAAGTGCTGCCGCACGCGCGGGATGCGTGGATTGACCACTCGAAGACCCGGATCGGCTATGAAATCTCCTTCGCCCGCTACTTTTACAAGCCCGCGCCGTTGCGCTCGCTGGAAAAGATTCGCGCGGACATCTTGAAGCTGGAGCAGCAGACGGAAGGCTTGCTGCATAAGATCGTGGGGACGGTTTGATGCACCAGCTTCCTCGATACACGCAATACCGGGATTCCGGTCTGCCGTGGGTTGGCGAAATTCCTGCCCATTGGTCGACGCGCCGCAACCGTTATCTTTTTCGAGAAGTTGATCGCCGTTCGAAAAATGGCGAAGAAACGCACCTCTCGATGAGTCAGGTTCACGGCCTTGTTCCAAGCAAGGACTTGGGTCGCAAGAGCCTTCAGTCAGAGAACTACGCGGGCGGCAAACTCGTCGCAGAACACGATTTGGTGCTCAATCGCCTGAAGGCGCATCTAGGAGTATTTGCGCGTGCCAAGCAAGCTGGCGTCGTCAGTCCGGACTACACCGTTCTCCGGCCCAAACGCGGGACATCTGTTCAGTATTGCGAATCGCTTTTCAAGACGCCGATGTATGTCGGTGAGTTCCGGCGTAGAACAAAGGGCATTGTCGAAGGCTTCTGGCGTCTCTATACGGATGACTTCTACGACGTCTCGGCATTGTTGCCGCCTCCGGAGGAGCAAGACAAAATCGTCGCCTACCTGCGCGTGCAGGATGCGCACATCGCCCGCTTCATCAAGGCCAAACGCGACCTCATCGGGCTGCTGACTGAGCAGAAGCTGCGCATCATCGACCACGCCGTCACGCGTGGCCTCGATGCCTCGGTGAGACTCAAGCCTTCCGGCATCGAGTGGCTGGGGGATGTGCCGGAGCATTGGGAACTACGGCGCTTAAAGTTTCTCGCCAGCAACGTTACGAGCCAGACTACGACGAAGGCGAGCGACGAAATCTATCTGGCGCTGGAGCACGTCGAAAGCTGGACAGGTGTGGCACGACCGCTCGAGGGTGAAGTCGAGTTTGCGAGCACTGCAAAGCAGTTTGTTGCAGACGACGTTCTGTTCGGCAAGCTCCGTCCGTATTTGGCGAAGGTGACGCGAGCTGTTCGCGCAGGCGTTTGCGTGAGTGAGTTCCTCGTGCTTAGGTCGCGCAAGGATCTCGTGTTGCCCGCGTATCTTGAGCAGCTATTGCGCTGCAAGCGTGTCATTGACCTCATCAATAGCTCCACGGCTGGCGCGAAGATGCCGCGCGCCGACTGGACGTTCATCGGCAACGTACAGCTGCCCGTCCCGCTGGTCGGCGAGCAAGAGGAAATCCTCTCGTTTATTGACCGCGAAACTAAGGACTTGGACGAAACCATTGCCCGTGCTCATGACGAGATCGCCCTCATCCGCGAATACCGCGACCGCCTGATCGCCGATGCCGTCACCGGCCAGGTGGATCTGCGCGGCTGGCAGCCCGGTCCGGACGACGTGGCCGGCGACGACGAGCTGGCGGCGCTGGGCGATGATGAGGCCGACCCTGCCGAGGAAGACGCCGATGGCGACGAGTAAGAAACCGACCGCCCGCAAGACATCCGCGCAGGCGCCGCGCGAACCCGCCGCATTGCTGACCGAACTGCGCGGTCTGATCGAATCCGCCCGCCAGCATGTCGCGCAAACAGCCAATGCCACGTTGACTATGTTGTATTGGCATGTGGGCCAACGCATTCGCGGAGAGGTGCTGAAGGACGGGCGGGCAGGTTATGGCGAGGAGATTCTTGCGACGCTGTCGCAAGAATTGGCGAGAGATTACGGCAAAGGCTTCAATGTGTCGGCGCTGACCCGCATGGTCAAATTTGCCGAGGAATTTCCGGACGAGGCCATTGTCGCGGCTCTGTCGCGAGAATTGAGCTGGAGCCACTTTGTCGAAATCCTGCCGCTCAAGCAGCCGCTGGAGCGCGCGTATTACGCCGAGTTGTGCCGTGTGGAACGCTGGAGCGTGCGTACCCTGCGCGAGCGTATCGCCAGCCAGTTGTATCTGCGCACTGCCATCGCCAAACAACCCGAAGCCGTGGTGCAGGCGGAAATCAGTCACCTCCGCGCGGGAGGGCAAATGACGCCCGACCTGGTGTTCCGCGACCCGTACATGCTGGATTTTCTGGGCTTGCCGCACGACTACAGCGAGCGCGACCTAGAAGATGCCATCCTGCGCGAGATGGAGCGGTTTCTGCTAGAACTTGGCGTAGGCTTCACCTTCGTGGCGCGGCAAAAGCGCATCAGCGTTGGCGCGGACGATTTCTACCTTGATCTGTTGTTCTATCACCGTCACCTGAAACGGCTAGTGGCGGTGGAGCTGAAGCTGGAGAAGTTCCAGCCCGCGCACAAGGGGCAGATGGAGCTGTACCTGCGCTGGTTGGACAAGCATGACCGAGCGGCAGGCGAGGAACCGCCCATCGGTCTGATCCTGTGCGCCGCCAGGGACACCGAACAGGTGGAGTTGCTGGATCTGGGGGCTTCGAATATTCGCGTGGCGGAGTATCTGGCGCATATTCCTGACATGAAAGTGTTGCAGGCGCAATTACATCGCGCCGTGGCGCTGGCGCGTGAGCGCGCCGGGCAGGGCGTTTTGCAGGCTCCGACAAGGGAAAATCTCCGGGAGAAAGATTGATGGTGACCGACACCAGCGAGAAGGAACTGGAACGGCTGATCGTGCGCCACTTGGCGGGCATCAGCGAGCACTCGGCTGTTCTGGCGAACACGGTCCAGGAACCCGTGCTGGTGTATGCGCCGGGCGGTTACGCGCTGGGCCGGGCGAGCGACTACAACCGCGACGTGGCGCTGGACGTGCCCAAACTGCTGGAATTCCTGCACGCCACCCAACCCAAGGCAGTGGAGACGCTGAGCCTCGCCGCCGAGGGCATTCAGCGCACGCAGTTCCTGCATCGGTTACAGGGTGAAATTGCCAAACGCGGTGTAGTGGACGTGTTGCGCAAGGGTGTAAGCCATGGGCCGGTAACGGTCGATCTTTACAAGCTGCTGCCTACGCCGGGTAATACCGCAGCAGCAGACGCCTTCGAGAAGAACATTTTCAGCGTCACTCGGCAGGTGCGCTACAGCAATGACTCGGGCAATGAACTGGACTTGGTAGTCTTCATCAATGGTCTGCCGGTGCTGACCTTCGAATTGAAGAATTCGCTGACCAAGCAAACCGTAGCCGACGCAATCGTCCAATACCAGATCACGCGCGACCCCAAGGAACTGCTGTTCCAGTCAGGGCGTTGCATCGCCCACATGGCAGTGGACGATGCGGAGGTGCGCTTTTGCACTGAGTTGAAGGGGAAGGCGTCATGGTTCTTGCCGTTCAACCAGGGCTGGAACAGCGGCGCGGGCAACCCGCCGAACCCAAATGGAATAAAGACCGACTATCTGTGGAAGCAGGTGTTGGTGAAGGCGTCGTTGGCCAACATCATCGAGAACTATGCGCAGGTGGTGGAGGACGAGGAGCAAGATGCCGGTGGCAGGCGGAGAAAGATCCGCAAGCCGGTATTCCCGCGTTTCCATCAGTTGCGCACGGTACGCGCACTGCTGCGTCGTTCTCGTGAGGATGGCGTCGGCAAACGGTATCTCGTTCAACACTCGGCTGGCAGCGGCAAGAGCAACACCATTGCATGGCTTGCGCACCAGTTGGTGGAGTTGAAGACGGCAGAGGATGAAACGCAGGCCCTGTTCGATTCGGTCGTCGTCATTACAGACCGACGCGCGCTGGATACCCAGATTCACAAGACCATCAAAGGCTACGACCATGTGGCCTCGATTCTCGGTCACTCGGACAACGCGCAGGAACTGCGCGACTTCCTGCGTCGTGGCAAGAAGATCATCGTCACCACAGTGCAGAAGTTTCCCTTCATCCTCGACGAACTGGGCGACTTGGGCGACCGTAAATTCGCGCTGCTGATCGACGAGGCGCACTCCAGCCAGGGAGGCAAGACCACGGCCAAGATGCACGAGGCGCTGGGCGGCGCGGGAGGGGAGGAAGAGGAAACCGGTGGCGACGCTCAGGACGAAATCAATACGCTGATCGAGGATCGCATCCGCTCGCGAAAGCTGCTGGCTAACGCCAGCTACTACGCCTTCACCGCTACGCCGAAGACCAAGACGTTGGAATTGTTCGGTGAGCGGGTGGTGGTGGGGGACAAAGTGCGGTTTCGCTCCCCTGAGGATCTGACCTACACCACCAAGCAGGCAATACAAGAGGGTTTCATCCTTGACGTGATCGCCAACTACACGCCGGTGGATAGTTTCTACCACGTCGCCAAGACCATCGAGGACGACCCGCAGGTGGACAAGGGCAAGGCGCTGAAGAAAATCCGACGCTACGTCGAGTCGCACGACAAGGCAGTTCGCCGCAAGGCCGAGATCATGGTCGATCATTTCACCGAGCAGGTGATCGGTGCGAAGAAGATCGGTGGCAAAGCTCGGGCGATGATCGTCTGCAACGGTATCGCGCGCGCCATCGACTATTTCCGCGAGGTTTCGGACTACCTGGCTGAAATCAAAAGTCCTTACAGGGCCATAGTCGCGTACTCGGGCGACTTTGAGATCGCTGGATCGAAGAAAACCGAGGCCGATCTCAACGACTTTCCAAGCAAGGATATTCCCGCCAAGTTCAAGCAAGACCCGTATCGCTTCTTGATCGTGGCCAACAAGTTCGTCACCGGTTTCGATGAGCCGTTGCTGCACACGATGTATGTGGACAAGCCGCTGGCGGGTGTGCTGGCAGTGCAAACGCTGTCACGCTTAAATCGAGCGCACCCGCAAAAGGCGGACACCTTCGTTCTGGATTTTGCCGACAACGCCGAAGCTGTGAAAGCGGCCTTTCAGGAGTACTATCGCGCCACGATCCAGGAAGGCGAAACCGATCCGAACAAGCTGCACGACATCAAGGCCGAACTGGATGTGCAGCAGGTTTACAGCACCCAGCAGGTGGATGACTTGGTGGCCCTGTATCTGTCCGGCGCTGACCGCGAGAAGCTCGATCCTATTCTTGATGTTTGCGTGGCGGAATATGTCAGCAAGCTTGGCGAAGACGAGCAAGTCAAGTTCAAGGGCAAGGCCAAGGCGTTCGTGCGTAGCTATGGTTTCCTCTCGGCTATCCTGCCTTACGGACATCCGGCGTGGGAGAAGCTGACGATATTCCTGAACTTCCTGATTCCAAAGCTGCCCGCGCCGAAGGATGAAGATCTCTCCAAGGGTGTGCTGGACGCCATCGACATGGACAGCTACCGCGCGCAGGCGCAAGCGGCGATGAAGATGGCGCTGGATGATGCGGATGCATTCGTCGAACCACCTCCGCTCGGCGCCGGTGGCGGTAGTGGCGAGCCGGACTTGGACAAGCTCTCAAACGTTATCAAGCAGTTCAATGATCTGTTCGGCAACATCGAATGGCACGACGCCGACAAGATCAAGCAGGTCATTATCGAAGAAATTCCTGCACGTGTGGCTCGGGACAAGGCGTATCAGAATGCCCAGGCCAACTCAGGCAAGCAGAACGCGAGGCTTGAGCACGACAAGGCGCTTAATCGCGTGGTACTGGAGCTGCTGGATGACCACACTGAACTGTTCAAGCTGTTCAGCGATAACGCCAACTTCAAACGCTGGCTAGCGGACATGGTGTTCGACTCGACTTACCACCCTGGCACGACCCCGCCCGCGCCGCCGCAAGGGGCTTCGGCGTGAGTGACCTTCGAGCAATGATGCAATGACCCTGAATCTCGCGAAAGCTGTGATCACCTACTTGAAGGATCGACCTGGGGAGAAGTTCACCGCACGGCAAATCGCCGATTGGGTGTTCGAAGCGTTCCCCGCGGAGTGTCAGGCGAAAAAGGAGAACAGCAAGTTCATCACCAACGACGCGGAGCTGGTGCAGCAATTGGTTGCCGAAATCAGCTCGCAGCGCCCTATCTTGCAGAAGCGTCATCCGGAGTTGAAAACGACCGAAGGCCGGCCGCGCAAATATTACTACTCGGAGAAGTCGGACAGTGCCGAGGTGGCGGCGGTCGAGAGCGCCGTCACCATGCCTTTGGGCGACACCAGCCAGCCGAAAATCGGTGAACATGCGCTGTATCCGATGCTGTCACGTTATCTGTGGGAAGAGTTCCGTCTGTATTCCAAGCGCATCGATGAGAAGCGGTCTTCTAATAAGCGTGGGCCGAACGGCAACCGCTGGCTTTACCCGGACGTGGTGGGCATGGAGGATTTGGGCGCGGACTGGCACCAGGAGGTGCGCGACTGCGTCAACCAGTATTCTGACAAGCGCACCAAGCTGTGGTCGTTCGAAGCCAAACTGCTGATCAACCGTTCGAACGTGCGCGAGTGCTTCTTTCAGGCGGTGTCGAACTCGTCATGGTCGAACTTCGGCTACTTGGTGGCGGCGGAAATTGGCGGGCAGGACACGCTGAAGGAGCTGCGGCTGCTGTTCGCTGCCCATGGGATTGGCTTCATCAAGCTGGATTTGGACAATCCGGTGGACAGTCAAGTACTGATCCCAGCCCGCGAGCGTGACGAGATCGATTGGGACATGGCCAACCGGTTGGCGACGGAGAATCGGGATTTTCTGGACTATGTGAAGCTGGTGAAGCAGTTCTACCAGACCGGCGAAGCGCGCAGGGTAGATTGGGACCTGCCCGATACAGAAGGGGGGCCGCTATCTCAGTAGCCAAAGCGTAACCATAGTTGTAGAAATTGATTCTGGGAAAGCTCGCACCAATGGTGCAAGTTCCTTAATCTTGGCCTTGACTCTCCAACCGATAGTTGGAGAATTTCCGTTCGCCAGCGTCGGCATCTCGTACTCACTGCTTTCTCTTGAGTCTTCTAGAGCTCTCCCGTTGCGGGCAAAGCGTTCCCCGCAAGTCACCTCCTTTCAAGTTTTCGACAATCGCTTTGTTGACTCGATCGTGACCCGTCTCGTTGGGGTATCGTAAGGGTGATTGACAATGTCCGGCCCTCACCACTCCAACCCATAACTCACCGCCACAGTCCTCCCCTGAGCCCGCGGCCAAGGCGCCCGCGCATTCGCCTGCATGAACACCGAGTAATAATCCCGATTCGTCAGGTTATAGACCCCCACATCCACCCGCCCCTTGGGCAACTCCACCGAAGCCAACAGATCCAGCAACGTATACCCCACGGTCTCGCGCCCATTCTTGTCCCGAGCCGCCGCGTCATACCCTCCGACGCGCACCCCCTGCAACCGCGCACTATACGTCCCAGGCGCATAACTGACATAAGCCGTGAACTTCGGCGGCGCGATCCGGGTCGCCGGCAGCGCGATCCAGCTTCCATTCTGCTTGGTCGCACCCTTGGTATACGCATAACTGCCGCCCACCTTCCAAGCACGAGCGACATTGACGTCCAGGCTCGCCTCGACCCCGCTCACACGCTCCTTCTGATTGATCAACCGCAGCACCCGATCCTTCGCGTCGTAGAACTGCGTCACATCCGAGTTGTTTCGATAGGCCGTGAGACTGGCCTGCACCGCATCCCACGCACCGCGCCAACCGATCTCATAGCTGTCGACCTTCAATGCCTGCGAGTTCAACTGCTGGATGTCGTAGTCGCTGCGCACGTCGCGCAGGAAGCGCTGGATGTCCGGCAGGGTGAAGCCCTGGCTGAAGTTGACGAACACGTCCTGGGCATCGCTCAGGTGGCGGACCACCCCCAGGTTGTAGAGCGTGGCGTTGTACTTGAGGTTGGCGCCCGGCAGGATGTTGCCCACGCCGGTAGCCTGGATGTCGCCATAGGCGACGCTGTCCTTGACGTTGCTGTCGATCCACTGGCGACGAACGCCCACGCGCAGGGTCCAATCCTCCGTTTCCCAGGTGGATTGCAGGAAGAGGGCGCGGGTCTGGGTGGTCATGTCGGGACCTAGTTCGAGCGTGCGGCCAGTGGGGGTGTAGACCAGTCCTTTCACGGTGTATTGCCGGCCATCCTGGGTCAACTGCTCGCGTTCGTAGTCGCCGCCGTAGGTCAGCGTTCCCTGGATGCCGCTGAAGCTGGGTAACTGGCTTTCCATGGCAAGGCGCAGTCCGTAGACCGTCGCGCGGCTGACCGGAAGACGCCTTCTCGATGCGGCCAAGTCCATGAGGATGGGGGCGATGCCGGAATCGCCGTTCGGACTCACCGATGAGGGCATTGAGGACTACCGAGGGATTACGCTCGCTGAATACTGCGATGCCTGCGTCTGATCGGCTTTTCCGGCACTAGCCATATTGGTGCCATTGGGTGAGCGCCGGACGGCTTGCAGATGCTTTGCATCCGACAAGCCATAGTCCGGCGCGCCGATTTTCACTTCAACATCACCCCTGCAATTCCTTCCGGACGATCTCCGCGCCTTCGCTCAGCGCCAGCAGCTTGCCGTGCGCGATGGCGCGCGACAGCGGCGCCATGCCGCAGTTCGTGCAGGGATAGAGCTTGTCGGCGTCGACGAACTTGAGCGCCTTGCGCAGCGTGTTGGCCACTTCCTCCGGCGTTTCGACCTTGTCGCTGGCCACGTCGATCGCGCCCACCATCACCTTCTTGCCGCGAATCAGCTCGATCAGATCGATGGGCACATGCGAGTTATGGCATTCCAGCGAAACGATGTCGATGTTGGATTGCTGCAGTTTGGGGAAGGATTCCTCGTATTGGCGCCATTCCGAGCCCAGCGTCTTCTTCCAGTCGGTGTTGGCCTTGATGCCGTAGCCGTAGCAGATGTGCACGGCGGTTTCACACTTCAGGCCTTCGATGGCGCGTTCCAGGGTGGCGATGCCCCAGTCGTTCACCTCGTCGAAGAAGACGTTGAAGGCCGGCTCATCGAACTGGATGATGTCGACGCCGGCGGCTTCGAGTTCCCTGGCTTCCTGGTTGAGGATCTTGGCGAATTCCCAGGCCAGCTTTTCGCGGCTCTTGTAGTGGGCGTCGTAGAGGGTGTCGATCATCGTCATGGGGCCGGGCAGGGCCCATTTGATGGGCTGCGTGGTCTGCTGGCGCAGGAACTTGGCGTCTTCGACGAAGACCGGCTTCTGGCGGCTCACGGCGCCGACGACGGTCGGCACGCTGGCGTCATAGCGGTCGCGGATCCGGACGGTTTCGCGCTTTTCGAAATCGACGCCGTCCAGGTGCTCGATGAAGGTGGTGACGAAGTGCTGGCGGGTCTGCTCGCCGTCGCTGACGATGTCGATGCCGGCGTGTTGTTGTTCGTGCAGGGCCAGGCGCAGGGCGTCCTGCTTGCCTTCGACCAGTTCCTGGTCCTGCAGCTTCCAGGGCGACCAGAGCTTTTCAGGCTGGGCCAGCCAGGAGGGTTTGGGCAGGCTGCCGGCGGTCGAAGTGGGCAGTAGTTTTTTCATGATCTTGCGGTCCCGTGTTGGATGTTTGGTGCGGGGGGATTAGTGCGCGTAGTTGGCGGCCCAGCTTTCGAGCACGTGCTTGTACGGCTTGATGAAGTGTTCTTCGGTGAACTTGCCTTGCTTGACGGCCAGCTGGCTGCGTTCTTCGCGGTCGTAGACGATCTGCGTCAGCGAGTAGTCCTGGTTCTTCAGGCTGGGCTGATAGAGCTTTCCGGCGGCGGAGTTGGCGTTGTAGATCTCGGGGCGGTAGATCTTCTGGAAGGTCTCCATCGTGCTGATGATGCTGATCAGCTCGAGGTTGGTGTAATGGCCCAGCAGGTCGCCCTGGAAGTAGAAGGCTAGGGGGGCGGCGCTGCCCGGGGGCATGAAGTAGCGCACGCGCAGGCCCATCTTCTCGAAGTACTCGTCGGTCGACGAGAGTTCGTTCTGTTGATACTCGACGCCCAGGATGGGGTGCTGGTTCTCGGTCCGGTGGTAGGTCTTGCTGCTGGACGCGCTGATGCAGATGACGGGCGGTTTGCTGAACCGTTCCTTGTAGGCGCTGGAATTGACGAAGTGCTTGAACAGCTTGCCGTGCAGATCGCCGAAATTGTCCGGCGTGCTGAAGGTGGGTTTGTCGTTGTTGTGCTCGGGCAGCAGCACGCTGAAGTCGTAGTCGCGCACGTACGAGGAGAAGTTGTTCCCCACGATGCCTTCGATGCGCTCGTTGTTGGCCTTGTCGACGATATTGGTCTTCAGGATCTCGATCAGCGGAAAGACGTCGCCGCCGCTGGCGGCGCCGATATGCATTTCGGCGGTGATGATCTCGAGTTCGACGGCGTAGCGGTCGCCTTTGGGGTTGTCCCAATGCGCCAGGTTGTTGAACCGCTTGTCGATCATCCGCAGCGTGTTGCGCAGGTTCTCCTGGCGGCTTTCGCCCCGGGCCAGGTTGGCGAAGTTGGTGGTGATGCGCGTGTTGTCCGAGGGACGATAGTTTTCATCAAAAGAAAGGCTCTTGATGCTGAAGGTGAAATCGTTGCTCATGGTGATGGGATGCGCTGATTCTGCGAAAAAAAGTCTGCGGAAAACGAAAAGCCGGTTCGGGCGGCCGCAAGGCGGGAGAAACGGAAGCCTTTGCGGGGCGCTCGAAGGGCGGATGTCGGGTTGGAACGGCGCTGGCGAACGAGCCGCCTGGCCAGCGTTCCGAGGCGTGCTTCAGGCTGCGATGGCTTCCACGGCGGCGACGGCGCCTGCGTGGCGCGACAACGCGATCAGGGGCAATGCCCGTTCGATCGCCAGCCTGGCCCGTTCGATCAAGGCTTCGTCCCGCAGCCGGTAGTCGGCGAAATCCTTGTCGGTCGCGTAGACGCCCAGCGGCAAGGTGCGGGCCTGGAAGAAGCTGAACAGCGGCCGCAGTTGGTGGTCGATCATCAGGGCATGGCGTTCGCTGCCGCCGGTGGCAGCCAGCAGGACGGGCTTGTCGATCAAGGCGTCCTGGTGGATGAAGTCGAAGAAATGCTTGAACAGCCCCGTGTAGGAGCCGCGAAAGACCGGGGTGGCTACCACCAGCACGTCCGCCTGTTCGACCGCGTCAAGGTCCCGCTCCACGGTGTCGGGCAGGTGGGGGCGCCAGGTGGCGCCGGCCAGGTGCGGGACGAGCTGGCCCAGTTCGACCAGGCGCTGTTCGCACGGGACGTCGTCGGCGATCAGGTCCATCAGGTGCTGCGCCAGGGCGGCGGATTTGGAGGGGCGTTGCAGTCCGCCGGAAACGGCTACTAGACGGAGTGGACGTGTCATTTTTGCTTCACTGGAATTGATTTATGCGGCGCCGCGCCCGCAGACGACGGAAGCGCATACTAGGGGCGGGAAGCGATGAAGTAAAATGGTTTTATTTCACGAATCCATGAGCGGAAATCATCTGAATGCTTGAGCGCATCCATCTCAGCATCGTCCAGCAGGTCGAAAAGCAGGGTTCATTGACGGCCGCCGCGGGCGTGCTGAGCCTGACCCAGTCCGCCCTGAGCCACAGCATGAAGAAGCTGGAGCAGCAGCTGGGAACCGACGTCTGGCTGCGCGAAGGCCGCAGCCTGCGCCTGACGCAGGCCGGCCAGTACCTGCTGGCGGTGGCGAACCGCGTGCTGCCGCAGCTGGACCTGGCCGAAGAGCGCCTGGGCCAGTTCGCGCAGGGCGAGCGCGGCGCGCTGCGCATCGGCATGGAATGCCATCCTTGCTACCAGTGGCTGCTCAAGGTGGTTTCCCCCTATCTGGCCGCGTGGCCCGACGTGGATGTGGACGTCAAGCAGAAGTTCCAGTTCGGCGGGATCGGCGCGCTGTTCGGCTACGAGATCGACCTGCTGGTCACGCCCGACCCGCTGTTCAAGCCGGGCCTGAAGTTCGAGCCGGTGTTCGACTACGAGCAGGTGCTGGTGGTGGCCAAGGGCCATCCGCTGGCGTCGGTGGCGCATGTGAAGCCCCAGCAGTTGACCCAGGAGGTGCTGATCAGTTACCCCGTGGACATCGAGCGGCTGGACATCTACAACCAATTCCTGTTGCCGGCCGGGGTCACGCCCAGGCGCCACAAGGCCATCGAGACCACCGACATCATGGTGCAGATGGTGGCCAGCGGCCGCGGCGTGGCCGCCTTGCCGCGCTGGCTGGTGGAGGAATACGCCGCCCGGATGGACGTGGTGCCGGTGCGGCTGGGCGCCCGCGGCATCGCCAAACAGATATTCCTGGGGGCGCGCGAGGCCGACACGGCCATCGATTACGTGCGCGCCTTCATCGAGCTGGCCCGCCAGCCGGCCGCCGCCGCCACCGTTGCGCAACAAGCCAACGGTTGAACCCGTTTTTTTCGTACACAGGCCGCGCGCCGAGCCGTTCGGCCTGCCTTTCATCGATGTCCTTGATTCCTCGCGGTACCCCTTTCTTTCCCGGCAACATCACCGACGACTGTTCGTTGGAAGTCAGCGTGAAGGACATTGCCGCGCTGACCGCGGCAGCGTCGCGGCTACCGCCCGGGTCGACCATTTCCATTCCCTACCTGCCGGGCCAGGACGATGAGGCCCGGCTGGCCGCCGCGCGGGCCGTGCGCGGACTGGGCCTGGAACCCATGCCGCACCTGTCCGCGCGCCGCATTGCCTCGCTGGCCGACCTGGAGGCGTTCGTCTCGCGGGCGGTGGCCGAGGCCGGCGTTGAGCGCTGCTTCCTGATCGCGGGCGATCCGTCGACGCCGGCGGGGCCGTTTGCCGATAGCGCGGCGCTGATCGAGACGGGCGTTTTCGAGCGCGCGGGCATCAAGGTGGTCGGCGTAGGCGCGCATCCGGATGGCCATCCGGTCATGAGCGCGGCCCAGCGGTGGGAGGTGCTGGAACGCAAGTGCCGCGGCATCGGCGCACGCGGCATGTCGCCCTTGATCGTCACGCAGTTTGGATTCGATGCCGACATCGTGCTGGCGTGGCTCGAAGCGCTGCGCGCGCGCGGCCTCGAACACCCCGTGCGCGTGGGCGTGCCGGGACCCGCCGGTATCGCGGTGCTGGCGCGCTATGCCGCCTTGTGCGGGGTCGGCGCCTGCGCATCGATGTGGGCCAAGTACGGTATCTCCCTGGGCAAGCTGTTTGGCACCGCGGGGCCGGACGTTTTCGTGGATCGGCTGGCCGCCGGACTGACGGACGCGCATGGTAAGGTGAGCCTGCATTTCTTCCCGTTCGGAGGGATCGCGCAGTCCGTGAGTTGGCTGGAACGGTATCGCGCCCGCTCCGGGCAACCGGGTTGCGCCACGGCATCCCTGCCGTGACATTTGGCGGCCTTGCCCATTTCACCGCGTTTGGCCAGCCGCCCGGCAAGTTGCGCGCCGCGGTTGTCAGCCTGGCGTCGCCGACGGCCGACCATGCCGGCAATCCGGCACTGTCTCGGGCGATGACTCGTCATAGGTAGCGTGAGTTCGCCTTGCCGCCGATGCGTCAATCGGCCACCGCGATCGCGATCTTTCCCCGCAGCCCGTTGTTCGCACTCTCCAACCGCGCATGCGCCGCCGGAATATCGGCAAGCGGATACACCGCGCCCACGTGCGGCCGTAGTTGCCCACGCGCCACCAACGCGCTCAACTCGTCCAGCTTCCCGCGGTTCTGCCGCGTGAAAACGAAGTGGTAGCTGGCGTTCTTGCCCCAGGCCTGGATCAGGTTCTGCGGCTGCGCGATATCCACGATGCTCACCACGCGGCCCAGTTGCGCCAGCGCGTCGGGGCTGCGCGCCAGCGTGTTGCCGCCGATGGTGTCGAACACCACGTCGACGCCGCGCCCGCCGGTCTCGCGCAGGATGGCCTCGACATAATCTTCCTTTTCGTAGTCGATGGCGACGTCCGCGCCCAGGCTGCGCGCGAAGTCGACATTGCTGTCGCGCACGGTCGTGAACACCCTGGCGCCGACGGCTTTCGCGAGCTGGATGGCGACGTGGCCGACGCCGCCCGCGCCGCCGTGCACCAGGATGCTCTCTCCCACACGCAAGCCGGCGCGCACGACCAGCGCTTCCCACGCGGTGCCGCCGACCAGCGTCAGGCTGGCCGCTTCCAGATGGCTCAGCGAGGCGGGCTTCCTGCCCACGATGCTTTCGGCGGCCACGTGGTATTCGGCGTAGCTGCCGGGGCCGTCGAAGATCTGCGGGGTGTACCAGACTTCATCGCCCGGCACGAAGGCGCTCACGCCGGGCCCGACGGCTTCGACCACGCCGGAGACGTCGTGGCCGGTGATGGCGGGCAGGGCGACCAGATCGGGGTAGTCGCCCCGGCGGACCTGGTAGTCCAGCGGGTTGATGGAAGTGGCGTGGACGCGGACCAGGACCTGGCCCGCTTGCGGCACGGGTTTGGGGACGTCGCGCAGTTCGAAGGATTGCGGGCCGCCAAAGGCGGTGAGGACGAGGGCTTTCATTGGATGGCTCCTTATTTCGGTAAAACGGGATATCGGGAATTGTCGATTTAAAACAACAAAAAAATGCGAAGAACAGGGCAAGGCAAAAGGCGAGGCAAGCGCGCGGCAAGCTGGCGCCAGATAAGCACGGGCGGCCATGCCCGACCTCGGCCACCGCCAGCTACAGCTCTTTTCCGATGATCTCGGCCAGAGCGCGGATGGTGGCTTCATTGCGCTTGTAATACGTCCACGAGCCGATGCGCGTGGCTTCGACCAGGCCGGCGCGTTGCAGCGTGGCCAGGTAGTCGGACACGGTGGACTGGGACAGTCCGACGCCTTCCTGGATGCTGCTGACGCAGACGCCGACCGTATGCACGTCCCCTTCGTCCTGCGGCGGGAAGCTGTTCACGGGGTCCTTCAAACCCTTCAGGATTTCAAGGCGCGTGCGGTTCGAGAGGGCTTTGAAGACGTCGAGCAGGTCCATGGCGGGCATGATATCGGAAATTCCCGATATGTCAATATGACCGAGCGTGGCGTATGGGGACGCGCCGGGTGGGACGCGGACAGGCAGCGACCAAAATACTTAAGTGAATACTTGACTTTCCGCGTCGTCCTCTCTAACTTAAGCGAATGCTTGAGTATCAATCCCAACTCGACCTGGCCTTCCATGCGCTTGCCGACGCGACGCGGCGCGGCATGCTCGAGCGCCTGTCCCGCGGTCCGGCTTCGGTCAGCGAGCTGGCGGCGCCGTACGACTCGACGCTGGCAGCCATCCACCAACATGTCCGGGTGCTGGAAGCCAGCGGACTGATCGTCACGGAAAAGCGCGGACGCACGCGCGAATGCCGGATTTCGGCCGAGGCGGTCATGCGGGTGGAGCAGTGGCTGAGCGAGCGTCGCCAGCTTTGGGAAGACCGATTCGACCGCCTCGGCCAATTGCTCGAAGGCGAAGCCGGCAATCACCCGGGCGGGCTGAGCGCCGCGCCCGATCAGGGAGGGAAGACATCATGACTTTCACGCCGTTTTTCCATGGCACGTTCACGCTGCGGCGCACGTGGAACGCGCCGGCCCAGCGGGTCTTCGAGGCGTGGGCCGATCCGCGCGTCAAGGCGCAGTGGTTCACCGGCCCGCCGGATCGCTGGACGCTGTCGCGCCGCGAAATGGACTTTCGCGTGGGCGGCCGGGAGGTGCTGGAAGGGCGTTTCAACGAGAGCGGCATGGTGTCGTGCTTCGATGCGCGCTATCACGTGATCGAGCCCGCCAGCCGGCTGGTCTACGCCTATGACCTGTTCCATTCGGGCAGGCTGCATTCCGTGACGCTGTCGAGCCTGGAGATCGAGCCGGCCGGCAATGCCACGCGCGTGGCGTACACCGAGCAGATCGTGTTCACGGACGGCAACGACGGCGTCGAGTCGCGCCGCCATGGGACCGGGCTGCAGTTCGACATGATCGAGACGCTGCTTCAAGCGGGCGGAGCGCTGCCATGACGGTCGCGATCTACGGTCATCCGTTTTCGTCCTTCACCTGGAAGGCGCTGATCGCGGCGTATGAACGCGAGGTGGACTTCGAGTTCCGCATGATCGATCCGGATCATCCCGAGCACGCGGCCCGCATCGCGACGCTGGCGCCGACCGGGCAGTTTCCGGCCCTGGTGGATGGCGTCACGGAGGTGGTCCAGAGCAATGCCGTCATCGAGTATCTCGACCTGCACCACGGCAAGGGCGCGCCGCTCGTGCCCCTGGACCCGCGCGAGGCGCTGGCTGCGCGCATGATGGCGCAGGTGTTCGACGACTACGTGCACGTGCCGATGCAACGCATCGTCGGTAACGCCTTGCGCCCCGAAGACAGCCGCGATCCGTTCGGCGTGGAGCAAGCGCATGGCGTCATCGCGCGGTGTTATGCCTGGCTGGAGGCGCGATTGCAGGACGGGCCGTGGGCCGCCTGCGGCCGCTTCACGATTGCGGACTGCGCCGCGGCGCCGGCGCTGTTCTATGGCGATTGGGTGCATCCGATGGGCGGGCGGTTTCCCGCGCTGGCGGCGTATCGGGCCCGGCTGCTGGCGCGGCCGTCGATCGCCCGGGTGGTCGACGAGGCGCGTCCGTACCGCGGCTTCTTTCCGCTGGGGGCGCCGGACCGGGATTGAGCGGGGCGGGGGGCGTCGACGGCACGAGCCAAGGACACGGCAACTTGGAATAGACTACGTCGCTGACCCCGATTCGATGATTTTTCCTGGTCTGGAACAAGCTACCCAAGATGACCCATTCCGTGTCCCGCGCCATTGTCCTGACAGCAGGCCTGCTGCTGACCGCCGCCTGCCTCGCCCAGTCGCCGCAAGTGGGCGCCTGGCGCAAGGTTTCCGATTCTCAGCTCGACAAGCAATACCATTTTTCCATGCTGCCCAGCGCCGCGCCGGTGGCGAGCAAGTGGGCGGCTTTCGACGCCAAGGCCGGCAAGGTGGTGTGCTGCCTGGTGGTGCAAGGCGAAGCCGTGACGGAAGCCGAACTGGAGGGTACCTACGACATTCCCGGCCCGTGGATTACCGATCTGACCAACGGCTGGAACCTCGACGCGGCGCCGTACCGGCCGCGCGTGCAGCGGCTGCGCGCCGAGGGGGCGCTGGACACATACGAATTCGCGGACAGCGTGGATGCGCTGGGAGGCTTGCTGGTGCCGGCCGATGCCCGCGCGCCGGCGCGGGGTGCGCTGGAGGTCGGCGGCCAGCGCTACGCCGTATCGCGCAAGGATGCGTCGCTGGCCGACGATGACGGCGGCGTGGCCACCTACACGTTGCGTCCGGCCGCGGGCGGCAAGGCGTTGACGGTGGAAGTGCCTTTCGCGACGTATTGACGCATGGGCGATACCCTGCGGATCGAGCAAGCCCCGCTGACCGATGATGACCTTGCGCTGCTGCGCCGATGCAGCCGGGGCAAGGGGCTGGCCGCCGTATTCGGCCTGATCGTGTTCCTGCTGCTGGCCTGCACGGTGCTGACGATCTTCGGGCTGGCATTGTCCGACTGGCGCTCGCTGCGCGCTGGCGATGGCCTGATGCTGCTGCTGATCGGCGCCGGGGTGGGCGCGGCGGCTTTTTTCTTCGGACGCCGGCTGTTGCGACTGCCGCGCGCCTGGCGCAGCATCGATCGCGCGCTCCGGGGGCGCGTGCCCAAGCAGATCCTGTCGGGTCACCTCACCGGCTTCGGGCCGGCCGGGCGGCCGGGCGTCAGCTATGCGTTTGGCGAGCAGCGCGTGGAAGTGGCGGTGCCGTTCTGGAACGAGGGCGCCGGCGATACCCGCAGCGGCGCCCGGCCGCACGCCGCGGTGGCGCTGACGGACCTGCCGGTGCGCCTGCACGTGCTGACGCTGATGCCGGATGCGCCGGGGCTGCTGCTGCGGGTGGACTATCCCATGAGCGGCCAGGCCTGGACGTCCGTCGAGGAGATCAGCGACGCCGACCGCGCCAACGCGCGCCGCGAGGAACTGGGCGTGCGCAAGTTCTTTTTCGTGGCAGCGCTGGCGCCGCTGGCCGCGAGTTTCTTTTTACTGCCCTTGATCCTGCTGGCGATGGTTTTCGTGCTGCTGGGATGGGTGCTTGGCATGCGCAGCCCGCGGCTCAAGCGCGCGCACTGCAAGCATGGCGTGCGCGGCGTGGTCGAGGAGGCGGTGACGTATCGCCAGCGCACGCCGAATTCGCCCACGGTGTCGCTGATCCCGAACTATCGTGTGGGCGGCGTGATGTATCGGGTCTATCATCTCGGGCCGGTCGCGGCGCCGGGCCAGCGGGTCGAGTTCGAGTATGTCGACGCCGGCTTGCTGGGGCAGCGCGAGCTGTCCTTCCGCATCGAAGACCAGCCCCCGATGACGTTGTGACGGCGCGTTGCGCGAGCCGCGCGACGAGGCTGCGTCCGTTGCCCCACCTTCGTTGACCACCAAGAGGAGTGCTGTGTGTCCCAACCGATCGATGTGTCCGGCCAACCCGCGGGTTCGGTGACGGGGGATGGCCGCTACCTGCTGGGCCTGACCGGGCCGGGCAGTCACGTGCTCGTCAGGGAGCCGGGGCGCGGCAACCTGATCATCGGGCCGGCCAGCATGGGCGCGAAGGCGGATCTGCATGTGGCGTCCGACGACGTGATCCTCTGGCCGGCGTTCGAGCCGTTCGCCACGCCCGCCGGCTCGCCCTGGCCGCGCCATATCGATTACCACGGCAATGACAGCGGCTTTGTGGGCTGGTCGGCGCAACGCGCGATCGAGCAGTTCTCCTGGGCGCCGGCGTTTGCCGATGCGCGCCGGATCGACGCGCGCCCGGCCAGGATCCAGATGCTCCAGATCCGCCTGGCGGCGGTATCGGACCACCTGGACATCGTGTTGCCCAGGGACACGCGCCTGGGCCTGCATGGCGATCTGGCGCGGATTACCGTGTCGGGCGCGCTGCCGGACCTGCTGTCGCTGCATCCCGCGTTGGGGCGGCGGCCCGGCCTGGCGCCGTATGCCTTGCCCGACCTGGGCGCGCTGCAGGGCGTGTCGACCCTGGCGCTGTATGGCGAGCCGGTGGCGCAGGCGATTTCGCTGCGGGGGATCGAGCGCTTTGCCGCGCTGGAACACCTTTCGCTATGGGGCGCTTTCATCGATTGGGACGCGCTGGCCCGGCTGCCCGGCCTGAAGAGCCTGGAGATCCGCCATGCTCCCGACCTGGAAGGCCTGCCGGCGCTGGCCACCTGGCCGTCGCTGGAACGGTTCATCGGCTTCAACATCGATGACGCCGGAGGCAAGTGGCTGAAGGCGCAGATGAAGGCGCGGGAGAAGCTGCGGCCGTGGGCCGGCTATAGCTCGGTCAGCAAGCTGCGCAAGCCGGATTGGTGGCAAACCGAGTATGGCCGACCTTTTTCCGCCTGGAGCGGCCGCATGGCGAAAGCGGCCAATACCGCGTACGACGCCGCCCGCCAGGCGCTTGAAGGGGCGGCCACGGTCGATGCGGCGCGAGCCGCCATCGAGGTGTTCGCGCGCCATTTCAACGGCATGAAGGGCATCGAGACCGCCGAGCGCGAGGACATCGGCGAAGCCGTGTGGCAGTTCAGCCAGCTGGCGCGGGTGGTCGAGCTGGGCGTGACCGAAGCGCAGGCGCAGCGCTGGTTTGACGAAGCGCGGGATTACTGACCGCTCAGTGCGTCGCCGCCACGCCTTCCAGTTGCGCCGCGGGCAATAGCGCGAACATCGCCTTCATCTGGCGCGCTTCCTCGCCCGGGCTGCGGCCGAACAGGCGCTTGAACTCGCGGTTGAACTGCGACGCGCTTTCGTAGCCCACGCGCGTCGAGGCCGCGGCGGCGGTGAGGTTGTCGCGGATCATCAGCAGGCGCGCCTGGTGCAGCCGGATGGACTTGATGTACTGGATGGGCGAGGTGCCGGCGATGGTCTTGAAGTGCGCGTGGAAGGCGGGCGCGCTCAGGCCGGCCTCGCGCGCCAGGGTCGCCACTTCCATGGGCTGGCTGTAGTCATCGTGGATGCGGCGCAGCGCGCGCGAGATGCGGCCGAAGTTGCCCTGGCTGGCCAGCGCGGCGCGGATTGCGCCGCCTTGTTCGCCCACCAGCACGCGAAAGCACAGCTCCCGCACGATTGCCGGCCCGAGCACCCTGGCTTCGAGCGGCGAGGCCAGCGCCCGCAGCAGTCGCAAGGTGGCATCGGCCAGCGTGGGATCGAGCGGGGTGGACGTGATGCCGGTGGGGGCGGGCGCGGCCGGCCCGTCGTGGCCGTCAAGCGACAGCACCAGGTCGGCCAGGGTGGTCGGATCGAGCCGCAACTGGATCGCCAGCAGGGGTTCCTCGGGCGTGGCGTCGGTCTCGGTGGAGAAGGGCAGCGGCACGGACAGCACCAGGTAATGCTGCGCGTCGTAACGATAGACCTTGTCGGCCAGGTAGCCGCGCTTGCTGCCCTGGCACACGATGACGATGCTGGGTTCGTACAGCACCGGCGTGCGGCCGAGCGGCTGGTTGGCGCGCATGAAGCGCACGCCGTCCAGGCGCGACAGGGTGTAGCCCTCGTGCGGGGCGAGCCGGTCGAGCAGGGCGGTCATCTGGTCATGGAGGGCTTGCGGTGCCGTCATTGCGCTATCGCTTGGGTAAGAGTCTTAGGCATCATTTTGCTCCTGATTCGTCAAAGAATATGGCGTTCGAGTAGGAATAGGCAATGATCCAATAGCGCTGTGCCTATCCGCTCCGCCCGCCCGCGCCTAGCATCTGTCCTGTCATCCGACCAAACCGGGAGTACAGGAATGCAAGACACTCAACGCAACACTCAGCGCAATCAAACGTGGTTCATCACCGGCGCCGCGCGCGGCATCGGGCTTTCCCTGGCGCGCCAATTGCTGGCGCGCGGCGACAACGTGGCGGCCACGTCGCGCACGCTGGCCAGCCTGCGCCAGGCGCTGGGCCAGGACAATCCGCGCCTGCTGGCGCTGGAGGTCGACCTGGTGTCCGAGGCCAGTGTCCAGGCCGCGATCGAGCGCGCCATCGCCACGTTCGGCCGCATCGACTGCGTGGTCAACAACGCCGGCTATGGCCAGCAGGGCACGCTCGAGGCGCTGGACGACGACGAGGTGCGGCGCAATGTCGAAGTGAATCTGTTCGCGCCCTTGCACGTGCTGCGCCACGCGCTGCCGCAACTGCGCAGACAGCGCGGCGGGCATGTCTTCAACGTCGCGTCCATCGCCGGATTCCAGGGCGGCTATGCGGGCTGGGGCAGCTACGTGGCGACCAAGTTCGCGCTGGCCGGCCTGACCGAGACCCTGGCCGCCGAGGGCGCGGAGGTGGGCATCAAGGCCACCGTGGTGTACCCGGGACCGGTGCGCACGGACTTCCTGAACGACAACAGCCTGGTCATCGCCCGGCGCAGCATCGCCGACTACACCGCGGCCCAGGCATCGCTGGACCTGCATCGCGACGGCATGAACGGCAAGCAGGCGGGCGACCCGGAACGGCTGGCCGCGCTGATCTTGCGGGTGGCCGGCATGGCCGAGCCGCCGTTGCATCTGTTCGTGGGCAGGATCGCCCACGATTTCGCGCAGCAGAAGCTGGCGCAGGTGCGCAGGGATATCGAGGCGTGGCGCGAGGCGGGCGAGGCGACGGACTTCGCGTGACCCCGCGTCAAGGGCGCGGCGTCGTCATCGCCGGCTCGATTTGGGGCCCGCGCCCGACGCCAGGACTTCGTCGGCAATCTCCGACAGCGGCATTTCCCTGAACGCCTGCAGCAAGGCCAGCTCCGCGGACGCCAGCGCGGCGCGAAGACGCCGGTTCACCGCCGCTTCCACGGGGCACGCCGCATTGTCCTGCGCCGGTCCCAAGGCGAACAGCGTGGCGTGCGCGATGGCGTCGCATACATCGCCGACGGTCAGGCGATCCAGTTCGCAGGCCAGCGTCCAGCCGCCGCCCGGACCGCCGGTGGAGGTGACGAAGCCGGCATCGCGCAACACACTCATCGTGCGGCGCGCGAAGACGGGGTTGGTGTGCAGCATCTGGCCGATGGTCTGCGATGTGGTGGCGCCGCCGCGCAAATGCATGTGGACCAGGACGTGCAGCAGGCGCGCCAGGCGGGTGTCTCGTTGCATGGAACCCCAGTTTGAAAATGTGCAACTTTTGATGTTACTCTTTTGGCCAGAGATTGTGTAATCCCTTGCCATCGAGAGCCCGCATGCTTGAACCCCGCCAACGTTTTATCGAGACCAATGGCATCCGCCTTCACGTGGTGGAGCAGGGCGCCGGCCCCTTGGTGATCCTGTGCCACGGTTTTCCCGAGACCGCGCATGCGTGGCGGCACCAGCTCGAAGCGCTGGCGCAGGCGGGCTATCGCGCCGTTGCGCCGGATTTGCGCGGCTACGGCGCCAGCGACTGCCCGGCTGACGCGGGGCAGTACACGGCGCTGGACGTGATCGGCGATCTGGTCGGGTTGCTCGACGCCCTGGGGGAGCGGCAGGCCGTGCTGGTCGGCAACGACTGGGGCGCGTCGATCGCATGGCAGGCGGCGCAGGTCCGGCCCGACCGGTTCCGCGCGGTGGCGGCGCTGGGGGTGCCGATGATGGGACGCGCGCCCATGGCGCCCAGCCGGCTGTTTCCTCAGAACGAACAGGCGTGGTTCTACACGCACTATTTCTCGGCGCCGGGCGTGGCCGAAGCGGAGTTCGAGCGCGATATCCCGGCGACGTTGCGCAAGATCTACTTCTGCGCCTCCGGGGCGATGGGACCGCGCGATGGTGGCACGCCCAATCCGTTCGGCATGGTGCCGCGGGGAGGCGGGCTGCTGGACTCGCTGACAGACCCGACGGCCTTGCCGCCCTGGCTCGGCGCGGCGGATCTGGAGCGATTTGTCCAGGCCTACACGCGGTCGGGGTTTCGGGGCGGCCTGAATTACTACCGCAACCTGGATGGCAACTGGCAAGCGCAAGCGGCCTTCGCGGGGTTGCGCATCGAGGTGCCGGCGCTGTATCTCGTCGGTGAATACGACACGGGTCTGGCGATTCCGGGAATGCGGCAGATCATCGACGCCATGCCCCTGCTGGCGCCGGACCTGCGTGGTTCGCAGGTGATTGCGCAGGCGGGGCACTGGCTGCAGCAGGAGGCGCCCGACGCCGTCAATGCGGCCCTGGTGGCATTCCTGCGGGCATTGTGACCTGACGGCCCCGGGGCGCGGGAACGCATTGCATCGCTTTTCGCTTCAGCCGGCCGGCCGCCGCTGCGCCATATACCTGCCCGGCGAGGTGCCCAGGGCCTTGCGGAACATCGTCACGAAGCCGCCAGCGCTTTCATAGCCAAGGTCGTCGGCCACCTGTTGCACCGACATGCCGGTGCTGAGCCATTTCACGGCCAGCATCAGGTGCAACTGCTGGCGCCAGCGGCCGAAGCTCATGCCGGTCTGCTGCATCAGCAGCCGCGCCAGCGTGCGTTCGCTCAGGCCGACGCGCCGCGCCCAGCCCTGCATGGTGCCGCGTTCGCGCGGCTCGGTCATGAGGGCGTCGACGATCTTGCGCAGGCGCCGGTCGGTGGGCATGGGCAGTTGCAGCGTGCCCAGGGGCGCGGCCGCCAGTTCGTCCAGCAGCAGGGTCACCAGATGCGCGGCGGGGCCGTCGTCCGGATACAGCAGGGGCAGGCTGGCCGAGCGGACCACCAGTTCGCGCAGCAGGGCCGTGGTGGTGACGGCGCAGCAGGCAGCGGGCAGCGCCGAGGCGGCGGCCGGTTCGATGAAGGCGACGTAGACCTCGATCGTGCCGGCCGCGGTGATCTTGTGCAGCAGGTCGCCCGGCACCCACAGGGCGCTCTGCGGCGGCACGATCCACAGGCTGCCGGCGATCTCGCAGGTCAGCACGCCGCGCAGCAACAGCAGCAGCTGGCCCTTGCGGTGGCGGTGGAAGTCCTTTTCGATCCGGTCCAGGCCATGCTCGTCGAGGTCGGCCAGATCGATGCCGGCCGCGCCGACGGTCACGACCGGGCGCGGCACGAGGTCGGGGTCGAACCATTGGACGGGATCGACCAGGTTGGTCAGCACGGGCATGGCGGGGCGCCGGAGCCGAGGGCGCCGGCAGGTTGGCAGGATTATGGAATTTGATGGCGTAGTTTACCAATGCTGCCAGGTACGAGGCTTCCTACCATGACGGTACGGCTGGCGCTGGGCCGCCGCACCCCAACAGGACGACTCATGAATGCACTCGATAGCGACCGCGTCGCGCAGACCCTGCGGCGCCTTTTCCAGGAGGCGGCCGAGGCCGACCGGGGCCTGATGGATCAGTTCGGCGCGAATCCGGACGAGGACGCCGGGCAGATGTACGCGCAAGCCATCGCCAGTACGCTGGCCGATGAGCGGCGCGACCTGCGCGCCGTGTATCGCGGCTATGCCGGCAATTTCCTCAACGTTTCGGCGGCCTATGGTCGCTTTCTCTACCAATGCGCGCGCAGTCGCCGCGCCACGCGCATCGTCGAGTTCGGCACCTCGATGGGCGTGTCGACGATCCATCTGGCCGCGGCGCTGCGCGACATGGGCGGCGGACAATTGATCGGCACCGAACTGGAGCCGGCCAAGGCGGAGCGGGCGCGGGCCAACCTGCTGGCGGCGGGGCTGGCGGAAGGGGTCGAGATCCGCGTCGGCGATGCCCGCGAGACGCTGGCCGATGTCGGCGGCCCGATCGACCTGGTGTTGCTGGACGGCGCGATCAGCCTCTATCTGCCGGTGCTCAGGCTGCTCGAGCCGCGCTTGAAGCCGGGTACGCCGATCCTGGCCGAGAATGCGTGGGACCACGACAACGAGTACCTCGACTACGTGCGCGATCCGGCCAATGGATACGTGTCGCAACCGCTGGAGATCGACCCGGGCCGTGGCAACGAATTCACGGTGTATGCAGGATGACCGCCATGACCGATCCGAGGCCGGAGCCAGGCCGGGTCAGCCGCCTGCTGACCCGGCTATTCATGACGCGCGCGCGGGTGGCGCGGGCCGAGACGCCGGCGCTGGGCTTTCGCTTGATCACGCTGGAAAGCCCGGCGTTTCGTGAAGCGTCGTGGCGGCCGGGGCAGAAGGTGCAGATCGCGATGGGTTCGGCGTTCGTGGCCCGCACCTATTCGCCGATCGAATGGGATGCGGTGGCCGGGCGCACGCGGCTGCTGGTGTGCTGCCACGGCGGCGGACCGGGCAGCGCATGGGCGCGGCAGGTGACGCCGGGCGACGAATGCGACGTCTTCGGTCCGCGCGCCTCGCTCGATCCGGGCCGCGTGCAGGGACGTTGCGTGCTGCTTGGCGACGAGACTTCGCTTGGCCTGGCATACGCGATCAGCCGCCACTTTGCCGCCGACGCGCCGCATTGCCTGCTCGAAGTGGCGGCGCTGGCCGAGGCGCGGGCGGTGTCGAGACGGCTCGGGCTGGAGGCGGTCGAACTGTTCGAACGTTGCGGCGACGACGGGCAACTGGACGCGATCGCGCGCCGCCTGCCCGTGCTTGCCGGCGCCGACCGCGGCTACATCCTGACAGGCAGGGCGCCGTCGATCCAGCGGCTGCGCCGGACCTTGGCCGCGCAGGGCGTGCCGGGCGCGCGCATCATGGCCAAGGCCTATTGGGCGCCCGGCAAGCGCGGCCTGGACTGACTGGCGCGGCATGCCGGGCCCGCTCCGGGCGGGGGAAGGCGGCTGGCTGACACGGCGCCGGCGCGGGGCGGCACGTGGACGGTGTCGATGTCACTAGCGTTCAAGACGCCGGCGTACGCATGGCCAATACTCGATCTCCCATCAGGATCGAAGAGGCTTTTTCCATGATCGAGGTCATCCACGCCCATCCGGCGTCGCTTTCGCACGGGCGCCCGGCGCCGGCCGAGGCGCAGCCGGCCTTGCATCCGGACCGGATGCGGCTGCTTGCCCGGCAGTTCGCCGACGAGCCGGCCTATCGCCACGTCGGCCTGTGCCTGGAGGATCTGGCGCGCGGGCGCTGCCAGGCATCGGCCAGGATCGTGCCCGCCCTGCTGCATCACCGCGGCGCGGTGCAGGGCGGCATCGTCGCCATGGTGGCGGATGCCACGGCGGGCTATGCGGCGCTGACGCTGATCGACGGCGGCGCCGGCCAGGAGGGCGACGATATGGCGACGCTGGAATTCAAGACTGCGTTCCTGCTGCCCGCCGCGGGCGATACGATCCGTTGCGTGGCGCAGGTGGTGTCGCACAGCAAGAGCATCGCGTTTTTCGACGCCCAGGTGTACGTGGTGGAGCGCGGCGAAACCCGCCTGTGCGCCCAGGCCTCGCTGACCTTCAAGCGACTGCGCCCGCGCCGCTGACGCGCGATGCAGGGCGGGCGGGGGCGCCGTGGGCCCCGGCGTTTTTTCACTTGTTTTCACATATCTCGTACAAAGCGCGGCGGAATGCCGCCGGTTTTGTGCGTAAGCTGCCGGTGCCCGCTCCCCGTCCAACGCCATGCTCAAATTCATCCTGCGTCTCTTTGTCGTGGCCGTCATCAGCCTGACGGCGGCTTTCCAGGTCGTCGACAAGGGACTCGTCACGCTGTTTTCGCCCAGGCTGGACGATCTGGCGGAACGCTCGATACGCGGCCAGGTGCATGCCCTGCACAAAGAGCTGGATCCAGTGGCGCCGCAGGCGCGCGAAGCCTTCCTGCGCGAGGAATTGCTGCCGCACTATGGCGCCGACCTGCGCCTGTTGCCCTGGGAGGCGGTGCGCCCGGACGAGCGCGAACGCCAGCAGATGGAGCAGGCCGGCTTCATCATGCGCGATGAATACAACACCTACCTGATCCCGCTGCCGGGCGCGCCGCGGCAATGGCTGGAACTGCGCCTGCCGGGCGACGGCATGCTGGACAAGCTGATGACGTGGGGCGCCTGGACCATGCTGACCCTGATCATGGCGACGGCGTTCCTGTTGCTGTGGGCGCTGCCGGTCTGGCGCGACCTGGACACCTTGCGCAATGCCGCGCTCGGCATGGGCCAGGGCGATCTCGGCAGGCGGGTGCGCCTGTCGCGGGTCTCGGGCATCCGCCACGTCGGCGAGAGTTTCAACCACATGGCCGAGCGCATTTCGGCGCTGATCGACAACCAGCGCAGCCTGACCAACGCGGTCTCGCACGAGTTGCGCACGCCGCTGGCGCGGCTGTCGTTCGAGCTCGACATCGTCGACCGCGGCAAGCTGCGTTCCCGCCACCGCCAGACTTTCCAGGACATGCGCGCCGACATCGCCGAGCTGGAAAGCATGGTGGGCGAACTGCTGATCTATGCGCGCCTGGAGCGGCCCAACGAAGAGGCCACCCAGCTGGACACGGTGGATGCGCGCGATTGGCTGGGCGAAGCGCTGGCCCAGATCGAGCACCAGGCCGAGGCGCGGCAGGTGCGTTGCAGCGTGCGCGATGGCCATCCGCCGCACGTGAGCCTGCACCCGCGCAACATGACGCGGGCGTTGTCGAACCTGGTGCAGAACGCCGTGCGCTATGCGCGCGAGCGGGTCGAGGTGGCGCTGTTGCCCACCTGTGACGGCGGATTCGAGTTGATCGTCGACGACGACGGCCCCGGCATCCCGCCCACGGACCGGGAGCGGGTATTCGAACCGTTCATCCGGCTGGACGAAAGCCGCGACCGGGGCACCGGCGGCGCCGGCCTGGGCCTGGCGATCGTGCAGCGCGTGGCGGCCAGCCACGGGGGCAGCATCCGTGTGTGCGACAGCCCGCTGGGCGGCGCCCGTTTCGTCCTCAGGTGGCCGGACACGGCGGGGGCGGGCGACACGGTACGGACGCTGGCCTGCCACGCGTGAGCGAAGCTGGCTGCGGCGATCGAGGCGCCAGGCCTTCAAGCGCGGGGTGACTCGGCCTGATGACGGTCGTGGACCGCTGACGCGCAGTCCGATTTTGCGACGCGCTTCCTGGTCGTCCCGCGCGGGTCAGGCGCGCCCGGCGCGCAGCCATCGTTCCAATGAAAACCGCGTGTCGTGGCTGCCTGCGCGAGCGGATCGGCCGTCGTTGCCGTCCACCGCGTGTTCTTGACATCGCCGGGTCGTTCCACATAATCCAGGGCGATTCTCGTTGTTATTTGTGGATAGCCTTCGAATGCCAGAATTCATGGCCGCACGAGTGCGGACCTCTGCGGTGCAAGCGTCTTCGGCGCAAACATCTTCGGTGCCAACATCTTCGATCGTCCCGACGCCTCGGGCCGATTTGCGGGCAAGCCGCGGGCAGGCGGGAGGGGGGAGCTGTTCAACCCCGTTCCTCACTTTCCGGAGCTTTCCATGAAGAAGACCCTATCCCTGGCGATCGCGGCCCTGTGCCTGACCGCCACCGCGCAAGCCCATCAAGTCTGGATCGAGCAGTCCGGCGGCAAGTCCGCCATTGCGCGTTTCGGCGAGTTCGCCGAGAACCTGCGCGAGGCCTCGCCTGGCTACCTGGATGGCTTCGGCAAGATGTCGGCGAGCCTGGTCTCGGCCAAGGGCGAATCGCCGTTGACGGTCACCAAGACCGCCGATGGCTTCACGCTGTCGGGCAAGGCCAGCGGCAACGAGAGCCTGGTGCTGGATAGCCCCATGGACACGTTGCGCAAGTTCAAGCATGGCGGTGAATCGATAAATGCCTGGTTCCACATGAGCGCGCGCTATGTCGCCAACCCGTCCGCCGCGGTGGCGCCCAAGCTGACGCTGGATATCGTGCCAACCGGCCAGGCAGGTGAATTCCAGGTGGTGCTGAAAGGCCAGCCCTTGCCCAAGGCCAAGCTGGTCGCGATGGTGGATTCCGGTTGGGAAAAAACGGCCTACACTGACGCGCAAGGCAAGGCGCGCTTCGACCTGCCGTGGAAGGCGCAATACGTCCTGCGCACCATGCATATCGACAAGACGCCGGGCGAGCGGCAGGGCGCCAAGGGGGCCGAGCCTTACGATGCCGTCGGCTACGTGGCAACCCTGACCTTCGTCAAGCCTGATGGCGTCATGCCGCTGCCCGCCGGCCCGGTGGTGCCGCCCAACAAGCTGCCCGCGGCAGCGCCGGCGTCCGCGCCCGCCAAGTAGGGCTGGCCGTCGGTCCGGCGCCGCCAGGCGCGGCCCGGACCGTATCGCGGCGGTCGCCCGCCGCGATCCCATTGATCGTTACCGAGAAGGACAAGGACATGAATATCGGGGAACTGGCCAAGCGCACCGGACTGACCCCGTCGCGTATCCGCTTCTATGAAAGCGCGGGGCTGCTGCAGACGGTGGCCCGCCGGCCCAACGGCTACCGCACGTTTTCTCCCGAGGCGATGCTGGCGCTGGAACTGATCACCACCGCGCAGCAGGTCGGTTTCAGCCTGGACGAGATCCGCGTGCTGCTGCCTGCGACGGGCGACGACTGGAATCATGACGCGCTGCTGGCCGCCCTGCGGCGCAAGGTGGGCGAGATCGAATCGCTGGAGGCGCGGCTGGCCCGTAGCAAGGCCCAACTGATGGGCTTGATGCGGGATGTCGAATCCAGGCCCGGAGATGCCGACAACCTGTCCGACGCCCGGCGCGTGCTGTCGCGCGTGCTGAGCAAGCTGGACTAGTGCGCTGTGCGAGGCGCTTTCAGCGCGCGCAGGCCTAGGCCACGGGACCGGCGACGTCCGGCGGCTGGCGCGGCCGGCCCGCCTCGATATCGAAATCGCGCGTCAACGCCGCGCCGGCATCGGCGAAGCGCGCCACCAGGAAGTCCAGCAACCGCCGCACCCGCGGCGCCATGTAGCGGGTGCCGTGGAATACGGCATGCACGCCATCCTCGCTTACCCGATAGTCGGGCAGCAGCACCTTCAGGCGCCCGGCGCGCAGGTCGTCGGCGGCATCCCAGATGGTCTTGCGCGCAATGCCATGGCCGGCGATGGCCCATTGGCGCGCCAGCGCGCCGTCGTTGGTTTCCCACGCGCGCTCCAGCGGCACGGTGAAGCTGGCCGCGGTTTCGTTCTTGATGAAATGGAACTGGTTGAGCGGACCGGCGGCGGTGACCAGCACGATGAAATCGTGCCGCGCCAGGTCTTCGGGCGTGCGCGGCGCGCCACGCCGGGCGATGTAGTCGGGCGAGGCGCACAGCACTCGCCAGTTGGGGGCGAGATGGCGCGCGACCAGGGCGCCATCCTGCGGCCGTCCGAAACGGATCGCCAGGTCGATGTCGTCGTGCAGCAGGTTCGACAGCGAGTCCGACAGCGTCAGCGCGATCTTCAGGTCAGGGTGCGCCGCGCTGAATTCTTCCAGCCAGTCGTTCAGCAGGTTGCGGCCGAAGTCGGCCGACGCCGAAATCCGCAGCTTGCCGCGCACGGCCTGCTGGCCCGCCTGCAGCGCGGCCTCGGCATCGTCGATGGCGCGTAGCGCGATCTCGCAATGCGCCAGGTAGACACGGCCTTCCTCGGTCAGGCGCAACTGCCGGGTGCTGCGGTGAAACAGCCTGGCGCGCAGCGCGGATTCCAGCTTGATCAGCCGCGCGCTGGCCGCCGCGGCCGACAGCCCCAGCTTGCGGCCGGCCGCCGACAGGCTGCCTGCCGCCGCCGTTTCCACGAAAAGTCGCATGTCGCCCAATCTGTCGGTCGCCATTTGAAATCCAGATTTGAAGATCCTTCAAATTCTAGGCTAATTATCAAATTTGATGGTTAGCTCCAGACTGTCGCGTCTTTCATATGCAAGGAGCGCGACTCATGAGCGAGATGTCCGGATCGGCGGCGTTGGAGGGCAGCACCGCCAACCCCGCCACAGCCACCCCCACTACCGCACGGCTGCCGCTGGCGGGCCTGTTGGCCCTGACGATGTGCAGCTTCATCGCGACCGCCAACGAAAGCGTGCCCGCCGGCCTGTTGCCGCAGATGGCGCGCGACTTCGGCGTGTCGCAGGGCTGGGCGGGGCAGTTGGCGACCCTGTGCGCGCTGGGTTCGGGCCTGGCGGCGATTCCGCTGACCATCGCCATGCGCGGCTGGCGGCGGCGCGCCGCCTTGCTGCTGGCTGTGGGCGGGTTCCTGCTGTGCAACGCCATTACCGCGTGGTCGCCGTACTACGCGCTGACACTGGGCGCGCGCTTCATGGCGGGCATTGCGACGGGGCTGGCGTGGAGCCTGCTGGCGGGCTATGCGCGGCGCATGGTGGCGCCGGCCTTGCAGGGGCGCGCGATGGCGGTGGCGATGGTGGGGATTCCCCTGGCGCTGGCGCTAGGCGTGCCATTGAGCGCCTGGCTCGGCGCCCTGGCGGGATGGCGCGCGGTCTTTGGCGTGTTGTCGGGGATGAGCCTGGCGCTGATGTTGTGGGTGGCGCGGCGCGTGCCCGACTATCCCGGCCAGGCGGCGGCGCGGCGGATGCCGATGCGCCAGGTGTGGCGCACGCCGGGCGTGCGGCCGGTGCTGGCCGTGATCCTGACGTGGATCCTGGCGCACTACACGCTGTACACCTATATCGCGCCGCTGATGGCCGCGTTCGGACTGGCGGCGCGGGTCGATGCGGTCTTGCTGGTGTTCGGGGTGGCGTCATTGGGCGGCATCTGGATGACCGGCATGCTGGTCGATCGCGGACTGCGTCCGCTGGTGCTGGCCAGCCTGGCGCTGTTTGCGCTGGTGGCGCTGGCCCTGGGACACGGCGCAACGTCGACGGGCGCGGTGTTTGCCGCCATTGCACTGTGGGGGCTGAGCTTCGGCGGCGCGCCGACGCTGCTGCAGACCGCCCTGGCGGACGCTGCGGGCGACGGGGCCGACGTGGCGCAATCGATGCTGGTGACGGTGTTCAACCTGGCGTTCGCCGCCGGCGGCGCGATCGGCGGCGTGGTGCTGGAGACGGCGGGGGCGCCGGCCTTGCCGCGCACCATTGTGGTGTTGCTGGCGGTCGCGCTGGCCGTGGCCTGGCGGGCGCGCCACCATGGATTCGTGGCGGGCCGGCGGCGCGCGGCCTGACGCCGGCGGCCGTGTCAGGCCGCGGTGGCCGGCCGACCCAGCGCGGCGAAGGTGTCGCGCACGCAGTCGGCCATGCGCCGCGCCAGCGTGTTGACCGGGAAATGGTCGGAGGTGACGGCGTAGCTGTGGAATTCGACCTTTTCCGAAAAGCGGATTTCGCGCAGGTTGGCGATGCCCAGCGCGCGCGGCACCACGGGGTTGACGATGGAAACGCCCAGGCCCTTGGCGACCATGCCGCAGATGGTCGTGGCGTAGGGCGTTTCGATAGACAGCACGCGGGTGTCGTCGGGAAAGTGGCGGTCGATGGCGGCGCGGTTGAAGCTGCCGGCGGGCAGCGAGATGAAGTTCTCGTCGCGAAAGTCCGCGGGCGTCAATCGCCTCTTGCCGGCCAGCCTGTGGCCGCGCGGCACGATACCCACGCCATGGGCTGTGTTGATGCGCTCGTAGCGCAGGCCGGGCAGGTCGGTATGCAGCGAGCAGAAGCCGATGTCGCAGACGCCGGTGGCCAGCCATTTGGCGACCACGTCGGAGCCCCCGGTGTTGACCACCACGGGGATGTCCGAGAACTTCTGGCGGAGCAGCACGATGGCGTCCGGCAGCACGCACTGCGTGATGGAGCCCACCGCGCCAACCCGCAACAGGCCGGTGCCGCGTCGGCGGATGGAGCTGGCGCTGTCGTTGAGCGATTCCAGGCCGATGAAGGCGCGTTCGACGTCGGCGTAGAAAGCCTCGGCCTCGGGCGTGGGAATGATGCGGGTGCCGACCCGTTGGAACAACACGAAGCCCAGCGCTTTTTCCAGCAGCGCGATCCAGCGGCTGACGTTCGGCTGCGAGGTGTGCAGCAGTCCGGCCGCGGTGGTCATGGAGCGCGTCATCATGACCGCGCGGAAGGCTTCGACTTGCTTGAAATTCATGATTCAAATCATATCAGTTTTGTATGAGAAGTCGTAAATATCTGATTTGACGTATGAATTGGCCCGGCGGGAGACTACGGTTTTCAGCCCCTGTATCCCTGGACCGATATGGAATCCAAAGTCAGCGCCCGCCTCAAGCAACCCCTGGCCAAAGAGGTGCTCCAGCATATTTTCCTGCCGCGATTGAACCGCGAGTTCTTCGCCAACTTCGAGATGCTCACCCAGATCAACCTGGCGCACCTGTTGATGCTGCGCGAGCAGGGCATCCTCGATCACGACGCCGCACAGCGCCTGGCGCGGGCGCTGCTCAAGATGCAGGTCGACGGTCCGCACGCGGTGGAACTGGACCCGGCGCGCGAGGAAGCGTATTTCAACTACGAGGCGCACCTGATCAAGGCCGTTGGCCAGGAACTGGGCGGCCGCCTGCACACCGCGCGCAGCCGCAATGACATCGGCGCCACCATCGACCGCATGCGGGCGCGCGATTTCGCCGCCCGCATCGGCGCCGCGCTGATCGGCGTGGCGCGCGCCGCGCTGGCCCAGGCCGAACGCTATGCCGACTGGGTCATGCCGGGCTACACCCACATGCAGGCGGCGCAGCCCATCACCTACGGCTATTACCTGTCGGCGCTGGTCGATGCCTGGTCGCGCGATATCGGCCGGCTGGCGCACGCGCTGGAAACGGCGGACGCCTCGCCGCTGGGGGCCTGCGCGCTGGCGGGCACGTCGTTTCCGATCGACCGCGCCGCCACCAGCGCCATGCTCGGTTTCAGCGCGCCGCTGGCCAATGCGCTGGACGGGGTGGCGTCGCGCGACTTCGCGCTGGAGCTGAGCGCGACGCTGTCGATCATGATGGTCACCTGCAGCCGCATGGTGCAGGATTTCTATATCTGGTCCACGCCCGAGTTCGGCTACCTGTCGTTTCCGGACAGCATCGCCAGCACCTCCAGCATCATGCCGCAGAAGAAGAACCCGGCGGTGCTGGAATACCTGCGCGGCAAGACCGGGCACCTGATCGGCCTGACCGGCGCGGCGCTGTCCACGGTCAAGTCCACGCATTTCACTCACTCCGGCGACAGCAGCCGCGAAAGCACCCGTACCTGCTGGGAAGCGTGCGAGGAGGCGCTCAAGGCGCTGGAACTGATGCAGCTGCTGGTGGAGCAGGTCGAGCCGGACCGCGCGCGCATGGCGGCGCGCGCGGCGGACGATTTCTCGACCGTGACCGATCTGGCGGACCTGCTGGTGCGCAAGGCCGGCATGTCGTTCCGCGACGCGCACCACGTCATCGGCGCGGTGGTGCGGCAGGCCCTGGAGCAGGGGCTGCCGGCGCGCGCCATCACGCCGCCGATGATCTCGGCCGCGGCGCGGGAACAACTGGGCCGGCCGGTGGCGCTGGCGGCCGACGACGTCGCCGCCTGCCTCGATCCGGTGCGCAACGTGGCCGCGCGCCTGTCGCTCGGCGGGCCGGCGCCGCAATCGGTGCGCGCGCATCTGCGGGAGCAGCAGACCCTGCTGGACCTGCGCCAGGCCGCCATCGACGCCGCGCGCCAGCGTAGCGCTGCGGCGCACGCCGCGCTGCAGCGCCGCGTGGCGGCCCTGGTCGATACCGAAACCGGCGCGGCCACCTGAGACGCCGCGCCCATCACGCCGTATAAATCACACCAAGGGGAATACCGATATGTTCAAGGCAATACCGAAATTCGCCGTGGCGCTGGCCGCGGCCCTGTTTGCCAGCCCGGGCGCGCAGGCCGCGCAGGACTATCCAGGCAAGCCGATCACGATGGTGGTGCCGTTCGCGCCGGGCGGCACCGTCAACCTGATGGGGCGCCTGCTGGCCAACCGCATGTCCGAGGCGCTGGGGCAGACGGTGATCGTCGAGAACAAGCCCGGGGGCGGCGGCAGCATCGGCGCCAACTTCGTGGCCAAGGCGGCGCCGGACGGCTACACGCTGCTGCTGGCGACGATGGGGCAGCAGTCGATCCTGCCGCTGATATCGAAGAACCTGCCGTACAACGCCGACAAGGACTTCGCGCCGGTGGCGCTGTTCTCGACGGTGCCCAATGTGCTGGCGGTGTCCAGGGATGCGCCGGCCAGGACCGTGGCCGAGCTGGTGGCCTATGGCAAGGCCAATCCCGGCAAGTTGAACATGGCGTCCGCCGGCATCGGTTCGGTCAACCACCTGACCGGAGAGCTGTTCATGTTCCGCTCGGGCGCGCGCTTCGAGCACGTGCCGTATCGCGGCGCCGGACCGGCCACGTCGGACCTGCTGTCGGGACAGGTGCAGGTGCTGTTCGCCAACCTGCCCAATGTGCTGTCGTACGTGAAGTCGGGGCAGGTGCGGGTGCTGGCGGTGGCCAGCGACAAGCGCAGCGATGCCATCGCCGATATCCCGACCCTGGCCGAGGCCGGGGTCAAGGACGCGGTGGTGGAGTCCTGGTACGGGGTGATGGCGCCGGCAGGGACCGATCCGCAGGTGCTGCGCAAGTTGCAGGACACGATACTGGCCATCGCCAACGACAAGACGCTGGTGGGGCAGCTGGCCGAGCAGGGCGCGGTGCCGTATCCGGGCACGAGCGAGGACCTGGCCAGGTTGTCGGCCGAGGAAACCCGGCGCTGGAAGCAGATCATCGACAGCGCCAGGATCCAGCTGGATTGAGGCTTGGGCGGCCAAGGGGGCGGGCGCCGCCCCGGCCGCTACAGCGCCATCACCATTTCGTGCCAGGCCATGCCGCCATGGTCGGACGGCGACGGCCGCACGTAGCGGTAGCCGAGCTTGCGGTACAGCTCGACGTGGCGTTCCTTGCACATCAGGTGGATGGTCTGCTTGCCCTGGCGGCGGCAGTCGTCGATGAAGCGGTGCATCAAGCGCGCGGCATGGCCCTTGCCCTGGTGCGCCGGATCGACCACCACCGACATGATCACCACGTTGGGCGCGGCCGGGTCATGGCCGACCAATTCCTTGAAGGCCTCGTCCGACATGACCACGTCGTGGGCGCAGCCGCTGTTGATGAAGCCGACGATGGCGCCATCCTCCTCCAGCAGCAGGAAGCCCTGCGGATACTCGGCGATGCGGGTGGCGATCTTGGCGTGGGTGGCGGCCTCGTCGCCTTCGTAGGCGGTGCTTTCGATCGCGAAGCAGCGATCGGTGTCGGCCAGGGTGGGGGAACGGAAAGTCAGGGAAGGCATGGCGAAACGACAGCGGGGGATGACAGCGAAGCCGGTATGGTAGCTGTTCCGCGCGCGCCACACGGGTATTCCCGGAGGCCGCGCCGGACCGAACGGGCGTCCTGGGAGCCCCCCGGCGTTAAAAAAATGCGCATTCCCCGCGAAGGGGAATGCGCAAAGTCGCTGTGCGGCGCCGTGCCGGCCGGGCCGGCGCGGCGCCCCGCTTGCTTGCGGTACTTCGGCCCGAGTCCGCGTACGTCTTGCGGAATCTCCTGGCAAGCTTAGATACTGTTAGTCTCGTGGCTATACCGCGCGTCTCAGTTTTCCGGGGTCTGCCGGTTATTTACTTTTTGTCATACTTGACGCGCCCCGTCCGCGCCATCCGCGCGGCACCCATGCAAGCATGAACCCAAGTGCTTATCCGGCCGGCCAACCGCCGCGCATGCCTCCCGCCATCGCCCACCATCATTTCGACGTGGCGGCGCAGGCCCCCGAACGCCGCCTGCTGGCATGGCGCGACCAGGTCGGGCACGTGGTCGACGTGCTGCCCGACCGCGACGCGCTGCGCCAGCCTTTCAACGCGTCCATCGATCGCTACCGCATCGGCGGGCTGATGTTCACCGATTGCCGTTCCGACGCCCTGCGGCTGGAACGTTCGCTGGTGCGCATTTCACGCGACAACATCCGCGACTTCGCCTTCCATGTGTTCCTGGAAGGCGGGGTGGACGACGTGACGCTGCGCAACGCGCCGCGCCCGCCGGATGCGCGCGGCGCGGCGCGGGTGCTGGCGGTGGACCTGGGCCAGCCGGTGCGGCTGTGGCGCCACGCCTGTCGCATGTTGACCTTTTTCGTGCCGACGGAATTGGTGCAGGAGGTGTTTCCCGATCCGCAGGCGATCCACGGCCGCACGCTGCACGATGGCATGCCGCTGCTGCCGCTGGCGATCGGCCAGGTGGCGGCGCTGGGCCAAACGATGCGCGGCCTGGACGCGCGGCAAGCGCAGGCCGACATCATCACCTGCGTGCGGCTGCTGTTGGCCGCCTTCGGCAAGGACGCGCGCCTGGCTGGCAATGCGCGCGCGGCGGGGCGGGCGGCCATGGTCGCGGAGGTCCGGCGCTACGTGCAGGCCAATCTGCACCAGGCCGGGCTGACGCCGGAATCGGTGATCCAGGCGCTGCGCCTGCCGCGTCCCACGGTGTACCGCCTGTTCCAGCACGAAGGCGGGCTGGGGGCTTACATCCGCCAGCTGCGCCTGCGCCTGGCCGCCGAGGAACTGGCGCGCTACCCGCACCTGACGGTGATGGAAATCGCCTATGGGCTGGGGTTCGGCAGCGCATCGGACTTTGCCCGCGCGTTCCGCCGCGCCTACGACATGCCGCCGCAGGAATTCCGCGAACAGTCATGGCGCTGGCCCGGGCGGGCCGTCCCGCGCGCCTAGCCGCGGCGCGGCGTCAGGCCGCGCACACCTGCCGCACGCACTCGCGCAGCCCGGCTTTTTTTGGGGTTCCTGAGCGTGTCATGCTGACCACCACCTGGTTGCGTGCCCTCGGTGCGATCTCAGTCCTCATTCGCGGACAAGTTGAAGCCTTCGTCCAGCCATCCTGTAATCCCTCCGATCATGATCTTCACCGGTCGCCCCAGTTGAGCGAGGCGCAAGGCCGCACGTGTCGCGCCGTTACAGTGCGGGCCGGCGCAATACGTGACGAAGAGTGTGTCGGCCGGATAGTCCACCAGCTTCGATTCGACAATCTTGCCGTGAGGCAGATTGATCGCGCCCGACACATGGCCCTGCGAGAACAGGGCTGGACCCCGCACGTCGAGCAGGATAAAGCCGGGCGTGCCACTTGCGAGCGCGCTGGCGACGTCGGAGCAATCAGTTTCGAACTGAAGCGCAGCGCGGAAGTGGGAGAGTGCGGCGGCGGGGGCGGCGGCGGGGATGGCGGTGACAGCGTTGGTAGTCGACATTTTGATTAAGCCTGAGTGGATCGTCGGATGAAAATCGCCTGGGAAAAGGAATCCAGGAGACGCATTCTGGCGTCCACGGACCGTCCCGATAAGTGGCGCGATAGACAATATTCGGTAATATTGCGCCATGAAAAACCATCTCGTCGTTGCCCTCGCTTACGATCGGCTGTGCACTTTCGAGTTCGGGTGCGTGACTGAGCTGTTCGCGCTAGAACGCCCTGAGCTCGGTGTGGATTGGTACCGTTTTGCCGTTTGCGCGATCGAGCCTGGCCCGCTGCGGGCCGCGGGTGGAATCATGGTCGCCGCACCCTATTCGCTCAAAATGCTCGACATTGCGGACACGATCGTGGTGCCCGGGTGGCGCGATGCTGACGAATTGCCGCCCGAGCCGCTGCTGAAACGGCTTCGAAAGGCTCATCGGAGCGGGGCGCGGCTTTGCTCGATCTGTTCCGGCGTGTTCGTGCTGGCTGCCGCGGGTGTGCTGGACGGGAAGACGGTGACTACCCACTGGCGATATGCCGATATGCTGCGGCAGCGTTACCCGCAAGTGCGCGTCGAGCCAGATGCGCTATATGTCGACGAAGGCCAGGTCATTACCTCGGCCGGTTCCGCGGCCGGGCTGGATATGTTGCTTTATCTGGTGCGCAGGGATTATGGCGCGGCCGTGGCTAATCGGGTCGCGCAGCGACTTGTGGTGGCGCCGCATCGGGAGGGCGGACAGGCGCAGTTCGTGCCTCGCCCCGTGCCGCACGACGAGAGCGGGCGCCTGACAAAGTTGATGGACTGGATGCGTCAGCATTCCGCCTTGCCGCACACGTTGCGCTCGCTCGCGGAACGCGCGGCGATGAGTCCGCGCACACTGCAACGGCAATTCCACGACGCCACCGGCATGGCACCCTACGAATGGCTCGTGCGCGAGCGCGTGGCAGCAGCCCGTGAAATGCTGGAAGCGCAGACTCCCTTGCCAATCGGCCGCATTGCCGAATTGGCAGGTTTCGGCTCGGAAGAGTCGCTGCGCAGGCACTTCCGGCGTATCGCACTGACGAGTCCTACCGCCTACCGGGCAAAGTTCGGTCAGAGCGCGAGGTGATGCGCGCTCGTTCGTCTGGGGCCGTCTGCTGCTCAGCGTCCGACGAACACCGCATGCGCGTCGCGGCGCGTGGCGAGGGTAGGTAGATTGAGGGCGGCGATCCGCGAGCGCAGGGCCGCGGCGCGGCGTCAGGCCGCGCACACCTGCCGCACGCACTCGCGCAGCCAGCGGTGCGCGGGATCGGCATCCATGCGCGGATGCCACAGCATCGAGACGGTGAGGGCCGGCACCTCGACCGGCAGCGCGAAGCTGTGCATCCCGGCCCGCAGGTTGCCGGTATGGCGCTCGGGCACGCTGGCGATCAGGTCGGAACCGCGCGCCAGCGACAGGGCGTCGGAAAACCCGGCCACGATCACGGCGATCTCGCGCGCCAGGCCGAGCGCGCGCAGCCCCTCGTCGATCGGGCCTTTGTCGAGCCCGCGGCGCGAGACCAGCACGTGTTGGCCGGCGGCGTAGCGCGCCGCCGTGACCTTGCCACGGGCCAGCGGATGGCCGGCGCGCACCACGCCGATGAAGCGGTCGCGAAACAGCGCCCGGGTGCGGATCTCGGGACTGCTGGCGGCGCCGATCACGCCCGTCTCCAGGTCCACGCTGCCATCGCGCAGCGGCGCGCTGTCCTTGTCGGATTTCTGCACGAAGCGCAGCCGCACGCCGGGCGCTTCGCGCTGCGCGAGCGCGATCAGCGCCGGGCCGAAATACTCCACGAAGCCATCGCTGGTGCGCAGCGTGAAGTGGCGCGACAGCCGCGACGGGTCGAGCAGTTCGGCCGGACGCAGCACGCCTTGCGCCTCCTGCACCAGCCGGCTCACCTGTTCGCGCAGTTCCTGGGCGCGCGGCGTCGGCACCAGGCCGCGGCCGG
This sequence comes from Achromobacter sp. CSND-B12, assembly GCF_052906545.1. Classification (NCBI taxonomy): domain Bacteria; kingdom Pseudomonadati; phylum Pseudomonadota; class Betaproteobacteria; order Burkholderiales; family Alcaligenaceae; genus Achromobacter; species Achromobacter sp. CSND-B12. The sequence continues at coordinate 185,364 of NZ_JBREGJ010000001.1, read as the reverse complement.
CGCGCACCAGCAGCGGGTCGCCGGTGGTGTCGCGCAGGCGCGCCAGCGCCCGGCTCATTGCCGACGGGCTCAGGTGCAGGCGGCGCGCGGCGCGGGCGACGTTGCACTCGGTCAGCAGGACGTCGAGCGTGAGCAGCAGGTTCAGGTCGGGACGGGACATGGCGCGAACATAGCACGGCGTTGCCGTGAGATGGCGTCTGGTGCATGGATAAAGTGCAAATGCTGCGCCTTCCGCCATGCGTGGCGCGCGCCTACGCTGGGAGGCTTGCAACGGGTCAGGGGCCTCCTGGTGCGCCGCCCGTCTCCGATTCCCCTTTCGACCCGAGAGCCTCATGTCGCACGCTTTACCGAATCCCGCGCCGATGGTCGGCCGCCATGCCGCCTGGGCTGTGGCCGCGCTGGCGCTGTCCATGCTGCTGTCCTCGCTGGGAACCAGCAGCGCCAATGTCGCCCTGCCGACGCTGGCGCGGGCGCTGGACGCGTCCTTTTCGCAGGCGCAATGGATCGTGCTGGCCTACCTGCTGGCGATCACGTCCTGCGTGGTGGGGGCGGGCCGGCTGGGCGACGTGGCGGGCCGGCGTCGCCTGTTGTTGCTTGGCATCGCCGTATTCACGCTGGCGTCGCTGGCCTGCGGCATGGCCGACACCCTGTGGCAGCTGGTGGCGGCGCGTGTCGCGCAGGGCATGGGCGCGGCGGTGATGATGGCGCTGACCATGGCCTTTGTCGGCGACCTGCTGCCCAAGGGCGGCGCCGGCAGCGCCATGGGGCTGTTGGGCACGATGTCGGCGGTGGGCACGGCGCTGGGCCCGACGCTGGGCGGCGCCCTGATCGCAGGGCCGGGCTGGCGCGCCATCTTCCTGTTGAACCTGCCGCTGGGCCTGGCGGCGATGGGCCTGGCATACCGCCATCTGCCGGCGGACCGGCGGCGCGACGGGCCGCCGGCGCGTTTCGACCTGGCCGGCACGCTGCTGCTGGCGGCGGTGCTGGCCGCCTATGCGCTGTCCATGACGCTGGGGCGCGGCCGGTTCGGCATGCTCAATGCCGGCCTGCTGCTGGCGGCCCTGGTCGGCGGCCGGCTGTTCCTGTGGGTCGAGGCGCGGGCGCCGGCGCCGCTGCTGCGCCCGGCGCTGTTGCGGCGGCCGGGCCTGCGCGCCGGGTTGGCGACCAACGCGCTGGTGTCGACGGTGATGATGGCGACGCTGGTGGTGGGGCCGTTCTACCTGACGCAGGCGCTGGGACTGGGCGCGGCGGCGGCCGGGCTGGTGATGTCGGCGGGGCCGGTGGTCAGCGCGCTATGCGGCGTGCCGGCAGGGAGGCTGGTGGACCGCCTTGGCGCCGGCCGCGTCAGCCGCGCCGGGCTCGCCGCCGTCGCCATGGGCGCGGCGCTGTTGGCGGCCGTGCCCGTCGCGTTCGGCGCGGCCGGATACATCGTGCCCATTGCGCTATTGACGGCGGGCTACGCCTCGTTCCAGGCGGCCAACAACACCGCGGTCGTGGCGACCACCGGCGCGCAGCAGCGCGGCCTGGTGGCGGGCATGCTGAACCTGTCGCGCAATCTCGGGCTGGTGATCGGCGCTTCGGTGATGGGCGCGGTGTTCGCGCTGGGCGCGGGCGCGCCGGACCTGACGGCGGCGCCGGCGGCGGTGGCGCGGGGGATGGCGGTGACGTTCGGCGTGGCCGCGTTGCTGGGGGCGGGCGCGTGGCTGATCGCGTGGCGCGGCCGAGGGGGCTAGAGGCCCCGGGCAGACGGCGCTCAGGCGCGGGGGCGTTCGGGCAGGGACAGCAGCCGTTCGATGGCGGCATCGTCCACGGCCTCGGACGCGCCGTCATAGGTGTCGGCGTCGCGCAATGCCTGCGCAAACGCCAGGCCGGTGGCGTTCTCGATCCAGGCAAGGGGCCTTTGCTGCAACTTGAAGAGTTTGTCGAAGTGCAGCACCTCGAAGTCGATGCCATCCACCAGCTTTTCCTGTGACAGGCGCAAGCCGGTGGCGCGCAGCGCGCCCTGCGCGTCGAACCAGGCGACCACCTTGAAGCCGCTCAGCGCCACCTGAACCGAGTGGTAGACCGGATCGCCGGGCAGGAAGATCGGGCCGCTGAAGACGCAGATACGCGCGCTTTTGCCGCTTTCGCCTGCCACCCCCTGTTCCAGCAGCATCTGTTCGAGCCGGCCCCACTGGCCGTGGTATCCCATGATCGCGCGGTTGAACGCCGGCACCTGCGGCACCGCGTTGGCGTACGAGCAGGTCATGTCGGCCGCGGTCTTGGCGAAGGCCATCGTCGGGCCCCATTCGGCGTCCTCGCGGCGCGACAGGTGGCCACGGTCGAAGCCGCTCTTGGCGTACCAGGCATCGTCCAGTTGCGCGGCGTAGTCGATGCGGTTGTCGCGCAGCCAGCGATCCTTGCGGGTGCTGTCGTCCAGCTCGGCATAGCGCTGTTTGCCATTGACGTTGATGGCGCTCAGCACCGGCACGCGCCGCACGGCGTGGTGCAGCGTGCTGAAGTGGTGGTACTTCAGCACGAAGTCGCCGGGGGCGTCGCCGCGCCGCGCCAGCTTCTTGCGCAGGGCCGCATTGGGCGCGGGCAGTGGCAGGCGGATGCCCATGAATTCGTCGTCATAGCCGAGGCAGGCGGAGTAGTCCTGCTCGTCCTCGAGCTTCTTCTCGAAGGCCTGTGGACGGGCGGGGGCGTTGTCCGCCAGGGTCTGGATCGTGACGGGCGGGTCGGCGCTGATGCGCAGGCGGATCTCCAGCGGCGCCGGGCCTGGCGCGGCCGGCGCCGGGGGCGCGGGGGCCAGGCCCAGTTCCTGTGGATGCAGTTGCGGCAGGGCCGCGCGAGTGAAGGGCCGCGCGTTGGTATAGGCGGGGCTGCGCAAGGTCTGGATCAATGGGTGCTGGTCCACCTGGCTGGCGGGCGACAGCAGGTGGGCGACGATGGCGCTGACGCGGATGCCGCGGTTGCTCAGCCATACCAGGCGCGATTCGTCGACCCGGCCGTTCTCGACCGGGATGACCTGGCCGTCGCGGTCCAGGTAGTTGCCCGCGCCGTCCTGTTTGGCCACGCCGGCGCTGTGCAGCGCGATGACCTGCCATTCGTTGTTGAAGACCGCCGCGCCGCTGCTGCCGGGCGCGGTATCGCTCTGGTAGATCAGGACGTCGGCCAGGCTGTTGTCGACGATCTCGTTGTTGCGCAGCGCCACCTGTTTTTCGCGGCCGTCGGGGTGTTGCACGATGGTGGCGTAGTCGCCGGCGCCGGCCTTGCCGAGTGTGCCGTCCAGCACCAGGTAGCCCTGGTCGGCCAGGCGGCGTTGGCCGCTCACGTCCATGGACCGCACCGCCACCACGGCCAGGTCCAGCGCGGCATGGGTATGCAGGAAGGTCTCGGGATCGAGGGCATACGCCACGGGTTCCTGGCGGCGCCCGAGCAGGTCGTATTCGTAGCCGAACTCGATCGCCGCGTCTTCGGCGAAGGCGGCGAATTCGGCGGCGGTGGATACCGGGAAGACATGATGATTGGTGATCATCAGTTCCGGCGTCACCATGAAGCCGGTGGCGTAGGCGGTGCGCCGCGTGGTCCTGTCCAGGTAGCGGATGCGGCCGACCGAGGTTGCGTGCAGGTAGCCCGACAACAGGTAATTGCTGGGCAGCAGGTCGTTGCTGCCGATATAGCGCTCGAACGCCAGATCGGCGCTTTCGCGCGCGGTGGCGGCGATCATGGCGCGACGCCGCGCGAAATGCTCGGGGCCGTCCAGCTGGCGGGCGGATTCGGCAGCATTGCGCTGGCGTAGCGCGGTGATCTCGTCGGCCCGCTTGGGGAACGCGGCGACGGCCTTGGCGAGCAGTTCGATCGGCAGCTTCATGGCACCTCCGTCCAGGGGTGCGAAAAGGGTAGCGTGCCGCCCATGACAGGACTATTGCCAAAAAGGGGGATATCCGGCGCCATCGCGCCGGCTTACCCTGGCCGTTCAGCGCCCGCCGCCCGCCTGGTAGATATCCCAGGCGCGCGCGGCGTCGGCGTCGTCATGGATCAGGGCCATCAGCGCCCGCACCACGGCCGAGGGATCGGCGTGCTGGTATACGTTGCGGCCATACACCAGCCCGACGGCCCCCTGGTCCAGCAGTTCGCGTGAGCGGCCGAACACCTGCCGCAGGTCTTCGCGGCCGCCGCCGCGCACCAGCACCGGGCAGCGCGCCGCCTGCACCACGCGGTGGAAGTCGGCGGTGTGGGTGGTGGGGTCGGCCTTGACGACGTCGGCGCCCATTTCGCGCGCCAGCCGCACCAGCGTCACGATCTTGTCGGCGTCGCCGTCGACCATGTAGCCGCCGCGCTCGGAATGCGGCGCCATCACCAGCGGCTCGATCATCAGCGGCATGCCGTAGCGCTCGCAGTCGGCGCGCACGCGGGCGATGTTGGCCACGCACTGGCGGAACAGGTCCGGCTCGCCGGGCAGCATGAACAGGTTGACGACCACGCAGGCTGCGTCCATGCGCACCGCGGGCAGCACCGGGTCGTGCTCATTCTGCAGCACCGCCCACATGACGCGGTGGATGGTGGCGTTGTAGGGGTTGCCCATGTCCAGCCGCATCACCAGCGCGGGCTTGGCGCGGGCGGGGTGCTGCTGCAGCAGGTCGGCCTGGCCGTAGTTGAGCTGGATGGCGTCCGGGCCGGCGGCCAGCAGTTGCGCCATGACGGCGGGCATGTCTTCCAGGCCGTCCAGGAAGCTGGGCTCGTTGCACACGCCATGGTCGACGGCGATGTCCAGGCAGCGGCCGGCGTGGAACAGGCGGTTCAGGCGGGCTTGTTTGAGGTGGGGCATGCGGGTTGTTCCTGGTTCAGTCTTAGGTTTGTTCAATCCAGCGCGTGCAGGTGGCGTTGAGCGGCCGCGTCGATGGCGGCAAGGTGCGCGGGCTCGAGCCGCAGCAGGGCCGCGCGCGCGTTCTGGCTGGCCTGGCGCGCGTCGCGGGCGCCGCACAGCGCCACGCTGACGCCGCCGGGCCGGGTGGTCCAGGCGATCATCAGTTGCGAAAACGGGCAGTCCAGCCGCTGGCGCAGCGGCTCCAGTTCCTGGAAGAAGGCCTGCAGCCGGGCGCGGTTGGCGGCGCCGAAGCGCGGGTTGGCGGCGCGCTGGTCGTCGCCGCTGAACTGCCGGGCCGGGTCGATGGGGCCGGCCAGCAGCCCCAGCGCCAGCGACGAGTAGCCGAGGATGCCGACCCGGCGGTCGCGGCACAGCGGCATCAAGGTCGATTCGATCTCGCGGTCGATCAGGCTGTAGCGTTCCTGGATGGCGTCGACCGCGCCGTGGCGCAGGTACTCGGCCAGCGTGGCGGCGTCGACGTTGCTGACGCCGATGGCGCGGATCTTGCCCTGGCGCTTCAGATCGAGCAGCGCGTCCATGGTCTCGGCCACGGGCGTGGTCTCATCCTGCCAATGGGTGATGTACAGGTCGATGTAGTCGGTGCGCAGGCGCGCCAGGCTCTGTTCGACCTCGTGCAGGATCGAGTCGCGGCCCAGGTGGCGGTGCACCGCCTGGCCGTCCTCGTCGAAGAAGTGGCGGCCCTGGCGGGTGTGCCAGACCAGCCCGCACTTGGTGGCGACGACGGCCTGCTCGCGGCGGCCCGCCAGCGCGCGGCCGACCAGGGTTTCGGCGCGGCCCAGGCCGTAGGCCGGCGCGGTGTCGATCAGTTGCACGCCCGCGTCGAGCGAGGCGCGGATGGCGTCGACGGCGGCGTCATCGTCGTTGCCGCCCCACATCCAGCCGCCCATGGCCCAGGTGCCCAGCCCCACGGACTGGCAACGGATGCCGGACGTGCCCAGCGTGATGGTGTTCATCGGTGTTCCTTCTTGACGTTCATGAGATGGTCGACGGTCACCGCGCCCAGCAGGATCAGGCCCTTGACCACGTCCTGCCAATACGGCGATACGTCCAGCAGGATCAGCGAGCTGGTCACCACCGAAAGCAGCGCCAGTCCCAGCACCGCGCCCAGCACGGTGCCCGAGCCGCCCTTGAGGCTGGCGCCGCCGATCACCACCGCGGCGATCACGTTCAGCTCCATGCCGACGCCGAAGGTCGGGGTGGCGGCGCCGAAGCGCGCGGTGTAGACCACGCCGGCCAGCCCGGCCAGCGCCGAGCACAGCACGGTGACCCAGAACTTGACGCGGCCGGTGCGGATGCCGGCATACAGCGCGGCCTTTTCGTTGCTGCCGGTGTAGAACACCTTGCGCAACAGGGCCGAGCGGCGCAGCGCGAAGTCGCTGGCGATGACGATGGCGCCGAAGATCAGGATCACGGCCGGAATGCCGGCGATGGTGCCCTGGCCGATGAACTTGAACGACGGCGGCAGCGAGAACAGCGATTGCGGCGTGCCCTGGGTGATGGCCAGGCACAGCCCGCGCACGATCACCATGAAGGCCAGCGAGGCGATGAAGTGGCTCAGCCCGATGCGCGTGACGCAGCCGCCGATCATGGCGCCGATGGCGGCGCTGGCCGCGATCGCCGCGAGGCCCGCGGTCCATGGATCGAGCCCCATCAGGAACAGCTTGCCGGTGACCACCATGGCCAGGCACACCACCGACCCCACCGACAGGTCGATGCCGCCGACGATGACCAGGAAGGTCATGCCGACGACCACGATGCCTTCGATGGAGAACGACAGCAGCATTGCGCGCACGTTCTCCCAGGTCAGGAAGTGGGGCGAGGCGAAGCTCATGACCACGCACAGCCCGGCGATGATCAGCAGCAGGCCGGCCTCGCGCAGGCTGGCCAGCCGGTGCCGCAGGCGCGGCGGGGCGTCGGCCGCGGACGCGCCGGGCGCCAGCATCGCGCCGGCCGAAGGCGGGGAGGGGGGAAGGGTCATCATGCCGTCTCCTGTGCGCCCAGGCCGGAGGCCAGCCTCAGCAACTTTTCTTCAGTCATGTCGGCCGCGGCCAGCTCGCCGGCCAGCCTGCCGTTGCGGATCACCAGCGCGCGGTCGCACAGGCCGATGATTTCGGGCAATTCGGAAGAGATCACCACCACGCCCACGCCCTGGTCGGCCAGCTCGCGCAGCAGGTGGTGGATTTCGGATTTGGCGCCCACGTCCACGCCGCGGGTGGGTTCGTCCATCAGCAGCACGGCGGGGCGGGTGGCCAGCAGCTTGGCGATGGCGACCTTCTGCTGGTTGCCGCCCGACAGGCAGCCGGCGTCGAGGTCGACGCTGGCGGCCTTGAGCCGCAGGCGCGCGCCCAGTTCCGTGGCCAGCCGGCGTTCGGCCTGGCGCCGCAGCAGGCCGAAACGGTCGCTGACGCGCGCCAGCGCCATGGACGCCACGTTCTGCGCGATCGGCATGTCCAGGAACAGGCCGGCGGCCTTGCGGTCCTCGCTGAGATAGGCGATGCCGTGCCGCAGCGCATCGGCGTAGCGGCGCAATCGCAGGCGCTTGCCGCGCAGGCTGACCGTGCCCTGGCGCGCGCGCCGCAGGCCGCAGACGGTTTCGGCCAGCTCGCTGCGGCCGGCACCCATCAGCCCCGAGATGCCGAGGATCTCGCCGCGCCGCAGCGTGAACGAGATGCCATGCACGCAGGCGCCGTCGCCCAGGTCGTCGACCTCCAGCAAGGCCTCGGGCGGCTGGCCGTCGTTGCCCTGGCCGGGCGGGTAATAGTTGCCCAGGTCGCGGCCCACCATGCTGCGCACCAGCGCGTCGGGGGTCAGGTCCGACAGCGCGCCGCAGTGCACGTCGCGGCCGTCGCGCAGCACGGTGACGCGGTCGCCGTGTTCGAAGATCTCCGCCATGCGATGGCTGATGTAGATGATGCCGATGCCCTGGGCCTTCAGGCCGTGCAGCACTCGGAACAGCGCAGCCGATTCGATATCGGTCAGCGCCGCCGTCGGTTCGTCCAGGATCAGCACCTTGCAGTCCAGCGTCAGGGCGCGCGCGATCTCGACCAGCTGCTGGCTGGAGATGCCCAGCCGTTCGACCCGCGACGCCGGATCGATGTCCTGCCCCAGCCGCCGCAGCACCTCGCGGGCGCGCCGGTTCAGGCCGGCGTAGTCCATCCAGGCGCCGCGCTGCGTATTGATGTGCGGCATGAAAATGTTCTCGGCCACGGTCGCGTCGCCGCACAGCGCGATTTCCTGGTGCACCAGGCCGATGCCCAGCCGCATGGCGTGGGCCGGGCCGTCGATGACCACGGGCTGGCCTTCCAGCAGGATGGTGCCGCCGTCGGGCTGGTGGATGCCGTCGATGATCTTCATCAGCGTCGACTTGCCGGCGCCATTCTCGCCGCAGAGGGCGTGGATTTCGCCCCGTTGCAGCGAGAAGCGCACGCCGGCCAAGGCCTGCGATGCGCCGAAGTGCTTGCTGATGCCCTGCAGTTCGAGCAGGGGCGCGGCCGCCGTCATTCGTTGATGCCCTTGGTGCCGCGCCGCGCCAGGTACTTGTCCCAGTAGAAGTCGTCGGCGTTGGCCTTGCTGACGATCGACAGGCCGTTGTCCAGGAACGGCACCGCCATCGGGTTGGTGCCGTTGCGCTTGGCGTCGTTCATCGGGTCGATCAACTGCTGGTTGCGCGCCAGGAACAGCAGCATCATGCCCATGTAGCCCTGCACCCCCTGGTTCGGGTTGACCGAGCCGTAGACCTCGCCCGACTTGATCATGTCCAGGATCTTGGCGTTGACGTCGCAGCACAGCACCTTGATGTTCTTCTTGGTCTCGATGCTGGCCTGCGCCGCGCCCAGCGCCGAATTGGCCTCGGGCATGAACAGCGCGCCCAGGCCGGGGTTGCCCTGCGCCAGGCTCAGCGTGGCCTGGTAGGCCTTGTTGGGATCCTGGTTGCTGGCCGCCCGGCCCACCAGCTTCATGCCGGGATGCTTGGTCTTCATGCGGTTGATGAAGGCGGCGATGCGGCGGTCGTGGTTGTCCTGGCCGGGGTTCTCCAGCACCGCGTATTCGCCCTTGCCGCCGAGCGCGGCGGCGATGGCGTCGGCGGCCTGCGCGCCTTCGCGGTCGTTGTCCGAGGTGACGAACGAGACCCGCTTGGAATTGGGCGAATCGGCGGCGAAGGTCACCACCGGGATGCCCATGGCCGCGGCGCGGTTGATGGGCTCGATGAACGGGTCGGGGTTCATCGGATGCAGCAGGATGCCGGCCGGCTTGCGCGCCAGTTCCTGCTCGAACGAGGCCAGCTGCTTGTTGACGTCGTATTCCGGCGTGCCGGAATAGCGGGTGCGCACTCCGAGCGACTGGCCCAGTTGCTTCATCATTTCGTACACCGGGAACCAGTACTCCACGCCCGACACCATCACGTTCATCACGTAGACGTCGTTGGGATTGCCGCGCAGCCCGGGTGTCTGCGGCGCGGACTGCGCAAAGGCATTGGCGCTCGCCAGGCCCGCGCCCGCCGCCGCCACGGTCTTCAGGAAATCTCGTCTCATGGTCTTCGCTCCTCGTCCTTGCATTGATCCAACGGCCTCGCGGCCCGGGAACCTGCTGATGCGTCTTGGGGCGATTTAGTTGTTATGACATCGTTGCCCTGGTCGCTGCACTATATGGCAGCCGAAATTTTTAGATTACTAGGGGAAACACTGCTATTCTGCAAAAAAATTCCGTAGACAATGTTATGACATGAGAACAGACATCTACCTCGGGATAGACATGGGCTCCACGGGCCTGAAGGCGGTTGCCTTCGCGGCCGGGAGCGGAGCCACGCTGGCGGCGGCGGGCGGCGCGCTGCCTTATCGGCAGTTGCCGCAAGGCGGATGCGAGCTGGCCGCCGACGCCATCGAAGCCGCGCTGGCGCGGGCGTTGCAGGGCGTGATGGAACAGCTTGGCGCGCGGGCGCGGGACATCCGCGCCCTGAGTTGCACCGGCCATGGCGCGGGGCTGTACCTGCTGGACGAGCAGGGCCGCCTGCTGGGCGCCCGCGCGGTGGCCTCGACCGATCAGCGCGCCGCCGCCCGGGCGCGCGCGCTGGGTGACCGGCTGGGCGATGCGCTGTATGACGAAGTCGGTTGCCGGCCCTGGTCGGGCCAGTCTTCGATGATCGCGGCTGAATTGCTGGGGGGCGATCCCGCCTTGCGCGATCGCGCGCGCCACCTGCTGTTCGCCAAGGACTACCTGGCGTTCCTCCTGACCGGCGAGATCGCCACCGACGCCAGCGATGCCAGCACCGCGGGCCTGCTGGCGCTGCGCGGCGGCGGCTGGTCGCCCATGGCGTTCGAGGCCGCCGGTCTGGCCGACCTGGGCGCGCGGGCGCCGGCGCCCATCATGGCGGCCGGCGAGGTGATTGGCCGGGTTTCGGCCGGGGCCGCCGCGGCTTTCGGCCTGCCGGCGGGCGTGCCGGTGGCGATGGGCGCGATCGACCTGCTGGCCTCGCTGCGCGCCGTGGGCGCCGAACGCCAGGGCCACGCGGTGGCGGTGCTGGGCACCTGGTGCGTCAATGCCGTGGTGGCGCCAGTCCGCGAGCCCAAGCCCGAGGTCGGCGCCATCGTCAGCTTTGGCGATCCGGCGCGGCGGTTGTACCTGGAGAACAGCCCGTCGTCGATGGCCAACGTTGCCTGGGCGGCGCGCGCGCTGCAGTTTGCCGACGCCGCCGCGGTGGTGGAATGCGCCATGTCCGAACCGCTGGGCGCCGAGGGGCTGCGTTTCCTGCCGTTCATCAATGGCGGCAACTGGCCCGCCGGCGCCAGCGCCGGCTTCGTCGGCCTGCAGGCGCACCATACGCGCGCCCACCTGGCGCGCGCCGTGGTCGACGGCGTGGCGGCCTGGCACGCCTGGCACCTGAAACGGCTGGCCGAGCGGGGCCTGGGGGCGCCGGGCAGGGTGGCGGCGCTGGGCGGCGGGGCGCGCGACCGGCGCATGGCGCAATTGCTGGCCGGTTTCCTGGGCCACGCCGTCGAACGCTGCGGCGACGATGAAACCGGCGCCCGGGGCGCGGCGGGCTACGCGGCCCTGTCGCAAGGCCAGGACGCCGCCGACTGCCTGCCGGCGCCGTGCGAGCGGGTGGAGCCTGATCCGCGCCAGCAGGCCGCGCACCGCGATTTCTACGCGCATTTCCACAGTGTCGTGGACAGCCTTGCGCCGGCCTTCGGCCACCTGGCGGGGGCGGCGCGATGATGCCCGGCAGCTCTCCCTATGCGCGTCCGGCGGCGTTGGCGGGCCGGCATTTCTCGACATTGATCGTCGGCGCCGGCGTCAACGGCGCCGGCGTGTTCCGCGACCTGTCGCTGCAAGGCGTGGACTGCCTGATCGTCGACAAGGCCGATATCGCGGCCGGCGCCAGCAGCGCGCCGTCGCGCATGATCCACGGCGGCCTGCGCTATCTGGAAAGCGGGGCGTTTTCGCTGGTGGCGGAGGCCACGCGCGAACGCAACCTGCTGCTGCGCAATGCCGCCCACCTGGTGCGGCCGCTGGAAACCGTGGTGCCGCTGTCGAGCCGCTTCGGCGGCCTGCTGGGCAGCGTGCTGCGCTTTGCCGGCTTCAGGGCTTCGCCGGGGGCCCGCGGGCTGTGCGTGGTCGGCCTGGGGCTGCGCCTGTATGACCGCCTGGGCCGGCGCCAGCGTGTCATGCCGGAACACCGTATCGCGCGGGTGCCGGAGGCCGACGGCGCGTTGTTCGGCGCCGCGGTGCGCTGGACCGCAACCTACTACGATGCCTGGATCCGCCATCCCGAATGGCTGGTGCTGGAACTGATCCATGACGGCCATCGCGACCAGCCGGCCAGCGCCGCCGCCAATTACTGCAGCGTCACGGCCTGCCAGGGGCGCAGCGTGACGTTGCGGGATGAACTGACCGGCGAATCGGTGCAGGTCACCGCCGACACCGTGGTCAATGCCACCGGCGCCTGGCTCGACCGTTCGGCCGGCGCCTTGCAGGGCGCGGGCTCGCGCGTCATGGGCACCAAGGGCTCGCACCTGATCCTGGACCATCCCGCGTTGCGCGAGGCCCTGCATGGCCGCATGGCGTACTTCGAGGCTTCCGACGGCCGCGTCTGCATCGTCTATCCGTTCCTGGACCGCGTGCTGGTGGGGTCCACCGATATTCCGGTCGACGATCCCGACCTGGCCGCCACCGAACCTGCCGAGGTCGACTACCTGCTCGACGTGTTGCGCGAGGTGTTCCCGCGGCTGGCGTTCGCGCGCGGCGACGTGGTCTACACTTACGTCGGCGTGCGGCCGCTGGCGCAGTCCGATGCCGACAAGCCCGGCCAGATCTCGCGCGATCACGCGGTGGCGATCGATCCGCCCAACGCCGTGCGCGAGGTGCCGCTGGTGTGCCTGGTGGGCGGCAAGTGGACCACCTTCCGTTCGCTGGCGCAATTGGCCGCCGACGCGGTGCTGCGGCTACTGGGCCGCACACGCGCGCGCTCGACCGAAGGCCTGGCGATCGGCGGCGGCGCCGGCATGCCGGCCGACGCGGCGGCCCTGGAACGCTATGTCGATGGCATCCAACGGGCCAGCGGACTGGGGCGCGCGCGCGTGGCCGAACTGGTCAATCGCTACGGCTCGCGTGCGCAGGCGCTGGCGGCGCGCTTCGCGGCCGAAGGCGATGCGCCCTTGCGGCATGCGCCGGATCATTCGGCGGCCGAAATCCGCTTCCTGTGCCGCGAGACGGCCGTGCAGCACCTGGCGGACCTGTTGATCCGCCGCACGCTGCTGGCCATCCGCGGCCGCGTCACCGCCGCGCTCGCGGCCGAGCTTGCCGCCATCGCGGCGGCGGAGCTGGGTTGGAACGCGGCGCGGCGCGAGCAAGAATTGCAGGCCTGCATCGCCACGCTGCGGGACCGGCACCGTGTTCAATTTCCCGCTTCGATTCCAAGTCCTATCACGCTATGAGCAGCTTCACCCCGACCGAACAAACCGTGCTGGACCGCAGCGCCGGCGCCCCGCTGTGGGCCCAGTTCCGCGACGTGGTGCGCGGCAAGATCCTGCAGGGCGAATTGGCCGTCGGCGCCAAGTTGCCGACCGAGGCCGAGTTCGGCGAGCAGTACGGCATCTCGCGCATCGTGGTGCGCGAGGCGCTGGCCGACCTGGTGCGCAACGGCCTGATCTACAAGATCCGCGGGCAGGGCGCCTTCGTTTCGGCGCGCGAGCGCGACGAAGACTTCGTGTCGACCGTGCTGGGTTTTTCCGACGAAATGGAACGCAAGGGCCGCACCGTGCGCACCCAGGTGCTGCTGCAGGAGCTGCGCGCGCCGAATGCGCGCGAGGCCAGCTCGCTGGCCCTGGCCGAAGATGCGCAGGTCGTGGCGCTCAAGCGCCTGCGCAGTGTCGACGGCGAGTTGCAGCTGTTGGTGGAAACGGCGGTGCCGGCCGACCTGGCGCCGGGCCTGAACCGCACCCGGCTGGATAACCGGTCGCTGTATGACGTGCTGCGGCGCCAGTACGGCCTGCGCATCGTGCGCGCCGAACGCTGGATCGACGCGGTGCTGCCGGACGCCGAGACCTGCGCCTTGCTGGGCATGACCGAACCCGAACCGCTGCTGCGCATCGAATCCATCGCCTACGGCGCCAACGGCCGGCCGCTGGAACACTACCGCGCCTTGCATCGCTGCAAGTCCAGCCGGCTGCACGTGCAGACCACCACCTGACGCGCCACGCGCGGCTTTGCGCGACTCGGCGTCGCGCGCTGCCGCGGCGTGGCCATGTCCTAGGCCGCGCCCGTCAGCCGCAGGATCCACCAGGCCAGTCCCACCGCCACGGCCAACAGCACGATGCGGCGCAGGCCGCCGCCCGCCCGAGGCACCGCGCCCGGCGCCGGCGTGTCCTTGGCGCGCGGGTCGGGCGCGGCCGGCGCGCTCGCCGGCATTGCGCTGCGTACGTCCGGGATGTCCGTTTCCATGATGAATTCCGGCTTGGCCGATGCCGTCTGCGGATCCAGTCCCGACAGGCCGCCGACATCCAGGCCGCCGATATCCAGGCCGGCGCCTCGCAGCGCATCCCACAGGCCGCCGTCGGCCAGCTGTTTGCGCAGCGCCTCGATGCGCTCACGCTCGGCGCGCGGCACTGCGTCCAGGTTGTCGTAGCGGCGCCCGTTCACCGTGACCGCGCCATCCTTGATCGCGACCTTGAACGCGTCTTCGCCATCGCCGCCTTCGTAGCTCCACTGTTCGCTGACACTGACCCGGTTCTCGCCGCCCGCGTTGCGCAGGGCCTGGAGGACATCGTCCTGGCCGCCGGCCGCGTCGCCGGACATCGACCAGCTGCGGGTCGTGGTGGTGCTGCGCCACGTCTTGCTTTTTTCCGTCATCGAATGGTTTCCATGGGTAACGTCTTTTATCGGCGCTGAGAAGGCGGGCGGCGAGCGGCGCAGCGCCTGCGCACTATACAACCAAGGTGCAGTCCTGAATTCGTCTGACAGTGTCCTTAATGCAAAAGTAAATCCCAAGTCAAGAAAATCGATCTGATACGGTCCTTGGAGCAGATCAGATGGGCTGAAAAGCGCATAATGAGGGCCCGTCCCTTTGTAAGACGGGTCTGCTTTTCTGTCACCAAGAAAAGCGCGTTGTCACCAGGGCGCGGCCCGGCAGTTCGTGTTTCCAGGGGTTCATGTTCGGCTGTGCCAGGACAACTTGGAATTCTCACGGAGATGTCTATGACACAAGACGCAAAGCCGCGCAGGCGGTTTCTGCAGGCGTTGGCCATCGTGCCGGCCTCGACACTGGCGGTGGGCGTGGTCGCCACGGGCTGTACCAACGCCGCCGACGGCGGCGCGGCGCGCGCGGCCAAGGCCTACGAGCCCACCTACTTCACCAAGCCCGAATGGGACTTCATCGTGGCCGCGGTCGACCACCTGATCCCCGCGGACCAGTACGGCCCCGGCGCGATCGAGGCCGGCGTGCCCGAGTTCATCGACCGCCAGATGGAGACGCCTTACGGCCACGGCAAGCTCTGGTACATGCAGGGGCCGTTCCACCCCGACGTGGCGCCGGAACTGGGCTACCAGCTGAACCAGAACCCGCGCGAGGTCTACCGCCACGGCATCGAGGCCTGTGACGCCTGGTGCACGAAGACCCACGGCAAGCGCTACGCCGAACTGGACAAGCCGGTGCAGGAGCAGATCCTGAAGGACTTGCAGGCCGGCAAGATCGAGTTCGATACCGTTCCCGCCAGGACCTTCTTCAGCTTCCTGCTGGCCAACACCAAGGAAGGCTTCTTCGCCGACCCGATGTACGGCGGCAACAAGAACATGGTGGGCTGGAAGATGGTGGGTTTCCCGGGCGCGCGCGGCGACTACATGGACTGGGCCGACCAGCCCAACGTCAAGTATCCCTACGGGCCCGTGTCGATCTCCGGGGAAAAGGGGTAAGCGATGGCGATCAAGAAAGACAAAGTGGATGCGGTGCTGGTGGGCTTTGGCTGGACCGGCGCCATCATGGGCCAGGAACTGACCGAGGCCGGCCTGCACGTGCTGGCGCTGGAACGCGGCGCCATGCAGGACACGCCCAAGGAGGCGGAATATCCCAAGGTGCTCGACGAGCTGGCGTACTCCGTGCGCGGCAAGCTGTTCCAGGACCTGTCCAAGGAGACCGTGACGATACGGCATGGCGTCGACGACGTGGCCGTGCCGTACCGCCAGAATGGCTCGTTCCTCCTGGGCACCGGCGTGGGCGGCGCGGGCTTTCACTGGAACGGCATGCACTACCGCGTGCTGCCCGAGGAACTGGAACTGCGCACCCGCTACGAAACGCGCTACGGCAAGAGCTTCATCCCCGAGGGCATGACCATCCAGGACTTCGGCGTTACCTACGACGAGCTGGAACCGTACTTCACCAAGTTCGAATACGTCTGCGGCACCTCGGGCAAGGCCGGTAACCTCAACGGCCAGATCGTCGAGGGCGGCAACCCGCTGGAAGGCAAGCGCAGCAAGGAATTCCCGCTGCCGCCCTTGGCCACCACCTACGGCGCCCAGCTGTTCGACAAGGCCGCGCGCGAAGTGGGCTTCCATCCGTATCCGGCGCCCGCGGCCAACGCGTCGGGGCCCTACACCAACCCGTACGGCGTGCGCCTGGGCCCCTGTAATTTCTGCGGGTTCTGCGAGAACTACGGCTGCTACATGTATTCGAAGGCCTCGCCGCAGACGACCATCCTGCCGGTGCTGCTGAAAAAGCCCAATTTCGAACTGCGCACCCATTCGCACGTCATCAAGGTCAACCTCGATTCGACCGGCAAGAAGGCGGTCGGCGTGACCTACATCGACGCCCAGGGCCGCGAGGTCGAACAGCCCGCCGACCTGGTGATCCTGTCGGCCTACCAGATGCACAACGTGCGCCTGCTGCTGCTGTCCGGCATCGGCAAGCCATACGATCCCAAGACCAACGAAGGCGTGGTCGGCAAGAACTACGCCTACCAGATGAACGGCGCGGTCAACGTGCTGCTGCCCAAGGGCACCCAGCTCAACCCGTTCGTGGGCACCGGCGCCGGCGGCGTCGGCATGGACGATCTGAACGGCGACCAGTTCGACCACGGCCCGCTCGGCTTTCTTGGCGGGGCCAGCATCCGCCACGTGCGCTACGGTGGCCGTCCCATCAAGATGACGCCCACCACGCCGGGCACGCCCACCTGGGGCACGGCCTGGAAGGCCGGCGTGCAGGACGCCTACCAGCGCTTCATGACCATCGGCATTTCCGGCTCGGTGATGTCGTACCGCGACGCCTACCTGTCGCTGGACCCGACCTACAAGGACAGCTTCGGCCAGCCGCTGCTGCGCATGACGTTCGACTGGCACGACAACGAATTCGACATGCTCGGCCACATGGGCAACAAGATGGAGGAAGTGGCCAAGGCCATGAAACCCGAGAAGCACTTCGTCGCCGTGCGCAAGAAGGGCGCGCGCTACGACACCCGCGTCTACCAGAGCACGCACAACACGGGCGGCGCCATCATGGGCTCCAACCCCAAGGAAAGCGTGGTCAACAAGTACCTGCAAAGCTGGGACGTGCCCAATGTGTTCGTGATGGGGGCCTGTGCCTTTCCGCAGAACATGGGCTACAACCCGACCGGCCTGGTGGGCGCCCTGGCGTTCTGGTCCGCGCAAGCGATCCGCGACCAGTACCTGAAGAATCCCGGTCCGCTGGTCCAGGCGTAAGGAGTCGACAATGATGAAGAAAACCATTGTTGCCGCGCTCTCGATCCTGGCCGGCGGCACGGCCTGGGCCGCCGATGGCACGCCGGCGACGGCCGATGCCCAGTTGATCAAGCAGGGCGAGTACCTGTCGCGCGCCGGCGACTGCATCGCCTGCCATACCGCCAAGGACGGCAAGCCCTTCGCCGGCGGCCTGGGCATCGAGTCGCCGCTGGGCACGATCTATTCCACCAACATCACGCCCGACAAGGACACGGGCATCGGCAACTACACGCTGGAGGACTTCGACCGCGCCGTCCGCCATGGCGTGGCCAAGGACGGCCACTCGCTGTATCCGGCCATGCCGTACACCGCCTACGCCAAGGTCACGCCGGATGACGTCAAGGCCCTGTACGCCTACTTCATGCACGGCGTCGAGCCGGTCAAGCAGGCCAACAAGGACACCGACATCACCTGGCCGCTGTCGATGCGCTGGCCGCTGGGCGTGTGGCGCTGGATGTTCGCGCCGGACGTCGCCACGGCCCCGGTCAGCGCCACGCCCGCCAACGACGCGGACAAGCAGGCGCTGCTGCGCGGCCAATACCTGGTCGAAGGCCTGGGCCATTGCAGCACCTGCCACACGCCGCGCGGCTTCGCCCTGCAGGAAAAGGCCTTGACCGACGCCGATGGCTCGGCCTTCCTGTCCGGCGGCGTGGTCGAGGGCTGGCTCGCCAAGAACCTGCGCGGCGACATGGCCGACGGGCTGGGCAGCTGGAGCAAGGAAGACATCGCCGCCTTCCTGAAATCCGGCCGCAACGGCCATTCGGCCGCGTTCGGCGGCATGGCGCAGGTGGTGCAGGACAGCACCCAGCACCTGAGCGACGCCGACGTCAACGCCATCGCGGTGTATCTCAAGAGCCTGCCGCCGGTGAACAAGGGCGCCACCAGGCCGCTCGCGTACAACGACACCGTGGCGCAGGCCCTGCGCACCGGCAAGGACACCAGCGACGGCGCCATGACGTTCCTGAACAACTGCGCGGCCTGCCACCGCAGCACAGGCAAGGGCTACGCGGAGACCTTCCCGCAGCTGGCCCTGAGTTCGACCGTGAATTCGGCCGATCCCGCCTCGCTGATCCACATCGTGCTCAAGGGCGCGCAGATGCCGGGCACGGCGGCGGCGCCGACCGCGTACGCGATGCCGGGCTTCGACTGGCGCCTGACGGACAAGGAAGTCGCCGACGTGGTGACCTTCGTGCGTGCCAGCTGGGGCAACCAGGGCGCGGCAGTCAGCGCGTCCGACGTGGCAAAGGTGCGCAAGGACGTGGGGGCGGCGAAGGCGCCGGTAAGGTAGGCGCTTTGCCAGCAGGCGCATGCCTGCGCGGTTCCTGGATCCGCCCGCTTTGCCGGGCGGATTTTTCTTGGGGCGTTGGCGCGCGGCGCCCGCGATGGCCTGCCGCCGCTAGCCGGCAGGCCAGGCGAGCATCGCGGCATCGATGATCTGGTTGAGCTTGTCCACGCCGGCGCCGTCGCGCGCCTGGATCGACAGCCCTTCGAGAACGGTGGTGTAGAAGGCGGCAAGCTGCGCGATGTCCGCCGCGGCGGTCAGGTCGCCCTGCGCGATGCCTTGCGCAAGGCGCTCGCGCAGCAGCGTTTCGCCATGCAATCGGTTGCTTGCCAGAAACGCGCGCACGCTTTCGTTCTCGGGAGCGCCCAGCAGCGATGACAGCACGATCATGCAACCGCGCGGACCGTCCTGGACGACGTAGGCCCGGGCGTTCGCCCGCAGCATGGTTTCGACCGCCTCGCGCGCGGTAGGGGCGCTGGCCAGGCTGTGCGAGGTGGCGCGGCCCTCGAGGCGGTCGTAGAGTTCGACCGCTTCCCGGAAAATATCTTCCTTGCAGCCGAAGGTTGCATAGAGACTGGGTTTGTTGACCCCCATGGCGGCGACCAGGTCCTGGATCGAGGTGCCTTCATAGCCTTGCGTCCAGAAGGTCCGCATGGCCGCGAGCAGGGCGTTGTCCCTGTCGAAGGCCCGGGGGCGCCCGATCCTTGGCGCGGGAGCCGATTTCGCCGATTTTTTCCCGCCGCCAGCATTCATGATTCAACCATCCGCAGACCCGCCACCCCCAAGCCGATCAAGGCCAGGCAAAGCAGCTTGGCCGGTGACATGGCTTCGCCGAGCACCCATGTTCCAAACGCCGCCACGCCGAAGGCGCCGATGCCCACCCAGACCGCATACGCCGTACCGACCGGCAGATGCCTGAGCGCCAGGCCAAGCAGCACAAGGCTCAGCATGGCAACACTGACACCGATCAGGCTCGGCCAGAACCGGGTCAGCCCATCGGCCCGCTTGAGCGCCAGCGCCCACACGATTTCGAGCAGGCCGGCCAGAACCAGGAGTGCCCAAGCCATCGAAAGCCTCGCTTCTTTCTGATTGTCAGTGTATCCGTGGCGGCCAGCCGCGTGCGGCGCCCGCCCTATGCCGTGAAGCCGCCGTCGATGGCGAGCGATGATCCGGTGATGAACTGGCTCTCGGCCGACGCAAGATAGGCGACGGCGGCCGCGATCTCCGCCGGCCGGGCATAGCGCTTGACCGCCATGAGCGCCAGTTCGGCGGACGCCGCCGGCCCGTCGGCCGGGTTCATATCGGTATCGGTCGAGCCCGGATCGACGATGTTCACCGTGATGCCGCGCTCGCCCACCTCGCGCGCGAGTCCCTTGGTGAAGCCGATCAGCGCGGATTTGCTCATCGCGTACAGCGTCACGCCGCCGTAGGGCACGCGCTGCGCGAAGCATGAGCCGATGGAGATGATGCGTCCGCCGGAACCCATATGCGCCAGCGCCGCCTGCGAAGCGACGAAGACCGCGCGCGCGTGGATCGCCAAGGTGTCGTCGATCTCTTGCAGCGTGGCGTCCTCGATCGGGCCTGAAGGGAACACGCCGGCGCTGTTGACGAGAATGTCCAGCCGGCCCAGTTCCCGGGCGGTATGGTCCACCGCCGCCCGGACCGCGGCCGGATCGCGGCTGTCCGCCTTGATGCCCAGGGCCCGCGCGCCGCTCGCGCCAAGTTCGCGCCTCAGTTCGTTTGCGGCGCTGTCCGAGTTGGCGTAGGTGAAGGCCACGGCGGCGCCCCGTTGCGCCAGGCCGCGGACGATGGCCGCGCCGATGCCGCGCGTGCCGCCGGTGACGAGGGCGGCCTTGCCTTTGAATTCCATGTCGACAGCTCCTTTTGTACCGATCGGTTAAAATTCTATGCGAACGGGAATCTCGCGTCAAAAAGCGCGGACAATGGTGTCGAAGCGACTATGGCGTGGGATGACGCCCCCGCATCGGCAAGCACCGACCTCAACCCCATCAAGGATTCCCATGCCCGGACTGGAACGCCCCGAAGACGCGCCCATTGCATTTGAAGCCGCCTGGAACAACCACGACATGCAAGCGCTTGGAACCCTGTTCCATGCGGATGCGACGTTCGTGAATCGCTTTGGCCATTACGTGCGCGGCGTTGGTGAGATCGTCAAGCTGCACGCGCCGATCCACCAGACCATCTATCGCGATTCCACGCTGCGCAACGAGTTGATCGACGTGACCGCAATCGGCGACGAGGCGGCGATCATCCATTTCTGGAGCCGCCTGTCGGCCGGTGCCGCGCATCCCGCGGGCCGCCACGTCGTCGACACGCTGATCCTGGCCGTGCTGACGCGGCAGGGCGACGGGTGGCGGATCAAGGCGCTGGAAAACGTCACCCTGACGAATCCACGCACGGGCGAAGCCGTGTTGAGGGACAGCCCGCCGGCTTGATCCGGCGGCGGGCGAGGGCGAGTGGCCGGTTGCCGCGCAGCGGCTGCTCAGTTGCGGTTGATCCAGTCCTGCGTATCCTGGATGAACCAGGGCAGATTCAACCTTTCCCCTTCGCCGGACTGGATGCTCAAGCGCTGGTCCGGCGAGCTGGTCGCGCCCCGCATGGAGGGGGAGGGGCGGCTGCGGTAGTCCAGATCGGTGGCCTGGCGCGGCGGGTTGTCGGCGCAGGCGGTGATCGATGCGCAAGCGAGCATGGCCAGGAGAGGGCGCAGCACTGATCGAGAAGTCTTCATGGTGTTCGGATTCCTGCTGGCGGCACACGGTGGCATGCCGGGGCAATCGGGATTTCTACCCTGTACCTTACTCCCGATCGCGGGCTTTCCGCGCTAGAGCGGCCGGACATAGCGCCGCGCCCGCGCCTCGATGCCGCCGATGCGGTCGATCTCGCTGCCGGTGTATTGCCAGCCCTGGCGTTCATAGAAGGCGATGGCGCGGGCATTGCCTTCCAGCGCGTAAAGGTACAGGCGCGTGGCGCCACGGGCGCGGGCCCAGGCCTCGGCGCGCGCCACCATCAGCTTGCCGGCGCCGGCGCCCTGGTAGGGCGGCAGGACGTGCAGATTGTCGAGCAGGACTTCGCCGGGATGGTCGTGTTCCTGCTGCACGCAGACGAAGCCGATCGGCTGCCCGTCCTGTTCGGCGATGAATACGGCCCGGGCGTCGAGGTTGGATTCCCGCATCCTGTCCTGCCAGTGCACCATGCGGTCGTCGGCCAGTCCGGCGTCGAGGAATCCGTCGGGCAGCAGGCCGCGGTAGGTGGCGGCCCAGCTGGCCGCATGCATGGCGGCGATGGCGTCGGCGTCCCGGGCGGTTGCCTGGCGCAGGGTGACGGGGTGGTCGGACATCGGGATTCCTTGGCGCGTCCGGCCGCGACGGCGCTGGCGCGGCAGCGGTCGGGGCGCGATCGGTTTGACAGGTCGGGCGGGCTCGCGCATGATCGACGCATGAACCGCCCGTCGCTTTCGTTCGCCCTGATTATTACCACCATTCGGAACATGGTGGGTTAGCGCGCGTCGGATCATCGCTGCATCAACCCGCCAAAGGCGGGTTTTTTGTTGGCCCGCCGCTGGTTTTCTCATAGGCAAGCCATGCAATCGAATCCGTCTTCCCTGTCCCCTTCCTCCACGCCGATGCTGCACTTTCTGTGCGGCAAGATCGGCGCCGGCAAATCCACCCTGGCGGCCCGCCTGGCGTCGCGGCCGCACACCCTGCTGATCAGCGAGGACGCGTGGTTGGCGGCCCTGTATCCGGGCGAAATCCTCAGCGTGGCCGACTATGGCCGCTGCGCCGGCCGCCTGCGCGACGCGATGGGCGGGCATATCGCCGCCGTGGTCGCGGCGGGGCTGTCGGTGGTGCTGGATTTCCCGGCCAATACGCGCGCAAGCCGCGCATGGCTGCGGCAGGTCGCGCAGGCCGCGGGCTGTCGCCATCAACTGCATTTTCTCGACCTTCCCGATGAGGTCTGCAAGGCACGGCTGCGCGCGCGCAACGCGTCGGGCACGCATCCGTTCACCACCAGCGAAGCCCAGTACGACGCCATCACCGCGTATTTCGTGGCGCCGCAGGACGACGAGGGCTTCCATATCGTGCGGCACGGACAGGAATAAGGCCGGGCGGCGGGGCGGGCGGCCTGCTATGATTACTGGATAAATAGCCAGTTGTCCTTCCGGCCGATGCTGCCCCCGCACCGCTACTACTACCTGCACAATTTCCAGCGCGCGCTCGCGTGGGTCGGCGAGCGCTATGCGGATCTGCTGGACGAACGCGAACGCCTTTTCATGGCCGATTTCGCGGCCTTGCCACGGGCGTCGCAGGCCTTGCTGACGCGCATGCTGATGCGGCGCGGGCCCTGGTTCCGCGCCAGCCGCCTGGTGTACGAGGAAATCCCGAACACCCTGGACGCCGCGGCGCCGTTGCTGGCGCTGGGCTGGCTGGACGCGGACGCGCCGATGACGCTCGATGAGCTGTTTGGCCTGCATACGCGGCCCGAACTGGATCGTCTCTTTGCGGGTGTCGTGGGCCGGGGAGCGGCGCGCAAGGCGGACCTGCTGGAAGCGCTGCGCGCCTCCCAGCCCGACGCCCAGCCCTATGCCCGCTGGCGCGCCGGGACGCGCGCGCAGCCCGACCCGGCGTGCGCCGATGCGGCCTGGCGGGTCGCCATCTCCGATCTGTGCGAACGGTTCCGGCTGATGTTCTTCGGCAACCTGCACCAGGACTGGTCGGAGTTCGTGCTGGCCGACCTGGGCGTGTTCCAGTACGAGGTGGTGCCGTTCGAACCGTCATCGCGCGCGTTCCAGGCGCGCCAGGACGTCGACCGCTACCTGGCTTTGCAGGCGTGCCGACAGGCCTTGGACGAAGGCCTGGATGTGGACGCGCAGCTGCGCGCGGTGGCCGGCTGCGCCAGCGACAACCCCTGGCTGGAAAAGCGCCGCGCCAAGGTGTTGCTGCGATTGGGACAAGCGTGCGAACGCGCGCAGGACTGGGCGGCGGCCGAGCGGGTGTATGCCTTGTGCGCCTACCCCGGCGCGCGTCATCGCCGTATCCGCGTGTACGAGCGCATGGCGCGTTTCCAGGATGCCCTGGCGCTGGCCCTGCGCGCCGAGGCCGCGCCGGAAAGCGAGGAAGAATCGCAACGGCTGGCGCGCATGCTGCCGCGGCTGCGCCGCAAGCTGGGACAGCACGCGGCGCGGCGCGCGGCGGCGCCGGTGGCGCGGCTGGACCTCGAACTGGACCGGCCCGCGGCGCCGATGCCGGTGGAGTTCGCCGCGCGCGACCACCTGCACCGGGACGACGCGCCGGTGCACTACGTGGAAAACACGTTGATCAATTCCCTGTTCGGCCTGTTGTGCTGGCCGGCGGTGTTCGCGCCCTTGCCGGGGGCTTTTTTCCATCCCTTCCAGCGCGGGCCCGCCGACCTCGACGCGCCGGATTTCCACGCGCGGCGACAGGCTCTGTTCGCCGCCTGCCTGGCGCAGTTGGATACGGGCGAATATCGCGACACGATCCGCCGGCGCTATGCCGACAAGCAGGGCGTGCAGTCCCCCTTCGTGTTCTGGGGCGCGCTTGACGAATCGCTGTTGCAGCGGGCGCTGGATCACTTTCCGCCGGCCCACCTGAAGCTGTTCTTCACGCGGCTGCTGCGCGACGTCAAGGCCAACCGCTCGGGCCTGCCGGACCTGATCCGCTTCCAGGCCCAGGCGCCCGGCTACGAACTCATCGAGATCAAGGGGCCAGGCGACAAGCTGCAGGACAACCAGATCCGCTGGCTGGCGTATTGCGCCGAGCACGGCATGCCGGTGCGGGTCTGCCACGTCAGCTGGCGGGAGCCGCGGCCATGACCTACGCCGTGGCGGTGCGCGCGTTGTGCGAATTCACGGCCCGCGCGGGCGACCTGGACCTGCGTTTCACGCCGGCGCCCAGCGGCCTGGAAGGCATGGCGGGCCACACGGCGGTGACGAGCCGGCGCGGCCCCGGCTACGAGACCGAAGTGGCGCTGGCCGGCCAATACGAGAACCTGCTGGTGCGCGGACGCGCCGACGGCTATGACCCGGTGGCCAACCAGGTCGAAGAGATCAAGACCTACCGGGGGCGGCTCGACAGCGTGCGCGACAACCATCGTGCCGCGCATTGGGCCCAGGCCCGGGTCTACGCCCACCTGTTGTGCGTGGCGCGCGGCCTGGCGCAGGTCCGCGTGGCGCTGGTGTATTTCAACGTGGCGACCGAAGAAGAGACGGTGCTGTCCGAGAGCCGCGACGCGGCGTGGCTGGCGGCGTTTTTCCATGAGCAATGCGATCGCTTCCTGGCCTGGTCGCGTACCGAACTGGCCCATCGCCAGGCGCGCGACGCGGCGCTGGAACGGCTGGCGTTTCCCCATGGCGATTTCCGCAGTGGCCAGCGCGAGCTGGCGGTGTCGGTGTACCGCAGCGCGCGCGACGGCCGCTGCCTGATGGCGCAGGCGCCCACCGGTATCGGCAAGACGCTGGGCACGCTGTTTCCGTTGCTCAAGGCCGCGCCGGGCAGCGGGCTGGACAAGGTCTTCTTCCTGGCGGCCAAGGGCTCGGGGCGCGGGCTGGCGCTGGCGGCGCTGGACACCCTGAACGCCCAGCCCGCGCAACCGGCGCTGCGGGTGCTGGACCTGCAGGCGCGCGACAAGACCTGCGAGCATCCGGACAAGGCCTGCCATGGCGAATCCTGCCCGCTGGCGCAGGGCTTCTACGATCGCCTGCCGGCGGCGCGCGAGGCGGCGCTGGCGCAGGGGCGGCTGGACGCGCCGGCGGTGCGCACCGCCGCCCGCGCCCATCAGGTATGCCCGTACTACCTGTCGCAGGAACTGATCCGCTGGAGCGACGTGGTGGTGGGCGACTACAACTACTACTACGACGCCACCGCCATGCTGTACGCCTTGACGCAGGCCCACCAATGGAAGGTGGCGGTGCTGGTGGACGAGGCCCACAACCTGGTCGATCGCGCGCGCCGGATGTACACCGGGGAATTGAACCAGCTGGGACTGGCGGCGGCGCGGCAGGCCGCGCCCAAGGCGCTGAAAAAGCCGCTGGACGGGCTGCAGCGCTCCTGGACGGCGTTCAACAAGAAGCAGGCCGAGGCCTACCAGGCCTACGACGAGGCGCCGGCCGGCGTGCTGGCGGCGGTGCAGAAGGCGGTGGCGGCCATCACCGACTACCTCGGCGAGGCGCCGCTGGCCCAGGACGACCCGGTGCTGGCCTTTTACTTCGAGGCCTTGCATTTCATGCGCCTGGCCGAGCAGTTCGGGCCGCACGCGTTGTTCGACGTGACGCGGGCCGAAGGCGGCGCATGGGGCGCCAGGACGCCGCCGTCGACGCTGTGCGTGCGCAACGTGGTGCCCGCGCCGTACCTGGCCGCGCGGCATGCGGCGGCGCATGCCACGGTGCTGTTTTCGGGCACCCTGAGCCCACAGCAGTTCTACCGCGACACGCTGGGCCTGCCGCCCGAGGCGGCCTGGATCGACGTGGCCGCGCCGTTCCAGGCCGAGCAGCTGGCGGTGAAGGTGGTGGGCAACGTATCCACCCGATATCGCGACCGCGAGCGTTCGCTGGCGCCGATCGCTGACCTGATCGCGGACCAGTATGCGCGCCGGCCCGGCAACTACCTGGGGTTCCTGAGCAGCTTCGACTACCTGCGGCAGGTGGCCGAGCTGATGCGGGTACGCCATCCGCAAGTGCCGATCTGGCTGCAGACGCCGGGCATGGACGAAAGCGGCCGCGCCGCCTTCCTGGCGCGATTCACCGAAAGCGGGCAGGGCGTGGGGTTCGCGGTGCTGGGCGGCGCCTTCTCCGAGGGCGTGGACCTGCCGGGCAAGCGCCTGATCGGCGCTTTCATCGCCACCCTCGGGCTGCCCCAGGTGAACGCCATCAACGAGAACATCAAGCGCGCCATGGAGCGCCGCTACGGCGAGGCGCAGGGCTACGACTACACCTATCTCTATCCGGGCATGCAGAAGGTGGTGCAGGCGGCCGGGCGCGTGATCCGCACCGAGCACGACGTGGGCACGGTGCACCTGATCGACGACCGCTATCGCCGCGCCAAGGTGCGCAACCTGCTGCCCAGCTGGTGGCGGGTGGACTGAGCGCGCGCCGATTTCCACCCGGACGCGGCGCGGGAGACGCCCCGCTGGCGGCGCCGTGGGGCCATGGCTTCAGGCCGAACGCAATTCCGTCAGCGGCTGGTTCGGATCGCGGCTGAGCTGGTAGCCGTACCACAGGCTGCGCGCCATGCGCTTGGCCATTTCACCGGCGGCGTCGGCCAGCGCGCGGTTGGGCAGCGCCGCCAGGGTTTCGCCCCACAGCGCCAGCCAGCGCTCGAACAGTTCGGCGCTCAGGTGCGGCATTGCCACGTGCTTGGGCATGGGCATGCCGGTGAAGCGGCGCGTGCCCAGCAGCACCGCGGACCAGAAGTCCGACAGCGTCGCCAGATGCTCGTCCCAATCGTGCACCTGGGATTCGAACACCGGCCCGAGCGCGGCGTCGGCGCGCGCCTTGGCGTAGAACGTATGCACCAGATCGCGGATCTCGGCTTCGGTGCAGATGTCGGGTTCGGACAAATGGGTCTCCTGGCGGCGTGAATCGGCAGCGCGAATAGTAGGGCGCGGCGGCGCAGGGGCGGATTGATCTGGCGCAAACCGCTGCCGGTCCGCGCGCGCCGGCATCCGGATCACGCGGCCGGCGTTCAATGCGGCTGGGGCCGCGCGGGCGCCATGGGCGCCGCCTCGGGCCGGGCAAGCAAGGCGTAGACCAGCACGGCCAGCAACAGCGCGAATCCGGACAGGGCGTACAGCACCTGCCCGAAAGCCACGTCGTAGGCCTGGTGCAGCAGGCCGCCCGCGCCGGGCAGCAACGCGCCGGCGACGTCCAGCTGGCCCAGCGCCGCGCGGTTGGCGGCCTGCAACAGCACCTGGGCGCCCGCGTCCGGCTGGTCGATGGCGACGCGGGCGTGGATCAGCGTGGCCAGCAAGGCGCTGATGACCGCGATGGCCACGCCGTCCGCCGATACCCGCACGGTGTTGAAGATGCCGGTCGCCATGCCGACGCGCTCGGGCGGCGCCACGCTGACCGCCATTGCGTCCATCAGCCCCCAGGGCAGGCCGATGCCGATGCCGATCAGGCTCATCGGCAGCCATAGCCGGCCGGCGTCGCCGCCCAGGTCGCGGGCCAACCAGGCCAGGCCGGCGGCGGCCAGCGCCAGGCCGATGCTGGACAAGATGGCGGGGCTGAAGCGGCGCGTCAGCAGCGCGGCCAGGAACGGCACCACCAGCAGCGGCGTGGCAAGGCCCATCATCAGCTGGCCGGCGCGCAACGCGCTGTGGCCGTCGATGCCGATGAAGCGACCGGGCAGGATGGCGATCAGGGCGATGAACAGAAACGCCGGCGAGGCGGCCAGGGCCTGCACGCCGACAAAGCGCGCGCCGCGAAACAGCGACAGGTCCAGCATCGGATGCGATGCGCGCATCTCGGTGGCGATGAAAGCGATGGCCAGCAGCGCGCTGGCCAGCAGCGAGCCGGCCACGGCGGCGTCGCGCCAGCCGTTCTCGGGCGCCAGCAGCATGCCGTAGGTGAACAACCCCAGCGCGCCGGTGAAGCTGAGCGCGCCGCGCCAGTCGAAACGTCCGCTGGCCGCGCCCGCCGTGGCGCGCACGCTGGCGGCCACCAGCGTCAGCCCGAGCAGGCCGACCAGGCCGGTGCCGTGGAAGACCCAGCGCCAGCCGGCCGTCTGCACCAGCCAGCCCGACACCAGGGGCCCGAACGACAGGCCGATGCCGAAGGTGGTGCCCAGCAGGCTGAAGGCGCGGGCCCGGGCCGCGCCGTGGAACAGCGGCGCCAGCGACGACATGGCGGCGGCGAAGGCCGCCGCGCCGCCCACGCCCTGCATCAGCCGCAGGAAATCGATCCAGGCGGCCGAAGGCGCCCAGGCGATCGGAAAGGTGAAGGCGCAGAACCACGCCAATCCGCCCAGCCAGACGCGGCGCGGCCCGTACAGGTCGGTCAGGCTGCCGGACACCATGATGACGCTGCCATAGGCCAGGATGTAGCCGTTGAGGATCCAGTTCAATTGCACCGGCGTGCCGCCGAGCGCATGGCTGATGGCGGGCAGCACCACGGCGGGGCCGGTGAAGCACAGGGGAATGAGCACCGCGGTGAGGCAGGCGGCCAGCAATTGCAGCCAGCGGTTGGTCATGCGGGAAGGAGGCAGGCGAGTCATGTCGATCACGTCAAACGAGGAGGGCGGCCGGGTCGGCCGGCAAACAGGGGGAAACGGCGTCGGCTCCCGACGGGCATGGCGCCGGGGAACACGGTGCCGGCAGGATAGGCAGCCATGGATAAAAGAAAAATAGGCTAGGATTCCGGATATTCCGGACATTGAAGTCCGTACTGAAGGATTCCGGCCATGGACAGCCTGAGCGGTATCGGTGTTTTCGTGCTGGTGGCGGACACCCGCAGCTTCGCGGAGGCGGGGCGCACCCTGGGCGTGTCGCCGTCGGCGGTGGGCAAGAGCGTGGCGCGGATGGAGGCGCACCTGAAAGTGCGCCTGTTCCACCGCAGCACGCGCCACATCACCCTGACGCCCGAAGGCGAGAAGTTCCTGGAGCGGTGCCGCCGCATCCTGTGCGAAGTGGAGGCGGCCGAACTGGAGCTGTCCGAGGCCGCCGGCACGCCCAGCGGCCGCCTGCGCGTCAGCCTGCCGCGCTACAGCCGCCTGTTCGAGCCGGCCATCGCCACGTTCATGAAGCAGTATCCGCAGGTGCGGCTGGACCTGGATTTCACCGACCGGATGGTCGACGTGATCGGCGAGGGCTACGACGCCGTGGTGCGTTCCGGCGAGATGCAGGACTCGGGCCTGAAGCGCCGGCGCCTGGGGCAGTTCCGCCGCATCCTGGCGGCCTCGCCCGATTACCTGGCGCGCCACGGAACCCCGCGGCGCGCCAGCGACCTGCAGCGCCATTGCTGCCTGCATTACCGCTATCCCAGCACGGGCAAGCTGGAGCAATGGCCCTTGAAGACGGCGGCTGGCGCGCCTGCGCCCGAACTGCCGCTGACGCTGGTCTGCAACAGCGTGGAGAC
Organism: Achromobacter sp. CSND-B12; assembly: GCF_052906545.1. Classification (NCBI taxonomy): domain Bacteria; kingdom Pseudomonadati; phylum Pseudomonadota; class Betaproteobacteria; order Burkholderiales; family Alcaligenaceae; genus Achromobacter; species Achromobacter sp. CSND-B12. The sequence continues at coordinate 155,880 of NZ_JBREGJ010000001.1, read as the reverse complement.
CCGCATCTTCCTGGCGCTGGGCGACCTGGGCATCGTCTGCCTGCCGGATTTCACCATCAGGCAAGAGCTGGCTTCGGGCCGGCTGGTGACCGTGATGGATGAACGCACGCGCGGCAACGCCACCATGTGGGCGCTGTGGCCGGCCAGCCGCCATCCCTCGCCCAAGCTGCGCGTGTTCGTCGACCATCTGGCGCGGCACCTGTTCGATTGAGACCCCGGCGGCGCGGCAATTCCCGCGCCCGGCGCGGGGCCGTTCAATGGCGCGGCCCGCTTTCGGGCAATAATGATACGTATTTCGTTTTCGACAACCTCAAACCGGGCGCAGGCCGCGCAGCGGCGCCAGCGCGCCGCGGGCGGCCTGCGCCCGGGGAACAACAAGATGCATTCCAGAAAAAACAATCTATGGCGCGCCGGTTGGCTCGCGCTGGCGCTGGCGGCGGGGCCGGGCGCCGCGTCGGCCCAAAGCGCGCAAGGCGTGGTGGCTTCCGGGACGCCGGCGGATACGCCGCTGGCCCTGGCCAAGGGCGAATTCGTGGCCGGCCAGTGGGAGGCCGCGCCTGGCGTGACGCTGGACCTGCTGGACGCCGACGGTCGCCACCTGCGGCGCCTGAGCGATGCCGAGCGGCCCGCCGGCGGCCTGATGCTGGTGGCGCCCGCCGACGGCCGCTATACCGTGCGGGCCAGCGGGCAGGGCGCTTATCGCTGGACGTTGAACGAACGCGTGCCGCTGGCGGCGCAGCGCGCGCCGGCGCCCGCCATCGACAGCCCGCGCCTGGCGGCGCTGGCGCGCGAACTGGCGCGGGGCGGCAATACCGACGCGTTCTGGCGCGAGATCGCGGGGCAGGGCACCCCGCTGGTGGAGCCGGTCGACGCCGGGCGCGACCGGGTGACTTTCCTGTGGCGCGGCGCCGAACGCAACGTGCGGCTGTTCGGCGGTCCCGGGCAGGACCACACCATGCTGACCCGCCTGGGCGCGTCCGATGTCTGGTACGCAAGCTTCGTGCTGCCGCGCTCGACGCGGCTTTCGTACAAGCTGGCGCCCGACGTGCCGGAACTGCCCGCATCGGACACGGCGCGGCGGCGCGCCATCCTGGCGACGGCGCAGGCCGACCCGCTCAATCCCAAGGCCTATCCGGCGCGCGGCATCGACGCCTTCCAGTACGCCTCGGTGCTGGAGCTGGCCGACGCCGCGCCCGAACCCTGGGTGGCGCCGCGCGCCGGCGTGACGCCGGGCGAGGTGCAGACGCGGTCGATCACCAGCGCCATCCTCGGCAATACCCGCGATATCCAGCTGTATCGCCCGGCCGGCTGGCGTCCCGGCGCGGCGGACAATCACGTGCTGGTGCTGTTCGACGCCGGTCCGTACCTGAACCGCGTGCCCACGCCGACCATCCTCGACAACATGATCGCGGCCGGCGTGATCCCGCCGACGGCGGCGCTGCTGATCTCCAACCCCACCGCCGAATCCCGTGGCGTCGAACTGCCGCCGAATCCGGACTTCGCCGAGTTCCTGGCGCGCGAACTGATGCCCTGGGCCGCGCGCCAGGGCATCGCCGGGCCGGCCGCGCGCACGGTGATCGGCGGCTCCAGCTATGGCGGCCTGGCGTCCTCGTACGCCGCGCTGCGCCACCCGGAAGTGTTCGGCAACGTGCTGAGCCAGTCGGGCTCTTACTGGTGGGGCCAGCCTGGCGGCGAAGACCAGTGGCTGACGCGCCAATACGCGGCGGTGCGCAAGCTGCCGATCCGCTTCTACCTCGTGGCGGGCCGGTTCGAGACGGGCCGCGCCGGCCAGCCGGGCATCTTCGAGACCAATCGCCACCTGCGCGATGTGCTGCGGGCCAAGGGCTATGTCGTCACGCACAAGGAGGTGGCCGGCGGCCATGACTACCTGAGCTGGCGTGGCACGCTGTCGGACGGCCTGATCGATCTGATCGGCAAGGGCGCGCAGGCGCGGTGAAGCGGCGGGCGGGGAAGGATGCTATATGATGATTGTCATATAAATACTTCCGCCCGCGGGCTTCCCCATTCCCGGGCTTTCCCATTCCCTTTGCCGGAGCATTGCGCATGACCTCCGATTCGACCCGCGCGGACGCCGCCGCCCGCGACGCGACCGCCTCTTCCCCGTCCACCGATGCCAACCGCGCCGCGCGGCGCGAACCCAGCCTGGTCGACCAGACCGGCGCCGGCCTGGACGGCCTGGCGCAATTGCGCGCGCTGCTGGCATCGGGGCGCAAGCCGGGCATCCTGGTGTCGCTGGATTTCGATTTCGTCGAAGCCGAGGAAGGGCTGGCGGTGTTCGCCGGCACGCCCGGCCCGCATGCCTACAACCCCATCGGCACGGTGCACGGCGGCTATGCCGCGACCTTGCTGGATTCGGCCTGCGGCTGCGCGGTGCATTCGCGCCTGTCGGCCGAGCAGGCCTACACCACCCTGGAGCTGAAGGTGGCCTATCACAAGGCCATCACGCGCCACAGCGGCCGGCTGCGGGCCGAGGGCCGGGTGCTGTCGTTCGGCCAGCGCGTGGCCTACGCCGAAGCCAAGCTGACCGACGCCGAAGGCCGCCTGCTGGCTTCGGCCACGTCAACGCTGCTGGTGTTCGCCCGCCCGCCGGCCTGAAGGCCTCGGCCGTGCCGGGCACGCGGCCAAGACAGGGGCCGGGCCCGGCGGGCATCGGCCGCCCCGCGCGCGGCCGCCACGGCATTGGCGTAGTATCGTCGGCCTGCCAAGAAAAAAAGCGGAGACAACACCATGAATGCAGCCACGCCTGCGGCCGCCGGCCGCCTGAACGATATCGTCGCCATGCCCGCGCATGCGCTGTCGGACGCGATCCGGCAGCGCCGGGTATCCTGCCGCGAGGTCATGGCGGCCTACCTGGACCATATCGATGCGGTCAACCCCGCGCTCAATGCGCTGGTGGCGCTGCGCGAGCGCGCTGAACTGCTGCGCGAAGCCGACGAGCGCGACGTGCAACTGGCCGCCGGGCAGTGGCTGGGCTGGCTGCACGGCATGCCGCAGGCGCCCAAGGACCTGACCGCCGTGCGCGGCATGGTCACGTCGATGGGGTCGCTGGTCTACAAGGATCAGGTGAGCCAGCAGGATTCCATCCTGGTCGAACGGATGCGGGCGGCCGGCGCGATTTTCATCGGCCGCAGCAACGTGCCCGAGTTCGGCCTGGGTTCGCACACTTACAACCCCGTCTACGGCACCACCGTCAATCCCTACGATGCCAGCAAGAGCGCCGGCGGCAGCAGCGGCGGCGCGGCGGCGGCCCTGGCGGCGCGCATGCTGCCGGTGGCCGATGGCAGCGACTTCGGCGGCTCGCTGCGCAATCCGGCGGCATTCTGCAACGTCTACGGCATGCGGCCGTCGGCCGGCCGCGTGCCCAACGGGCCGTCCACGGAAGTGTTCCTCAAGCAACTGTCGTACGAGGGCCCGATGGGCCGCACGCCGCGCGACGTGGCCCGCATGCTGTCGGTGATCGCGGGCCACGACGCCCGCGCGCCGCTGTCGCTGGGCGACGATCCCGCCGTTTTCGCGCAGCCGCTGGACGCCGACCTGCGCGGCAAGCGCATCGGCTGGCTGGGCGACTGGGACGGCTATCTGCCGATGGAGCCGGGCATCCTGGACCTGTGCGCGCAGGCGCTGGCCGACCTGCAGGCGGCCGGCTGCCGGGTCGACGACTACCGCGTGCCGTTCGCCGGCGAGCGGCTGTGGCGCATCTGGCTGGCGCACCGGCACTTGATGGTGGGCGGCCAGTACCACGACCTGGTGCGCAACCCCGAAACCCGCAAGCTGGTCAAGCCGGCGCTGATCTGGGAAGTCGAGGGGCTGGACGGCATGACGGCGCGGCAGGTCTACCAGGCCACCGAGGAGCGCAGCGCCTGGTACCAGGCCGTGCTGCGGATGTTCGAGGACGTCGATTACCTGGCGGTGCCATCGGCGCAGGTGTTCCCGTTCGACGCCAAGCTCGACTGGCCCAGGCAGATCGCGGGGCGGCCGATGGACACCTACCACCGCTGGATGGAAACCGTCACGCCCTGGACGCTGGCCGGCTGCCCGGTGATCAGCGTGCCGGTGGGATTCGGCGCGGCCGGCCTGCCGATGGGCATGCAGTTGATCGGGCCGCCGCGCGGCGACCTGGCGGTGCTGCAACTGGCCCACGCCCACGATCAACTGCGCGACTGGGTCGGGTCCCGTCCGCCGCAAGGCCTGTGGGGGTAGGAGAAAGGCTGCAGGCTTGCGGCCATTTCGTACGCCCTGTCACACCAAAAGACAAGTCCCGTGTAAGCAGGCTTTGCTTTTTCCCGACGGAGCGCGGCGGGAATACGGGGTTTCCCCTGTTTTTCCGTAGCTGAGAGGCCGCGCCTTTGCAATAATTGCTGACTATTCCCACACTCCGTCAGAAACGGGTGGAAGGCGGGCCGAAACGGCCGCCGGAAAAAAGTCGACGGCGCTGGCGCGGATGCTGGCGCCGACATTGCACAAGGGTCCCCGGTATGAAGAATCTGACACTCCGCGAGCGCATCATCGCCAGTTTCCTGGTGATCCTGGCCATCATGGCGCTGATGGTCGTGGTCGATTACCAGCGGCTGTTGCAGGTCGAAGCCGAGGCCAAGTCGATCAATACCGACGCGGTGCCCGGCATCTACTACAGCACCTCGATACGGGCGTCGTGGTTTGCCGGCTTCGTGGCGGTGCAGGACGCCTTCAACAGTGATACCGAACAGGAGCGCCAGGCCGGCCTGGCGGCGCTGCCCAAGAACGACCAGCACCTGAAGGACGACATCGAGCAATACCGCCGCACCGTGGTTCGCGGCGAGGACCAGCGCATGTTCGCCGATTTCGAGAAGGCGCTGCAGACGTACATGCGCATCCGCGCGGAAATCCTGGAGCCGGCCATGCTGGCCGATCCGGCGCGGGCCCAGGCCAAGATCAAGAGCGACCTGCGCCCCGCGTTCTACGCCGGCCGCGATGTGCTGGCCACGATGGTGGCGGCCAACAAGGAGCAGGCCGACGAGTCGGCGATCGGCATCCAGAAGGCGGTCGACAAGGCCGAAGTCGGCATGCTGGTGTCGTTGGGGCTGGCCATCGTGGCCGCCATCATCTGCGGCGTGTTGCTGCTGCGCGCCATCGTCAACCCCATGAGCGCCATCGTCAAGACGCTCGAGGCGACCGGCGGCGGCGATCTGACACGCCGCCTGACGCTGGCCCGCAAGGACGAGTTCAATGCCATCGAGAGCGGCTTCAATGGCATGGTGGACGAGCTGACCGGCCTGGTCGGCAAGACCCAGCGCTCGGCGGTGCAGGTGGCCACGTCGGTGACCGAAATCGCGGCCACGTCCAAGCAGCAGCAGGCCACCGCATCGGAAGTGGCGGCCACCACCACCGAGATCGGCGCGACCTCGCGCGAGATTTCCGCGACCTCGCGCGAACTGGTCCGCACCATGACTGAGGTCTCCAGCGCGGCGGAGCAGACGGCATCGCTGGCCGGCAGCGGCCAGGTGGGCCTGGCGCGCATGGAAGACACCATGCGCAACGTGGTCGGGGCGGCGGGCTCGGTCAACGCCAAGCTGGCCATCCTGAACGAGAAAGCGGGCAATATCACGCAAGTGGTCACCACCATCACCAAGGTGGCCGACCAGACCAACCTGCTGTCGCTGAACGCGGCCATCGAAGCCGAGAAGGCCGGCGAGTACGGCCGCGGCTTTGTCGTGGTGGCCACCGAGATCCGCCGGCTGGCGGACCAGACCGCCGTGGCCACCTACGACATCGAGCAGATGGTGCGCGAGATCCAGTCGTCGGTGTCGGCCGGCGTCATGGGCATGGACAAGTTCTCGGAAGAGGTGCGCCGCGGCATGGCCGACATGCAGCAGGTCGGCGACCAGTTGTCGCAGATCATCCAGCAGGTGCAGACGCTGGCGCCGCGCGTGCAGATGGTCAACGAAGGCATGCAGGCGCAGGCCACCGGCGCCGAGCAGATCAACCAGGCATTGCAGCAACTGAGCGATGCGGCCCAGCAGACGGTGGAATCGCTGCGCCAGTCGAGCCTGGCGATCGAGGAACTGACGCTGGTGGCCAACGACCTGCGCAGCGGCGTGTCGCGCTTCAAGGTGTGATTCCATGCCCGACCTCGCCCCGATCCCGTCCGCGGGGGCCGGCGCCGGCCGCCGGCTGTACCTGCTGTTCCGCATCGGCGCCGACCGCTATGCGCTGGACGCGGCCGACGTGGTCGAGGTGCTGGGCATGCGCCCGTTCAAGCAGGTGCCGGGCACGCCGGCCTGGGTGGCGGGCATGTTCGATTGCCACGGCGCGGCGGTGCCGGCCATCGATCTGAGCGCGCTGGCCGGAGCGGGCGCGGCGGCCAAGGTGACCAGCACGCGGCTGGCGCTGGTGCGCTATCGGCCCGCCGGCGAGCGCGACGCGCGCCTGCTGGGGCTGATCCTGGAGCGCGCCACGGAAACGGTCCACTATGACCCCGCCGCCTTTCAGCCGGTGGGCCTGGATATGCCGCAGGCCCGTTACCTGGGCCCGGTGCTGAGCGACGGCCATGGCATGGTGCAGGCGCTGCGGGTCGTCGACCTGTTGCCGGAGCCGGTGCGGGCGATGCTGTTCCCGGCCGGGGGAGCGCAGCCATGATGCTGGTGGACGACTTCAGCGCGGTGCTCAAGCGCAAGATGGGGCTGGACAGCGGTTCCATCGGCGCGGCCGCGGTCGAGCGCGCGGTGCGTCATCGGATGCAGTCGGTGGGCAGCGACGACGAGCACGACTACCTGATGCGCCTGCAGACTTCGCCGGCCGAAATGCAGCAGCTGATCGAAGCGGTGATCGTGCCGGAGACATGGTTCTTCCGGTATCCGGAATCCCAGGCGGCGATGGCGGCGCTGGCGCGCGAGCGCCTCTTCGCGCCGGGCGCCGAGGCGCGCCAGTTGCGCGTGCTGAGCGTTCCCTGTTCCAGTGGCGAAGAACCGTACTCCATCGCCATGGCGTTGCTGGACGCGGGCGTGCCGGCGGAGCGCTTCCAGGTGGACGCCGTGGACATCAGCGAACGCATGGTGGCGTTTGCCCGACGCGCCTGCTACGGCCGCAATTCATTCCGCGGCGAATCGCTGTCGTACCGTGACCGCTATTTCACCGAAACCGCCGATGGCCATCAACTGACGGAGCATGTCACGGCGCGCGTGCGCTTGCTGGCCGGCAACCTGTTCGACCCGGCCCTGCTGCCGAACGCGGCGCCGTACGATTTCGTGTTCTGCCGCAATCTGTTGATCTATTTCGACGCGCCCACGCAGGAGCGCGCGGTGACGGTGCTCAGGCGTTTTGCCCGCCACGACGGCATCCTGTTCGTGGGGCCGGCCGAGACCAGCCTGATGACCGGCCGGCGCCTGCCGGCCGTGCCGCTGGCGCGGGCGTTCGCCTTTCGCGCCGAGCCCGCGCCGCCGACCGAGGCCGCGCCGGCCCGGACGGCGGGCGCGGCGAGCGGCCGTGCCACGCCGCCGCCCGTCGTGGCGCCGCGCGCGGCCCGGCCCTGGATGCCGGCCGCGCGTCCACAGCCCTACGCGCCGGCCGCCCCGGCGCGGCCGCATGCGGCATCCCCGGCGCCGCACGGAACGCCCGCGCAAGCGGGCCAGGACACCGCGGCAGCCCTGCGCGAGATCGCGGCGCTGGCCGACCAGGGGCGGGTGCGGGACGCCCTGGCGCAATGCCGCGCCCATCTCGAACGGCATGGCGCCAGCGCCGAGGCTTTGTACCTGCTGGGCCTGCTGCAGGACGCCGACGGCGACACGCGCGCGGCCCAGGCTGCCTACCGCAAGGCGCTGTACCTGGACCCCGCGCACCGGGAGGCGTTGCTGCACCTGGCGGCGCTGATCGCGGCCGAAGGCGACCACGAAGGCGCCCGCCGCTTGCAGGCGCGCGCCGCGCGCCAGGAGGCCCGCCGTGAGTGATTTTCCGGATTCGCTGGATTCGCTGGCCAGACTGGCGGAGGTGGACGACTGCTGGAACCGCATCGGCATCCGCGGCGACAAGCGCTGCGAGCGCCTGGCCGGCTACGTGCATTGCCGCAACTGCCCGGTGTACGCCGACGCCGCCAAGCGCATCCTCGACCGCCTGCCGCCGCAGGCCGAAGGCGTGGACGACGGCGCCGGCGCGGCCCAGGCCGACCGGGGGCGGCTGTCATCGCTGCTGGTGTTCCGCCTGCAGGGGGAATGGCTGGGCCTGCCGACCAAGGCGCTGGACGAAGTGGCGGGCACACGCCCGATCCTGACCCTGCCGCACCGGCGCGACCCCGCGGTGCTGGGGGTTACCAACATGCGCGGCACGCTGACGGTCTGTGTCTCGCTCGGCCGCCTGCTGGGCCTGGAGGGGGCGGCGGTCGACAGCGGCCGCGAGCGGCCGGCCGCGGCGCGCATGCTGATTTTCGGCGGCGCGGGCCGCGCCGTGGTGTTGCCGGTCGACGAGGTGGAGGGTATTCATGGCGTGGACCTGGAGGCGCTCGAAGCCTTGCCGGCGACCATCGAAGGCGCCAGCCTGAAGTACTCGCGCGGCGTGGTTCGCTGTGGCGCCCGCAGCGTCGGCGTGCTGGACGAGACCCTGTTGATGCAAGCCTTGGAACGGAGCCTGGCGTGAACCCGGACCAGATGCGCGATGCCTCGCTGCTGGAGCTGTTCCAGCTGGAAACCCGCAATCAGGTGCAGGTGCTGAACAACGGCCTGCTGGCGCTCGAGCACGACCCGACCTCGGCGCCGCAGCTGGAAGCCTGCATGCGCGCGGCGCATTCGCTCAAGGGCGCGGCGCGTATCGTCGACCTGTACCCGGCGGTGCGCATCGCGCACGCCATGGAGGACTGCCTGGTGGCCGCGCAGGAAGGCCGGCTGCGCCTGCAGGCCGCCGACATCGATGCGCTGCTGCTGGGCGCGGACCTGCTGCAGCGGGTTGCCACCCCGGGCGTCGAACTGGGCGAAGAGATCGACACGCTGGTGACGCGCCTGTCGAATGCGCCCAATGCGCCGCCGGCCGCGCCGGTGGTCGAGCGGCCGCCCAAGCCTTCGGATTTCCTGCCGCCCATCCACCAGCCCGGTGATCCGCCGCCCGCGCCGCCGCCGGCGCGCCGCAGTTCGGACCAGACGCTGGGCGAGGGTGAGCGGGTGCTGCGGGTCACGGCCGATACGCTCAACAAACTGCTCGGCCTGTCCAGCGAAACCCTGGTCGAATCGCACTGGATCGCGCCGTTCAGCGCCTCCATGCTGCGGCTGCGGCGGCTGCAATCCGGCGCCGGCCAGGCGCTGGACAGCCTGCGCGCCTCGCTGGCCGGCGTGCACATCGACGCCCGCAGCCAGGCGGCGCTGGATGACGCCCAGCGCATCGTCGAGGCCTGCCAGCAGGAACTGGCGCAGCGCGCCAGCGAGGTCGATGAATTCGGCTGGCGCATGGGCCACCTGGCGCAGCGCCTGTACGACACCGCGCTGGCCTGCCGCATGCGGCCGTTCGGCGACGGCCTGGGCGGCATGGCGCGCATGGTGCGCGACCTGGGACGCTCGCTGGGCAAGCAGGTGCGGCTGGAGGTCGAGGGCGATTCGACCCAGGTCGACCGCGACATCCTGGACAAACTCGACGCCCCGTTGATGCACCTGCTGCGCAACGCGGTCGACCACGGTATCGAGATGCCGATGGATCGCCTGGAGGCCGGCAAGCCGGCCGAAGGGCTGATACGGCTGTCGGCGCGTCACGCCGCCGGCATGCTGCTGATTGAACTGAGCGATGACGGCGCCGGCATTTCGCTCGATCGCCTGCGGGTCGAAGTGGTGCAGCGCAAGCTGACCAATGCCGAGACCGCGGCCCGCCTGAGCGAGGCCGAGCTGCTGGAATTCCTGTTCCTGTCCGGCTTCAGCACGCGCGGCGAGGTCACCGAGATCTCGGGCCGCGGTGTCGGGCTGGACGTGGTGCAGACCATGGTGCGGCAACTGCGCGGCGCCGTGCGCATCCACCAGCAGACCGGCCAGGGCACGCGCTTCGTGCTGGAGATGCCGCTGTCGCTGTCGGTGGTGCGCAGCCTGCTGGTCGAAGTGCAGGGCGAGATCTACGCATTTCCGCTGGCCTACGTCAGCCACGCGCTGCAGGTGCGGGCGCAGGACATCGAGCAGCTCGAAGGGCACCAGCATTTCCGCTTCATGGACCGCCAGATCGGCCTGGTGTCGGCGCGCCAGATCCTGCGCTCCGGCGCGCCGGCGCCGGCCGCTGAAACCCTGCCGGTGGTGGTCGTCGGCGACCACGACAGGCTCTACGGCATCGCCGTCGACCGCTACGTCGGCGAGCGCACCCTGGTGGTGCAGCCGCTGGATCCTCGCCTGGGCAAGGTGCAGGACGTGATGGCCGGCTCGCTGATGGACGATGGCACGCCGCTGCTGATCCTGGATGTCGAGGATATGCTGCTGTCGGTGCAGAAGCTGGTCGAGGGCGGCCGCCTGGCGCGGGTGGATGGCGGCGGTCCGGTGGCGCAGGCGCGCCGGCGCAAGCGCGTGCTGGTGGTGGACGATTCCCTGACGGTGCGCGAGCTGGAACGCAAGTTGCTGCTGAACCGCGGTTTCGATGTGGCGGTGGCGGTGGACGGCATGGACGGCTGGAACATGCTGCGCAACGAGGCCTTCGACCTGGTGGTGACCGACGTGGACATGCCGCGCATGGACGGCATCGAACTGGTGTCGCGCATCAAGGCCGATCCCAAGTTGCAAAGCCTGCCGGTAATGGTAGTGTCCTACAAGGATCGAGAAGAGGATCGGCGGCGCGGGCTGGACGCGGGCGCCGACTATTACCTGGCCAAGGGCAGTTTCCACGACGACGCCTTGCTGGACGCCGTGGAAGACCTGATCGGAAAGGCGCGGACGTGAGAGTCGGAATCGTCAACGATATGCAGATGGCGGTGGAAACCCTCAGGCGCGTGATCGCGCTGGAACCAGGGCTGGAGGTCGCCTGGGTCGCGTCCAACGGCCTGGAGGCGGTGCAGCAATGCGCGCAGGACCGGCCCGACGTGGTGCTGATGGACCTCGTCATGCCCGTCATGGACGGCGTCGAGGCCACCCGCCGCATCATGGCCGAAACGCCTTGCGCCATCGTGGTGGTCACGGTGGACGTGGCACGCCATACCGCGCGCGTGTTCGACGCCATGGGCTACGGCGCGCTGGACGCCGCCGACACGCCGGTGGTGGGCGGCGCCGACCTGCGCAGCGCGGCCGCGCCGCTGCTGCGCAAGATCCGCAATATCGGCTGGCTGATCGGACGCTATGGCAATAACCGCACCGCGCTCACGCCGGTGGTCCGCGACGCGGCGCAAGCGGGGCCGTCGCAGGGCCTGCTGGTGATTGGCGCCTCCGCCGGCGGTCCGGCGACCCTGGCACAGTTGTTACGCGATATTCCGGTCACGTTCCCGGCCGGCATCGTGCTGGTGCAGCATGTGGACGCCTCGTTCGCCGCCGGCATGGCCGACTGGCTCAACGATCAGGTCGAATTGCCCGTGCGGCTGGTGCGCGAAGGCGAGCGGCCGACGCCAGGGCAGGTGCTGCTGGCCGGCACCGACGACCATCTGCACCTGGTGGCCGATGGTACGCTGCGTTACACCGAGAATCCGAAGGAAAGCCTGTACCGTCCCTCCATCGATGTATTTTTCCATAGCGTCGCGCAGCACTGGCGCGGGCTGGCCGTCGGCGTGCTGCTGACCGGCATGGGACAGGACGGCGCCCGTGGCCTGAAGGCGCTGCGCGACCGCGGCTGCCTGACCATCGCCCAGGACCAGGCCACCAGCGCGGTCTATGGCATGCCCAAGGCGGCCGCCGCGATACAGGCCGCGGTCGAAATCCGGCCGCTGGACAGGATCGCACCCCGCTTGATCCAGGCTTTTGCCTGAGGCGGCGGACATTGCTAGCAATCAAGGAAAGACACTATGCACCCTCCCATTGACAGCCCGGCTTCGGCCGACCTGAACTCGCACGCGGCCATGGTGCTGCTGGTCGATGATCAGGTCATGGTCGGCGAGGCGATCCGCAGGGCCCTGGCCACGGAGGGCAATATCGACTTCCATTACTGCTCCGATCCGTACAAGGCGCTGACGGTGGCGGTGCAGACCCGGCCCACCGTGATCCTGCAGGACCTGGTGCTGCCCGGGGTGGACGGCCTGAGCCTGGTGCAGGAATACCGCAGCCATCCGGTCACGCGCGATATTCCCATCATCGTCCTGTCGACCAAGGAAGACCCCGCCATCAAGAGCGCCGCCTTCGCGGCCGGCGCCAACGACTACCTGGTGAAGCTGCCCGATTCGATCGAGCTGGTGGCGCGCATCCGCTACCATTCGCGCTCGTACCTGGCGCTGGTGCAGCGCGACGAGGCCTACCAGGCGCTGCGCCAGAGCCAGCAGCAATTGCTGGAAAGCAATATGGAACTGCGCCGCCTGACCAATTCCGATGGCCTGACCGGGCTGGGCAATCGCCGCTATTTCGACGAATACCTCAACGCCGAATGGCTGCGCGCGCGCCGCGACGGCCGCGAAATCAGCATGCTGATGATCGACGTGGACCATTTCAAGTCCTACAACGATACCTACGGCCATATCGCCGGCGACGAGGCGCTCAAGCGCGTGGCCAACACCATCTTCGCCAGCTGCGACCGTTCCACCGACCTGGCCGCGCGCTTTGGCGGCGAGGAATTCGCGCTGGTGCTGCCGGGCACGCCGGCAGGTAGCGCGCGCCTGGCCGCCGAGAAACTGCGGCGCGCGGTCGAGGCCATGCAGATTCCGCAGAAGGACAACGGCGGCGGCCCCTGGCTGACGGTCAGTATCGGCACCGCCACCGCCGTGCCCGTGGTCGACCAGCCCTGCACGGATCTGATCCAGATCGCCGATCGCGGTCTTTACCAGGCCAAGCGCCAGGGCCGCAACCGCGTGGTGCAGGGGCCGCTGCCGTCGGCCGGGGACACGCCGGATCCGGTCTGATGCGATGCCGGCGGGCGCCGGCCGCCGGACCCGCGCGATCGCTCAGGCGCGCCCGCCGCGCCGCAGCGACGTCGCCGCCAGCATCAGCGCCAGGCTGACGCCGACCGCCATCGCGGCCATCGCCATGCCTTCGCCCACCGAGCCCTGCTCGAACTGGCGCCACACGAACACCGACACCGTCTGCACGCCGGCGGGCGCCAGCAGCAACGACGTGACCAGTTCGCGCGAGGCCACGGCGAACACCATCAGCATGGCCGCCGCCAGGCCCGGCAGCACCAGCGGCAGCACGATGCGGCGCAGCGCCGTTGCCGCGCTGGCGCCATGCACCCGCGCCGCGGCTTCCAGGTTCGCGCCCAGCTGCGCCAGCGCGGCGCTGACGTAGCGCACCGGATACGGCAGCAGCAGGCAGGTGTAGGACAGCAGCAGGATGCCCCAGCCGCCGTACGGCGAAGCCGGCCAGAACGGCTGGTTCCAGGCCAGGATCAGGCCCACCCCCACCACCACGCCGGGTAGCGCCGCGGGCAGCAGCGCCAGCGCGTCGATGACGGCCGCGCCCGGCACGTGGCGGCCGGCCACGCACCAGGCCGCCAGCAGGCCCGCCGCGCCCGCCGCCAGCGCGGTGCCGGTGGCCAGCAGCAGGCTGGTCGACAGCGCCTGCCAGGCCTCGCCGCGGGCCCGGAACAGCGCGGCGAAATTGGCCAGTGTCAGGTTGTCCGGCGCCAGGCCGGCCGAGACGTGGCGCGTCAGGGCCGCGGCCAGCATCGATGCCAGCGGCGCCGCCACCGCAATCAGCGCCACCGCCGCGAACAGGCCCAGCACCGGCCAGCGCCAGGCGCCGAGCCGGCCGCGCGCCAGCGGCGCGGGCTTGCCGGTGGTGGTCTCGAAGCCGCGTCCGGCGACCAGCGCGCGCTGCACCGCGTAGGCCGTCAGCGCCAGCGCCACCAGCACCAGCGACAGCAGCGCGGCGCCCGGCAGGTCGATGGGCCAGTCCGCCAGGCGCCGCTCGATGGCGGTGGTCATGACGGCCACGCCGGCCTGCGCGCCCAGCGCGGCGGGCACGCCGTATTCCTCGATCGCCAGCGTGAAGGCCAGCAGCAGGCTGGCGCCGATGGCCGGCAGGGCCAGCGGCAGGGTCACGCGCAGGAAGGCGCGCCAGGGGCCGGCGCCGAACACCCGCGCCACCTCGGCCAGCCGCGCGCCGCTGGCCGCCATGCTGCGCGAGACGGCGAAGTACACCACCGGGAAGATCGCCAGGCCCATCGCCAGCGTCACGCCAGCGGGCGAGAACAGCAACGGCCCAAGGTTGAAGCCGGCCAGTTGTTCCAGGTAGCCGCGCGGCTGCAGCGCCATGGTCCACGACAGCGCCGCGATGTAGGGCGGCAGCAGGAACGGCACCAGGAACAACAGGTCCCACAGCCGCGCCAGCGGCACCTGGAACAGGCCGCGCAGGGCGCCCAGCGGAATGCCGATGAGCGCGCTGACGGCGGCCACGCCCAGCCCCAGCTTGAGCGTGCCGCCCAGCAGTGTCAGCGCGGCCGGCGTGGCCAGCGTGGCGGCCCAGGCGCCGAAGGGATCGCGCAGCGAACCTTCGGCCAGATGCGGGAAGACGGCCTGCAACGCGACGAAGGCCATCGGCAGGGCGACGAGCACGCCCAGGGCGGCCACGGTGATGGCCGCCAGGATGAAAACACTTTTCATGGTCGGAGTGGGGATGCCGGGCGGGCCGGCATCCCGGCCTGTCAGTGTTGGCCGAACAGGCGCGCGAAACGCGCCAGCACCTCGGCGCGCGAGGCGCCGGGCGCGGTCTCGGGCAGCAGCGCCAGGTCCTTGAACAGCGGCCGCTTGCCGGCCACGTCCTGGCGCGCCGGCATCAGCCAGGCGTCGGCGACGGCGCGCTGGCCGTCCTCGGACAGCACATAGTCGATGAACTGGCGCGCCTGGTCGGGCGCCTTGGTGGTCTTCAGGATCATCATCGGGCGCGGCGCGATGGCGGTGCCGCTGGACGGAAAGATCACCTTGATCGATTCGCCTTTCTCGACGCTGGCGTACGACACGTAGTCGACGGCGCCGAACACCGCCGCCTTGGCGCCCTGCAGCACCGGCGTCAGCGCCTGGGCGTTGGGGCCGGAGATGGTCATGCCGTTGTCGCGCAGCGTCTCGAACAGCTTCCAGGCCGATTCGCCCTGGGCGCTCTGCAGGCCCAGCAGCAGGTCGAGCGAGGCGCCCGACAGGGCCGGGTCGGGGGTGGTGACCTTCTGCTTGAACTGCGGGCCGGTCAGGTCGGACCAGTCGCGCGGTTCGGGCGTGCCGCTGCGCGAATTCCAGACGATGCCCAGCGCCGAGATGCCCTGCGCCACGTAGGTCGGGGCCTTGAAGCGCGCCGGCACCTGGGCCGCGTTGGGGCTGTCATAGGCCAGCAGCCAGCCGCGCTGGTCCAGGTCCTGCGCGGTGTCCCAGGAGGCCGAGATCAGCACGTCGGCGCGCGGGTTGGCGGACTCGGCCTCGAGCCGGGCCATGACCTTGCCGGTGGTGGCCTGGAACACGTCGACCTTGATGCCGGTCTTCTCCTGGAAGCCGGCGGCCAGTTGCTTGATGAGGCCGCCTGGGCCCGCGGTGTAAACGGTCAGCGCCTTGGCCTGGCCGGCGGCCAATCCGAACGAAAGCGTCATAAAGAACGTGGCAAGTAGTTTGGAAAGGGGTGCGTGGGGCATTTTAGGCAGAGTCCTGGGGTTTGGACACGGCGAGGTCGGCGATGCGGCCGTGTTCCATGCGGGCGATGGTGTGCGCCAGGGCATGGGCTTCCTCGTGGTCGTGGGTGACGTAGACGGCGGTGGTGCCGAGCCGGCGCAGCAGGGCGCCGATCTCGACGCAGAGCGATTCGCGCAGGGCCCGGTCCAGGTTGGACAGCGGTTCGTCGAACAGCAGCACACGCGGCCGCGCCACGATGGCGCGGGCCAGCGCGACGCGCTGCTGCTGGCCGCCCGATAGTTCCGACGGGCGGCGCGCGGCGTGCTCGTCCAGGCCCACCAGGGCCAGGGCTTGTTGTACGCGGGCCGGCCGCTCGCGCCGGGCGACGCCGCGCATTTCCAGCGGAAAGGCGACGTTGCCGGCCACGCTCATGTGCGGCCACAGCGCGTAGTCCTGGAACACCATGCCGAGGTCGCGGCGTTCGGGCGGTTCATGGCGCTGCGCGTCGCAGACGACGGCATCGCCGAAGGCGATGCTGCCGCCCTGCGGCCGCAGCAGGCCGGCCAGCGACTTGAGCAGGGTGCTCTTGCCGCAGCCCGACGGGCCCAGCAGCGCCAGGACGGCGCCCGCGGGCACGTCCAGGTCGACGCCGTCCAGCACGGTGTGGCCGTTGAAGGCGTGGCGCAGGCCGCGCACGGCGATCGCCGTGCCGCCCGCGGAGGATTCGAGCGCGTTCAAAACCGGTGCCGCAGGCCGAGGTTCAGGCCGAACTGGTTCTTGCCCGGCTCGACGTTGGCGCCGTACTTGCCGCCGACCACGCTCTGCGCCGACTTGTCGTCGTTGACCGCGTAGGCCGCGACGGAGTAGACGGTGGTGCGCTTGGACAGGTCGTATTCGTTGCCCAGGACGAACATGGTGGACTTCTGGCCGGTGCCGGCGGCCTGCGCGGCCGGGCAGACGGCATTGTTCATGTCGTCGCAGACCGAGTCGTTCAGGTGGTACACGGCCAACGACAGGCGGTTGTTCTGCACCGGCAGGTAGGTCACGCCCAGCCAGGTCAGGTTGTTCTTGTAGGTGCGCTGCGTCAGCTTCTGTTCCAGCCAGCGGTAGCCGGCGTAGACCTTCACGCCCTCGAAGTCATACGACAGCCCGGCGACGATGCGGTCTTCGCGGTTGTCGCTGTTGGCGCCCTTGGCCGGCTTGTCGGCATGCTTGGAGTGGTACAGCAGGCCGGCGTCCAGGCCGCCCGACTGGTAGCGCACGCCGCCGCCGAGCATGCGGCCCAGCGTCTTGTCGTCGAACGACTGCTCGTTGTTCCAGCCGAAGCTGTAGTAGCCGCCGACGGACACGGGGCCGAACTTGCCGACGTACATCACCGCGTTGTCGGTGCGGTCCGAGAAGGCCGCGTCGGGGCGCTTGATCGAGAAATTGGCGTTGTCGAACGGGTTGTACTTGCTCATCCAGTCGATCATGAGCGTGTTGTGGCGGCCCAGCGTCAGGCGGCCCAGGCTCTTGCTCGACAGCCCGACGTAGGCCTGGCGGCCGAACAGGCGGCCGCCCTGCATGGTGGTGCCGTTGCCGGAGTCGAAGCCGTTTTCCAGCACGAACACGGTCGACAGGCCGTCGCCCAGGTCTTCGGTGCCGCGCAGGCCCCAGCGCGAGCCGCTCAGGTTGCCCGTGCTCATGCCCGTCTTGCTGTTGCCGCTGGGTCCGTTGCTGAGGTATTGCAGGCCGGTGTCGACCAGGCCGTAGAGCTGGACCGAGCTGGAAGTGGCCGTCGCCGCGAGGGCGGGGGAGAAGCTGAAGACGGACAGGCAGGCGCCAGCCGCCGCGATGCGGAGAGTCGATTTCATGACAGGAAGTCCTCTTTGGGATTCAATCGGAATCGACACTCTAGGCACGGGTCGCTACAGCTTCGTGACACTCCCTGGCATTTGGCGGGCAGGCGCCGGGCCGCGCTGGAACGGTCCGGGCGCCGGTCATTGCGGGTTCAAAGATGCAGCTTGGTCGACGACTTCACTTCGTGCATCGACAGCGTGCTGAGCAGTTCCTTGACGCCGGGCAGGGTGCGCAGCCGGTTGCGCACGAATTCGGAATAGGCGTCGAAGTCGCGCGCCACGATGTGCAGCAGGTAGTCGTGCTGGCCCGTGGTGTTGTGGCAGGCCAGCACTTCGGGCATGGCGGCCACCGCCGCCTCGAACGCGCGGCAGGTTTTTTCGGTGTGGTTTTCCAGCGAGATGCTGACGAACGCCACCACCCCCATGCCGAGCGCGCGGCGGTCCAGGATGGCCTGGTAGCCGCGGATGACGCCCGAGGTCTCCAGGCGCTTGAGGCGCTTCCAGCAGGGCGAGGCCGACAGCGACACGCGCTCGGCCAGTTCGGCGTTGGAGAGCCGGCCATCTTCTTGAAGGATTTTCATGATTTTCCAATCGATCGCGTCAAGTTGATGTAACAAGGCAGTCTCTTTCATGGTTTCGAAGGTATGGGAAACGATATTTCCCATTATCCGATCCAAAGAGTAGAAATGGAAAGAATATTGTGGCCGGACGCGCCCATACTCGCTGCATCCCCCGGCCGGCGGCGCTATCGTGTCCGAATCCGTGATATCGCCGTCAGGTAGGCCGCACTTCCCCCATTGAGAGGCACGCCATGAGTTACTCCAGCTATCACAAGAAAGACATCTCCGGCCGTCCGCTGCACGCCGAGACGCAGATGATGTCGTACGGCTTCGATCCCTTCCTGTCCGAAGGCGCGGTCAAGCCGCCGGTATTCCTCACGTCCACCTTCGCCTTCCGCTCGGCCGAGGACGGCGCCGAGTTCTTCGACCTGGTGTCGGGCCGCAAGCCGCTGCCGCAGGGCGAGTCGGCCGGGCTGGTGTACAGCCGCTTCAACCATCCCAACCTGGAGATCGTCGAGGACCGCCTGTCGCTGCTGGATGGCTCGGAGGACGCGGCGGTGACCTCCAGCGGCATGTCGGCCATCAGCGCGGTGTTCCTGGCGTTCCTGCGCCCGGGCGACCAGCTGGTGCAGTCGGTGCCGCTGTACGGCGGCACCGAGACCCTGATCGCCAAGATCTTCCCGGAATGGGGCATCGGCTCGCACCCGATCCACGACGGCCTGTCGGCGCAGAGCATGCGCGATGCGCTGGAAGCGGCCGCCGCCAAGGGGCCGGTGAAGCTGTTCTACGTGGAAACGCCGGCCAATCCCACCAATGCGCTGATCGACTTCCAGGCCATGAAGGCCGAGCTGGACGCGTTTGCCGCGCGCCACGGCTATCGCCCGATCTCGGTGTGCGACAACACGCTGCTGGGCCCGATCTTCCAGAAGCCGGCCGAGCATGGCGTGGACCTGTGCGTGTATTCGCTGACCAAATACGTGGGCGGCCACAGCGACCTGGTGGCCGGCGCGGTCACCGGCTCGAAAGACCTGATCAAGAAGGTGCGCGCCATCCGCAGCGCCTTCGGCTCGCAGCTCGATCCGCATTCGTGCTGGATGATCACGCGCTCGATGGAGACCGTGGTGCTGCGCATGAAGCAGGCCGCCCGCAGCGCCACCCGCGTGGCGCAATGGCTGGCGGGCAATCCGCACGAGAAAGTGCGCATCTACCATCCCGAGACCATTGCCGACGAGGCCTACCAGGCGGTCTACAAGCGCCAGTGCACGGGGCCGGGCTCGACCTTCGCATTCGTGCTGGACGGCGGCCGCGCCAAGGCGTTCCGCTTCATCAACGCGCTGCGCCTGTTCAAGTCGGCGGTGAGCCTGGGCGGCACCGAATCGCTGGTCTGCCACCCGGCCTCGACCACGCATTCCGGCGTGCCGGCGGCCGAACGCGACGCGGCCGGCGTGTCCGAAGGCCTGATCCGCATTTCCATCGGCCTGGAGCACGAGGAAGACCTGATCGCCGACATGGACCAGGCCATGCGCAGCGTGCTCTGAGCGACGGGCGCAATGCCGGTTTGGCGGCCTGCGCTACGCCGCGGACGGTGTCGCGCAGGCCGCGGCAGCGCGGTCCGCGAGGGCGGCGCGCACCGCTTCCGGCGTGAAGGGCGCCTGGTGGAAGCGGCGTCCGGTGGCGTCGAACAGCGCATTGGCGATGGCCGCCGGCCCGGGAATCGACGCGGACTCGCCGGCGCCCATGGGCGCTTCGTCCTGGCGCGGCATCAGCAGCACGTCGATGGGCGGCAGGTCCTTGAAACCGATGATGGGATAGCCGCCCCATTCGCGGCTGGCCACGCCGGCCGCATCGAACCGCACGCGTTCCAGCAGGCAGCGGCTGAGGGTCTGGTTGACGTTGCCGTGGATCTGGTGGCGCACGCCGTCGGGGTTGACGACCATGCCGGTGTCCTGGCCGACCACCACCCGCGTGATGGCGATGCGCCCGCTGGCCGGGTCCACGCCCAGGTCGATGACCCACGCCGCCCAGGCGGCGCCAAAGCCCGGGAACTTGCTGTGCACATAGCGCGCGTAGGCCACGCCGCGTCCGCGCAGGATACCGTCGGCGCCCGGCGTGCCGCGGCTGCCGGGCGGCCGCTCGTGCCAGCCGGCGCGCGCCGCGGTCGCCTCCAGCAGCGCGGTGGCGTGCGCATCGTCCAGGTGCGCGAGCCGGAACGCAACCGGGTCGGCGCCGGCCGCCTCGGCCAGTTCATCCACCATGCAGTCGTGCGCGAACGAGCTGGGCAGGGCCGAGACCCCGCGCAGCCACGAGGCGCGCACCAGCGGCGCGGTGTCGTGGCAGACGATGCGGCGGCTGGGATAGCGGTACGGCGGCACCGAGGTGCGGTCGCCCATTTCCAGCACGCGCGGCTCGCCGGACACGCCGCCGGTCAGCAGCAGCGCCAGCAGCGGCGCGTCGTTGGACGGATAGCGCACCTGGAAGTCGTACGCCAGCAGCCTGCCCTCGGTGTCCAGCGCCGCGCCCACGTCCATCAGCTGGCCCGTGCCCTTGGGCTCCCACTGGTGTTCCTGGTCGCGCATCAGTTGCACCCGCACCGGCGCGCCGACGGCGGCCGACAGCAGCGCGGCGTCGGCGCAGACGTCGTCGGCGCAGTTGCGGCCATAACAGCCGGCGGCTTCCATGCGGATGATGTCGATGCGGTCCTCGCCCAGCTTGAGCAGGCGGTCCAGGTCTGCGCGCAGCATGTGCGGATTCTGGGTGCCGGCCCAGACCGTGAGGCGGCCATCGCGATGATCCGCCACCGCGCACGAAGGCCCGATCGACGCGTGCATCTGGTAGGGCCAGACGTAGGTGCGGCGCAGGTGCACCGCTGCGCCGGCACAGGTGGCGTCGACGTCGCCTTCCTCCAGCAGCAGGCGGCGGCGCGCCGGGTTGGCGCGGATGGCGCTGGCCAGATCGTCGAGCGCCGGCGCCGGCGGCACCGGCTTCCAGCGGACCTTGAGCGCGCGCATGGCGGCTTCGGCCTGCTCCTCGCGGTCCGCCACCACGCCGATGAAATCGCCTTGCACCACGACCTGGACGCGCCCGGGCAGGTGCGCGACCGAACCGGTGTCGACATCGAGCAGGCAGCGGCCGATGAAGTCGCCGGCATCGCGGCCGGGATGCGGCGGGCGCACCACGCGGCCGTGGCGCATGCCGGGCACGCGCACGTCGTGCACGAAGCTCAGTTCGCCGGTGGCCTTGGCGGGAATGTCGACGCGCGCGACGGCGCTGCCGACCAGGGTGTAGTCGCCCGCCGGCTTGAGCCGCACCTGGGAATCATCGGCGGCCAGTTCCAGCCGGGTGTGCTGGCCCTGGACCAGTTGACCGTAGCGCAGCGCGCGTTCGTCGCGCTCATCGGCGGGGCGCACGATGCCGTCGCGCAAGCGCAGCGTGTCCGCCGCCACGCCCCATTGCCGCGCGGCCCGCGCCAGCAGCTGCTCGCGCGCCTGGGCCGCGGCGCGGCGCAGGGGCGCGGCCGAGATCTGGATGCTGGCGCTGGCGATGGTGGGGCCCTGGTTGGGGGTGGCGTTGGTGTGGCCCAGCACCATTTCGAGCCGCGCCATCGGCACATGCAATTCCTCGGCCACGATCTGCGCCAGCGCGGTGCGGATGCCGGTGCCCAGGTCGACGTGGCCGTTGAAGGCCAGCGCGCGCCAGCCATCAGGCGCGGCATCATCTGCCAGCACCGCCACGAAGATCTCTGGCGTGTCCTGGACGTAATCCGAGACCACGCCCGGCTGCCCGGGCGCCGGGCGCGGCGGGGCGGTCGGCGCGCGCACGACCAGGAGCGCGCCGGGGTGGCTCAGCAGCGCGTCGTGCTGCGCGCGGGGATGGGGCAGGTTCATGGGCGAAGGCGATCCGGGCGGATTGGCTGATTATGCCGCTATCGCGCCGCGCCGGGCAGCGCGGCGATGTCGGCCAGCGCCTGCTCCAGCGGCATGACGGCGGCGTACTTCTGCGCCATGTCGAACAGGTTGGCCTCGTGCGGCCCCAGCGCGCGGTCGCCGCAACAGTCGGACACCACCAGTGGCCGCAAGCCGGCCTGCATGGCGTCGACCACGCTGGCGCGCACGCAGCCGCTGGTGACGCAGCCGGCCACCACCAGCGTCTGCACGCCGCGTTGCGCCAGCCACGGCGCCAGCATGGTGCCGTAGAACGCCGACGGCGTGCTCTTGCGCACCACGTATTCGCCGGGCACGGGGGCCAGCTGCGGCACGATGGCGCTGTTGTGGCTGTCTTCCTTCAGGGTCAGCATGCCCGGTACCTTGAGGCAGAAGATGTTGCTGTCGGCATCGTCGTCGGAGAACACGATGCGGCTGTGGGCCACCGGCCACCCTTGTTCGCGCGCATGCGCCAGCAACGTCCGGGTGCGCTCGATGGCCGGCGGGATGTTGCCGCCGCCGAACACGGCGGGGTCGGCAAAGCCGTTGACGAAGTCGATGATCAGCAGGCCGAACGGCGCCTTCAACGGCAGCGGCGTGCCGAAGCCCTGGCGGGCGTAGGCCGAGATATCCCCGGCGGGAACGGTGTGGGTCATGCCAGCTCCTTGCGGCGGGCGGCGTAGGCCAGCCCGGGTTCGTCCTGCACCACGCCGTCGATGACGACGGCGCGATCATCCAGCATCACCGTGCAATGGCGCATCGGGATGTCGATATGGCAGGCGGTGGTGCGTTGGCCGCCGGCCTCGTTGTTCGGCCCCATGGACCAGAGGAAGTTGCCCTCGAAGGCGCGGGCGTCCATGCCGATGTGGGTCTCCTTGCCGTAATGGCCCAGCATCGACCAGTGGGCGCGCGGTTGCAGGCCCCAGCCGATGTGCGAGACGGCGTAGGCTTCCGGGTCTTCATACGACGCCATGTAGTCGCGCAGCACCTCGGCCTGCAGGCCGCCCTGGATGCGGGTGACGTAGCCGCGTTCCACGGTGAGGGTGATCGGGTCGGTGACGTAGTCCTTCATCGGCAGCAGGATGTCGCCGCGGTCCAGCACCACCTGGCCGTTGCTGTGGCCTTCGTCGGGCCAGGTCAGCACGAAGCCGCTGGGCCAGTGATCCCAGCGGCCGGGTTCGTCGACGAAGCCGTATTCCGAGATCGCCGGGAAGCTGCCCAGGCGGCATTGCAGGTCGGTGCCGGCCCGGGAGGTGATGCGCATCTGGCGCGCCTCGGCGATTTGCGCGGCGGCCGCGCGCACGCGGGCGCGGTCGGCCTCGGTGGGCACCAGGCGGCAGAGAATCTCGGGCGGCTCGACCGCCAGCAGGATCTTGGTGCCGCCGTGCAGGATCTCGTGCTGCTCGGGCGAGAACAGCAGCGTCATCAGGTCCAGCACCAGGTCGCTGGCCTTGAGCGCGGCGATGGCGGCGGGGTTGCCGGTCAGCGGCGTGGTGCCCAGGTAGGCCAGCGAGTCGCGGCTGAGGGATTTTTCGCCGTTGACGGGCGGCAGATCCAGGCGGTTGACCCGCGCGCCCATGTCACTGGCGGCGGCAATGGCGCAGCGCAGCGTCTGCGGATGGGTGTCGGCGCCGGTGAGCACGGTCACGGTCTGGCCGGCTTCGAGGCGGGAAAGCGTGAGCACCTGTTTCCAGGCGCGGATCAGGTCGATGTCGCTGACGGGCATGGCGGACTCCTGTCCGGTAAAGGGGGAAAAGGGGATTCAGCCGCGCGGTTCGAGGAAGTCGCCCAGCGCCTCGTGGAAGCCGGCTTCGTTGTCCCATGGAATCATGTGGCCGGCGGCGGGCACGCGCCGGTGCAGGGTGTCGGGCGCCAGGCCCTGCCATTCGGCCACGTCCTCGTCGCCGACCACGCCGCCGTTCTCGGCGGTCATCAGCAACTGCGGCACGCGCACCCGCGGCAAGTCGGCATGGATGTCGTCGCGGCCGAAGTCCTCGAAGCTGCGCACGATGGCGGGCTCGTGGCAGGTGTGCAGCCATTGCGCGCGCAGGCGCCGCTGTTCCTCGGTCCAGGTGGGGCAGAAGGCGCGCATGGCCTCGGCATCCATGCCGTGCGTGGCCTGGCGGATCGAGTCGACGTACCAGGCCAGCTTGGCGGGGTAGGGGCGGCGGCCCGGGCCGGAGACGGGCGGGTCGACGATGACCAGCCGCGTCAGGCCGGCCGGGTGGCTGCGGGCCGCGCGCACCGCGATGCGCCCGCCCATGGAATGGCCCATCAGCGCATAGCGCTTCAGGCCCAGCGCCTGCGCCAGCGCCAGCACGTCGGCGGCCTGCGCGTCCAGGCTGTAGTCCAGGCCGGGGTCGGCGCTGGACAGGCCGCGGCCGCGCACGTCCAGCACGTAGGTGTCGTAGCGCTGGCCCAGGCGCTCGGCCACGAACCCCCAGGTGACCGCCGGGCTGGTGATGCCGGGGATCAGGATGAGCGCGTCGCGTTCGGCGCGCGCGCCGTCCGCGCCGCCGTAGCGCAGGTAGTGCTGGCGGATGCCGTTGGCGTGGACGTTGGCGCCGTACAGGAAGGTGCTGGATGGTTGGCTCATGCCGTGCTCCGGGTGGGTCGATGCCAGGACGGGATCCGGCGGCCATCGCTTGCGCCGCGCAGGGCGCGGATCGAGCGTGATGACGTGAAGCGCGGATCCATCTTAGGGTTTTCGATAAATTAAAAAAACAGTGTAGACGCTCTATTCTTGCAAACAGCGAGGTGAATCGCAAAGCCGATGTTCATAGTGGTTTTTACCTATATGTGCATAAAAATGCACTGTTTTGGACGCAGGCGAACAGTTTCGGATCCACGATGGTGCGGTTTTCCATCTGGAAAAAATAGAGTGTATGCATAGAAAAGTAGGAGAGCCTCTTGTCTAAATCCCCCCGCATCGCCGTGATCGGCGCCGGCCTCGGTGGCGCCGCCACCGCCTCGCTCCTGCTGCAGGAAGGCTTCGACGTGCGCGTGTACGAACAGGCGCCGAGTTTTTCGCGGCTGGGCGCCGGTATCCACGTCGGTCCCAACGTCATGAAGATCCTGCGCCGCATCGGCATCGAGGACGCGCTCAACGCCCAAGGGTCGCACCCCGACTACTGGTACAGCCGCCACGGCCTGACCGGCGACGTGCTGGCGCAGATTCCGCTGGGCGACTACGCGGTCAAGACCTACGGCGCGTCGTACCTGACGGTGCACCGCGGCGACTTTCACGCCCTGCTGATCGAGGCGCTGCCCGAGCGTGTGATGGCGTATTCCAAGCACCTGGTCGGCGTCACCGACCGCGGCAACGACGTCGAGATGCGCTTTGCCGACGGCAGCGTCGAGCATGCCGACATCGTGATCGGCGCCGATGGCGTCAATTCCTGCATCCGCGAGGAACTGCTGGGGCCCGAGCCTCCCAAGTACGCCGGCTACCTGGCCCACCGCGCGGTGTTCCCCACGCCCGAAGTCAAGGCCGGCATGCTGCCGTTCGACGCCTGCGTGAAGTGGTGGACCGATGACCGCCACATGATGACGTACTTCGTCACCAGCAAGGCCGACGAGCTCTACTACGTGACCGGCGTGCCGGTCGAGCAATGGGACCTGAACGACCGCTGGCTGCCCAGCAGCAAGGACGAGATGCGCGAGGCGTTCCAGGGCTGGCATCCGACGGTGCAGGCGCTGATCGACGCCACCGTCGAGGTCACCAAGTGGTCGCTGCTGGAGCGCGACCCGCTGCCGCTGTGGAGCCGCGGCCGCCTGGTGCTGCTGGGCGACGCCTGCCACCCCATGAAACCGCACATGGCGCAGGGCGCGGCCATGGCCATCGAGGACGGCGCGATGCTGGTGCGTTGCTTCAAGGAAGTGGGGGCGCATAATCACGAACTGGCTTTCGCGCTGTACGAAGCCAACCGCGCCGAGCGCGCCAGCAAGGTGCAGCGCATTTCGCACGACAACACCTGGCTGCGGACCAATGAGGACCCCAGCTGGTGTTTCGGCTACGACGTGTTCAGCGAGCCGCTGGTCGAACCGAAGGCCAAGGCGGCGGCCTGACGCGCCTGCCGTCCCTCATCCACCAGACCTTCGCCACGCACACCATGGGACATCCCGCCAACACCCCGCCCGCCGCCGAGCCGATCGGCCTGAAGGTCAACGGCAGCGTCGCGCGCGTGGCGGCGCCGCCGGCGACCTCGCTGCTGCTGGTGTTGCGCAACGACCTGACCCTGAACGGACCGAAGTACGGCTGCGGCCTGGGCGAGTGCGGCGCCTGCACGGTGCTGATCGACGGCGTGGCGGCGCGGTCCTGTGTGATTCCGGTGAGGGCGGCGCAAGGGCGCGAGGTCACCACGCTTGAAGGCCTGGGTTCGCGCGAGCGGCCCGGGCCGACGCAGCGCGCCTTCATCGAATGCCAGGCGGCCCAGTGCGGCTACTGCCTGAACGGCATGATCATGACGGTCGAGGCATTGCTGCGCCGCGACCCGGCGCCGTCCGAGCAGGCGCTGCGCAGCGAGCTGCATCACAACCTGTGCCGCTGCGGCACGCATGTCGAGATCATGCAGGCGGCGCTGCGCGCGGTGCAATTGCGGGCCGAGGCGGCGCCGCGCGGGCCCGAAGGGGCTGGCGCATGAGCGCGTTGCTGCCCGAGGCCTCGGCGGGCGCCATCGCGCCGCCGTCCGATCTGCTGCATGGACTGGCCCTGTGCCCGCCCGCGGCCCGCTGGGACGGCACGCGCTATCGCGGCAGCGCGCTCGAGAGCGTGAACCTGGAGCAAGCGCGGGCCCAGGCGGGCGTGGTGGCCGTGGTGCGGCGGGAGCACTTTGTCGGCGTGGTGGCGGTGACGCCGGCGCATGCGCGGCAGGCGCTGGCCTGCATGGCGCCCGTGTGGCGCGGCGATGGCCCGCCTGCGCGCGAGGCAACCGTGATCCGTTCGGAAGTCGATCCGGACGACCAGCGTGAGTATCTATGGCGATCCACTGAAACGGCGTCCGGCGCGCGTGTCGCGGCATGGTGCCTGAACGGCCGCCTGACGCTGTGGCTGCCGCCGCGGGCGGCCGCCTCGCAGGCCTGGCTGCGGCGCGAGCTGGCGGCGCTGATGGACTGTCCCGGGCACGCGGTGCGCCTGGCCGACTGGCCGCACGGCGCGGCCGAGGCCGGCCTGCCGCCGCACGCGCTCGATCTGCTGGACGCCGCCGCCGACGCCGCGCTGCTGTCCGAGGCGGTGGGGCGGCCGGTGTGCGTGGCCTGCCGGCCGGCGACCGCGACCACCCTGGCGTTGCGCGAAGCGGACCTGGCGGCGGGGCCGGCGCTGCGTTCGCGCCACCCCTGGGCCGTGCGTCCCAGCCTGGCGCGCCTGCTGGCGCGGCCCGGTCACGCCCAGGCCTGCGGCCAGGCCACGGTGCAGGGCGACGGCCCGGTGCTGGCGCCGGCGGCATCGCGGGATCTGCCGCACGCCAGCGTCGACGAATTGAACGCGGCCCAGGTGTTCGCCGGCGAAAGCCTGTGGCACGAGCGGGCGCTGGCGGCGGGCGAGGATCCGGTGGGCTGGCGGCTGCGGCACATGGCCGATGATCGCGGCCGCGAACTGGCGCGCCAGGTGGTGGAACAGGCGCGGGCGGCCACGGCGCAGGACGCCACGTCGGCCGCCGACGGCCTGCTGCGCGGCACCGGCCTGGCCACGGCGCAGGTCCGCTGCGAGGCCGAGGATGGTTCGGCGCAAATGGTCTGGAGCGCCTGGGTGGCCGACGTGGCGATCCAGCCCGCCACCGGGCGGATCGAGGTGACGCGCGTCGTCGCCGGCCACGACAGCCAGGACCTGCGCGCGGCGCAAGGCGCGACCACGCGGCTGGCCATCACGCGCCAGCAACCCGAGCGGCTGGCCGATGCCCGCCGTCTCATTGCCGGCCCGGCGGCGTTCGACGATTGGCGCGGCGTCGAACCGATGCCGTCGACCGCGGGCCTGGATGCGGTCGCCATCGCGGCGCCGGACGTGCCCGGCCCGTTGCGCGAAGGACTGCTGGACGTGGATGGCGTGCTGACGCTGCCCGCCGCCGCCGCCATCGCCAACGCCATCCAGGACGCCACCGGCGTGCGCCTGCGGCAGGCGCCGTTCGACGCCGGCCAACTGCGGCTGGCGCTGGCGGACCGGCGCGCGGCCGGCGGGAAGGGCGCATTGCGCCGGGGCTGGGGCTGGCTGGCGGCCGGCGCAGCCGGACTGGCGGCCATGGCCACCGCGTTGTGGCCACTGAAGCCGGCGCTGCCGCTGACGGCCGGGCCCGACGCTTCTTTGTATTCGGCGCAGGCAATCGAGCGCGGCCGGCTGGTGGCGGCGGCCGGCGACTGCGTGGCCTGCCACACCGCGCCGGGCGGCGCGCGCAACGCCGGCGGCCTGGCGCTGGAGACGCCGTTCGGCGTGATCTATTCCACCAATATCACCCCGGATGCGCAGACCGGCATCGGCCGCTGGTCATACGCGGCCTTCGAACGCGCCATGCGCCAGGGCATCCACCAGGACGGCCGTCAGTTGTATCCGGCGTTTCCGTACACGGCCTATGCCAAGCTCAGCGACGCCGACCTGCAGGCGCTGTACGGCTACCTGATGTCGCAGCCCGCGGTGGCCGCGACGCCGCCGCGCACCGAGCTGGGCTTTCCGTTCAACCTGCGGCCGCTGCTGGCCGGCTGGAACCTGCTGTTCCACGATCCCAAGCCATTCACGCCGGATCCCTCGCAGGACGCCGAATGGAATCGCGGCGCGTATCTGGTGGAAGGCGTGGGCCATTGCGCCGCCTGCCATTCGCCGCGCAACGCGCTGGGCGCGGAGAAGGGCGGCCCGGCCTACCTGGCCGGTGGCCAGGCCGAGGGCTGGAACGCGCCTGCGCTGAACCGTCTGGCCACGGGCGAGCGGGCCTGGTCGGGCGAGGAGCTGTTCCAGTACCTGCGCACCGGCTATTCGCCGCGCCATGGCGTGGCCGCGGGCCCCATGGCACCCGTGATCCATGGCCTGGCCGAACTCCCGGCCAGCGACCTGAAGGCCATCGTCACCTATCTGATGGCGGTGCCGGGGCGGACGCCGTCGTCGGCGCGCGCGACGGCCACGGCTACGACCACGGCCACGGCAAGCGCCGCCACGTCGGCCAGCGTCGTCTCCGCCCCGGCGGCCACGACCGCTACCGCTACCGCCTCCGCCATCACCGCGGTCCCCGCGCCCGCGGCCGTCAGCGAGGCCATCACGCTGCGCCGCGCCAGCGGCGAACGCATCTACCAGAACGCCTGCGCCGTCTGCCATGAGGCCGGCAGCGGGCCGACCCTGTTCGGGGTCAAGCCCCTGCTGGGCCAGAACACCAATCTGCACGCCGCATCGCCGGACAACCTGATCCAGGTGATCCTCCATGGCATCCAGGCCCCGGCCGACGATGCCCTGGGCTACATGCCGGCGTTCGGCAACAGCCTGGACGACAGGCAGATCGGCGATTTGATCGACTATTTGCGCGCGCGGTTCGCGCCGGAGGAAGAGGCTTGGCCAGTTGACACAACGACCATAGGCAGGCTGCGCCAGCACGCGCAGCAGCAGTAAGGGGAAGACGGGGCAGCGGATCGACCCATGGCGGGTCCGGCCGCGCCTCGCGACACAACATCGCGCGCATCGGTTTTCCATCGACGCCTGCCCGGCGCCGAAGGGCGCGGTCGACCTTCGCATCCGCGAAGCCGGCCATGCGCCGAACCGGGGCCCGACGCCTTTCCAGGCGCGGATCCCGCGCGCGGCACACAAAGGGAATCACGCATATGTCAGCTTCATTCATCACGGTGGAACAAGGCATCAAGACCGCCGGCGTCGGCAAGTTCCAGTACCGGCTGTTCATGATTTTCGGGCTGGTCTGGCTGGCCGACGCCATGCAGGTGCTGTCGATCGGCTTCAGCGCGCCTTCGATCGCCCGCACCTTCGGCATTCCGGTGCCCGAGGCCTTGCAGACCGGCACCGCGTTCTTCGTCGGCATGCTGATCGGCGCCTTCGCGTTTGGCCGGCTGGCCGACCGCATCGGCCGCCGCCCGGTGCTGATGATGGCCGTGGTCATCGACGCCTGCGCCGGCGTGGCCTCGGCCTTCGCGCCGGATTTCGCCTGGCTGCTGTTGCTGCGCTTTGTCACCGGCATCGGTGTCGGCGGCACGCTGCCGGTGGACTACACCATGATGGCCGAGTTCCTGCCCAGCGAGCGCCGCGGCCGCTGGCTGGTGCTGCTGGAATCGTTCTGGGCCCTGGGCACCATCTGCCTGGCGCTGCTGGCCCTGGCCGCGCTGTCGTGGGGCGACGATGCCTGGCGCGTGATCTTCTTCGTCACCGGCCTGCCGGCGCTGATCGGCGTGGTGCTGCGCTTCTACATCCCCGAGTCGCCGATGTACCTGAACCGCAACGGCAAGTCGGGACAGGCGCGCAAGGTGCTCGAACGCGTGGCCCGCGTCAATGGCCGTCCGACCGACATCCCCGAGCTCAAGCCGGAACTGCATGAGCGCAAGCCGCTGTCGGCGCTGTTCTCGAACGCGCTGCGCCGCCGCAGCATCGCGCTGTGCCTGGCCTGGGCGCTGATCTCCATCGCCTACTACGGCGTGTTCGTCTACCTGCCGATCAAGCTCAGCAGCCAGGGCTTCGCCTTCATGCGCGGCCAGGAATTCCTGGTGCTGCTGGCGCTGGTGCAGTTGCCCGGCTTCGCGCTGTCGGCCTACGGGGTGGAACGCTGGGGCCGCAAGCCCACGCTGGTCGGCTTCCTGATCCTGAGCGCGGTGGGTTGCATGCTGTACAGCCTGGGCACCTCCAGCTTCCTGGTGGTCGGCTCGACGCTGCTCATGAGCTTCGCGCTGCTGGGCACCTGGGGCGCGCTGTATGCGTTCACGCCCGAGGTCTATCCGACCGACCTGCGCGCCAGCGGCATGGGGCTGGCGGGCGCGGTGGCGCGTTTCGGCGGGCTGTTCGCGCCGGCCATCATCGCACCCATCATGGCCACCCACTTCACATTGGCGCTGGCGGTGCTGGCGGCCATGCTGCTGGCCGCGGCGCTGTCGATCCGGGCGGTCGACGTCGAGTCGCGCAACCGCGCGCTGGACTGATCCGTCAGAAGGGCGGCGCGCATCCGGGAGGACGCGTGCCGCTCGCACGCCTGAAGCCCGGACGCCGGAAGCCCGGACGCCGGACGCCCGGACGCCTCATTCCCCGGCGTCGCCCTCGATCATCTTGCGCAGCAGGAATTCCAGCGCCACGCGCTCGGCGGGATTGAGCGTGCCATAGGTGCTTTCGCTGATCTGCAGGGCGAAGGGTTCCATTTTTCGCACCAGCTCCTGGCCCACCGGGGTCAGGTTGATCACCACCTTGCGGCGGTCGTGCGGGTCGTGGTCGACCCGCACCAGCTCGCGCTGCTTGAGCCGGTCCACCACGCCGCGCACCGTGGCCTGGTCGATGACCGTGGCCTTGACGATATCCGCCAGCGAACTGCCCTGGTTGTCACGCACCGAGCACAGCACGACGAACTGCGCCGCGGTCAACTGCGAGTCGGGGATGTACTGCTGGAACAGGGCGGTATGCCGTTGGTACACGCGCCGCAGCAGGTGTCCAATCTGGTCGGAGAACAAATAGCTGTCCTTGTCGGGGGCGGACTTGTTTTTCACATTTCGCATAAGCCTATCCGAAGCCATACCCTGGGTACGATGATCTATCTCAATGGGATGTCCGGAAGTTTACGGGGCTTGCCGCCTTTGTGCCGACAGGGATCAGGTTTTTCGCAGCGTCAGGGCCGTCGTCCGATCAACGTGCCGCGGCCTCGCGGGTGTTGCCGCGCCGGCGGTTCACCAGCACCAGCAACGCGGTGCCAAGCAACAGCAAGGTGGCGGTGGCGATGACCGCCGCGTAGCCCGCGTCGAACGCATCGCGGGCCAGCTGCGAGAGCGAGGCGCCTAGGTCGCTGGACAGGCCCTCGGCCACCATCAGCGCTTCATCCAGGCTGTCGCGGGCCGCGCCGGCGCCGGCCGCGGGCAGGCCCGCCGGCACCTCCAGCGTGTGCGCGTACACCCCCGACAGGATCGAGCCCATCAGCGTCACGCCCAGCGCGCCGCCCAGTTCGTACGACACTTCCTCGATCGAGGCGGCCATGCCGGCGCGTTCCGGCGTGGCGCTCTGCATGATGGTGCTGGATGCGGCCGTCATGGTGGCGCCGATGCCCACGCCCAGCACACACAGGCTGGCCATCTGCGCCGCCAGCGCGCCGTCGTAGGTGAACAGGTAGCCGCCCATGCCCAGGCCGGACGTCAGCAGCGCCACGAACAGCAGGCGCGCGCTGCCCACCTTCGGCAGCAGCCAGCCCGCCAGCGGCCCGGCGATGAATGCGGCCAGCGGCAACGGCAGAATGTAGAGCGCGGCCTGGATCGGCGACATGCCCAGCACCAGTTGCAGGCGCTGGCTGAACACCAGCTCCATGCCCAGCAGCGCCGCCGCCGCGAACAGCGCCGAGGCCACCGCCGAACTGAAGCTGCGGTTGCGGAAGATGGCGAAGTCGATCAGCGGATGGGCCCGCCCGCGCTGGCGCCGGGCGAAGACGACCAGCATCGCCGCGCCACCGGCGCAGGCCAGCGCGGCGTCCAGCCAGGAGGGCTGGGCGCGGCCCAGCTCCTTGAGCGCATAGGCGGTCAGGATCAGGCCGACCATCACCTGCAGCGAGCCGACCAGGTCCCAGGGGCGCTGGCGATCCGGCTGGCCGGCGGGGATGTAGCGGCGCGCCAGCGGCAGGGCCAGCAGCACGATGGGCAGGTTGATCAGGAACACCGACCCCCACCAGAAATGCTCCAGCAGGAACCCGCCGATGACCGGTCCGAGCGCCGCGCCGCCCGAGGCCACCGAGGCCCAGACGCCGATGGCGATGGCGCGCTCGCGCTCGTCGGCGAAGGTCAGGCGCAGGATCGACAGGGTCGCCGGCATCATCATGGCCGCGCCCACGGCCAGCACCGCGCGCGCCGCGATCAGCGCCGCGGGGTTGGGCGAATAGGCCGCCGCCAGCGAGGCCGCGCCGAACACCGCCAGGCCCATCATGAACAGGCGCTTGTGGCCCAGTCGGTCGCCCAGCGTGCCCATGCCCAGCAGCAGGCCGGACACCACCAGCGCATAGATGTTGACGATCCAGAGCTTGGACGAGGCCGTCACGCCCAGGTCGTGCGTGAGCCGGGGCAGGGCGGTGTACAGCACGGTCATGTCGACCACGATCAGCAACAGGGCGCTGGAAACGATGGCCAGCACCAGCCAGCGACCCGGCGCGGGCGCGGCGACAGCGGGGGAGGGATTGCGCTGCGTCATGCATTTACTCCTGTAACGCGGACATTTTCAATCTAGGAAGCATGGATAAGAAGTTGGAATCCATCTATAAAATAGATGTATCACTGACGGCTCCGCCGCCTCGCGCGGCGACGGCCTTTTGAAGGCTTGCTTGGCCACGACTGGAGGCAACCATGCACTGGACCCTGGAACAACTGCGGCATTTCGTGGCGGCGGCGGACGCCGGCTCGTTTTCGGCGGCGGCGCGCCAGGTGGGCCGGGCGCAATCGGCCGTCAGCACCTCGCTGGGATTGCTTGAAGCGGACCTGGGGGTGGAATTGTTCGACCGCTCGCGCCGCAATGCCACGCTGACGCGGGCCGGTGAAGTGCTGTTGCAGGAGGCGCGCGAACTGTTGCGCCAGGCGGCGGGACTGGAGCAGCGGGCGCTGTCATTCGCGGCCGGGCAGGACGCGCACCTCAGCCTGGCGCTGGACGAGGCCTTGCCCGATCGGGTGCTGGGCGCGCTGGTGAAGGAGGTTTCGGCGCGCTTTCCCGCGCTGGAGCTGACCCAGCTGAACGGCACGGCCACCGAAGTGGCGGACTATGTCTCGCAGGGGCGCGCCAGCGTGGCATTCCATTACGATCGCGGCGATCCGGGCGCGGCCTTCGCCCATCGCTACCTGGGCGACGTGGGGCAGGGCATCTTCGTGGCGCGCGACCATCCGCTGGCCGCGTTGCCCGAAGTCACGCGCAACGACCTGGCGCGCCATCGTCAACTGGTGATGCGGATGGAAGGGGTGGAGGATGTGGTGATGAGTCCGTCGGCCTGGCGTTCAGACAGTTTCTACAGTATCGCCGCCATGGCCGTGGATGGCTTGGGCTGGGCCATTCTGCCGCTGAACATCGCCGAGTACGAGGGCTACCGCGAGGACCTGGCCAATGTGCCGTGCGTCGGCCTGTCGCTGCCGCCGCTGTCGGTGCGCACGCTCTGGCTGCAGGGCCGGACGCCGACGGCCACCGAGCGCTGGATCCAGGATCGCATGGAGCAACTGCTGCATCCGGCGGCCTGAGCAGGTCGGGGTGGCCGGGCGGCCGGCGCCGGCCGCCTCCGGAAGGCGACCGCGGCGGTTCGGGCCCGTGCGCGTCAGGCCTTCTTGCGGTACACCAGCACGGGCGTGGTGGAATGCGCCAGCACCTTCTGCGTCTGGCTGCCCAGCACCACGGCGGCCATGCCGCGGCGGCCGTGCGAGGCCATGGCGATCAGGTCGCAGTGGCGCTCGCGGGCCGCGTCGATGATGGCCTGGTACGGATCTTCGTGCGTGGCGCGCAGCGTTTCGCAAGGCACGCCGGCCTCGCGCGCCTGGGTGGCGGCCGCGCTCAAGAGGCGTTCGGCCTGGGCGCGGATCTGGTCCTGGTACTCGCTCAGGCTGTGGGCCACTTGCGCCGCGCCCATGGCGAAGACGTGGAAGGGTTCCTCGACCGTGAGGATGGTGGCCTTGGCGCCCAGCGACTTGGCCAGATCAAGGCTTTCGACCAGGGCTTCCGAGGACAATTGCGAGCCGTCCGTGGGAATGAGGATGTGCTTGTACATGGTGTCTCCCGTGTTTGTGCAGCGGCCGTCGCGACTTGCGGCGGTCACGTAACACTGTATCGGGCGGGAGACGGACGCCGTTTGCGCGTAATCAAGGGTTGCGCGCGGTCAAACCGCCACGCGCGGCCCCGCGTCAGCTCAACAGCGCCGCGACCAGGTCGCCGCCGGCGCGGTCGCCCTCGCTGAAGTCGAGCGCGGTCTGCACGTGTTCCAGGTGCTCGTCCATCAGCGCGCAGGCGCGGTCGACGTCGCCGGCGCGGGCCGCTTCGATGAAGGCGTGGTGCTCGCGCGATGAGCAACTGGCGTCGTGCGAGCTCTGGTACAGCACGGTGATCACGGCGCTGCGCGCCGACAGCTCGCGCAGCATGCCGGTCAGCACCGAGTTGCCGACGGCCTCGGCCAGCAGGATGTGGAAGTCGCCCAGCAGGCGGTTGCGGGCCTGCACGTCGCCGCTTTCGACGGCCGCGCGTTCCTCGGCCAGGTGGGCGTCGATGCGGCGGTAGTCGGCCGCCGTGGCGCGGGTGACGAACTCGCGCGCCAGCGCGGCTTCGAGGATGCGGCGCACCGCGTAGACCTCGCGCGCCTCGTTGGCGTCGGGCTTGCTGACGAAGGCGCCCTTGTCGGGCACGATGTTGATCAGCTTGTCCTTGGACAGCATCAGCAGGGCGGCGCGGATCTTGGTGCGGCTGACCTTGTAGACGCGCGCCAGGGCTTCCTCGCGCAGGCGGGTGCCAGGCGGCAGCCGGTGCGCCACGATGGCGGCGGCGATGGCCTTGGCGATATCGTCGGCGCTGGGATCGGCGGGAACTTCCTGGGTCATGAAGCGCGGGGCGGAAAGACTGTATGGGCAGCCAGTCTATCAAAATCCCGGGCTGGCAACATTTATTGCATACGAAAATTGTTGGCGAACCGGCCTTCTGCGCCCCTCGCGGGCGCGCCGGTCTGAGGCGATTCATGCCGGATTCCGCACAATCGCCCCGCCAAGAGTGATGAATCCCGCGGCGGTCCTGGCGTATCCTGCTGGCCATCCCCGTTTCGCGCCCGGACCGGCGCGGCATCCGGTTGCCGGCCGGCTGTCAACGTATCCAGGAATCCGCCCATGTCCATAGATTTGTCGTCCGCTCTGCAACGCTTTCCCCGTTACACCCTGCTCGATGGCCCGACGCCGATCCAGCGCCTGGCCCGGCTGGAGGCGGCGCTGGGCGCGGCGGCCAACGGCGTGCGCCTGTACGCCAAGCGTGATGACCACATGGCGCTGGGCGGGGGCGGCAACAAGCTGCGCAAGCTGGAGTTCCTGCTGGGCGAGGCGCGCGGGCAGGGGGCCGACACGGTGGTGACCGTGGGCGGTCTGCAATCGAACCATGCGCGCCTGACCGCCGCGGCCGCGGTCCGCGCCGGCATGGCCTGCGAGCTGATGCTGGGGCGGGTGGTGCCGCGCGCCGACGCCGATTACGAAGAAAACGGCAACATGCTGCTCAACCGGCTGCTCGGCGCCACCGTGCACGCCTTGCCGGTCGGCGCCGACGCCATGGCGGCAGCCCTGGAACGGGTGCGCGCGCTGGAGCTGGCGGGGCGCCGCGTCTACCTGGCGCCGCTGGGCGGCTCCACGCCGGTCGGCGCGCTGGGCTATGCGGCCTGCGCGCAGGAGATCCTGGAGCAGGAGCGCGCCCTGGGCGTGACGTTCGCGCGGGTGGTGGTGGCCAATGGCAGCGCCGGCACCCACGCCGGGCTGGTCGCCGGCATGGTCGCGGCGGGCCTGCCGGCAACCCGCGTGCAGTCGTTCACCACCCTGGCCGACACCGAGGTTGCGCACGCGAAGACGCGCGACCTGACGGCCGCCACCCTGGCGCTGCTGGGCCGGGTGGATGGCGAACACGGCGCGGCCACGGGCGAGGTGGCCGCGCCGGCGCCCAACGACATCCTGGTGGACGGCAGCCAGCGTGGTCCGGCCTACGGCGTGCCCACGCCCGCCATGCTCGAGGCCGTCGGCCTGCTGGCGCGCAGCGAAGGGTTGCTGCTCGACCCGGTGTATTCGGGCAAGGCCTTCGCCGGCCTCTTGGCCGACGTGCGCGCCGGCCGCCATGCACCCGGCAGCGACGTGCTGTTCGTGATGACGGGCGGCGCGCCGGGGCTGTACGCCTACAAGCCGGCGTTCCAATGAAAAGCGGGCCGGTCGCCGTAAGGCGTCTGGCCCGCCCCGGGGCGAAGCAGGGGGCGTCAATCCTTGGCCATCAGCCCCAGGTATTCGATCAGCCCCTTTTCCTTGACGTAGGTGGCCTGGGCCCAGGCCTTGTAGTCGGCGCTGTCGCGGTAGGCGGGTTCCTGGTTCAGCTGCTTCATGACCTCCATGCTGGCCGGGTCGAACAAGGCTTTCTTGAAGGCGTCGTGCAGCGTCTTGACCACCGCCGGGTCCATGCCCTTGGGGCCGGCCAGGCCATAGGGCGAGGTCGATACGACCTTGTAGCCCAGCTCCTGCGCGGTCGGCACGTCGGGCCAGCGGGTGGTGCGCTTTTCGCCGAACGTCACCAGCAGCCGCATCTTGCCCGAGTCCACGAACTGGTCCCAGCCCGTGGCGTCGCTCTGCGCCATGACGTGGCCGCCGAGCAGCGCCTGCTGCATGTCGGCGTTGCCCTTGTAGGGCACGTGGTTCAGCTTGACCTTGGCGTTGATGGCGATTTCCTCGATCAGCAGGTGCGGCGACGAGCCCACGCCGGTCGAGCCGTAGTCGACGCTGCCTGGGTTCTTGCGCGCCGCTTCGATGTACTCGTTGAAGGTCTTGTAGGGCGAGTCGGCGCGTACCGTGAAGCCGAAGGTGTAGCCCGACAGGCCGATGATGAAGGTGAAATCGTTGATCGGATCCCACGAGGTCTTCTGCATGTACGGCATGCGCAGCATGGCCAGCGTGTACAGCGCGACGGTGTAACCGTCGGGCTTGGCGGTGCGCGACATGGTCGCGGTGCCGAGGGTGCCGCCGGCGCCCGGACGGTTCTCGACGATGACGGGCTGGCCCAGGTACTTGGATGCGTCCTGCGCCACGATGCGCATGTGGCGATCGGTCGAGCCCCCCGCCGGGAACGGCACGATCAGGGTGATGGGTTTGTTGGGAAAGGCGTTTTGCGCGGACGCCGCGGGCGCCAGCGCGCCGCCGGCCAGCGCTAGCAGCAGGGCGCCCAGGCAGGCGCGGCGCAGGGGTTGGTGGGCCATGGGGCTTGTCTCCAATGTGATTATGGTTTTGTAGTCTTGTCGCTTCGGGGGCTGCTTTACGGCTGTGTTGCTTTGCAATGGCGCCGGTCAGTCGCGTAGCGCGACCTTGACCGGCAATCGTTGCAACGCCTCGCGCAGCTGCTCCTTCAGCGGCGCGGGGGCGGTGGCGTCGACCTCGACGGCGACGTCGGGCTGCGCGTCGGACAGCACGCGCAGCAGGGAACTGTCAGGCGGCAGGCCGGCCTGTACGAGCACGCGCTCCACCACGGCGCGCGCGGACACCGCCGTGGCCAGGCGGCGCAGATCGGGCTTGTAGATCTTGCCGACATTGGTCATGGGCATCTGCTCGAGCACGATCACGCGCTTGGGCCGCGCCGGCGCTTCGTCGACGTGGGCGGCGGCGTAGGCGACCAGCTCGGCTTCGGAGACCTCGGCATCGTCGGCCAGGGTCACGAAGGCGATCGGCAGTTCGCCCGCGTACGGATCGGGCGCGCCCACCGCGGCGCAGATGCGCACCGCCGGGTGCGAGGCCAGTGCATCCTCGATGGTCTTGGGATCGATGTTGTGGCCGCCGCGGATGATCAGATCCTTGGCGCGGCCCTGCAGGTGCAGGCGGCCCTCGCTGTCCAGGAAACCGACATCCCCGCTGATGAGCCAGCCGTCCTCGGTGAAGGCACGCGCCGTGTCCTCGGGGTCGAGAAAGCCGGGGATCACGTTGGGCGACTTGAACAGCAGCATGCCAGCCTGCCCGGGCGGCAGGTCGCGCGCCGGCTGCCCGGCGGGCGCGTCCAGGCCGACCACGCGCACCTGCACATAGGGCAGCGGAAAGCCCACGCAGTTGACCGGAAAGCGCGAGCCGGGCGGCGTGATCGAGGTGATGCCGGCCATCTCCGTCATGCCCAGACTTTCGTTCACGTGCAGGCCGAACAGGCGCTCGAAGCGCGCCGCCAGCTCCGCCGGCAACGGCGCGGCGCCGGTGCGGCAGTAGCGCAGCGACGAGATGTCGGCGCCGTCCAGCGGGATCTCAGCCAGCGCCGCCAGGATGGTCGGCACGCCCTGCAGCGAGGTGGCCCGGTGGCGCTCGACCAGCCGCCAGTAATTGCGCAGCACGTCGCGGTTGCGCAGCAGCAGCGTGGTCGGGATCACGGT
This sequence comes from Achromobacter sp. CSND-B12, assembly GCF_052906545.1. NCBI lineage: Bacteria > Pseudomonadati > Pseudomonadota > Betaproteobacteria > Burkholderiales > Alcaligenaceae > Achromobacter > Achromobacter sp. CSND-B12. Next base: position 116,655 of record NZ_JBREGJ010000001.1, on the reverse strand, counting down.
CTGCACGCCGGCCGACAGCGCCGCCAGCGAGGCCGGCAGCACGCCCGCCACGTGGAACAGCGGATAGCCGTTGATGACCACGTCGCCGGGTCCCGCGCCCTGCAACTGCACCGCCGCCCAGGCCGTGAAGACCTGGTTGGCGTGGGTGTGGATGGCCAGCTTGGGCGCGCCGGTGGTGCCGCCGGTATGGAAGTAGGCGGCCACGTCGTCGGCCCGGATCACGCGGCCGCTGACCAGCCGGTCCGAAGGCTGGGCGGCGCGCGCGCTGTTGAAGTCGAGCGCGAAGTCGGGCAGCGCCGGGCGTTGCGACGGCGGCTCGTCGTGCGGCGCGACGCGCAGCAGCGTGCGCAATGTCGGCACCCGCTCGCGCAGGCGCAGGGCCTTGGACCAGGACTCGCATTCCGTGTCCGAGCCGTAGGCGATCAGCACCTTGGCGCCGGCGGTGGTCAGCAGCGAGGCTAGCTTGTCGTCGGTCAGCAGCGGGTTGAGCGGCTGCACGATGCCGGCGGCCTCGCCGCCCCACAGCGCCAGGTGGTATTCGAGGCAGCCCGGCAGCAGCACGCCGACGGCGTCCGTCGGGCCGAGCCCCAGGCTGTGCAGCAGGTTGGCCGTCTGGTGAATGCCGGCCAGCAGCTCGTCGTAGCGCCAACTGATGGCCGGCTCGTCGGGATCGGCGTTGCGCAGGAAGGTCAGCGCGGTGCGGTCGCCAAAGGCGGCGGCCGAGTTGCGGAAGATCTCGTAGGTGCTTTGCACCGTCAGCGTCTCGGCCAGCGGCCGGGCCGCCAGGCGGCGCACGTCGTCGATGGAACGCACCGGGAACGGCGCGGCGAAAGGCGGGGCGACGGGAGGGGCGGTGGGGGAGGCTATGGGGGCCTGCGTCATGATGCCGTCCTCGCCGCTCACGCCCGCCCCAGCGCGATGTAGCGCCGCAGGTGGTGGTCCTCGTCGCCGAGCTGGTGGTCGATCATGACCAGCCGCTTGGCGTAGTGCGCCAGGGGCAGCTCCCAGGTCATGCCGATGCCGCCGTGCAGCTGGATGCTTTCCTCGGCCACCAGCGTGCCGATGCGGCCGATGGTGTACTTGGCGGCCGACAGCGCCCGTTCGCGCGTGGCGCGGTCGGGGTGGTCGAGCGCGGCGGCGGCGTTGATGACCGCCGAGCGCGCCTGCTCGATCTCCAGCAGCACGTCGGCCATGCGGTGCTGCAGCGCCTGGAAGCTGCCGATCGGCACGCCGAACTGGCGCCGGGTGCGCAGGTATTCCAGCGTGGCGTCGCGGGCGCAGTCCATCGCGCCCACGGCCTCGGCGCACAGCGCCAGGATGCCGCGGCCAGTGGCGTGTTCCAGCAGCGCATGGCCGGCGCCGGCCTCGCCCAGCAGGCTGTCGGCGCCCAGCGCCACGTTCTCGAACGTGAGTTCCGCGGCGCGGCCGCCGTCGATCAGGTCGTAGCCGCGCGCCGTCACGCCCGGCGTGCCGGCGCTGACCAGGAACAGGCTGATGCCGGACTCGTCGTCGTCGGCGCCGCCGGTGCGCGCCGACACCAGGAACAGGTCGGCATGCTCGCCGCCCGTCACCACGGCCTTGGCGCCGTTCAGTGCCCAGCCGTCGCCGCTGCGCTCGGCGCGGGTGCGCACGTCGTTAAGGGCGTAGCCGGAGGTGGGCTCGGCCGCGGCCAGCGCAGCGGTGATGCCGCCCGCGATCAGGCCGTCCAGCGCCTCGCGCTGCGCCGGGCTGCCGGCGCGGGCGATGGCGCTGCCGACCATCAGCGCGTCCAGGAAGGGTTCCAGCACCAGGCCGCGGCCCAGCGCCTCGAACACCACGCTGATGTCAAAGCCCGCGCCGCCCAGCCCGCCGTGTTCCTCGGCGAACAGCGCGCCGATGGCGCCCAGTTCGGCATAGCGACGCCAGAATTCGGGGTTGTAGCCCTGCGCCATCCTGGCGTGGCGTTCGCGCGTGGCGAAATCGTATTGTTCGGCGACAAATCGGCGCAGCATGTCGGAAAGCATGCGCCGGTCTTCGGTGTGTTCAAAGTTCATGGCCGGCCTTTACAGTCCCAGGATCATCTTGGAGATGATGTTCTTCTGGATTTCGTTGGAGCCGCCGAAGATCGACAGCTTGCGGTTGTTGAAGTATTGCGCCGCGGCGCTGTCGGCGCCCTCCGGGCCGATGGGCGCGGCGTCGTAGCCGTCGTGCAGGGCCTCGGCCACGAACGGGCGGGCGTAGGGCCCCATGGCGCGGCGGTTCAGCGCGGTGATCTCCTGGCGGATCTGGGTGCCGCGGATCTTCAGCATCGAGCTTTCGGCGCCGGGCGCGCCGCCGCCGGCCACCGCCGCCACCACGCGCAGGTTGGTGGTGCGCATGTTGGCCAGCTCGATTTCGACCCGCGCCAGGCGCGCGGCGAAGTCGGGATCCTCGGCCAGCGGATGGCCGTTCTTCTTCTGACTGGCGGCCACCGTCTTCAGGCGCTGCAGCGCCGCGGTCGACTGGCCGACGCCGGCGATGTTGGTGCGCTCATAGGTCAGCAGGTATTTTGCGCAGGTCCAGCCGCGGTTTTCCTCGCCCACCAGGTTCTCGACCGGCACCCGCACGTCCGAGAAGAACACTTCGTTGACTTCGTGCTCGCCGTCCAGCGTGATGATGGGGCGCACCTGCACGCCCGGGCTGGCCATGTCGATCAGCAGGAAGCTGATGCCTTCCTGGCGCCGGCCCTCGTTCGAGGTGCGCACCAGGCAGAAGATCATGTTGGCGTACTGGCCCAGCGTGGTCCAGGTCTTCTGGCCGTTGACGACGTAGTGGTCGCCGTCGCGCACGGCGGTGGTCTTGACCGAGGCCAGGTCCGAGCCGGCGCCGGGCTCGGAATAGCCCTGGCACCACCAGTCCGAGCCGTCCAGGATGCGCGGCAGCCAGTAGCGCTTCTGCGCCTCGTTGCCGTACTTGATCAGCACCGGACCCAGCATGCTCAGGCCGAACGGCACGATGCGCGGCGCGCCGGCCAGCGCGCACTCGTTGTCGAAGATGAACTTCTGCGTGGTGCTCCAGCCGGTGCCGCCGTACTCCACCGGCCAGTGGCTGGCGAGCCAGCCCTGGCGGTTGAGGATGGCGTGCCACTCGACCATGTCGGCGCGCGCCAGCAGCTTGCCCTGCGCGACCTTGGCTGACAGCCGCGCCGGCAGGTTGGCGGCCAGGAAGGCGCGGACCTCGTCGCGGAAGGCGTTTTCTTCGGGGGTGAATTCCAGATCCATCGGGCGATTCCTCAGTAGATTTCGAACAGTCCGGCCGCGCCCATGCCGCCGCCCACGCACATGGTGACGACGGCGTAGCGCGCGCCGCGGCGGCGGCCTTCCAGCAGCACGTGGCCGGCCAGGCGGGCGCCGGTGACGCCGAACGGGTGGCCCAGCGCGATCGAGCCGCCATTCACGTTCAGGCGCTCCATCGGGATGCCCAGGCGTTCCTGGCAGTGCAGCGCCTGCGAGGCGAAGGCTTCGTTCAGTTCCCACAGGTCGATGTCCTCGACCTTCAGGCCGTGGCGCGCCAGCAGCTTGGGCACCGCGTAGACCGGGCCGATGCCCATTTCGTCGGGCTCGCAGCCGGCGATCGCCAGGCCGCGGAACGCGCCCAGCGGGCGGATGCCGGCGCGTTGCGCCTCGCCCGCTTCCATCAGCACGCAGGCGGCGGCGCCGTCCGACAGCTGCGAGGCGTTGCCGGCGGTCACGAACTGGTCCGGGCCGCGCACCGGCGCCAGCTTGGCCAGCGCCTCGTAGGTGGTGCCGGGCCGGTTGCAGGTGTCCTTGTCGACCGTGACCTCGCGTTCCGACACCGCGCCGGTGGCGCGGTCGGTGACGGCCATGGTGGTGGTGACGGCGATGATCTCCTCGCGATAGCGGCCGGCGGCCTGGGCGGCCTCGGTGCGCGCCTGGCTCTGCGCGGCAAAGCGGTCCTGCGCCTCGCGGCTGATGCCGTAGCGCGCGGCGACGATGTCGGCGGTCTCGATCATGGGCAGGTACAGCTGGGGCTTGTTCGCCACGATCCACGGGTCCATGCCGCTGACGCCGTCGTCGCGGGTGCGGATCTGCGACACCAGCTCGACGCCGCCGGCGATGACGGCGGGCGCGCCGTCCATGACGATGCGCGCCGCGGCCGAGGCGATGGCCTGCAGGCCCGAGGCGCAATAGCGGTTGACGGTGGCGCCGCCGATGCCGACCGGCATGCCGGCGCGGATCACCGCCTGGCGGCCGATGTTGCGGCCGGTGGCGCCTTCGGGGTAGCCGCAGCCGATGAAGGCATCCTCGATCAGGGCGGGGTCGATGCCGCTGCGCTCGACCGCGGCGCGCACCGCGTGGGCGGCCAGGGTCGGCCCGGCGATCAGGTTGAATTCGCCGCGCTGCGCCTTGGTGATGGGCGTGCGGGCGGTGGAGACGATGACGGCTTCTCGCATGTCGGTTTCCGTTGGGTGAATGGGGTCAGGCGGCCTGGTTCAGGCTGGCGAAATCGCGGCCGGATTCGGCCAGTTCCACCAGCAGTGGCGACGGCTTCCAGAACGCGGGGTCTTCCTTGGCAAAGGCGCGGATGTCGGCCAGCACGTTGGCCAGCCCGACGCGGTCGGCGTAATGCATCGGCCCGCCGCGATAACGCGGAAAGCCATAGCCCGACAGGAAAACCATGTCGATGTCCGAGGGCCGCAGCGCGATGCCCTGGTGCAGCACGTTGGCGGCCTCGTTGATCATGGCCGCCAGGTAGCGGCGCTGGATGTCCTCGGCGCTGAACGGGCGCGGCGTCACGCCCGCGCGTTGGCGCTCGGCGTCGATGATCGCCAGCACTTCCGGGTCGGGCGTGCCGTGGCGCGCGCCATCCGGATACAGGTAGAAGCCGCGGCCGGTCTTCTGGCCGAACCAGCCGCGCTCGCACAGACGGTCGGGAATCTGCACGTAGCGCAGCGCCGGGTCGCGGGTGGCGGCGCGGCGCTTGCGCGTGGCCCAGCCGATGTCGCCGCCGGCCAGGTCCACCATCTGGTACGGACCCATGGGATAGCCGAAGTCGCGCACCGCCGCGTCGATCTCGTAGGGCGAGGCGCCGTCCTCCATCATCATGTCGGCCGCCTGACGGTGCACCGCCAGGATGCGGTTGCCGATGAAGCCGTCGCAGACGCCGGCGCGCACCGGGATCTTGCGCAGGCGGCGCGCCAGCTCGAAGCCGGTGGCGACGGTGTCGGCGGCGGTCTGGCGGCCCACCACCACCTCCAGCAGCTTCATGATGTTGGCGGGCGAGAAGAAGTGCAGCCCCAGCACGTCGGCGGGGCCGCGCGTGGCCTGGGCGATGCGGTCCACGTCCAGGTACGAGGTGTTGGTGGCCAGCACCGCGCCCGGCTTGGCGACGCGGTCAAGCTGCGCGAACACCGCCAGCTTGACGTCCATGTCCTCGAACACGGCCTCGATGATCAGGTCGGCCTCGCCCAGCGCGGCATAGTCGGTGGCGCCGGTGAAGCGCGCCAGCCGGGCGGCGCGCTCGTCGGCCGTCATGCGGCCCTTGCCGACCAGCAGGTCGTAGACGTGTTCGACCCGCTGGCGGCCACGCGCCAGCGCGGCCTCGTCCTGTTCCACCATGACCACCGGCAGGCCCGCGTCCAGCACCGCCACGGCGATGCCCGCGCCCATGGTGCCGCCGCCGATCACGCCGACGCTGTCGAGCCGGCGCGGCTTGGCCTGCTTCAATTCAGGGATCTTGGCGGTCTCGCGTTCGGCGAAGAAGGCGTGGATCAGGCCGGCGCGCTGCGGGCTGTCCAGGCATTGCAGGAACAGCGCGCGCTCGGCGCGCAGGCCCTCGTCGAAAGGCTGTTCGACGGCGGCGCGCACGGCGTCCAGGATCTTCGCGGGCGAGAACAGGCCGCGTGTGCTGGCGGCGATGCGCTGGCCGGCGGCGTCGATCGCGGCCAGGGACGCGGCCTTGTCGGCCAAAGCCTGGCCGTCGCGGCTGCGGCGCGGCGGGGCGTTTTGCGCCAGCAGGCGGCGGGCGTAGTCCAGGCCGGCGGCCAGCGGATCCGTGCCGGCCGCCAGTTCATCGGCCAGCCCGGCCGCGACGGCGGCCTGCGCCGTCATCGGCTTGCCCGACAGCATCAGGTCCAGTGCCGCGGCGGCGCCGATCAGGCGCGGCGTGCGCTGCGTGCCGCCGGCGCCGGGCAGCAGGCCCAGCGTCACTTCGGGCAGGCCCAGCTTGGCGCCGGGCAGCGCCACGCGGTAATGCGCCGCCAGCGCCACTTCCAGGCCGCCGCCCAGTGCGGCGCCATGCAGCGCGGCCACCACCGGCTTGGCGCAGGCTTCGATCTGGTTGCAGACGTCGGGCAGGGCGGGCGGACGCGGCGGCTTGCCGAATTCGCGGATGTCGGCGCCGGCGATGAAGTTGTTGCCGGCGCCGGTCAGCAGCACGGCGCGCACCTGCGGGTCGCGCTGAGCCTGGTCGATGGCGCGCGCCAGGCCGGCGCGCACATCGGCGCTCAGGGCATTGACGGGGGGATGATCGATGGTGACGACGAGTACGTCGCCGTCGCGGCGCGCGTGGACGGCGCCGGCGGGTGCGCTGGCTGTCATGGGACAGTGTCTCCGGTAGGGTCGCCGCCCGCGCCGGCCAGGCCGGCACGGCGGCATCGCAGAGCGGGGCTCTGGCGAGGCCGGCGCGTCCCGGGGCGGACGCGGCGCAGTCGCGGCGCCTGGCGGGCCAGGAACGGCCCGTCTTGTAGCCGTCTATTCTTTCCCAGCAAAGAAGTCTTGACAATGCCATCAAGAATTGACATTGACGATAAAAAAAATTGACAATCGGCTGCGGGCGCCGCGTTGCAATGAAGGAATGCCGGCCGCCCCTGGAGACTCGACATGGACACGAAAGCGCTGACCCTGCTGGTGGAGATCCTGGACGCCGGCAACCTGAGCGAAGCCGCGCGCCGCCTGAAGATGACGCGGGCCAACGTCAGCTATCACCTGACCCAGCTGGAGCGCGCCGTCGGCATGCAACTGCTGCGGCGCACCACGCGCCACGTCGAGCCCACCGAAATCGGACTCAAGCTGTACCAGCATGGCCGCAGCATCCAGGACGAGCTGGCGGCCGCGCGCGAAGCGGTCGAGACCCTGGGCAAGACGCCGCAGGGCAAGGTGCGGCTCAGCGTGCCCAGCGGCTATGGCCAGTTCGTGATGACGCCGTGGCTGCTGGAATTCAAGCGCGCCTATCCCGACATCGTGTTGGACGTGCTGTTCGAGAACAGCGTCGACGACCTGCTGCGCGACGAGGTCGACATCGCCGTGCGCATCATGTCCGAGCCGCCGCACAATCTGGTGGCGCGCGAACTGGGCCAGGTGCGTTACGTGGCCTGCGCCTCGCCCGCCTTCGTGCGCGAACGCGGCCTGCCTGACAAGCCGGCCGAGCTGGCGCGACTGCCCGTCATCAGCGCCGCCGTCATCGGCCGGCCGCTGCGGTTGTCGGCGTACTACGGCGGCCAGCCGCGCCAGCACGTGGTGCTGGAACCCACCATCATCTCGCGCAACTACGCCTTCCTGCGCGACGCCATGCTGGCCGGGCTGGGCATCGGCGTGGTGCCGGACTACGTGGTGCACGACGACATCGCGCGCGGCGATTTGATCGCCGCCTTGCCGCATTGGCGACTCAGCATCTTTGGCCGTGCGATGTACATGCTGTATATGCCCAACCGCCACCATCCGCGCGCCATCGCGATGATGATCGAGTTCATCCAGCAGCGTGCCCAGGCCGCGCATGAAGGGCGGCCCGGACTGCTGGGCGCGGCATAGGTCCGGCCCGCTGGCTATCATCGGCGTCCCCGTCCCAGGATGCCGCCATGTCGGACGCCGATTGGAGTTTTCTCGCATCCGCCCGGCGCCATGGGGGGCATCACCCTCCGCGCGAAAGTTTGACAAAAAGAAACATAATGATAAAAATGCCGACCATTCCCGCGCGCCGTCCTGGCGGGAAGCCTCGGACCAGGGACGGGCGGCGTTGACCGCCGCCTGATCGCCACGCCGGGGCAGGCGTTGTTCCGATCCATTGCGGGCCTTTTCTTGCGGAGCAAGTATGGCTTTCGTGTTCATGCGCCGGCGTGGGGCCGGCCTGCGGCGGCGGCAACGCGCCGCCTTGCGGTGGGGCATGTTGGGACTGGCGGGCCTGTTGGCGGGATGCGCCGGCGGCGAGCCGCGCATCGGCGATGCCTACACCGTGCATACCCCGATCTACGCGGACAACCGCATCTTCTATCTCAAGCCCGGCAGCAACGAGCGCGCCCGCGTGCTGGAGCAGACCGGCGCGCCGGCCACCACGCAGGACGAGCGCCAACTGGCGGTGCCGGCCAACGCGCCGCTGTCGATCATGATGCGCTCGGTCGAGATCCCGGCGCTCAAGGACGCCGCAGGCAGGAAAACCGCCGGCATCGACGGCCCGGCCGACTACGTGGTGATCCTGGACGTCGCGGCCCGCGACGACGGCAGCAACCAGTCCATCGTGGTCTGGTACCAGCGCGGCGTGCAGCCGGACCAGTCCCTGAACTTCTCGAACCTGCTGGTCTACTACGTGCAGCGCTGGGACGAGCGCGTGGCGCCGTCGTTCCGCCTGCGCGTGATGGACGTCACCACCGAGCGCAACGCCGAGACGCTGCGTGCCCTGCAACGCGCGCAGGGCGTGGCCAACGGCGCCGCCAGCCTGGCCAACAATCCGCTGGTATCGCCGTTGGTGGGCGTGGCCTTCACCGCCGCCGAACTGGTGCTGGCGAACCAGCGCAACCGCATGGTGCTGGACTACAGCGTGCAGCTCTATTCGCAGTCGGCGGTGAGCCAGGCGGCCGGATCCAACCTGGGGCTGCTCAAGCAGGGCACCTACGTGGTGGTGGGACGGCCCGAGGGCGACTCCCGCGCATTCTGGGACAAATCGCTGGTCTACAACACGCGCACCAACCAGGTGTTCGATGGGGCGACGCCGCTGAACGTGCCGACGGCGCTGGTGTCGGTCGGCACCTTCGAAAGCATCGTGCCCAAGTCGGTGCTGGAAAAGTCGGTGGCCCTGACCTCGCTACTGGGCAAGGTCGGCACCAGCGCTTCGATCGAGCAGGTCAGCGACGCGCAAGAGCGGCTGCAGGCGGCGTTGACGGCGTACACGCTGGGCGAGCGGCTGGCGCGCTATCGGGATGAACAGACGCTGACCGAGATTTCCGAGAAACTGAATGACGAGGAGTTTCCCAAGGCGCTTGGCAGCGAGGAAGCGTTTCTGTTGCTGCGCGGCCTGAATGCCTGCTACCGGCTGCAACCGCCGCTGGCGGACCTGGACGCGTTCCTGACCCACTACGCCACCCCGGGGGGCAAGAAATGCGCCGCGCGATCCTAGCATTGCGACACACGGAGGGCGGCGGCATGCTGCGCTTGCTGCCTCGCTGGCTGTTGCCGGCGCTGGCCGCGGTGCTGTTCGGGGGCTGTGCCTCCTCTCCCGGTCCGGCCCGCAACCCGGCGGCGGCGCCCGCCGGCGGCAATGATGTCATGTCGATGCCGGCCCCGCCCCCCGCCGATCTGGCGGTGCCGTGGTCCTTTCCCGTCGCGTCCCTGCCGAGGCTGTTTTCGCACCGCGTGATGGTGCCGCCGCTGCAATTGACGCAGATCGACCTGGGCGCGAAGACGCCGACACTGCAGGCGGCCATGCGCCGCTTCGCCGAAGCCGCGCCAGCCGCGCTGGCGCAACGCGGCCTGTTCGATGCGCACAGCTACCTGGAACCGAACGAAGGCTGGCTGACCTTGATCGCCAGTTCGCAGGGCGTCGACTGGGTGTTCGGGGTGCAGTTCACGGTGGACGGCGGCGGCCGCACCCTGACGCTGCGCCTGCGCACCGCGGGCGCCGCCAATATCGGCAATCCCCAGGCGAAGAAAATGGACCAACACATCGGCACACTGGTGACCCTGGTGCCGGCCCTGTTCGCCGATTGACAGGCGCCACGCCGGGGCCTCTGGTATAAGGTCGAGGGTCCCGCCATCACGGCGGACCCCTCGACCCATCGAAAGGGAATCGCCCGTGCCGCAACCGCTGACCGCCCGACGCCTGCTTGCCCTGGCCGCGACGCAATTCACCCGGCAGGTTCCCGGCCTGCTCGCCGCCGCGCCGCTGGCTTTCGTGCTGTTCGCGCTGTCGCTGCCGGGGGCGCTGCTGCTGGGCCAGCTCGACGGCCGTCTCGATGGCTGGTTCATGCTGGCCGGCGCCATCAACCTGCTGGCGCTGGCCCGCCTGGCGCTGGCCTGGCAGCGCCGGCTGGCCCGGGCCTCCGACATCAAGCCGGCCGCCGCGTTGGGGCGCATCGATGGCGCGTATGTGCGGGTGCTGGCGCTGCTGGTGCTGGCCTGCTGCGCCATCGCGGCCCTGAAAGCGGTGAGCCTGACGCTGGGGCTGGCCCTTTACTTCAAGCTGCCGGGCGTCTCCAGCACCGTGTTCCTTGCCATCGCGCTGGTGGCATGGCTGGCGCTGTGGCTGCCGGTGATGTATTGGCTGGGGGCGTGGTCCCTGAGCCTGCCGCGGGCCGCGCTGACCGATCGGTATGGCCTGGCCCGCTCGCGCCAGGCGCTGCGTGGCCGGGTCTGGCCGTTCGCGGGGCTCCTGCTGTTGCTGACCGGCATCACCGAGGTGACGGGCGTGGCGCTGCGCAAATCGGTGCTGCTGCGTTGGCCGCAGGCGATTGCGACGGCGGGCGGCGGCCTGGTGATCACGCTGGTTCTGGTCCTGTTCTTCGCCATCCTGTGCGGCACGGCGTACCGCGAGCGCGCCGAGGCCTGAGCGGGCGCCAGGGCGCCGCCCGACAAGATCAACGCAACATCGGCAGGCTGCCCGTCAGGGCATTGACCCAGCGCCGCGGGCCGGCCAGGCCCACGCCCAGCAGGGGCTGGTCGCGATGCGAAGTCTGGCGATGCCGGGCCCAGTATTCGGCGGCCTCGTGGATCTCGCGCGCATAGGCCGGAAACAGCGTCATGCCGGCGTCGCCCGGCATGGGCAGGGACAGCCGCTCGCGCAGTTGCGCCATGCGCGCTTCGTCGGCCGTCAGCACGATGATGGGCAGGTGCGAGATCGCCGACGACAGCATGCCATCGGCATCGCGCAGGGCTTGGCCGGCCCAGTTGGGCTGCCGCGCCACCAGTCCGGCCGCCAGGCAGGCCGCGGCGTTGGCGGCCTGGCCGGCGCCCAGGCCCGCCGCCAGCACGATCACGACTTTTTCCGGCACGGCGGCGGCAAGAGGGGCGGACGGTTCGGGCATGGCGGACTCCTGGACAAAAGGCGTTATCGTCCACCGTGCCGCGGACGCCGTCTTGAACGCCTGTGAACGCGGGCGACGACTCGCGCTACCGTTGCCGCGCCAGGGCGCTGGCGCCGGCGTACACCGCCGCCGCGCCCAGTTCGCGCTCGATGCGCAGCAGGCGGTTGTACTTGGCGGTGCGGTCGGCGCGCGACAGCGAGCCGGTCTTGATCATGCCGCAATTGGCCGCCACCGCCAGGTCGGCGATGCTGGTGTCCTCGGTTTCGCCGGAACGGTGCGACATGACCACGCCGTAGCCGGCGCGCCGCGCCAGCGCCAGCACCCGCCAGGTTTCGCTGAGCGTGCCGATCTGGTTGATCTTGACCAGGATGGCGTTGCCGATGCCCTGTTCGATGCCGGCCTGGAACAACCGCGGATTGGTGCAGAACACGTCGTCGCCCACCAACTGGCAGGCGCCGCCCAACGTCGCGCCCAGCACCTTCCAGCCGACCGCGTCGTCTTCGGCCATGCCGTCCTCGATCGACACGATGGGGTAGTCGCGCGCCAGGCCGGCCAGGTATTGCACCTGCTGCTCGGCCGTGCGCAGCAGGTTCTCGCCCTGATAGCGGTAGCCGTCGGCGCCGTGGAATTCGCTGGCGGCTGGATCCAGCGCCAGCGCGACGTCGACGCCCGGACGCAGTCCGGCGCGTTCGATCGCCGCCATGATGAAGTCCAGCGCCTCGGGCGCGTTGCGCAGCGTCGGCGCGAAGCCGCCTTCGTCGCCGACGTTGACGCTGTGGCCCGCGGCCTTGAGCGCGTGGCGCAGGGTGTGGAACACCTCCGCGCCCATGCGCAGCGCTTCGCGGAAGCTGTCCGCGCCCACCGGCAGGATCATGAACTCCTGGAAGTCGAGCGGATTGTCGGCATGCGCGCCACCGTTGATGATGTTGATCATCGGCACCGGCAGTGTCTGGGCCTGCACCCCGCCCACGTGGCGCCATAGCGGCAGGCCCTGGCTGGCGGCCGCGGCGTGCGCCACCGCGAGCGATACGCCGAGCAGCGCGTTGGCGCCCAGCCGGCTTTTGTCGGGCGTGCCGTCCAGCTCGATCATGGCCTGGTCGATGCGGGCCTGTTGGTCGGCCGGCAGGCCCAGCAGCGCCGCGCGCAGTTCGCCGTTGACCGCGCCGACGGCGCCGAGCACGCCCTTGCCGAGGTAGCGGGCGCCGTCGCCGTCGCGCCGTTCCAGCGCCTCGCGCTTGCCGGTGGAGGCGCCCGAGGGCACCAGCGCCAGGCCGCGGGCGCCATCGTCCAGGCGGACCTCGACTTCGACGGTGGGATTGCCGCGGCTGTCCAGCGCTTCGTGGGCGGCGAGATGGGTGATGTGCATGGGAGGCTCCGGAATGTCAGGAAAATGGTCAGATAATTCAAGCAAGGGCCCGGCTCGGGAGAGGCGCTGGGTCGAATCCGTCCACCGTCTCATCGCGGACGACCAGGCCCGGAAAGCTACGGTGAATGTTCGATGACGACGCCGCCATGCTAAAAACGGAGTCACGATCCGACAATGCAGTTTTTCTGCGGATATGTCAGTTTTCCTGACGAATGAACCTGATGCGCCAATTGCCACCCTTGTCCGCCGTCCGCGCCTTCGAAGCCGTCGCCCGCAGCGGCTCGGTCACGCGCGCCGCCGAGGAACTCTGCCGTAGCCACGGCGCCGTCAGCCGCCACTTGCGCCTGTTGCAGGAACACGCCGGCGCGGCGTTGTTCGAGAAGGACGGCACCGGCCTGCGCCTGACGCCCGCCGGCGCCACCTTCTACACGTCGGTGCGCGCCGCCTTCGACCAGCTGGAAAACGCCTACGAGCGGCTGGCGCGCGAAGCGCAGGCGCCGGGGCTGCACGTGGCCTGCAGCGCCACCTTCGCCATGCGCTGGCTGGTGCCGCAACTGGCCGTGTTCTACCGCAGGCATCCCGAGATCCGCATCCGCCTGTCGATGACCTCGGCGCGCGAGATGCGCAACGAGGGCGCCGACCTGATCCTGGCCTGGGACCTGTCCGGCTATGCCGAGGCCGACCGGGCCCGGGCGCTGGCGTTGGCCCCCGTGCATTTCGGCGCGGTCTGCACGCCGGCCTATGCGCGCCGCAAGCCCGCCACGCGCGCCCGCATCGCGCATGAATACACCGCCAGCGCCTGGAACCAATGGGAGGCCATCACCGGGCAACCGGCGGCGCGGGGCGACACGCTGGCGTTCCCGCACACCCACCTGTGCATCGAGGCGGCCTTGTCGGGCCTGGGCGTGGCGCTGGTCGAGCGGCGCCTGATCGCGCGTGAACTGCACGACGGCCTGCTGGTGGCGCCCCATGGCTTCGTGCCTTTCGAAGGCGGCCTGCGCGCGGTGCCGGCCGCCGGCCGCGCGCGCACCGCCCACGCCGACGCCTTCATCGCCTGGCTGCGCGGCGCGCTGGCCGAGGCCGGCGACTGAGGCAGCGACGCAACGGGCTTGGTATGCTGGACGCGCATTCCCGCCGGAGACCCCATGACCGATACGCCGCAGTCCGCCAGTCCGTCCGCCAAGGCGTTCGTCACGCGCTCGGCGCTGGCCTCGCAGGCGCGCCGCGCGCAGCTGCGGCGCATGAAGATCGCCGCGCTGGCCCTGCTGGTGGCCATGATCAGCGGTTTCATCACCAGTCATCTGATGGGCGGGCAGGGCGCCTGGGCCTGGGTACGGGCTTTCTGCGAGGCCGCCACGGTTGGGGCGCTGGCGGACTGGTTCGCGGTGGTGGCGCTGTTTCGCCGGCCGATGGGGCTGCCCATTCCGCATACCGCCATCATCCCCAGCAACAAGGATCGCATCGGCGACAACCTGGCGGTGTTCGTGCGCGACCACTTCCTCGATCCGGACACCTTGATGGACAAGCTGCGCGGCTTCGACCCGGCCGCGCGCCTGTCGCGCTGGCTGGCGCGGCCGAAGCAGGCGCATGCGCTCAGCGACGGCGCGCGGCGGGTGGCGTTGCAGACGCTCGACCTGTTGGACGACCACGCCGTGCGCGGGGTGATCCAGGAATTCGTGGTGAAGAACCTGCGGCGCTGGGACGCGGCCGGCACCGCTGGCGAGGTGCTGGGCCTGCTGACCCGCGACGGCCGCCACCAGGAATTGCTGGACGCCGCCATGGAGCGGCTGGGCGGCTACCTGGGCGACGAGGACGTCAAAGAGCGCGCTTCGGCGCTGCTGGTCAAGTTCGCGCGCAAGGAATGGCCGCGCATCATCAAGGCGGTGGACGTCATCGCCTCGGTCGAGGGCATCGCCGACAACCTGGCCGACCGGCTGGCGCGCGCGCTGGTGCAGGAACTGCGCGACGTGCTGTCGGAGCCCGACCATCCGGTGCGGCGCGACTACGAGGCCTGGGTGCTGGACTACATCGCGCGCCTGCGCACCGACCCGGCGCTGGCCGCCCAGGTGGAAGCCATGAAGCAGCGCGCCATCGACCACCCCAAGGTGCAGGAATACGTGCAGGGCCTGTGGGACGACATCCACGCCGCGCTGCGGCGCGACCTGAGCGACGAGCATTCGGCGCTGGCCGCGCACCTGGAAAGCGCCTTGCTGGCGCTGGCGCGCAAGCTGGGCGAAGACGCGGACCTGCGCGAGGCCGTCAACAGCCATGTGCTGGGCGCGGCGCGGCGCCTGACCGGACGGCTGCGCATCGGTGTCACCGAGCACATTTCGCGCACCGTCAAGCTGTGGGACGAGCGCCATCTGGTCGACGAACTGGAGCTGAGCGTGGGGCGCGACCTGCAATACATCCGCTTCAACGGCACGCTGGTGGGCGGCCTGATCGGCGTGCTGCTGCACGCGGCGGTGCTGCTGGCGACGGGCTAGTCATGCCGAGGCGGTCAAACATCGCGGATTTGCGGACGTATCCGATGTATCAGGAACCAAGATTGCTGGCGAAGCGCCGTGGCGCGATGCTATTGTCTTTGGCAGTCTCCGGCCTGCCCTCGGGTTCCGGGGACGCCCGCCGCCCTTTCGGGCGGCCCGTATCACGCGCATCACTCCCAGGAGGCAAGTCCATGAAGAAATTCTCGATTCTCGTTGCAACGCTGGCGCTGGCCGGCGGCTCGGCTGTTGCCCAGGCCGAGAGCGTCACGATGTCATTCCTGAACGACGACGGCTCCGTGGGCAAGAGCGCCGGTACCGTCGCGCTGGAGCAGACCAAGGAAGGCCTGAAGTTCACGCCCGACCTCAAAGGGCTGCCGCCCGGCGAGCACGGCTTCCACGTGCATGAAAAAGGCTCGTGCGAATCGACCACCGTCGACGGCAAGGTGATGCCGGGCGGCGCCGCGGGCGGCCACCTCGATCCGCAGAACACCAAGGCCCACAAGGGCCCGCTGGCCACCGATGGCCATCTGGGCGACCTGCCGTTCATCACCGTGGCGGCCGACGGCTCCGCCAAGACCGCCGTGGTGGCGCCGCGCCTGAAGCTGGCCGACGTCAAGCAGCGCGCCCTGATGATCCACGTGGGCGCCGACAACTACAGCGATACCCCCAAGCCGCTGGGCGGCGGAGGCGGCCGCATGATCTGCGGCGTGATCAAGTAAGCGGCACGCCCCGGGCAAGGCGCGCGGCGGGCCGGGCAGGCCGGACCGCGCTACACCGTGCCGTTGCGGCCGTGCTCGCGGTAGCCCGGCCGCTGGGCCAACCGGTCGTAATAGGCGGCCACCGCCGGCAGGTCGGGTCGCAGCGCATCGTCCAGCGGCGTCTGGAACCACCGGTTCACCGACAGGCCGACGGCGACGTCGGCCAGCGTGAACGCCTTGCCGGCCACATAGGCGCCGGTTTCGCGCAGGCGCCGTTCCAGTATTCCCATGAAACGCCCCCACTCGCGGCTGGATGCCGCGATGGCGGCCGCGTCCTGGTGCGCGGGCGACTGCCGCGCCAGCGCCATGAAGGCATAGCTCCACGAACGGTTCAGGTCGCTCGCCTGCCAGTCCAGCCATTGGTCGACTCCGGCGCGGCGGCGCGCTTCGGCCGGATACAAGTCCGGATTGCGCGCGCCACCGTACTGGTTGGCCAGGTAGCGGATGATGCTGTTGGACTCCCACAGCACGAAATCGCCGTCTTGCAGCACAGGCACCATGGCGTTGGGATTCAACGCCAGGAAGGCGGGTTCGCTGGTGGCGCGAAAGCCCGAGCCCCAGTCCTCGCGCGCGAATGGCAGATCCAGTTCGACGCAGGTCCACAGCACTTTGCGGACGTTGATGGAAGTAGCTTTTCCGAGGATGTTCAGCATGGCGGAGGCGACGCGGACGTGGGCGTGGGGAAGCCGGGGCGGGCCCTCAGGCCCGCGCTTGGCGGCCCCCCAGTCTATCGGCCATCGCAGGCCGGCAACAGATACAGATCGGTCCTTGCGCGTGCGCAACAGATTGGGCCGGACCGTCACGCGAGCCGCGGCCCGCCGCGGCCATCCGCCGCGTCAGCCCATCCCAGGCTCCGGCTGGCTTCGCAGCCGCGGCACCGGCGAGGCCGCCAGCACCGCGAACTGCGCCGCGAAGCCGGCGCTCGACACCCACAGGCAGGCCTCCAGCCCCAGGCGCGAAGCCAATGCCGCGCCGATCAGCGCGCCCAGCGGCCGCGCGCCGAAGGTGGCGGTGAGGATCACGGCGGACACCCGCCCCAGCAGCGCATTGGGCGTGATGGCCTGGCGCAGCGTGGTGGTGGCGATGGTCCACAATATCGGCCCGGCGCCGAACAGGAAGAAGCCCACCGCGGCCCACAGGCCAGACGGCAGGGCCAGCGTCGACAGCAGGATCAGGCTGGCCGCCAGCGCGCACAGCGGGCCGGCCGCGATCAGGGCGCCGAACGACAGCCGCCCGGCCAGCCAGGGTGCCGCCAGCGCGCCGGCCAGCATCCCCGCGCCGTACACCCCCAGCGTGACGCCGACCCCGGCCGCGCCCAGTCCCAGCCGTTCCACCGCGTACACCACATAGACCGCCTGCAGCACGAACCAGGCGAGGTTGAAGAACACCGCCGTGACCAGCACCGGCCGCAGCAGCGGGTGGCCCGTCACGAAGGCCGCGCCATCGCGCAATTCATGCCACAGGTGGCGCCGCGCGGCGGCGCGCGGCGCTTGCGGCGGCAGGCCGGCCAGCAGGCCCGCGGCCAGCAGCGACAGCAGCGTCGCCAGGCCGTAGGCCGCGGCCGCGCCGATGCCGCCGACCAGCGCGCCGCCCAGCGCCGGCCCGGCGGAAAAGGCCGCGCTGCGCGCCAGTTCCAGCCAGCGGTTGGCCTGGCCCAGGGCAGGGGCGGGCACCAGCGTCGGCACCAGCGCCGGCGCGGCGACGTTGTAGGCCACGGTGCCCACCGCGCCCAGGAAGCCCAGCGCCGCCAGCCAGCCCAGGTTCAGGCCGCCCAGCGCCAGCAACGCCAGCAGGGCCAGCAGGCTGGCGGCGCGCACGCATTCGGCGCTGGTCATCAGGGTGCGGCGCGGCAGGCGGTCGGCCAGCACGCCGGCGGGCAGCGACAGCAGCAGGAACGGCAGGGTCTGCGCCGTCTGCAGGTAGCCGGTCTGGGCGGCCGTGGCGCCCAGCGCCAGCACGGCCACCAGCGGCGCGGCGGCCAGGGCGATCTGTTCGGAGAATTGGGCGGCCAGGTTGGAGCTGGCGAGCCGGCGGAAGGCCGGGGGCAGGGCGGACATGGGGCGACGGGCGGCGGGGCCGCAAGAACGGCAAGGGCCCGATCATGACCGGGCCCCGCGCGTGTCGCACTCCGTTAATTGCCGTCGCCGGCCTGGTGCGTCAGGGGATCGGCGGATAGTCGCCGAAGCCGTCCGGCCAGGACGTCAGGACCTCGTAGCCGGTGTCGGTGACGACCACCATGTGCTCCCACTGCGCCGACAGCGAACGGTCCTTGGTGACCACGGTCCAGCCATCGGGCAACTGCTTGGTCTGCGGCTTGCCGGCGTTGATCATGGGTTCGATGGTGAACATCATGCCCGGCTGCAGCACCAGGCCTTCGCCGGGACGGCCATAGTGCAGCACCTGCGGTTCGTCGTGGTAGATCTGGCCAATGCCGTGGCCACAGTATTCGCGCACGACGCTGAAGTGCTCGCGGTGCGCCACCGTCTGGATGGCGTGGCCGATGTCGCCCAGCGTGGCGCCGGGTTTGACCGCCATGATGCCGGCGCGCATCGCCTCGTAGGTGGTGTTTACCAGGCGCCGCGCCAGCGGGCTGGGCTGGCCGACGTAGTACATGCGGCTGGTGTCGCCGTACCAGCCGTCCTTGATGACGGCCACGTCGATGTTGAGGATGTCGCCGTTCTTGAGCACCTTGGCCGACGGGATGCCGTGGCAGATGACATGATTGACCGAGGCGCAGACGGTCTTGGGAAAGCCGTGGTAGCCGACGTTGGCCGGAATCGCCTTCTGCACATTGACGATGTAGTCGTGGCAGATGCGGTCGAGTTCGTCGGTGGTGACGCCGGGGCGCACGTGCTCGGCGATCATGTGCAGTACCTCCGCTGCCAGGGCGCCGGCCTGGCGGGCCATGGCGATGTCGGCGGCGGACTTGATGGAGACCTTGCGCGCCATTTACGCGGCCTCCTGCTGGCCGGTGGACGCCTGTCCCTGGGACAGGGCGGCGATGCTGAACCCTTCCGCCTGCTCGATGCGGATCAGCAGCTGGCAGATGTCGGCGTGGCGCAGCTCGGGGTAGAGCTCGGACAGCATGCCGATGCGCATCCAGTGTTCGGCCTGCGAGTTGATCGAGCGGCTCAGCGCGCTGCTGGCCACGCGCAGGTTCTCGTGCATCTGCTCGGAAATCTTGACGATACCCATAGGGAGCGTTCCATATATGGTTTGTATATGGAACGTATGGTATCGCACCTGCGGGGACGGGTGCAACCCGCCACCCGCGCGGCAGGGTCATGCGGCCTGGGCGGCGGGGCTTTTCTCCAGCAGGTCCATCGCGTCCAACTGCCGGTAACGGGCCGGGTAGATCGAGCGGGCGTAGTTCTCGCAAGGCGTGCCCTGGGTGGCGATGGCCATCACCACGAATTCGGCGAAATCCTCGGGTGGGCCGGCCTTGGCGTAGTCCGACGGGAAATTGCCATCCGATTTGGCCGCGGCGCCCCAGGCCTTCATGTCGACACGGGCGTTGTTGGCGTAGCTGTGGGCCAGCTCGTGCAGCACGGCGTGGTCGATCACGGCCTGCTCGCCCGGCATGCTGTAGAGCGTGATGCGCGAGAACATCGTCTCGCCCACGGTGTGGACCTCGCGGGTGGGATCGGCCCAGGGCGGGCCTTTCACCCATTGCGCGTCGAGCCGCTTGACGCTGTCGTCCACCGACATGCCCTTGGCGATGGTGATCTGCAGGTCGCGCCCCTGCAGCAGCGCCTTGGGCGCCACGCCCAGGCTCTTGGCGACCTGCTCGGGCTGCGGCTGCGGTTCCTCGGTCAGGCGTTCGCTGATCTCGTGGGGCGAGCGCTGCAGCAGGTCGCCGGTCCACAGCGGCTTGCGCGGTTCCAGCACCACGGGCACGCGCTGGCCGGCCGGCCAGGCTTCATACATGACCAGTTTGTCATCGCCCGCGCGCGCCAGCGCGGCCGGCGGCTTGTAGGCCGACGGTCCGGTCAGCCTGACCGGGGCGCGCTTGGCGTCGAACATGGCTTCGGTGAGCTTGAGGGTGTCCTGGACCTGGGCGCATTGCTGCGGCGCCTCGTCGGCCGCCACCGGCACCACCGCGGCCAGTGCCGCCGGCGCGCCGGCCTGCAGCGCCTGCGGCGCATCGTTCACGCCGCCACCGGCGCCATCGCCGCCGCCGTGCTCCAACTGGTAGAACTGCTGGCTGGCGATGAGGGTGGCGCCGCAGGAGGTCTTCATGCCTTCCAGCGCGGTGCGGCGATCGGAACTGACGCTTTGCACGCCTTCGACGATGGTGTGCTGGCCGGCGCACTTGGGGCAGGTGACGCGGTCGCCGACGCGCGCCATGGGCTGGCCAAAGATCTGCACGGACTCGTCTCCGGTGACCACCACGCCGCCATGCGAGGTGCGGTCACCCTTGCGTATTACGGATCGCTGCGCCATGGCCGTCCGTTGCTCCCAAACGATGGTTATTTATGCTTACAGATAGGTGCCGTCCGGCGCCATGCGGGGCGTGCCCACGACGAAGCTGCCGTCGGGCGCCATGCGCACCGGCCCGCCGCCGCCCAGGTAGCGGCCATCCGGCGCGCGCTGTGGGGTGCCCGCGACGTAGGTGCCGTCGGGCGCGCGGGTGATGGGCCCGCCGTCGCCGACATAGGTGCCGTCCGGGCAGCGCCGCGGCGCGCCATTGATGAAGCGGCCATTGGGCATCATGTGAAAGGACTTGTTCATCGCGACTCCCTGTTTTTGGAGAGCTTGCATGATAGCGATGGTCCCTGATGCGTTTTGTAATAGGGCGTGTCATGTTCCAACGTAACGCGGTTACAGATATGGGATCATCGCTGCTTTGCCGCCGGGCCGCGCGCCGCTTGCGCAAGGCCCGCCATCCGCAACGACCCAAGAAACTATGAGCGATATCGACGCACTGTTGCAGCCCATTGCGGGCGAGGCGCCTTGTGGCGCCGACATGGTCTTTTCGGCCGAATTCGACGCCATCCGCGAGGCCCGCCGCCACGATGACCCGCACCTGGACCAGGGCGACTGGGTCATCGACATCAAGGAGGCCGACTGGCCGCAGGTGATCCGCATCTGCACCGAGGTGCTGACCGAGCGCAGCAAGGACGTGCGCGTGGCCGCCTGGCTGGCCGAAGCCTGGGCCAAGACGCGCGGCTTCGCCGGCCTGCGCGACGGCTTCCTGCTGGTGGACGGCCTGTGCCAACGCTATTGGGACGGCCTGCACCCGGTGCCGGACGAGGGCGACGTGCAGCAGCGCGTGGGCAACCTGGCGTGGCTGCTGTCGCGGTCGCAGCAGCTGGTGCGGGAACTGCCCTTGACGCAGTCCGAGGGCGGGCGTTTCGGCGCGGTGCTGTGGGACAGCGCCACGCAATTGGCCAACGCCATCAAGCGCGCGCCGCAGAACGCCGCCGACCTGACCCGCGGCAAGGTTACGCTCGACCAGTTCGACGCCGCGCGCCGCGATACGCCGCCGGCGTTCTATTCCGAACTCGAAAGCCAGTTGCAGGGCTGCTTTGGCGCGGTCGACGTGCTCGAGCGGACCTTGACCGAACGCCTGGGCGAGGAAGGCCCGGCTTTCACGCCGCTGCGCACCGCCCTGAAGGACGTGACCGAGCTGGCGCACCGCTTTGCCCGCGAGGCCGGCCTGCTGGTGCGGGCCGACCTGGCGCCGCCGGCCGCCCAGGCCACGCCGCCCGCCGGCGCGGCCGTCACCCGCATGGAGCCTACCTTGACCGCCGTCGACTTGCCTTCCACCGCGCCGCTGGCGGCCACGCGTGGCCCGCTGCAAACGCGCGACCAGGCCCTGGCGCAGTTGCGCGAAGTGGCCGAGTTCTTCCGCCGCACCGAGCCGCACAGCCCGGTGGCCTACCTGGCCGACAAGGCGGCCAGCTGGGGCGAGATGTCGCTGCACCTGTGGCTGCGCACGGTGCTCAAGAACAACGACGCCCTGTCCGGGCTGGAAGAGCTGCTGGGCGTTCCCAAGGCGCCCGAGAACAACGGCTGAAAGCGGGGCCCGGCGATGGCCGCAAGGGCCATCGCGGCCCGCGGCATTGGGCGCGCGACGGCGCGCGCCCAGCGGCAGCCGCGCGCCGGCTAGCGGCTGGCGCGGAATTCGATGCGGCGGTTCTTGGCGCGGCCCTCGGCGGTGGCGTTGGTGGCCACCGGCTGGTCCGGGCCCGCGCCCAGCGTCTCGAAACGTCCGGGCGGCAGGCCTTTGTCCACCAGATAGGCGCGGACCGCGTCGGCGCGCGCCTGGCTCAGCGCCAGGTTGGTGCTGCGGCTGCCGGAGCTGTCGGTGTGACCGATGATCTGCACCTTGTCGCTGTGCAGCTTCGGGATGACGTCGGCCACCTGGTCGAGCAGTTCGCGTCCGCGCGCCGTCAGCGTGGCGCTGCCGGTCTCGAATTCCACCACGCGGTTGGTCAGCACCTTGTCGAGCAGGCCTTGTTCGTCCTTGCCGGCGGCCACGCGCAGGCCGTTGACGATCTTGTAGGTCGGGTTGAGCGAGGTGGCGAAGGTGCTGGCGATCTGCTGGCGCGAGGCTTCGTTCTGCACTTCGCCGAGCAGGCGGATCTGGGTGCCGTCGACTTCCAGCTGGCCGCGATTGATCTGCTTGAGCGGCTGGCCGATCAGCTTGCCCACGTGTTCGGACCAGTTGGGCGGCGCCACCACGCCGCCGACCTCGATCTGGTCGATGACGTTGCCCACCCCGTAGACCTGTTGCAGCCGGGCCAGCACGTCGGCCTTGGTGGCCTCGTCTGGCACGGCGCCGCTGGCCACGACCTGGCCGGGCTGCGGAATGACGTTGGCGGGGACGACGGTGGCCGCGTCCTGCGCCGCCGCGGCGCATGAGAACAGCGCCGCCATGATCAGGAGAGAGACGCGCATGGTCAGGCTCCGGTGAAGACTTCGAGATAGGTGTCGAGCGCCATGCGCAGGGACAGCCGGGGTTGGTCCAGGTAGCTGGAAAGCTTGGCCAGGCCGTGGCTGGCCGACACGTGGTCGCGCACCCAGGGCGCGTCTTCCAGCACGATGTGCTGCTCGGCGAAGGCCTGCGGCGTGGACAGCAGGCTGGCCAGCGTCTGCGGCGAGGCGCCGCGAAAGCCCGCCACCAGGCGATGCTTGCCGCCGATGCGGCCGATGAACACGGTGATCTCGAAATCCGCGCGCGCCAGGAACGGCGCGATCAGCGTCATCCAGTACGAGGCCACCAGATTGATATATAGCGGATCGTCCGGCAGCGGCAGCGCCAGCCCGCGATCGAGCTGCGACGAGCCGCTGGACATGACCGGTTCGAGCAGGATGCCCAGCGCCAGGATGATGTCGTGGACGTTGGCCGCGTGGCCATTGCCGCGCAGCATGGTTTGCAGCCGCTCGACGCTTTGCAGGTCGACGAAGGCATCGAAACCGTCGTCGGCCTCGGTGCGGATCTCGCCTTCGAGTTCGTTCAGCGTCTGCAGCGCCGGGCCGGGGTCGGCGTCGGTCATCAGCAGCGCGGCGGCGCCGCTCATGCGGTTCCACAGCCGGCTGAAAGCCATCGGGCTGCGCGCGATGAAGGCCAGCGGCCGCTGCACTTCGACCGAGGTCGCCGACAGGAACGGAAAGCGCCGGCCCGACTGGTCGCGGCTGGGTTGCAGGTGGCCGGCGATGGCCAGCTTGCCGCGCGAGCCGAGAATGGCGAACGGCATCGGCTCGGCCTCGTCGTACAGCGTTTTCCAGTGCGGGTCCTGGGCCAGCAGCTCCATGGTGCTGGCGACCCAGCCGTCCAGCGTGCTCATCAGCTGCGGATGCGAGGTGTTCTTGACGAAGTCGCCGCGGGCCGGGATCTTGCCGAAGTAGGCCGTGCGGAACAGGGGGGACTGCAAGTTGCTCATTGCGGCGCTCCGGGTCGCGTCTGGGCGGAGGAGGATTCGGGGGATGCGCCCACCACGGAGGAGGGCAGGCGCAGGTTGCGCAGGCCCTGGCTGCCGCCGGGCTCGCTGCCGCCGGCGCCGGGCGCCTGGGCGTTGCTGATGATGCGCAGCTTGACCGGCACCGTCACGTTGGATTTGCCCCAGCTCATGTTGAAGCTGCCGTCGGCGTTGGCGGTGCGCTGGGCGGTCGCGATCAGGCGCTCCAGGCCGAAGCGTCCCGGTTCGTTGACGATCTCGACCACGCTGCCGTCGAAGGTGGTGGCGGTAATGCGCGCGCCGGGCGCGCCCTGGGCGTTGGGCCAGACGAAGTTGACCCACTGCGGCGGCGTGTTGCGGTAGCGCAGCTGCTGGCCGTCGATCTCGATGGTGTACTCGGTCACGCCCGAGGCCGGCTTGGGCTGGATCTGGAACAGCGTCTGCGGCTGGCTGGCCGAGCCTGCGCCCGCGCCGCCGGACAGCGGCGCCACCCACTGCGCGAAGTTGGCGGTGAAGGTCGGCTGCAGGCTGATGCCCATGTCGCCCCAGGTGCGCGCCGTCAGGATGTCGCCGCGGCGCACGGTCAGCGGGCCGAGGGTGTCGTTGACGTACTTGGCGATGCTGCCCTGCGGGCCGAACACCTGGCCGATCTCGTCGCTGCTGGCCTCGACGCTGGCGCGCGCGGCGAACGGATACTTTTCGGCCAGGGTCTGGTTGAAGGGCTGGTAGATCTGCGCGTTCCAGACCTTGTTCAACTCGCGTTCGGCCGGTTGCATGGCCACGGCGTAGGCCTGGATCAGCGGCCGCACCAGCAGCGGGCGCAGCGTCTCGCGTTGCGTCGCCGACAGGCCGGCCAGCATCTGCTCGTCGACCAGCTTGAGCGCGTCGGCCAGCTCCGAATCCTTGCCCTCCAGCGTCTGGCGCAGCAGCACCAGCGAGCCGGGGCCGGGGTCGCCCTGGTTGTTGAGCAGATTGAAGCGGGTGCGGATCTTGGACAGCGCGCCCATGTAGTTGCCCAGCAGCGACTGGTTCTCGCGCGTGACCACCAGGCGCGCCACGTCCGAGAACTCGCGGCCCACCGGACCCATCGGAATGGCTTCGCCGTTGGCGGTGGTGGCGGGCGTGGGCGCGGGCGGCGTCTGCCGCAGGATCACGCGCTTGAACCAGCCGACCACGCCGCTCTGCGCCTGCTGCAGGCCGGCGTTGACCAGCGACGGGTTGTCCCACGAGGTCTGTTCATAGGCCGTGTTGATGAGCTTGGCGATGGGCGAGGTCTGCGGGTCGCCCAGGCGGTTCATCGCGCCCACAGATTGCTCGAAGCTGGTGAAGGGCTTGATGGTCACGCCGCGCAGGAACTTCTGCCATTCCTGCGCGTACTCCGTCTTGTACATCGTCGCCAGGCTCTTCTGGATCTGTTCGGGGCTGCCGTCCAGGGTCAGGTCGTCGCGCGCGTTCACGCCCAGCACCCAGTCGCTGGTCTGCACTTCCTTCTTGGCGGCCTCGTTGATGGCGGGCTGGATGTACTGCTCCCAGGCCTCGCGGGTGAAGGTGCCGGGGATGGCGTAGCTGCCGGCCACCACGCCGGCGTCGTTCTCGCCGACGATGCGCGCCACCGTCATGGTCTGGAAGCGCGTGGCGGCGCGCGCCTTGAGCGTGGCGTAGGCGCGTTCGCGCGCCGGCATGCCCTGCATCACGGCGCGCAGGCTGGCGCGGGTCTTTTCCACCAGCGCCAGGTTGGTGTCGATCTGCGGCCAGCCGGCGTCGGGCGCGCGGCTGACGTAGAACGAGATCAGGCGTTCGGCGCTGCGGATCAGCTGGTCGCGCGGCATGGCGCCGCGGTTGGTCTCCAGCCAGCCGCGCCAGAAGCGCGTGATCTGGTCGGACAGGTGGGTGGGGTCGACGTGCTGGCGATTGGCCATCATCAGGTACGTCTTGAGCGCGTTGTAGGCGTCGTCGGCATTGGTCGGCGAGGCATCCTGGAACAGCGTGTCGCCGCCCGGGACGTGCGAGGCGCGCACCGCCTGCGGCGCCGGCTGCTGCGCGCCGCCGGCCGCCGCCGCGGCGCCGGACATGTCGACCTTGGCCAGGAAGTCCTCCAGGCTGGCCTTGACCGGGCTCAGCATGAACTGGCGCGCGCCGTTGTAGTACTCGGCCAGCAGGCGCTCCTTGAGCACGTCGCCCT
Organism: Achromobacter sp. CSND-B12; assembly: GCF_052906545.1. NCBI lineage: Bacteria > Pseudomonadati > Pseudomonadota > Betaproteobacteria > Burkholderiales > Alcaligenaceae > Achromobacter > Achromobacter sp. CSND-B12. The sequence goes on along the minus strand of NZ_JBREGJ010000001.1, from coordinate 90,690 downwards.
GGTACAGGCCCAGGCCCAGCGACCACGGGCGGCTGGACGAATAGCGGTCCAGCTGCTCGATGCGGTCCTGCAGGATCTCCATGGCCTCCAGGCGGCTCTGCAGGTCGGTGCGCTCGCTTTGCAGGCGCACCACCTTGTCCAGGTCGGCCTGCACGTTCTGCGCCAGCTGGCGGTTGCCCAGGTATGACCAGCTCCAGCCGCCCAGCACCAGGCCCAGCGCCAGCACCAGGCCGAAGAAGGTCAGGTAGCGCATGCGGGTCTTGGCCGGGCTGGCGTGCTGGCGCACCAGTTTCTTGTCGGCGAAGATCACGCTGGAGAACAGGTCGCGCAGGAAGAAGCCGTTGTGCGAGGACACGTTGCGCGCCTGGCCGCGGGCGGCCGGGCGCAGGTCGAAGCGTTCGGCCAGCCGTTCGGTCGAGGTGCTTTGCGACACGCCTTCCTGCAGCGCGCTGGTGAAGTAGAAGCCGCGGAACACGGGCTTGTACTGGAACGGGTTGGTCTCGAACAGCGTCGACAGGAAGGTGCGCAGCGCCGGCTTGATGCCGGCGAATTCCAGCGGGAAGGTCAGCAGTCCCGGCGGCAGTTCGCGGTTGTTGCGCAGCGAGATCTGCGCCGTGCCCATTTCCTTGAGGCCTTCGTACAGTTCATCGAAGCGTTCGTCGAACAGGGCCAGCACGTCGCGGTTTTCTTCCGCGCCGTAGGGCAGGGTGGCGCCCCAGACGCGGTCGCGCTCGCGCTGGTCGCTGTCGGAGAAGAATTCGCTGAAGCCCGAGATCAGGTCGGCCTTGGTGAAGATGATGTAGACCGGCGCGAACACTTCCAGCCGGTCGGTCAGTTCCTGCACGCGCTGGCGCAGGTTCTTGGCCAGGTTGATGGCGAATTCCGGCCCGGCGCCGGTCAGCTCGTCGATGCTGGCGGCCACGATGATGCCGTTGATCGGCGCCTTGGGGCGATGACGCTTGAGCAGGTCGAGAAAACCCATCCATTCGTTGCGGTCTTCCTCGTGCACCGAGTAGCGGCCGGCCGTGTCCAGCAGGATGCCTTCGGTGGTGAAGAACCAGTCGCAGTTGCGGGTGCCGCCCACGCCGCGCACCGCCGCGCCGTTCTTGTCGGCGAAGGGGAATTGCAGGCCGGAATTGATCACCGCGCTGCTCTTGCCCGCGGCGGGGTTGCCGATCACGATGTACCAGGGCAGTTCGTACAGCGCTTCGTTGCCCGACACCTGGCCGATCTTGGACGTCTTGATGGTGCGCACCGCCTGCACCAGGCGCGTGCGCAGCGCGTCCACGTCCCCGCGATTGGCGGCCGCGCTGCCGGTCTGCACCTGCTGCTCCAGCATGTCGCCCAGGTTCTTGTTGGCGCGGCGCGCGCGGCGCCGGCGCCACAGATAGGCGCACAGCCAGAGCAACAGGAATATTCCCAGCGCGATGCCGGCCCAGGCCAGGCCGATCTCGACGGTGTCGGCAAACAGGAACAGGAACACGACCAGGGCGATCAGGCCGATCGCCATGAACAGGCGCGGATTGCCGAGGGCGCGGGAGGTCCAATGGCGACCTTCGCTCAGGGCGCTGGAGATACCGGAAAAGAAACCTGAAGGGCTACGCATGATTCTGGCTTTTCTTATGGGGGTCAGGCGGAGGGGGAAGGGGACAGCAGCGCGAGCGTACGCAACATGGGGTCCTGGGTCATCACGGCGAGCACCGGCGCCTCGGCCTGGGCGCAGGCTTCAGCGGCGACCGACAACGTCAGCAGGTGCGCGGCGGCGCCGGTATAGCCGCAGGCGCCGCCGACCGCCAGGCAATCCTGGTTCGGGTCGAGGGTGGTGAACAGCGTGCTGGCCAGCCCCGCGGCTTCCAGCGGACGGCTGCCGCGATGGTCGGCGTCGCTGACCAGCGCGCGGATGTCCTGCGCGCGGCGTTCATGTTGCTCCAGGAAGCGGGTCGTCAGCTCGGCCAGCATCGGTTCGTTGGCGGCGCCGCGGTCATCGGCGCCGGTGGCGCGATGCGCCATGGGTGACAGCGTCAGCGCGAAGGCGCCCGCCGGCGGCGCGGCGGGCGCGCCATTGCCGGGCGTCGCGGGCGCGGCCAGGTTCAGGTCCAGCAGCAGGCCGGCGGCCGCTTCGCCGGGCACGCGCCCTTGCGGATTGCCGTTGCCGACCAGCAGGCCGCCGGCGTCCCATTCGCCCACCACGTGGCTGTCGATGAACGAATCGGCCGCGGCCACGATGCGCAGCGGCGCGCGGGCGGCCGTCGCTGGCTCCAGCGCCAGTTCGCGCAGCAGCCCGTCGCTGGCCAAGGCGTCGCGCGCCTCGTGCGGCCGCAGGCCCAGGCGCGCCGCGGGCCAGGCCGCGGCCTGCCGCGCCCGCGCCTGGGCGTGTTCGCGCGCGGCCGACGGCCATTGGGCCGGCAGCAGCAGTTCCAGCTGCAACAGGGGCCAGTCGTCGTCGCGCTCCGGCGTGCCGTGCTCCAGCACATGGGCGCGGGCATCGCGTGACAGAGTCTCGATCACTTCGCACAACAGGGCGGTGGCGCGCAGGCAGTCCTCGGTGCGCGCCGCCGCCGGCGTGTCGTCGGTTTCGGCGATCTCGCGCAGGGCATCGCTGTCCAGGTGCGCGGCACGGGCGCTGAAGACGGGATAGCCGCGCGCATTCTTGAGCGTTTCGTCCAGGTCCGGGCGCTGCTGTTTGGCCAGCGCGGCGTGGATGGCGGCGGGGTCGCTGCCGGGCGCGGCGCGCGCGGCGCCGGCCAGGGCCACCAGCCGGGTAATGGCGGGCGCCGCGGCGGACGTCGCGGCCGGTGCGTCGGCGGGGGCCGCGGCGGCGGCGGCACGGGCTTCGCGGCGCGCGCGCGCGATGCGCAGGCCGGCCCAGCCGGCCGCGATCAGCGCCAGCGGCAGCGCGAACAGGTACAGGCCGATGTCGAGCCCCGTGGGCAGCGTGCGCGATTCCTGCCACCAGATGATGACGGCCAGCCAGACCACACCGAAGACCAGGGCCAGCAGCAGGCCGGTTTTGAGAAAGCGGGTCATGTGGGTTCGTAGCGGTGGTCGGTTGTTCGAGTAAGCGTGAGGGGCAGGGTAGCGGCGCAACATGATCGGATCATTGCGCGGCCCCCGTATCGCGGCGCATGACGCCCGGGCGGCGCAGCTCGGTGTGGCCGAAGTCCATCAGCTTCCAGCGTCCGCCCCAGGTCAGGCCGACGCGTTCGGCGGTTTCGCCGAACAGCTCGTAGCCGCGCATGGCCCACGGGTCCTTCTCGGAGACCACCACCTTGCCGTCGCGCAGGAACGCGCTGTCGGCGGCCAGCCCGTACTGGTGATAGCTCTGGTAGGCGCCGGCGTTGGTCACGTGCGAGCCTTTGCTCGCCAATTCCTCCTGGCGCTCGGGGCTGCGGTAGCCCTCGATCAACACCATTTCATAGCCATGTTCTTCGCGCATCACGCGGTAGGCCGCCAGCAGGCGCTGACGGTAGTCGGCGTCCAGCAGATTCCAGTCGCGGCTGGCGCCGCCCAGGTTGGGACGCACCAGTTCCACCTCGCGCGTGGTGAACACTTCGGGCGGCAGCGGTGGCGGCGGCACCAGCCGTTCGCCCGTCAACAGCGCCTGGATGCGCGGGTCCGGACCGGCCATCCGATCCTCGTAAATAAATGTGTGATTGTGTCGCATGACGAAAGCGAAAAGGGACGGAAGCAGCACCACCGCGAGCCCCGCGGCGATCTGCCAGCGGTACGCCGAAAACGTGTTGCCGGCCTTGCCGACGCCGGCGCGCACCACTTGCGCCGAGCCGCCCACCACGCCGCCCGCCTGCCCCGCGCCGCGCGCCACGCGGCGGCGTATTCCCTGTGCGAACGCGCGCGCGCCCCGCGCGGTCCCGGCCCTGAAAGACGGGAACACCAGCAGCGCGGAGACGCCGATCGCGAGCAGAAAATATAGGGGCAGTAGAAGTAGCAACGGTATCCCTCAATCACGAAGGCGTAATCTTTTGTTCTATTCGTGATTGAGGCAAGCGCCAGGGCGTTGCAGACAGCGTCGATGCTTTAGGAATCGTAACAAGATGCCGTGATCTAAAAGATGTCATCGGGTATTCTCGATCACCTTGGTTAATAGGGGCCGACCAAGCCCCTGCCGACACGGAACCTCGCATGGCAGAAGACGAAAAAAAATCGCGACCTCCGCCCGCCATTCCCAGCTTGCTGGCGGGGCGTTCATCCGCCGTGGACGAGCCGCAGTCGTCGCGCATTCTTGCCTCGCTCGAAGGCCGCGTGCCCGATGCCGAGGTCAAGCACCTGCCTGTCCGGCAACGTTCCAGGACGCCGCTGCTGGTGTTGCTGCTGCTGTTCCTGGGCGCCGCCGGCGCGGGACTGTGGGCGGTGTATGACACGGCGCAATTGCCGGTGGTGGTGGCGCGCGTGGATGGCGACGCGCCGCGCCCATCCCAGCCTCAGACCCAGACTCAGACCCAGGCGCCCGCCGCCAACGCGGGCGCGGCCGGCATGCCGGCCGCGCCGCGCGCGAGCATGCCCGCGGATGCCGATGCCGCGCCCTCGAATGCCGCGGCCATCATCGACGATCATCCGTTGGCGCAACTGACCCGCCCGTCCGAGGCGGACGTGCCCAACCCGCTGGCCGCGCTGGCGGTGACGGCGGCCCCGCCCAAGCCTGCCTCGGCCACGCCGCGCGCGGCCACCGCCAAGGCCCCCGGTCCGACCGCGGCGCCGCGCGGCGAGCGCGCGCGCGACGGCGCGCTGATCGCGGCGGCCACGCCGGCCGCCACTTCGAAGACCGCGCCGGCGCGCGGCAAGGCGGCGCCCCGCAACGACAGCGACGCCGCCTTGTTGGCGACCCTGATGTCGTATGGCCTGCCGCCCGCATCGCCGCCGGGCACGAAGGTCTACAAGACCGACGGTATCTTCATCCGCGAGCTGCCGGGGTCGCCGCTGTCGGCGCGCCTGGCGGAATGCCGCAAGCTTGGCTTTCTTGAAAGCGAACAATGCCGCCTGCGCGTTTGCGCGGGCCACTGGGGCACTGCTCCGGAATGTCCCAATGCGCAAGCTCACATCGAGCCGTGAGCGCGCCTGACCTAGGTTTTCCCGCAATGGATCCGACCGCGAACACCGGCCTGTTCAATTCCGATGCCCGCCTTTACGGCCTGCAGGGCGAGGGCGCGCTCGCGTCGTTGCAGGTGGAGGGCTGGGTCGCGCGCGAAGCGCTCTCGGGCGTGGGGCAATGGCGCGTGGTGGCGCTGTCCGACAACGCCGGCCTGTCATTGCAGGACATGATCTCGCGGCCCGTCACGCTGTGGACCACCCGCGCCGACGGCAGCCGCGCCGGGCGCAGCGGCGTCGTCCGCGAAGCGGAATTGCTGTCCGGCGACGCCGGCCTGGCGCGCTACCGGCTGACGGTGGTGCCATGGCTGTGGCTGGCCACGCAGCGGCGCGCCAGCCGCGTGTTCGAGGCCAAGCCCGTGCTGGACATCGTGCGCCATGTGCTGGACGGCTACGAAGGGTATGTCTACCGCGTCGCCGGCGACGTGGAGGCGGCGCTGGCCGACCTGGCGCCGCGTCCCTACACCACGCAGTACCGCGAGACCGACTACGACTTCATTGCCCGCCTGCTGGCCGAGGCCGGCCTGGGCTGGACCGTGCTGGAAGACGCCGGCGTGCCGGCGCGCCACGTGGTGCAGTTGTTCGCCGACAGCCGCGGCCTGGCCGAAGACGCCGAGTCCGCCGGCGGCGGCATCCGCTTCCAGCGGGCCGCCGCGACCGAGTCGCGCGACACCGTGCAGATGCTGGCGCGCCTGCGCCGCCGCGTGCCCGACAGCATCACCGTGCTGGGCTGGCACGACAGCGGCAAGCGCGCGGTGGCGGCGCAGGCGCTGGTCAACCCGGCCAGCGGCCAGGACGACGCCGCGGGGCTGGATTGGTACGAGGTCGCCGGCCACGGTGGTTTCGCCGATGAAGCGCAGGCGCGGCGCCAGGCCAATCTGGCGACCGAAGCCCTGCGAGCCCGCGCCGAGACCTTCGTCGGCCTGGGGGTGGTGCGCACCTTCCGTTCCGGCACGCGTTTTACGTTGCGGGATCTGTCGCCGCTGGGGCCGGCCGGGGAAGGCGGCTTCGAACCGGAGTTCGCGCTCGATCGCGTCGAACACGTGGGCATCAACAACCTGCCGCCTGAAACGCGGGCCTCGCTGGCCCAGCGCCTGGGAGGGCTGGATGCGCACCTGGTGCTGGACGGCGACGCGCTGGCCGCGCCCGGCGCCGAACCGCATGAAGCCGTGTCGCTGCGCGTGGACCCGGCGGTGCTGGCCAAGGCGCGCGAGGTCGGCTACGCCAACCGCTTCGAGGCCGTGCGCTGCGACCGCCCCTGGCGGCCGCCGTTGCCAAGCGCCCGCGGCGCGCGGCTGGCGGGCGCGCCTTCGGTGCACGGCGTGCATACCGCCGTCGTGACGGATGCCGAAGGCGGCACCCAGCCGAAGGAGCAGGACGAGATCCTGCGCAACAAGCGCGGCGACGTGCGCATCCGCTTCCATTGGCAGGGGGGCGGCGCCGATGGCGAAGCCCGCAGCCGCTGGGTACGGGTGGCGCAGCGCCAGTCGGGCGCCGGCATGGGCATCAGTTTCGTGCCGCGCATCGGCCAGGAGGTGCTGGTGCGTTTCCTGGATGACGACATCGACCAGCCCATCGTCGTGGGCGCGTTGTACAACGGCCGCGGCGAAGGTGGCACGCCGGCCACGCCCGGCGGCCGCCAGGGCGCCAAGGCCGACACGCAGGTCTACGCCGCGGCCCGCGATGGCGCGCCCAGCGCCCAGGCCAACCTGGCGTCCGGCAATGCCCCGGCCTGGCATGGCGCGGCCGGCGGCGACGAGAACCACCGCAACGCGGCCGCGTTGAGCGGCTTCAAGAGCAAGGAATTCGGCGGCTCCGGCTACAACCAGATCGTGTTCGACGATACCGACGGCCAGCTGCGCATGCAGATCAAGAGCAGCGAGCAGGCCAGCGAACTGAACCTGGGCCACCTGATCCACCAGGCCGGCAACTATCGCGGCGGCCTGCGCGGCCTGGGCGCGGAATTGCGTACCGACGGTTATGGCGCGGTGCGCGGCGGCGCCGGCGTGCTGCTGAGCACCTATAGCGCCACCGGCGCCAACGCCATCGGCGACGCCGCCGGGGTGCAGGCGCTGGCCGGCCAGACCGACCAGATGGCGCGTTCGCTCGATGGCGTGGTGGGCGCGCACCAGGGCATGCGGCTGGCGACGGTGCAGGGCACGCGCGGCCCCGGCGCCAGCGTGCTCGATGGCGACAAGGCGCCGTTGGCGGCGATGCACCGCGCGGTCTCCGGCACCGTGGCGGGCGAGAGCCTGGGCGGGGCGCGCGGCGACGCGTCGGCCAAGCACACCGCCGCGGCGCAGGGCAAGGTGCCGCATGCCACCGACCCGGTGGTGCTGATGGCGGCGCGCGCCGGCCTGGCGCAGGTCGCCGGCCAGCATTTGCAGTACACCGCCGGCGAGGCGGTGCACTGGTCCGCGGGCAAGGACCAGAACCTGGCGGTGATGGGCGCGCTGCGTCTGCATACCGGCCAGGGCCTGGGCATCGTGGCCGGCCTGCAGCAGGGCGGCGCGGAATCGGGCCTGGACCTGATCTCGGCCAAGGGCAACGTCGACATCCAGGCGCAGCACGACGTCCTGCGCGTGCAGGCGCAGCAGGACCTGAAGATCGGCAGCGCCCAGAGCGCGGTGGAATACGCCGCGCCCAAGCGCATCCGCATTGCCACGGCGGCGGGCGCCAGCATCGTGCTCGAAGGCGGCAACATCACCGTCACCGCGCCGGGCCGCATCGACGTCAAGACCGGCAACAAGCAGTTCGCCGGACCGGACCGGTTGCCTTACGCCTTCCCGCAATTCACCGTCTGCAAGCAGTGCGTGCTGGACGCGCAGGATGGCGTGCAGTCCATCACCGACAAGGCGTGAGGGGGCGCGGCATGATGGATTGGGAATCCCGTCTCAACGACACGCTGGCGCAGGCCGGCGAACTGGCCACCGGCGGCGGCGCCAGCTTGAACACCTACCTGCTGGTGGACTTGCGCGGCCACGCCGAACTGGCAGGCCCGATCCGGGCCAGCGCGGACCTCAGCTTTGGCTCGATCTGGGTCGGCACCGAGCTGGCGATCTACGAAGACATCGCGCCGTTGCTGATCGAGGTCGACGACCTGAGCCGCTTCGAACTGTGGCGCGGCCCGTCGCAGCCGCGGACCTCGGAACTGCTGCGGCTGCTCAAGCGGCTGCACCAGGCCGAGGGCGGCGCGTACGCGCTGACGCATCTCGTGTCGCCCTTGCCGCTGGCCGAACTGATGGCGCATTTCGCCTATCACGGCGAATACGGCTTGCCTGACGGCCGCGAGTACTACCTGCACCTGTACGACAGCCGCATCCTCGACCGCGCCTTCCAGGTCTGGACGCCGTCCGAGCGCGCGCGCTTCCTGGCGCCGTTCAATCTGCTGCGCTACGCGCGCCGCGACGGCACCATGGCACAGTGGACCGGCCCGGGCCAGCGACCGGCCGCCGATGCGCCGCGGCAGCAGCCGTTCACGCTGGCGCAGCACCAGGCGCTGCTGGACCTGGACTATCCGGACAAGCTGGCCGTGCAGATCCGCCGCATCTACCTGGGCGTGCTGGGCGGCGAACTGCGGCAGGACGAACTGGTGGCGCGCGTGGCCGAACAGATGGCGCGGGCGCGGGCCTACGGTATCGAGAGCGAGCGCGACATGCTGGACTACGTGGCGTGGGGCATCACCATTTCCCCGCGCTTTGACGAACATGAGGCGATCGCGCCGGCGCTGCGGGACTTCCAGGGCGAGGGGCTGTCGCAGGCGCTGGCACATGTGCCCGACGCGGTGTGGGATGCGCTGCTGCGGGCGGAACAGGAACGGGAAGCGGAACAGGGAGTTTTGCATGCGTAAGGGCTTGGTCGTCCTGCTGCTGTGGCTGGGGATGTTGGCGGGATGCAATGGCGAGCCCAGTTATCAGGGGCTGTCGTTCGTGGCGTACAACTACACGCCCTGGGACCTGGACCGCGTCCAGATCACCGATACCCACGGAGGCTCGGCCGCCACCGGTTCCATCGGCGCGGGAGGCGGCGAGGGCTCGGTAACCTGCTGCTACAGCCTCAAGGGCACCGATTTCAAGGTGGCATGGCGCGGCGCGGACGGCGAGGAAGCCCGCCAGCACATGTTCGACGGCAAGCTGGAACAGGTGATCTTCAACAAAGAGACGCCAGTGCATTTCCCGGCGGCCGAGATCCCGCCGGGCGACGGCCCGCTGTACCTGGAATTGCATATCTATCCCGACGAGCACATGGAGTTGGCGCTGAGCCGCAAGTTGCTGGGGCAGGTGCGCATCCCCATCGTGGAGGTCACGCGCTGGCTGTACGCCCAGCATCGCGATGCCCTGGGCGATTACCGCAGCAGCGCCGAAGTGCGTCGGGTGGTGGCCAAAGTGGCCAGGACGGCCTGGACCAAATACCGAATCGAAGACAGGCAGGACATGCAGCAATACATGTTCCTCTACTTCACGGTGGCATCGAATTTCGACGCCGATCCCGACATCGCGGCGCTGCTGGCCAGATCCGGCCGGCAAGCCGGGGACTTCGCCAAGGCCGTGCAGGCCCTGCCGGCTGAAAAGATCGCGCACCTGAAAGCCACGGGAACCGCGCCAGGAGACAAGAATGGCTGACAGCCTGCCGCCGGTGGATCGCACCCCCGCCAGCGTTCTGAAGAAAATGGCCGAAAGCGAGGCCGCCTATCCCAGGCAGGATTGCCAGGAGTGCGGCGCCGTGATCCGCATCGGGTTCTTTTTTGACGGCTTCGGCCGCAGCCGGGATGTGGACAGCCAGCACCCCACGTTCTATTCGAACGTCTGCCGGCTCTGGGAAGCGCACTATGCCCACGACGATGAAGACCGTCCCGTGAACCAGTATTGGTTCCGGTTCTACTATTCCGGCCTGGGCACCGAGCTCAACGAGGACGCCAAGAACGATGATCTCATCTACGGCGCGACCGTCGCCGGCCGGAAGATCCTCAGCGAAGCGGCCAGCAATGCCAAGAGCGCGATCAAGAACATTACCCGTACCGACGAGATCCCCGAGACGGATGCCTTGAAGCGCCTGCGCAGCGCCACGCAGAAGATGATCAAGGAGGGGTCATTCCAGCCTATGGTCAAGGCGTACAAGGACGTGGTGAAAGACGTCAAGACCTTGCCCGACAAGGTCGTGCGAATCTGGAATGCCTGGGATCCGGAACGCCTGGCCAACCGCGCCAAGGGCACCGTGCGCGGGTTCTGGGCCGGCTTCAAGAAGAACCCGCTGAAGGTGGGCTGGACGGCGGCCAAGGAAGTGGCCAAGAGCACCGCGCTGGAAGGCGTGCCCGTCATCCGCGACAACGAGACCGTGGCCTACCTGATGGGCACTGGGGTCGACGTGCGGGTGGACGCCGCGCTGCGCCAGCTGCGCGCAACGCATGAAGCGGTCAGCGCCGAGATGAACAACGTGCGGCGGATCGAGATTTCGGTGTTCGGCGGCGACCGCGGCGGGGTCATGGCGCGCCAGTTCATCAACGACGTGGTCAAGAAGTACCGCCGGCGCCACGACAAGGACCTGGTGTTTCCGGGCAAGAACGGCGCGCGCGAGGCCGAGATCCGCATCCGCTTCCTGGGGCTGCTGGATTCGGTGTCCTCGATCATGGACGAGAACACGTTCCTGGGCTTTCTGCCTTTCACCGATCTGCTCAAGCAGACGCACAAGGATCGTACCCTGACGGTGCCGGGCGCGGTCGACAAATGCGTGCATTTCGCCGCCGCCCAGGAGTTGCGCGCCAACCAGCGCCTGGACAGCCTGGAGAAGACCCGGGGCGAGCAGTATCTCTATCCGGGATCCAGCGGCGACGTCACCGGGGTCAGCCCCGAGGGGTCGCTGGGCTCGCGCGCGGAACTGTCGCGGGTGCCGCTGCGCGACATGCTGAACCTCGGCCTGTGCCATGGCGTGGGTTTCTACAGCATGGAGCAATTGTTCGACAAGCGCCCGCTGACGTACGCCAAGTTCAGCATGGGCATGTCCATCCAGGACGGTGGCCAGAGCTACCGCATCACCGAGCTGGTCGAGGCGTATCGCGGCGTGGTCAAGTACGAGCCGGGCGTGGACTTCATGCCGCACATGGAAGTGTTCCTGCGCTGGCTGGCCGTGCGCTACCAGGATCCGGTATTCAAGAGCGAGCTGTCCGATCCCGCCGAGAAGTGGATCCAGGACCGCGACTTCTATACGCCCGAGAAGGCCTATATCGAGGAGTACCGCCGCGTGCTGGGGCTGTCCAAGGAAGAGCAGGCCAAGCCGGAGAACACGGCCCGCCTGAAGGAACTGGAGGCGCTCAAGAACGAACGCTGGGATCGAGCCGTGGCCAGCCGTGGCGAGCTGCCGCCGCAGCGCTTCAAGCCGCTGTGGCAGCGCCTGGAGGAAGAGTACCGGGCGCTGGAGGACGCGGAGCGCCAGGACGCCGCCATGGAGCGCCACAAGGAAGAATTCCGCCGCAACAATCCGAATACGGTGCGGGCCATCGAGCGGATGGAGCAGGACCAGCTCGACATGCAGAACATGCGCAACGAGCTCATCACCCGCGGTGGCGGCACGCTCACCGAGGCAGACAAGCCCAAGGATCCGTTCGCCGACATGAAGGCCAGGCGCGCCACCGAGCAGCGGCTGCTGAACGTGTGGCGCGAGGCCAGCGCCGGCAGGAATCCGCTGCCGCCCAAAGTGATGGCGCTGTTCGACTTCCTGGTGCACGACGCCATGTTGAGCAGCTGGCCCGATCACCTGCTGGCCAGCACCACGCTGTACTTCCGCACGCGCGACAAGGACATCTTCGGCAAGACCGATTTCAAGGCCGAGGAGGCCAAGATGAAGACCGACACCGCCTCGGCGGCGCGCGTGGAGCAGATGCGGGCGAACCTGGACGGGTTGGCGCCGGCCCGGCCATGATTGGACGATACGCAAGTCGGGTGTTGGCAATCGCGCTGGTGACGGCATCGGCCGCTTGCGGCGGAGAGCCCGAGTATCGCGGGCTGAATATGATCGCCTACAACTACACGCCTTGGGATATCGACACCATCCGTATTTCCGACAAATCGGGGCGGACCGCCGGCAGCGGCGCCATGGGTGTCGGCGGCGGGGAGGGATCGGTGACGTGTTGCTATGCCTTGAAGGGCACGGAATTCAAGGTCCAATGGTCGGGCGTGGACGGCGAAGAGGCGATCAAGCATCTCTACGACGGCACGATGGACAGCCTGATGTTCCACAAGGAAACCACGGTGCATCTTGACCCGACGCCCATACCCGCTGGCGACGGGCCGTTGTACCTCGAACTGCACATCTATCCCGATGAACATATGGAGCTGGCCCTGAGCCGCAAGCTGCTCGGGCAGACGCGGTTCCCGCTGGTCGATACGACGGACTGGCTTTACCGGGAATACCGCGGCGCATTCGAGGATTATCGGGATGGCCATGAGGTCCTGCGCGTACTTGGCAAAGTCGCCAGGACGGCCTGGATCAAGTATCGCATCGTGCAGGAGCAGGACATGCGCCAATACATGCGCCTGTACTTCACCGTCGCCTCCGACTTCGACTCCGATCCGGAAATCGCCGCGCTGCTGTCGCAGCCCGGTCGCCAGCCGGGCGACTTCGCCAAAGCCGTTGCCGCGCTACCGGAAGCGAGCATCGCGCGCTTGAAAGCCCAAGGCACGCCGCCGGGCGACAAGCGCGGCTGATACCGGCGCGGCCTACCGCGCCGCCTGGACCTCGATCGTCACGGTGTTCGACCGCACGCCGTTGGATTCGATATACACCTCGTACTTCGCCGGCTCCTTCGGCAGCCCCACCTGCGCCGCCAGGTCGGTGCTGAACTGCGTGCCCACGCTGATGCCCGGGCTGATCGGGATGCCCTTGGGCGGGCGCGAGCTGGCGATCTCGTCGACCTCGACGCCCGGCGGCGGGCTGCGGCGCTTGTACTCGTAGGCCACGCCTTCGTAGGTCTTGCCGGTCAGCGTGTCGACCGCCACAAAGCGCGGCAGCTTCTGGTCTTGCGAAACCGGGATGATGCCTTGGGCGCAGACGGGAATCACCAAGGCGCCCGATGCCTGCGGCCGCACGCGGGCGGGCGCGGCGATGTTCAGTTGGTCGTCGCTGCCCTGGTTGGGCGGGATGCAGGCATGGTCGCGCACGGTGCCGATGGGCGCGGTGGCGAAGGCGGGCGGGTCGATCCAGTCGGTATTCATGGAAGCGGTCTGGGTAGCGGATTGGGAGGGAGCGCGCGGACCGCCCACGGTCCGCGCCGACGCGGGCGCGGCGGCCAGCGCGGCCGCGAGCAGCAGGGCCAGGGCCGGCGCCAGTCGGCGCCGGCCGTCAGAACGACGGCCAGCCATTGGACATGTCCACTTTACGCACGGCCTTGGCGCAATGGACGCAATAGCGGATGCTCTGGCAGTCGCCGCCGAACATGACGCAGGCGCCGGTGTGGCTGGGATCGGCCTGGCTGGCGGGCAGGCCGAAGTGGCAATGGTTGCCGAACTGGGAATAGAAGAACGGGCCCTTGTCGAGCCTGGACGAATCCATGTCGGCTTCGTCCGGATGGGCCTGGGCCCATTCCGGGCCGCTGGGAACCATGCCGATCAAGTGGCCGATCTCGTGCACCAGCGTTTCCTGCTGGTAGTTCATGGTGACCGGCTCGAAGGGCGACAGGGCCGCGACGCACAGCAGGTTGGTGTCGTAGAAGGCCGCGCCGGCGGCGGCGCTTTCCATGAGCCGCACGCGCAGGATCAACCTGCCGGTGGCCGGTATCGGCAGCAGCCCGGCCAGGCGGATATTGACGGCATGGCAGGCCTTGGGCTCGGCCGGATCGTAGGGCAGCGGCGTCAAGCGGTCGCGCGCGACAGGCACGCGCCGCACCCCCGCGGCCGGGTCGGTGTATTCGAACAGGCATTCCAGGAACCAGTCGACATTCGGCTCGATGTTGTGCCAGAGGAAGCTGACGTTGCCGTCGGCGCTGACGAACTGGACTTCCTTGTCGGGCGCGCCGGGGCCGGCGCTGGCCTGCACGTAGATCGGCTGCACGGGCAGCATCGACGCCAGCCGGTCGACGTGGCAGACCACGATGGTGTAGGGCGCGTGCGAGGGGCCCTGCGAACGGGGATAGACCGAGCCGGCCAGTTGGCGCAGGCGCGCCTCGCCGTCTTCGGTGAAGACGTCGGAATTGGCATCGCCGGGAGTGCTCACCGGCGGCAATTGCAGCACGTCGACGCCATGGCGGGCGTACTCGGTGGCGGTCGGCTGGAAGCCGTGCGGACGCGGCAGCGCTTCCGGGCCGGGCAGCATGATTTCCTGCAGATACAGGCGCCGGACGGTTTCAACCACTTCGGTCGAGATGATCTGGTTCTTGTCGTTGATCACTTCGAACAGGTAGGTGTTCAGGCCGGCGGCCGGCAGCGCGATGTCGTCGACGGTCTTGGTGCCATCGGCGTCCGTGACGTAGCTGTACGTGCGCTGGGTGGGTTCGCGGTACAGGGGTTGGCGGCTCTGTTCGCGCGCCGAATACACGGCGTTGCCGGGGCGCGGGCTGACCTTTACGGTGAAGCGGTGCTGGCCGGCCTTGTTGAATTTCACATGGATCTTGGGCTTGTTGGTCTGGCGATCCAGGCTGTTGAGCGCCTGGCCGTCGTTCCAGCGTTCGGAAGGCTCCGTCAGGTTGACGTATTGCAGTTTGGCGCCGTTGCGGGCCCGGTAGGCCGACGGCGTGGCCGAGGTCGGGGCCGGGTCCGGCGCCGCGCCCGCGTCCTGGCCGGCCGGCCGCGCGGCGGTTCCCGGCAGGCTGATGCCCGCCGCTTCCATCACCCGCTTGGCCAGGCCCGGATAGGGCGAGTTGGCCACCGCCGGGATGTTCATGATGGTCTCGGCCACCTTGGGCAAGGTGACGCTGGAAATGCTGGGCGATTGCAGGATGGCGCCCACCACCGTGGGCACCGCCGAATCGGTCAGGCCGGGCGTGCCGAGGATGGCGCCGGCCACCGCCGGCAGGTTGCCCTGGTTGACGTCGGGCATCGACAGCAGGGTGTTCACCGCGGAACCCAGCGCGGCGCCGCGGTCGCCCAGGGCGCCCATGGCCTGCGTCATTACCGGCCCGATGGCCGCGCCGACACCGCCGCCGCCCGCGGCCGTCAGGCCCGAGGCCGCCGACAGCGCGGAGGCGGCCGAAGCATTGCCCATGGCGCCGGCGGCCTGCGCGGCCACGCCGGTGGCCGACGACGCCATGCCGGCCGCCTGCGCCGCCACGCCCGGCGACGATGCCGCCGCGCCGGAGGCTGCGCCGGCCGCATCGGCCAACCCGGCGGGCATCGGCGCCGCGCTGGCAAGCGCGCCGCCCATCAACGAAGGCGTGGCGCCGCCCATCAATGAGGGCGTTGCCGATCCCAGCGCCGATTGCGCCATGCCGCCGGCCCTGGCGGCGGCGCCGGACACCAGGCCCGAGCCGGCCTCGGTCACCGAGCCCATGGCCTTGCCCGCCATCGCGCCCACGTCCTGGACCGGCTTGAGCGCGGCGTTGGCCATGGATTTGGCCTTGTCCACCATGCCGGACGCGGTCTGCGTTGCGCTCTGCAATCCGCCGGAGACGGCCGTTGCGCCGCTGGCCAGGGTGGCGCCCAGGCCGCCCAGCATGGAGCCGCCGCCCGTCGCGGTGCCCGCCGCCGGGAGCGCGGCGCCCGCTGCCGCGGCATCGGCCGCGCCCGCGGCGTTGAGCGCCTGGCCGGAGCCATTCAGGGCTTGCAGCAGCGCGTTCGGCCGGTGCACCAGTTCCGCCGTCACCAGCATCGGATCGCCCACCTGGCTCGAGGGCAGGGCCGGCAGGGCGGCCGCGTCGCTGGCCGGGCCGATCAGGTTGTGCGAGGCGCCTTTGACCGAGAACATGCCCGGCCCCTTGAAGACAATGTCGCCGCCGTCCATCACGATGGCGCCGCCGGCCGCCTGCAGGGTGATGCGCTGGTTGGCCAGGATTTCGATGCTGTCGGTGGTGGAGGTGATGGTGATGTCCTGCCCGGCCAGCATTTCGAGCATGTCGGTATGGGCCTGCAGCGACACCGGCGCGTTGGCGGCGATGGCGCGCAGGCCGCCATCCTGCACGAACAGGCTGGTCGAGCGGCCGGAAGCGCTGGCGAAGGTCTGGCGCGCGGCGATGTGGCCGTCGGCCTGGGCGGTGACGTGCAGGTTTTCGCTGGCGTGCAGCACGGCCGAGGCCGGTGTCGCCAGGTTCATCGACGAAGGCGCGTCGATCAGCATGCGGGCCCCGTCGATGCGCTCGACCGGATCGCTGCCGCCGCGTTCGCCGCCGGCGGCCTTGACCGCCTGCTGGCCGCCGACGCTGCCGGGATAGCGGCCGTCGGTCTTGGGATCGACCGCCTTGATCAGGGCATCGTATTGCTCGTTGGCCGCCAGCGGCCGCGCCTGGCGCTGGGTGGCGGCATCGTTGATGCGGCCCGCCGCGTTGCGCGCGCCCCGCAGCAGTGCCAGGGCCTCCTGCGCATCGGCCTGCGTCGAGCGCGCGTCCTCGCGGGCGTTGGCCGACAGCAGCATGCCCTGGCCCGAGCGCACGACGGTCCAGGCGTCCGAGCGCAGCTCGAAACCGCTGCCGCGCCATTCGCCGCGCGATGCGTCATCGGCGGCCTGCTTGACCAGATAGCCCAATCCCAGCTGCGAGGCGGCGATGGAGCTCGACAGGCGCGTGCGCACCTGGCCGGCGGTGTCGTCGAACAGCCACTGGCTGTGGCCCTGGCCGTCCAGGCCCTGGCTATGCCAGCCGCTGAGCGTGCCGGGATGATTGGCCTGGCCATCCACGCCCGCGCTCCACGGCGGCAGATCGCTGTCGTTGTAGAGCTGCGCCACCACCACGGGCTGGTCGATGTCGCCATCCAGGAATTCCACCACGACTTCGGTGCCCTGGCGCGGCAGATGATGCGCGCCCCAGTTGGGGCCGGCCTGGGCGCCGGCCACGCGCAGCCAGGTGCCGGAGCGATCGTCGCCCGGCGCGTTGCCGGCGTCGTCGCCGTGGCTGCGGTGGCGCAGGCCGCCCGGCAGCGGCCGCTCGCCGCGCTGCCACGGGAATTGCACCTTGACGCGCAGGTCGCGTCCGGTCGTGATGCTGGCATCCTGCGCCGTCACCACCAGGGCGGTCACGCCTTCGGGCGCCGTCGGCCGGGCTCGCCAGGCGGGCAGCAGCGCCGCGGCGGCCGGCTGGGCAGTGAAGTCGTTGCGGTAGGCGCCATGCTCCAGATCGGGGGCGGCCAGCGCCTGGGCGGCCTGGCTGCCCAGGTTGTTGGCGGCCTCGTGCTCGACCCACAGCAGCGTGTAGCGGTTGCCGCCCAGCTCGTCGCCCGCCGCGCCCGCACCTTGCGCGTAGCGGTCGTGCTGGGTCAGCGCGAAGACGTGGCCCGGCATCATCTGGCGGGCGCTGCCGCCGCCCTCGAAGCGCAGCGCGCGCGCCTCGTGCGCCTGCAGCCCGCGGTTGGCGAGCTGTTCGGCCGCGGCGTCGTCCGGGTGGCGGCCGTGTCCGTCGTAGTCGTAGTCTTCCAGCGGCGGCAGCGCGCCGGCGTCCAGCGCCGATTCGGCATGGGCGCCGTGCGCCAGCAGCGTCCGGTCGTTCCAGGCGACGCGGGTGACGGCGTTGGCGCGGACCTCGCGCGCCGCGCCGAAGCGCGTGACGCTGTCTTCGGATTCGGTGGCATCGCTGCGATGAAAACGCAGCGAGGCGGCGGGGTTGGCCGGCTGCGCGGCGCGGGCATCGAACACCACCAGGCGGTGGCGCGCGCCGCCGCCGTCGGCCTTGCTGTCACCCTGCTGGTGGTCGAAGCGGAAGCTCAGGCCGGCCTCGGCCATCAGCCGCAGCACGAAGTCCAGGTCGGTTTCCCGGTACTGGGTGCGCACCGGGCGCGACGCCAGCGGTTCGGCGATGTCGAAGGCGAACGCGGCCAGCGGGTAGTCCGCGAACACGTCGGTCAGGATATCGGTGACCGACTTGTCCTGGAACACGAAGCTGTCGCGCCGCAGCCGCAGCGTGGCCAGCCAGGGCGCGGCGTGCAGGCGGTAACGCGCCAGCCCGCCGTCGGCGCCGAGCGCGTCCACGCCTTCCACCACCGCATGCCAGCGCCGCCGTCCGCCGTCGGCCAGCAGCAGGCTGACGCTGATCTCCTTGCCCAGCAGCGGTTCGACGTCCAGCTCGGCCGACGCGGACAGGCAGTCCAGGGTCAGCGCGAACAGTTCCGAAACGCCTTCGCGCAGGCGCAGGCGTTCGACGACGAGCGCTTCGCCCAAAGGCGTTTCGACTTGCAGCAGGCGGGCGTTCTGGGACAGCGCGGCGACATCCAGGCTGCTGTAGCCCGCGGGCGGGGAGGAACGATCGATCATGGTGCGTGGCGGTGTGCGTGTGCCGTCAGGGCAGCGAGATGGTCAGGTGGGCGGCGCGCGGGCCGAGCTTGACGATGTCGTGATACGGCGCCATGGCGGTCTGCATGTCGCCGTTCAGGAAATGCGCCATGCCCAGGTAGGCCAGCAGGCCTAGCAACGCGAACAGCGCGCCGATGCTCCACAGCGGCACGTCGCGCTTGAGCGTGTGGGCGATCTTGTCGGGCAGCGGCCAGTGCGGCGCGAAGCCGGCGCGCTTGCCGCGCAGCAGCGCGATCTCGTCGCCCAGGCGCGCGGTCAGGTAGCCCAGCTTTTCCTGGCCCTCGATCATGTACTTGCCCTGGAAGCCCAGCAGCAGGCACATGTAGAACACCTCCAGCGATTGCAGCCGCGGCGCGCCCTGGGCGCGCAGGTCCTCCAGCCGCGAGAAAAAGTTCTCGCCGGCCAGTTGCTCGCCGAACAGCGTCAGCTGCAGCGGTTGCAGCATCCAGGCGTCGCGGATCGAGAAGCCCGAATTCAGCACGGTCTCGTCGACCGCCGCGCAGAACGCATACTTGGTGGCGTAGACGTCCTCGGCCGGTATGTCGAGCTTCTTGGCGCTGCGCTCGAAGTCCGCCAGGAACTGCTGCACCCGCGCCGAGAACGACGCGGCGCTGGCCGGTTCCTGCCCGCTCTTGAGCAGGAACAGCATCAGGAAGCCGTCGTACAGCAGGTCCAGCAGTGACTTGGCGGGGCGCGATCCGTAGAAATCGGCGGCGCGCGGCGGGAGCGAGGCGGCGGGCATCAGAGAGGGCGCGGCGGTGTTCATGGCGGGCTCTGTCGTTGGATGTCGGGGTGGCGTCGGGAAGGGTCGGGAAGGGTCGGACAGGGCGCGCGTCAGCGGGTGACGGCGATCAGGTCCAGTTTCAGCTCGGGTATGCCGGACGGCGCGTAGATGGCGATGCTGCGGGCCTGCAGCATGCGGTCGTACAGCGAGCCGCGCGTCTGCAGGGTGAAATAGCAGGCGCCCGGCTTGACCGGCACGGCCGGCGGCACCTGTGGCGTGTAGGCCAGTTGCACGCCCGGCATGGCCGACAGCACCAGCTTCTCGACATCGTCCGGCGCGCCGACCTTGAAGCGCAGCGGCACCGTTTCGGCCAGTTCGCTGGCTGGCGTCGCCGCGGACACCGACAGGTACAGCGCGGTGGTCTCGTCGAGTTTGTCGGAATCGAGGCGGCCCACGTGGAACGAGGGGCGCAGCTCCTCCAGCACGATGGAGAAGTAGCGCGTCGAGATCACGGTGTCGAGCAGGTCGCGCAGGATCGTGTCGAGCTGCGCGAAGGCCGCGCCGGGTTGCTCGTGGCGATACACCGGCAGGTCGGCCAGCGTGTGCACCTTCGAGAACGTCATCAGCGCGCCGGCCAGCCGCAGCATCTCCTGGAACAGGCGTTCCGGATGCAGCTGCGGGTTGTGGAACAGGTGCGACAGCGCCGAATAAGCTTCGTTGGCGGTGTGCAGCAGCCAGAACGAGGCCACGTCGCCCGAGCGGAACTCGATGATGTTCTTGTTCGGCTCGCGATGGAAACCGTACAGCGCGTTGACCTTGGCCTGCAGCGCGTCCAGCAGGCGGCGCAACTGCTCGAACAGCGCGCCGCAGGCCTGCACCGTGAGGCTGGGCGCGATGAAGCCGGTGTCCAGCTCGTAACCGGCGCTGGCCGTGCGGCGCACGCGTGCCACCGGGACCGTCAGCAGCGCATCGCGCGGCTCGTGTTCGGAAAGCAGCCGCACGTTCTTGCGCAGGAACGCCAGCTCGGCGGTGCTGGCATTGGTGTAGAGGTCGGGGGCGGGGCTGTCCTGGTGCGCGTAGCGGGCATCGAATCCCTGCGCCTGCTGCGCGTCGCGGTAGTTGCCGCCGATGTCCTTCATCGGATGCAGGGCCAGGTAGAACACGGCCTCGCTGGCGCCGTCCAGCCCGTCCAGCGCCACGGCGGGCGGCAGGTCGTCGTTGTGCGGCGCGTTGTAGATTTCGCCGTCGGGGAAGATCGCCGACAGTTCGGTGGCGCGCAACATGCCATTGGCGAGCGCGGCGGCGTCGAAACGCGCGGCGCGCAGGCCCCACGAATACGGATGCAGCGCGCGGCTCATTTCCGCCAGGCGGGCCTCATGGTAGGCGTCCTGGCGCTGAAAATGCTGGGGCCGCAGGAACAGGCCCTCTCCCCACAGGATCTTCGCTGAATAACTCACGTTGGCGGGCTCTCGTTATTGACTATCTATATATATGAAGAGGACGTTGCGGTGAACGCGCTCGGCTCGCGCCGGAATCAGTTCGGGCATTGCAGGGAACCGAGCCGGGACGGATCGAACGCGGGCATGCCCGGCGGCAGCACGATCTTGCCGGTGGCGACCGTCATGGCGCAGGCATGCGCGCCCAGCACGATGCCGGTGTCTTCGACTTCCTTGACCTCGAACACGTATTTCCAGCGCTGCGGCGCGGGCGCGTAAAACAAGGCGGCAACGGCGATATATGCGGCGCCTTTCGGCACCTTTTCGACGTTCTCGAAACGCTGGCCCGGCGTCAGGGTGATTTCGCGCGACGCGATGAGACTGTCGCCCAATGCCGCCTTTTCCTGCGCAGTATCAACCAATTGAGTGAGCGGCGCGCGCTGAAATGCCTCGGCATTCTTCAAATAGTATGCTTTCGTAACGACGGCGGTTGGCTGGCCGCTGCTCGCATTCAAATTTTCTCCGGCGTGTATCGCCAATTTCACATCGGTGGGCGCATTCGGGTCCTTTTTCAGGCCCGCCGCATCGAGCGCCGTGCCGGTGATTCCGGCGACCGCGCCAAGGGCGGAAACCGCCGCACAACCATTAATGACGGGCACTGCCGCGATGAGCATCGTGGCCGCCAAGCATCGCGATAAATTGAGATGTTTTGACATGGCTCTTTATACCGGATGATTGCGACAACATACAGATGACGGCACGTTGCACGACATTTCGACGCAAGTTACATGACGTAATCCTCTGTAGTGGTGTACTAACAAAAAGTTGTTGAAATACGCGGCCCTTGGTTACATCAGACACGTGCCCAAAAAATGCAACTTTCCCGGTATTTCCTCATAGGTGGCATGGTGGCGTTAATGGCCGGTTGTGCCACCACCAACAAGCCCCAGACGGACGCTGAATACAAGCAGTCGATCACTCAGGCCACCGAGACGCTGGCCAACAAGGGGGGCGACGAGGCCGTGGCCCAATTCCAGGAGATCGCGCAGCGCAACCCGTCGCGCGGCGAACCCTGGTCGTACATCGCCAAGATCCGGTTCGATGAGCAGAAATACGGGGAAGCGATCGTTGCCGCCGACGAAGCGCTGAATCGCGACTCGAACGACTTCACCGCCAAGACCGTGCGCGCCGTGGGCGGCCTGCGAGTCGCCATGCAATCATTGGCCGACCTGCGCGCCGACGCGCTGCTGGCCGGCAACGCCCGCAGCGACGCGGTGGCGCTGGCCGCCGCCATGCGTGAAACGCTGGGCCAGGACGTGCTGTTCCCCGAGGGCCGCAAGCCGCCGCGCGGCGGCGGCACGCGCCCGCCGCCCAAGCCGCGCAACGACAGCGCAGCCGCCACGGGCACGCCCGCCGCGGGCACCCCCGCCGCAAGCACGCCGGCCGCCAACGCCGGCGCCGCGGCCAAGCCGGCTCAATCCGGCGGCGCCACGCCGCCGGCCCAGACTTCTGCCCCTCCCGCGGGCCGCGCGCCGGATCCGTTCGGCAATCTCCTCAAACCCTGATCGGCCCGCCGGACCCGGCTGGCCGGGACCGCTCGCCTTCGTCAATACGCATCCGCTTGGAGCCCCCATGGCTAAGAAAGAAAGCGTTCAGAAAAGACTCCAGAAAGTACGCCCGCCGCGCGTCCAGTTGACCTATGACGTCGAGAAGGGCGACGCGATCGAGCAGAAGGAACTGCCCTTCGTCGTGGGTGTGGTGGGCGACTTCAGCGCCCAGTCGGAAGCCGAGCTGCCGCGCCTGAAGGACCGCAAGTTCGTCAATATCGACGTCGACAACTTCGACGACGTGATGCGCGGCCTCGAGCCGCGCGCCGCGTACCGCGTGAAGAACCGCCTGACCGACGAGGGCGGCACCTTCGGCGTCGACCTGAAGTTCCGCTCGATCGAGGACTTCCGCCCCGAGGCCGTGGTGCAGCAGATCGAACCGCTCAAGGAATTGCTGGAGATCCGCACCAAGCTGGCCGACCTGCGCAACAAGCTGGCCGGCAACGACAAGCTGGAAGACCTGCTGGGCGAAGTGCTCAGCAGCACGGAAAAACTGCAGCAACTGACCAGCGAAGCCGGCAAGGACGGCAAGGGAGGCAGCAATGAGTAATTCCGCCGCCGCGCAGAACGCGGCCGCCCCGGCCGCCGCCGACTCGGGCCTGCTCGACCAGATCGTCGAGCAGAGCCGGGTGGCCAAATCCACTGCCGAACACGATCGCGCCAAGGACCTGATCGGCGAACTGGCGCGCGAAGTCATGAAGGGCACCGTGGTGGTGTCGGACAATCTGTCGGCCATGCTCGACGCCCGCGTGGCCGAGCTGGACCGCCTGATCTCGGCCCAGCTCAGCGAAGTCATGCACGGCGCCGAGTTCCAGAAGCTCGAAAGCACCTGGCGCGGCCTGCATTACCTGTGCCAGGAAAGCAATACCGGGCCGATGCTCAAGATCAAGGTGCTCAACGTCACCAAGCGCGACCTGGTGCGCGACTTCCAGACCGCCATCGACTTCGACCAGAGCCTGATGTTCAAGAAGGTCTACGAGGAAGAATTCGGCACCTTCGGCGGCTCGCCCTTTGGCGCGCTGCTGGGCAACTTCGAGATCACCCGCCAGCCCGAGGACATGTACTTCATCGAGCAGATGTCGCACGTGGCCGCGGCCTCGCACGCGCCGTTCATCGCCTCGGCCTCGCCCGAGCTGCTGGGCCTGGACAGCTTCGCCGACCTGGGCCGTCCGCGCGACCTGGCCAAGGTGTTCGACACGGTCGAATACACCAAGTGGCGCAGCTTCCGCGACTCCGAGGACTCGCGCTACGTCGGCCTGACCATGCCGCGCTTCCTGGGCCGCCTGCCGTACGACCCGAAAGAGGGCACCTCGGTGGAAGGCTTCAACTTCGTCGAGGACGTCGACGGCACCGACCATGCCAAGTACCTGTGGTGCAACGCCACCTGGGCCTTCGGCGCGCGCCTGACCGCGGCCTTTGCCGACTTTGGCTGGTGCGCGGCGATCCGCGGCGTCGAAGGCGGCGGCCTCGTCGAGAACCTGCCGACCCACACCTTCAAGACCGACGATGGCGAGATCGCGCTCAAGTGCCCCACCGAAATCGCCATCACCGACCGGCGCGAGAAGGAGCTGAGCGACCTCGGCCTGATCCCGCTGGTGCACTGCAAGAACTCCGACTACGCCGCGTTCTTCGGCGCGCAATCGGTGCAGAAGGCCAAGAAGTACAACACCGACAGCGCCAATGCCAACGCGGTGCTGTCGGCGCAGTTGCAGTACATCTTTTCGGTGTCGCGCGTGGCCCATTACCTGAAGGCCATGATGCGCGACAAGATCGGCAGTTTTGCGTCCGCGCAATCGGTCGAGAGTTTCCTGAACCGCTGGGTCTCGCAGTACGTGCTGCTGGACGACAACGCGAACCAGGAGCAGAAAGCGCAATTCCCCCTGCGGGAAGCATCGGTGCAAGTAGCCGAAGTGCCGGGTCGTCCTGGCGTGTTCCGGGCCGTGGCGTTCCTGCGGCCGCATTTCCAACTCGACGAGCTGTCGATTTCCCTGCGTCTGGTGGCGGAACTGCCCGCCCAGGCCCAGAAATCGTGATGACCGTCTGATCCAAAGCTTTTAACCGGAGAGTACTTTAATGAAGGACATCTACGTCAAATTCGGCAATCCTGCGCTCAAGGGCGAGTCCCAGGACAAGGATCACCCGGACTGGATCGAAGTGGGCTCGTGGCGCCACGAGATCATCCAGCCGCGTTCGGCCACCGCCTCGACCTCGGGCGGCCACACCGCCGAGCGCACCGAGCATGGCGAAATGGTCTTCACCAAGGACCTGGACGTGGTCAGCCCGCTGCTCTACCAGCACGCTTCGGGCGGCACGACCTTTGACGAAGTGACCATCGACTTCCTGCGCGCCGACGGCGAGGGCAATCGCGTCAAGTACCTGGAAATCAAGCTCAAGTACGTGATCATCTCGCGCGTCGCGCCCGAAGTGGTCAGCGAAGGCCTGCCGCACGAATCGTTCTCGCTGAAGTACGCCGCGGTCCAGTGGAAGTACACGCAGCAGAAGGTCGGCGGCAACCAGGGCGGCAATTCCCAGGGCGCCTGGAGCCTGACCAAGAACGACAAGACCTACTCGGTCTGATCCCGACCGCGCGGCAAGGCGAAGGCCGCGGCTCGTCCCCGGGCCGCGGTTTTCCTGAAAGAGGTCCGTGATGAAGGGATTCGAACCCAGCCTGTTCGACAAGCTGTTCGACGGGGACGGCCCGGCGCCGCACGCGCTGCGGCGCCTGTCCGTCGAGGAAATCAAGGAAACCGTCGCGCGCGACATCGAGGCCCTGCTCAATACCCGCATGGTCTTCACCGAGGAGTCGCTCAAGCGCTATCCGAACTGCCAGCGGTCGATCCTGACCTACGGGCTGTCGGATTTCTCCGGGCTCAGCCTGGCCAGCCACTACGACCGGGAATTCATCTGCCGGTCGCTGGAGCAGGCCATCGCCCGCCACGAGCCGCGCTTGACGCACGTGCGCGTGGTGCTCCAGGTCGACAGCCGCGCCACGTCGGTGCTGTATTTCGCGATCACCGCGATGCTGGACGTCGGCCCGGCCCACGAGCCGGTGACGTTCGACGCGACCCTGCAGCCGTCGACGCTGCAGTATTCGGTCAGCAAGGGCTGGGCCAAGGCCGCGGCGGCCGCCTGACAACATAAACGCACGCGGGCGCCGGCGGCCAGCCGCCGGCGAGGAAGGGAAAGATGGAAGAACTGCTGCCGTATTACGAACGCGAGCTGGGGTTCCTGCGCGGCTCGTCGCGGGATTTCGCCCAGCGCTATCCGAAGATCGCCGCGCGCCTGGGGCTGTCGGGAGAGACCTGCGAGGATCCGCACGTCGAGCGGATGATCGAATCGTTCGCCCTGCTGGGCGCGCGCATCAACAAGAAGCTGGACGACGACTATCCGGAATTCACGGAAGCGTTGTTCGAAGTGATGTATCCGCATTACCTGCGGCCGTTTCCGGCGTGTTCGATCGCGCAGTTCGACATGGGCGGGGTGGCGGCCCAACTGACCGCGCCGGTGCGCGTGGCGCGGGGCACCGAATTGAAATCGCACGCCGTGCGCGGCGTGGCCTGCCGCTTCCGCACGGCCTACGACGTGACGCTGGCGCCGGTGGCCATCCGCCAGGCCACGTTCGCTTCGACCGCCAACGCGCCATCGGCCACGCAACTGCCGCCGGGCGTGACCGGCCGCCTGTCGCTGACGCTGGCCTGCCTGGCCGAAACGCAGAGCTTTGCCACCTTGGCCGTGGACCGCCTGCGGGTCTATCTGCATGGCGAGCCGTCGTTCGTGGCGGCGCTGCGCGACTGCCTGTTCCTGCGCACCGCGGCGGCCTACATCGAGACCCAACCCGGCCGCTGGAACCGGCTGCCTGACGTGCCGCTGGCGCAAGTGGGGCTGGCCGAGGACGACGCGCTGATCGACTTTCCGGCCAGCTCGCATCCGGCCTATCGGCTGCTGGCCGAGTACTTCGTCTTCTCCGAAAAATTCAATTTCGTCGACATCGACCTGGCGGCGCTGCGGCGCGCGGTCGGCCCGGCGCGCGAATTCACGCTGCACCTGCCGGTCAAGGGGCTGCGCGCCGATTCGAATACCGCGCGCCTGCTGGAATCGGCCTCGGCCGACAACTTCCGGCTGGGCTGCACGCCGGTGATCAACCTGTTCGAGCAGCGCGCCGATCCCATCCGCGTCACGCATGCGGCGGCCTCCTATCCGGTGGTGGCCGATGCGCGCCGCGCCTACGGCTACGAGGTCTATTCCATCGACCGCGTGCGGCTGGTGCGGCAGAACGCGCAGGGCGATTCGGTGGTGGAGTTCCGGCCGTTCTATTCGCTGCACCACGGCGAGACGCCCGAGGGCGCCAGCCATTACTGGACCGCGCGGCGCGATTCGATGGTGGCCGAGCGCAGCCCGGGCTACGAAATGGAGATGTCCATCGTCGACATCGACTTCAATCCGGCCCTGCCGCAGACCGAAACGCTGAGCCTGGAGCTGACCTGCACCAATCGCGACCTGCCGTCGCACCTGGCGGTGGGCCAGCCGGGCGGCGACCTGTTCCTGGAGGGCGGCTCGGTGGCGCGCGAGATCCGCATGCTGCGCCGCCCGACCCATACGCACCGCTTCCAGCAGGGCCGCGCGGCGCACTGGCGCCTGATCTCGCACCTGGCGCTGAACCACCTGTCGCTGGTGCACAGCGGCCTGCCGGCGCTGAAGGAAACCCTGCGCCTGTACGACCTGTCGCACGCGGCGGTGGCCGCGCGCCAGATCGAAGGGCTGGTGGGGCTGGACTACAAGCCCGCCACCCACTGGATGCCGGGCGAGCCGTTCGCGACCTTCGTGCGCGGCATCGAGATCCGGCTGACGATCAATGAAGAAAACTTCGTGGGCACCAGCCTGCATGCCTTCGTGGCGGTGCTCAACCGCTTCTTCGGCCTTTACGTGCACGCCAACAGCTTCGTGCAGTTGGTGGTGCTGTCGCGCCGCGGCGCGGAAGAAATCCTACGGTGCCCCCCATGCAACGGCGACGCGATCCTAGCGTAATCGAATCGCTGCTGGCCGAGCCGCAGCGCTTCAAGTTCTTCCAGGCCGTGCGGGTGCTGGAACTGTGGTTCGCGCGCCAGGAAGGCACGCGCGCCAGGAATGCCGTGCCGGCGCACCTGCGCTTCGTCAACTCGTCGTCGCTGGGCTTTCCGGCCAGCGAGATCGCGGGGCTGACGGCCTTCGACAAGAACGGCCAGGCCCTGCACGACGCCGACGCGCGACTGGCGGCGCTGGCCGCCGGCACGCTGGGACGGGTGGAGATCGAGCCGGCCTTCTTCGGCCTGCTGGGCGGGCAGGGGGCCTTGCCGCTGCATTACTCCGAGATCCTGAGCCACCGCGAAAGCGCCACGCGCGACCGTGGCGCCCGCGCCTTCTTCGACATCTTCTCGAACCGGGCCGCGGCGCTGTTCTACGCGGCCTGGAAGAAGTACCGCATGCCGCTGCGGCACGAAACCGAACAGGGCCATCACTACCTGCCGCTGCTGCTGGCGTTGGGCGGGGTAGGGCATCCGGCGCTGCGCGACCGCCTGCATGCCGGCGAGGGACGCGTGTTCGACGAATCGCTGGCGCACTACGCGGCGGCGGCGCGGCAGCGGCCGGTGTCGGCCGCGTACCTGCAGCGGGTGCTGGCCGACTATTTCCAGGTGAGCTTGCGGGTCGAACAGTTCGTCGGCCGCTGGTATCACGTGCCGCCCGAAAACCGCACTCAGTTGGGCCGTCCCGGCGCGGTGCTGGGCGTGTCCGCCATGGCGGGCGAGCGCATCTGGCAGCGCGACCTGCGCATCCGGCTGTGGATCGGCCCGCTGTCCAGGTCGGCGTTCGCCGATTTCCTGCCCGGCGGCGCCCGCGCCCAGGCGCTGGAGAAACTGCTGACGATGTTCGGCGGGCTCAGCTTCGAATACGAGGTGCGGCTGGTGATGGCCAAGGAGGACGTCGCCGGCAGCGCGCTGGGCGGCGACGCCGAGGGCGGCGGCGCGCGCCTGGGCTGGAATTCCTTTCTTTGCACCGAACCGTCGGCGTCGGACCGCGACGACGCCAGCTACGAACTGCACACCATCCACTGAGAACAAGACAACCCAGAACATGGCCACTCCCCTGAAAACCCTGATCGGGAAACTGAACCAGACCTGCCGCCAGGCTGCCGAGCGCGCCGCCAGCCTGTGCATGGCGCAAGGCCACTACGAGGTGGACCTGGAACACCTGTTCCTGGCGCTGCTGGAAAAGCCCGCCAGCGATTTCAGCATCGTGGCGCGCCGCAGCGGCATCGAGGCCTCGGTGCTGGAGGCCGACCTGAACGCCGAGATCCGCGGCTTCAAGAACGGCAATACCCGCACCCCGGTGTTTTCGCCGCACCTGCCGCGCCTGTTCGAGCATGCCTGGCTGATCGCCTCGTTGGACACGCAGACGACCCGCATTCGTTCCGGCCACCTGCTGTTGGCGCTGTTGACCGAGCCGGATCTGGCGGCGCTGGCGCGGCGCGGCTCGCGCCTGTTCGAGTCGTTCCGCCTGGAAGAGCTGAAGCACGATTTCGCGGCCCTGACGGCCGGCTCGGAAGAGGCCGGCCAATCCGTGGCGCTGGATGACGGCGCGGCGCAGGGCGAGGCGGCGTCGCCCGCCGCCGGGCTGTCCAAGACGCCGGCGCTGGACCAGTACACCACCAACCTGACCGAGCGCGCCCGCGAAGGCAGGATCGACCCGGTGATCGGCCGCGATGCCGAGATCCGGCAGATGATCGACATCCTGACCCGGCGGCGCCAGAACAATCCCATCCTGACCGGCGAGGCCGGCGTCGGCAAGACCGCGGTGGTCGAAGGCCTGGCGCTGCGCATCGTGGCCGGCGACGTGCCGCCGGCGCTGGCCGGCGTGGCGCTGCGCACGCTGGACATGGGCCTGCTGCAGGCCGGCGCCAGCGTCAAGGGCGAGTTCGAGAACCGCCTGAAAAGCGTGATCGACGAGGTCAAGCAAAGCCCCACGCCCATCATCCTGTTCATCGACGAAGCCCACACCATGATCGGCGCGGGCGGGCAGGCCGGCCAGAACGATGCCGCCAACCTGCTCAAGCCGGCGCTGGCGCGCGGCGAACTGCGCACCATCGCCGCCACCACCTGGAGCGAATACAAGAAGTACTTCGAGAAGGACGCCGCGCTGGCGCGGCGCTTCCAGGTGGTCAAGGTGGAAGAACCCAGCGAGACGCTGGCCGCCAGCATGCTGCGCGGCATGGCGCCATTGATGGAAAGCCATTTCGGCGTGCGCATCCTGGACGAAGCCATCGTCGCCGCCGCCCGCCTGTCGCACCGCTACATCAGCGGCCGCCAGCTGCCGGACAAGGCCGTCGGCGTGCTGGACACCGCCTGCGCCCGGGTGGCGCTGGGCCGTAGCGCCACGCCGGCCCTGATCGACGACGCCCGCCACCGCCTGGCGCGCCAGGAAACCGAGCGCGCCGCCCTGCGCCGCGAGGCCGCCGCCGGCGCCGCGCAATCGGCCCGCCTGCGCGAGCTGGACGAGGAAATGGACGCCATCCGCCAGCAACTGGCCGACGCCGAAGCGCGCCTGGCCCAGGAAAGCGAGCTGGTGCGGCAGATCCACGCGCTGCGCGAAGAGCTGGAAGCCGCGGGCCAGGAACCCGAGCCCGAAACCAGCAGCAAGCGCCGCGGCGGCAAGGCCGCCGAACCGACGCCCGCGCAGGCGCAACTGGCCGAATTGCAGCAACAGCTGCGCGTCCTGCAGGGCGAGGCGCCGCTGGTGCCCGCCTATGTCGACGCGCAGGTGATCGCCGAGATCGTCTCGGCCTGGACCGGCATCCCGCTGGGCCGCATGGTCAACGACGAAATCCGCACCGTGCTGGAACTGCAGCCGCTGCTGGCCGAGCGTGTCATCGGCCAGGATCACGCGCTGCACGCCATCGCCCAGCGCGTGCGCACCGCGCGCGCCGGCCTGGAAGACCCGAACAAGCCGAAGGGCGTGTTCCTGTTCGTCGGCCCCTCCGGCGTGGGCAAGACCGAGACCGCGCTGGCGGTGGCCGACATCCTGTACGGCGGCGAGCGCAAGCTGGTTACGATCAACATGAGCGAATACCAGGAGGCCCACAGCGTCTCGGGCCTGAAAGGCTCGCCGCCAGGCTACGTCGGCTACGGCGAAGGCGGCGTGCTGACCGAGGCCGTGCGGCGCCAGCCCTACAGCGTGGTGCTGCTGGACGAGATCGAGAAGGCCCATCCCGACGTGCTGGAGCTGTTCTTCCAGGTGTTCGACAAGGGCGTGATGGACGATGCCGAAGGGCGCGAGATCGACTTCCGCAACACGCTCATCATCCTGACCTCCAACGTCGGCTCGTCGACCATCATGCAGGCCTGCCTGAACAAGACCGCCGAGGAACGGCCGGATCCGGACGCCTTGCAGGAATTGCTGGCGCCGCAGCTGTACAAGGCTTTCAAGCCCGCCTTCCTGGGCCGCATGAAGACCATCGCCTACTACCCGGTGGATGACGACGCCCTGGCGCGCATCATTGGCCTGAAGCTGGCCCGCATCGCCGAGCGGGTGCAGGCCAACCACCGCGCCGTGTTCGATTGGGACGACGCGCTGGTCGAGGCCGTGCTGGCGCGCTGCACCGAGGTGGACACGGGCGCGCGCAACGTCGACCACATCCTGAACGGCACGCTGCTGCCGCAGATCGCCGAACAGGTGCTGGGCCGCATGGCGCAGGGCGAGGCGATCGCGCGCATCCGCGTCACGGCCGGCAAGAACGGCGACTTCCGCTACCGCCTGACCTGAGCCAGGAGCCGCGATCATGCCCCAGGATTCTTCCGGACTGTCCCGCCTGTCGACCGCCGGCATCGCGCAGGTCAACCGCCTGCTGGACCTGCGCACGCCGCTGGGCGAGAACCGCCTGGTGGCCGAGACCCTGTCGGCCACCGAACAATTGAGCGGCGGCGCCTATCGCCTGGAGATC
Organism: Achromobacter sp. CSND-B12; assembly: GCF_052906545.1. Taxonomy (NCBI): domain Bacteria; kingdom Pseudomonadati; phylum Pseudomonadota; class Betaproteobacteria; order Burkholderiales; family Alcaligenaceae; genus Achromobacter; species Achromobacter sp. CSND-B12. The sequence continues at coordinate 59,430 of NZ_JBREGJ010000001.1, read as the reverse complement.
ACCGCGCTGTCCGACGACGCGCATATCCCGTTGAAGGCCCTGATGGGCCAGCCCGTCACTCTGCGCCTGCAGACCGCGCTGGACCGCGAGCAGCCGCGCCTGTGGCACGGCCACGCCACGGCGGCGCGTTTCCTGGGCGCCAATGGCGGCCTGGCGCGCTATGGGCTGACCGTGGAGCCGTGGCTGGCATTCCTGCGGGCGCGGCGCGACAGTTTCGCCTACCAGGACAAGACGGTGATCGACATCGTCGACAGCATCTTCGGCGACTACAAGGGCCAGGGCGCGCTGGCGCCGCAATGGCGCTGGGAAGTGAAGGATCGCGCCGCCTACGCCAAGCGCAGCCTGGCCATCCAGTACCGCGAAACCGACTACGCCTTCGTCGAGCGCCTGCTGGCCGAAGAGGGCCTGTTCTACTGGGTCGAGCACGCCGACGACGGCCATACCCTGGTCATCGCCGACCACAACGGCGCCTTCAAGCCCGGCCCGCAGACCAGCGTGCGTTTCGCGCGCGCCGACGTCACCGAAACCGAAGACAGCATCCAGCGCTGGAGTCCGCGCCAGCGCTGGCAGACCAACGCCGTGCGCATGGCCAGCTGGGACTACCGCAGCGCCCAGGCGCGGCCGGTCTCGGCGCAGGCGGACGCCGGCAAGCTGGCCAACGCGATCGAGCTGGTCAGCGACGACTATCCCGGCCAGTACGCCTACGAGGACAGCGCCCAGGGCGAGCGGCTGGCGCACAATGTGCTGGCCGCGTTGCGCGTGCGCCAGCAGAGCATCGAAGGCGCGGGCACCGTGCGCACGCTGGCGCCGGGGCAGCGTTTCGAGCTGACCGGCCACTACCAGCAGGGCGGCGCGTCCGCCTTCGTGGTGATCGCCATCACGCACCAGGCCCGCAACAACTTCGACGCCGACCTGGGCCGCGCCGTGAGCGAGGCGTTGGGGGGCGGCGACAGCGACGACGCCGATTTCTATCGCAACGCCTTCACCTGCATCGGCAGCGACACCGAATTCCGCCCCGCTACGCAGGATGGCCATGGCGTGCGCCTGCACCCCCGTCCCACCGTGTTCGGCGCGCAGACCGCCCTGGTGATCGGCGCCGAGGAACCGGTGCACACCGACCGCGACCACCGCATCAAGGTGCAGTTCCACTGGCAGCGCGGCAATGCCTCCAGCAGCCGGATGGCGCATCCGTCGGGGGACGAGAACGCGCCCGCCAAGGATGAACTGGGCACTTGGGTGCGCGTGGCCGAGCCCGTCGCCGGTGGCGACTGGGGCGGCCATTTCGTGCCGCGCGTGGGCCAGGAGGTGCTGGTGGAATTCCTGCATGGCGACATCGACCGGCCGGTGGTGGTGGGCGCGCTCTACAACGGCGAGGGCGCCGAGGATGCCTCGCACAACAAGGTGCAGGCGGGCGGCGCCAACGCCACCGGCAATGCGCCGGCCTGGTTCGCCGGCGCCAACGAGGGCCACGCCCACAACGCGGTGATGTCCGGCTTCAAGACCCAGGCCCTGGCCAGCAGCGGCGCCGGCACCGGCGGCTACAACCAGCTGGTGCAGGACGACACGCCGGGCCAGTCGCGCCTGACCGCCTCGACCACCCAGGCCGATGCGCGCCTGAACCTGGGCCACGTCAAGCAGCAGCGCGACAACGAGCGGCTGCAGGACCTGGGCCATGGCGCCGAGCTGTCGACCAAGGAGGCCGTGGCGCTGCGCGGCGGCTCGGGACTGCTGCTGAGCGCCGACCTGCGCGAGAACGCCGAAGGGCCGCTGCTCGACAGCGCCGAGGCATCCAAGCAGATCGAGGCCGCGCTGGAAGCGGCCAGGGAACTGGCCGACGTCGCGGTCAGGCAGAAGGCCATCCTGGATGGCGACCCGCAAGCGCTGCCGGCGCAAGAGGGCCTGCAACACATCCTGGAAGTGGTCGAGGCCACCCAGGACGATCCCAATCCCCAGGGCGCCGCCGTCAAGGTGGCGGCCTACAGCGAACCGCACATCCAGGTCAGCGCGCCCAGCGGCATCGGCCAGTACACGCCGGCCAATGCCTTCCTGGTGGCCGGCGCCACCTTCGCGCAGATCGCGCCGGACGTGAACTGGGCCAGCAGCGCGCACCTGGCGGTGGGCGTGGCGGGCGGCGCCTTGCTGTTCACGGCCGGCCACGCGGCCGGCGGCGGCCGGCCGGTCAAGGACGCGGGCCTGCGCCTGCATGCGGCCGGGGGCAAGCTGCGCCTGCACAGCCAGGACGCCAGGATGACCCTGAGCGCCGAAAAAGCCGTGACCTTCGCCTCCGCCGGCGCCAACGTGCTGGTCGAGGGCAAGCAGCGCGTGCTGGCCACGGCCGCCGGCGCCTATCTGCGGCTGGAGGGCGGCGGCATCCAGCTGCATGCGCCGGGCAAGGTCGAGTTGAAGGCCGGCGCGCACAGCTGGGTCGGGCCGCAGACGGCCAGCGGCAACCTGGCCCCGCCCTCGGGTGAATTCAAGGATTGCCCGAGCAAGGTCAACAGCGCCGCGGCGGGAGGGTCGGCCTTTGTTTGACGGCGACTTTCCGCAAACCGCGAACCGGGCTGCCGCCTCGCGGCTCTACCAACAACTGCTGGCCGCCGCCTCGGACCTGCCGCAAGACCGGCTGTACGTTCTGGTCGACCCCACCATCGAGGATCCGCTGGCGCATGCCAGGCGCCGGGGGCAGGCCATCGCCTTGCCGCTGGATCGCAGCCGCTTCCTCGCCGAACATTGCCCCTACCTGCTCGAACTGGGCGAGTTCGGCCGCGACGACGCGATCGAAATGGCCGTCGAAGCGGCGTGCGCGGCCGCCGGCCCGGGCCGAACGCAGCGGCCGATCTGCGGCTGGATCGCCAGCCCCGTGGCGCCCGCCGCGCTGGCCCGGCATCTGGCGCGCATGGCGCGCTGCCTGGTGCCGGACCGCGCCGACCCCGTGACGCTGCGTCATTGGGACCCGCGCGTGGCCGAGGTATTGGCCGAAGTGCTGTCCGAAGACCAGATGGCCCAATGGCTGGCGCCGGTCCGGGCCTGCTGGCGGCCGGGCCGCGCCGCCGGCGAGCTGGCGCTCCAGTATGAACGGTCGGCGGCCGCTGGCGCGCCGCAGGCCGGTCCGGCGGCGCCGCTGGTGCTCGACCGCGCGCAATGCGCCGTGCTCGAACGCGCCGGCTGGGTCAACCAGGCGCTCGACGCCCTGGCCGAGGCTGGCCACGACATGGGCGAGGCCCGCCTGCGGGCGCGCGCCGACCGGCTGGTGGCGCGCGCCCAGGCGCGCTGGGGGCTGGAGACGGACACCGACATCGTCGACTACACCTTGCACGGCCTGCTGGTGCACCCGCATTTCGACCAGCACCCCGACATCCGCCACGCCATGGCGACCATGCAGGCCAATGGCATCGCGGCGGTGGCGGCCTTGAACGACATCACGCAAGAACAATGGAACCGCGTGCGGCAATGGACCGGCGCGGCATCCGAATCGGAGCAGACAGAGGTGAGGGATGGCCGAGCTTTCTAACGCGCGCTGCGCCGCCGCGGCGAATACCTGCGGCGAAACCAAGGGCAAGTGCATCAACTGCGACAAGCAGGGCGGCGTGGCGATCATGCCGTTGGTGCCGGCGCCGTTGCCGCGCCCCATGGTGCGCGAAGCCTGGGCCAATAGCGAGCATGGCGGCGCCAGCAATACGCAATGGGAGATTCCCGCCCATCGCATGTACAGCACCTGGCTGGAAAAAAAGCTGAACGCGCACGCCAAGGTGCGGCTGTTCGATCCGCGCTTCGACCCCGCCGGGCTGCCGGTGGAAACCTATTTCGTGCGCGTGCCCGCCGCCGGCTACCTGTACGTGCTCAAGCAGGACAAGACCTGGGACGGCTACCTGCTCGACAAGAAGGGCTACTACCGCAAGATCCCCGTCGCCAAGATGCCGGAAGACGCCGACACCACCAAGCCGCTGTCCGAGGCCTGCTCGTCGGAGGGGCACAACAACACCGCCACGCAGTTCATCACCATCGATCACGTGCGCAGCCCCAAGGTCTGGATCGCCTACAGCCGCTACGTCTGGGACAGGGAGACCCGCAAGGATTACGAAGACGACAAGGACGGCTGCCGCACGGCGCGGATGACCGAGCTGAACCTCAAGGACATTGCCGACGGCAAGGTGGGGCCGGGCAGCACCGCGCCCAATACCTGCAAGCTGACCATGCCCGACATCACGGAGATCGTCGCCGACTACGCGCCGGCGGACGTGCAGCGCTGCCTGAACGCGGGGCTGCACAACCCGCTGCAGCTGCGCGCCGAGCCGGAACCGCAGTTGCTGACGTCGTTCATGTGGGCGGTGAATTCGAAACTACCAGCGTTGCAGTGGGGAGTGGGGCTGGTGCTGCCGGATCCGGTGGGGATCGTGCAGGAGTTGAATCTGCGGCGCAATATCGCGGCGGCGCGGGCTTCGGTGCTTAACGGCGTTCTTGACCCGGAGCGCGCCCGCAAGCGTGTCATCGCCGATATCATCCAAGGCATGTGCCTGAGCGCGAAGGCCAATCCGGGCCCTTTCTGGGACCAAAGCTACGGGCCCGAGCGCTATCAGCGCAATATCAATACCGATGCATGGCAGAGTGCGCTGGCGGACAGTGAGGGCATGACCTCCTTGATGAGCCAGATCGAGAGCGTGAGTGCGCTGTTTTGTACTTGGATGAACAGTCCTTGTTGGAAGCAGCAGCAACGCTCGGATTTTCATGTCAAGGATGAAGCCGCAGGGGTGCGGCACGAGTTCATGACAGCCTCGTGTGTTGCCGGGTCGGGCCATACGGAGCGGGAACGGACTCAACTCTGGGGCGGATTATGGAAACTTCCTATCGAATCGCCCGATAACTGGTTTTACCGCAGCTTGGCGGCGGGACAGCCAGAATTTCTGCAGGTATTGGCCGCCACTTCGTCTGTTGACGAGGCGCTCAACACGGTCAAGGCAGCAGTCGACCTGGCTGCCGAGTTCAGCCCGGATTACGCAAAAAAAATAGACGACTTACGCGAAATCCTGCGAGCCAAACGCCGTTTCAACGAGGCCACCGCGGCCCTGGTGGATACGGTGTCAGGGCATTTGGCGAGGTTGTTGGTGAAGGATATCAAGACCTACAACCGATTGATGCGTGGCATCGCCATGACTCTGGTGACTCGGGAGGACCTGCTGGTGAGGCCCACGATATTGAGCGGGCCGTTGAGCGAAATCAAACGCTTGATCGAGGAGGCAGCTACAAAGCCCATCAAGGGAGTGGCTCCGGTCTCCCTCGGGGCGTCGTTGCCTCCTGGCCGTGGCTATTTGTCTCAGCCGGGTAATCTTGGCCAGAAAGGGCTGGCACTGTCTGAATCCATCGGCAGGAGTGTTTACCTGGACCTGCCCTCCGACAAGGCGACTATCTCGAGTGTGGTGGCGTTCACAATACAGAAAATGGAGCAGGGGCAAACGTTGAGCAAGACTCTGACGAAGGGTACTTTGTTGCAGGAGTTGGAGTTGCCCATGCACGGCCCAGCCCAGGTGAACCCCTACCTGCAGAATCGAATCGCGATAACAGGTGAGTTTGCGGGCATGGTGCTCAATGTGGGCATCATGTTCTTCCAGGCGCAGGGGGCCATGAACGCGGTCGCGGCAATGGCGAAGGACGATGCCACCATCGACGAAAGGTTCGTCGGGGGGGCCGGTGCCGTGGCAAATGCGATGGGAACGGTTAGTGTCGGCATTAGTATGACGCAGCCGATCGTGCAGTTGGTGTCGAAAGAACTGGGCTTCAAGGTCGTTCTTGCGGGGGCTCGTCTCGGGTTCTATGCGGGATTGGTCGAGGGTGTGGCAACCATGCTGGCATCCTTTTACAGGATAGCGCAGGGCAAGAACACAAGATCGGCATACTGGAGTATGGCCTCAGGTCTCGCGACAGTCGTGGCGGGTGGAGCATCGCTGGGACTAACGGTGGCAATGACGTCTGGGGCAGCTGGTGTCACGGTTTTCGGCATCAGCATGGGGCCTGTCGGTTGGACGCTGCTGCTGGTTGCGGCCTTGGGAGTAGCAATATGGACGGCGGTCAATGCGGCAGGCACGGACGAGTCCAGTCGACTCCCGGTCGAGTATTGGCTGGACAACGGAGTGTTCGGAAAGCGCGCACTGCTCTCGAATTCACAAAGCAATCCGTTTGCGACAAAGGCAGCAGGCAGCCAGAAGGGAGCTCCCGCCGTGCCGTTCGCCAGCTTGGATGCTGAGTTGCTGGGCCTGGAGCGGATTCTCCTGGTGGCCAGCGGTTATCTTATGCCAGGTGCCGTGGGCGGCGGATATGCCTATATTCACTTTCACATTGCTGTGCCGCGCTATGTCGCTACCAGTCGAATTCAGGTTGTTTTTTTCCGAAATGAACGTGCGGGGCCAAACACCTTCCGCCAATTGACTGCGGCAAGGGAAGCGAAGCAACCTATCGTGGTTGACTCGCCGTCTTTTGTGCCGGCGCCTTCGTTTCGGTCCATGGATATGCAGGTGGATAATGCGGGCAAGAGTGTCAAGATCTCGGGTCAGTTCCAGGTTTTCCGGGGGCAGGGCGGGTTCTATTGCATGAAGGTCCAATATTGGCCGGACGAGGTCCAGCGTCCCGGCCTGGAGACCGGATTTGAATCGTGGGTGTACATCTGATGAGAAAGGCGGGGTCGATGCGGTTTTCGGGAAAGACTGTTCCTGAAGAAAGCGGGGCATGGGGATGGTTGTTGCCCGCTGGGCGCGCCCCCGGGAAGGAAACGCCAGCTGCTCATGGCACGGTGGTGGAAATTTCACCCGCTTGCCTGCGTTTGCAAACTCCTTCCGATGCCTTGCGCGGATTCGCAGCGGTGGGCGCCTATGCGCTGGGCATATGGATGGCCTTTGGCGCGGTATTCTTCATGGTCAAGTTCGACGCGTCCACGCGCGGATATGACTCTTTAGATTTCATTCTGGTTTCGGCGCTGAGCATTGGGCTTGCCCTGATCGGTTTGGTCTCGGGATTCAAACTGACTTTCTCCAAGGCATTTGACTCGGTCATTTTCAGCCGGCGCTTGCGCCGTATCTACTATTGGGAAAAAAAGGGAGGGTGGAAGTCGGTCGACTACGATCGCGCGACTCCGTTTGTGCCCAAGCTGAGGATAACGACGACGACCGGGTCCAATGTCCTCTATCCCTTGCGGGTGGTGGAATTCCTGCCCGGAACTCGGCGCGTGCATACTGGTGTGTCGCCCACGGTTCCGTTTGCGGACCCTCAATCAGCGGCTCAACTTTGGGAGTTCATCCGATGTTACATGGATGGCGATCCCAAGGCAGTACCACCGGTATCGTTGCTTCCAGATCATCGAACCAGCGTTTATGCGTGGATGGACCGAGAGCTGTTTTCGGGATCAGTGGATCGGCAGCATCATCTGAAAGGCACGTTCGGGGCGCTGTCATTCTGGTTCTTCGCGTGCGTCTACTACGCGCCGAACTGGCTGGAATATCGGATTCGACGACGTGGCAATCAGCCGGCGTTGCCGCCGGAGCTGGCCGATACCTTGGCGTGGGAAGGCGAGAATCCCTATCGCATCATCCCTCCCTCGCAGGTGGAGCAACTGGCGATCGAGGGCAGGCTGCCTCACATGATGAAGCGTTGGCGCGCGGTCAGTGCCGTGGGACTGTTCATCTGGGCGGTGGTGCCGGTGTCGTCCATGGTGGCGTTCGTACTGTTTACGTAACCTATTGAAGCGGGGAGCGCCAGTGGGGGAAACAAAGGGCCGGCCGGGCCTCACCGTGGTCCCGGACAGAAGCGGGAGATGGGGATGGTTGCTCCTACAACCGTCCGCGCCAGTGCGCACATCGATTGACGCTTTCCCCTACCGCAGCGTGGTGGAGATTACCCCGGCTTGTTTGCGGCTGACGAGTTCGGTCGAGAACATGCGTGGCATCGCGGCTTCGGCCGCGATCGTGTTTGGCCTGGCCATGGCGTTCATCGCCTTGAATTTCGCGATGATCTACGACGTGGCCGATCGAGGCTATGGAGGGCCGTATCTCCTGGTGGTCGGGGGCGGAGCGGCGCTGGCCCTGCTGGGACTGTGGATCGGTTATCGCATCATCACCCGCCCGCTCCAGGACACAACCATCATCAGCCGGCGCCTGCGCCGCATCTATGCGTGGAATCAGAGGACCGGGTGGGTCGGCGTTGATTATGATCGCGCGGTCGCCTTCGTTTCCAATTTCAAGGCGGTAACGCCCACTGGCGCTTCCTCCTCATATCCGTTGGGAGTGGTGGAACTGGTGCCAGGATCCCGCCGGATCGCTCGATTTGTAGCGCCCACGCGCGCGTATGCGGCGCCGCAGACCGGTGCGGCGATTTGGGAATTCATCCGCCGCTATATGGACGACACGCCGGCTGAAGTGCCTCCCGTTGTGCTGACCCCGGATCACAGCACGAACGCCTTTGCATGGATGGACCGTGAACTCTATCCCGACATGATCGATCGGCAACACCATCTGACCAATGCCTACACCGCATTCGGCTTCTGGTTCTTCAGCGGCGTGTACTACCTGCCGAACTGGATGGAGTACTGGATCCGTCGCTATGCCCGGCGACCGGCGCTGCCATCGGAACTGGCCGCGGCGCTGGAGTGGGAGGGCGAGAACCCTTATCGCATATTGCCGCCGACGCCCGAGGAGACGCTGGCGATGCAGGGGAAATTGCCGCATATGAAGAAGCGGTGGCTGCGGGTCAGTGTTTGGGGGATATTGCTTTGGAGCTTCCTGCCGCTGGCGTTCGTCGGCGTCTCGGTAGCGCAGTGGTAGCTCTCCGTTGACAACTACTAGAAAAAATAGCGATCTGGAAGTACTGCCGGAACGCACCGGCACCTGGGGCTGGCTGCTGTCGGGACGGTCTGGCGTGCAGCCGGCCGCCGAGGGCATGGTTACCGAATTGACGCCGGCCTGCTTGCGTCTGACGGGACCTTTCGAGGCGTCTCGCGGTTACGTGGCCTGCGTCTCGTTGGCGGCGGCGGTCGGGTTGACATTGCTGTTTTTCACCGCGCTGATCGATCTCCGTATGGGTAGGACCACCCTGGATACGGGCCTTGCGGTCATGATGGCAGGTTATCTCGTTTGTGCGTTGATTGGCTGGGTCTGCGCTTATCGATCGGTTTTTTCACCCATCCAGGAGACCACTATCGTCAGTCGGGCACTGCGGCGCTTGTATGCGTGGGAAAAACGGACCGGCTGGACGTCGGTCGACTTTGATCGCGCGCAGGCCTACGTGGGCAACTATCACGTGGTCACCACGACCGGGGCGGGCGCGGCTTATCCATTGCGTGTCGTCGAGATCGCGCCCGATTCGCGCCGCATCCTCAAGGGCGTGGCCCTTACCGCGCCCTTTGATCGTCCGGAAGCCGCGGCGCAACTCTGGGAGTTCATCCGCTTGTACATGGACGCCGAACCCGCGGCATTGCCGCCGGTCGCGTTGGTGCCGGATCATCGCGTCAACGCCTACGCGTGGATGGACAGAGAACTGTTTCCCTACGCGATCGATCGTCACCACAGATTGGTGCGGCCGTTCGCGTTCTGGTTCTTCAGCGGCGCCTATTACGTGCCGAATTGGATGGAGTGCTGGATTCGCCGATTCGGACGCCGCCCCGCGCTGCCGGCGGAATTGGCGGCGGTGGCGGGCTGGCAAGGCGACAACCCGTATCGAATCGTCCCGCCGACGCAGGAAGAACTGCTGGCGCGGGCCGGGAATCTGCCGTCCATGAAAAGGCGATGGCGGCTGGCGAGTATTTTCGGTTTGGCGCTCTGGGTTGCCCTGCCGCTGTTTTTCGCGGGCGTCGTGGTGTCCAACTGGTAGGCGGGTATTGACGGAGGCCGGTTCCACGCCGGCGGCATGCATTCGATGAGTACAGAGCAATCGACGGGATATTCGGAATGGGTAGCAATGACGGCTGAGCGGCATGACAAGGTCAGCAAGCTGGCCGGCAAGATCGCGGGGCTGCGCCGCGTCAGGCGCTCGCGTGATTTCGTGATGGAGCAGCTGGGCGGTGGCGTCGGCGCGTCGGCGGTGTCGGCGGGCCTGGCGGGGATGGGTGGCGCGGCCATTGCGATCGCTACCCTCGACAGTACGGAGAAGGCGGACTTCGTCGAATTCACGCTCGATGGGGAACCGGTTAGAGGCTGGTTCTGGCGGTTCCCCTTTGACGAGAGTGATGACATCGAACTGGTGGCCGAGCACGACGGACAGGCCTGGATCGCCTATGGTGCCCGGCGCGCGGCCGACGCGCTGGTGGCGGTGTATCCGCACTGCTTCGAGGGGCGCCGGGCACACTACGCTTCCACGTTCCGCTTCTGGGGCATCATGGCAGGGGCGGTTTTTCTGTTCATGATGTTTCTGGACGCGATCTTCGCGATGTTCAAGGGCACATTCAGCTTCGCAGGGCAGTTGTCCGCGTATGCGGTCTACCTGGCCTACGGATTGCCCGCGTTGTTGCTGGTTTTCGGGTTCCTGGCTTGGCGCGGCGGCCGCAAGACGGAAGGGTTTGCGCGGATGGCAGAGACCATTTTCACCGGCTTTGGCTGGCGGGATGCCAGCCGCATCAATTTGCGCAAGACCTCCAGGGCGTTGCGTCGCGACGGTGATGGGCGCGACTATGGCGCGCTCTATTTCCGCTACAGGTGAGCGCTTGGCGATTGAAGGCAAGCTGCCGCATATGCTGGGCCGGTGGCGCTTGGTAAGCGTTTTCGGGCTATTGATCTGGGTGGCGCTGCCCATCGGGTTCGTGTCGGTATTTGCGTTTTTCCTGTAGTTGGCGCGTTGACGCCGACTCGCTTGCGCCTGACGCGAGAGTATTCCCCGCTCGGTGCCGGGGGGCGCCTTGCCGGCGTTTTTCCTTGACCCAGGAGGGGCCCGATGGATTTCAACGGACTCATGTCCAAGTTTCCCAACGACCGTCCACTGACGGAATTCGACCGTGAGCACCGACTGCTGCAGAAAAAGCGGCTGGATGTCCCGCTGCTGGCGCAACTGTGCGTGGTGAGGATGAATTCCAACAGCCTGCTGTCGGTCGACCGTTGGTATGCCTGGCGTGGCTTCGTGGCGCTGCTGGGCGCGATCGGCCTGGCCTTCGGCATCGGCGGCGTCCTGATGCTGGCCTGGATCCTGGTGGTGGACCGGCTGCCCAATGAAAACGGCCTGTGGGAAGCCGTCTTCTTCGGCATGGCCATTTGCGCGGCGCTGGGCGCGGCGAGCGCCTGGGTCGCCCACAAGGAAATGTTCCGCTGGACCTACTATCCCATCGCGCTGGATCGCAAGCGCCGCCTGGTGCATGTGTTCCGGCTGGACGGCACCGTGCTGACCGCAGCGTGGGACAAGATCCATTTCACGCTGGGACGGGGCAGGGGCAGCTTCGGTTTGCTCAACTGGGATATCCGCGGACTGATCCTCGATCAGGACGGGGTCACGGTCAGGGAGACCTTTGCGTTCTGCATCGCCACCAGCCGCATCGAAAACGCATATTCGCATTGGGAGTTCCTGCGCCGTTACATGGAAGAGGGCCCGCAAGCGGTGCTGGACGCGGTGCTGTTCTGCATGCCGGTCGACGGCAAGCGCGAGAGTTTCGCCTTCAGCAAGGAGCGCATCTTCGCCAACGATGCCCAACAGCCGGGCCTGGCCTGCCTGATCTTGGCGCCCGTCAACTACCTGCACGCGATCATGCGTTGGGCTGTCATGCGCACCAGCAGGATCCCGGCGTTTTCGCCCGAGATCGAGGCGACGCTGCGGCCTGAGCCAGGCGATCCGTATGTTCGCGACGCCTCGATGAACCCGGAAGACCTGCGTTAATTAAACCCGGGTAATATTGACGAATAATTTAATCCGGGTAAAAATTGCATCCTTCTCCAACCCGAAGGATGCAAGGCATGACCCGATTCGACCTGAACACCGGCGCCACCGCGCCGCTTGCCGATGAAACCGACCTGACCGACCTGCCGGTGACGGGCACGTTGCCGCCCGAGCTGGACGGCGCGCTGGTGCGCAACGGTCCCAACCCCCTGCGCGGCCGTTTCGAGGGCAACGACGTGCTGTCCTGGTGGCCGCAGCCGGCGATGCTGCACGCCATCACCTTGCGCGACGGCCGCGCCACGGGCTACCGCAACCGCTGGGCTCGCACCCGCCTGTGGGCGCGCGAATACGCGCCCGCGCTGGCCGCCGACCTGCCCGACACCAATCCCAACGTCAACGTGCTGCGCCATGCCGGCGAAACCCTGGCGCTGGCCGAAGGCGGCGCGCCGCTGGCGATGACGGCGGGGCTGGACTTCCTGGGCGCCAGCGGCCGCCATCCCGGCCTGGCGGGCGGCATGACCGCGCACCCCAAGATCGATCCCGCGACCGGCGAGTTGATGAGCTTTCGCGCCCATTGGGAGCGACCCTGGCTGCGCTATGGCGTGACGGATGCCCACGGTCGGCCGCTGCTGGACCAGCTGATCGAGGTGCCCGGGCCGTCGATGATGCACGACATGGCCATCACCGCCCGCCACAGCATCCTGCTGGACCTGAACGTGGCCTACGACTTCTCGATGCTGTCACGCGGCTACCGCATGCCGCTGCGCTGGCACGACGAGCGGCAATCGCGGCTGGGCGTGATCCCGCGCCATGGCGGGCCGGTACGCTGGTTCGAGGTGGCGCCGTGTTTCATCCAGCACGTGGTCAACGCCTACGAGGCCGATGACGCCACGCTGGTGCTGGACGTGGTGCGCTATCCGGAATACCTGCGGCTGTCGCGTGACGGCGCGGGCTTCGAGGACAGCCCGTTGGGGGTGCTGTGGCGCTACGTGATCGACCTGGCCGGCGGCGGCGTCAGCGAGCGCCAGCTGGACGACGCCGGCATCGAACTGCCGCGCATCAACGATGGCCGCACCGGCCACGCCTACCGCTATGCCTACGCCGTGCATCAACCCAACAATCGCGAGATGCGCGGGGTGGTGCGCTACGACCTGGAGACCGGCGCGCGGCAGCGGTACGAGGTGCCGCCGGGCGACCAGAACAGCGAACCCGTGTTCGTGCCGCGCCCCGGCGCGCAGTCGGAGGACGACGGCTGGGTGCTGGTGTGCGTCTATCGACAGGAGGGCGACCGCAGCGACGTGGTGGTGCTCGATGCCCGCGACCTGACGGCCGGGCCGCTGGCCACGGTGCGCCTGCCGCGGCGGATACCGGCGGGTTTCCATGGCGCCTGGCTGCCACGCGAGGCGGGCTGAAGGCGAGGGCGGCGCGGGGGCGGTCCGCGCCGGGAGGCCGCTTGAAGGCGCGCGCCGGCGGGGCATTGGGCCGGCATGGCCAGCGTTGCCTGTCGCGGTTGCGGGCGGGAGGTGTCCTAGCGGCCCTTGGCGCGCGCGCCTTTCCTGGCGGGCGCGCGCGACGTCTCCTTGGCCGGCGGCGCGGCGGCCGCCGTTACCTGTTCCATCCAGGCCAGCGCCTCGGTGTAGGTCACGAACTGCTGCAGATAGCCCGGCGACAGCTCGCGCATCAGCGACAGGGCGCGGTGCACCAGTTGGTTGGAATTGAGCGGGCCGGCGTTCTTGTGCACCTGCTCCTGCGACTGGCGCACCTGGCGGTCGGCGCTCAGGCCGGACCAGATCTCGCGCAGCCCGTCCAGCACCGGCATGTCCGGATAAGCGTCGCGGCGCGCCTGCGCGGCGATGGCGTCGGGATCTTCGCCGGGGGCGCCAGGGTAGGCGAGATACGCCGCCAGCTCGGCCAGCGGTCCGCGCGCGGGCTTGGGAACCGCCATGGCCGGCGCGGGGCTGGCGTCGGGCGTAGCGGCATCGTCCAGCCCTTCGGCGGCGGTGTTGGCCGCGCTGGCCGCGGCGATGCGCGCCGCATACGCCTGCAGCAACTGCGCCAGTCGCTCGTCCAGCCGGGCGCGGGCGGCGCCGGCGTGGGCGGCCGCGCGCCGGGCCAGCGCCTCGATGAATTGGAAGCCGACCGGATCGAGCCGGTCGTCGCCGCGCTCGCGCCAGGCCTGCAAGATGGCGGACGTGGCGTCGGCGGGCGGGGCGGCGTCGGGCGCGGCATCCGCGCCGGCCGTCAGCGCCAGGCCCAGGCCGCCATCACTGGCCACGCGCGGCCTCCGTGCCGTTGGACGGCTTGGGAAGGGGCATGATCTCGACCCGGCGATTCTTCGCGCGGCCTTCCTCGTCGGCGTTCGAGGCCACCGGCTGCTCGGCGCCGAAGGCGGCGGCGAACACCAGGGACGACGGCACGCCTTCGTCGATCAGGGCGCGGGTCACCGTCAGCGCGCGCTGCGCCGACAGGTCCCAGTTGTCGGCAAAGCGCCGGTTGCCTTCGCGCACCTGCTGGTCGTCGGTGAAACCGCTGACCATCAGGATCTCGTCATTGGCCTTCAGGTAGGCCGACAGCGGTTCGATCAGGCTTTTCAGCACCTCGCGGCCTTCCGGCTGCAACTGGTCGGAATTGAGCGCGAACAGCACGCTGCCGCTGATACCGATGCGGCCGTTGATGAGCGTCACGCGGCCGGCCGCCAGCGGCGCGGCCAGGGCCTGCTCCAGCGTCTGGCGGCGCTGGGTCTCTTCCTGGCGCTGCTTGACCTCCTGTTCCAGCTGGGTCGACAGCTCCAGCTGCACGGCCACCACGCTCACCAGGATCAGCACGAAGGCGCCCAGCAGCACCGACATCAGGTCGCCGAAGACGGCCCAGGCCGGCACCGCGGGTTCCACGCCGCCGTCGATGTCCTCGCCCGCGCTCATGCCGCCTGCGCTCCGGCGGTGGCGGCGCGCTGGCTGGCCAGCTCGCGCAGGTTCTCGACGATCTGCTTCTGCGACATGGTGCTCAGGTCGACCACTTCACGCGCCTGCGCCACGTAGTAGGCCAGCTGTTCGTCGCCACGGGCGATGGACTTGTCCAGCGCCGCCTCGATGCGTTCCAGGTGCGCCACCAGCTTGTCGTTGGACTCGCCGAACAGGCGCACCGCGGCGCCGAAGGCTTCGCCCAGGCTGGCCACTTCGGCCGCGCCGCTGGTCACTTGCGCGGCCACGTCGTCCAGGCGGGCGGTCTCGGATTCGACCTGCTCGGTGAACTGCGCGCCGACCCGGTCCAGCAGGTCCGACGACGACGACACCAGCGCATCGACCGCGCTGCGCTGTTCGCTGGAGGCGTGGTTGACGGCATCCAGCAGCGTCGCCAGCGTGTCCAGCAGGCGGTTGCGTTCTTCCAGCATGGCGTTGTCGTAGGCCAGGCTGTCCGACAGTTTCTGGCGCAATTCGCCAATGACTTCGGCGGCCGCGCGCGGCGCTTCGGAGGCGGCCTGCACCAGCTGGCCGATCTCGGCGATGGTGCCGCTGGCGTGGGCTTCGGTCTGGGTGGCGATGTCCTGCGCGGTCCGGGCCAGGGTGGCGCAGATCTCCTGCTGCAGGGCGGCGCTGCGGGCGCCGGCCTGTTCCCATTCCTGGCGCAGCGCCTCGGCCATGCGGCCCAGCTCGCCGGTCCAGGCGGCCAGGCGTTCCTGGTCGCGCGCGGCCAGTTCGGCCTGCAGGCCGGCCTGCGACTGGCCCAGGGTCTGCAGCAGCGATGCCGAATGCTGCTCGAAGGCGGACGCCGCCGTGGTCAGGGCCTGCTGGTTGTCGCTGGCCAGTTTCTCGTTGGCCAGTTCCTGGCGCACCTGCGCCTCGGTCCAGGCCTGGGTCACGCCGCCGGCCGCGGTTTCCAGGCGGGTCGACAGGTTCTCCAGCAACGCGGCCTGCGCCTGGGTCTGGGCGGTCAGGTCGTGCGCGGTGCGGGCCAGCAACTGTTCCAGTTCCTGGTGGCGGGCGGCGGTCTGCTCGCCGGCCTGGCGCCATTGGCGGCCCAGTTCGGCGGCCATGTCGCCCAGCGAGGCGTGCCAGGCGGCCAGGCGCGCTTCGTCGCGCGAGGCCAGGGCGGCCTGCAGGTCGGCATGCGACTGGTCCAGCGTGCGCAGCAGCGACGCGGAATGCTGTTCGAAGGCGGCGGCGGCGGTGGCCAGGGCCTGTTGCGTGTCGCCGGCCAGCTTCTCGCTGGTCAGCTCCTGGCGCACCTGCGCCTCGGTCCAGGCCTGGGTCACGCCGGTGGCGGCGGATTCGATGCGGGCGGCCACGGTGTCCAGCAGCGCGGCCTGCGCTTCAGAGCGGCTCGCCAGGTCCTGCGCGGTCCGCGCCAGCGTCTGGCTGACTTCCTGCTGGCGGGCGGCGGCTTGCGCGCCGGCCTGTTCCCACTCGCGGCCGAGCTTGTCGGTCAGGGCGCCGAGGGTGCCGGCCCAGGCGGCCAGGCGCTGCTCGTCGCGCGAGGCCAGGGCGGCCTGCAGGTCGGCGTGCGACTGGTCCAGCGTGCGCAGCAGCGTCGAGGCGTGCTGCTCGAAGGTGGCGGCGGCGGCGGCCAGGGCTTCGCGGTTGTCGCCGGCCAGCTTGTCGCTGACCTGCGACTGGCGCTCCAGCGCCTCATGCCATTGGGCCGAGACGTTGCCGGCGGCGCTTTCCAGGCGCGCCGAGACGTTCTCCAGCAGGCCGGCCTGGGTCTGCGCGTGTTCGGTCAGCTCCTGCGCGCTGCGGGCCAGGGCCTGGTTGATTTCCAGCTGGCGCTCGGCGGCCTGCGCGCCGGCCTGCTGCCATTCCTGGCGCAGGGTGGCCGACAGGGCGCCCAGGGTTTCGGTCCACGCGGCCAGGCGTTGCTGGTCGCGCGAGGCCAGTTCGGATTGCAGGGCGGTGTGCGACTGGTTCAGGGTGCGCAGCAGCGACGCCGAATGCTGCTCGAAGCTGGCGGCGGCGGCCGTCAGCGCCTGCAGGTTGTCGCCGGCCAGTTTCTCGCTGGCGCGCTCCTGGCGGCTCAGCGCCACGTTCCAGGCCTCGGACATGCTGCCCGAGGACGCCTCCAGGCGTTCGGACACGCTGTCCAGCAGGGCGGCCGAGCGCTGTTCGAAGGTCTGGGCGAAGCGGTCCAGCGAATCGCGCAGGTCCTGCGCCAGGGTTTCGCTGGCGCGCTGCTGCCCGGCCAGCGCCTGGTTCCAGATGCCGGCCACGTTGCTGGTGGCGGCCTGCAGGCCGGCGGTCATGCCGTCCAGCTGCCGTTGCACCGCCTGGGTCACGCTTTCGTGCAGCGAGGCGGTCTCGCGCGACAGGCCGGCCATGGTGGCCTCGACCGCGGGCTGCAGCGCCGCGCCGGCCGAGCGGGCGCTTTCGGCCACGCTTTCCTTCATCGATTGTTCCATCACGGCGGCCAGGCGGGCGTAGGCCGCCTCGGCCTTGCCCTGGAACGCGTCCTGGCTGGCGAGCTGGCGCTCGTTCAGCGTGTGGTTCTGCTGTTCCAGGTTGCGCATCATGGCGTCCAGGCGGTCGACCAGCGCCGGCATGGCCTCGGCCTGCCGTTGCAGCACTTCGGCCTGGCGTTGCAGCAGCTTGAAGCTTTCTTCGCGCTGGTGGCCCTGGGTGTACAGACGCAGTGTGGTCGCGGCCTTGGCGTCGAGCAGTTGCGCCGCCTGGATGCGGTCGCGGCGGCACAGGGCCGCCAGCAGGCCCAGCATGGCCGAAGTGGCGACGCCGGCGATCGAGGTGCCGAAGGCGAAGCCCAGGCCCTTGACCGGCGCGGCCAGCGAGGCGCGGATGGCGGCCAGGTCGGTGGCGCTTTCCAGGGCGGTGCCGGTGCCGCGCAGCGTCACCACCATGCCCAGGAAGGTGCCCAGCATGCCCAGCAGCACCAGCAGGCCGACCAGGTAGGGCGCCAGCGCCGGGCCGGGCAGGCCCACGCGCTCGCCCTCGACGCGCAGCCGCACCGCGTTGCGCAGCCCGGCCGGCAGTTGCTCGAGCCAGCCGCCCAGGCTGGCGGGGGCTTCCGACAGGTTGCCGACCGCGCGTCTCAAGGACGAGGTGGCCTGTTGGTAGCGCAGCAATTCAAGCGCCCCGGCCAGGTAGCAGGCGCAGATCAGCAGGGTGACGGCCAGCGCCAGCGGGTTGGTGCCCGCATAGCCCGCGCCGATCCAGCCGGCCACGGCCAGGCCGCTGAGGAAAACAACGATATTGATCAGATACTTGGACATAGTGTCCCGGTTAGCTGGCGCGAAGGGCGGCAAGCAGCCCCTCCACCGGTTGTAAACGAATATCCAGTTCGGCCAGCAGCACGCTACGCATATCCTTGCGGAACGTTTCCAGCCACGCGCCCGGCGTGGGCGCGGGTAAAGCGGGTTGCGGCGCCGCCACCGCGGCCTGCGCGGGCGCGGCGGCGCCGGTGGGGGCGTCATCAGGCGCGCTGTCCCCCGGCGCGGCTTGCGCCTGGGCATCGGCCCGCGGCTCGTCCCCGCTTCCGGCCTGGGCCTCGGCGTGCGCCTGCGCCTCGGCTTGCGCTTGCGCCGCCGCCTCCAGCGCGGCTTGTTCGGCCTGCCGCAGCCGGTCGAAATGTCCTTGCAACAGCTTCGGAATCGCGCCCAGCAGCGTCCGCTCGCGCGGCAGCAGGGCGCGGTCCATGATGGCGTCCACCACCGCCAGCCGCGTCATCTCGGGCGTCTTGGCCGCGACCATGCCGCGCAGGCGGCTGCGCAGGTTGCCGATGCTGGTCTCCATCGTGTGCTGCAACGACAGATAGCGCTGACGAAAATTCGAGTAATCGGCGTCGTCGGCCTGCAGCGCCGCCACTTTGGCGGGCACCTGCCCCGGCAGCAGCCGCTTGGCGGCCGTGGCCGCGGTGTCGCTGGCGATGGCATCGGCCAGCGTAGTGCGCACGCGCTCGCACTCGCGCTCCTCGGCGCTGCCGAACGCGCGCGCGCCGGGCGCGATCGCCGGCGGGCGGTTGTTCAGGGCGGCGGACAGGGCAATCGCGTCCGTCCAGCCGAGCCATTGGCTCAGATGATCCGACAACGGTTGCCGCGATTGCGGCACGTCGACATCCGTCAGGCGAGTCAGCAAGCGAATGAGCGTCGGGCCGCTTAAACCTGTGCGCTGTGGGGCTTGCAACATACCACCAGAGTCAAAAAGGGGGGAGTTTACACGCTGGCGGGGGCTCGCTGGGTCGGAAAGCGGCCGCCGCGCTAGCGCCTGCAACAATTTGTCAGGACAGCGCGGCGGCAGGGGTCGCGGGAAACCCGCGGCGCTGGCGCCGCGATCTCGGAAGTGGACGATAAGCGAGGCAAAGAAGAACGCCCGCCGGGGATGCCGGCGGGCGTCGCGGAGTGGCGAAGATCAGGCGCCGGCGCGCGGCCGGCGCACCGCGCGGACCCGGCTGCTGTTGGAGCCGCCGCCGCAATAGAGCACATCGCCGCCGTCCGATTCCAGGCCGGACACGTAGGCGCCGGGCGGCATCGCCAAGCGTTCCAGCACCTCGCCGTTGGCGGGGTCCAGCCGCCGCAGCTCGCTGGCGTCATCCTCCCAGGTGCCGTGCCACAGGCTGCCATCGACCCAGGTGACGCCGGTGACGTAGCGGTCGGACTCGATGGTGCGCAGGATGGCGCCGGTGGCGGGATCGACCTGGTGGATCTTGCGGTCCTTGTAGCGGGCGATCCAGAGCAAGCCTTCGGCCCAGGTCATGCCCGAATTGCCGCCGCCTTCCGGGGCCGGCACGGTGGCCAGCACGCGCCCCGATGCCGGGTCGATTTTCTGGATGATGCTGTCGGCCAGCTGGTAGAGGTGCTTGCCATCGAAGGCGGTCCCGGCGCGGGCGATGACGTCGATCGTGCGAACCACGTCGCCGCTGGCCGGGTCCAGGGCGTGCAGCTTGTCGCCGACCGCGATCCAGATGCGGCTGCCGTCGTACGAGACGCCGTGTACGTCGGTGACTCCAGGGAACGGGCCGTATTCACGGAGGATTTCTGCGGGCTTGGTTTTCATGACGGTGTCCTTGTTCGGGGGGAATGACACTTCCATGCTAGGCATTCGGCAGCGGAGCCGGGAGTAACAATGTCGTCGCGAAACCGGGCAGGAGCGGCGTGATCCAGCGCCGCGCCCGGCCGCGGCCGAGCGAATGCGCCTGGCCGGAGGCCGCCAGCGCATCCAGGGCGCGCTGCACCTGGCGTTGGCTGGCGCCGCTGGCCAGCGCCAGCGCCGAACTGGACCACGCTTGGCCGTCGGCCAGCAGCGCCAGCACGGCGGCGTGGCGGTCCTGCACCGGGGGCGTCAGCACGGCGACGGCGCCCGCCGCGGGCGTCAATGCGAAGCCTTGCCGTGTCGCCCGGATCTCGGCCAAGGGTGCCAGGACCGCCCGCAAACGGCCGATTTCCACCCTCAGCCGCGCGCGGTGCGAGTCATCCGGATGGCGGGTGCGGAAAGCCAACGCAATCAATGCGTCGCGCGGCGCGTCGCCCGGCCACGCCCGGCCCAGCGCCTGCGCCAGGGTGAAGAGCACGGGCCGGCTGGCCAGGGCCAGGGTGCGGCCCGCGCCATGCACGGCATAGCGGCAGGCGTCGATCACCAGTGTGTCGGACGCGAGCAGCGCTTGCACCTGCTCCAGGCGCAGCACCTGCGTGTCGCCGGCGCGGTGCAGGTGGGCGGCCGGCGCCTTCAGCACGAGCGACGCCTGGCGCACCTCGGCCCGCAGGGCCGGGATGCCGGCCGCGCGCGCGGCCCGCGCGGCCCGGGCCAGCGCGGCGCGCGCCGCCGTGGCTTGCACGCGCCGCAGCGCGATGCCTGCCAGGGCCAGCTCGTGCACCGCCCGCAAGGCGGGCGGAAAGGGGGCGGGGTTCAGGTCCGACAGCACCTGTTCGGCCTGCTCCAGGCGTCCCATCAAGATCAGGCGGCGGCCGGCCAGGTAGCCGGCATAGGCCGCATTGCGCCGGTCGCCATGGCGCTCGAGCGTGGCGCGGGCGGCATCGAGCGCCGCCGCGGGCCAGCCCAGGTCGCGCGAGGCCAGCGCGATCTCGGCCTCGGCCACCACGCAGCGGGCCCGCGCCACCGGTTCCCGGGCGCCGAACGCGCGGGCGGCGCGCCGCACCAGGACGCGGGCGCGGTCGAAATCGCCCAACTGCGCCAGCGCGATGCCGCGCAGCGCCAGGCCCGGCGCGTCGTCGCGCAACGCCACCCGCGCCAGCGCGCCCAGCGGGTCGCCGCTGGCCAGCGCCCGCGCCGCGGCCATGATCAGCCCGTCCATGACGATCCCGCCATCGTTGCCGCTCCCCCTTGCCACGTCCATCCGTGGATGCCGCCAATCTACCACCGCGCTGCGGGCGCGGGGAGTTGGTCCGCTATTGCGGCCGGCGGCCGGATAGCGAGGTCTATCGCGCGGCTTCTCGGACCCGTTCCTATCGTCGGCCGCGGAGGCGTTCGATAAGTTGGGCGGGCAATCACTTATTGCGAAATCCGCATGCCCGCGCGTCGTTCCGCCAATCGCGCATCGCCGCGGCGCAGGCCGGTGGCCGGGGAAAACCAGGAAATATCGAAGGTGTATCAAACCCATGCATGTCTTGAAAGTCTTTTGCTGGAAAACCCCCCAGGCGTGCCTGCGGTTCCGCCAGTTGCAGCCCGCCGATGGCAAGACGCCCGCCTCGAAAGGCAAGGGCAAGCCGGATGCGTTGAGCGCCGACCAAGCGTGCGATGCGGCCGAGGCAGCCGACTACGCCTGGCCGGCACAGATCATTCTGGATTGCCCGGGAACGACCCACCGCGGCGACGGCTAGCCGAATGGTGCTGGTCTGGCGCGGAGTCCGTCAGCCGCGGCGGTATCCCCGCGGCAGCCACGGGTAGAATCCGATACGCCATATCCATGAAGCATCCAAGATGAGCGAGCATTTTTCCGACGACGAAATCCAGTCGCTTCGACAACACGGCATCGCCCTGTTCTCCGACCGTGTCCTGATCGCGGTCCAACCGCCCATGAGCGAGGCGCGCATCGATGAGATCGAAGCGATGTGCGCCGGCCCCTTGCCCGATGCGCTGCGCGAATTGTGGCGCCTGACCGCCGGCGGTGAATTGGCCTATGACCTGCATGCGCGGATGGACGGCAACGAAGAAGCGCTTAGTTGGTCCGAACTGTTCTATGACGGCAGCGACCACTACCGCGACCTGGCGGGCTGGATCGAGCACGAGCAGGAATGCGCCGAAGAGGCCGCCGGGGAAAGCGGCGAGGCCTGGGACGGCAAGCTGCGTTATCTGCCCATCGGCGGTTTCGAATATTGCGACCGCATTTATGTGTGCCTGGAGCCGGGCGCGCAGGCCGGCGGCATCGTGGCCTGGAAGCAGGGGCTGCCGGGCTGGACGCACGCGCTGCAACAGGATGGCGTTGCGACGATCGCGGCCGATCTGCGTGGCGCGTTTGCCGAGCTGTGCCTGGAGGAAGATCCCGAGGACCCCGACAGCACCGGGATACGCCTGCTGGAGTATCTGGGCGAGCGCGTGGCGGATCACGGCATGCCGCAGGCTTTGGCGGAAAAGCTGACGGCGTTCTACCGGCGCGCCTTGGTGGACTGGCGCGGACCGTTGGCGGCCGGGACGCTGGGGCGATCGCCGCGGCTGGCCAATCTGGCATTGAGGCACGCGCTGGCCAACGATGACGGCGCGCTGGTCGGCCAGTTGGCGGCGCAGGGCATGCGCCTGGATCAGCCGTTGCGTGGCAGCGCGACGGCGCTGGATGTGGCATTGATGCAGCATGCCCACGCGGCGGCGCAGGCGCTGTTGCGGGCCGACGCGCCGGTCAGCGCGGATGCGTTGCATCGCTTCGATCGCCAGCCGCCCGCCGAGTTGGTGGCGCAGTTGCTGGCGCGCGGGGCGCGGGCCGACGGCCTGGGCGCGGCGCGTTGCGTGGCATGCGGCACGCCCGATGCCGCGCGCCTCATCGTTGCCGCCGGTGGCGAGGGGATGGGCGCCGCGTATGCCGAGGCGCGCGACGCCATGCTGACACGCTACGAGGAAGACCTGCGCCGCGTGCGCGCCGGCAAGCTGGGGCACTACCTGGGCGCGGACGGCCTGGCCGAGCGCATCGCGAACCTGCGCGCGTTTTCGATCTGAGGCTGTGCGCGGACGCCGCGCATCTTGCGCGCATCCCGCGCATCCCACGTATCCCTATCGCGCCGCGTCCCGCCAGGCCGCTTCGGATGAGCCCAGCGCGCTCGCCGGGTAATCCCACGACTCGGGCGTGCCTTCGATCCACATGGGCGGCTTGACGCGCCGGGCCGGGCCCCATGACGTTTCCTCGATCGCCGCGGACCAGTCCGCTTCGCTTTCCGGGGCCAGCGCCGGCCCGCCTTCCAGCATGCCGCCATGCGTGATCAGCAATTGCGCGCTGCGGGCCAACGACGCGCGCGCGCTGCCGCCGGCGCCCGTCGCAAGCCGTTCGGTCAACCCGCGGATCGCCGCGGCCGCCATCAGATAGCCGGTGGCGTGGTCGAGCGCCTGGCACGGCAGCGGCACCGGACGGTCGGCGCCTTTGGCGCGCATGCCGGCCTCGGCGATGCCGGTGCTCATCTGCACCAGGCTGTCGAAGCCGCGGCGCGCCTGCCAGGGGCCGCTCCAGCCATAGGCGTCGAGCGACACGTCCACCAGTGTCGGGTTCAGCTGGCGGCGGCGCTCGGCGTCCAGGCCCAGGCGCGCCAGGGCGTCGGCGCGGTAGCCGTGGATCAGCACGTCGGCGCCGACCAGCAGGCGTTCCAGCGTGGCCAGGCCCTCAGCGGACTTGAGGTCCAGGCGCGCGCAACGCTTGCCCAGCACGACTTCGGGCACGGTGCCGGGCTCTTCCCAGCCGGGCGGATCGATGCGCAGCACGTCGGCGCCATAGCCGGCGAGGAAGCGGGTGGCGACGGGGCCGGCCAGGATGCGGGTCAGGTCCAGCACGCGCAGGCCTTGCAGGGGCCGTTGCCGGCGGACGCGCCATTGCGGCCTGGCCGCGGCGGGACCGGCGTCGCGGTGCAGGAGCGGCTCCTCGGCCACGCCGCGGCCTTGCGGGTGCTGGCGCCAGGCGTCGATGCCGCGCATGGCCGCGGCGCAGCCGTTGCGGGCGACCACGGCCGCTTCCAGTTCGTCGGCGCGCCAGCGCGACACGGCCTGGGCCACGGCGTCGCGGTCGGCGGCCACGCCCAGCACCGCCAGGGCGGCGTCGCGGTGATGAGGCGCGTTGGTATGCAGCCGGATCCAGCCGTCCGCGGCGCGGTAGTCGCCCGCCACGGCGTCCCACAGCGGCGGCGCGCTCCAGCCGACCGGACGCAAGGTGGTGCCGAACCAGATCGAGGCCAGGCGGCGGTCGACCGTGACCTGGCCGATGGCGCCAGGACCGGTCGAATCCGGGCCGGTCGCGCCGGCCGCCGCGAATTCAGCCATGGCCAGCCCGGCCGCGCCAATGGCGGCGGTGGCGAATTCGGTGACGGCGAAGACGGATGGCAAGGCGCCTTCGCCGGTGATGGCCACGCGCGCCAGGTGCGCGGGGGCGCCGCCGGCCGCCAGCCAGAACTGGCGCAGATAGTCGGCAATGGCGGGCGAGGGCGGGAGGGCGTTGGCGGACATGAGGCTTCCTGGTCGTCTGAGAATGCCGCCAGGATTATTCTTCTCGTATTAATTGTCAATATTGATTAATCTAATCAACTTATTGGTTCAGCCTCACGGCATCGCGGTCGCCATGCCGTGCCCGGGCCTCGTTTCCCCTTCGTTTCCCCCTTAGCTGAACGCTGTCTGCCACCGTCCGCCCTCATGCCCGATTACCTGACTTCCGCCGCCGCGGCCGCCCGTCTGGGCGTATCGCGCCAGACCCTGTATGCCTATGTGAGCCGCGGGCTGCTGCACGCCGAGTCCGGCGCCACCCCGCGTGAAAGCCGCTACCTGGCCGAGGATGTGGACCGGCTGGCGGCGCAGCGCACGCGCGGGCGCAAGCCCAGGGAGGTGGCCAAGGCCACGCTGAATTGGGGGCTGCCGGTGCTGGAGTCCGCCATCACGCTGATCGATGACGGGCAGCTGTTCTATCGCGGGGAAAGCGCCGTGGCGTTGGCCGGTTCGCGTTCGGTGGAGGCGGTGGCGGCGCATCTTTGGCAGTGCGACCAAGCCATGGCGTTCGGCGCGCCCGCGCCGGTGTTGCCGGGCGACCTGGCGGCGTTGTTCGCGCGGCATCGCGGCCAGCGCGCCGAGGCCGCGTTGTTGCCGTTATTCACGGCGGCCAGCGATGACGACGCCACCGCGTTGTGGCAGCGCTCGCCCGAGCGCCAGGCGCAGGGCTGCGGCGCGCTGGTGCGCACGCTGGCGGCCTGCCTGTTGCAGACCCCGCCAGACGACGCGCCGATCCACGCGCAATGCGCCCGCGCCTGGGGCGTGGACGAGGCGGGCGCGGACCTGATCCGCATGGCCCTGGTGCTGTGCGCCGACCACGAATTGAACGCCTCCAGTTTCACCGCGCGCTGCATCGCGTCCACCGGCGCCAGCCTGCGCGCCGGCATCGTGGGCGGGCTGGCGGCGCTGACGGGCGGCCGCCACGGCGGCACCACGGCGCGCGCCGAGGCGATGTGGGATGAACTGGAACGCGGCGATGCCGGCGCGGACGCCGGCCAGCGGCTGGCGCGTGGCTTGCGCGAACGGTTGGCGCGGGGCGAGGATCTGCCGGGTTTCGGGCATCACCTGTATCCGGCCGGCGATCCGCGCGCCAGCGCCTTGCTGGCGCGGATACTGCCGCGGCGTCCCGACTGGCAGGCGCTGATCGAACAGGCGTTCCAGCTGGCCGGGCAGCGGCCGTCGGTGGACTTCGCGCTGGTGGCGGTGCGGCGCCACCTGGGGCTGCCGCTGGGCGCGGCCTTCGGCTTGTTCGCGCTGGGGCGCTCCATCGGCTGGCTGGCGCACGGGCTGGAGCAGCGCGGCAGCCAGGATGTGATCCGGCCGCGCGCGGCCTATACCGGCGCGCATCCCGACGCGGCTTGAACGCGGCGTCCGGCGCTGACACGGCATGCCGTGTCGGCGCCGTGGGGCGCGGTACGGCGCGCGCCGCGGGCGTCAGGCCTTGGACAGCGTGACCTGGCCAAACGTCATCCAGACGTGCGCGGTGTCCGAGGCCTGCGCGCGGTAGGAACCGCTGGCCTCGCCCAGCCGCATGGCGACGGCGGTGAATTCCCAGGCCAGGGCGTCGTCGCAGGGCACCTTGCGGTGGGTGTACGCCTCCAGGCCATGGGCCTTGCCGAAGGCCAGCGCCAGCTGCGCGTGTTCGGCCAGTTCGGCTGGCACGGAGGGATGATCCCAGCCCCACAGGAAGCTGCCGTCCTCGCTGTTGGAGGTGCCGACGATCTGCACCGGCGCTTGCGCGGTGATGCCGCCGGGCAGCTGGAACACGATCAGGCCGCTGTCCATGTCCACGGACCATTGCCCGGCCTCGTCCAGGTGCCAGGTGGCGCAGTGCGCCGAGGTGGCGGCGCGCATGCCTTCCAGGCTCTGGGCGATGTAGGCGGAAACGTCGAAGGGCTGCGTGGTGTCGGACATGCGGGGCTTTGCGGGTGATGGAAAACCGATAGGGTACCCGCAAAGGTCTGGCGCCGCCGCTTGGCACTGATGGCGAGCGGGGCAATTGGCGCGGGCAGGCGGCGTGGCAGCCCGCCGGTTCGATCGTCCGCGCCTTGGCCCGCGTTAACCGGCGTTTGGCGAGGCGAAGCGCTGCGCCAATTGATCGCAGTGCCGCGCCAGCAGGGCGGCGTCCACGCCGACCGCCGTGAACAGGCTGCCGGCCGCCATGTAGCGCCGCGCCAGCGTTTCGTCCACGGTCAGCACGCCGGGCGCCTTGCCGGCCTTGCGGATGCGGGCGATGGCGGCTTCGACCGCGGCCACGACTTGCGGGTGGCCGGGCTCGCCTGGATAGCCCAGGCTGGCGGCCAGGTCGGCCGGGCCGATGAAGATGCCGTCCACGCCGTCGACCGCGGCCATGGCGTCCAGTTGCTCCAGTGCTTCGCCGGTTTCGGCCTGGATCAGCAGGCACAGTTCGTTTTCGCAATGCCGCATGTAGTCGGCGACGCGGCCATAGCGGGTGGCGCGCACCGTGCCGCCGACGCCGCGCACGCCACGCGGCGCGTAGCGCGTGCCGGCCACGGCCTGGCGCGCCTCGTCGGCGTTCTGCACATAAGGCAGCAGCAGGGTCTGCGCGCCGATGTCCAGGTAGCGCTTGATCTGCAGGTTGTCGTTCCAGGTCGGGCGTACCACCGCGTGGGTGGGATAGGGCGCGACCGCCTGCAGTTGCGCCATGACGGTGGGCAGCAGCGCGGGCGTGTGCTCGGTGTCCAGCAGCAGCCAGTCGAAGCCGGAGCCGGCCACCAATTCGGCGCTGTTGGGATTGGCCAGCGTGACCCACAGGCCGGTCTGGTGGCGCCGTTCGCGCAGCGCGCGCTTGAAGGGATTGGCGGGAAGTTGCATCGGCGGCCTCTTCAGGAAAAATGCACCGAGATGCTGCCCAGCGGGCCGTAGTCGGCATGGATGGTGTCGCCCTTGGCCACCGCCACGGTGCGGGTGAACGAACCGGCCAGCACGATCTGGCCGGCTTCCAGCCCGGTGTCGTGCGCCGCCAGCTTGTTGGCCAGCCAGACGATGCCCATGGCCGGGTGGCCGAGCACCGCGGCCGACACGCCCGATTCCTCGATCACGCCGTTCTTGAGCAGCAGCGCCGCGACCCAGCGCAGATCGACATCGAGCGGCTTGACCGGGCGGCCGCCCAGGATGATGCCGGCGCAGGCGGCGTTGTCGGCGATGTTGTCGACGATGCGGCGCGGGTACTTGCTGCGGCCGTCGATCAGTTCCAGCGCCGGCACCACGTAGTCGGTGGCGTCGAGCACGTCGAACAGCGTCACGTCCGGACCGCGCAACGGCTTGCCCAGCACGAAGGCCAGCTCGACCTCGACGCGTGGCACGATCAGTTTTTCGGTGGCGATGGTGTCGCCGTCCTGGAAGAACATGGTGTCCAGCAGATGGCCGTAGTCGGGTTCGTCGATGCCGACGGTGCTTTGCATGGCTTTGGAGGTCAGCCCGATCTTGTGGCCGCGCAGGCGCGCGCCGGCGGCCAGCTTGCTGGCGATGATGTGCTGCTGGATGGCGTAGGCGTCGGCGATCTCGATGCCGGGAAAGGCCTGGTCCAGTTGCGTGGTGGGCACGCCGGTGCGTTCGGCCTCGATCAGCAGCGTGGCCGCCTGCTGGCGTTGTGCGTCGTTCAACATGGGGTGTCCTCAGGGGCGCGCGGCCGTTTCGTCGGCCACGGGGTTGGAGAGCGTGCCGATACCGGAAACTTCCACTTCGACCACGTCGCCAGGTTTGAGAAAGCGCGGCGGATCGAAGCGCACGCCGGCGCCGATGGGCGTGCCGGTCGAGATGACGTCGCCCGGCTTGAGCGTGGTCCAGATCGAGATGTAGCGGATCAGTTCGGCGAACGGGAACATCAGGTTGGCGGTGCTGTCGTGCTGGCGCACCTCGCCGTTCACGCGCGTGGTGACCGTCAGCGGCGCCTGCGGATCGAAGGCGTCGGCGCTGACCAGCCATGGCCCCATGGAGCCGCTGGCATCCCAGTTCTTGCCCTGCGTCACGTTGAACTTGCCGTGGCGCAGCCAGTCGCGCACCGTGCCTTCGTTCAGGCAGGTCAGGCCGGCGATGTGCGACCAGGCATCCTCGGCGGCGATACGGCGGCCGGCCTTGCCGATGACGATGGCGATCTCGCCTTCGTAGTCGAGCTGCTCGGATTCGGGCGGGCGCAGCAGCGGCTGGCCGTGGCCCACGAACGATTCGGGAAAGCGCGGGAACACGCTGGGGTATTGCGGCGGCGCGCTGCCGTCCTTGTATTCCTCGTTGCGGTGGCCGTAGTTGACGCCTACGCAGATGATCTTGCCGGGGTTGGCGATGGGGGGCAGCAGGATCAGCGCGGACAGCGGCAGCGTGGCGTCCAGGCGTTCGGCGGCCGCAGCCAGGCGCGGCAGGGCACCCGCGGCCACCGCCGCCTGCAGGTCAGCGTGGCCTTGACCACCCAGGTCGACCACGGCGTCGCCGCGCAGCAGGCCGAAGCCGGCGCGGCCCTGGTGTTCAAAGGACAGGAATTTCATGCGTCGAATCCAAAGAGGCGGGCCGGGTTGTCGACCAGGATTTTCTTGAGGATGGCGTCGTCGCCGGCGTAGCGCGCCAACTGGTCCAGCAGGCGGCCTTCGTCGGGCGGCTGCTTGACCGACACCGGGTGCGGCCAGTCGCTGCCCCAGACCACGCGGTCGGGGTTGGCGGCGATCAGCGCCTGCGCCAGCGGCACCACGTCGTCCCAGGGCGGGCCGCTGCGCGACAGCTTTTCGGTCAGCGACAGCATCACCCAGAAGTTGCCGCGCGCCAGCAGGTCCAGCAGCGCGCGGCGGGTGGGATCGGCGGCGCCGGCGGTGGGGTCGGCGCGGCCCATGTGGTCGATCAGCACAGGGATGTCCAGGCGCTCGAACTGCGTCACCTGGGCCATCATGCCGTCGGGCTCGGGCTGGAACTTGGCGTACCAGCCCAGCTCGCGGATGCGGGCGATGGCGCGTTCGAACACGGCCGGCTCCATGCTGATGCCCAGGCCCTGCCGGGTGAAGCGCGCGCCGCGCACGCCGGCGTCGTGCAGCCGGGCGATGTAGGCGTCGTCGCGCTCGGCCAGCACCAGCGCGTTGGCGCAGCCGCGATAGTTGGGGCCGGCGGCGGCCAGGCCGTCCAGCACCACCTGGTGGTCGGCGCCGTAGGTGGTGGCCTGCACGATGACGCCGCGCTCGATGCCGAGCAGGCGGTGCAGGCGCAGCGCCGTTTCGATGGTGGCGCTGGGCATTTCGTAGGCGGCGCCGGGGCGCACCGGGTAGCGCTCGGCGGGGCCGAACACGTGGAACTGGCTGTCGCAGGCGCCGGGCGGCAGGCGCCGCGCCGGCGCGGTGGGATGCGGGTTGAAGGGCAGGTATTGCGGCATGTCGCTTCCTCAGTCCAGCACGGCGACGAAGTCGCATTCGATCAGCTTGTCGCCGTCCAGGTCGGCCTGCATGGTGTGGCGCGCGGGCCGGTCGGCGGGATCGGGGAAGGCTCGCAGCCAGACGGCGTTGAGCGCCGCGCGCTGTGATCGGTCGCGCATCCACACGGTCATCTTGGCGATGTTGGCGAGCGAGCCGCCGCCGGCTTCGACGATGCGGCGCACGTGGCCGAACATCAGTTCGCACTGCCGTTCCAGCGTGTCGCCATAGGCGCCGGTGGCGGGGTCGGTGCCCTGGATGCTGCCCGAATACAGCATGCCGCCGACGCGGCAGGCGGCGGGAATGGGGTTCTTGTGGCTGAAGCCTTCGGCGTAGATGCTCTGTCGTGTGCTTTGTCGTGTGCTTTGTCGTGTGCTTTGTCGTGTCATGGCGGACCTTAGTTGGCGGTGATGCCCGCGCGCTCGATGATGGGCGTCCAGCGCGCATCCTCGGCGGCCAGGTAGCGGGTGAAGTCGGCGGGCGAGCTGGCCTGGGCGTCGGCGCCCAGCTCCTGGAAACGCTGGATGATCTCGGGCTGGCTCAGTATCTTCTCCAGCGCCTGGCTCAGGCGCGCCAGCACCTCGGGCGGCGTGCCCTTGGGCGCCAGCAGGCCGGTGAAGGTGGCCGCTTCCATGCCCGGCACGCCGGCCTCGGCGAAGGTGGGGATGTCGGGCAGCGACGGCACGCGCCTGGCGGTGGTGACGGCCAGGCCGCGGGTGCGGCCTTCCTTGATGTAGGGCAGCGACACCGAGATCTGGTCGAAGTTGAAGTCCACCTGGCCGCCCAGCAGATCGGTGGTGGCGGGCGCGTTGCCCTTGTATTGCGCGGTGGTCCAGCGCGCGCCGGTCAGCGATTGCAGCAGTTCGCTCACCAGGTGGTTGGTGGTGCCGGCGCCGGGCGAGGCCATGTTGAGCTTGCCGGGTTCCTTCCTGGCCAGCGCCAGCAGTTCGCCCAGGGTCTTCACGGGCAGGCCGGGCCGCACTTGCAGCACCAGCGGCGTGTAGGACACCGAGCTGATGGGCTCGAAGTCCTTGTCCCACTTGTAGGCCTGGCGCTTGAAGATCAGCGGGCTGAACAGCAGCGGGCCGTTGGCGGCCATGAACAGCGTGTAGCCGTCGGGCTCGGCGCGCGCCACCTGCTCGCCGGCGATCATGCCGCCGGCGCCGGGCTTGTTCTCGACGATGAAGGGCTGGCCGAAGGCGGCCTGCAGGCCGGGGCTGATCAGGCGCGCGGCCACGTCGACGTTGCCGCCGGGCGGGTAGGGCACCACGATCTTCACGGGTTTGTCCGGCCAGGCGTGTGCCAGCGTGGTCGCGGCCATCAGCGCCAGGGCGGCGCCGGCCTTTGCAAGCGGGGTCATGGTTTTGTCTCCAGTGCGTGGGTGTGTTGTTGTTTTGGGAGACTCTAGAAACTTGGCCGCGCGGCGACAACGCCAAAAATCCGAAAAAGTCCGGATGTTGGACTTATTGCGGCAATCGCGGTTTGCCCCGATTCACTGGCCAGCCGAAAACCCGGGAAAATGCCGTGAAAGCCTGGGCCGGCGGCAATGCCGCGCCGCCCAGCCAGGTTCAACATATGGACGTCCCTTTGATGCGTATCGCCGCCCCGGAACTCAATCCCGAACAGACCTACAAGCTCATGAGCGGCATCGTGGTGCCGCGCCCGATCGCCTGGATCACCACGCTCGGGCCGGCGGGCAAGGTCAACCTGGCGCCGTTCAGCTGCTTCACGTTCGTGTCGAACACGCCGCCGATGCTGGGCATCAACATCGGCCGCAAGGCCGGCCGGCGCAAGGACACCGCCAACAACATCCTGGAACACGGCCACTTCGTGGTGAACATCGGCAACGCCAGCCTGCTCGACGCCATCCATGCCAGCGCCGAGGAACACCCGCCCGAGGTCAGCGAGGCCGAGGTGCTGCAACTGGCGGTGCTGCCCGGCGAGAGCGTGGCCACGCCGCGGCTGGCCGCGGCGCCGGTCAGCCTGGAATGCACCTTGCACAGCGTGATCCCGTTCGGCGAGACGGGGGCGGAGTTCTTCGTCGGCGAGGTGAAGCTGTTCCACATCCGCGACGGCCTGGCGCGCGACGGCAAGATCGACACGCTGGCCCTCGATCCGGTATGCCGCATCGCCGGGCCGAACTACGCGCTGCTGGGCCCCCTGGTGACCAAGCAGGCGCTGCGCCAGACGCCGAAATCCGTCATGGGCAAGGATCCGGCATGAGCGTCGACGCCGCGGCCGACGAGGCGCAGCCGGGCGCGCAGACCGTGCGCCGCGCCATGGCCATCCTGCGGTTGGTGGCCTGTGGCCAGGAACGCGGCGTGCGCCTGATCGACCTGCAGCGCATGTCGGGGCTGAACCGGCCGACGGTGCATCGCCTGCTCAAGACGCTGATCCAGGAAGGCGCGGTGGAGCAGGACGCGGCCACGCGCCGCTACCTGATCGGTCCGGAAATCAGCCTGCTGGGCCTGGCGCGCACGCGCCGTTTTCCCTTGCTGACGCTGGCCGATCCCTATCTGGCGGAACTGGCCGACCAGGTCGGCGACACGGTGTTCCTGAGCGTGCGGCATGGGCACGATTCGATCTGCATCGGCCGCAAGACCGGCCATCATCCGATCCAGGTGCTGTCGATCGAAGTGGGCGTGCGCCGGCCGTTGGGGTTGGGCGTGTCCGGCGTGGCGCTGTTGTCGTGCCTGCCCGAGGCCGAGAGCGCCGCCATCGTGCAGGCCAATGCCGCGCGGCTGGCGGTGGCCGGGGAGCGGGCCGAGGACATTCTGGCGCGGGTCGCGCAGGCGCGCGCCAGCGGCATCGCCCACGCGCCCGCCGGCTTGATGCCGGGCACCAGCGCGGTGGCGCTGCCGATCCGCGCCGAAGGCGGCGAGCCGCTGGGCGCGGTGACGGTGACGGCGATGGCCGAGCGCCTGGCAGGCGGGCGGCTGGCGCAGGTGGTCGAACGCATGCGCGACCGCGCCCAGGCGATCGCGCGGCGCCATGCGGAGGTCAGCGAGCGGCGGCGGTGAGCGGGCCGGAGCCTCAGGCGCGCACCGCCCTGGCGTAAGCGGCGGTTGCGGTCAGCCTGGGGGACGCGCCAGCGCGTAGACGCGGGTAGCGCGTCCGTAATGCGTTTCGACGGCGCGGAAGGTGAAGCCCAGTTTTGCAGCACGCGCTGCGATCCCAGGTTGTCGGGCCAGGTGACGGCCAGCAGCTCCGCGCAGTCGAGCGCGCGCCAGGCGTAATCGCACAGCTGGCGCGCCGCCCGGGTGGCATAGCCGCGTCCCCAGGCCGACCGTTGCAGGCGGTAGGCCAGCTGCAACGCGCCAGTGTCTTCCAGCCGTGTCAGGCTGATCCAGCCCACCGCCACGCCGTCAGGATCGACGACCGCCCAGTGGCCGATCGCGTCGGGCGGCGTCTTCAGCCAATCCAGCAGTTCCTGGCGGCGCGCCTGGGTGGCGGGCTTGACGCCGGTGCTGTGGCGCATGACCTCGGGGTCGGATTCCAGGGCCAGGATCATGGGCACGTCGTTTTCGCGCAGGCGGCGCAGCGTGACGGTCGGGGCGGGCGGCATTGTGGCGGCGCTCAATACGTCAGCGGCGCGCCGGTCACGACTTCGTACAGGAACCGGTCCAGCCGCTCGGTCTGGCCATCGGGCCGGTCGAAGAAGGGGGCTTTTTCCAAAGCCGGCAGCGTGGTTTCCAGGTAGGCGTGGATCAACGGGAAGCGCGGGCCGTGCTCGGCCTCGCCGGCCTGCATCTTGATGGCCAGCAGCGCGTTGATCTCGTCGCGCAGCGCGGGGTCGGTGACCATGGCATCGGCCAGGTCGGCAAAGCGCATCGGCGGGATGCCGCGGCCGCTGTCGATCCATTGCGCGGCCAGCACCGGACGCAGCACGTACAGGTATTTCTTGAGCCGCACCGTGTCGCCCTGCAGCGATTCGCGGAAATTGCGGCCGGCCATGGACACGTAATGCCAGCGGCCTTTCATGTGCGAGAAATACGCGCTGCGAAAGTGCCGCAGCCAGGCGCTGGTGGCCTCGTCCTGGCGGTACAGCACGGGCGAATCCAGCCACTCGAACAGGGTGGGGTTGGAGCCGCGCAGCAGTTGCAGCGCCTTGCGCAATTCCCAGCCGGACACGTCCAGCTCGTCGTCGATGGGCAGTTCGATCACGTCGCGCTGGGGCGCCACGCGCAGGTACCAGTCCAGCTTGTGCACGTACAGGAAGCGCACGTCGTAGTCGCTGTCGGGCGAGGCGAAGCCCCAACCGCGGCTGCCGGATTCGCAGGCGAGCAGGACGCGCACGTCGTGACGCTGTTCGATGTGTTCCAGCGTGGCCATGACGCGTTCGCGGACGGCCGGATCGATGGGATGGGCATGCAGGATCGAGGTCATGCGTCCAATGCTAGCACTTCGTCCCGCGGGCGCGATGCGCGTGGCTAGGGGCGGCGCGTTGCGGTCCCGCGCGCGTTTGCCATTCAATGATTAGGCGGCATATCATATGCCTCCATATAAATTTTCCGAAAGCACATGCCAGCCGTTCATCCCGCCATGTTGGAACCCAAGCACCATGCCTTGCTCGACGAGGCCGCCCGTCGCGGGCTGCCTTCGTCCGACGGTATCCGGCTGTGCTTCCAGGTGCTGGCCCTGGCCGGCGCCATCGACCGCGACTGCGCCGCGCGCCTGGCGCCACGGCAGTTGTCCGAAGGCAAGTTCGTGCTGTTGTTCCTGCTGCATGCCCAGGCCGGCGGCCTGTCGCCGCACGAGCTGGCGGCGCGCGCGGGCGTGACCCGCGCCACCGTCACGGGCCTGCTCGACGGCTTGGAACGCGATGGCTTCGTGTTGCGCCAGCCGGGCCAGGACGACCGGCGCCGCGTTACCGTGACGCTGACGCCCAAGGGCAGGGCGGCGGCGGCGCGCCTGTTCAAGGAGCACGCGCAATGGATCGGCTCGCTGTTCGACGGCCTGTCGCAAGCCGAGCGGCGCCAGCTTGGCGACCTGTTGGCCAAGGTCTGGCGCGGCACCGACAGCGGGCGCGCGGCGCCGGCCGGAGCCGCGCCATGAGCGCCGCGAAACCCGCCGGCCGCGGCGTCAAGGACATCGGCGCCGATCGCCTCGCGCAACTGAACGCCGGCGCGCCGGCCACGCACCTGACCGAATGCCTGGCGGTGGACTTCGCCCGCCTGATGCAGGCGCTGGCGCCCGAGGTCGGCGCCGCAGGCATCGCGCGCATGCGGGCCGCGGCGGCGCTGGGAATTTCCCGGCGCATGGCGCTGGCGGCGCGGATCCTGGGGGAAAGCCTGGGCGAGCCCGGCATGGCGCGCATGGCGGCGCAGGCGTCGGATACCGCGCGCGGCTGGGCCTGCTTCATGGTCGGGGCCGCGCCGGGCCTGTCGCTGGCGCAGCGCCTGGCGCGGATCCGGCCGCTGGCCGACGACGCGCATTTCGGCGTGCGCGAATGGGCCTGGCTGGCGGTGCGGCCGGCGCTGGCGGCGGACCTGGACGCGGCCATCGCGCAACTGCAGGCGTGGACGGCATTGCCGTCCGAGCGCCTGCGCCGCTTTGCCAGCGAGGCGTTGCGGCCGCGCGGTGTCTGGTGCGCGCACATCGCCGCGCTCAAGGCGGATCCGGGGCAGGCGCTGCCGCTGCTGGAGCCGCTGCGCGCCGATCCGGCGGTCTATGTGCAGGATTCGGTGGCGAACTGGCTGAACGACGCCAGCAAGGACCAGCCGGACTGGGTCCGGCGGGTGTGCGCGCGCTGGCTGACGCACAGCCCGGTCGCGGCGACGCGGCGCATCTGCCAGCGGGCGCTGCGCACCATCGGGGCGTAGCGCGCCGCGGGCCGCGCAGGCCACGCGGCTATCGATCGCCATTACGGACCGGCCGCGCGCCGCTCAAGCCTGCGCTTCGGCCGCCAGCGCGGCCTGCACGGCGGGGCGCGATTCGATGCGGCGCTGGAAATGCACCAGGTCCGGCCAGCGCGCCAGGTCCACGCCGAGTTGGGGCGCCCAACGCAGCACCGCGTACAGGTAGATGTCGGCCACGCCGTAGCGGTCCTGCACCAGGGCCTGCCGCGCGTGCAGCGCGGCGGCGACGTAGTCCAGGCGCTTTTCCAGGCGCGTCTGCCACCACGCGCGCGCCGCCTCGGGCAGATCGCGGTTGAACAGCGGGCCGAAGCCGCCGTGGATTTCCGCCGAGATGAAATTCAACCATTCCTGCAACTGGCTGCGGCCCCAACTGCCAGGGGGCGGCGCCAGGCCGGCTTCGGGCCGCAGGTCGGCCAGGTATTGGCTGATGGCCGGGCCTTCGGTCAGCACCCGGCCGTCCTCGACCTCCAGCGCGGCAACGTAGCCCTTGGGGTTGATGGTCAGGAAATCGCGGCCGTCGGCGGTGCGCTTGGCGCGGTTGTCGACACGGACCAGGTCGAACGGCAGGTCCAGTTCACGCAGCAGTATGTGGGGCGACAGCGAGCAGGTATCGGGGGCGTAGTAGAGCTTCATGGGATCGTTCGGGAGTGTCCCGATCAGGGAAAGGAAGCCCAGGATCGCCCGGTACGGAATATTCGTAAAATTACTTCTTCAGCAACAAGAAATAAGTATTACTGATTGCTGAAGGGCTACCCGCAATCGCGCTAGCCATCCACTGCCGGGGCAGCGATGGACCATTGGCGAGGCCCGAAGTGGGTATCGAAACGCGACAGGAACGATTGGCCCAGCAAGCCGTCGATACCGGGACCGAACGCGGATTCCGTGCCGGCCTGCACCACGACCGAGACCTGAGTGGCGGCAACGTGGCGAAGCTGGATGCGTTTTGCCATGCCGGTATGCACCTCGGCGTTTCCATTGGCCGTTTGTACGGCGATCTTTCGGCCGCTGCGATAGTCGATGCCCGCGCGCTCGGCGAAGGCCCGGGTCAGGGCGACCACGCTGGCGCCGGTATCGACGACGAACGTGCCTTTCTTGCCGTTGATCTCGACGGACGCCAGGATGACCTGGTCGGGTTTGCGGGGGAACGCGTCCTTGCCCGAGGCATAGGAGGCGGGGCAATCGCGCTGGCGTTCGTACTCGGCGACGAGCCGCTTGCCTTGCGGGTTTTGCGTGTGGGTGGGGTCGAGCGACATCCACATGCGTACGGTGCTCGCGGCTTCGCAATAGCGCCCGAGCTTCGCCTGCGCCTGAGCGGTGTCGGTGAACACGCCCGAGGCCAGCCGCTGGGGGTTGGACGACAGTGCGATGACTTCCAGGTAATCAGCCAGCGCCTGCTCGTATTGCTGCGTCTGGCTATAGGCCTGCGCCCGCGTGTATCGCATGCGCATGTCGGTGGGGTGGGCAGCGACCAGCCGGTTGGAAACGGCAATGGCTTGCGGATAGTCGCGGATCATCAGCAGATCGCCCACGGCGGACAGCAGGAAACCGTCGGCATTGCCGCATTCGTCGGCGAACGTGATCAATGCCTGGGCGGCCTCCTTGCGGTAGCCCATGGCCTTGAGTTGCGGCGCCAGCGTGCCCATGGCCTGACTGTTGCAGGGCACGGTGGCCAACTGTTGCAGGGCTCGCTGGATCTCGGCTTTGGCCAAGTCGCCGCGGGCGATGCCCAGCATGCCCAGCCGGGCTAGCGGTGCTCGCAGCGGGTCGGGCACATTCGCGGCTGGCGCCGCCGGGGCAACGGGCGTTGATGAATCACAACCCGAGGCGAGAACGCCCATGGCGATGAGAGCGAAGCGCGCCACCAGGCGGGAGGCAGGCCGGTCGAACCGCATTTCCAGTATTCCGTTGACGATTGCGTGAGCCTGGAAAGTATATGAAAACGTTATAACGTTTTGATGATGCCATGCGAATGGCCGCAAAAAGACAGACCAGGGGCGCCGCTGCCCGGGGCGCTGTCTACTTGACTCATCCTGCGGCGGGCGTGGGTAGAATTTCCGGTCTCGAGACGATCCGTTATCTTTTCCATGCCATGATGAACCTGATCCATTGGCGGCTACTGCTGGCGGTGGTGGACGCCGGCAACATCACCCATGCCGCGCGGCAGGTGGGCATGACGCAGTCGGGCGCCAGCCAGGCCATTGCCCAGCTTGAACACCATCTGGGCGCGCCGCTGTTCACGCGCGAACGGCGCCAGAGTGTGCCGACCGCGCTCGGGCTGCGGGTGGCGCACGAGGCCCGCGCTATGCTGGCCTCGCTGGGCCGCATCCAGTCGCTGGCGCGCGAAAACGCCGGCCTGGCCGGCGGCGTCCTGCGGCTGGCCAGTTTCCCGATGGTGTTCTCGACCATCCTGCCGTCGGTGCTGCGGCGTTTCCGGCAATTGCATCCGGCCATCGACGTGGTGCCGCTGGAGGCTAGCGACACCGAGATCGAGACCTTGTTGGCGGCCGGCACCGTGGACGTGGGGGTGGTGCTCAATCCGCCCGCGCGACGCGCCACCTGTCCGCTGGGCGAGGACGACTGGGTGGCGGTGCTGCCGGCCTCACATCCGCTGGCGCGCGGCGCCTCGGTGGAGTTGGCGCAACTGGCGGCGCAGCCGTTCGTGCTGGCCACGGGCGGTTGCAGCGTGCACGCGGCCAGCGTCGCGGCGGACGCTGGCCTGGCGCTGGCCGACGTGCGCGCCACGGTCATGGAGTGGTCCAGCGCCTATGCGTTGGTGCGCGACAACGTCGGCGTGGCCCTGGTACCCGAACTGACGCTGCCGGGGAATCGCCGGGGCCTGCGGGTGCTGCCCCTGGCGGCGCCGGTGCGGCGGCGTTTCGCGCTGGCGGCATCACCACAGGCCGCCGGCTCGCCGGCGGTGCAGGCCTTGTTCGCAATGTTGCGCCAGGATGACAGCCGCGCCTGACGCGGCGGGGCGCGGCGCCGCGCGCGGTCATCGCGGCGACATCGTGGCCGCCTACGATCAGCGCTTTTGGCCGAGGCCCTATGATCATCCGCAATGCGCAAGCCGGCGACAGCGCCGACATCGTTGAACTGCTGGCCCAGCTGGGCTATCCCGGCACCGCGGGTTTCGTGCCGGAGAAGATCGAGCGCCTGCTGGGGCACCGCGACGCCGAACTGCTGGTGGCCGAGGACGGCGGCCGGCTGCTGGGGTTCATCGGCCTGCATTTCATGGTGCAGCTGGCGCTGCCGGGGGACTTCTGCCGCATCACTTATTTCTGCGTCAGCGACGCGGCCCGCGGCAGCGGCGTGGGGCGGGCCCTGGAAGAGGCGGCCGAAGCGCTGGCGCGCGCCCGCGGCTGCGACCGCATCGAGGTGCATTGCCACGAGCGCCGCGTCGACGCGCACCGCTTCTACCATCGCCAGGGCTACGCGGAATCGCCCAAGTACCTGATGAAGTCCTGCCGCCGCTGAGCGGCGGCGGGGGCGGACAGGTTGGCCTGCCGGCCTTGCTCTCGTGTAGTCTTGCCCGTACCAACGACAAGTCCAAAGGACGGGCATGGAAGAGACAACCCAACAGACAAATCAAGAGGCCATCCCAGGCCAGCCGCTCGACTGGGCGGCGCTGGTCGACGACCTGAACCGCCTGCTGCGGCTCAAGACCACGGTCATCGGCATGAAGCTCTACCAGGACGAAGCGGCGCTGGCCGGCGTGAAGGGACTGCGGCGGCCCAAGGCCACTCACACCACCGACCAGATCGTCGGCATGGCGGCGCGGCTGGGCTGGACCGTCGGCATCACCGGCGATGACCTGGTCGGGGCGCAGTGCCGCGCGGTGATCGGCCTGGGGCCGCAGGACGAGGCCTGGCGCAGCGGCAAGGAATACGTCGGCGTCTGGCACGCCACCGAGGCCGACGCGCGCGCCCGCCAGGAAGCCCTGTCCTGTGTGCCGGCGGGCAGGTATCGGGCCATGGTGGTGTCGCCGCTGGCCTCGGGCCGGCTCGATCCGCCCGACATCTGCCTGGTGTACGCCACGCCCGGGCAGATGATCATTCTGATCAACGGCCTGCAATGGAAGAACTACCGGCGCTTCGACTGGAGCGTGGTGGGCGAGACCGCCTGTGCCGATTCCTGGGGGCGGGCGCTGGCCACCGGCGAGCCCAGCCTGTCCTTGCCCTGTTATGCCGAGCGCCGCTACGGCGGCGTGCCGGACGAGGAAATGCTGATGGCGCTGCCGCCGCGCTACCTGCCCATGGCGATCGAGGGAATGAAGGCCTTGTCGGCCAATGGCCTGCGCTATCCGATTCCGCCGTATGGCATCCAGAACGACGTGCGCGCCGGCATGGGCGTGAGCTACGCGCAGCCGCCGCGCGCCTGAGGCGAAGCCGCCAGCCACGGGCGCCGCGCCTGGCCTGAATTGGCCCCGGACCGGGCCGTGGCCCTGGCCGTCAGGCGCCCGCCAGCGCCGCCGCCAGCGTGCGCGCGGCCGGCCCCAGCGGCTGGTCGATGCGGTGCGCCAGGTAGACCTCGGTGGCCACCTGGCTGCCGCGCCCCAGGCTGCCGGTGGGCAGGCGCAGCAGCCGGCCCTCGGCCAGGTCGCGTTCGACCAGCCACAGCGGCAGCCGGCCCCAGCCGACGCCGGCCAGGATCAGCGCATGCTTGGTGTCCTGCCCGCTGACCCGGCAGGTCTGCGGCGACAGCACCGCGAAGTCGCGGCCGGCGCTGAGGGTGGATGGGTCGATCTGCACCACCTGCAGGTGGTCGGCCAGTTCGGGCGTGGCCAGCGGCGCGCCGTCGGCCACGCGCGCGGCCAGGGGATGGCTGGCGCCGACCACGGCGACCATCTGCACCGAGGACAAGGCCTGCATGGCGATGCGCGGATGGCGGAAATGCTCGCCGGCGATGATGCCCAGTTGATGGCTGCCGTCCAGCAGCGCGGCGATGGGGCCGCCCAGCGGCAGCACCGCGACGCGCGTGGCCACGGACGGATAGGCGGCGCGCAGGCGGTTCAGCGCGGCGCCAACCTGGGCGATGGGGTACAGGGTGTCCACCACCAGCGACAGTTCCAGCTCCACCCCTTCGCCCAGCCCTTGGGCGCGGGCGCGCATGGCGTCCACCCGCAGCAGGATGTCGCGCGCGTTGGCCAGCAGCGCCTGGCCTTCCGGTGTCATGACGGGCCGGTGGCCGCCGCGGTCGAACAGCTTCACGCCCAGCTGCGTTTCCATGTTGGCGATGGCGTGGCTGACGGCCGACTGCACCCGCGCCAGCTGCTTGGCCGCGGCGCGGAAACTGCCGGTGTCGGCCACGGCGGCGAACACGCGTAGCTGATCCAGGGTGAGGGCGTCTATCATCGTGCGTCCTGATCTATTTTCAAGATCGGTTCCATCAAAAGATTATCACTTATCAGAATCGGTTCCGGCCGGCATGCTGGCGGCATTGCAAGCGAGGAGAGGCAAGGATGGACAAGGTGGAAGGCGCGGCGCGGGCCGGCCGGCCGGCGGCGACCCGTTGGGGGGCGGTGCTGGCGATCGTGGGCGCCGGGGTGGTGGCGTCGTTGCAGGTGGGCAAGGTGATCATCGCGGCGCCGCTGCTGCGCCGCGACCTGGGACTGGACCTGGCGTCGATCGGCACGCTGACGGCGGTGTTCTCCATCCTGGGGATGGTCGGCGGTATCGCCGCCGGCGGCGTCATTGCGCGCTTTGGCGCGCGCCGCATGCTGCTGTGGGGCCTGGCCACGGTCGCGGCGGGCACGGCGGCGGGCGCGCTGGCGCCGGGTTATGGCGTGCTGCTGGCCTCGCGCGTGGTCGAGGGCCTGGGCTTCCTGCTGATCACGGTGGCCGGGCCGGCGGCCTTGCAGCGCCTGGTGCTGCCGTCCAGCCGCGACCTGGCGTTCGCGCTCTGGAGCTGCTACATGCCGGCGGGCATGGCGATCGCCATGCTGGCCTCGCAGGCGTTTGGAGACTGGCACGCCTATTGGTGGTGCGCCGGCGCCGCCGCGGTGATCGCGCTGGGCTGTATCGCCGCGCTGGCGCCGCCGGTGCCGGGCGGCGCGGCCCTGTCCTGGAACGGTTTGCGCCGCGACACCACGGACACCCTGGGCGCGGCCGGGCCGATGCTGCTGGCGGCCTCGTTCACGCTCTACAGCCTGATGTTCTTCGCGCTGTTCACCTTCCTGCCGGTGTTGCTGATGGACAAGCTGGGCCTGCCGCTGGCCACCGCCGGCCTCTACAGCGCG
This sequence comes from Achromobacter sp. CSND-B12, assembly GCF_052906545.1. Lineage (NCBI taxonomy): Bacteria > Pseudomonadati > Pseudomonadota > Betaproteobacteria > Burkholderiales > Alcaligenaceae > Achromobacter > Achromobacter sp. CSND-B12. The sequence continues at coordinate 17,468 of NZ_JBREGJ010000001.1, read as the reverse complement.
GTCGCCAGCGCCGCCAACATCATCGGCAACCTGGGCGCCGGCGTGCTGCTGTCGCGCGGTTGGCGCCGTTCGACCCTGATTGCCTGCGCCAGCGTGGCGATGGGCGTGGTGGCGCTGCTGATCTTCCGATCGGTGTTCGCGGCGATGCCGACGTTCCTGCTGTGCGTGCTGTTCTCGGCCGTGGGCGGCCTGATCCCGGCGACGCTGCTGGGCACGGCGCCACTGGTGGCGCCGCGGCCGACGCTCACGGCGGCCACGGTGGGCCTGGTGATGATGGGCAGCAACCTGGGGCAGGTGATCGGCCCGGTGACGGTGGGCGGGGTGATCGACCGCTATGGCTGGGCGCAGGCTTCGCTGATCGTGGCGGCCGCGGCGCTGGGCGGCGTGGCCATCGCCTGGCGCCTGCGACGGCTGAATGGCGCGCGCCTGTAGGCGGCACCGGGGGGCTGCGCCGACTGTCATGCGGACGGCCTATCATGGGGCTTCGTCTTCCGTGGAGTCCGTATGCCTACGCCTGCCCCGCGCCTGGTCATTTTCGATTGCGACGGCGTCCTGATCGACAGCGAAATCATCGCCGCGCGCGCCCAGTCGCGCGCGCTGGCCGAACACGGCATCGCCATCACGCCGCAGGAAGCGGCGCGGCGCTTCGCCGGCATCCCCGATGCCGACATGTGGCAGACCCTGCAGGAAGAGAACGCGCGGCCGCTGCCGCCGGAATTCCCGCGCCAGTACGCCGACCGCCTGCAGGACACCTTCCGCCAGGAATTGCGCGCGTTGCCCGGCGTGCACGAGACCCTGGCGGCGTTGCGCCAGCGCGGCATCGAGTATTGCGTGGCCTCCAGCAGCACGCCGTCCAAGCTGGAAGCGGCGCTCAAGCTGGTGGGGCTGTGGGAGGCGTTCGCGCCCAATGTATTCAGCACCGCGCAGGTGGCGCATGGCAAGCCGGCGCCGGATGTGTTCCTGTTCGCCGCGCGCCAGATGCGCACCGCGATCCTGGAATGCGTGGTGGTCGAGGACAGCGTGCCCGGCGTGCGCGCCGCCCGCGCCGCGCGCATGCGGGCGGTGGGCTACATCGGCGCCTCGCACAACGGGCCGGACCAGCGCAAGCGCCTGCTGGACGAAGGCGCGTTCGAGGTCATCAGCGACCTGCAGCGCCTGTCGGAGATCATCTAGGGCCGCCACGCGCCCGGGCCGCCTGGCATGGGCGCGGTGGCGACGCGCCCATCAGCGGCTCTTGGCGATCACGCCCGTCATGTATTCGTGCAGATCCCGGAAATCCTTGACCGTCCAGGCATGCGGAGGCACCTTCACGCCATTCTCGCGCAATGTCCTGGGAATGAGGTCGCCGTTGGGGCGGAGGATGACCGAGGACACGATGACACCCGGATAGTCGATCAGCCGCTTCTTGAACGCCGCGGTGGTGAGGTCCGGGGTAGGCGGATTGCTTTTCCTGGCCAATGGCCCGGTGCCCTTGATGTCCGCGCCGTGGCACATGGCGCATCGCTGCTGGAAGAGATTCCTGCCGTTGATGTTCTCGGCCAGGGCCGGCGGCGTTTGAATGAGCGCGGAGAATCCCAGCGCGGCGATGCATGCTGTTTTTGTTTTCATGTCGTCGTGTCGTATCGATCGGGCCCCAGGACGGGCGCCCGGCATTCTAGACCGTGGCCGCCGGCCTCGCCACGCGCCGATGCTAGGCGGGCAGCGGCTCGGGCTTGACCCGCACCGCGCGCAGTACGCCGATCATCAGCAGCACGATGCCGGCCAGCGTCAACGGCTGCGGCAGGCTGCCTCGCAGGATGAAGGCATAGGCCAGCGCGGCCAGCGTCTCGAACACGATCAGTTGCCCGGCCAGCGCGGTCGGCAGGCGCTGGCTGGCTTCGTTCCAGCACAGCGTGCCCAGCCACGAGGCGAACAGGCCGATGATGATCATGAGCCCCAGGAACACCTCGGGACGCGGGCCCAGCGGCATGTCGAAGCCACTGCCGGTGGCGGCCATGCCGCCCCACAACAGGCCATAGCCGGCCAGCGCCAGCGGCGGGGTGGCCACGCCCTGGGCGGTGGCCCAGGTGCGCGGACTGCGGCCAGGATGGTCGCGCAGCCAGTCGGCGTTGCGCAGCGGATACCAGGTCCAGCACGCCACCGCGCCCAGCGCCAGCACGGCGCCGATCGCGTAGCGCGACAGGTCGGCATCGGCTTGCTGGCGCAGGGCTTGCAGTTCCGCCTGGTTGACGCAGGCGATGCCCAGCGCGATCAGCGCCAGCGAGGGCGCCAGCCGCTTCCAGGGCAGCCGGCCGTCGCGGCGCGCGTTGCGCAGGTTGGCGCAGATGGCGATCACCACTGGCAGCGTGCCGATGATCATGGTCGGCACCGGGCCGCCGGCGCGCTGGATGGCGCTGGCCAGGCACAGGTAGTACAGCAGGTTGCCGATGGCGGCCAGCTTCAGGGCCTCGATCCAGTCAGCGCGACTGAGCTGGCGCAGCGCCTTGCGGTCCAGCCAGGCCAGCGGCAGGGCGATCAGGCCGAAGGCCAGGTAGCGCGCCACCGATTGCAGGGCGGCGGGGTATTCCGGCAGCAGTAGCGGACCGACGAAAACCAGCCCCCACATCAATCCGGCCGCCAGGGCGTACAAGGTTCCTGCCCACATGAAGATTCCCTACGTGTATGCGATAGACGGGGCAGTCTAGCGGCGGCTGGCGAGGCCGGTCTTGTACCAGATTGCTGCGCGCCGCGACCCTGGCGCGGCTGCCGGGCGGCTCAGGCCCGCACCTGCTTCTGGTAGCGGGCGGGCGTGACGCCGTAGCGGCGGGTGAAGGCGCGGGTCAGGTGGGCCTGGTCGGTCAGGCCGGCGGCCAGGGCGGTCTGGGCCGGCGTTTCGCCGGCGGCCAGCAGGCGCTTGGCCTCGAACAGGCGCAGCGCCATCAGCGTCTGCTGCGGCGTGGCGTGGTAGTGCGCCTGGAAGCTGCGCAGGAAGTGGAACGGACTGAGGCCGGCGACGGCGGCCAGTTCCTCCAGCGTCAGGCGGCGCGCCAGGTTGGCGCGCAGGTAGTCGATGACCGGCGCGAAACGCGGCGCGCCTTGCGCGCGCGGCGGTCGCGGCACGCGGGCGTGGCGGCGGAATTCGGCCAGCAACGCGAACAAGGCGCTATCGAACGCCAGCGGCTCGCGCGCGCGCCACAGGGTGTCCAGCAGGGCGGTGACGCGTTGGGCGCCGGCGGGGTCGTGGCCCACCGCGCAATCGAACCACCAGGCGGCCTCGCCCGTCACCTGCTCGACCACGTCGGGGTCGATGTACGCCATGCGGTAGCGCCAGCCGCCCGCGGTCTCGGCGCGGCCGGTGTGCAGTTCGTCGGGATTCATCAGCACCACCGAGCCCGAGGGCGCCAGGTGCTCGGCGCCGCGGTAGCGAAAACGCTCCACGCCGGCTTCGATGGCGCCCAGGCCGAAGGCTTCGTGGGTATGCGGCTCGAAGGCGTGGCGGATGATGTGGGCGCGGTACAGCTCGATGCCGGGCCGCTGCGCCAGGCGCCGGAATTCGGCGCGGTCATCGGCATGGTCGAAGGCCTGCGGCACGCCCGCGAGCGGCGGTTCGGCGTGCGTGTCAGGCGCGGCGCGGAGGCCGCCGGCGGCGGGATGGGATGAGGCCATGGCGGGATTTAAGCACGTCCGCCCGGGATCGGCATGCGCCATCGCGGGCGCCGACCGGCGGGCGGGCCGCGGCGATCCGGCGCGGCGGGGGCATCAAGGCGCGCGCATGGCCCGCGCCCGCGCCAGCAGCATTTCACGCTCGCGGGCGTTGCGCGTCATACCGGCGGCGCGCTCGAATTCGGCCAGCGCTTCGGCATGGCGCCCGAGCTTGGCCAGCAGGTCGCCGCGCACGCTCGGCAGCCAGTGGTAGTTGGCCAGCGCCGGGTCGCGCGCCAGCTCATCCGCCAGGTCCAGCCCGGCTTGCGGGCCGAAGGCCATGCCCACGGCAACGGCGCGGTTCAGTTCCACTACGGGCGACGGCATGGCCTGCGCCAGCGCGTCATACAGCGCCACGATGCGCGCCCAGTCGGTGTCCTGCGGCTGGCGCGCGCGGGCGTGGCAGGCCGCCAGGCCGGCCTGCAGCGCGTACGGGCCGCTGGCGCCGCCCAGGCTTTCGGCGCGCGCGAGCGCGGCCAGGCCGCGCCGGATCAGCAGCGTGTCCCAGCGGCCGCGATCCTGTTCCAGCAGCAGCACCGGCCGGCCTTCGGCGTCGCTGCGCGCATGCAGGCGCGAGGCCTGCAGTTCCATCAGCGCCACCAGCCCGTGCACCTCGCTCTCGTCGGGCGTCAGTTGGGCCAGGATGCGGCCCAGCCGCAGCGCTTCGTCGCACAGCGCCGGGCGCATCCAGTCTTCGCCGGCGGTGGCGGCATAGCCTTCGTTGAAGATCAGGTAGATCACTTCCAGCACCGAGGCCAGCCGCGCCGCGCGTTCCTGCGGCCCGGGCACCTCGAACGGCACGCGCGCCGCCGTCAGGCTGCGCTTGGCCCGCACGATGCGCTGGGCGATGGTCGACTCCGAGGCCAAGAAGGCGCGCGCGATCTCGGCGGTGGACAGCCCGCCCAGCAGCCGCAACGTCAGCGCCACGCGCGCCTCGGTCGACAGCAGCGGATGGCAGGCGGTGAACACCAGGCGCAGCAGGTCGTCGCCGATGTCGTCCTGGCGCGCGGCGTCCAGCGCCTCGACGAAATCGGGTTCGACGTCGGCCCGCAGCGCCTCCAGTTCGTGGCCGATCTGCTCGTGCTTGCGGCGATGGATGGCGTCCAGCCGCAAGCGGTCGCGGGCGCGGTTCTTCGCGGTGGTCATGAGCCAGGCTCCCGGGTTGTCCGGCACGCCGGTCGCCGGCCAGCGCTCCAGCGCGGCCACCAGCGCGTCCTGGGCCAGTTCCTCGGCCAGGCCGACATCGCGCACCAGGCGCGCGACGCCGGCGATGACGCTGGCGGCCTCGATGCGCCAGACGGCTTCGATGGCGCGGTGGGTTGCCGCCGATCCGGCCGTCGTGGTCATGCCTGCGGCGTCGCGCCGGGTTCCATGTAGAACACTTCCCAGATGTGGCCGTCCAGGTCGTCGAAGCCGTGTCCGTACATGAAGCCATGGTCCTGCGGCGGGCGCGGCGCCGTGCCGCCGGCCGCCTTGGCGCGCGCGACCAGGTCGTCGACTTCGGCGCGGCTTTCGCACGAAAGCGCGATCAGGGATTCGGTGGCGCCCTTGGCATCGACGACCGGTTTGTTGGTGAAGCCCTGGAAGAAGTCCTTTACCAGCAGCATGACGTAGATGTTGTCGCTGACGACCATGCAGGCGCCCTGGTCATTGGTGAACTGCGGATTGAAGCTGAAGCCCAGGCTCTTGAAGAAGGCCTGCGATTTGGCCATGTCGGCGATGGGGAGATTGACGAAGATCTGCTTGTGCGTGATGGGTCTCGTGGCGTGGGGCGTTGAAGGGGCGGCGCGGCTCACTGGCCGTTGCCGGGCAGTTCGCGGAAGCGGTCGATTTCCTTGCCGGGGCCGAAATCGTCCAGTTCATACAGCTGGCGCACCTCGATTTCGCAGGGCTGGCCGGGGAAGGGGTCGGGAAAGCGCAGCGTCCATTGCAGGGCTTCCTCGCGCGAACGCACCTGGATCATGGTGTAGCCGGCCACCAGCTCCTTGGTGTCGGCGAACGGCCCGTCGATGACCTGGCGCTGGCCGCGCTCGTCGTAGCGCACCCGCCAGCCCTTGGACGAAGGCTGCAGGCCGCTGGCGTCGAGCAGCACGCCGGCCTTGGCCAGGCCTTCGTGGTAGGTCGCCATGGCGTCGAGCAGGCTGGCCTCGGGCAGCTTGCCGGCCTCGCTGTCGGCGTTGGCGCGGACGATGATCATGAATCGCATCGGGGATCTCCTGGTATCGATGGGCCCGGCCACAAGGCGCGGCAGGGTCGGTACTGGCACGACGCATGAGGCGGGCGCGAATCGACAGGGAGACGTGCGGATCAGGGTAAACACCTAGTCCGGCCGCTACGCCAGCCCGCGCGGCAGCGACCCGGCGCTACATGAAACAGGGCCCCAGCTCGCGCACCTCCACCGTGGCCCAGCGCGCCGCCGGGCATTCGGCGGCCAGCGCCAGCGCCTGTTCGCGATCCTCGCAGTTGAGCAGGAAGAAGCCGCCGATCATCTCCTTGGCCTCGGCGAAGGGGCCGTCGACCAGCGTACGCTGGCCGTCGCGCACGCGCAGCCGCACGCCGTCGGCGTCGGACTTGAGGGATTCGGCGCGCGCCAGCAGGCCGCGCGCCTGCAATCCTTCGGCGTAGCGCACCATCTGGGCGTAGACGTCGCGCCCTTGCTCGGGGGTGCGCTCGGCGCGCTGGCCGGCGGGCTCGACGATGAGAAGCATGTACGGCATGGACGGTTCCTGGTGGCAAGGTCGGCGTATGTGCCGGCGCTGGCGCGCGTCGCGCCCCGCCGGCAGCCGCCAGATTACGCTGTTTGCGGCGCGCCGGACAGGTTCGCGTCAGCCTTCCTGGAAGATGGCCTCGATGGGCTGGCCGAGCACGCGCGCGATGGCAAAGGCCAGTGGCAGGCTGGGATCGTAGCGGCCGGTCTCGATGGCGTTGACCGTCTGGCGCGAGACATCCAATTGCTCGGCCAGCGCCGCCTGGCTCCAGCCGCGTTCGGCGCGCAGGTCGCGGATCCGGTTCTTCATCGATGGCGCAGGTAGTCGATGATAGTGGTGGCGAGCCAGGCGACGGCCATCAGCGGCCAGACGAAGAACATGCTCAGGCGCGGAAAGCCGGCCAGCTCCAGGAAGCCGTAGGCGAAGGTGATGGCGGCGGTCACGGCGGCGGCGATGGCCAGGTGTTCGGCGGTGATCTTGCGCACGAACTCATCCGCCCGGCGGACCTGGCGCGCCACCGCGCGGATGACCAGCAGGATCGCCAGCACCGGACTGGCCAGCAGGGCGGTGCGCGGCGCGCCCGGCTCCAGCAGCGTGGCGGCATACACCGACAGCGCCACCAGGGCCACGTAGAGCGCGATGGCGGCGCCGAATTCCTTCAGGTAGCGGCGCCTGGCCTGGGTTTGATTCATGGGGGACCTCTCCGGGTGTGTAAAGCGTGCTTGACATTGTGGCGGGGCCAGAACGGGATGTCAAGTTTGCTTTACATCCGCGGTCAAACAAAACCGGCCGCGGCCGGTTCGGGGTAGACGCTGGCGCGTCAGGACTTGCCGGCGGCCGGCGCGGGGGCGCCGGCCTTGCCGTTGGCGGCGCTGGCCGGCTTGCCCGCGTCCCCCTTGGCCTCGGCCTGCGCCGGCTTGGCCGGCGCGGTGATGTCCATGATCAGTTCCACGCGCCGGTTGGCGGCGCGGCCGGCCGGGGTGTCGTTGGACTCGATCGGGCGGGTCTCGGCGTAGCCCACCGCGCGCAGGCGGCTGCCGGCCACGCCGTCGCGCACCAGTTCGCGCAGCACGCTGGTGGCGCGGCTGCTGGACAGTTCCCAGTTGGAGGCGAACTGCCGCGTCTGGATCGGCACCGGATCGCTGTGGCCCTCGACCGAGACCTGGTAGTCGTTCTTGTTGAGGATGGCGGCCAGCCGCTTGATCACGTCCAGGCCCGACGGGCTGAGGGTGGCCTGGCCCGAGGGGAACAGCAGCTCGTTGCTGATGCGGAAGCTGACCGATTGTTCGTTGATGATGACGTCGACCGAATTGCCCAGGTCGGCCAGCCCCAGCGATTCCTTGGACGGCGCCTTCAGGGGCGGGGCGGCTTGCGCCACCACCTCGCCATCGCTGTCCGCGGCATCGGCGGCGGCGCTGGCCGTCGCGGCCGGCGCCGTGGGTTCGGCCCAGTTGGCGGGGATGGCCGGCATGTCGAATTCGGCGTATTCGCCGTCGTAGGCGGGCAGGCCCTTGGCCGCCAGGCTGCCGACGATGTCGACCTGCGTTTCGCCTGGCTCGGGAAAGCCGCCGTGCAGGCGCGCCACGGCCAGCATCACCACCAGCATGGCCAGCAGCAGGGTGATCAGGTCCAGGTAGCTGAGCAGCCAGTTCTCGGCATCGCTTTCGACGGTTTCATCGACGTGCCAGCGGGCGTAGCGATCCTTGCGGTCGCTCTTGCTGGGGCGCCAGCCGCTGTTGGCGGCCGCCTTCTGCGCGCGCAACTGGGCCTGGCGGGCCTGCTCGATCCGCTGCGCCAGGGAGGGGGAAATCAGGCTCATTGGCGCGCGGCGGCGGGGCGGGTGATGGACACGGGCTTGTTGGCGGCGGCGGACACCTGGCCCTCGGCCTTGGCGCGCGGCGCGGCGGCGCCGCCGTCGTAGATTTCGTCCTCGACGTGCATGACGAACGAGTTCAGGGTTTCGCGCACCACGGCCGGGCCGCGCTTCTCGCACATCATGGAGATGCCCTGCAGCACCATGTTCATGGACTCGACGCGGCGGGCGGTGCGGCGTTCGAGCTTGACGGCGATGGGCTTGCACACCAGGTTGGCCAGCAGGATGCCGTAGAAGGTGGTCATCAGGCCGATGGCCAGCTGCTGGCCGATGGTGGTCATGCTGCCGTCGCCCAGCACCGACATCAGGTTGATCAGGCCGACCAGCGTGCCCAGCATGCCGAAGGCCGGCGCGAAGGTGGCCATCACGCGGAACATCTGCGCTTCGGCCATTTCGCGGGCCTTGAGCCGCGCCACGCGCCATTGCAGCAGTTCGATGATCTGGTCTTCGGGGGTGTTGTCGATGATCAGCTGCACGCCGGTGCGCAGGAACGGATTGCTGACCTTCTTGAGTTCCTGTTCGACCTTGTGGACGTCGGTGTTCATCCACAGCTGCGCCATGTTGACCAGCTCCTCGATGTCGCGCTGCTGGTCGTGCTGGTCGCTGCGGAACACCGTGACCACCAGCTTGAACACCCGCATCACTTCGGACAGCGGGTAGGCGATGAACAGCGCGGCGCAGGTGCCGCCCAGCACGATGGCCAGGCCCGGCAGGTTGAAGTACATGCCGGGGTTGGTGGCGGCCAGCGCGATGACGATGACCAGGGTGAGCAGGCCGACAACGGCGCCGATGACGGTAGACGGATTCATGGATCTTGCCCGATAGCTAGCGCATCCGGTTCACGGAATGCGGGATGGTGGCAAATTCTAGCCACGGGCGGGTCGCGCCAATCCGTCGGAAAACGGGGCGAAAGGGGCGGTAAGCGCCGGCTTGAACCGGCGTCCGGGCGCGGGGCCCCAGGAGAATAATCGGGGCCGGATTTGGTTTCAGACGGCCGGCGGATGCCGGGCGCGCCATTCGTCGCGCGTGATCTCCCAGATCTCGGCCAGCTGGCGGCCCGAGACGAAACCGCGTTCCTCGGTCGCCACCAGCCGCATCCCGGTCCGCTCCGACAGCCGGCGCGAGCCCTCGTTGGCCGCCGCCTTGGGCGCCCGCAGCACCGGCTGCCCGAGCACGTCGAACCAATAGGCGGTGACCGCCTCGCTGGCCTCGGTCATGTAGCCTTGGCCGCGGTATTCCGGGTCGAGCCAGAAACCGCGGTTGTTGCCCGGTTCGTCGCGCATCAGGCTGATGATGCCGATCAGGCGTTGCGGCTCGGCGCGCGGGCGCAGCGACCAATGCCACTGCATGCCGCGCCGCATCGCCGGCAGCGCCACCTGTTCCACGTAGGTACGGGCGCCGTCCTCAGGATAGGGCCAGGGCACCTGGTCCGCCAGGTAGCGCACCACTTCCCATTGCGGAAAGATGCGCTGGATGGCGGGCGCATCGTCCAGGCTCAAGGGGCGCAGCAGCAGGCGTCGGGTGTCCAGGGCGGGCAGGTCGGGCACGGCGGGCATGGCGGTCCGGGTGGGGGGAGGGACGGGAATGTATATCATGGTCGGCCTGGACACAGCCAATCGGCGGCCAATCGTCCCCCGGGCTACCGGCTCGGGGCGGCCGCGGCAACGGAGAAAAACACATGAATGCAGCCAACGAAAACGTCAGCATGGCGCTTTTTTGCGACTTCGAGAACGTGGCGCTTGGCGTGCGCGACACCAAGTACCAGAAGTTCGACATCCGGCCGGTGCTGGAACGCCTGCTGCTCAAGGGCAGCATCGTGGTCAAGAAGGCCTATTGCGACTGGGAGCGCTACAAGGAATTCAAGGCGCCGATGCACGAGGCCAATTTCGAGCTGATCGAAATCCCGCACGTGCGCCAGTCGGGCAAGAATTCCGCCGACATCCGGCTGGTGGTGGATGCGCTGGACTTCTGCTACACCAAGTCGCACGTCAACACCTTCGTCATCATCAGCGGCGATTCCGACTTCTCGCCGCTGGTGTCCAAGCTGCGCGAGAACGACAAGAAGGTGATCGGGGTGGGCGTCAAGCAGTCCACCTCCGACCTCTTGATCGCCAACTGCGACGAGTTCATTTTCTATGACGACCTGGCCCGCGAAGGCCAGCGCGCCGCCGACGCGCGCCGCGACAATCGCGGCGGCGGCAACGCCGGCCAGCGCCGTTCGCCCGACGAGGAGCGCCGCCGCAAGGAAGAACTGGAGGCCCGCAAGACCCAGGCGGTCGACATGGTGGTCGAGACCTTCGAGGCGCTGATGGCCGAGCGCGGCGACAGCGGCAAGATCTGGGCCTCGGCCCTGAAGGACGCGCTCAAGCGCCGCCGGCCGGACTTCAACGAGTCGTACTACGGCTTTCGCGCCTTCGGCAACCTGCTGGACGAGGCGCAGTCGCGCGGCTTCCTGGAGGTCGGGCGCGAGGAAAAATCCGGCACCTACGTGTATCGCGACAGCGCCGGCGGCGCGGCCGCGCGCGCGGGCGGCAGGCCCGCCGCGCGGGTCCAGGCGGTCGAGGCGCATGACGCCGCCGACGCGCAGCCGGCCGGTTCCATGGCCGATACCACCGAGACCCGGCCGGCGCGCGGCACGCGCGGCGGCCGCAAGAACGCGGGCGCCAACAGCCGGGGCGGCCGCCAGGAGGGCGCGCGGTCGGATGGCCAGCGCGGCGCGTCCGTGGATGAGTCGCAATTCCACGATGCCGGCCAGGCATGGCAGGGCGGACCGGGGCGGCCGGAGGTGGCAACGGCGCAGGCGCCGCTGTTCGACGTTTCGCCGGCGGCCCCCGCGTTGCCCGACGCGCCGCCGCTGGAAGCGGTGGTCGACGCGATAGGCGCACCGGAGCGAGCCGACGCGCAGGTGCCAGACGAACCGGTCGAGCCGACCGACGCGGCCCCGGCCAAGGGCCGTCGCGGCGCCCGTGGCGGCCGCGGCGCGACGCGCTCGGCACGCGCGAAGGGCGCGGAGGCCGACAGCGCGGCCCAAGCCGGGGCGGCGGAAGATCGCGTCGCCGCGCCAGCCGCCCCGGCCGAAGCGGGCGCCGAGGCCGTCGAGGCCGCGCCCGCCAAACCCGCTCGCAAAATCGCCCGCAAGACGGCCACCGGCGCCCGCCGGCCCCGCAAGACCGCCGCAAGCAAGAGCGCCGATCCCGAATAAGCCGCCCGCGCGGCAGGCGTGGCCGGCATGGCGATTTGTCCTCGCCGGCCACGCCTGCCGCCGGGGCGGGTCAGCGGCCGGGACGCCGCTGCCGCCAAGCCCGGTATCCGGGTTCGCGGCAATCGCCGCGATCGGGCGCCGCGTTCATTCGGACAGCGGCGCTTGCTCCGCATAACGACCCGGCGTGACGCCATGTTCGCGCTTGAACATGGCGATGAAGGCGCTGACGTTGTCGTAGCCCGCTTCCAGCGCGGCCGCCGTCACACCGCGGCCGGCCGCCAGCATCTGCTGCGCCCGCATCAAGCGGGCGCGCTGGCGCCAGGCGCCCGGCGTCAGGCCGGTCTCGGCCTGGAAGCGCCGCGCCAGCGTGCGCGGCGCCATGCCGATCCAGTGCGCCCATGCCGCCAGCGGGCGCGTGTCGGCAGGCGCGTCCGACAGCGCTCGCGCCAGCCGCTGCAGCCGCGGATCGCGTGGCAGCGTCAGGCCGTCGCCGGCGCGCGGCAGGGTGCGGATCTCGTCGCGGATCAGCTCGACGATGCGCAGGCGCGCCGCATCCCACGTTTCGTCGCGCCAAGCGGCGGCGCGCTCGACCGCCGCCAGCAGCAGCGCGGAGGCCTGCAAGGCGCACGGCGCATCGGGCAGGCCTGCGCACGCCGCCGCGCTCAGGTAGACGCTGTAGCCGGCATAGGGGCCATGCGAGCGCAACCCATGCGGGCAATCGGGCGGCACCCACAGCGCGTGCGCGGCCGGCGCGACCCATTGGCGGTCGCCGGCCTGCACCGTCAGCAAGCCCTGGTAGGCGCCGAACAATTGCCCGCGCGCATGCCGGTGCAAGGCGGTCTGGCGCACCGCCTTGTCCTGGCGGCGCACCGCCAGCAGGCGCGGCCCGCCGCCAGCGGCGGCCAGCCCGGGGGCGACCAGGGGCGAGGCGGGATCGTCGGGACGTGTCATGCGAAAGGGCGGCGGGGCAGGGACGGCATGGATGAATGGCAAAAAAACGGTATGGATTGACCAAAATACCGCAGATTTGCCGGCCGCGCGCGACTAAGCTGGTTTCCGTACCCACCCACTGGAGAAAACCATGAAAGCTCAGGATGTGTTGCCCGACGACCGCGACAGCGCGGAGTTCCAGGGCGTGACCGTGCGCAAGGGCACGGTGGGCGCGTTCCTGGCGAACGCGCGCCTGTGGTGCGACGCCGCCACCACGCCGCCGGCCCGTGAACGCGCTGCCGCCGACCTGCGCGAGGCGTTGCCGGCCTTGCGCGCGCTGGGATTGTTCGAGGTGCTGCAGGTGCGCGACCCGGCGCTGCGGCAATGGCTGGAGACGGCCCGGGAGTGAGCCCGCGCGGGCCGGCATCCGGCGATCAGCCGTGCCGGGCACGGCGCCGGGCTGTTCTATGATGACGCCTGCCATGGGCGCATATCCGAATGCGCCCGCCTCGTCAGCCCGGAAATCCCCATGCAATACGTTCTTGTCAGTGCCTGCCTGCTCGGCCATCCCGTGCGTTACGACGGCCGCTCGGTGACCGGCGGCCACGACGTGCTGGCCCGCTGGCTCGATGCCGGCCGGGTGGTGTCGGTCTGTCCCGAGGTGGCCGGCGGCCTGCCGATCCCGCGTCCGCCGGCCGAGATCGAACCCGGCGCCGACGCGACCGCGGTTCTGTCCGGGCGCGCTCGGGTGATGACGGTGTCCGGCGAGGACGCGACCCGGCCCTTCGTCGACGGCGCGCAACAGGCGTTGGAGGCGGCGCGGCGACGCGGCATCCGCATCGCCGTGCTCAAGGAGGGCAGCCCTTCCTGTGGCAGCGGTTACGTCTACGACGGCAGCTTCTCCGGCCAGCGGCAGGCGGGCGTCGGCGTCACCGCGCGGCTGTTGGCGGACGCGGGCCTGCGGGTATTCAGCGAACACCAATGGGCCGAGGCCGACGCCTGTCTGGCACGGCTGGAGGCCGGCGATGGGCTTTAACGTCGGCGACTGGCTGGTGCTGGTGGCGGTGGCGGCCGGTGTGCTGTCGGCCTGGCGGCTGCTCGCGGGGCTTGGCCGCGGGCGCCTGCTGGCGCGGGTCGGCGCGGTGGTGTCGCTGTCGTGCGCGGCCTTTTTCGGCTGGCTCTGGTATCAGCAATACCTGAAATGGGACTTCAACGAACTGGGCCGCTATTACGACCCGGTCGACCAGGTGGTCTACACCGACAGCGGTTTCGTCTGGATTCTGCCGGCCGCGCTGGCCCTGGCGGCCGGCCTGTTCTTCGCCTGGCGCGGCTGGGGCGGCCGGCGGGCCTGAGGCCCACGGCTGTCCGCCGTGCCGCCCGCGGCCGTTCGCGGTGCCGCGGCGTCGGCGCCAATTGCCACGAGCGCCCCGCGGGGCGCTCGTCGTGTCCGGGCAAGCCAGCCTCAGTTGGCGCGGTAGCCGCGGCTGTTCATGCAGGAATCCATGGCGTGGTTGTAGCTGTCCACCATGACCTGGGTGGTCCATTGCGAGATGGTCGCCGGGTCGTAGCCGCTCTGGTTCATGGCCCAGCGCTGGCAATCGGTCGAGGCGCTGGCCTGCGCCGTGTTGGCGGGCGGCGCCGCCTCGTATTGCACCGGCGCGTATTGCGCCGGCTCCTGGTAGACCGGGGGCGCGCTGTACACCGGCGGCGTCTCATAGACGGGCGCCGCGTACACCGGCGGACTGGTGTAGGACACGCCCGGCGCATAGACGCCGGTCTGCGCGTAAGAGGGGCCGGAATTGGCCGCCAGGATCAGCCCGGTGGCCGCGAGCGCGAAGGCGCCGCCGATCCACCAGCCGCTGCCGCCGCCACCGCCGCCGTGATGATGGTGGTAGCCCCCATGGTGGCCACCGCGATACCCGCCCGCCAGGGCGGGGGAACTTGCCAAGGCCAGGGCCAGCGCAACGCCGACCATGCGACCCGTGAACCGCTTCATGATCTTGCTCCTGAGCCGCCAGGCGTGCGCGTGCTGCGCAGGCTGGCGATACCGTAATGTACCGCCGCCGCCACGCGGCAGGTGTGTCAAGATTTATGAAGATTTCAAGTGATTTCAGGGGCTTGGCGACGGGCCGGCGCTGCCGCCTGCCGTTTCCCGCGCGGGCGCGGCCTGGGCCGGCCTGGGCGCCGCCGGTTGGTCGCGCATGAAGGGCGATCCCCGCGGATTGTCACAAGTCGTCGATTCGCCGGCCCGCAGGCGGACCACCGGGCGCGGGTCGAAGGCCTCGGCATTGCGGTCATGGGTGGCGTGGGTGACGTAACCCGGCTTCTCGACGCACCAGTTCCAGAAGAACACCTCCGCGCCATGGATCGCCAGCATTTCGACACGCCACTCATGGCGGGCCTCGAAGCTGGCGCGGCCCTCGGCGTCGGTGCGCTGCTCGTTGCGGAACCGGTCATAGCCATAGGGATAGGCGGCGGCGATCAGCACCACCCGCGCGTCGGCCACCGGCCGTCCGGCTTCGTCCTGGACGGTGATGGCGGACTGCGGCTGCAGAGTCTTGTGGGCCGGGTAGGGTATGCAGCCAGACAGGGCCAGCGTGAACGCGGCGGCGCAACCAAGGCGAAGCAGGCGCGGCAATCGGATCATCAGGGTTTCTATGTATGCAGGAATGTATGGCTAAAAGGGCCGAAGGATAGTATTTTCACGCGATGACGACGGCACTACCCCCCTCTGTACCGCAAGAAAAGCGTTTGACGAAAGGTGAGCGCACCCGGTTGCAACTTCTGGAGGTCGCGGCGGCGGAGTTCGCCGAGCGCGGGTTCCAGCACACCCGGATCAGCGACATTGTCGCCCGGGCGGGCGTGACGCAACCGGTGTTTTATCAGTATTTCGCCGGCAAGCAGGCGGCCTACGATGAACTCGTGGGCATGTTCGCCCAGCGCCTGCGGCAGGAAGTCTGCCAGGCGCGCCTCTATGAGGATCAGCAGAATCTGCCCGTCGAGGAACGCGTGCGCCGGGGCGTGACCAACTGGCTGGACATCCTGGGCGAGGACCCCAACCTGACGCGCATCGGCTTTTTCCAGGTCGATGCGGCCGAGTCGCTCAAGGACGAGCTGGTCGAGATGATTGCCGAGAACATCCGCATCGACCAGCGCGCCGGCGTGTTTCGCAAGGACATCCCGCCGGCATGGCTGTCGCACGCCTTCATGGGCGTGATAGAGCGCTTTGCGCGCCGCGGTCCCGACGCCGAGGAGCGCGAGGCGCTGGCCGAATTCATCACCAACATGTTCCTGGAAGGCGTGCGCCAGCGCTGACAGGCGGGCCCGGCCGCCGCCCGGGTCCAGGCCGCCTGTGCCGGCCGCGTCGCTTGACGCCGTGGCCGGCCCGTGGCCCGGCGCCTATTCCACCCGCGCGCCCGAGGCCGCCACCAGCTTGCCGGCCGCGTCCCAATCCGCTTTCAGCAGTTCCTGGAACTGCGCCGGGGACCTGGCTTCGGCCTCCACGCCCAGCGCCGCCAGGCGCGCCTGCACCTTGGGATCGGCCAGCACGCTGTTGACGGCGGCGTTGAGCTTGTCGCGCTCGGCCGGCGCGATGCCGGCGGGGGCCAGCAGGCCCAGCCACGAATCGAAGGCATAGCCGGGCAGGCCGCTCTCGGCCACGGTTGGCAGGTCGGGCGCGAAGCGCGAGCGCTGCTTGCCGGTGTAGGCCAGGAACGTCACGCGCGGATCGTTGCGGTAGCCGGTCACGCCGATGGTGGCGGCGGTCACGGCCTGCACGCGGCCGGCCAGCAGCTCGGTCACGGCGTCGCCGGTGGACTTCATGGGGATGTGCTGCATCTGCGCGCCGGCGGCGCTCAGGAACGACGCCATGCCCAGGTGCGAGGCGCTGCCGTTGCCGGCGGAGGCGTAATCGTAGGCGCCCGGTTTTGCCTTGACCGCCTGGATGAACTCGGCCGTGTTGGCCACCTTCAGCCCGGCCGACGCGAGGATGACGTAGCCGGTGTTGCCCAGGTAGGCCACGCCGGTGAAATCCTTGTAGGGGTCATAGCTCAGGTTCTTGTACAGATAACCGGCGATGTGGTGGCTGGCCGCGGCCAGCACCAGCGTATTGCCGTCGGGCGCGGCGCGCGCCACCTGGGCGGTGCCCACGGTGCCGCCGGCGCCCGCGCGGTTCTCGATCACGATCGACGCGTCCAGGGTCCGGCCCAGCTCGTCGCCGATGGCGCGGGCGATGGTGTCCTGCACCGCGCCCGTGCCATACGGCACCACGATGCGGATGACGCGTTGTTCGGCATGGGCGGCGCCGGCACAGGTGGCGGCGATGGCCAGGAGCAGGGCGGAAAGACGGGAAGGCACGCGGGCGGCAAGGGACATGGAATTGGCAACGGGTTCGATGATGCGGGGCGTTGGACTCTACCGGCCGCGCGCCGCCGCGCCAACGATTGATTCACGCCTTGCTTATTGCCGCAGGCGATATCGCCCGGCGGGCGGATGGATATACTCCCAGGGCCACTGGCCTACGACAAGACAAGGGAAATCAATGAACGCGCTCATGCAGCAGGCGATCGAGTTCGCCAACGATCACGAAACCGCCTGGGACCGCAGCGTCGATGGTGTCTTCGGCGTGCACCAGAACGATCCGCCGCCCTGGAACCGCCTGCTGGGGCCGATCCACGACCGTGGCCCGGTCTCGGGCGTGGTGCTGCGCGAGGGCCGCGAGATCGCATCGTGGGGCGAGCCCGACCGCGCCGACCTGACCTTCAGCGTGGCCAAGCTGTACCTGGCGATCCTGGCCGGACTGGCGCACGACCGCGGCCTGTTGCCGGATGTCGATGAACCGGTCGGCAAGCGCGTGCCCGGCATCGGCTTCGACCACGGCCGCAATGCGCGGATCACCTGGCGCCATCTGCTGCAGCAGACCAGCGAATGGGAAGGCGAGCGCTTCGGCGTCTCCGACCAGGCCGACCGCTACCGCGCCGTCACCTTCGGCGCGCCGCCCGACGGCAGGAAGGGCGAGGCGCGTCCGCTGCAAGCGCCCGGCACGTACTGGGAATACAACGACGTGCGCATCAAC